>NZ_LJYX01000096.1 GCF_001440345.1 Colwellia sp. TT2012 | reverse complement strand
CAGGATCAGAAATAAAACCTTTCTTTATAAAAAGAAATGGCACAAATAACTATTCACTTGATTTGGAGAGGGCGTCGTGCGAAAGCTTGGCTTGGGCTTACTGGTAACTGGCGTTTTAGGGCAACTATCAGCTCTACTATGGACCTACACGTCCACAGGACCAACTTGTGAAAATAACGTCGACAATTCATACATCCAGCAAAAAGTGACAGACTTCGAGCACGAATTTGACGACATCGCTAATAAAGTTGCGACAGAAATCAGTACAAATCTTCCCGACGAATTCACGCCCGCATTGAATACGCCCAGCCGCCATCGCGCACTAAAGTCCATTCAGCAACTGGAGTTGCCGGTAGCGCGTAAAGAAAACAATTTTGGCGTCATAGGCCCATATAAACATAAGCAGGACGCGGCTCGAGTCGTGAAAGAGCTGAGTGAAAGTCATGGCGTTCGAGGATGGACGATGGCAGGAAATTGACATAGTCCAATTTAGCGCTGGGCCGACCTTGAACAACCAGCTACTTATTGCATGCCACAAGAGAGCATTCATGATCGCAAAAGAACTTAGAGCCGAACTTGCCCTGAAGAAATTCCTGGACGCCAATCTATGGATTCAGCTTGAACTCAGCGAGCTGAATTACAGCCTCGCTGAAAACTGCGGGCTCTCGCCAGAAGAATATCGCCTTAAATTTCTGAAAGAAGCATTTGAAGCAGAAGCCGACGCGCACGGCTGCGATTGCTGGGACTTCATCCTGCAGTGGGCGGCCGAAACCAAGGAAGAACTTGAATTGATGCGCGAAGAACGCATGAAAGAGATTTATGACTTTATGGACAATTAATAGACGCTACAAATTTCGTAACCTTTAAAAGCTCAGAGTTTCAAGATGAAAGACTAA
>NZ_LJYX01000095.1 GCF_001440345.1 Colwellia sp. TT2012 | reverse complement strand
GTGATCGAGTTCTGGGATATCGATGTTGAAGCGTTCCCTGGCTGGAAAACCAGCGCGTTGGCCGAGGAACAAGTTGTTAGAGTGCGCGACACGCTCAAAGGGTTGGTCAAGGCCTTGCGCCCGGCACGCCTGCATTTTGGCTGGCGGACAATCCATGATGTTATCGGCTATATCGAGCAGGCCGAACGCGGTGGTGTGATTGACTTCGATACAGCATTGGATCAAGCCATCTACGCCAACGTCCTGCCCAAACTTCGCGGTGAAGACACGCCGCGGGTCCAGGCCGCCTTCGCGGACACCAGCACCTTGTTGCGGGATATGAGGCTGGCGGACTCGGCAGCCAAAGTCGCCGAGTTGCAGGATGATTTGCGCTCTATGGGTTCCGCCCGGTTCTGGCGCTGAAAAATGGCGATTATCCGATGCATCGATAAACAAGGCAGCACGTTCACGGTCAACCCCGAAGCGTTGGCTTCGGGGTTCATGGAGCGCGGCACTTATTATTTCGAGATTGTCCCCGAGTCGCGCTTGTTTGTTGATGATGAGCCGTTGGAGGCCTCGCGCCATGAGGCATTTGACGCGTGGCGATGGGAGCCGGGTTTTTATGCGGGCAAAGTCATCGCTGAGTTGGTTGATACCGGCGGCAAAGTCTTGGCGACCTACCACTTTGATGTGGCTCCAGATCAAAACAAGCTCGGCGAGACGTCGTTTGCCGCGATGCTCGACGAACTCCTTGCCTTCGATACACGGTTGCTGTTGGGCAATGAGTACGCCCAATTGGAGGTGGGTCGTGAGGGACGAACCAGCAACCCGCACCTGCAATATGCACGGCTGAAACGTTATGGTCCGGCGTTGCTATCGGCGTTTACCGAGGTCTTGCGCAAGCCGCTTACACGGTTGCAC
>NZ_LJYX01000024.1 GCF_001440345.1 Colwellia sp. TT2012 | reverse complement strand
CGTTACCCTCATTCAAGAAGCAATGAAATACGGGTGCAGCATTCATGCTGCCTGCGTGGAAACGGAGATCAGCTTGAGAACCTACCGTCGCTGGTTTTGTGGTAACGAGATCACGGTAGATAAGCGGCCCGACGCTAAGCGCCCTGAGCCAAGTAATAAATTAAGCAAAGCAGAACGGAAAACTATTTTAGCAACGTGTAATCAGGCAGAATACGCAAATTTACCGCCTTCGCAAATCGTGCCTATTTTATTGGATGAGGGTATCTATCACGGCTCTGAATCGAGCTTTTACCGCGTATTAAAGCAAGCAGACCAGCTGCATCACCGAGGCCGTAGTCATGCGCCAAAGCGTGTAGGTAAACCAACGAGTTATACGGCACACAAGGCGAACGAAGTGTGGTCTTGGGATATTACCTACTTGGCTTCAACCGTTAAAGGGCGGTTTTATTACCTGTATTTGTTCGAAGATATTTATAGTAGAAAAATTGTGGGTTATGAAGTCTATGAGCAGGAATGTGGCAAGCGAGCAGGAAATTTATTACAGCGATGCATGTTACGCGAACAATGTCTTAATAGCCCATTGGTTTTGCATTCTGACAATGGTGAGCCGATGAAAGCTCAAACAATGAAGGCTAAAATGGAAGAGCTTGGCGTATTACCATCATACAGCAGACCAAGGGTAAGCGATGATAATCCTTATTCAGAAGCGCTATTTAGAACCTTAAAATATCGCCCTGAATGGCCATCTTCAGGCTTTGCTAATTTAGAAGTCGCTAGAGATTGGGTGCAAAATTTTGTTGATTGGTACAATAACAAACATCGGCACAGTAAAATAAACTTCGTTACACCAGGGCAACGGCATCGAGGTGAAGATAAAGTAATTTTAAGCAAGAGAGAATTAG
>NZ_LJYX01000094.1 GCF_001440345.1 Colwellia sp. TT2012 | reverse complement strand
ATGACCACCTCCATCCAGCGGTGATAGGTGTCCATGGTTTGCCCTCCAACGACGCGCGGCCAGGGCTGCTGTGCATCGAAAGGGAACACTTGGGCACTGGGCAATAGCAGAAAATCGTAACGTTCGAACAACTTGGCCAAGGCGCGGTACCAATCGCTGCGCGCCAAGGAGGCTTGATACACATCCGCCGCACTCAGGTCCAGGCCGCCCTCCACTTCCCACTGCGCTTCAGGCTTGAGCAACCCACGTTTTTGCGGGTCGGCATACGCCGCCCCCAGCGCGCCCTGCACCAGCCAATGGCGATGCACCAGCCAGGTGTGCCACAGGCGCGCCATGGAAAAGTCCGGCTGGCAGCTTTCCACTGCGCAGCCCAACGCGCTGAAATCGCCGAGGGCTGATTCACACAGGCCCAGCACGCCGTCGTCCATTGGCAGATAGCCGTTGTAGTCTCCCAGCCACCCCAGGCGCGCGCCTTTGAAGTCACGGGCCAACGGCGCGCCGAATACGCTGGGATCATCCTTGAGCGACAACGGCACCCGTGCGTCAAAGCCCGCCTGGATGCTCAATAACCGCGCCACATCCGCTACGCTGCGGCCCATCGGGCCTTCGGTGGCCAGTTGCTGGACAAACACCTCCGGCGCCGGCCCATGGGGCACGCGGCCCTGGGACGGGCGCAGGCCGAACACGTTGTTGAACGCCGCCGGGTTGCGCAGCGAACCCATCATGTCGCTGCCATCGGCCACCGGCAGCATGCGCAACGCCAGCGCCACCGCCGCCCCGCCGCTGCTGCCGCCGGCCACCAAGGCCGGATCATAGGCATTGCCGGTGGTGCCGAACACGCTGTTGTAAGTCTGCGAGCCCAGGCCGAATTCGGGCACGTTGCTCTTGCCGATGATAATCGCG
>NZ_LJYX01000093.1 GCF_001440345.1 Colwellia sp. TT2012 | reverse complement strand
GTTCACTTACTCGCACGAATGGCGTGAGGTGCATGATTCGCCAGATCAGCAGCCATCGGAAAACCTGTTGCCAGCGCTCGCCCAAGACACGCCTTTAACCCTGCGCCAACTGGCCGGGTTTGTGCGCGACCCCGTCGGGGCGTTCTTCCAGCAACGGCTCAAGGTCAACTTCGACAATGACGAATTGACAGCCGCGACGACGAAACCTTTCAGCTCGACGGCCTTGAGAACTGGCAGCACCAGGACCGGCTCAGCCAGGCGCTCAAGCGTTGGGTTGAAGAGGATTATCAGCCTGAAGGCGCCGGGGCTGAGCTTGATCTGCACCTTCAGCGTTTGCAGCGCGAAGGCAAGTTGCCGTTGGGTGGCTTCGGCACGTTGAGCGCATCGGCCCTGGCCGAGCCGCTGCCGGATATGCTCGAGCGTTACCACGTGCAGTTGCAGGCGTGGCCGGAGGTCGAGGAGGGCCAAACCGCCGCAACGATCGCCGCTCATGAATCGGCCCCGGGATTGAGTGACTGGCTGGGCGGTATTCGCCGCAATGCCCAAGGTGAGCGTGCCTACTTGCAGCTGGACAGCAAGAAGCTGTGCAACGACGACAGTTGGCGCTGGCACAACCTGGTTCGACCCTGGGTGCGCCATCTGGCGTTGCAGCTGAGTGAGCCGGGCTGCACCTCGATTCTGGTCAGTTTGAATGGGGACGTGGTGTTCCGGCCAATGGCCCCGCAAGAGGCGCAGAAGCAGTTGAAATCGCTGCTCGAGGCCTGGGTAGCGGGCATGCGTGAACCGCTTCCGATCGCCTGTAAAAGCGCATTCGCCTGGCTCGAAGAAGCGAAGGAGGGCGGGGAAGACAACGACTCGGCGTCCGAAAAGGCCCGCGAGACGTTCGAGGGCGGGTACATGCGCTCT
>NZ_LJYX01000092.1 GCF_001440345.1 Colwellia sp. TT2012 | reverse complement strand
AAAACTTAGCTTTAGGGCAAAACCTTTGCGTTTCGCCAAATCAGGTTTTTATGTTTAATCACGAATAGGTTTTGCACTGTCATTCGGTTTAATTATCGTTTACTGCACAACCATTCGTTCTAAATCGGTTATTTATGTGGCTCAAAATAGAGGCTAATGTTTATTTAACTGTGCCTTTAAGTTATTGTATCGCTTGGTTTTACCAGCATTGCATCTAACAAGCAATTCAACAGGACACGCAACAGTTGGCCGCGTTCACTCCGTTCACAAGTATGGCCAACTATTACTTAGCCCGTTAATTGGGCGTTAGTTGGCACCACGAAATCAGCCCAATATTAATGTGTAAGAGCGGTGTTTTCTAAATTAACTTGGTGGGTTACGCCTCAGTTTTCGCCAGAGAAGTTTGGTTATGATCGCTAATAGGCTTTACGCTTTTTAAGACATTTTTGCGGTAAAGCCATTAGCTATTCAGGCAGTATTGTTTTGCTCAAAAATCATGGTTTGGTGAGTCGTGGTGCTAAGTGTTTTTGGCGCCTTCCTCCCATCCCATAAATATGGTAACTTGTTGTTAGTTTTGTGCTTTTAACAACCAGCAACTAACAAGAACATCAAACGGAAAAATTACAGTTGGCTGTTTTTCGTTCCTCAAACATTTTAGCCAACTATAATTTTCCGCTTATGTAAGCGTTATATGTTTTTAAAAACTTAGCTTTAGGGCAAAACCTTTGCGTTTCGCCAAATCAGGTTTTTATGTTTAATCACGAATAGGTTTTGCACTGTCATTCGGTTTAATTATCGTTTACTGCACAACCATTCGTTCTAAATCGGTTATTTATGTGGCTCAAAATAGAGGCTAATGTTTATTTAACTGTGCCTTTAAGTTATTGTATCGCTTGGTTTTACCAGCATTGCAT
>NZ_LJYX01000091.1 GCF_001440345.1 Colwellia sp. TT2012 | reverse complement strand
GCCTTTGCCATGCTGTCCAAACACCGCGCGTTACGCATCCTGGCCTCGGTGTATGTGACGGTGGTGCGCAACACGCCGATCCTGGTGCTGATCCTGTTGATCTATTTTGCCTTGCCCAGCCTGGGCATCCGCCTGGACAAGATCCCCTCGTTCATCATCACCCTGTCGTTGTACGCCGGCGCCTACCTGACCGAAGTGTTCCGTGCCGGCCTGTTGAATATTCCCAAGGGCTTGCGCGAGGCAGGCTTGGCGATTGGTCTGGGTGAGTGGCAGATCCGCGCCTATATCACCGTGCCAGTAATGCTACGCAATGTGCTGCCGGCCCTGTCGAACAACTTTATCTCGCTGTTCAAGGACACCTCCCTGGCGGCCGCGATTGCCGTGCCGGAGCTGACCTATTACGCCCGCAAGATCAACGTCGAAAGCTACCGGGTGATTGAAACCTGGCTGGTGACGACTGCGCTCTATGTGGCTGCCTGTTACCTCATCGCCATGCTGCTGCGTTACCTGGAGCAGCGTTTGGCGATCCGTCGATAAGAGGGGTTTTCCATGTATTGGCTGCATGAGTTGTGGATCGCCCGGGAAACCCTCTGGACTGGGTTCCAGACCAGCGTGTATTGCTCGGTGCTGGCGATTATCTTCGGCACCCTGATTGGCATCGTCGCCGGGCTGGTGCTGACCTACGGCAAGTTCTGGATGCGTGCGCCGTTTCGCCTGTACGTCGACCTGATCCGGGGCACCCCGGTGTTTGTGTTGGTGTTGGCCTGTTTCTACATGGCGCCGGCGCGTGGCTGGCAGATCAGTGCGTTCCAGGGCGGGGCCCTGGGCCTGACGCTGTTTTGCGGCTCCCAGGTGGCCGAGATTGTGCGCGGTGCGCTGCAAGCCATTCACCGTGGGCAACTGGAGGCCGGCAAGGCCAT
>NZ_LJYX01000011.1 GCF_001440345.1 Colwellia sp. TT2012 | reverse complement strand
CCAAGTACAACAATAACTTAAACGCACCGTAATGAAAATACCAAACCGTGAATTTGAGCCATTACACTCACTATTTAAAGCGAATAGTTACGCTAATACACCTTTCAGAAACGTGATGAAAGTGACTTACTTATTCGCGGTAAAGCACCAAACAGTGAATTGGTGAAACTGAATTATTTAGCACTTATAAGATGTTTTTTATTAGCCAACTAACGCCCAAATAACGGGCTAAGTAATACTTGCTACAATGTGAAACGAAGTGGAACCGAGCAAGTGTTACGTGTCCCTGTTGATTTGCTTGTTAGTTGCAACATACTTTCACCAAGTACAACAATAACTTAAACGCACCGTAATGAAAATACCAAACCGTGAATTTGAGCCATTACACTCACTATTTAGAGCGAATAGTTACGCTAATACACCTTTCAGAAACGTGATAAAAGTGACTAACTTATTCGCGGTAAAGCACTAAACAGTGAATTGGTGAAACTGAATTATTTAGCACTTAGACGATCTTTTTTATTAGCCAACTAACGCCCACATTAACGGGCTAAGTAATAGTTGGCCATAATTGTGAACGTAGTGAGCGCGGCCAACTGTTGCGTGTCACGTTGAATTGCTTGTTAGTTGCAACACACTTTCAATATGTACAACAATAACTTAAACGCACCGTAATGGAAATACCAAGCCGTGAATTTGAGCCATTACACTCACTATTTAGAGCGAATAGTTACGCTAATACACCTTTCAGAAACACACAAGAAATGACTAACTTATTCGTGGTAAAGCACAAAACAGTGAATTGGTGAAACTGAATTATTTAGCACTTAGGAAATAGTTTTTGATAGCCAACTAACGCCACAATAAGCGGCTAAGTAATGGTTGGCTAAAATGTGAAGCGAAGCGGAACCGAGCCAACTGTTACGTGTCCGTTTGATTGCCTTGTTAGTTGTTTTTCATTAAAAGCACAACAAAAGCAATAGGTTACCATGTTTATGAGCTGTACGGAAAAGTCAAAATACACCTAGTGCCGCTACACACTAAAGCTTTAACTTTGAGCCACTCAATTAAATGAATTGAAGCGAACTCGCCAAACCTGCAATTGACAAATGAGGCTGATTTTCGCTGGTTAACATTTGAAAGCTAATGGCGAAAACTCACCGATACACATGCAAAGCCAATTTATAAAATACCGCTTTTACAATGAAATATTACTTGGATTAGCGGTACCAACTAACGCCCAATTAACGGGCTAAGTAATAGTTGGCCATACTTGTGAACGTAGTGAGCGCGGCCAACTGTTGCGTGTCACGTTGAATTGCTTGTTATATGCAACGCTGGTTGAACTAAGCTTTGCACGAACTTAAAGGCACTGTAATACATAATTAAGCTGTGAATTTTTACGCTACTCACAACTGATTGAATAAACTTAATAGCGTTGCCACCTTTGAAAAAGGTAAAAGAGGCAATGCTTATTAGTGATTAAACTGAACCTGATTTAGCGTAAAACTAAAAAGATTGTCTTGCTCTAACACTCAGGTTTTAACCGCATATAACGCCCAAATAACGGGCTAAGTAATACTTGCTACAATGTGAAACGAAGTGGAACCGAGCAAGTGTTACGTGTCCCTGTTGATTTGCTTGTTAGTTGCAACATACTTTCACCAAGTACAACAATAACTTAAACGCACCGTAATGAAAATACCAAACCGTGAATTTGAGCCATTACACTTACTATTTAGAGCGAATAGTTACGCTAATACACCTTTCAGAAACGTGATAAAAGTGACTAACTTATTCGCGGTAAAGCACTAAACAGTGAATTGGTGAAACTGAATTATTTAGCACTTATAAGATGTTTTTTATTAGCCAACTAACGCCCAAATAATGGGCAAATAACAGTTGGTTAAAATAGGCGACGCAGGAGCAAAAACCAACTGTTATTTGTCCTGATTAATTTGCTTGTTATGAATTTACTGCTTGAGACTTGCTTGAATTATAAGTAGCTCAAGTTCTTGACTGCTATCGTTTAATAACCCATGAGTACCATGTGGTTTATTTAAGATCATGTCACCTTTACTTACACGTTGGGTTTCACCTTCAATAGTCATAAGCCCTTCGCCATTGAGGATAATATACATTTCTTCATCTTCTCCATGATCATGGAGTCCCATAGATGAGTTAGGCGGCATACATACGCGTAAAGCAAAATCCCATGCACCTTTGAAGTCTTCACGTCGAAACACTTTTTGAATTTCAATAGTGCCTTCTCCACCATGGCTATTATCATCGGTAATTTTTTCACAGGTAATAAAATTCTTAATCACGCTCAATCCTTTTGGAAATCGATAATTCATAACAGCTTAATAGAGAGAATAATTCCGTGTTTAAACACGGAATTATTCTCTCTATCATGATATTTAATTCATACTAAAATACTCTCTTTCATATTTAATATCAAAGACTTTAATAAAGTTTTAACTTTTTCATTATTGCGTACATTACGGAAATATTCTGTCTATCAAAGACACATTTATAATTCCAGCTATACTGTATATAAACACAGCTATTAAATATTTATTTTTACTATGTCTGAATCTTTACTTTTAAATAGCATCGGTGAATTTATGATCACACGTAGATTTGCTAAAAGGACTATTCAAACTTACATTTATTGGATCAAGCGATATATTATTTTCAACAACAAGCAACATCCATCAAAACTGGGTAATAAAGAAGTTGAACAATATTTAACTTACTTATCCAACGAAGAAAATGTTGCACCAGGGACACAAACAATTGCCCTTAATTCATTAGTATTTCTATATCGTGAGTTTTTAGGATCCCCTCTGTCATTGTCATTAAATTTTAATAAATCGCAGCGACAAGCTAAATTACCCGTGGTATTAACTAAAGGTGAAACCGCATCTTTGCTCAGCTTGGTTGATACTCAACATTGGCTATTAGCCAATATTATGTATGGTAGCGGGTTAAGACTTATGGAAACTGTTAGGTTACGAGTACAAGATATAGATTTTGACTATATGTCAGTTTTGGTTTGGCAAGGAAAAGGCGGCAAAAATCGCAGGGTGACTTTAGCAAAAGAATTAGTGGAGCCATTAAAATTACAAATAGATATCTGTAAAAAATATTTCGAATTAGATAGCAATTCGATGCACTATCAAGGAGTTTGGCTGCCCTTTGCTTTAAAGAAAAAATATCCAACAGCGGCTAAAGAGTTTGGTTGGCATTATTTATTCCCTTCAGCAAGATTAAGTCGTGATCCTCACGACAATAATAAAGTTCGTCGACATCATATTGACGAAAGTTCATTACAAAAAGCAATTAAGAAATCTGCTAAATTAGCACACATCGAAAAGGTCGTCTCATGCCACACACTACGTCATTCATTTGCTACTCATTTATTACAACGAGGTGCTGATATTAGAACAGTACAAGAACAATTAGGCCATAGTGATATTCGCACAACACAAATTTATACGCATGTAATTCAAGCGGGAGCCAATGGTGTGCGTAGCCCTTTATCTGATTTATAGTCAGTGATGATAAATTCGCAGGGCTAAGTAATAGTGCAATTTAGATGAAGGTAAATCACAAAAAAACGCGACCCAGATAACTGAGTCGCGTTTTGGTTTTTAGCTAACGTACCTAGCTAGCTAACATAACAAAAAGTGTATTAACCTATGTTAGTTACACCAGCCATATAGGGTTGTAGTACCGTTGGGATATTAATACTACCATCGGCTTGCTGGTAGTTTTCTAAAAGAGCAACTAGAGTACGCCCTACGGCTAAGCCTGAGCCGTTAAGTGTATGTAATAATTCTGGTTTGTTGGTTTCACTATTTCTAAAGCGTGCTTGCATACGGCGTGCTTGGAAAGTGCCCATATTCGAACAAGATGAAATTTCACGATACGTATCTTGTGCCGGCAACCATACTTCTAAGTCGAAGGTTTTCATGGCACTAAAGCCAACATCACCACTACATAATGCCATGGTACGGTACGGTAACTCTAGCTTTTCTAAAATAGCTTCCGCGTGCCCCGTTAACTCTTCAAGAGCGGCCATTGAGTTTTCAGGTTTAACCAATTGCACCATTTCAACTTTATCAAATTGATGTTGGCGAATAAGTCCACGAATATCACGACCACCAGAGCCAGCTTCACTGCGAAAACAAGGTGTGTGTGCGGTCATTTTAATCGGTAATTCACTCTGATCAACAATTTCATCGCGATAAATATTAGTCAACGGTACTTCTGAAGTGGGTATTAATGAGAATTTTTTACCTGATAACTCGGTATGAAATAAGTCTTCACCAAATTTAGGTAGTTGTCCCGTACCATATAACGAGGCAGCATTCACTAAATACGGTACGTACATTTCTACATAACCATGTTCTTCCGTATGTACATCGAGCATAAATTGCGCCAAAGCACGGTGTAATTTGGCAATTTTACCACGCAGAACAACAAAACGTGTCCCCGCTAATTTTGCACCACTTTCAAAATCTAAACCTTTATCGATAGCGAGGCCTAAATCCACATGATCTTTAATTTCAAAATCAAAAGTGCGTGGTGTGCCCCAACGTTTTAACTCAACGTTGTCATCTTCATCTTTGCCATCTGGCACTGATTCATCGAGTAAATTGGGTATAGCGCTAGCGATAGCATCAATTTTAGCTAAAACGTCATCTTGCTCCGCTTTTGTCGCATCAAGTGACTCACCTAGCTGACTTACCTGAGCAAGCAAGGGCGCAATGTCTTCGCCACGGGCTTTCGCTTGGCCAATAGATTTTGAACGTGAGTTACGCTCACTTTGCAGCTCTTGAGTTTTTATTTGCAGTGCTTTCCGTTGCTCTTCTAACGCACTTAACGTCGCGGTATCTAATTCAAAGCCACGTTTAGCCAGTTGTTGAGCGATATTATCTAAATCAGTTCTAAGCAGTTTTGCATCAAGCATAATTGTTCACATTCTTGTTTATAAAGTTATTAAAATCGTATTTTTTTAAGTGTAAGCCACGTTTGTTCTATATAAGCTATGGCTATTCAACCCGCGCATAAGGTATATCTGCGGTTATTTAGTTAAAGCGGTCACCATAAACATTCCCAAGCCTGCAGCGCCAATACACAGGGCAACATTCAGTAAAATATTTATCGCCGCTTTTAACACGTCGCCTTGCTGCAATAGTAACAAGGAGTCTAATGAAAATGTAGAAAAGGTGGTAAATGCACCCAAAAAACCTATTCCTATTAAGGTTCTATGCACACTAATATCGATAATTTCGCGCTCGATTAGCTGATATAACAAACCCATAATAAATGAGCCGCTGATATTAACCATCAATGTGGCAAAAGGGAAACCTTTTCCAAGCCAATTTAGCACTAATTGTGAAATATAAAAGCGTAAGCTGGCCCCACAGGCACCACCAAGGGCAACAAAAGCATATAAAGTAACGTTACTAATAGCGCTGCTCATGGCTATTCCTATTAAGCTGATTCAAGTAATCGAGTTTTTCTTTCAGTTTTTTCTCTAGCCCGCGTTCAGTTGGCTGATACAAACGAGTGTGTGAGCTATCCCCTTTAGCTAGCGCTTCTGGAAAATAGTTTTCTCCGGCGGCAAAGGCATTCATTTCATCATGGGCATAGCGATACTCACTACCATGGCCAAGTTCTTTGGTGATACTGCTGGTGGCGTTTTTCAAATGTAAAGGCACCTCTAAAGTACAGGTTTGCTGCGCTAATATTTTTGCTTTATTAAAGGCTTGGTAAACCGCATTACTTTTAGGGGCTAGTGCCATATAAACGATAGCTTGAGCAATGGCCCGCTCACCTTCACTTGGGCCAACGCGATGAAAAGTATCCCACGCATTAAGTGCCAGTTGCATCGCCCGAGGATCGGCATTACCAATATCTTCACTGGCAATGGCAAGCAAACGTCTGGCGACATAAAGGGCATCACCACCGGCGGTAAGAATTCTGGCATACCAATAAAGTGCGGCATCAGGACAAGAGCCACGCACTGATTTATGAAAGGCACTGATTAAATCATAAAAAGCATCGCCACCCTTATCATAAAGGGCAATTTTACTACCGGCGACTTGTGCAATGAGTGCCACAGAAATGCTTTTCACCAAGGTTTTTTCTTTGCCAAAGTTGCTCTGCTCACTTTGCTGATCACCTTCTTGCACAGAAACTGACTGACTTGCTGGTGTAGTCGCTCTAATGGTTGCTTTACTGGCAATAGGTGTAACGACAGTGCTATCAAGGCAATTTTCCAGTAAATTAAGCAAGCGTCTGGCGTCACCATCACTGCGATTAAGTAAACTTTGTCTAGCATCTTCGCAAAGCTCTATCACTAAGCCTTGTTCTTTCTCACAAAAGCTAATGGCGCGTTGTAAAACTTGTACTAAGTCATCTGTCGTTAATTTTTTTAAGGTGTATAAACGTGCTCGCGATAACAAGGCTTGGTTTAATTCAAACGCAGGATTTTCTGTGGTCGCACCGATAAAAATAATGGTGCCATCTTCAATATGCGGTAAAAACGCATCTTGCTGTGCTTTATTAAAGCGATGCACCTCATCAACAAAGAGTACCGTACGACGTTTGTTTTTTCCCTGACCTTGGGCACGTAGTTTAGCTTTATCAATGGCGATGCGGATCTCTTTTATACCCGAAGTTACCGCCGAAACTCGCTCTATTTCTGCGTTAGCATGCTCGGCAATAATTTCAGCTAACGTGGTTTTGCCACTGCCCGGAGGTCCCCAAAAAATAAGCGAGTGACAATGTCCTTGGGTAATGGCTTGCGCTAAAGGAGAATCCCCAGCAAGAATATGCTGCTGTCCGACATAATCAGCTAAGGTTTTTGGTCGCATTTTCGCGGCCAGCGGCATAAAACACTGCACAGCAGCAGTATTATCATCCCTGGTAGCATAACCACTGCTGGAATGGCTTTCAGTATCGGCTTCGCTGGTAAGATCAAACAGTGAATTTTGCTGATCATCACTTTGCCCTAAGCCTAAAGATGAATTATCGCTGGTCTTCAAGTCTTACACCTTGAGGTAAGCTAAAGCTAAACAATGAGGCGTCTGGCTTATCGGTACTATTAAACTGACTTAAGCTAATTTGACTAATTTGTCCGGTTGCATCTTGAAATGAAAACTCGCTTAACTGCTCAGTTTTTTCACCCTGACTATCCACAGTAGTAAAGCTGATGGTTAACTGCTTAATTTGACTGTTTTTATTTTTTGGCGTGACAATAAAGCGTTCAGCCAACGGCTTGTTAGTTTGCGGTTCAGCATCAGGTTGCTGAGCAATATTACTTTCTTGTACAACAGTGTACTGTTGCCAAAGTGTCGCGTCATCACTGATTAACAATAAAATGGGCGTGTTATGAATGGATTTAGCTAAGCTATACGCACTGGCTTGTTCAATGAAGGGGTCATAAAACCACAAGGTATTACCATCACTAACAATTAAGGTTTCATCCGGAGTAACGGTCTGCCAATAGACCAGGTTAGGTTTACTAATAGCCAGTTTACCTGTGCCTTGCTGTAATAATTCACCTTGCTCAGTGAGAATTTTTTGGCTGAAATTAGCGCTAAAAAAAGCCAATTTTCCCAATTTAGTCATTAAACGTTGTTTCGCTGCGCTTGAGTACTCTGCTGACGAGGCACTTTTTTCTAACTTGACATCGCTAACCTTAGCTTCATCAGCCAGAGGTTGAGCGGCATAAACCAAGCCTTGAGAAAAATGTAGTATTGGCATGAATAAACTTGCCAATATAAGGCTTCTGATAACAGGCCGTTTCGTTGACTTATTTTGCATTAAGGGGTTTAGCATCAATTTTTTTGACATAGTTCCACTTCTAATAGAATGAAATGTACTAGCACTGTTGCGAGTACAGATAGAGTTAATAAGTGCCGATAATGGTTTAAGGTATTAAGTTACCCTAAATCGTTATACATCACGGACCGGTGGAGGCGCCAATACTTCACGGGCACCGTTATTACCTGGTGTTGAGACGATACCTTGATTTTCCATTTGTTCAACAATTCTTGCCGAGCGGTTATAGCCAATTCTAAATTGTCTTTGCACACTAGAAATAGACACTCGACGTTTTTCAGTAACAAAGTTAACCGCGTCATCATAGAGGGCATCAACCTCTTCAGCATCGCTGCCCTCGGCTTGTTCACCGGGTAATAAAATATCTTGCTCGTTTTCCCCCGAGAGTATTTCATCAATATAATTGGGTTTTCCGCGCGACTTCCAATCTTTAACCACCGCATGTACTTCATGATCATCAACAAAAGCGCCATGCACACGTGTTGGTATACCGGTACCTGGTGGTAAATAAAGCATATCGCCCATACCTAATAACTGCTCTGCCCCTTGTTGATCTAATATGGTACGAGAGTTTAGCCCCGACGATACTTGGAACGCCATACGGGTGGGAATATTGGCTTTAATTAAGCCGGTAATAACATCAACCGAGGGACGCTGTGTCGCCAGTATTAGATGAATACCGGCGGCGCGGGCTTTTTGCGCAATACGGGCGATAAGCTCTTCAACTTTTTTACCCACTATCATCATCATGTCAGCAAATTCATCAACAATAACGACAATGCTTGGCAGTTTTTCTAAGGTCGGTGGTGTTTGATCCAAACTATCGGTTGGCTGCCATAAAGGGTCAATAATAGGCTCACCCTTAGCAATCGCCTCAAGCACTTTCTTGTTGTAGCCTTTAAGATTACGCACACCCACCGCTGACATCACCTTGTAACGCCGCTCCATTTCACCGACACACCAACGTAAGGCATTAGCGGCATCTTTCATATCGGTAACCACTTCAGTCAGTAAATGCGGAATGCCTTCATAAACAGACAGCTCCAACATTTTTGGATCTATCATGATCATACGCACATCTTCTGGTGTCGATTTATACAGCAAGCTGACAATCATGGTATTAACACCAACAGATTTACCTGAGCCGGTCGTACCCGCAACTAATAAATGGGGCATTTTACCTAAATCGACCACCACAGGATCACCGGCAATATCTTTACCCAAGACCATAGCAAGGGGCGATGTTGATTCTTTAAATGCAGCACATGAAATAACTTCACTCAAATAAACAATTTCCCGGTGTTTATTTGGCAGCTCTAAGCCAATAACCGATTTACCCGGGATGACTTCAACCACACGGACACTAATGGCCGATAGGGCACGGGCTAAATCTTTCGATAAACTGGTAATTCTACTTACTTTAATACCCGGCGCTAAGTCTAATTCAAAGCGCGTTATAACGGGCCCTGGATAAACCGAAACTACCTGGGCTTGGATACCGAAGTCGAGTAACTTGGCTTCAACTAAGCGGCTAACTTGATCCAATTCATCTTGGTTAATCGGATTTTTCGCTTTATCGGGTCGGTCAAGTAAATCGATAGAGGGCATACCCTTAAACTTACTTGTGGCAACAGCAACTAAATTAACCTGGCCGTTTTCGCCGGTTATTTTTTGCTCAACGGGTGCTAACGGTGCCATAGTTGGTACTTGCAAGTCATCCGCAACATTGGGTTTATCAACTGCAGCGAAAGCGGCGGTGATTTCTTTTTCACTAACATGCTCTTGCACGTTACCAATACTGGCTTCACTCATTAACTCAGCAATATCAATAAAGGGCTCACACTTATCATCAACGGGCAGTACATTAGCAAGCTGTTCTTCGTCTATGCTAAAGGACTCTGGCAATGCTACCTTCGCTGTTTTGACAGGCTTTGCAGTGGGTATAAGTTCTGCGGGGATAAGTGCTTCTATATCACTGGTTTTATTTTCCGCCAAATGGCTTTTACCATGACCTATTGTTTCATTGTCTTTATCATCACTGCTGGCAAAATGCGCTTTAATAAGCTTAGGAGCGTTTACTAGCCATAGTGTGCCAACAATGGCGTATTGACCAACACTGTCAATAAACTTAAGCCAAGATAAACCCGTTAATAAGACAAAACCGGCACAGGTGAATAGCAAAAACAATAAGGTAGAGCCAACAAAAGAAAAGTATGGCAGTAAGGTTTTACTGAGCACATCCCCTAAAATACCACCGGCAGAGAAGTAAAAAACATCATCAAAATTCATGCTAGCCAATGAGGTTACACCGAGATAGAACATGAAAAAGCCAATCAGTTTTAGCCCTAAGGTTAAATAATCTAACTGCATCAGCTGATGAAAACGTTGAAACAACAGCCAACCGACAATAGCAATAACAAAAGGTAAGCTATAAGCGATAAGTCCAAAAAGATTTAAAAACAAATCTGACAGGTAAGCGCCAACCGCACCACCTAAGTTGCGTACTTGTGTTTGATAACCTGTTTGTGCCCAGCCGGGATCAGCAGGATCAAAACTAAAGAGTGCCAACATAATAAACATGGCAAAAACGGTGAAAAACAATAAACCAGCTTCCAACAAACGTTGTACGCCTGTTAGCTGATTATTGCTCAAGGTATCAAGAGAGACATCGGTGTTTTCTGTAAGATCTGAAGACAATTAAAAGTACCATCGAAAATAAATAGGTGAAAATTACCCATAGAGCAACTAAAGTATCAAATTAACGCTTAGTTGACAGCAACAAATTACCATTAGGGTACGATATTTTCATCAACTAGGGTTGAATAGTCATGTTAACGGTTAATGGGTAGCATATTACTGGACTTTATCTCATCCATCACCACATAGGTACGGCTTGCACTGACCGCTGGCAACCTTAATAATGTATCACCTAAAAGCTGCCGATACGCCAGCATATCTTTGACTCGCGTTTTTAGCAGAAAATCAAAGTCACCGGAAACCAGATGGCATTCTTGAATAACATCAAGTTCTGCAACCGCTTTAGCAAAATCATCAAATACATCCGGGCTGGTTTTGGTTAAGGTAATTTCAACAAACACTAATAAGGCAGCGTCAAGCTTATGAGGATTCAATATTGCTTTATAACCACTAATATATTGTTCTTTCTCTAGCCGCCTTACCCTTTCTAAACAAGGGGTTGGACTTAAACCAACGCGTTTAGATAGTTCAACATTAGAAAGCCGACCATTGATTTGTAATTCAACTAAAATATTTTTGTCGATACGGTCTAAAACTTTACCTAATAAATCACTCATTTTATATAACTCTGTTTTATTGCCGTTTTGCAGCATTATATATCGCATGTCTACAAATAACGACAGGTTATTCTACTATATTGTGATTATACTAAGCTCAAATATGAGAAGCACACGCAGTTAACACTTTGGTAACAGCACAATGTGCTACCACAAACTTTGCTTAAGAGAGATTAATATGATTATTGGTGTACCAAAAGAAATTAAAAACCACGAATACCGTATTGGCTTAACACCTGCAGGTGTTAAAGAATTGATCGTTAATGGTCACCAAGTAATTGTTGAACATAATGGCGGTGCCTCTATTGGCTTCGATAATGAGCAATATATTACCGCCGGTGCAAAAATCATTGATAACGCAGCAGAAATATTTGCCACTGCCGATATGATCATCAAAGTGAAAGAGCCACAGCCGGTTGAGTGTAGTATGCTTCGTCCAGGACAAATTTTGTTCACTTACCTGCATTTGGCACCAGATCCTAAGCAAACTGAGTTATTAGTTGCTTCAGGAGCAATTTGTATTGCTTATGAAACCGTTACCGCCGCAGCGGGTGGTTTACCTTTATTAGCACCTATGTCTGAAGTGGCTGGTCGTATGTCTATCCAAGCCGGTGCCCATGCATTAGAAAAAGCACAAGGTGGTTTAGGCGCATTATTAGGTGGCGTTCCAGGTGTTGCTCCCGCTAAAGTACTTATTATTGGTGGTGGTGTTGTTGGTACTCAAGCTGCACGTATGGCCGTAGGTATGGGCGCAGACGTGACTATTTTAGACCGTTCTTTACCGCGTTTACGTCAATTAGATACTGAGTTTGATGGTCGTTTAAAGACTGTTTATTCCACTGCAGATGCTATGGATCACCTAATCGTTGAAGCTGACTTAGTCATTGGTGCAGTATTAATTCCAGGTGCAGCTGCACCTAAATTAGTCACTAAAGCACACATCAAATCGATGAAAAAAGGTGCTGTTGTTGTTGATGTTGCTATCGACCAAGGCGGTTGTTTTGAAACATCAAAAGCGACTACACATCAAGATCCAACCTATGTTGTTGATGAAGTTGTCCATTATTGTGTTGCTAACATGCCAGGTGGTGTCGCGCGTACGTCAACAATGGCGTTAACGAATGCCACTATGCCCTTTGCACTTACCATAGCAAACAAAGGTGCTAAACAAGCTTTATTAGATGATGAACATTTAATGGCTGGCTTAAATGTAGCGCACGGTAAAATCACTTACAAGCCAGTTGCCGATGTATTAGGTTATGAATACGTAGAGCCAAGTGTTGCCCTAAACGCATAAGGCTGAACCTTAGCCTAAGCTAAAAAATAACGCGGTAAACATTAGGACAATCTTTTCGCTAGATCAGTCTTTTACCGTAAATAGCGCACTTTTGCTTACAGTTAAGCTAAAGTGCGTTTTTTTTAATTTATCTTATAACGAAGTAATTATTTACCCCCTTGCTTTATTTCCTTATCATGCCAATTAATAAATAATAGCAATCGGACAAAGTGAGCAATCAACTAGTAAGATTTTCTATAAAATAAGTAGTTAAAGCTTAACTGCTTCGAAGTAATCAATTTTCTTGGAGAACCCATGAGTGACGTAAGACACTGTCCCCTACTAATTTTAGGCTCAGGCCCTGCTGGTTATACTGCTGCTGTATATGCTGCCCGCGCAAATTTAAAACCAGTAATGATCACTGGTATGCAACAAGGTGGTCAATTAACCACAACCACTGAGGTAGAAAACTGGCCAGGTGATGCGGATGATTTAACCGGTCCAGCCTTAATGGAACGTATGCAAAAACATGCGGAGAAGTTTGATACTGAAATTATTTTCGACCATATCGAATCAGTAGATTTTTCGTCTAAGCCTTTTAAATTAACAGGTAGCAGTGAATACACCTGTGACGCGTTAATTATTTGTACCGGTGCTTCAGCACAATACCTAGGTTTACCTTCAGAAGAAGCCTTTATGGGTCGCGGTGTTTCAGCGTGTGCTACTTGTGATGGTTTCTTCTATAAAAACCAAAAAGTAGCGGTTGTTGGTGGTGGTAATACTGCGGTTGAAGAAGCACTTTATTTATCCAATATTGCCAGTGAAGTTCATTTAATTCACCGTCGTGATACCTTCCGTAGCGAAAAGATTTTAACCGACCGTTTACATGCAAAAGTGGCGAACGGTAATATCACTTTACACACCCACCGTACTTTAGACGAAGTATTAGGCGATAATATGGGTGTGACCGGTTTACGTTTAAAAGAAACCAAATCGGATGCCACGGAAGACCTTGATGTATCAGGCGTATTTATTGCTATTGGCCACAAACCAAACACCGATATATTTAAAGGTCAACTCGACATGAAAAATGGTTATTTAACCATTCAAAGTGGCACACAAGGGAACGCAACACAAACCAGTGTTGAAGGTGTCTTTGCGGCTGGTGATGTTGCTGATCATATTTATCGTCAAGCAATCACGTCTGCAGGTGCGGGTTGTATGGCGGCATTGGATGCTGAGCGCTATTTAGATGCACAAGAATAAATAGCTGCCGTTAAGACCTCTTTAGCACTGCATTTACTTATTGCACCTTAATAAACCACTTGAGCTTTAACCGTTTAAGTGGTTTATTTATTTGAGTTCCTCCGCCGAAAAAAGTAAGCGTAATAGTAAGAGTAAGATATGAGTCAATTACTGTATCAACTTGATGATGCCAGTTTAGCGTTCCCGCCCCTTAATTCCGCACTAACCGAGCCAAATGGTTTACTGGCGGTCGGTGGTGACTTATCTAGTGCTAGGTTACTGAGTGCGTATTCCCAAGGTATATTCCCTTGGTATAGCGAAGATGATCCATTAATGTGGTGGTCACCCAATCCTAGAGCCATCATAGACATTAGCCAATTACGAATAAATCGCACGTTGGCGAAAGCAATACGTAAAGCGCCCTATACCATCACCCTAAACCAAGACTTTACTCAGGTTATACAGCTTTGTGCCGATGCGCCCTTTCGCCAAGATGAGACTTGGATACTGGATGATATGCAGGCTGCCTATATTGGTTTGCATCAACAAGGTCATGCTCATTCTATTGAGATTTGGCAGACAGACGAAAATAATAATAATGAGTTAGTCGGTGGTTTATACGGTGTCGCGATTAACGGTTTTTTTTCGGGTGAGTCTATGTTCTATAAACGCAGTAATACCTCAAAATTTGCCCTGATTGCCCTAGGACAATTACTCCAGAGTGTCGGTATTAATTTTATTGATTGTCAGTTGCTCAACCCCTTTCTCGCAGACATGGGCGCCAAAGAAATAAGCCGTGTGGCTTTTCTACAAAAACACCAACAGGCGATAACAAAGCAAGTGCCCGATGACTTTTGGCACGCCCGGACCTTAACCATAAATTAAATGACTGATGTTAAGACAGAGCGTCATAATTTTAGTTATAATTAACCTTGATACTGGTGTGCAATGGGTAAATGATCAATGAATGAAATTTCCTATAAATTGGGTATAAGTAAAACATTTCCCTGTAATTATTTACCTGATAAAGAAGAGCGGTTACTGATCGCTGTTGATGAACGCTTGGCCAACAGTGAAAGTTATGCTTGGTTAATGACCCAAGGCTTTCGCCGTAGCGGTGAACAAAGCTACCGACCACACTGCCCTCATTGTAATGCTTGTCAGTCAATTCGTGTATTAAGCCAGGAGTTTAGCCCGTCTAAAAGCCAAAGAAGATCCAAAAAGCGTAATAATCATTTTATTATTAAACAATCTTCACAATTAAAAGACAGCTATTACCCCTTGTTTGAAGCTTATATTAATACTTTTCATCAAGAAGGCAGTATGTACCCCGCTTCTTTTGAGCAATATCAGGGGTTTTTAAGCTGCAATTTAACCCAACAATTATTTATTGAAACCTGGGCACCGGCAAATGAGCAAGAGCAAGAGAAACTTGTCTGTGTTGCCGTAACCGATGTCTTAAGTAACGCCTTATCCGCCGTTTATACCTTTTATCACCCAGAATATAAAGCCCATGGTTTAGGGGTGTTCTCTATTCTCACCCAACTAAACTTTTGCCGAGAAATGTCATTACCTTATTTATATTTGGGTTATCAAATAGATGATTGTCAAAAGATGAATTATAAAGACCGATATTTCCCCTTTGAGCGCTTTATTAACGGCCAATGGCAATTAAACAGCAAAGCTATCGCTAATAACGCTAAAATTGCTAAATAAAGTGCGGCAAGCCTTTACATTGGCCGAGCAATTAGGCATGATTCGCGCAGCTTTTTTATCTGCCAGAAAATATTACTATTACAGAGTAAATTCTTGGCTAATTTGCACAACATTAGAGGTTTAGCGCCCCATGGCGAAAGAAGAAAACATTGAAATGCAAGGTACTGTTATTGATACTTTACCTAACACTATGTTCCGAGTTGAACTTGAGAATGGTCACGTCGTAACGGCACATATATCTGGAAAAATGCGTAAGAACTACATACGTATTTTAACGGGCGATAAAGTAACGGTTGAATTGACACCTTACGACTTATCAAAAGGTCGCATTACTTTCCGCGCTAGATAAGCCAGTAAATAACTTAATATTCTTAAGTTATTTCAAACCAATATAAAAAAACCAGCAACTCTTTTTAGAATGCTGGTTTTTTATTGTCTACGATTTAACTTCAGTCTCGCTTAGAACTCCTTGCTTTACATGTTACCCTTTAGGCATTTCCATATGAAAGGCATTCAGCTTATTGCCGTCTAAATCACGAAAATATGCCGCGTAAAAGCCAGCCATCTCATTCCGTGGTCCTGGGCCTCCTTCACAAGTAGCACCTAGACTCATCGCTTTATGATAAAAGCTAGCCACTTGCTCATTTGAGTCAAGCATAATGGCAATCATAGTACCATTACCAACAGTTGCGGCTTTACCATCAAAAGGTTTGGTGATTGAAAAACCCGCGTGCTCCATACCTGTTGACCAAGCAACAAACTGCTCGGTCTCTAAAAATCGACTCGCGCCAATACTGCTAAAAAGCTCATCATAAAAACTGACGGCTTTATCAAAATCATTCGTGCCTAGAGTAATATAACCTATCATATTTCTTCCTTAAATTAAGCTGTGTTCGGCTTGTGATGTAAGACCAGTTGTCTTTGGCCTTTTTTTTTAACGATATTAGTATAATCGCATTTATTTGCTATCTAATAACAAGCTATCAGCTTTTTTTCAAATTGGGCAGCACTAATAGTTAAGCCTTTGTTAGCAATTGTTTCATTGAGCTGTTGTAAGCTTTTTTCGATGGTCGATAAGGTAATGGTATTATCATCGAGTTGATACACTTGTATTTGACTCTGATAGTAAAATGATAAAATGATCAGCGCGGTTTCTTCACCATTTTTACCGGCAAGTTTAATTTTTTTAAACTTACGATACACTAAGTTCTGTAGCTGTTTTACCCGCCACACGTAATATATCTCAGTAAAAAAATCACTGTTTTTAACCTTATACAAAAAGACACCATTGACAACTAGTGCCAAAATAACGCCAATTAAGTTGTAGCTAAAATTAGTCTCTGGCTCTACCGCTACCGAATCAATCGTCGCTTGCACTAGCGCAGTCACTTCACCAACATTGGAAAATAGGCTGATCAGCAGAGTACCAAAAAGCAATGACATCACTAATAATGAGCTGATAAAGCCCACAATAACAATATTTAAATGTTTTCTATATCGTGCTTTGTCTATATCAATTAATTGCATGTGTTTACTGAAATCCTTGGGTATTTATTAGAAATAAAAATCAACCGTAAAAGGTAAAAACAAAAAGTAGTGAGCAGGGGCTATGTTATCACTTTTCACGCGTTGCGCATAAAACTAAACCCGAATGACGCTTAACTTGTGCGCTAACACCTTGCTGCCAAACCCCTTGGTGGGCGGCAATAGTCAGCTGTTTTTTCGCCCGAGTGATCCCCGTGTAGAGTAATTCTCGTGATAACAATTTACTCGCTCTTTGCTGCTTATTGTGTGCTGCACTCTGTGTCGCTGAAATAACCAGAGCAACATGAGCAAACTCACTGCCTTGGGTTTTGTGAATGGTCATGGCATAAACACTTTCAAATTTCGGTAAGCGTGATGGCAATATTTGTCTTATCGGTTGCTGCCCTGTGTCAGTGTCCTCACCCCTGTTAGTTTCAACAGTCGAGTCTTCAAAACACGCCATAAGATGCGTATTGCCTGCTTGATCTATTACTCGCCAGATAATGCCGATATCGCCATTATACAAACCTAAACGGTAGTCGTTTTCATTAATCATAATGGGCTGACCATGATAAAGCGCCGGCTCATTTTGCTGATAAAGGGCTTTATTTTTCCCTAAATAGCGTTTAATCACGTCATTGAGACGCTCGACCCCATAATCGCCTTGCCGGGTAGCACAAAGGACCCGAAATTGTGCTAACAAGACAAAGGCATCGCTAACATTGGCGCAAAATTCAATCGGCTGGTAATACTGTTTAACCAAAGGCGCTAACCAGTTAGCAAGCTCACCTTGTGCCAATGATAATTGACCCGCTTGCTGAGAATGTGCATCACACAGTAGCTGCCAACTACGGTTAACATCACCTTGAATAACACTATTGGCGAGCAAACCAATACCGCCTTTACCGTCAAAACGTCTTGATTTAAGCAGAAACGATAAGTAATCAACATTGCTATTATGATCGGTTAACTGCCCAGATAAAAATTCGCTACCTTGCTCAGCCGTAAGTTGGCAAACTTGCCGTAAATATTGCACATTATCCGAGCTAAAGCCGCCATGTGGCCGTGGCGCTATATCCGCTAACACACTGCCAGCTGCAACCGAGGGTAATTGATCGGCATCACCTAATAAAATGACTTTCGCTGTATCCTTGAGCGCGCGAAATATCCGAGTCATTAAGGGTAAATCCACCATAGAGACTTCATCTATTAAGACAATGTCATACGCTAAGGGATTATCTTCATGGTGTTTGAAATTAGGCGAATTGGGCAATACCCCTAACAAGCGGTGAATGGTTTGCGCTTGGCTCGGAATTTCCGCCAACACCTCGGCATCGATTAAGTCTTTAAAACCAGCAATAGTAGTAACAATGGACTCTGACAAACGTTGTGCTGCTTTACCTGTCGGAGCAACAAGGGCAATATTAAGTGTCGGTGTGCCCTGTTTACTTTGCGCGGCTACAGCTAACGGCTTTGCTCTTAACTGCTCTAACATCACCAGCGCTGCTAATAATTTAGTGACTGTATAGGTTTTACCCGTACCCGGGCCGCCAGCAATAACACTAAAGTTTTTATTAATGGCATTGGCGACCGCCACTTTTTGCCAATCAATTTCTAACGATGCTAGGCCTTGCTCCTTAGGGAATAAGGCCGAAATACACTGTTGAATTTGTCCATTATCATACCGACATTGCTGACTTAAGCGGTGGTTAATGGCATGTCCTAAGTCACGTTCAAACTGAAAGTAACGGCGCAAATATAACTTATCCTTGTGCAGCACCAGTAATTGTTGATCACCGGCTTGAATAGTTAACTCTGTTAACAGGCTTTGCAGTTCAGTTAACGAGGCAAAAACAAAACCAGCATGGCTGAAATCATAGTTATCGCCATTTTTTACTGGCACGCCTTTGCCCCAATGTTGCTCAGCAATTTCTGCCAAGGGCAAACACGTATGTCCGGCGCGTAGGCTAGCACTTAAGGCTAAAAATACATGATATAAAGTTTTTTGCGGCTCGATATCAACGGCGGTCTCAGTATTTGTCTTATGAATTAATGCAGTAAACATTTCTTTGGCAAAAAAATAATCAATGGCTTCAACACCTTGAATAGCGTCTTTGACTTGATTAAAGTGGCTATACACTTGCTCGCTCCTACTATTCACTCTCATCTCAGTCATACTGCGCTTCCTCGCTATTTTCATGTGCAAATAGTGCATCTAAATTATTTAATTCTTGCACCGAAATTTTACGATAATACACCCCAGCACCTTTATGCTCTGGCTCTGTCGTCATACCACGAAGATATAAATAATAGACACCACCAAAATGTTTACTGGGCTGATAATCACTAAGAGTCTGCTTTAAATAGCGATGTAGTGCTAAGGAGTAAATAAGATATTGTAAGTCATAATAGTTTTTTTCCACATTATCGAGTAAAGCATCATACTGATAGTCTTGAAAGCTATCACCTAGGTGGCTAGATTTATAATCACACAAGTAATATTTACCTTGGTATTCAAAAATCAAATCGATAAAACCATGCATCATGCCGCTAAGCTTTTTATGGCTAGGTAACATCACTGGATACTTTAACGTTACCGTTGAGGGGCTAGTTGATGTCTTGTTTTCACTACGCTCAGCACTATTTCGGTGATCGGTTAGCAATTTAGCTAAGGCACTGGTGCCCTCGCCTTGCATGGGAAAATAGAACTCACTTTCACGCAAGGTTTTATTCAAGGCGAGATCGCTAAGACTGGCATAATTGTCATTATCATGACCGGTAATAAAAGCGGTATTAAGCACTTGCTCTAACCAGGCAATTAAATCATCTTCAGTAAAGCTAGTATTGGCACTGGTATTTACCCCGCTACTAGTTAACTCACCATAAACTAACAACGGCTTTGCTAAACTTTCTTGCCAGTTGGGCGCAGTAAAATCAGTTTGCTCTAAAATATCATGTAATAAGTTACCGGTATGAGCACCCTTAGCTAAGTTGAAACAAATTTGTTGCCCGTGAGTTAACGCGGCAAGTTCGCTATTACCTAGCGGGCTATTGCTCAATGTGGCTAGTTGGCTCTGGGCAGTATCCGTATCTCGGTCAGGATTAGAAACACCGGCATGACGAATATTGCGGCTTAAGGCAGTAAAAGAACTCAACCACCAATCTCGCTCTATGGTCCCGTTGAATTGACTAACCGCGCTATTGACCGACTCTTGACTGTTACTTGCCCATTGTTTTAACACTTGCCCATTATCATCAAGGGGACAATCAAGTGAGACCTGACGAATACCAATGGCATGCTCAGCACCTGCTTTAACTACTTCTAGCCCCTTAATAATGCTGTCTTGCTCTTGTAGTTGTAGCGTTTTGCCTAAAGGTGATAAATGATAGCCATCAAAAGCACAACAAAGTATATAACAACGTCGCTCTGCCCTCGTTATCGCTACATACAGTAAACGAATACTTTCTGCATAAGCTTCATTACTCATGGCTTGTTTAGCTTCTTTGCAGCCATCTAGGCTTAAACACAAATTACCTTGTTTATCATGGTACTCAAGATAACTAACCGCTTTATTGCCAAATTTGAGTGGATCTTTATGACGACAAGCAAACGGAATAAACACATAAGGATATTCCATGCCTTTCGAGCCATGCTGGGTAATTAAACGAATAAGGTCGCCATCACTTTCTAAACGCAACTCGGCTTCAACGTCATTCGACTCGGCATGGCATTGCTGTTCAAACCAATGTAACAGCTCTTGCCCCTGACTTAAGCGCACACTCGCCGCCTGTAATATTTCAAACAAATGTAAAATATTGGTTAAACAACGATCTTTATTGCGTAGCGGTACCTCAAGCAGATTGTGCATTAAAGTAATGGCCATGGTAATGAAACCTTGTCGTTGCCATTGACTGCGGTAATCGACAAAAGCAAACTTTAGGGTTTGATAGGCCAGTTCATCTTGCTGCAGCTGATGCAGTTTTTCTGCATCATAGCCCAATAAACCACATGATAATGCCGCAACAAACAAACGTTCATTTTCGGGTAACAGTACCCCTTTAAGCAAACATAACAATTGCCTGGCTTGCTCGGAATGAAATAAATTGGCTCGGTCAGATAGAAAGACACTATCAAGACCCGCTTGCTCTAGGGCTTGTTTTATATCACGCGCTTCAGCGCCATCTCTGACTAATATGGCAATGTCTTTTGGCTTGGCCGCATGCTCGTTCGAGGTGAGCAAGGTCACTATTTCATTGGCACACCAGTTAGCCAACATAGGCCGAGAGCCTTGACTAACCTTGCTATCTGGTTGTTCATGGTCAGTAAAATGAATAAACTGCAGCGCTTTATCACTGTCTGCTAACACGTGTCCGCTCTCAGCATTTTCTTGCTTGGCACTAGCCGATTTTTTACCGGCCAATACCGCTAAATAAGGAATACCAAAACCAAAGACACTCTCACTTGGTTTACCAGTAGCATCTTCAGGCCTTACTTCTTTAGCCTTCTTGCTAAAAAGCTGATTATAACCAGCAATCATTTCAGGCGTTGAGCGCCAATTAGTATCCATCAACCAATGGTAGTCACAGCCACTACGGGCATTGAGATAGGCAAAAATATCACCACCACGAAAACCATAAATGGCTTGCTTAGGATCGCCAATAAGAAACAAAGCTGCATTGGCTTTGACCGCATTATCGCCATAATAGATAGCTTGCAAAATACCAAACTGTTTAGGGTCGGTATCTTGAAACTCATCAATTAAAGCGACCGGGTATTGCGCCAGTAATTGTTTCGCCAGTTGATTAGCATTGTCATCACTTGAGCTTTCATCGTTGGAACTTTTATCAGTCAAACCAGCAGAGCTAAGACAATAGGCTAAGGTATTAATTAGATCGTCAAAATCAAGTAAATTCAGCGCTTGTTTTTGTGTGATCACTTGCTGGCGAATGTTATAAATGCCGGATTTAACAATGGTATAAGCTTTCGCTTTATTGATTTTGTTGGCAATTTTCTTAACCTGCTCTTTCACTTGTTTTACCGGTGCAAAAGCGTCAAGCAATTCAGCTTTATAAGTGGATCTGGCGTAACGTTTACCATCAAAAAAAGCATCGGGCATTTTAACTTTGCCTTCACCGACAGCCATCAGTGATAACTCTTGGTCGATAATACTTGCCAGCCAAGTGTTTAATTGCGCCAGCTCGCTGCGCCTTTTTTCTTGCTCTGCGCCCTTTTTAACCAGGATCAGCGCATTTTCAAATAAATCGCTGTTTGTGGTTAAATGTTCTTTAGCCTGGCGTACTAGGGTAATAAATTCAGCGGCAATACTTTCAACATCGATAACCGATAAAGCACTGCTATGCCCTATGGCTTTATTAAAGCTTGATAAAAAGCTTGCTGGCGTTGCCCAAAAGCTCGCCAACAGCATAAAACTATCACCATCAGTTTTAGCTAAACTGCGATACCAGTCTTGGCACACTTGCAAGGTGATTTCTGTTGAGTTCGCCGCCATGTTGGCATTGAAAGGTAAACCACTGGTAAAAGCATATTGATTTAATACCCGTTGGCAAAAACCATGAATAGTAAAAATTGCCGCTTCATCTAAAAAAAGTAACGCGCGTTTTAATAAAAACTCGCGCTTAGTTTTGTCGAGCCGTTTATCGAGGGCGGTAAAATAAGGGTCATCAACACACAATACCTGCCAATCACTCAAGGCGAGGCGAATAAAGCTATCAATGCGGCCTCGTAATTCTTGCGTGGCATCTTTGGTGAAGGTCATCAATAATATTTGTTCAACCGTTAGCTCACGCTCAAGTAATAAACGTAAATAGATTCGAGTAATATTATAGGTTTTGCCAGTACCGGCACTGGCTTCGATTAGATGTTTACCACTTAATGGGATAGTAGCCGCATCAAGATTTTTCAGCGTTAGTGCTGCGCTAGCTACCTTATTATCAAGGTTGTTAACTACTTGGTTAGCGTCAGGAGTATTAACCTGGGTCATTATTTGTTCTCCTTAGCAGTTTTAGCGGTTGTCTTTTTAGCGACTTGTTTGGCTGCCTGTTTAGTGACCACTTGATATAAATCCTGATAAATAAAGTCGATGTCCGCCTGGTGTTTAGCGTATTGCGGACACTCTGGCCAAAAATAACTCAAATAATCATCATCAGCCAAGCCACGTGTACTCATATCCCCTTGCCACAAACTTTCAAAACGCCCTTGGGTCATTTCCGTTAACTGGCCGCGCTTTTTGGTAAAGACTTTGTCGGCCAATTCACCGTTTAACAGTAAGGCTTGTTGCTGACCTTTAAAAAATATCTTAATGAGGTTAATGAGTTTTGTTTTTGCATCAATAATATTGGCGACCGTAAACTGCTCTACCTTCTGCGCTTTAGTATTAAAATATAAGCCAATAGTTTCAGTTACTTGTTGTAGTTTTACCGAGTCTTCATTGTTAATAATCGTTTCATTGGCCGTCTGTTCATTAGCAATGAGTTGCTGTTGCCATACCTGCACCACAAGTTGCTGAAAGTACATGGTAAATTTATCTTTCGCTTTAGCGCTTGAGCTACGATAGTGCACCAATAAGTTGTTCTTAACCGCTAATTGAGTATTCAATGTCACCTTAACTTTGTTACCGCTTAGGCTGTCAACATCAAGGACAAGATGACAGTCAATGATCTCAGGATTAGCACAATTAAGCTTGCTTATTTCCTCACTGAATTGCTGCACATCCTGCTGATAATCCTTAAACAAGCTTGCTGTAGTGGGTAAATCGGGGAATTTACCCGATAACTGTGCACGGGTTAACACCTCCGCTGATGCTTCACTATTTAATGCTGCATTGAGCAAGTCTTGGCGTAATAAGTAGCTTTGTAAGTGATTAACACTAAAAGGCTCAACATCTTCTAACAAGCTATGATCATTATCAAAGTACAAATTAAGTTGTTGTTGGGCAAACATTTTTGCTGGATGTTGATAAAAGCGTATTAATTGCTGGCAAGATAAACTTACCTCTTTATTATTATCTTGTGCCTGTATGGCTAACTGTGCACTGTTATCGATTGAATCGGCAACTGAGCCAGCATCAGCAACAGAACGTTGCCCTAACGCCAACCAATTGGCATCGAAACTTGGCCACTTGCCGCAATAATTATCGGCACTAAACGCTTGCATGGCTAATTGATAGACTCCCGTTGACTGCGCTTCATTATGACTACTGCTATCGTGTTCACAGAAATTCCAACCATAACCTTGAGCTAAATATTCCATCAACTCTTTAACCACCAATGAGGGTTGTCTTTCATTATTATTTTTGATATTTCGCCCTTGATAGCTCAGGTACAAGGAATTTCTGGCGGAAATAATCGCTTCCAAAAATAAGTACCTGTCATCACCACGGCGCGATCTATCGCCTAATTGAGCCTTAGACAGCGACATAAGATCAAAGCCCAAGGCTTGGCGTTGCCGAGGGAACTCGCCATCATTTAAGCCCAATACCGCGATGATTTTAAAGGGGATACTGCGCATAGGTAACATGGAACAAAAGGTGACCTGACCAACCATAAACTGCTTACTGGCATCACCCTGACTAAAATGTTGGCTTAGGTAATCAACGATAATTAACCAGCAAATGTCATCGTCAAAATGGGCATGGTGACAATGCTCTACCAAACCGGCAATGGCTTGCTCAATCACCATTAGGCTGCTTTCATTACTGATATTATCAGCATCAACTCGACTAAATAAACCCTCGAGTTGTGCAAGTAAAAAACTTTGCCATTGTATTGCGCTACGAGAGCGTTGCAGGTTTTCACTAAAATATTGTAACTGTTCGATAAAAAGCATTAACTGACCCAATAACACGCCATCACTGCCTTCAACATTACTCAATAACAGTTGCTCTTGATAAATTTGTTCACTGTCGGCATAAGCAAAGCCACGTAATAGTCGTGCTAAGCCTTGTTGCCAAGTAAAAGCACCACTGGCCTGTTGCCCTAACAATGCTTGTTTATGACTTAAATCAATGCCCCAATGCACCGTTGCTTGTTCAAGCCAAGCTGAAATCTTAGCCAAGTCTTCCGTGTTGATGGCAAATTTATTTGCCATGGCGGGTAAACGTAAAAACGATAACAATTGTGCGACACCAAATCGGCTATCAGGTAAGGTCAGTAACTCGGTAAAAGCGGCGACTAAGGGATCACTATCTTTAGCACTACGATCAGCAATAGAGCAAGGCAGTGGCGGTACTTCACCGGCTATATCTTGCCAACCCCGAGTAAAGACAGCATTAACATAAGGAGCATATTGTTCCACTTGTGGACACATCACCAAGATATCTTTTGGTGTTAAGCTGTTATCTTGGTTAAATTGATGTAATAAGTAGTCATGCAATGCTTGCACTTCTCGTAAAGCACTATGACAACTAGTGATGACAATAGAATCATCTTGACCAGCCGTATTTAGCGCATCCTTGTCATCATCGCTAGCCTCACTTTTTCCCTCAATTCTGGCATCAGTAAGCGAAAGAATATCATTTTGCAGCTGATGTAAAACACTGGTTTTTTCCGCTGCTGCCATGCTCGGTTGGTCATTTTTAGCGTGTTCAAACAATTCAACATCTATGGTGCTGTAATCTTGCAACATGGAGATAAACTCTCGGCCTTGTTGGCCTAAGTTAGCTAATAGAGGATTGCCGACAAAGTTTTGTACCTCGCTCTCATCGGCTGAAACACCATCGGACCATTGTGATAACTTATTGAGCGCCTGTTTTTCAGTCACTATATCTCCCCAATAGGAGAAACACGGATTAAGATGAAAGAAATGTACTTCAACATGCTCACTCAAGGCATTAATAAAATCAAGCCACATCGGCGCCATAGTATTAAGACCGAAGAAACTAATGCGGGGCGGAATAAGATCTTTTTTGTTGGCAATATTGGCAATAGCATCCTTGAGTAATTCAACCGGGTTATAAGGTAATTGCTCAATTAACAAGCGCCATAATTTGCCTTGCCATTTATGTTCACTGGCAGCAATTTTTTCAAGACCTTGCAGTTCAAAATTTCCTTGTTGCCAACTGTCTAACCACTGTGGTCTAAAAATCAAATACTGCTCATATAAATCAGCTAATTGTGTGGCTAATTGATAACGTTTTAATTGCGCTTGTTTGTCTTCATTATAACTACTGCCATCTACTGAATCTGCCGATATGTCACCACGCCAATAGTGGCTGGCTTGACTAAAATCATCATCTTCGACCACTGAATCGAGTGCTAGAAGTGCATGTATACGCCAACAAAGCACTTCTCTGGAGTAAGGTGACTGATCAGGCACTTTATCTTCGCTAGCCAGTGACCTTATTAACTTCCACAGGAATTGAGCCGGTAACGCGTAACGCATATTCATACTTATACCACGCTCTTTAGCGATCGCTAAGTTAAGCCAATGCTGCATACCCGCATTTTGCACGACAATGACTTCTTGATTAAATACACCTAGAGGGGAAAGTTCCGATATTTTGTTGAGCAAGAGCAACAAATTTTCCATTTTGTTGGCAGGATAAAGATGGATCAAGATAATGCCTTAATTGTAAATGACTATGATTGCCAGTGGCTAAAAACCACTCATTATGACATGAGAAATCAACTAATAAAATTACCTTAAATTTAACCATAAGGCGTTAAAGAATACGAGTAAAATTAGTTAGCTAGCGAAGAAAGCTCTGCTATTTTTTCCCTTACCTTGACACTTTTTTACAAATTTACCCATAGTTACGACATTTTATCGACAAAATAGTTACCGAAGATAACCGTGTTATTGGTTACATTAGCTTTCATAAAATCAGCAGCCCAACGACAACGAATGAATTTATATCAAGCAAGCTTTGCCACATCCGCAAAGCAGTTTCCCAATAATATCGCCCTTTATGTTGACGCTAGTGCCATAAAAAATAACAGTGTCAAAGGCAAAAAAGGACAGGTGAAAACCTTTACCTACCAAGCTTTATTTGCACTGAGTCAACAATGGGCGAACAGCATTCGTTATTTTAATGATGCGTCATACCCAGTGGCTATTTATGGTGGCCGACAATGGCAGATGTACGCCGGCATACTCGCCATTCTGGCCAGTAATAATGCCTATGTACCGCTTAATATCAAACAACCGGCCAAGCGAAATAGCAAGATATTGTCAGAAATAAATAGCCAGGTACTCTTGGTTGCTGCTAACGAAGACCCATCGGAGTTATTACAACACACTAAACAGCCATTAGTTGTCTTGTATTTAGGCACAAATAACAAACGCCATCAGTATATTAACATTGACGATGCGATTTCAATAAGCAGCTCTGACCTAAGAGCAAATACCACTGCAACAACTACAACGAACATAGCATCATTAACGGCATCCCCTTATGCATATATCTTATTTACTTCGGGTAGTACCAGCACACCAAAAGGCATTGCCGTTAGTCATAAAAACATTATCAGTCACCTGCACCGGCTCGATAAGCTTTTAAAGATAACGGCAAGCGATAAAGTCAGTCAGTTTTTTGAATTATCTTTTGATTTATCCGTACATGATATGTTCAGTTGCTGGCACAAAGGCGCGGCGCTCTATATTATTCCTAATGAACAGCTTATCTGCCCGATGGCATTTATTAAACAGCATCAATTATCTGTTTTTTCCGCCGTTGCTTCAGTGTTATCTTTTATGGATAAAATGCGCTTATTAAAACCTCAGCAATTACCTAGCTTGAGACTAAGCTGTTTTGGTGGTGAAAAACTACTCACCAGCCAAGCGTTAAAGTGGCAAAAATGTGCTCATAATAGTCGGGTAATCAATCTCTACGGTCCAACAGAGTGTACGATTACCGCCACTTATTTTGAATTAAGTGACCAGCAAGCAATCACCTCAGCATCAGTACCCATTGGTCAAGCCTTGCCTGGATTAACGGCCATACTGGTCAACGATAATAAAGAGATAACAACCAGCAATACCTTAGCTGAATTGTATCTAGCCGGTGATCAACTTGTTGACGGTTACTACCAAGACAGTAAGAAAACAGCGCAAGCTTTTATCACACTAGCAAGCCCGTTAGCTCAAAGCGCAACACGTTTCTACCGTACCGGCGATATTGTCTATTATGACCAACAACAAAATATCGTCTTTCATGGTCGTAACGATCAGCAATTTAAAGTATCAGGTCATCGGGTCGAAGCTGCCGAGATTGAAACTGCCATTGTTAGCTTTTCCAACGATATCACTTGGTGTGTTGTTGCTGCACACCTTGATCATAGCGGCAATACTAGGATCATCGCCTTTATTGAATACCAACAAAACTCCTCCACTTGTTCAGCTTCGAGTTCAAGTTCAAGTTCAACTTCAGTCTTAGACAATTACCAACACACTCTTGCCGCCCTAAGCAAGCATTGTTTACAGCATTTACCCACTTACATGGTGCCTGATGAGTTTGATTTTCAGCCATTATTACCCCGTAATATCAGTGGCAAAGTGGATATCAAAGCGCTACTTAGTGGTGATCATAATAAAATAACTACTCCTAAGGAGACCCTATAATGTTAATACAACAAAGTATCATTCAGTTCATTGAAGAAAAGACCCATTGCCCGTTAATAGACCTAACGGACAACTTACTTGGCACGATAAAATCATTCGATTTCATGATGCTCATGCTAGAGCTGGAACAGAAATTCAAGCTAACACTGCCCTTTGAGCAGGCACTTACCGCTAACTTAAGACAAATCGATGAGTTTATTTTTTGGGTTGAGCAGCACCATGAAAGTTGAACGCTCTAGCAAGTCTACAGACAAAGAGGTAGCAGGTTCGAAACGAACCTTAATAAAGCATAAAGCAATGAGTCTCAGCATAAGATTTTTGGTGAGTACTTTAATGAAGTTAACTAAAAATCGACGTAAGAAATTAATCAACAATATCGGCAAAATAATACTACGTTTTGCTACAAAAACCAGAAAACGTGCCATCAATAATATTGTCCGAGCCATGCCAGAACTCAGTATTAAAGAAGCAACTGACTTGGCCTTTGAAGCTTATGGTAATTGTGCCTATGGCGTGGCCGAGTCTTTTTGGTTATCACAAGTAGATCCTGATATTTTTTGTGATGAAGAAACCTTACAAATTTTGCAATCAGGAACAGGGGCTTGCATTGCCACCATGCATTTAGGCTGCTACGAAGCAGTGCCGCTTGCTGTGGCAAAATTTGCCAATAATTCAGTCACTTTAACTAACATCCCTAATTTTTTAGCCGATGAAATGGACTTTTATTCTGCCGTTAATATTACCGCCATCAATAAAAAATCTGCACATGCTTTTAGCCAGTTATTAATCCAAGCGGGCAATAATGCGTATATTTCTTTGCATTGCGATCTGTACGCCAACCAAACTGAAGTAACCTTTTTTGGACAAAAAACTAAAGCACCTGCTGGCGTAGTTTTACTGGCAAAAATGACTAAAAAACCGCTATTACTGGCCTATGCGGTTTATCAAGACGACGGCCAAGTACAAGTATTTTTTGAAACATTGCAACAACAAAGATCTGAAAAAAACCTAGCAGAGCAAGAAATTGAGCAAAACGTTGAACAAGTGATGGCACAAATTTACCAACGCTTTGAGCAAATAATTAGACAATATCCAAGCCAATGGTATTGGTCATATAACCGTTGGAAAAACTACGAATCATGATAAGCAAGGTAAATAGTCTGGAAAAATCATCAAACAATACGGTAAATTATATTTCAAGCAACACTGCAAATAAAAGCACCCGTTTATACCGCAGATTACTCGCTTATTACCTGATACATAAAAAGCTTATTTTCATTGCCTTGCTTGCTCTATGTTTATTTAGTTTGGTTGATGCTGGTATGATTTATTTGGTCAAGCCACTTATTGACCAAGGTTTAGGAAAAGCCGATAGCAACACCTTACAACTAGGCGCTTTATTAATCATCGGGATTTTTTTGCTACGTGGTAGTGCAAGTTTTATCTCAAACTATGCCATTGCCTACGTCAGTAGCAAGGTAACGTATCAAATACGGCAACAAGCTTTTGATAAGTTATTATTTTTACCTCGAACCTTTTTTGATAACAATAGCCGTGGCAGCCTTATTGCTAAACTCATCTATGATAGCGAGCAAGTATCTCAGACCTTTGCAACGGCTGTCGTTATTGTCATCCGAGAGTCTGTCATCATCTTAGTATTACTCACTATGATGTTTTACCACAGTTGGCAATTAACACTAATTTTCTTGGTGATAGCACCCATTATCGCGTTAATTATTAACAAGGTATCGAAGCGCTTTAAAATGATTAGCCGCGCATTACAAAAAAGTATGGGGCAAGTCAGTAAGGCAACAGAGCAAGCAATTTCAAATCAACAAGAAATAATATTACTCAATACTAGTGGTCAAATAAGCGCTCAGTTCGAGCAAATAAACAACCATAACCGTCAACAAAATATGAAGTTACAAGCAACAAGTGCCATAACTAATCCGGTCATTCAACTTATTGCCTCGTTTGCTATTGCTGCGGTACTACTCCTTGCCAGTAATGAGCAGGTGCTCAATCAATTAAGCCCCGGCAGTTTCACGCTGATTTTAATTGCCATGGGCTCATTGCTCAAACCACTTAAGCAACTAAGTAATATTAATCAACACTTACAAAAGGGTTTAACGGCAGCAAGCAGTTTGTTTAGTTTTCTAGATGAAAAAGAAGAGCCTGATACGGGTAGCAAGCATTTATTATCACAATGCTCAAAAATTACCTTTAACAATTTATCTTTCTCTTATCAAGGTAAGGCTCAACCCGCGTTAAAACATTTTTCAGTGAAGATAAAAGCCGGTAGCAGTGTTGCTTTTGTCGGTGAATCCGGCAGCGGTAAAAGCACCCTAGCCCGCTTATTATTACGTTTATATCAATCGCCGCCACAGTCCATTTTCATTAATGACATAGCCATTGAAAATTATAGCTTAGCGTCACTTAGAGCACAGTTTGCTTTTGTCTCACAAGATATTGTGTTAATAGATGACACCCTAGCAAACAATATCCGTTTTGGCTGTAATCGCCCCGTATCAAACGAAGAAGTTGAGCAAGCTGCACTTGATGCCAATGTCACCGTTTTTGCTAAAGAGCTAGCCTTAGGTTTAAATACGCCAATAGGAGAAAATGGTCGCAATTTATCGGGAGGGCAACGCCAACGAATAGCCATTGCTCGTGCCATTTTACGTGATGCCAGCATTATCATCTTAGATGAAGCGACTTCCGCCTTAGACAACCACAGTGAACAACATATACAGGAAGCGTTCACTCGGCTAAGCAAAAACAAAACCTTATTGATTATTGCCCATAAGTTATCAAGCATAAGAAATGCCGATGAAATTATCGTGCTCAACCAAGGCGAATTGGTCGAACAAGGCACTCATCTAGAGCTACTCGCCAAAGCAGGTTATTACCACGCACTGCACCAAAAAAGTGGTTAAGTGGTGGTAACAAGCTTGCTTGCTCGAGCAATATTGCTGCTTGGTTGCAAGTAAATTGTGCCAACAGTATTGACGGTTAGCATAAATTCATCTTGGCAACTACTAGCATCACTTAATAAAATCTAGATGTTGTTGATACGAATCACCGAGTAAAGGCACTTTATATTCACGCCCTTTAATCGCACAATATAGTCCTACGGCCCATGCTACTACGACAGCTATATTAAGTATCCAACCCACTAAAGGGATCAAAGAAAGTATGGCTCCAGTAATAATTAAACCTAAAGATTGCCGTAAATGAAAACTGGCTAGTGAAGATTGATGTTTATCATAGATAACCATAGCTACCACCCAACCTATTAGGGTGAAATAACTAATAACCGCAACGAGTATTGCCATTTTATGTCGCTCGGCCCAATTCATTTTCTTTTCAAAAACATTGTCATAATCACTTGGTATATGTGGCATAACAGACACTCCGTAACTAATGTTTAGGGAAAACCGCCTGAGTAACGAATGTAAGTAGCTAAATATGTTACTTAGGACTTAACCTTAATTTAGGAAAAATAATGTCATTCAACAAGATGGTTTTATGTGTTGTCAGTTAAAATAGCAGCTAATTATTTCAATTTTATGAATAAATCCTATAAATGTTTTTTATCGCTATTTTTTAATACTTGGATAAAGTGATGATATTGTTGCTGCATTGTTACTGCCTGCTTTTCTTGTTCACTTATTGATAACGTCTGGTAGCACAGTCGATTATAACTAGCACTGAGTCGAGTGAAAACAATAGCTAACTCTGGACATTGCTGCCTGATCTTTTTAGCAAAATCATTAACCGTCATGGCTAAAGGTTTTTCTATGCCTTGTTTTGCTAATCGGTCGATGGCTTTATGATAAATTATTTGCCACTGAGCAAAGGTTTGTTTTTTTACCTTAGGACGATTTAACCAGTGTAATAACAACATCAGCATTAGCATGCTGAGCACCAAGGTCACGGCTATAATTAACGCTAATTTCCACGGGACCATCTTGCCAAACCAGTGTTTCAATAAGTCATATTGTTGCTGGCTGGTAAAACCAATAACCCAGCGGGTCCATTGGTAGTCGAGGGCATCAAATTGTAAACGTAAAGTATTTAGCCAAGTAATATTCTTCATACGATATAAGCTAAAGAAGCTATTATTCAGCTCAGCTTGCTCTTGCAGTAACTGATTTGACCAACCAATATTTACCCGCTGCGGGTCTACCGCACCCGTTGGGTCAATACGCAACCATCCTTTACCTGCCACCCATATCTCAGACCAAGCATGAGCGTCATATTGATAAATACTTAAATGGCCTTTATTCACTATTTTTCCGGCACTATTTACCTCAGCAGTAACACCATTATATTCACCACCTAAATAGCCAGTAACCAGTCGTGCCGGTATTCCTGAAGCGCGCATAAGAAAAGTAAATGCGCTGGCATAATGTACACAAAAACCTGCTTGGCTATCAAAAAAGAATTGATCTAAGCTGTTATTTATCAATAAGGGCGGTTGTAAGGTATAAGAATAATTTTGTTGGTTAATTAGCGTTAATACCGCCTGTGCACGCGCCTGCACATCAACATAGTTATGTTGTAACTGTAACGCCAATTGCTCAAGCCTAGGGTTACTCCCCTGAGGGTAGCTCAAATTTATTTGTCTACTCTGGGGCGATAACTCAAGTGCTAATGGCGCGGTTAAATAGCTAGTTAACCGATAAGACTTAGCTTGGCTAATAATGGTTGAGCTCTGGATGGTGTAATCAGTTTGGGCAGTAATGCCACTGGTATTGCCGGTCACAACCGCCGGCGCTAAAGCAAACAAATATTTTTGGAAACTCGCTTCAACAAATACTTGATACGTTAAGGGTAAAACCTCAGTGTTACTGGCATCAAAAATTATGCTTCTAGCCGCAGTATTGTTTGTGGTAACTTTATTTTGTCTGCGCCACTGCCTGCCATCGTAATTTTCTAGCACTATGGCCCGCCAGTATAACTGTGCATAATCGGGTACTTTTTGTGTACCAAAATCAGCACGGAAAGCCAATTTAGTTGAGCGGGTTAAATTGGCAATATCACCTGGTTTAACGGTATCGGACAAACCCGTTTCAGCGGACTTAGCGAATGGTACTTGCCAAAAAGGTGACAGCCGAGGAAAAACTAAAAAGAGTACCATAGCCAAAAGAGCACTTTGCCCCAATAAGACCACCACCACCTTAAGATTAGTGGCAAAAGCCTTTTCCGAGGAAAAAAACTGTAACAATACCGTTAAATTAAGGATTAATAAGCTGAATATTATCAGGGAAAAAGCCAAGTCTTGCCTAAAAATAAGTGCCGAAGCTAAAATGAACAAACCCAATAATAACAGTTGATAAAAATCTCTACGTGTTCTTAATTCAAAACCTTTAAGTGCATAAGAAAAACAAAGTAAATGCACCATACTAAGCAGAATACCGACCTGCTTGGCGGTAAGCGCGATTGCAACGCAGCCCAATAGTGCAAATATGCCCAGCACCACGGGAGAGACATTAGTTGTTAGTTGTTTACTTAGGCCATGACTGTGGCGCTTATTCGCTAAGTTACTCTGAACTGTGCCAGGATGTTTCCCCCTGCTGGTGGTAGCCCTATCGCTATTTTGCTGTAATAAAAGTGCCTGCCATGCCAATGATAAAGCAATAATTGTCAACATCCAGGTGCTTAGTTCCATGGCAACGACGGCGATATTTAAACATTGGCACAACCAAAGTAGCCAGGTGTTTTGTCGGCTTAAGTAAAAGTTACTCCTGGTTTTACTGTTAACGTTCCCGCTCGTGCCTTTTGACAGCTGCTTCTTTTTCTTTTTGAATAACATCATCAATATAAAGCCAGTGCCGTCAAACAAGCTTGTTGGTGCTCAAAGCCAGAGTTAGGTGGGATGTTCATGGATTTATTTGCCATATCAGAGGATAGCGCTAAACCAAAGCTTTGCTTAGCTGCCGTCAATTCACCAATAAGAAAGCTTAAATAGGCCAATTGTATTTCTAGATCATTACTGGGCATGTCGCTAAGTTTTAACCATGTTAATTGCCCTTGGCTTGTTTGATAGTGTTTTGAGTAGTGCCCTTGCCCCTTTGCTAACTGCTTCCAAGCGGTTCTGGCTTTGGATTCACCGCGAACAAAGCTCTTTAATTCTAAAAAATCATCGCTGCCAACACTATTCATAGTTTGATAACTTTCTCTGTTTGGCTCATCTACTTGCCCTGATAATTGATATTGACCAGCAATTAAACTTTTAGCTTTAGGATAAATAATGGCATAGTGGCCAAAATCTAACATGGCTTTACTTTTAAATAGCCCTAAGGAATATTCGCTAAATACAGTGACTCGGCCTAATTTATATTGGCCTCGTTTAGAGGGTTTATAGGCTAGGATTAACTCTTGTGTCCCCTGTTTACATTGCCCCATGTTGACAATGGGGCTGTTTAAGCTGACATCACTAAAATGAGCATTGATATCATAATGCGTTTTTTTAGCCGTTATTTTAATGGCATAATATAAGGTGGCATCAGCATAACCTTGTTGTTTTGCCCTGCTATAAAAACGCAATTGTGAAAAGTTATAAAAACTATGCAGCATGACACTAATAAACAAACTCGCTAATAAATAGCTAAACAATAAAATGATATTATTTTGGTAGTTGGTGCCTAATAAAAACACCAAGACGACAAAACCTACGTAGGTAAGGCCAAAACGGGTTGGGTATATCATTATATTTCGGCTATTTAGTTGATGCTCCCGCCTACTTGGCAGGCGATGAGCGAGCCAACGCTCAAAGTTTTCATCAAGGAAACGTCTCAGCGGTTTAACCAATGAAAATGAAGTTATTGCCATAATGATACCCGTTAGCGATCTACTTAGTAACCAAGCGGATTAAGCACATCAACACTATTGAGTATTTGCCTAGCCACGCTGGTAGACTCCTGTTGACTTGGGTCTAGCTGTTGGTTAGCTTGCATTTCTAATCGATGCTGGCACACCACATAAAATACCGCTTGTACATCATCAGGTAAAATATAATCACGGTTATCAATAAAAGCCATCGCTTTAGCGGCTTGTAACAGTGCTTTTGATGCCCTTGGTGATAATGGCTTGCAGCTAATTTCAGCGGCAGTTTCTCCGCTATTATTTACCTGGCTAGTGTGACTACTATAAGCCCGTCTACTGACATGACTTAACGCAATAATATACTCAAGCACGTCATTTGAAACACTTATTTGACTGACGGCATCTTGCATGGCAATAAGCTCATCTTGACTAACTACTGCAGCCTGATTATCTGCGGTCTTCTGATTAGTCCGCTGAGAGCTAGTTAATAAAATCTGCTTTTCCGCTTTTATATCAGGGAAGCCGAGGGATAAACGCATCATAAACCGATCCAGTTGCGACTCAGGTAATGGATATGTACCGGCGTGAAATAAAGGATTTTGCGTAGCAATAACAAAAAATGGTCTTGGTAATTCATGGGTAATACCATCAATACTCACTTGCTGTTCAGCCATGGCTTCAAGCAGAGCACTTTGGGTTTTAGGACTCGCCCGATTAATTTCATCGGCCAAGACCACTTGATTAAAAATAGGGCCTTTGTGCAGCTCGAAACGATTAGTTGCCTGATCAAAAATGGAAAAACCGACTATATCAGCCGGTAATAAATCATTGGTAAATTGTGTGCGCTGATAAGTTAAACCCAAGGTGGTGGCGAGCACATGGGCCAGTGTCGTTTTACCCATACCCGGTAAATCTTCTATTAATAAATGTCCTTGAGCAAGTAAACAAGCAAGCGCTAAACGGCACTCTTTCGGTTTACCTAATACCACGGTTTCAATTTTATTTAGAATGGCAGTGATGGCTGCTTGACTGGCTTGTACTATATCTACAACTGGCGGCGTTTGCGGCATAAAAAAACGTCTAATTATAATGAGTTAATTAGACGTTTTATCATGAATTGACAATAAAGGGAATCACTAGCTGCAGTTAGTCGTTAATATAACGTCGATTAGCAACCGCTTCATTTAACTGACTTAATAACTGCTCGGTATCAGGCCAACCAATACAAGCATCGGTAATACTTTGTCCATAGACTTCAGCTTTACCGTTAACTAGGTTTTGATTACCTGCCACTAAATGGCTTTCAACCATAACACCGAAGATATTTTCATTGCCTTGGCTTATTTGCTGACTTACATCAGTAGAGACTAACATTTGATTTTCAAATTTTTTGTTTGAGTTAGCATGGCTAAAGTCAATCATCACCTTAGGGTTTAAATCACACGAAGATAACTGCTCGATGACCGATTTAACACTGTCCGCATCAAAGTTAGTGGTTTTTCCGCCACGTAAAATAATATGGCAATCACCATTACCTGTCGTTTCGACTATGGCCGCATGACCAAATTTTGTCACCGATAAAAAGTGATGAGATGCAGCGGCAGAGCCAATAGCATCGATAGCAATTTTAATGGTACCGTCAGTACCGTTTTTAAAGCCAACCGGACAAGAAAGCCCTGAGGCTAATTCACGATGTACTTGTGATTCGGTCGTACGCGCACCTATAGCTCCCCAACACATAAAGTCCGCTATATATTGTGGCGTGATCATATCTAAGAACTCACCCGCCGTTGGCAAACCAAGATCATTAAGATCCAACAGTAATTTCCGACCTAAACGTAAGCCATCATTTAATTGAAAGCTGTTATCCATATAAGGGTCATTGATCAAGCCTTTCCAACCGACCGTTGTCCGTGGTTTTTCAAAATAAACCCGCATCACTATTTCAAGACTACCTTTATACTTTTCACGTAACTTGACCAAACGCTGGCCATACTCAAGCGCAGCTTTAGGATCGTGAATAGAGCAAGGTCCAATAATCACCAGTAAGCGATCATCTTTACCGTTGAGAATATTGTGAATAGCAGTTCTGCCGGCAACAACGGATTTAGTGGCTTGCTCTGACGCAGGAAATCGCTCCAATAAAGCAATTGGAGGTAATAAGTCTTTAATTTTATTGATGCGTACATCGTCAGTTTGGTACATAGTTGGCTCTCTACTGCTATTTGTTGCTTATTCATGACTAATTCATTTAGCCTGAATGTTGACGATACTCAGTGGTGTTTATGTTACTTTTAGCTTTGCCATATCGTTAGTTATGGCTTTAGTAAAATAACGTCCCCTAAATACCTTATTATTAATTCCTAATTAGAATCCCAAAAACAATCTAGCAGTGTTGCTGGTTGAATACCATGAAAAATTGCTGTTACAGGCTAGTTATTAGAATAAATATTCTAATATTGAAAAATGACGACAAATTCCGTAAATATTAACTAACACCCCCGGTGAATTAACACGGTAAAGCGACATCATTATTTAAGTAAATCATGACCCTCGGGTAACTGTTTTGCGATCCAAAGTGCCAATTTATGCTTCATATTGGGTTGGTCTTCATTATCGATAGCTAAGGGTTGAATGAGCTTATCATTCACCAATAAGCGATAAAGACTTTCTATTTTATCTTTGGCAGAGTTTGTCGCGGCAAAACTATTGTAGCCACGGTTAACCGCGTAATTTTCACCAATGCTTAACGCTTTTTTTAGCAATTCAGCTTCATTTTTTAATTTTTTCATTGAATATCGACCTTGTAGCAATCTGATTGTTATTACCATGCGTTAAATGACGTCTAAATACAAGCTTAAGTACTGATATAAACACCGGCCTAATACGCCAAATGTGACCAATAAACAAGCAATTGCATATTTTAATAGTGTGCTAGCTATTGAGGTAACAATCTATTCTGTCCCCCTACGTTTTTAAAGCCTGTTTACCCGTCATCAATCCGATTAGCGGTTATACTAGTAAGCACAGGGGTTACGCTTTCTGGAGGTTATTATGTTTTTAAAAAACAGAAAAAATGGCGATATGGTCGATGTCGATACAATACGAGATTTAACCAATTTGTATCATGAAAAGGTTTTGGGATGTTATCAAGTGGGGGAAGAGGTACAAGACCCACAAGAATTTAAGAAATCAGAGCTGGTTTTTTTATCGGGTGAAGACTTACCTCGGTGCTGGACCGACCCAAATTACCGGGTTCATAAGAAGTAACCTTGGCCATAATATATCGTTAACAACAAGTTGCTAACGAGCACATCGACACTGACATTGCTAAGGGGGAGATAGCAATTACCTCCCCCATTTCTCACTCTATTAGACCATGGCGCTGGTAGATTTTCCTGCGACAAACTCCCAGGTAAAACTCGGCTGAACATCCGCTTGCTGACATTATTACTTTCATCTATTTAGCTTTTCTCTAAGGTTAATTCTATTTAGCAACTGTTCATTATTTGAGCTAAAATAAGTACAAGTGGTGATTAACTTGGGTGTGCAGTTATGTTGCGCTTATTATTATTTATTATACTTAGCAGCCCTTTGTTGCTCGGCGAGCTACTGGCAGCAGAACACCGCCCTGCTACTCAACAACATATCCCAGTGTTAACGATAAAAGGTGCTATTGGCCCTGCAGTGAGTGATTATATTGCCAAAGAAATCAGCAGAGCCAATCAACAAGCACAAGCATCGGCTATCATACTTATTATCGATACTCCCGGTGGTTTAAGCAGTAGTTTGCGCGATATAAATCAGCGCATACTTGATTCAGACATACCGCTATTGTGCTTAGTTTTTCCACAAGGTGCACGCGCCGCTAGTGCAGGCACCTATATACTTTATGCTTGTCACGTCGCGGCAATGTCTTCAGCGACCACATTGGGCGCAGCTACGCCAGTAAATATCGCGGGGGGTTTCTCCCCTAAGCAACAAGACAAAGAAGCAAGCCGACAAAAATCCGCCATGGAGATAAAAGTCCTCAATGATGCCATCGCCTACATTCGCTCTTTAGCACAATTAAGGGGGCGCAATGTCAAATGGGCTGAGCTGGCCGTTAGCGAAGGAGCCACTTTATCTGCGAAAGAAGCGTTGGAAAAAAATGTTATTGACTATTTAGTTGAGAGTCCTGAAAAATTATTACAAGTACTTGATGGTAAAACCATCATAGTTAAACAGCAAGAATACCCTCTACAGCTCGCGGGTGCGCAGTTGGTTTACCGCCAACCCGATTGGCGCAGTAAATTTATTGCCACCATTACCGATCCGAATATTGCTTATCTGTTAATGCTAATTGGTATCTATGGCTTATTACTGGAATTCTATAGCCCTGGTATTGGCATTGCTGGTGTTACCGGGGCTATTTCGTTGTTTATTGCTCTTTATGCCTTTCAGCTGTTACCGATTAACTACGCAGGTTTTGCGTTATTATTACTTGGTATCAGCTTACTCATTGTTGAGTCTATGATACCGAGTTTTGGCGTCTTTGGCATGGGTGGCTTAGTCGCCTTTATCTTAGGTTCTATTTTTCTAATAGATACCGATCAGCAACAGTTTCAGGTGTCCTTAACGCTCATTTTTTCCCTCGCCATTGCCAGCGGCTCATTTATTGTTTTTATTCTAGGCTATATATGGCGTATGCGTAGTAATCAAGTTGTTAGTGGCTTGGCCGCGCTTATTGGCGCACAAGGTACAGTACTTGAGGATTTCACCCCTGAAGGGGTTATTTTATTAAAAGGCGAGCATTGGGCGGCAATCAGCACAGAGCCACTTAAACAAGGGCAGTTAGTGACAGTGAATAGCTTTACTGGCTTAACTGTCAGCGTGACAAGATCATCAGAACCGCAGAAAAAATAGCCAGCAAGATAGAGGTAACAACAGAATGGAAATTTTAATTAATACCAGCATGCTGATGCCAATAGCAATCATAAGTTTATTGTTATTATTTGCGTTTAGTATGTTCCGTGTTTTAAGAGAATACGAACGTGGGGTAATATTTTTTTTAGGCCGCTTTGAAAAAGTAAAAGGGCCGGGCTTAATCATTGTTATCCCGATAATTCAACAAATGGTACGGGTAGATTTACGTACTGTGGTTATGGATGTGCCCAGTCAAGATGTTATCAGTCGCGATAATGTTTCGGTGCGGGTTAATGCGGTCATTTATTTTCGCGTTATCGACCCACAAAAGGCCATCATTAATGTCGAGAATTTCTTGCAAGCAACGTCACAATTAGCACAAACAACGTTGCGCTCAGTGCTGGGTCAACATGAGTTAGATGAGATGCTTGCCAACCGAGATATGCTTAATACCGATATACAAGCGATATTGGATGCACGTACCGACGGTTGGGGCATTAAAGTATCAAATGTCGAAATAAAACATGTTGACTTAAATGAAACCATGATCAGGGCTATTGCTCGGCAAGCCGAAGCAGAACGAACTAGGCGAGCCAAGGTCATTCATGCCTCGGGAGAAATGGAAGCTTCCACTAAATTAGTCGAGGCTGCTAATAATTTAGCCAAGGAGCCCAATGCTATTTTATTACGTTACTTGCAAACGTTGACCGAGATTGCTGGCGAAAAAAATTCGACCATTTTATTTCCCATGCCGATGGAGTTAATGAAGGGTATATTTAATCAAGGTGATAAGCCAGAGCTCAAAAACGATCAACACAGCAAAAAACCGAATAATTAAGCATAACGAATATTTTTAATGGCTCTGTTGTCGTTTATTGGCTTATGACTATCTTCGTGCCCAATAAGTAACCTCTTGCTCAGACAAAAACTGCTCTGCGCCCTCTCCTTGCAGCAAGGCTAGGGTAGCTAACATGCCCGCTTGAATACATTGCGGTGCTAACGTGGTAATTGATCTTGGCGCCTGCTCGATGGGCCAACCTGTTAACGCGTTAAGCACATGGCTATATCGCTGGCCATCTTTAACGAGAAAGCGCTTACTATCACCGCTTGTTGCTAAGGCGCCGTGAGTTAAGGCCACTATTATTTCTTTGTTATTATCACTGTTTGGCTTAGTGTGCTCCGTTGACTCGATGGCAACTTGCCAGGGTAAATCGTTTAATCTGGGACCCGTGACCGCCAAATCGCCTCCGAGGTTCACCAGAACCGGCAGAGCGGTTATTTGCTTGCTTAATAAAATACCGCGGTCCACCGCATATTCTTTACCAATACCACCAAAATCAAGAGCCATACCTTGGGGCAAGGTAATGCTATTTTTCTGATAGCTAACTTTATGCCAGCCAACTAAAGGTAAAACAGCGGCAACTTGCTTTTTTGTGGCGATTTTATCACTGCCATCAAAGTGCCACACTTGATTTAGAATACCGGCGCTAATATCAAACAAACCATCACTGAGCTGATAACACTGCTCAGCAAAATTTAATAATAGGTAGCATTCTTCATCGATGGCAATGCTCTGTCCGGCACTGTTATTAATTTGGTAACAAACACTGTGTTTATTATAACGACTAAATTTATCTTCAATACGCCAAACCTCATCACTGACCGCGCTGGCGACGCGTTTAGCCAAGCGATGATCCTTTGTTTGGATCAGTACTTCACAAGGGCTGGCCATTGCGTAAAAAGATATCACATAGCCTTGCTCTTGAGCTTTGACCGCCAGGGTGCGCTGGCTGTTGTAACGTACTTTATTAATAGCTTTGTTCTTTAAGGTTATTATCAGGATAAAATTTAATATTCACTGTCATATCAACTGCCATAGTAACTTCAATAGTACTTTCCATGTTAGCAATTATAAGAACGAATAACTTAACTGGAATATAACGGCTTGCACCACGGGATAGACAGTTAAGTTAGCCAGCTCGCTAGGTTGGTCAAAACCAGCATTGCTTGGCATTTGTCGATAATATTCTAACCTTACGGAAAAATTGTTACCGTTATTGAGACTGAAACCATATTTCAGCCCAAGCGTTACCGCGGTCATTTCCCCTATGCGGTAATCGGCGCTGATAAAGTTTTCTTCTGATGAGCAATTACTTGTTTGCTCCACAAAAGTATAGGGGCGATAAAATTCAGCGGCACTTTGTTGATAATAGCGAATATGTGGCTGTAGATAGCTTTCTTTACCAAAGCGACTAGCAAGAGGCATATGCAAAGTGCTATCTAGGGTGTGCGATTTAATTTGCCAGTCATCCCACATATAACGATAAGAAACATCCAGCACACTATTCAACAGGCTTTGGTCAAAATGGTATTTAGTTTGCGCAAAGATACTTTGCTTTTTGCGCTCATCCGGCCGGTGTTCATAAATATAATCTTGGGCCGTGCCCGCTTGGTTCAACACACTGACAATTTTAAAGGGATCGGTTAAATAACCCCGCACCATAGAATAGGAGTAATTAAACTGGGTGATCATCCGGCGATTAATAACTTGGGTAAAACCCACTAAGACATCAGTGGTGATCTTATTATCGCCACTGGCTATTCGCGTTGCCGCAAAATCTTCATGCCAACTAGGTGCATTGCTATCACCAATAAGCATAGCGGCATAAGGTTTAGGTATGCCACCAATAGGGGTAAATCTATCTTGAAAATGACTCAAACCTAATGAAATTGTTGAGTTTTTCTTATAAAAATCCAGCGCTAAATTACCATTAATACCCAGGGATAAATAATCAAACTCTTTCGATAAATGGCCACCAATACTGGCGGTATAGTTTTCAGCTAGCGGTTGTGTCCACTGGGCGTTTAACTGCACTCGAGTATCTTTGAAGGTGTCATCAAGGGGGTTATCACCTGCGGGAGTAACATATTGGCCCTCACCTGAGGGGCGGGTAAAGGTTTGCGCCTGAGCTTGCACCACAGCGCCATTAGCAGAAGCGCCGGTTAAGGAATCGATAGTCAGCTTTACATTTAATACTTCATCATTGGCAAAGGTTTTGTTGCCGCTGACAATGATCTCAGCCGCGGTTACCCGCTCGGCTTCGGAATAATATAAAAAGGCGCTATCAAATTGCCAATCTTTTAACACTTCAGCTTTTGCCTCATGCACTATAGCGCCAGTACCTAATAAAGCGCCCGCCGCCATAGATAAAGCGGTTTTGAGATTGGTTTTTTTATACTGGTTATGTTGTTTAGTGTTTTTATTGTCTGGATAACTCATCGATTATTATACTTAGTGCTTATTGTCTAAAATTAATTGCAGCCACAGCCGCCACCGCCAAAACTCTTGCCTCCGCTAGAGGCTTCTTTGGAAAAATAAATATGATCGTCCAAAGCAGCATCAATAGAGCTGGATGTTAGCGCCATTGATTTTTTCGCCAATAAATCCCTCTGCCACGGCTCTACTCCCAAACTACTGCAAGCACTAAGGTTACTAAGAACAACAACGAACAAAACAAGCTTAAATTTAGCGGTTAATTTATGCTGGTGTAATTGCAGTGATTTTTTAACGGTGGATTGTATCGCTTTCATTATTGCCTTTAATTGTCTTGATATTAACCTTGTTCGACAGAGTGACTGATGATGGCTTAATCAAGGTTAAATCCAATTTCCATAGGGGTTATTTTACCTTAAAACAAAACACTATGGCGATATTTAATCTCGCCATCGGCTTTTATTAAGCTAGTTTTACTCGGCTTAATGGGAAAACACTTAACTATGTGGCCCTGCCTCAGCGTGCTTGTCTTATTCACTTAGAGCAGTAAATTAACGTTTCCTTAGAGTAAACTTGCGTATATAATGCGCCGCCATGGTGTTAATTAATGATAAAAAAATGACCTTCAATAAGCCCTATGCCTTATTGTGTTTTTTATTATGCTTTTGCTTTTTAAGTACAAGCTTAGCTCAGCCCTGCTTAGCAGAAACTAACGTAAGCAACGGCTATTATGGCCAACTTGAGTTAGAAGATAATCATGAGCCTAGTGCGCTTTTATGCAGTCACCTTACTATAAAAAGGTTTGACAAACCTAGCCTACTCATTGTTCATCCCCCCTTAGAAAGCCTAAACCTGCAAAGATTACCTTGCTGTAATCGTGACCCACCGGCCTCTTAAACGTTACAAAAACAGCACTCAATACTATCAGCCAAGCGATAAATAAACCGCGATAAAGCATAGTATTTTCTCTTTTTTGGAGACTTCTTGTCACTATTTTTTAATGGTGATAACAGATTCTTATTGTCCTAGCAGCCCATTATTATGATTAATACCGTTATTCTCACCCTAGTGGTGATCAGTTTTTTGATGATTATTTTTGAAGACTTAATTCACATCAACAAGGCCAAAACAACCCTCTTTTTTGGCACCCTTTGTTGGATACTCGCATTTATCTTTCCAATAAACCAAAGCCTTACCAGTGAAACAACTCAGCAACTGAATGAAAATTTACTTGAAATTGCCACCCTGTGGTTATTTCTGATGTCGGCAATGACCTTTGTTGCTTATTTAAATAGCAAAGGTTTTATCTCCGCGCTAGTGCAACGGATATTGCCGGAAACCATCTCTGAACGTGGTTTGATGTTTGTCATTGCCATTTTTGCTTTTGTCTTCTCTTCTTTCGCCGATAATGTCACCGCAACACTGGTGTCTATTACTGTGGTGGTAAATTTACAATTAGAAGTAAAAAAACGCTTAAAATATGCCACCCTAATAATATTTGCCGTTAACAGTGGTGGTGTTTCGCTGATCACCGGTGATGTCACTACCTTAATGATATTCATGGAAAACAAAGTCACCATTGCTAACTTGCTTATTTTAATTCTACCGGCATTTTTGGGGGTATTAACCTTAGCGACTTTATTATCATTCAAACTCACCGGCGAGGTTAAATTAGCGCAAACACGTATTAAGATTGATAAAGGGGATATCATTATCGCCCTAATTTTTGTTTTAACTATTTCAGGTACTTTACTTGCCAATGTCTTGTTTCATATTCCACCCGTATTGAGTTTTTTGTTTGGTTTATCTGTGATGTTTTTAGTGGCTAATATGCTACCCAATAAAAATAATAAAGATGCTTTAAACTATATACGCGAAGTAGAATATGATGCCCTACTGTTCTTTTTAGGGGTATTATTACTGGTCGGGATTTTAAAAGAAATTGGCGTACTACAGGGCTTTACTGAACTCTATCAGTACTTACCCGCCATAACAGTTAACTATTTAGTTGGCTTTATGTCCTCTGCAATTGACAACGTGCCCTTAACCGCCGCGTTATTAAAATCTGGCGTTGATATGAAAGTCACCGAGTGGCTAATGCTCACCTATGCCACGGGTGTCGGTGGCTCTATTCTCGTTATAGGCTCAGCCGCAGGTATTATTGCCATGAGCAAAATTAACGAATTGAACTTCATCAGTTACTTGCAAAATATTTTCGCTTTGATTATCGCCTATACCGTGGGGTATATCTGTGTATATTTCGCGGCTAATTGGCTAATTGGCTAAAAAATAGCAGCCACTCACTGTATCCCCCCTACTCAAGGTAACGAGCAGTGAACGTTATGCATATCTTGCTATAACGTTCACTGTGCCCCCTTAGAATTATTGACATTAACCTCATTTATACCCGTTGTTTTTATTCAAATCTGCCGCGCGATAATAACACGCCTGTGACTGCGCAAAATAAATGAGACTGGTCTCATTTTAAAGTAGCGTAAACAAAGGGGGAAACTGATGATTAAGATTTAGTGTTTAAATAAAATACAATCACAAACCATGAGACTGAGTCAATAAAAATGAGATTCATAAATCATTATTCATTACTATCGGCTATATTTCTAACCTCCACTTAAAAGACCATAAGAGAAATTTAACCAAATTCTAAGGACAGCAGTTACCACAAAGAAGACATTAGCAATTACAGCTAATTGGAAAGGTTGGATTAGATTTTGTAATCCTTTACTAAGCGACAATAAAATAGTTGGTTAAAATCAGCGAGTATGAGGTAACTGCTTTTTGACCGTTTGAGTAATTTATTATAACTTTGCTTGTAATGCATTGTGCAACAACTCAATAGCGCCCACTAAATAATTTTCCCTACATTCTAACTCTACTTCATCAGGGTAAATCCAATTTAGAAAAGGTAACGAATTTTGACCTCCAATACAGCTTTCTAATTTGTCTTGCGCTTCTATGTTACTTAACGCTCTACCCAATTTTTTAGAATGAATATGACCAATATAATCATTTCTAAAAGCAACAATCCCTCTATTTTTTATTTCTTCTTTGAACTTGTTTTGCAGTTTAGATAATTGAGGAGCTTCATCATTTATAAGTTTTCCATATTTATCACAATATTCAACATACTTAGTGCAGCTCATGAAGATAGACGTAAAACAAAGTCTAAAGATATGCTTGTGTTGTATAGGGGTATTTGCGAGAAAATTGTATCTTCTCGTTTCCTTTAGTAATAGAACTGAGCCGGTTAGATCTCCGGCCAGTCCATCAAGTATAAAAACTGCATCATTTAGTTTATTCACGAATAACTGCCTAAAGTTATAACGCTCACATAACTATAATTACAAAGCGATAGCCAACTGTTACTTTTCCGTTTAAGCAACTTGCTAAATTGCTTAACCACCGATAGCAGCTAATAAAAATGAGCTAATCGATGCAATGCTCCCAGCATGAGGTAATGCTGAAAGAAGTGTCTTTACTACAACTTTGCTTGGTTTCTCTGCTTGAAATTGCCCTTCAAGAGCACCAACGACTTCAAGCGCATCTTGCTTTTCTTGAGGTGTTTTTACAAGTCGAGTGATTTCCGAACGAAGTAGTTCAATATGCTCAACAATATCCGAGTTAATGTTGGCTGTATTCACAGAATTATCAACAGAGTTATTATTGACCCTAGCGTTATGACCATTAAAATTATAAGTTATTTGTCGTATTGCTTTTTCAGCTTCAGGTAAGCCTAGATTTCGGTGCTTTATTTGATAGTGAGCTGGTATATCACTTCCAAATGCCTCTTTGAACCCAGGGTCTATAACTTCGTATGTTTCAACTCCACTATTGCTCATTACTCGTTGAATTAAGTCACCTGTTTCAATAAGAATATGCGATCCTTCGATAAATATCATATTGGCCTGAACACTAGCTTTTATATCTTTGACAATTTCTCCATTACACTTTCTTAAATTAACAACATCATTTGTAATCTCTGAAAACATATTTAATACTCCTTTAAAATTTAACGTTTTATGAATACTTCTTAGCAAAGACCGTCCATAAATTTCATTTAATATCCCACAATTCCAAAGCATTATAAACTACATATTTTCAACTTTTTTAAGACTTGGGCATCACTGAGACTTCTTAGTAAAATGACAGTAGTAATTCATTAGAAAATATAGGGAAAAATATTTACTGCTAATGTCTTCTTAGCGCACCAATAAGCCCTTAACAAAAGAGCTATTTCATTTGGAATTCACTAATTTTTTATAATGAGATGTTAAGGGCGGTAAGTACCACAAAGAAGACATTAGAATTTAACCTGCAATATTGATTCGGATTAGATTTTGTATCGATAACGCCGCGTTAAGGTGCGGCTACATGCCTTATTCTTTCGGTCATGGATTAGCCGAAAGGTTGTGAGATGTGCAACAGTTCCGTAGAGAAGTGTTTCACTTTTGATTTTTCATTACTTCATAAAAAAATAAAAATCTTTGTTTTGATGCATCTCTTTATTATAGCAAATATTATCTAACCCTGTACAAACCTCATGGCTTAACTCACTGATTAACATACTTTTAATAATTGAAAAGTGTAATATATATTCCGACTCTTCAGGCTGATTAAGCCCCGCAAGAATTCCTTGTATATTGACCCAATCCACTGAAAGTTGATTCAAGTGACTATCGAACCAGTCATCAATCTTAGTCAATACAGATATATCATTACAAGCTTGCCTAACTTTATTTAAGCTCATTAAAAAGCCATCATTACCTTTGATTGATAAGACCTTAAGTATATTTATTTTGTGGTAGTCCAGCCGTTCTTTTGATTGCGATATTCTATAAGTATCATAGGTTTGTTTAGCCATGTCTGATTGAATATTCGTTTGTTTAAATAAAAGTAAAACCATTAACACAGTTAGGATTGGAGAATAAATCCCTCCGAGAGCGCTTCCCATTTCAGCCCATTCAGAATGAGACGTCCACATACCAATGCCAAATTGATAGCTGTAAACTATGACAGGCAAAAGCAAAATAACCAGAGATATCCCCAGTACAATTCCTCTTGTTTTGTAAGTTTTATCATTACTCATATTACTACCTTATAGTTAGCTTTTTTAGTGCCTAATTATTTCAACCAAGCTACAACCGATTTACCGTCAATAACACTAAGTAACCCCGTTTTGACAACTATTACCACATTGCGGACATTAGCATTTAATCAGTAGCGGTGATTTGGATTAGATTTTGTATCGATAACGCCTTGCTAAGCGGCTAAGTACAATTTGCTATAATGCGCGGAGCGCGAGCAAACTGTACGTGTCCGTTTGAGCAACTTATAGTTGGCAAATTTTTTAAAATGGCAAAATAGCGTCAGTTACTTTGTCTGATATATCCAGTTCACTCTCTAAGCTTAAAACTTCCGTTTTAAAGGAGCTATTTTCAAACTTTTTAGATAGATATTTAGTTACTTATTTTTGTATTCTATTTTCTTTAAAAAACTTATCAATAACAATAACGTAATCGCCTTCCAAATCTTGAGAATCGACATAATCAGGCTCATCGCAATAAGATAAAAACTCAGCGAGCATCAACGATTTATTTTGTAGGTATGTGCTTATAGCTTTTTTGGCGAACTCTGAGTATTGAACGTATAAAACAGAAGACAAAGTATCACCCCAATAAAAATCTTTTAGTTTACCCGATTCATCAATACGGACTTTTGAGTCGCTACCTACAAGTTTCATTAACGAGGAGTAATTTATATTAATACTTGAGTTATCATCTAAGCAAAGTGCATTTTTCTTGTATGGAATAAGAAAATATTTGGTGTAATTTCTTTCATCAATAGTTTCAAGAAACGCTAAGGTATTTTGCCACTTTCTAAACTCATTAAAATCATTGATGACTAAATTATAAAAGCCTATTTTACGGTCTTCACTAAGCATTGAAATAAATACAGAAGCAAAATATTCTTGAATACTCTTATGAGTAAACGAAAATTCATTAAAGCCATCTCGAACAATTAGAGCCGTAATACTTGTTATATCGTCAATTAAACGATCTTCCAAATTCTCAGGGAGTCCATTCAGTTTTGCTGAGTTATGTAAATAATCTTGAAATAAATAGCTGGAGAATCGTGTGTTATTATCGTTTAAAGACAAAAAACTTAAGGAATTGAATAATCGCTGCATTTGATAATCAGTTAAACCAGCCTTTCTTTCTCTTTCAAAGCCAATTTTCATTCTATCGTGTCTATAAAGCATTGTTGGAAAAATTAAACTATAAAATTCAGAGAGACTATCTGGTTTAAACTGTCTCGCATTATAAGTGATAGTAAATAGCGTCAGTAATAAAGCAGTAGTAGTTACTTCAGATATAAACTTACTGTTTGAAAGGATCGTATTAATACTCTCTGACTGCTTATCTGATTTATATAAATGGTTTACAAATCTCTTTTGTGTATCAAGTGACATAGGACTTATTTTTCGTTTAGAAAAATAGAATGATGATCCCATTCCTGAGTCTGGCCTTGATGAAATTACAATCCGTAAATCAGGATAAGTTCTTACAATAGTTTCTAGTTCCCTCGCGATTCGAGTTCTTTCGTTATTTGGAACTTCATCAAAACCATCTAAGAATAAAACTATTTTTTCTGATTTTGCCAAAAAATCAAATAATGAATTATCAAGCTTCACTCCAAGATCTTCGATTGCATCCATCAATTCTTCTTTGAGCTTTTTCTTATAGCTCAAATTTCTGAATTCGATAAAAATAGGGATAAAGTTACTACCTGCTCCTTCTTTTATGCATAGTTTTCTAAGATATAAAGATTTTCCTTGCCCAGGACCTGCCTCAACTAAAATTTGTTTCGTGCCAAATTGACTAAAAGATTCAATTTTTTCACCGTCAAAAAGCACTGCTTCATCAAAGAATATATTATTTAAATTCACGATTGAATCAGGGTTTAATATTGTTTTGACTTGCCCTATTCGGTCAACATTATTCTTAAAGGCCTTAAGCTTACCAATAGCGAATGCTTCAGATATTTTTTCTTGAATTTTTCCTTTGGCAGACTTTAGTAAATCATCGACTATACCGTCTAGACCACCAGTTGCTTTTTTTATTATATCTTCAATCATAACGGCTCCATGTAGGTTGAGGATTACAGTATTTTCCTAACGCCCAAATAATGGGCAAATGATAGTTGGTTAAAATAGGCGACGCAGGAGCAAAAACCAACTGTTATTTGTCCTGATTAATTTGCTTAGCTGCTTTTTCGCCACTGTTTAAGAGAGCGTTGTATTTGCTCTATATTACAGAAATCTAAATTAGCCTCACACCAAGACAAAAACAAAAACATTAGCTTTTTTTGCTCTATAGAGCAGCGGAATTTGAGCTTTTCATTCGTCCAAATTCAGCAAGAGCGCTAATAGTATTGTCACAAATAAGATTACCATCTATATCTTTATTTTTGATGCACCACCGTATATAACTTGGAACATATACCATGTGATCTATCTCGATGCGTAATACCATGATGCCGATCGGTCAATACTATTCAAGCCGATCACTTTTTTGTTAATCAGTAGACCTCCGTAAAATCTAACTTGAGTGATCGCCATCCGTCAAGGAATTTAGCTTTTTTCGCATCGATTCGCCTTTTAATTCCAACTTTATTGCCCCATGAACAAGCCGATCTAGGATCGCATCTGCATGGGTAGATTCTCCGATCATTTCATACCAATTTTCTATCGGTAATTGGCTTGCAATCAAGGTCGATTTGGTATCATATCTCGCATCAATTAACTCCAATAAATCACTGCGTTGTTGAGCCGTTAATGGCTCTAATCCCCAATCATCTAAGATCAGTAAACTGGCCGAGCTAAGCTTGTTAATTAGCTTACGATAACTGCCATCTGCCTGTGCCAGAAACATTTTTTCTAATAGCTCTTTGAGCCTAAAATAGTAAACACTATGCCCTTGTTGGCAGTGGTTTTGACCAAGCGCGCAAGCGAGATACGTTTTGCCGCACCCCGTTGCACCTGTGATCAATATGTTTTGATGAAGGCGAAGCCATTCACCTTGGGCCAATGAGCGGATCTGGGTTTTATCTAGTTGTCGCTCTGCACCATAATTGAGCTGACTAAGCGTGCCACCCACTCTGAATTTAGCTTGTCGAGTTAATCGATCAATTTTTCGTTGATCACGCTGTGTTATCTCAACATCAAGCAGTAAACTTAACCGCTCCTCGAAGCTCTGCTCTACGTATAGATTGGGCTGTTCATACTGTTGCTGTAGCGCATCACGTATGCCGCTTAGCTTTAAGTTACTTAATTGACTATTTACTTGTTGCGTTATATTTTGCATTGGGTTTCCTTTGTTTTATGGGGATTGGGTTTAATGGTAATAGTGGTTGCCGCGGATATTTTCATGGTCAATATCTTTCAGTAAGTTACCTTGCTCTTCAGGCAAGTCTTGTTTATCTAAGCCTTTTTCTAAGATAGTTTTCACTTGTTTTACCCGCGTTACGCCTGTGGCTAAGGCGCGATAACAGGCTGCTTCTAGTCGTTGGTCGGTAAACTTCTTACCTAAACTTAATAACCCCATACAAGCGCGGTAGCTTTGCTCTGGATGCTTTTTAGCTTGCATCAATTGCATAACGAACTGCTCTGTTGATGGTCCGAATTTACTTGCCCAACGTTCAAAACGTTGTGGTGTCCATTGCTGTTGCTTTTGATGAGCGACTGGCATATGTAGATCAAGTGTGGTGTGAGCACCTTGTCGGTGGGATCTTGGGTGAACAGCGACTTGAACGCCTTGATGGTAAAGTGTCACCAATTGTCCGGTGGCGTGGGCTTCAAGCTTTTGTTTGATCAAGGTATACGGCACGGAATAATAGTGTTTTTCAACTTCAACATGGTAATCAATATGCACGCTAACTTGTTTGACTAAGGTGTAGCTGTAAGCTTGTGCAGGCAACGGTTTTAACGCTGGTTTGTCGATAGCTTCAAACTGACTGAGCCTTGAACCAGGATGCTTTTTCATTTGCCGCTGGTTTAAATCGACCAATAATTCTTGTATTTTTAAGTTTAGTTGGCGCAAGCTAAAGAAGCTTTCATTGCGAAGCCGTGCCATGATCCAGCGTTCGACAATTTGCACACCTACCTCTGCTTTGGCTTTATCCTTGGGCTTATAGGGTCTAGCAGGAACAATGACGGTATTGTAATGTGTCGCCAATTGCTGGTAGGTTGGATTTAAGTCAGGCTCATACCGACAGGGTTTTGTTACCGCACTTTTAAGGTTATCAGGAATAACCAGCTCAGGCACACCACCCAGAAACTCAAAACAACGGGCGTGACTCATCACCCAATCTTCGAGCTTTTGACTATAGGTAGCCTCAAGGCCCCCATAACGGCGACAAATACCTGTGCCGTGCGGTATTCACCGGTACTGGCATCAACAATATTCATGGTTGGCCCACAGTAATCGACAAACAGTTTTTCACCTGCTTTATGATTTTGGCGCATGGAAGGTTTTTGACATTTAAGCCATGCTTTGTACTGGCGGCAGAAGTGGGTATAACTGTAAAAACCCTCCTCGTGTCGCTCTTTGTATTCTTGCCAAAGCAGTAATAGCGTCATCGTTTTGGGCCGCAGCTCCTGCTGAACTAATGACCAGTCAGGGATCGAAAAACCTTTTAATCTAGGCTTTGTTTTGAAGAACGCTTGTTGCAGGGAGTGATCATCCCACTTTGTATCAAGCGGCCAGCAAGTGATCCCTAGCTCTGCTGATTTACAGGCATATTTAGACACAATTGACGGTGAAATTGATAAGCTATTTGCTATCTTTCGATGACTGAGTTTACAGTCGTATTTTAGTCTTAAAATCTCTTTAAGTTTACGCATTGAAATAGTTGCCGTTGGCATGGTTATTCTCATCATCAAAAATGAAAAGAATAACGGTTAAAAACACCTACTGGCTAGACAAAAAAGTACAAAAATAGAACGATACTATTCAAGCCGATCACTCAATACCCTTTTGACGAAAAGTGATCGGCATCGATGGTATTGGGTGATCGCGATGGATAGTATTAGGTGATCGGCTTAGAGGGTATTAGGTGATCGCGATGCATGAGAATATGCACTCGAACTTAATCCACATCAAATCGTCATTTTCAACGATAAATTTATCTGAAATAAGAGTTGATTCAGATAAACCGAATCCATCTTCTATGTATGATGCTATATCCATAATTTATTCGGCAGCTAACGGCCAAAATCACCGGGAAGACAAAGCGGAAGGAGGCACGACTGTAGCTTTGTCTTCCCGGTGCATTTTATTTGTTAGACTTATGTTGATTTTCGTAATACTTTATCAAAAAAAGAAATCCAAAATGATTTCATATATTCGATATAAAGTTGGATATCTTGATCTGTAATTTCAATTTTACTATCTGTCAAGTATGATGATTTTGTGTCAAAATATTCTGGTTTAATTAGTTGAAGTTTTCTAGATGAGCTACCTTCTCCATGTTTAATGGTATTGGCGACTAAACGGAGTTCAGTATTTGTTTTATACCAATCAGAGTTATCATCACAATTAATGCCCATTTCTTCAAGTTTTATTTTAAGCTCATCATGTTTGTTATACAATCTCGAACACATTTCTCTGCAATCTTTCTCAAAAAGATGAAAAAGCCATGTGGCTGTACTTAGTAAAAATTCAGCTTTCATAGCATGTTGCAGTTCATAATATTTACCTCCTTCTTCCCATGCTTTTTCAGCAGCACTACTTTCATCCATAGTCTCAGGGTTAAATTTTTTGCCTAACTCCTTATATTTTTCCTTCGAAACTGATTCTGCTTCTGTTTCAATATCATTATATACAGGTAGTAGTTTTTCAAAAATTGCTGATTTAACGGCATCAATCTTATCAAAAATATGGTTTTTATGAGAGTCATGATAATTCATGTAATTAAGATCCTTTATACTGTCTAACGCCAACCTAAGCGACAGTAAAAGCCGTCTGATTGAGGTTTTTGTTAGGTTGCTGCTAAATTATGCGTTTAATTTGCTTGTAAGGTGATCAAGCATGTCTTGAGTTTTCACTCTATCACCTGACTTATACGACATGATTTTCTTAAGCGTTATTTTATAATTATCTGATTTATGTTCCAAATTACATTCCTTGTAATACTTTAAAATAAAGTCTCTGATCTCATACGCTTCACTTCGATTGATGTACAGTCGATCTAATTTTACTGCTGGCGTGTCGCCACCAGTTCGTGTCCAAGATAGATCTGTATTATCTGTTAACCATTGAGTTATTACTTGTTCTTTTGTCATATGTATTCTCATTTTAATTGTGATTATTAAACCCTGATAACATGTAGATTACAGGTGCCCATTAATTATACTGGGGATTAAATTCATAATTTAAAGACAAAAACATAGAAAAGTGATAAAAACATAAGATAAATCAAATGATTCCGAAATATAAGTGACGCCTAACGCCCTCGTTAATGGGCAAAATATTGTTGGTTAGCATGTTGAGGAACGAAACACAGCCAACTGTATTTTGTCCTTATTAAACAGCTTGTTATATGAAATCACTTATTGCAAGCACAAGATTTGTTCCCATCTTTTTGATACCACTCTTCATAATTACCATTTGAACAGTTTCGTTTTACATTAACGCAACTTGCAGCGTTGTGACTAACTTCAGTTTTAGTTGCTTTGTCAAAGACCCCACCCAAGATGAAATTACCAACTTGTTGAGATGAACAACCTGATATAAGGATAATAAGTAATAAGGGTAAATACTTCATGCGAACTCCATTTGCATATAACAGCTTATTATGGATACGTCTTAGTAACATTATGTGAATGATTCATTCATTCATTAGCAAATATAGGGCAAAAAAATTATTGCTAACTTCCGCTAAGCGCACAAAGTTACCCTTAGCAAAAGGGCTACTTCATTTGAAATTTACTGATTTTTTAAAATCAGATGCTAATGGCGGTAAGTACCACTTACCGGACGTTAGCTATTGAGATCTTAAAGACAACTTTGGTGCCTAATTCATACCAATATTATTTTTCTACATATTTGCATTACTATGCTAAGTTAGTCACCATTAAAATCATCTATAGTAATGAATTCCTTAAGCAATAATTATATGGACGTTAAATTTTCAGAATACCGTTTCTTACGCGATCAACTCATCCTTTATAAACATGAAGAAATTATTCCGCTGAAACGTAACCAAGCACTATTATTAGATTTCTTCATCACTAATCCTGATGGTATTCACAGCAAAGATGTAATTATGGACGCTGTTTGGCAGGATAAAATTGTCTCTGAACAAGTTGTTTTTCAAACCATCAGCCAACTTAGAGCCATTTTGGGCTCTGATGCTATTAAGACTTTTTCTAAAAAAGGTTATAAGTGGGAGATACCATTACAGAATGTTTCAACTGTAGACGTACAACCAAATATAATTAAGGCTGATAAAGCCTCTCGCTCGTTGGTAAAGTCGCACTGGCTTATTTACTTTTTAGCTGTTTTTTTAGCAATAGTTGTTTACCTTTTTCAAACATTTACACTAAAAGAACAAGTAATATTACACCTTGTACATAATACCAAAGAAAACTCTCAAAATTCAGCAAACTTTACTGATTTAATTAAGAAAAGCATCCTCAAAGATAACAGGTTTGAGGTCAAATATACCACTGTCAATCATTCATCCAGACAATCTTTTCATACCCCTAAACTAACATGGAAGTTATCGAATATTCCGGATAGTGAGTGGTTGTTATGGACAGAAAACTTCGCTTCTTCAAACGGAGTTTTCTTAAATTATGGGGTATCAAATGGCGACGCTTATTGGCGTGGTTATGTATTTGGAAAAACTCATGAACAAGTTACTCAAAAATTGTCAGAACGCTTAATCGAGCTAGATCAACTCGGTTTATTTACCAAGCCAAATATTAAGTTAAATATCAGCACAATGACATCGATGATGGAAACCTCACCCAATGATCCGGATTTACTATTCCGGTTAGCAAATCATTATTTTGAGGTAAAACAGCTGGAAGTGGCAATGACTTATGCACAAAAGCTAGCTAATGCAGACGAGTCCTATGGTTTTAGTCCTTATCGAGCTAAGGCTCAGCGACTAATGAGTGATATTTATAAAGTGCATCGAAAATATAAACTAGCCTCGAATAGTTTAAAGAAAGTATCATCTATATTAGCTGATACACCATTGTGGGCTTTGAAATATGAAAACATAAGTGCAAGAGCGTGGGTAGCTCAAGAGCTACACGATTTTGAAAAAATGTTTGAAATACTAGAGCAAGGTCTTGAGTTTAGTCAGAAACACGTTAACGCGCTAAGTTTGTTCGAGTTACATATTACCTATTCAATACTGGCTAAAAAAGCCGGTGACGGACACAAAAAATATGCTCACCTAAATGAAGCACAAGCTCTGTTACTGAAACATAAGCTAAATGAATCTAATTTCGCTGTCGTCTATTATCACTTCGTGATATTCACCAAAGATAACAGTAAGGCATTACCTTATTTGGAGAAAATATTACTTTTACCTAGAACAATTCATAATACCTGGGTTATCGAGCATTCAACTGAGTTACTCATCGAGCAATACATAGTGCAAAAAGATTTCGACTTAGCTAGGTCGCTTTTGCAAAGCAGACCTGAATCTCCAGCATCTCTGGTGTTAACAGCCAAGTTACATCATGCCACGGATAACAAAAATGAAGCACGCACGTATTTTTTAAAAGCCTTTGAATTAGCGCGGCTAGAGCACAATACTCATATGGCTGTCCATGCAGCTTTTGGGCTATATCAGCTAAATAGCCATGCCCCAAAAATACAAGCAGAGTATATGGACTATTTAGAACGCAATGCTTTGAAAGCGTGGCTGAATGAGCAGATGAAAAAAATGGATAAAGAATAGCAGTGTTAGTCATTACTTAACAAACGCTAGGTAATTGAAGTCTTAGCCTAGCGCCGTTATACCTTTAGCTTATTGGTAACGCAGTTCAAACCAATCAAGTATAAAATATAGTTTGTTGGCGGCACGAATTTGTATCGGGTCATCTCCTGCCATCAATTGAGCAGGAATGCTTTGCTCAGCATAATTTTCACCGCCCTCAATCGCTGTTTTAGCCACTAAATGATTACCTTGCCAAAACTCAATAATAGCCCCTTTTTGCCCTCGAATGTTCATTTTTAGCATCGCTTGGCCTGCCTTTTCACTGTTAAATTTATACTTTAACCATGATGGAACAAATGGCCGTTGATTTTGCATGTTATCGCCGGCATTACCATCAAAAAGAACACTTTGTTGTTGCTCTTTCTCAAATATTTTAGTATTGCGATATTGGTTATAAAACTCCGCTTGAATTCGTTCATCAACATGAAACACTGGATATTTTCCAATACTCACTTCATTACTTGCCTGACTTTGTCCTATCTCATTGTCTGCAAATACTTGATAACTTGCCGCACTACCGCTCGGTAAATTATCAACATAGTAGAGCATCTTAATGCCTTCGGCTATTTTCGTCATTTTTCGGCTTATTTTTGCACTAGGATCTAGATAGCTACGATACAAAGAATAACTCACGCTTTCACCAGTGCTAGGTAACCAACTGAGGCTCACTTGATTTTTATTTCCCAGTTTTGCATATAATCCGGGTGGTCTGGTCGGTAAAGATTTTAACCTATCATGCTTGTGTTTTTCGTGCTGTTGGGCTACCACTAGGTTATTAACAAAGGTTTGAGTTTGTACCGATTGAGAATGTTTTGTCGAACTATCAAGTACTACACGAAAGCCTTCAATGCTGCCAACAAAGTTACCACCCATACTGTCGAATACATCGGTAGGTCTTGGCATCCAATGCCAACCACTCCCTGCTAATACATACTCCTGACATTGTTTAGGCTCCGCCTTATTAAATACATGACAAGTTTGCAGAAACTCCCTCACGTTACCCATCATGTCATGTAAACCAAAATTATTTGGACGATACATACCCACAACAGTGTGATAGATAGCGCCATCATTACAGTTAGCACTGATTCTATTTCTGTAATTATGATGTTGTTTTAATCCCGCACTATTCGCTGCATCTTCAATATTTTCATAGTCGCACATTTCGCTGTAGTTAAAATCGTCGCCAAAAGCAAAGCGACTTGATTTACCTTCGGATGAGGCATACAGCCATTCATTTTTTTCGGGTAATCTATAGGGTTTTCCTGTGGTTTTTGCTAACCAACTTGCATAATCCATGGCACCATACGGACCAATACAGACAATAGGCCGAAAAGGATTTGCTGTTAAGTCTTTATCATTCGCTGTACCGGTACCGTCAGCAGGTACATGTTTAGCGTTATATAAATAACATTTACCTGACATTTTATAATCTGTGGCGTTAACAAAACGAGTAAACTCTTCAACAGTAACTTCGTACTTACCCATTTGAATATTTATGTTTTTTGTTGCTTCTACTATTGGCACTAACACGGGTTCTATTGGCAGCGAATTTGCCCATAGATTTGTAGTGAACCCTATAACTAAAGTGGTGATGATTTTTTTCATAATAGCTCCTTATTAAATTGATAAGGAGATATTATGAAATTGACTGAAAAGAAGTCTTATTGGTTTTCTATTTTCTTACCGTATAGAAAACGAATAGAAAAATTTAGCATGTTTTTTAGTTAAATAATGAGTATTAATGTTGATTTTAATTTAACTTACCATTCAAAAATAGTTGAATTTTTGTGAAAAATTAACAACCGATTGGATTTCATTTCCAGCAACACAGTCTTCTAATTATTGATAGGTTGTCGGTATATTCCACTAATATCTCATCTGCTTCGTCGGAAGAGCTGCCGTTAGAGAAACAAGCGCTAACGTCAAGTAAGCTCACCAAGAAGACGTTAGATGGTGCTATTTATATCTGGTTTTTAAGGTTTTTAAAAAGAAGAAATGTACGGGTACTGGATCATACTATCGTACCTGCATATACAGTAATTGGTTTTATGATCCACTATTCCTTAGTGGTAATAACTCCCTAAAATCATTTATTGGAGGATTTTTCTTTTTTGACGGCTTTTAATAGATCTTCCCAGCTATCTGGTGGGTTGCCTGATTTCAGCATTTTCGCAAATACTTTATAAGCATCTGTTTTACTTTCATAAGCTCGTTTGCTGCTATCATCATTTACCCAAGCGTAGACAATTACTTTTGATTGGATATCGTATCGAAAAAACAATCGGTACTGTTGAAAGAACTTAGCTCTGAACCAGTGTTTATTGTTTTCGCCTAATGTTTTACCTTGGCGATAATCCGATTTTGTTGGATCTTGTGGAATCACTTCAAAAGCTAGCTTATGAATAGCTGCTAGCCTTTTTGTAGCGTTCTTTTTAATATAACCTCTTGGATCTTTTGCCTTAAGCGCTACGACCTTTTTCTCTAAAATCTCATATTGCTCAACAAATAATGGGTGCGTATATAACGTCCACCCATTGACGACAATAGCGACATTATCAGACAAAATCATTCATCCTCATCGGATAATGGGGCATCTAAATCTAATTCAATACCAGAGGTTAATACTTCAATACGATCACGCATACTTGCGGTAAGTGACTGAAGCTTTTTAGGATGTCTTTGCATATCATTAGCAACAAAAGCTAAAAACGATTCAACAACAGGATCACTTTCTTTGGGTTCAACACGAGAAAGTATGACGCTACCATTTGGCTGAATGATAAATTTTATTTTATCTTTTTTCTTCAAATGTAGTGCTTGACGAACAACACTTGGTACGGTTGTTTGGAATCGATCGGTTAATGTGGATTCTGTTTCTAAAGTTGCATGTATCATAGTAACCTCCAAGTTATTAGGTTTACAAAGTAATGGTAATGCAACTGCATTACCATTGCAAGATTAGTTAATGAAATATGTTACTACCGCTCAATGCAGAGGGGTGACTTTTATTATAAACTTCAGTTAATTTAGATCTCGATACATGTGTATAAATCTGTGTCGTTGAAATATCAGCATGACCTAGCATCTCTTGCACATGTCTAATGTCTGCACCATTATCAAGCATCGTAGTAGCCGTAGCATGGCGAAATAAATGACAAGCTCCCGCACGTTTAAACCCTGAAAGTTTGACATAACGTCCTGCCATTTCTGAGAGTTTATTAGCATTATATCGCTTACCATTGTTAGCTAAAAATAAAGTACCTCCTGAGCCAATATGTGACACCTTCGTCCTGATTTTACTGATATACAAAGCAAGCCATTCACAGGCTCTTGTACTAATAGGAACAATACGCTCTTTATTTCCTTTTCCCCGATTTATCCTGAGTAACTGATCGGCGAAATTCAAATCATCAATGTCTAATAAAATTAACTATGCCACTTCATCTTATCATATTGATCAACTGCACCCATTAAATGTCCAGCTTCATGGCCAATACTACCATTGGTTAAATTGTTTTTATCTGTTCGCCATTCGCCTGAAGTTGTACCATCAGTATAAGTTTGAACAAAAGACTTACCTTGCGTTTCAATATCACTAGTAGGTCCGTTTATCAGTTCAACATTGTTGTCTACTCCTAAATCGTTACCTTTTGTAATTTGAACATTGACATATGTATCTTTTCCATTTACGAGATAAGTACCTGACCAAACATTGGCGATAGATTTTTTGATCGACGATATATTGTCATAGGTATATCCTGAACCTGAATAAGAAATCGGAATGTTAATTTGAATACTGCCATTTTTTTTATAAGTGATCTCAGCGGCTTCTCCTGTGGGATCAACATACTTATATGGGTTGTTATTTGCATAAGCATAGCGATTAAATGTGTGAATATTGGTAATCCCAACCGGATCATTCGAATAAAAACGCCCTATAACGGGATCATAGTATCGTGCCTGCATATAAAGGCAGACTATGAAAGTATATTATTAAGAAGAATAGACAAGTAGTTGACCATTACATTTACAGGTAATCTTAAAAATCATCCTAAATCATTATATACAGGATATATGAGAATCTGACCCTAAATGAGAATACCGTCACTAACATTGCTATGCTTATTACCTTTAGTGTAAAAACTTTATTATTTGATATTGATCTTTCGATGAAAGCTGTCAAAGTGAATGTGCTTGTTTATTCTCACTTTTAATGATTCATTGAGAGATAGATAATTAGCAGAGGTATGGTCAGGTTACCCTCTTACAAAAAAACCTGCCCTACAATTCGGCTTAAATTAATTATGTGACCTAAAGAGTCAATATAATCAGTTTACATAACAATATTAATAAAGGAGTAGCGCTTCAATGTGTTCGATCTTTGGTATATTAGATATAAAAACAGGTGCAGCAGCACTTCGTCCTCAAGCGTTAGAATATTCTCGTCTTTTACGTCACCGTGGTCCTGATTGGTCAGGCATTTACAGCAACGACCATGCTATCTTAGTACATGAGCGTTTATCTATTGTTGATACTGAGCATGGCGCTCAACCGTTATATAACAAGGATAAAAGCAATGTTTTGGCGGTAAATGGTGAAATATATAACCATAAAGCCTTAGCCAATGACTTAAATGTAGATTACACCTTTCAAACGGCGTCTGATTGTGAAGTCATATTGCCACTTTATGAAGAGTTTGGTGTTGATTTTATTGATAAACTACAAGGTATGTTCGCCTTTATTTTATATAACGAAAAAGACAATTCTTACCTAATAGCCCGTGATCATATTGGTATTATTCCACTTTATACCGGTTATGATAGCGAAGGTAACTTTTATGTCGCTTCAGAAATGAAAGCGTTAATGCCTATTTGTAAAACAGTCTCTGAATTTCCTCCTGGCCATATCTTAGATAGCCGTGTGGGTAAATTACAACAATATTATAAACGTAACTGGCAAGAATATGGTGCCATTAAAGACAATACCACCAGCACCACTAAAATTCGTGAAGCCTTGGAAGAGTCAGTAAAAAGTCACTTAATGACAGATGTACCCTACGGAGTATTATTATCTGGTGGTTTAGACTCGTCCTTAATCGCAGCCATTACCAAAAAATTTGCCGCCCGCAGAATCGAAGATAATGATTTAAGCGAGGCATGGTGGCCAAAAGTTCACTCCTTTGCTTGTGGTTTAGCGGGCTCTCCTGATTTGATTGCCGCGCAAACCGTTGCTGACGATATTGGTACTACCCATCACAGCATTATTTTTACCGAGCAAGAAGGTATTGATGCCCTTAAAGAAGTTATTTATCACTTAGAAACTTACGATGTCACCACAATTCGTGCTTCTACTCCGATGTACCTAATGGCACGTAAGATTAAAGCCATGGGTATTAAAATGGTACTTTCGGGTGAAGGCGCGGATGAACTATTTGGTGGTTACTTATATTTCCATAAAGCACCAAATGCACAAGCCTTTCATGAAGAGTTAATTCGTAAACTTGACCGCTTACATAAGTTTGATTGTCTACGTGCTAACAAGTCTATGTCGGCTTGGGGTATTGAGGCACGTGTACCCTTCTTAGATAAACACTTTATGGATGTTGCTATGCGCATCAACCCTGAAGATAAGCTATGTGGTAACGGTAAAATGGAAAAATCTATTTTACGTGAGTCTTTTGAAGGTTATTTACCGAAAGAAATTTTATGGCGTCAAAAAGAGCAATTTTCTGATGGTGTTGGTTATTCGTGGATTGACGGTTTAAAAGCCCATGTTGAAACACTGGTTACCGAACAACAGCTTGAAAATGCTCACATTAGATTCCCGATAAATACCCCTGATAACAAAGAAGGTTATTACTACCGTACAATTTTTGAAGAAAAGTTCCCGTTAGTTACGGCTGCTGAATGTGTAATGGGTGGTAAATCTGTTGCTTGTAGTACCGAAGAAGCGCTAGCTTGGGATGAAAGCTTTCGAAATAATGCTGATCCATCCGGTCGTGCGGTATTAAGTGTACATAACGAAAGTTATTAATAACCGCTGGTAACGCGCTTGTTTAACTAGCAAGATCATAAAAAGCCGATATTGGCTAATATCGGCTTTTGTATTTTTTATCGAGCCTATTCAGCAGATGCTATTTAGCTACGGATGGCTCGGCTAAAGAAAAAACCTTTTTACCTGCTACCCATGTTTGTAACACCTGACTTTGCCATATTTGGCTTGCTGGCATAGTAAATATATCATCGCTAAGCAGAATGAAATCGGCTTTTTTACCTGCCTCTAAGCTGCCTATTAGCTTTTCTTGATGGGCTGCATAAGCGGCATCTAGAGTAAAACTTCTCAACGCTTCAACTGGTGTCATCTTTTGATCACCATACCAACCGCCTTGGGGTGAGTTGTTGTGATCTTGCCTAGTAATGGCTGCATGTAAACCATAAAACGGATTGGGCGACTCTACCGGAAAATCTGAACCAGCAGCAATAACAGCATTACTATCAAGCAACTTTCGCCATGCATAGGCACCTAAAATCCGTTGTTCACCAAGACGAGTAACTGCCATGTTTTTATCACTAGTGGCATGTGTCGCTTGCATTGAGGCAATAACATTAAGTGAGGCAAAGCGAGGGATATCAACTAAGCGCAGTACTTGTGCGTGCTCTATTCTATGCCGTAATGACTTAGTGTTACTTTTAGCAATGGCTTGCTGATACAGATCCAATATCAATTTATTGGCATTATCACCAATAGCATGGGTGTTAACTTGAAAACCAGCATTCATAGCAAAATCAATATAGTGTTGTAAGGTTTCCTTATCATGTAATAACAAGCCCTTATGACCAGCGTGATCGCTATAATCGTTAATTAATGAGGCTCCCCTACTGCCTAAAGCACCATCTGCTTGAATTTTCACACTGTTAAAAATAAACATGTCATCGTGAGTTTTAAAAGGGCCCTGTGCTAATTGTTGCTGCCAGTTTTCGCTGGGTAAATACAACATGCCATTAATACGAATGGTCATATTATTTTCACTGGCTAGCTCTTTATATAAGTTAATATTATTTTGATCTATTCCGGCGTCATGGACACTGGTTAATCCCAAACTTGCCAATGAATGCATTGCTTTTGTTAAAGCTAGCTTATCTTCACTACGTGATGGTTGGGCAATGCTAGCGATGATTAACTCCATAGCATTATCAATGAAAACACCGGTAGGCTGGCCATTTTCATCTCTTATTATCTCCCCGCCAGCAGGGCCTTTACTCGCTGAGGTTATCCCCGCTAAGGCCATAGCTTTAGAGTTTGCCCAACCAGCATGACCATCAACTCGTCTAAGCCACACAGGTTTGTCTGGAAAAGCCTTATCTAAACTTTTAGCACTGGGGTAACTATTATTAAGCCATTGCACCTGATTCCAGCCTCGACCAAGCACCCAGTGCTGGGAAGGATTATCTTTGGCATAAACTATTGTCCGGTTAACGGCATCGGCTTCTGATGCGCTATTAACCAAGTCAACCCGCAGTAAACTGTGCCCATAACCAAGAACGTGGCCATGTGCGTCAATTAAGCCAGGCAGCATCGTTTTACCATGACCATCAATAACCACCACATCACTGGCTATATCAACAGTTTCACCTGGTTGATATGTTTTATTGATGGTGTCATTAGTGAACGATATAGCAGAAAATTTTATTAAGGTCTCACCACTGAGAGTGTAGCCATTGATATTTTTTATTATGGTTGTCTGCGCCATAAGGGGCGTAGCGATTAACAGTGATGTAATGGCACTAATCATTTGAAGTTTCTTCATGATATTTCTATTGTTATTGATATTTTGAGCAGCTAATAAGTTCACTTTAACATGCCTCAATAACAGACAAAAAATAAATATCAAAACTAAACACAAAAAAAAAATGATGATTGGTAACATTTAGCGGCTTAACATTACCTAGTAACTTAGGGTAAAATAGCGCCCTCAATTACTATTCACTCGGGCAATTAAAGGCTATCACGTGACAGAAAAACATCTTATTTGGGATTTACCCTTACGCATTTTTCATTGGAGCTTTGCCTTTACCATCTTAGCTTGCTGGTATACCTCAGAGCAAGAGGGAGAAATGGTCGACTTACATATGCAGTTGGGTTTCGTTGCCTTAGCTTTGCTTGTATTTCGCATTCTATGGGGCGTTATCGGGCCAAAACATGCACGCTTTGCTCAGTTTATCCCCTCGCCCAAGACGCTTATTCACTATTTACACCCGGCAAAGGAGAGTAAAAATACCGCTGGTCACAATCCCTTAGGTGCCTTGATGGTGGTATTGATGATTGTATTAATCACTTTACAAGCCGTTAGCGGCTTATTTATCAATGATGATATTTTTTCCTCCGGGCCATACTACAGCAGTATTGGTAATGATTTAGAGAAAATAATGTTTTTTTTACATCACAACACCTTTGACTTTATGATTGCCGCCATTGCTTTGCACCTTGCTGCCATTACTTACTATTGGTGCATAAAAAAACAAAATTTAGTATTGCCTATGATCACCGGAAAAAAATCCGCTAAGCAAGTAAACGCTATTGATGCTATTCCACATTCGAAGCTTATTCTCGGCGGCATTGTTGCCGTATGTTGTCTTGTTTTTGTTTATTGGCTTGTTATCATTAATGCACCAGTACTAGAAGAATTTTACTATTAAATACTTGTTACACGCTATCGCTATACAGCAGTTTTGATCTGAAAAAGGTTAGCCACTTGGCTAACCTTTTGTGTTTTTATACCCTTGGCTTAACTCGATTTTATAATAGTAATATAGCGCCAGCCATATACAAGCACTAGAAATAATGGCGATATTCCACTTTGAATTCTTGAAAACTATGACGGGCATGGTCCTTACCTTCGACACGGTGAAAGTCAGCGGAAATCCTCAAGCTATCCTTATTACTAAGTTGCATACTGTGTTGCAAACTGACCCGGCTGCGTTGTGTTTGATCAAATAAAAATTGATAATGCTCGGCTTCAATCATTAGCGTGCTTTTGGGCCAGTAATGTAAAAAGCCGATATGTGCACCGGGCGCAACGGCGGCAAAACTATCCAGCTTACGATTAAACTCTAATCGCCCCGTGACAAAGGCAAAAACATGGGTATTATCTAATATTTGGTAACTAACACCGCCGCCCCCTGAGCCTTGACTGACTAATACTTCCTTATCAACTGTCCACTGTTGTTCTACACTTATATTGGCTTTCCATGACCAAGGAGAGAAATAGCTATCCCTTGTTGATAAAGAAACAATATCGAGTAACTCTGCTTTTTCAAGTTTAATATCCCCCCCCTTATAAGCTCTGATCATGACATTGACCATATTTAATGACATACCTTGGTAATAACCGCCAATAGGGTCAAGTAAGTCATGATAACTGCCTCGGTATTTAAATTCGACAAAACCTTGGTCTAGGTTTTGGCCAAAGCTAACACCCAGCATAGACGTTTTATGACCAAGATCAGGGCGCAAGGGTTGTTCAATGGGGATAGTTAGCTTGCTTGGGTTTTCGCTTAAGCGCCTTAGTAATAAAAAACTTCGACGAGTGGTGTCTTTAGGACGACCATTAAAAGTATTTTGATAACGTAAAAACCGATAGGCACTATCAACAATAAGTTGTTGCTGCTTAGTCGCCAAACTAATAAATTCGTTTTTATTTAATACCTCAATATCTTTAGATAAAGCCAGTGCCAAGGCATTTTCATCATCACTTAACATAGCTAATTGCGCTTTTAACTCTGTTAAAATTGACGGTCGGTAATGAGTATCTGTTATTAAATTAGCTTCTTCTACCACCCTTACGGTATCTAGTGGCATAGCGGTAACCGGAAAATTATTCGCTAGGTATAAACCGGGCCTAGCAACATCAAGTAATTCAAGCAAACGAAAGGAACAGTTTTCATCAAAAAAGTAATATTCAAAGCTAATACCTTGTAATTCCCAAATATGGGCTAACATTGCATCAATTTCATTGGGCTTTAAATTTAATTTATATTCCCATAAATCACGGTTTTCCAAGCGGTTATACTCTTTGATTTTTTCAAAATACGGGTTAGCGGCAAAGTTACCTGGGTAACCACCGGTTAACCCTCTGGCCGCATATAAAAAACCTCCATCACCTGCAGGTACTGTCGCGCCGAAGTTCAAGGCATAAGAAAGGTAAGTAGAATTTTTCTCAACATTTTCAGGATCAAAGCGAAAAAAAGTGTGACCATACATAGAGGATGGACTATTTAATTGTGCTGAGGCAAAGACCAACACCACACTCGTGGTATTGAGTTTTTTACGCCAGTCTAGATACTCCTGACAAACAAAGGGTTTAACTTCTTTGGCAAGCCCTTGAATATTTTCTAATAAAAACAGGGTTCTGGCCGGAAATTTACATTGAGTTTCGCTTTGATTTTTCAAAGCAGAAATCGTCGCTAATAATTCATTTATCGGATTTGTTGCGCCATCGTTCGCTAAAAAGAAACTAGCGTCATCAACATAGCTTTCAATATCGCTACCTTCTACTTGCGTATTAATATGCAATAACGCGTGCCACTGTTCTGTTTTAGCCAATTGACTAATATTATTTGGCTGCTGTGCATTAGCTGTTACAGCCAATAAAAAAAATAAGGATAATGATAATGATAAAATGGTCGTTTTATAATTCATAATATTTATATGATAAGAATGCCGTTGCAATGCATTTACGCTTAAAACAGTAAGGTTATATAATTAAAAAAGGCTACTTAAAGCAGCCTTTTATCATTAAAAAAGATAAATACTATACTGTGTATTTAGCTAAGATTTCGTTATTTTTCATCAAGGTGAACATTGAGCTAACAACATGTTTAGTAGTTGCTTCTTCTGAAGGGAATAATGTATTGAAGTTGTTATGTAGCGTCGACTTAAATAAAGCACGGTCAGCTTCTGATACACCTAAAGAAACAGCAACGGCTGTTAATGCTTCACCATCACCACGAGCAACGTCTTCACTGAACTCATCCATAATCATGCTAATATCAATCATTTCCTTACCACCGTAAGTCAATGTACCTTTAGTTGAACAGCCGTTAGTACCGAATGTCATACCAAAAGTATTGTTACCTGTTGAATTATTTGTTGTCGCAGCTAACACATGGCTAGGAGTGCCAGATTGCCCCGCGAAAAGCATGTTACCCCAACCACAAGATTGGCTACCCGGTGCATCAGCTAGTACAGAAGTAGATATTAATAACGTAGAAGCAATTAGTAGTTTTTTCATGATAAATCCCTGTAAATTTTTGTTAAATGTTACTTATTATTAAAATTAAGCCAAACAAGTTTAATACATAAATTTTATTAATTCTAGTATTTAAGTCATTAATTACTTAAGAAATTTCGGCTAGTGCGAGTAAACCATTATTAGACTTTTAACCGTTAAATAATGGCTTACTGATTAATTAAGTGCTACAAAAAAGCCCTTGCAACTGGCAAGGGCTTTTAGAAAATGAGCTTGGCAGACAACTCTATCAATTAATCTTTCTTAAAGTCATTGTGACAACCGCCACAAGTTTTACCGACTCCACCAATCGCTTTTTTAATGGCACTTTCATCGTTAGATTTTGCTGCAGCAATTAAGTTAGTTGAAGCTAAGGTTAACTTATCAATATCTTTGCTAAAATGATCTGTTTCTTGCCAAATTTTGGCTAAAGCTTCCGTTTTAACATCGAATTTAGAGGTATCAGTACGGGTATAATCGGCAATCATCAAGGATAATTGCTGTATGCGGGTGGCGTTTTTTTCAACAACAACGGCATCAAGGGGAATTTTACCTTTCGCCATAGCACCTAACGTACCCATATTACTACCCAGTAATTTGAACACTGATTGACGTAACTCAGTTGCTTTGATTGCATGTTTTTCAGAGCTGGCTGGTTGCGCCATAGCGGCAGTTGCTGCGACTAAACCAGTGGCAAGGGTAATAGCTACAAAACTCTTTTTCAGGACATTTATCGACATCATATCTCTCTTAATAATGATTATTTAAAGACTTTTACTCGGCTAGTGTAGCTTAATCTGACTTGACAGCAAGCGACATTTTGTAACAAAAACAAAAAGTTAAATACTACAAAGTGCCACTTTCTTTTTTATCACTTACAAACCATTAATTATCTCTTTAACTAACGGCGGTCCTTGATAAATAAAGCCCGTATAGACTTGCACCAAGCTTGCCCCTGCGGCTAATTTTTCATTAGCATCATCACTTGATGCTATGCCGCCAACACCAATAATGGGTAGTTTATTATCAAGCGCTTCACTTAATATCTTGATAACCTGAGTACTTTTATCTTTTACCGGTTGACCACTTAAGCCACCTTGTTCGCCGCCAAATTCAAGGCCTTCAACGCCATCACGGGCTAACGTGGTATTAGTAGCAATAACGCCATCAATACCATTATCAATTAATGACTTAGCGATAGATTTTACTTCATCTTCCGTTAAATCAGGCGCAATTTTAACCGTAAGCGGGATATACTTGCCGTATTTATCAGCAAGTATTTTCTGCTCAGCCTTTAAAACTATCAATAAATCATTCAATGCATCACCGTATTGTAGCGAGCGCAAACCTGGGGTATTAGGCGATGATATATTCACGGTAATGTAAGTCGCTAAATCGTAAACCTTACGCATGCAGTGAAGGTAGTCATCTTTAGCATTTTCTTCTGGGGTATCTTTATTTTTACCAATGTTGATTCCTAAAACACCTTTAAAATTAGCCGCTTGTACTTGTGATACTAGGTAATCAACACCTTTATTGTTAAAGCCCATACGATTAATAATCGCGTTGGCTTGAGGTAATCTAAAGATACGTGGTTTATCATTACCCGGCTGTGGACGAGGTGTTACTGTGCCTACTTCAATAAAACCAAAGCCCATAGCCGCAAAGGCATTAATACACTCACCATTTTTATCAAGACCGGCCGCTAAACCAAGGGGATTAGGAAATTTTATTCCCATAACGGTTACCGGTTTATCTGCTACTTGTTGCTTATAAAAAACATTAAGAGGTGATTTCCCCGTGCTTTTTAAGCCCTTTATAGTCAACTCATGGATGGTTTCAGCATCAAACTGAAAAAGTACTTTACGAATGGCTGGATAAAACATATTGCCTCGGCTTTGTGAATGATAAAAATAAAAAATCCCCGCTGGGCGAGGATTTTATCAGTTAAAGCTAGCATTACAATATGTTAGCTCTGTTTGAGCAAAATAAACTTAGTTAACGGTTATTTTAGATTTTCTTTCGCTGAAACCGGTTGGCAATTAAGACTCAATAACATTAGTTCACGCAATGCTACTGAGAATTTAGCGAAATCGTGCGACTGGCCTACTTTAAACTCAGTTAAAATATGTTTCCAGCGTTCCAGAGGTTGCCCATTAACGTCAATCCACTCAGTAAGTAACTGATCTAAATCAGCAAACTGGGCATCACATTGACAACGTAATACCACGGAAGTTAGTGAACGTTGCTGCCAATCTAATTCTTCTCTAAAGGAAGAACGAGCAAGTGCTTGCCAGTGATTTGCCACCGGTTGGCGAGTAATTTGATCTAAGAACCAATGTAACTCTAAACGTACACCTAGTGAGAAGTATAAACTTGCGGCATGCTCAACCGTACAGTTGTTTTCCTGAGCAATTTCTGCAATATCCATGGTCGAGAATAGAGTACTTAACTGAGAAATACGAGTAGCAACCACTTTAGGAACACCCGCATCAACTAGATCACTAGCAACCCTTGCTAAGGATTCAACTTCATCACTGATCATAAAGCTAAAGAGTTTTTCTGACATAATTGCAAACGTTGGTTGATATAAGGCTATTGATTCTGCAATTGAAAGCGACTTGTTACGATGGCGCAAGAACCAACGAGTTACTCGACGTACCGTTCTGCGGTATTGAAACAACATTTCAGTTTGAATAGCCGTAGATATTTGATTATTTAAAACTTCAATTTTCTGCCAAAAGTCATCTAACTCAAAGACTGCACTGGCTATGGTATAACAATTAGCAATCTCGGCAATACTAGCACCGGTTTCTTCTTGCATACGATTGACAAAGTTAAAGCCCATATCATTACCAATTTTGTTGGCAAGTTTGGTTGCTATAATTTGTGCACGCAATGGATGCTGTTGCATTTCATCTTGATAGAGTTCACGTAACTGCTTAGGGAAAGCTTCAATCAATAAACTGTTGTGGTAAGGGTTCTCAGTAATTTCCACATGAACTAAATCATCTTTAAGAACCATTTTACTGTAGGCAAGCAAGACTGAAAGTTCAGGACGGGTTAAGCCTTTACCTTGTGCTAATCTATCAGCAATTTCTTCATCATCAGGAATAAACTCTAGCGCGCGATTTAGTTTGCCCGCTCTTTCCAGCTCATGAATAAAGCGAACTTGCTCTTTTAGTTGGCTAGCACCACGCATTGCCGTGATAGACAATGAATGAGTTTGGCGATAACAATCCTCAATAACAATTTTACCTACTTCTTCAGTCATATCATGAAGTAGCTTATTACGTTGCTTAATGGTTAAATCACCATTTTGAACTAAGGTATTGAGTAATATCTTAATGTTTACTTCATTATCCGAGCAATCAACACCACCGGCATTATCAACCGCATCGGTATTAATACGGCCACCATTAGCAGCATATTCAATACGGCCTAATTGGGTGAAACCTAAATTACCGCCCTCACCGACCACCTTGGCCTGAAGATCGACACCGTTAATACGTAAGGTATCGTTAGCTCGGTCACCTACTTCTAAATGTGTTTCTTTAGTCGCTTTAACATAGGTTCCTATACCACCATTCCAAAGTAGGTCTACCTTCATAGATAAAATGGCTTGCATCAAGTCAGTGGGTGCCATGCTTTGTTTTTGCGTGCCGATCATTTTCTTAATTTCAGGCGTTAGCTTGATTGATTTCACATGGCGACTGAAAATACCACCACCTTTGGAAATAAGTTCTTTATTGTAATCGTCCCAAGTACAACCAGGTAAATTAAATAAACGTTCACGCTCGACAAAGGAACTCGCGGTTTCAGGATTTGGGTCAATAAAGATATGCATGTGGTTAAACGCAGCTTGTAAGCGAATATGTTTTGACAATAACATACCATTACCAAACACATCACCCGCCATATCACCAATGGCAATACAGGTAAAATCAGTAGTTTGACAATCAATATCCATTTCTCTGAAATGACGTTTAACTGACTCCCAAGCACCTTTAGCGGTAATACCCATGGCTTTATGATCGTAGCCAACACTACCACCTGAAGCAAAAGCATCACCTAACCAGAAATTGTATTCCTCAGCGATGGCGTTGGCAATATCCGAGAAAGTCGCCGTACCTTTATCAGCCGCTACCACCAAGTATGCGTCATCACCATCTAAACGTACCACATCTTTTGGCGGCACAACTTCACCGGCAACAATGTTATCCGTAATGTCTAGCAAGGCGCGAATAAAAGTACGGTAACATTCTTTACCCGCTTCAAAAATTTCTTCACGTGTGCCATCAGGTAACTGTTTACAAACAAAGCCACCTTTAGCACCTACCGGGACAATAATGGTATTTTTAACTTGCTGCGCTTTAACTAAGCCAAGAACTTCGGTACGGAAGTCTTCACTTCTATCCGACCAACGTAAGCCTCCACGAGCAACTTTACCACCACGTAAATGTACACCTTCAATTTGTGGTGAATAGACAAAAATTTCAAATTTTGGTACCGGCTGAGGCATTTCACTGATTTTACCGGGAAGGATTTTAAATGAAATGTAGGATTTATCACCTTTAATCGGGTCTGCTTGGAAGTAGTTAGTACGAATAGTCGCCGTAATCATTTCGACAAAACGGCGAATAATACGGTCATCGTCTAAGTTGGCAACGTTATCGAGTGAACTCTCAATTTCGGCTAATAGCTTATTGTTTGCTTTTTCTTTCGCGCTCTCAGTTGCCTTGCTTTTAGGATCGAAACGTAAGCAGAATAAATCAATCAGTAATTGCGCAATTTCAGGGTAGCGAGAAAAGGTATTTTCAATATAACTCTGGCTAAAACGACCACCAATTTGCCGTTCATACTTAGCAAAGGCCCGTAAAATTGAAACGGCACGACCTTCAATACCCGCACCTAAAATAAGGCGGTTAAAACCATCATCTTCTAAATCACCATGCCATACTTTGACAAAAGCATCTTGGAAAAGGGTCCTAACTTTAGATAGATCAAACTTACCTTCACCGGTTAGGTACATGGAAAAATCTAATATCCAGTAGGTTTCGCCATCAGAGGCTTTGATTGCATAAGGTCTTTCACCAATAACACGAAGACCAAAATTTTCCAGCATTGGCAACACATCACTTAAGTGAATAGGCTCGCCTTTATGGAATAATTTTAATTTAACAAAACGGCTACCCGTCTTCTCTTCCAGTGGTTGATAAAAAAGCATTTCTAAATCTTTTTCGTTAGTAATATTTTCTAGCTTTTCAATATCTACAATGGCAGAGCCGGGTAATACTTCATCTTTATAAGCTTGTGGGAATTTAATATATTTACGGCTAAGTGCTTTCGCCGCTGATTCACCGCGGTTAGCACCTAAAGCACTCATTAATTTGTCGTCCCAATTACGAGCGGCTTCGTTTAAATTCTTTTCAATTTCTTTCACGTCTATATCTGCTTTAGTGGAGTTGACTCGAACAATATAATGGGTTCTAGCATGAACTGATTCTGAGAAGAAAGTGGTAAATTCAACATCTTCATCACTATTAAATACTTCTTTAAGTAAGTTTTGTGTTTCGATACGTAATTTGGTGTTGTAACGCTCTCTTGGTACATAAACCATACAGGAGTAGAAACGATCAAAGGCATCACGACGAACAAACAAGCCAGTGTAATCACGTTCCTGCATTTGCAAAATACCGGTGACATTGTGTAGTAGCTCGGCTACCGACGACTGTAATATTTCATCTCTTGGATAGGTTTCTAAAATATTGATGAGCGTTTTGTAGTTATGAGTACCCTTGGCAAAAGGCGACGATTTACATACAGCCATGACTTTAGAGCTAATAAGCGGTAGGTCTAGCGCACTGTTGGTGTAATACGCAGAGCCAAAAAGCCCAATAAAACGTTCTTCACCAACAACATTACCCTTATCATCAAACCGTTTAATACCGATGTAATCAAGTTGCGCCGGACGATGAACTCGTGAGTTTGAATTGGTTTTAGTTAAAATCAAGTGGTTTGGTCCAAGTGCTACTTCTCGGCCTGTGGCACTTAAACTCGACACTAAACGTGATTTATTTCCTGGCGAGTTTTTCATTAAACCAAGGCTTGATTTAACATTGGCCTCTAAGGAAATATCGCCCTTGACGGCTTTTACATCATATGATCGATAGCCCATTAAGGTGAAATTATTCGCCGCGAGCCAGTTTAGAAAACTTAAGGTGTCTTCTTTATCCGCTTTAGTGCCCGGTAACTTGGCTTTGCTAACATCATCAATGACCTTTTTTAAACAAGATAACATTGGCTGCCAATCACTGACAGTTAAGCGGATATCTTCAACGACAGAAAGCAGCGTATTTTTAATACTACTTAACTCTTCATCGGTCGTTTGACGATCAATTTCAATTAAAAATATGGTTTCTTCTGAGGTTGCTGCTAATTGGCTATCGACAATAGGTGCTAATGCAGTCACTTCTAATTGTTTATCGCGAATTATTTTTAATGGCGCATTTAGCATCAGGTGTGGCGATAAGCCTAAACGGTTTAATGCTATACGAATAGAGTCCACTAAAAACGGCATATCCTGGATAATAACTTCTATTATCGTATGACTAGATTTCCAGCCATTTTTACTTACCGAAGGATTAAACACATGGATAACAGGTGCATCATCTTTGTGCTCATTAAGTGAATTCCACAAGCTAAGCGCCGCACCATACATATCACTTTCATTACGGTGATCAAGATCTAATGATGACATATTGCCATAAAGTAAATGGGCAAATTTCTCAACTAAGGGGGCAGTTTTTTCATCTACTTTTTGCTGAATAAGTTTTGCTACATTGCTAAGAATAACCGAGGGTGAACCGTTTACTAACGCCATGGATGTTTCCTTTTCCTTTTAAAAAGAAAGCTTGAAATAATTGATTTTTGTTTTGACACAGTTTCTACTTTTAACTAAAGACGTTAGAAGCATAAGCCTTAAATTTTTTTATTTATATTTTGTCTATCAGAATAGACTATGCTGTCGATTTTATGAATAAACTTAGGCTATTGCGAGTGTTATTTTGTATTTATTGGCTTAATTTTAAAGAGGTGAATGAGTAAATGAGTACTTTAGTTTACCGTTAGCTATGTTTATGCAGTTATGATAAATAGATACTGAGTAAATGGCTTTTTTATTGTTTATTTATGCAATATCTTTAAGTGAAAATTGTTTAAATTTATCCTAAAAAAAAGCAGTTAATTATACAAGTCTGTATTTAATTAACTGCTTAGGGAGAGCTGAACTGAGTATTAAAATAAAAACGCCATTATTTTACCTCTCAGTCAGCTACTATCATTGCGCTAAATTACCTAGGGCAAGCCATGGTTGTACAAATACCTAATTTTCATCCCTGTTTTTATTTGACCATAAGAAGGCTGACAGTGCCGGTAAAATAATAATAGCGGCTAACATATTAACCAAGAACATAAAGGTTAATAATATGCCCATATCAACTTGAAATTTCAAATCCGAGAAAAACCATGTTGAAACACCTATCGCTAACGTTAAACCAGTGATAAGTACCGCACTGCCTCGTTCTTTTAAAGCCGCAAGGTAAGCATCATGGACATTAAACCCTTCGTTAAGCTTAGTGCTCATAGTGGAGAGTATATAAATACCATAGTCAACACCAATACCAACCCCCAAGGCAATAACCGGCAAAGTGGATACCGTTAAACCGATATCAAGTACGGTCATTAACCACTGGGCTAAGGTAGAGACCACGAATAAAGGCAACACCACCACTAATGTTGCTCTAATACTTCTAAAACTCAGTAAACATAACGAAATAACCGCACCATAAACATAAAGCATCATAGGTAATTGTGCTTCGGCAACGGCTTCATTGGTTGCTGCCATCACGCCAACGGGGCCAGAAGCTAACTTAAATTGTACCTGTTCGCTGCCCAATTCTTTTGCCGCCGCGTTCACCGCAGTAATGACAGTATTGATGGTATCTGCTTTGTGATCTTCTAAAAACAAGATAACTGGCATAACACTACAATCATTATTTAACAAGCCACTAGATGAAGGGACACGGGCAATTGACTGTACTAGGGTGTGTTGATTACGAGGAATAACTCGCCACTTGGGATTACCCTCGTTATAGCCGGCATTCACCAATTTAGAGATAGACGATAAACTAACCGCAGATTGCACACCGGCAACGTTTTCCATTTGCCATTGGAATCTATCTATTGTCGCCATGATATCGTAGTCGGTACATGCATTTTCAGTTGTTTCGATAATAACCGACATATAATCGACACTGATGGCATACCTGTCAGTGATTAAGAAAGTATCTTGATTATATCGTGAAGATTCGTGTAACGCAGGGGCTCCTGCATGTAACTCACCAATTTTCAAATCTTGCCCTTGATAAAAGCCTACCACAAATAAAATGCTGGTAAGGACCAATATCACGGTGGCAGGACCTTTAGTAGCAAAGCTGGCTATAAATGTCCAAACGACACTTTCTTCAGTTGACTGCCCGACTTTCGCCGGTGTTTTAATTTTAGTATAAGAAAGTAATAGTGGCAGTAAGATAAGGTTAGTCAAAATGATCATCGCCACACCAATCGAAGCGGTGATAGCCAACTCTTTAATAATGCCAATATCAATGGATAGTAAGGTTAAAAAACCGACGGTATCTGAAAGTAAGGCAACCCCCCCTGGGATCAATAAGGCTCGAAAACTTGCTTGCGCCGCTGATGCGGGTGTTAGCCCTATGGCGACCTTTTTAACCACAGAGTTTATCATCTGTACTCCATGGCTAACGCCAATAGCAAACACCAAGAAGGGGATCAATATAGACATAGGATCGAGGCCAAAGCCCAGGGTCGATAACATGCCCAGTTGCCAAACAACAGCTACTAATGAACACATGATAGGTAGAATGGTTAAACGAATTGAATGACAAAAAAGGTAGACCATGACCGCAGTAATGGCGATGGCAAGGGCAAAGAATAACACCACCCCTTTCGCGCCTTGAGCAACATCGCCCACCATTTTAGCAAAGCCAATAATGTGTACCGTTATATTGCCGTGCTCAAACTCTTGACGAATTTCCTGTTCAAGCTTTTCGGCGATTTCTAGAATATCTAATTTTTCTCCAGTATCAGGATTAATATCTAATAAAGCGGCCTTAACCATGGCACAACTGTAGTCATCAGCAACAATACTACCGACTATACCTGCTTTTTCAATATTGCCCTTTACGATAGCTAGCCCTTGGGGCGTTGCTTGAAAATCCGCGGGAATAACAGGGCCACCAGCAAAACCATCTTCAACAACTTCAACAAAACGGGTATTGGGTGAAAATAGTGACTTCACTTGAATCCTATCAACACCAGGAATAAAGAATAACTTGTCATGCACGCCTTTTAAGGACTTAAAAAAGTCGCCATTAAAAATATCTCCACCACTATCACAGACTGAAATAAGAATATTATTAGCACCACCAAAATTCGCCCTATGTTTTAAATAGGTTTTCATGTAGCTATGATTTAACGGTATATTTTTGGTAAACGAAGCATCGAGCCTAATTTGAGTTGCTTGAAAAATAAAAAATGCACTGGTGATTACAAATAGCATTAACACCAATACTTTATGACGAAATAGGCCTACTTCAAGACGACTAGCCAGAGAAATTTTCATAGTGATATCATTCCGAACTTTATTATATTTTTAATGATTAAATTTGTTTTTATGCGAGTGCTTGTTACTGTTTAGGTAAATCCAGTACCTTAATGCCAACATCGGATACAGCCAACAATTTCCCTTTAAACCAGACACCTGAAATTAAGGTTTTACCATCTGGTTGCGGTCGTTGATGAAAACTTTCACCATCATCGTTACTAATAAGTAACATACCATTATTGCCAAGCACAAAAATACGTTCATCATCCGCAAAGACAATATCATTGAGTAATGCCGTGGTATTAGTAGCAATTTCTTGCCATTGCAGACCATTATTTAAACTACGAAAAACATGTCCTCGTAGACCAGCGACTAAAATATTACCCTGCTTAGTTCTGCCCATAGAAAAAAATGAGCCCTGATAAAAGCTATCAAATTGTTGCCAAGTCAGGCCAAAATCATTACTTTTAGCCAGTAAACCTGCCTCCCCTAATAGGAATAAAGTCCGGCCATCGTGCACTAAGCCATTGAAATGCGGTAAAATAAAGGATATTTCATCGAGATATGCCTCTTCATCTTCGGCTTTAAGTTCCTTAAGGTAATCGACATCATCTGCTAATAAAAATTCCTGATGAAACTCACTCTGCCAAGTCGTGCCACCATCATTACTGCGAAAGACTTGTCCATAAGCACCAACAGCTAACCCCTGCTGCGCATTCTTAAAATAAATATCTAGCAAGGGTTTTTCAAGGGCCGGTAAGTATTGTTGAATCTTCCAGTTAAGGCCACCATCTTGACTATGTAGTATCGTGGCATCATGACCAACAGCCCAGCCTAACTGCTCATTTAAAAAATAGACACTGGTTAAGGTTGCCTGTACCGGAACATTGGCTTGCTGCCAATTCATCCCATCAATAGACAGTAAGATATGTCCATGCTGCCCTACTGCAACCAGTTTATTTGCTCCAATAGGTGCGATGTCTAATAATAGTGATTTACTTGCTAAAGCAGATTCAGTTGCTGGTGCTGGTGCTGGTGCTAAGGTAGCAAACGTTGCCGATTTGTCATCAGCACAAACGGGGAAAATGGAACTAATAAAAATAACTGCAAAAGCAACTAGTAAACGCATAAAAAACTCTTTCTTTTTGATTTTTCTTAAAATTACAAGAATGTAAAACTTAACTAAATATTAAATCAAGCGCTAAAAAAAAAGGCTAACATTTGTCAGCCGTTTCCTTGTTACTGATTATCTCCGACCTTCGCGTCTTAGCGCGGCGGGAGTAAAGTCTCGCTCTTTAAGCTTGGTCGAGAAGTCATACATTTTCTCTTCGTTGTCTAAACCTAAGGCTATATAACGGCGTGATTGAATATCGTGAAAGACATCAAGCGTCGACCAAAGTGTTGGTACTTCATAATAATTGATGGTATGAGAAACACCTACACGATACAGCTCATCACGGTTATCATAAATATCCGTTACCACCACTTGCCAGCTATCTTCATCGATATAAAAGACACGTTTCTTGTAGATATGACGAGTATTTTCTTTAAGGTTAGCCTCAACTACCCAAACACGATGTTTTTCATATCGAACAAGGTCCGGGTTGATATGACCGGCCTGCAAAATATCATCATATTTTACTTTATCACTATGAAGTCGATAGTCATTATAAGGAATATATAATTCTTGCTTGCCTTTTAATGTCCAGTTATAACGATTTGGTGCCCCATTATACATGTCAAAATCATCGGTGGTTCTTAAACCATCTGACGCTGTACCTGGCGCATCATAAGCAACATTTGGCGCGCGACGAACACGACGTTGACCGGTATTATAAGTCCATGCTTGTCGAGGTGTTTTCACTTGGTCCATGGTTTCATGCACTAATAGTGCCGTACCAGCTAAGCGAGCAGGCTCTGTTACTTTTTGCTTAAATTTAAACAGTATATTCGTTTTTTCGAGCTCCTCAGGAGAAGCTCCTTTAACATTGTATGGCAATAATAAAGTTTCTTTTAAACCCACATACGTATAACTACCTGATGCGGTTGGTGATGCTTGGCCCGCTTGACGAATAACACTTTCACCACGGTAGCGTAGGGTATGGTTCCAAATAGCTTCTAGACCGTTTGCCGGCACAGGAAATGGAATACCCACGGCCGCTTGTTTGATGCCATTACCGTTTTCAACTAATTCAGAACGTGTGGCATTTTTTCTAACCGCTTGATAAACATGTTCAGGATAAGAGGCACTACGATGAGTTTGATAAATATTCATCTTATAAGTATCAGGATAGGTCTCAAATAATTTAATTTGGCCTGGTGTTAACAATGTTTTGTATTTATCAAGATTACCGGCGGTAATGGTAAACTCGATTTTATCATTAGCATATGGGTCAAGATGATGATCACCAACAGTATATCCCGCGGGAGCTTTAGTAATGCCTCCGGTCCATTCAGGAATTGAACCGTCTTTATTCGCTGCGCGTATTGCGCCCATTGGCGTTAATTCCGCTGACAACTTTGCCGCTTGCTCGCTAGGTATTTTTGCTAAAGCAGCTGTTGATAAGACCATGGAGATGGACAATGATAATAATGTGACTTTATTCATGTTATTGCTCATGATTACTGCCTTAAATTAGATTGAATAACTTACGCTGAAAGATACATAGTCACGATCTTCCATCTGGTTGGTAGTGCCGACACCACCGAAGAAACTGTTGTAGTTTAAATCCGCTGACCATTTACTTTGGTAATCAAATTTCAAACCTAAAGACATTGACTTTCTATCTTCAATAAACATAAACAATGGATCAGGTGTGATACCTTTGACATCGTGAGCAAATACTACTCGTGGTGAAATATTGATACCGGCAATAACATTGGTGTAGTCAAGTTTGGCAACGGCACGATAACCCCAAGCAAACTCAGTTGGGAAAGGATTACTCTCAATACCGCCTTGTAAGACCATATTAAGACCAGACAGATTACCTGAACTATCCGTAATACCGCCACTACGCGCGGTACCAGGGCCATTTAAGCGCAATGTACTTTGATCAGGCATATCATTAATATTAATGCCGCCCACTTCAATTAGACCAACTAACTGGCTGGCACCAATAGTAGGGCCAAACAAATGGGTTAAGGTCACTTGTGCTTGCACCGTATCGGATAAAATGTAGCCTTGCGCCGTTTCACCTGGACCATAGTTTGAGCCATCAACTCTCTTCATTTGCGAGACATTGTCTAAAGAGTCATATGCTGGATTACCTGAATTGTAAAGCTGCTGTGGCACAGCGGCAAATAGCAATTCTACATCATCTATTTGCAACGGCTCGTTCTGACGATAGCTCACCTCACCAGCAACCGCAGTAGTGCCTATAGTAGTATTAAAACTTAACGCATACATTTTAATGTCTTCTGGATAATCCAGTTCAACACGAGAGAATGTCTTTAAATCGGTGTAGTTATCTTCTGTGATTATCGTGGTTGCTAGCATACCAATATCACCAGCGACAGCACCAAAATCTGCGGTAACGCCTGAAAATATTGGCCGGCGACTATGATAATTGACATGGTACAAACTAAATTCGGTGTCATTTAGCTCAGGGACAAACCAAGATAAGCGTAAACCATATTGGCCACCGCCATCAGGTTCATTTTCAGCTTTTGAGCCAGGTGCTCTTAAAGTTATGTTACCAGCATAAGCCGCATACATTGCCCCCGCTTGCTCGGGTGAAATCTGTTTTGCTCTAACCGCAGCGCCAATTTCATTTAGACCTGACATAAGGTAATCTAAATTCATATCAGGATTGCCGCCAAAACCTAACTGGACATTATTATATTGTCCACCATCACCGGCAAAATCATTGGTAGAAAAATAACTACCTGGTGGTGGCAGTATGGTCTTTTCCCAAGAATACTGGTAATAGGCTTCAATGTTGAAGTTATCGGTAACCCCCAATGAGCCCCATAAGGTACCAACCGGAATAAAGGCTTCTTTTAATTCGGCACCTGGTGCACGTAAACGGGCAATATCAACAGCATTTATCTCACTAATACCATGAGAAATTAAGGTACTTTCACCCCAACTAATCACTTGATCACCAAGGCGTACTGAAAAAGGCATTTCACCTATTTCAAAATCTCCGTAAACATAAGCATCAAGTAAACGAACATCATGACAGACTTGCTCATTCGCCTTTGTGTCACGACAGGGGTCAAATACCTTACCGGTAAGCGAATTAGACGATGCTCTATCGTCCTTCATCATGGCAAAATCATAAAAATACATACCACGAACAAAAATACCAATATTTTGATAGTGAATGTCTAATTCATGCACACCTTTAAATATTTGAGAGAAACTTTCGCCTGCATTGTAGTTCAAGTTGCCCGCATCACCATTGGTAGAGTAGCCACCCGCACCTTGTGCCCAAATATCTTCTTTCGGTATAGCTGGAGAGAATATATTGTAATTACTGAAATCAAGGCCATTATTGACATTGTTAGACTTACCTACATTGTCATTCCAATTTCTATTTTCGGTACGCCAGCTTGAGCCAATACTAAAGGTGGAATCAAAACTGATTTCTACATCACCCAACTCAAATCTTGCTGCTTCAGCATTATTAACCACTGAGGTTAACAATGATATCGAAAGCGCAGCAGCAACACCTACAGCTAAAGGTTTTTTGGCAAAGCCATGTTGAAGCTTGTGTTTCATCTATTCTCTCCCCTGTTCAAAACATGATACTAAAAGATAAAATATCAGCGAAAGTTCATCTTTATAAATGTAATCAAAAGTTAGCTTTTGTTTTATTGTTTATCTAACGGCATCAATAATTACATCATTTGACTTAGGTAGCAAGCGTAAAGGCTAGAGTTAAAGCGCTATAATTTAATGACTTGCATTGATAGCCCCTAGTGGTTTAATACCGCGTTTAAAACTAGCGTTTAAAAACAAAATAATACAAATCCCTGTTTGTTTTATAAGTTCATGAAATAACGATATTTTGTTTATCTTCATGCATTGAAATCAAACAAGGAATGGTCTGACCACTGTTTCAAGTGTTTACTCTATTAAAAGATGTTTAAGTGCTTTATTTAACTTTAGTTAAGGTTAAAAACTTATTTTGTTGCGTTTGTAGACAAAAGTCACCTTTGATACCCGTGGCAGTAAGATACTTTCGTAGGTGCATAGCAGGGAATTGGACTTTAATACCTTGGGTCGTAGTCACCACGACATTTTGCACAGTGCCCTGATAATAAGGCAGGAATTCACTTGTGGTTATATTGAGTGAGAAGTAATATTTCATATCTTTATACTATATAGCAGTAACGCACTCATCTGCAGTGATAAGTACGTTACTAAACCGTGATATACGGGCAGTTAAATTTGTTTAGTCTTGTAGCGCAGCATCCAATTTTTCTTTTAAGTCACTTGATAACTTCGGCAATGACTGCAATTTAACTAACTCTGACCTCATTAATTTTTGATGTCTTGGGGCAAAACTTTTGTATTGAATGAGTGGAGTGATAAGTCTTGAAGCCACTTGTGGATTAATGTCATTTAATTTCGCAATTTGCTCGGCTAAAAATTGATAACCTCGTCCTGTTGGACAATGAAAATACTTAGGATTATTCATAGCAAAAGCACCAATTAAAGAGCGAGACCGGTTTGGATTTTTCAAACTAAATTGTGCATGCATCAATAAATCATCAAGTTGAGTAAAAATATCCTCACTCACCACACTAGCACTTAAGGCAAACCATTTGTCCATCACTAATGTCGTTTGTAGCCACTTCTGCTCAAAATGTTGCAGTTGCAGCTTTAAGTCCACTAAGTTGTGTTTTGCTGAGCACGTTAACGCGGCCAAACTATCCGTCATATTCTCTTGGAGAATGTCATCATTATTCGTCGCTTGCTGATATTGCTGAGTGACTAAATACTGGTATTCAGGTAAATAACTTAATAAGGCTAAACAAACATTTTTTAATGCTCGATTAGCAACTAGGTTCGGTGATGACTGGTCTAGCTGTTGACATGCTTGATAGCTAGCCAGTAATTCGTCTTGGCTGCCTTGGGCTATAAATAATGATAATGCCGTTATTGCCCTAGTAAGCGCAATGGGATCAACCTCCATCATCAAGCTAGCGGCTTCATCAAAACTAGGTAATAATAGTTGTTCCGCAATAAAAGCACGATCTCCATCGCCTGTTAATATCTCGTTAATGGCAATAAGTAACTCATTAGGGATGACATAATCAGCGTCAAAGGTTAATTGTTGGATATAGGACATTAACAGTTTTTGCCCTGCGTCCCAGCGACAAAAACTATTATTAGCTTGCTTGATAATGGTGAGTAAACTGGTATCGTCTTGCTGAAAAACCAATTTAACTGGAGCACTAAAGTCGCTAAGCATGGCTAAAGTCGGTTTACTGCTAAAGCCGTTAAATTGCCAACTTTGCTCTGTTTGCGTCAACTCTAGTAATGCACTTTGCCCGGCTTTATCATTATTTTCACTGATCAATTCAATTTTAATAGGGATATGTAACGCTTGCGGGTCTTGTTGGCTCTTAGTTACGGGTGATTGCTGTGATAAAGTTAAGCTATAAACCTTTGTTTGTGCATCATAGCTTTCTTGTACTTTAATTACCGGAGTACCCGACTGGCTATACCATAATTTAAATTGAGAGAGATCCTTAGCACTGGCATCGCTCATAGCGTTGATGAAATCATCACAAGTGACCGCCATGCCATCAAAACGAGAAAAATATAAATCCATGCCTTTTCTAAAGTTATCTACACCAATTAACGTATGCAGCATGCGAATAACTTCTGCACCCTTCTCATAAACAGTTAAGGTATAAAAGTTATTCATTTCCACGACTTTTTCAGGTCGTATCGGGTGCGCCATGGGCCCAGCATCTTCAGCAAATTGTTGCGAACGTAATACCCGCACATTTTGAATACGGGTCACTGCACTTGAATGCATTTGTGCACTGAATTGTTGATCCCTAAAAACCGTTAAGCCTTCTTTTAAACTCAGTTGAAACCAATCACGACAGGTGACACGATTGCCGGTCCAGTTATGGAAATATTCATGGGCGATCACAGCTTCAATATTAAAATAGTCGGTGTCTGTTGCACATTGACTATCTGCCAGTACATACTTGGAGTTAAAAACATTTAAACCTTTATTTTCCATCGCGCCCATATTGAAAAAATCTACCGCGACAATCATGTAGATATCTAAGTCGTATTCAAGACCAAAAGTTTCTTCGTCCCAAGCCATCGATTTTTGTAATGACACCATGGCATGTTTAGCTTTGGCTAAATTACCTTTATCAACAAAGATCTCTAGAGCAACTTCACGCCCTGATGCCGTGATAAAACTATCGGCAAGTAAGTCAAAATCTCCGGCAACCAAAGCAAACAAATAGCAAGGTTTGGGAAAGGGGTCGTGCCAAGTAACAAAGTGTTTATTATTCGCTAAGTCACCCGCGGCCACTTTATTACCGTTTGATAATAAATAGGGATATAAAGTTTTATCGGCGATAACTTTAGTAGTGAACGTCGCCATGACATCGGGTCTATCCAGATAATAGGTGATCCGACGGAAGCCTTCGGCTTCACATTGAGTACAAAATGCCTCGCCAGATTTAAACAGCCCTTCTAATGCGGTATTTTCCTGTGGATTAATCTCGGTAGTAATAGTGAGAGTAAATTTATTACCGTCCGGTAAGCTAGTTGCCGGTATGGTCAGTAACGTATCACTGAGCTGATATTGTTCTTTACTCAAGGCTTGCTTATCAAGCACTAAGGACACGAGAGTTAAATGTTCACCATTGAGTTGCAACGCTTGTTTACTATTGCTTTGTCGCTCTATGGTCAGCTCACTAATAACTTGGCTACAAGTATCATCTAAGGTAATGATTAGGTTTACTGTCTTAATAATAAAGTCAGCTGGTCGATAGTCAGCTAAAAATCGTGGTGCGGTGTCTGATAAAGAAGATGACATAATAGAGCCCTGCTTTGGAAAGATAAATTAAAATTAAGCCGTCGCGTTATAGCTATGACGTGCTAGTTACTGTTTGGCTTACTTTTTTAGATAGCGTCTTGATATTAAAACCAATAAAGCCATAAACAACCGCAAGAATAGGATTAATCCAGTTAAAGAAACAATAAAACATATAATCCAGTGGATTGACCATCAAGACACCCGACATATAAACCGCACAGGTATTCCACGGAATAAGCGGTGAAGTAATGGTACCCGCATCTTCAAGGGTACGACTCAGTACTAAGGGATCTAAACCTCTTTTTTGATATTCATCTTTATACATGCGACCGGGCATAACAATAGCCATGTATTGATCAGCCGTTAATAAGTTAGTACCGATACAGGTGGCAACGGTACTGGCTATAAGACTACCCGTTGATTTAGCAGACGCTAAAATCACATCAACAAATTTTTTCAGCATGCCTAAATGCTCTAACACCGCACCAAAACTTAATGCACACATGATTAACCACACCGTATTTAACATGCTAGACATACCACCACCACTGAGTAGGTCATTCAATTCACTATTACCGGTTTCAATACTGACACCATCAAAAAAGGCGGTCCATACCACCATGATATTAGCGGTAAGTACGTTAGTTTCTCCATTGGCTAAACGTAAAATAAGGTCTTGTTGAAAAATTACCGCCCATAAGCCACCAACCAAGGCACCAATAGCCACCGCAGGAAATGCCGGAACTTTTTTAATGGCTAAAACAAGTAAAACTAATAAGGGCACTAAGTTAAACAAAGACAAATTGAACTGCTCACTAAGTTGTTGGCTTAATAAGTCGATGGACTGATCGTTACTGCTGGTAGTTTCATTAAAGCCTAAAAATAGAAAAATTATCAATGCCGTGGCAATAGAGGGCATCGTGGTCCAAAACATATAACGTATGTGGGCAAACAACTCACTACCGGCAATCGCAGGAGCTAAGTTGGTGGTCTCTGATAAAGGTGAAATTTTATCACCAAAGTAAGCGCCAGAAATAACCGCACCCGCGGTGATGGCTGGTGATAAACCTAAACCTTGCGCTATACCAATCAAGGCAACACCAATAGTTGCAGCTGTTGTCCAAGAGCTACCAATACTCATTGAAACTACCGCACACATGACACATGCCGCAGCATAAAACCAGGCAGGGTCTAATATCATCAAACCATAATAAATCATGGTAGGAACTGTACCCGATAACAACCAGGTACCAATGAGTGAACCAACGGCGAACAAAATAAGAATTGCGCCTAACGACAGCGATATACCATGAATAATGGCTTTTTCAAGCTCGTGCCAGTTATAACCATTTTTTATCCCTATCACTACGGCTACTCCCATGGAAATAAGCAGTGCTATTTGATTAGGTCCATATGAAGAGCTATCACCAAAGTAAGTTACCGCTAAAGTAAGTAAAGCAATCAAGGTGATAACAGGAATAAAAGCATCTAGCATAGTGGGCTTTTTATTTTGATTTAACTCGGACATGAAATGTAAACCTTTTCTTATTGTAGTTATTTAACGGTAGAGTAATTTGATTATCGATAGAAAGTGAAAAAGCAAAGCCGCCTCAATGGGCGGCTTTGCTGTTGTTGTACAGGTTATTTTTTGGCAATTTTACCCAAAGAGATAAAATCAAAGGTTATACGAGCCGCTTCATCTAAAAATGGGTCCAGATCATCAAGTTCATCAGATAAATCATCTAAATCGGTTATTTTATCTTTACCTAAAAGCGCAAGTTGCTCATTAACACGCACTAAACGTTTACTTTTTCGTTGTAGACGTTCAGCTTGACGGGTAGCAAAATTTAATGAAATTGTTTTATTATCTTTTTCTGCTTGGTATGTAGTAATATCTTCGAGTAAATAATTAAATTCAGGGTTATCCTTTATACGCTGCTGATACAGTGAGGTTAAATAGTCGATATCGCTACCTAAATCATTTAACGGCGTATATTTAGCTTGCTGAATTTGATCCCAAGGCAAGGCGTTTTCTTCTTTACTCTCACCCCAGTCTTCTGGATCTATCGCTGTAGGAAAAGCAATATCGGGTAAAACACCCCGATGTTGTGTACTACCACCATTAATGCGATAGAATTTTGCAATGGTATATTGAATGCTGCCTAATGGCTTTTCATATAAGTCATAAACACGGCCTAAACCTCGGTGTTGCTGAACCGTACCTTTACCAAAGGTATGTTCACCAATAATAACACCTCGACCATAATCTTGAATGGCGGCAGAGAATATTTCAGAAGCAGAAGCACTGTAGCGATCGACCATAACCGTTAACGGGCCATCAAAATAACTGATGCCATCTCTATCACTTTGTACCTGAATACGGTTAGCACCATCTCTAATTTGAACAACGGGACCTTTATCGATGAATAAGCCGGTAAGTAAGGTTGCTTCAGGTAATGAACCGCCACCATTGCCACGTAAATCAACGATAATCCCCTCTACTCCCTGTTCTTTGAGTTTAGCGATTTCTTTTTTAACGTCTTTAGACAAATTGTTATAGAAACTTGGAATGGTGATAACACCCAATTTTTTGCTGTTTGCATCCTCCGAATTTTCTAAGAAAACCTCAGATTTTGCTGCTCTGTCTTCGAGTTTAATGATATCACGAACAATAGAGACAACCTTAATATTCGCTTCATCATCACTGTCGCCTGATAATATTTGTAAGCGTACTGTGGTCCCCTTTGAGCCTTTGATTAACTCAACCACATCATCTAAGCGCCAACCAATGACGTCTTCAAAATCTTTTTCACCTTGAGCAACGCCAACAATTTTATCTTTTGCTTTTAGCTGCTTTGATTTATCCGCTGGGCCACCAGTAACAATACGGTGAATGACAGTATAATCTTCAATTGAACGCAACTCTGCACCTATGCCCTCAAGGGATAAATTCATATCAACTTGAAAACGTTCGGCATTACGAGGTGATAAATAAGAAGTATGGGGTTCAACTACCCGAGCAAAGCTATTCATCACCAGTTGAAAGACATCTTCACTTTCACTCTGCTTTAAGCGCTTTATCGCGTAATTATAACGTTTAGTTAACACTTCTTTGATCTTTGGCCATTTTTTCTTGGTTAGTGTCAGATTTAGCACATCTGACTTCACCTTTAAGCGCCATAATTCATTCAGCTCGGCCTCACTTGTCGGCCAAGAAGCTTTTTCACGATCAAAAGAGTAAAGCTCTTCTTTGGTGAAATCGAACGGGTTTTTATCCTCTTTAACCGCTAATAAGCTAAGCGCATACTGATATCGCTCTAGACGCCTTTGCATATTTAAATTATAAATATCATAAGCTATAGCTAACTTTCCACGCGTCAGTACGGTGTCAAATTCAAGCCGATATTTTTGAAAGTCATCGATATCCGTCGCTAAGAAAATATTACGGGCATAATCAAGCTGTTTTATATAGCGATCGAATACTTCAGCTGATAGGACATCGTCAATGATAACTTTCTTATAATGTGCACGGGTAAATCGTGCCGTAATACGCTTGCTTGCTGTAGCATGCTGAGATTCTGGCATGAGTACAGGCAACTCTTCCGGGGTATGTGGTTTTTCAAACGCAATGGCGCTGACTGACAAACCTAACGATAAAGATACGGCGAGTGCGATACGACAAAATTTTTGCATGCATTAACTTCCTATTCAATTTCTATGTGACTTAACTCTCTTGCTAAGTCTGCCGCCCCCGTTAGCAGTGACGACATTTTTACTGCTATATGTAGATGTTTTTTAGTTGAGTCTTAATAATCATACCAGAGTCAAGTTGCACACTAATATCTTTACCAGAAATTTCAGTGATGGTGGCTTTCATTGGTGAATTACCTAACTGTACTTTTATGCTACTACCTACTTTGATTGTAGCTGATTCAACCGGTTTAAGTGGCGCAACGGCTTTTTTGACCGCTGTTTTGCTGGCAGACTTCACTGATTTAAACTTAGCTGCCTCACGTTTTTTATCCACTGGCTTAGCACTTGCTGCAACTGTTGAGCCTTGTTTACCTTTATATGCTTTTTTGCCCTCGCTGTCTGTCGCTTTTTTGTTACCAAATTTTTCTTGGCTTTCTTTTAGCGTTTTGCTGGCGTATGCTGCTTGGTCTGCATCTATTTCAGCGACTTCATTACCGTCAACATCAACACGAGAAGTGCCAAGTTTGATGGTTTTAAGGTAACGCCAACTGCTAGTATAATGTCTAAGTGCTTGACGTAAACGTGTTTTACTGACAGTTTCATCATCGTTAAGCTTTTCTGCTAAATCTTGGAATATACCAATCTTAAGCGGCTTAACCGGGCCTTTAATCGAAAAACACTCGGGGAATTTTTCAGCTAAATAAGCAATAATATCTTTTGTACTTGTACGTTTAATTTCAGTTTCCATAAATACACTTTTTTTACAATTTAAATTAAATTAAGCTAACTTAATTATCGACTAGAATGACTCTGATAAGAGCACTCTAACAAGAAAATAGCGCCATGTTTATCTTTCTTTATTCTTCAGATTTAAGATGTTGCTCTGGATTATCAATCACATGCTTACACCAATCATATATATCTTCAGTTTCGATATCAACAATCACGTCTTGGCATATCCAAGTATCCCAAATAAGCGACAATAACTGTTCTAAAAGTTCCGTTTCGATATCTTCGTCAGCTAAATCATACATAGTATGATAAAACTCATTCATATTCTCAGTAACTTCTTCTGCTTGACCATCCCAGTCCCCAACAAGTTCTTGGGTAACTAGATAGTCATGAATGACCACAAATTCTTTCATTAAAACTTCACTTTTATGTTTTTACTGTCGGTATGATTTTCAATGTTACTTTTGATGTTACTTTTAATATAATTACCTTTTAGTATCATTTTGAGCCGTTATATTCTGCTCAAACATTTTGACTATTGACATAATACCTTGTTCATCTTGCTGATCAAAGCGTGCAAATGCAGTGCTATCAATATCTAAAATAGCAACCACCTTACCCGCTACTTTCACCGGCACAACCAGTTCCGCATTACTGCTTGCATCACAGGCAATATGGCCATCAAATTGATGTACATCAGCAATACGCTGCACTTCACCCGTTAATGCACATGTACCACAAACGCCTTGCCCTAGTGGAATTCGAATACAAGCAACCTTACCTTGAAAAGGACCCAGCACAAGTTCATCACCAACAAGGCGATAAAAGCCAACCCAATTCACTTCCGCTAAACGTTCAAAGAGTAAAGCACTGACATTGGCCATATTAGCAATAATATCAGATTCATTACTTATTAGCGCTTTAGTTTGCCCTAATAACTCATGATAAAACTCAGCTTGGTTACTCATTAAAACGCACCATTAAAGAAAGCTATAATAAAAAGCGCTAACATACCTAAAAACACGCGGTAATTAAAGCTTTTATCGAATAATTAGCTAACTATTATCAGTTAATCACTGTTTTTCTAATCTTCAAGGCTAAATTTAACCAAAACACGAGCCGTAATTGTTTGGCTACCGATTAATGATGTATGTGCTCTAGGGCTTGCATCACTCATCATTGCTTCAGCGTACATAGGTCGATAATGGTTACTTGCCAGCTCTTTAAGCAGTAATATTTGCCCTAAACTCCGCCCTGCTTGTTTGACCATACGCTGTGCTTTTTGTTGTGCATGGCTAATGGCTTTTAATAAAGCCTGTTGATAAAATTCATCTTGTCCCGCTACCGTCATAGACAGTGATGATATATGACTGACCTTTATTTTAATAATTTGTGTTAAAAAGCTATCATAATCCGCTAGTTCATTGAATTTCACCGTAATTTGTCGGCTTAATTCAAATAATGGCTGTTTATGAAGATTACCCTTGTTAGTCTGCTGATTCACAGTTTGACCATCGATATAAACATTAGCTTGCCGCGCTCTATGCAATTCAATGCCTTGTACTTGAATTGAGGGCTTTTCTACCACAATACGCAAATTAACGCGGGCAGAAGAAATATTTGTCTCTTTAACTGCTAGGTTTTTCGCGGCATTGACCACTAAATTACTTTTTTTATCCACTAAAGCCTTTAATTTACTAGGCAGGCGACCCCGTTCGGTAATGGTTAAGGTTATTGAAAATTGATCCGGGATAACTACAACACTGCCCTGACCTGACACCTCTATGCCTGCCTGCTCAAAAGCATAAGACTGACTGGGCAGCAATATACACACTACGAAGGCAAAATAAGACGGCAATCGTTTAAGTGCGACAAAATCACTTATTATTTGAATCCAAGAATGAATAAAAGATAACACCTGCATGTTTGTTCCTTAAATTAAGCGGTTAAAGTAGACACTTATTACCGAGCAGCGCGCTGCTCTCATGGCTTAGCTGCATCGATAAAATTAATAAACTGTTCTTTTTCGACACGACTTGCCTTTTGCCACCAGTATTTAAGCATGGGCACAGCGTCGACTTGATTAAGCACTTTTTTGTTGAAATCGTACTCAATTGTATCAAGCTTAATTGCGGTGTTACCACCCTGCGTGCTAACAACGGGCAATGACAAAGTAGTAATCACTTGATTGACCTTTTTAGTCAACTCATAGTCAGTTAACTTTTCTAGCGCTAACACCACTTCTTCTTTATCTTCATCTACTAAGATGAGTTCTGGTGTTTTAACAAAACGTTCGGCTGCGGCTAAATCAGCAATATTGTTAGTCGATAACACTAGTGTTAGCTGTTTATCAACGGTAAATTTAACAACGAAGGAATCCGACTGCACTAGCCTTTCTTCAGCAAAGTCCAGATCTTCAAAAACATCTTTATATTTAACCACTAATACATGTTTTCCTTGCGATAATTGCATGATTTGTTTATTTGAAAAGAAACCATGCTCAACGGCTTTATCATCAATATCCCGTACTAGCAGATTATCAGCGATGGTTAGCTTAGTAGCACTGACGTTAAAGGTAAATAAACTGGAGAACAAGACACAGACACAAAGATAGTTTACCCGTGTGTCGTTGAAAAAAGGGGTACGGCGGGTGATGTGAAACAAGCTTAGCTCCCTTGTTGGTGATAATAAGTAATTACTCTTTATAAACTGTCTAGCAAATAAATTAAAGTAAAAAGATGTGATTAAGTTCGACATTAACTCAATCTCATGGTTATTATCAAATTAAGTTAATATGTAACGAGCAAACATGGATGGCAAGTAACTCGACCTTAGCAAAACTATTTATTAGTACCAGAAAACATATCAGCTTCTTAATTAGTCATATCGTCAAGCCTGACGATATTGATGATATCGTTCAAGAAACCTTTGTTAAAACCTATGAAGCTGATTTAAAGCAAGAAATTAAATATGTGCGCAGCTATATGCTAAAAACCGCAAAAAATCTGGCCTTAAATCATGTCGCCAAGTGGGATAATAAATATAAAGACTCGTTAGAGGATTTTACAGAGCCACCTGTTCAATTAACTAGCACTAAGGTTGAAGACGATTATGAAAGTAAAGAGCAGTTTTTATTTTTTTGTCGAGCAACCGAGCAACTGTCAGGTTCAGTGCGTAAATGTTTTATACTAAAGAAGGTTTATGGCTTAAGCCAAAAAGAAATTGCCAGTTACTTAAAGTTAAGTGAAAGCACAGTAGAAAAGCACATAGCACAGGGGCTACTAAAAAGTGCCCGGTTTATGGAACGAATGAACCATCCTCATGGTCATAGTCTCAGTGCTAAGGATAAAAAAGTAGCACAACCAACACCAAGCGCTGTAGTAAAAACCTCCGTCGGTAAATCGAGAAAAATGAATGGGTAATGTCAGCCAACTCTTTAGTCAAGAGTGCAAAAATAAAAATAATGATAATAATATCCAAGAACTTGCTTGTCTTTGGATAAGTCGTATGGACCGTGGTTTAACTACGGTTGAACAGCAACAACTTGTTGTTTGGTGTAATCAAAATTCTCAGCATCATAGTACTCTGCTTGAAATGGCTTCTTTTTGGGATGATTTAAGTGTTTTACATGAGTTAAGCGCTTTATTTCCGTTAGCCCAGGCAAAAGTAGCCGGTAAACGCCATACGTTAGCAACTATTGCCCTAGTAGCCAGTTTTGCCCTGGTCTCTCTAATAAGTATCAATACCCTAGTTAATGAATCTTTCTTACCCTTCTTGCCCTCATTGAATGAGCAAAATTTAAGCCAAACTCAGACCTTAAAAACTAAAATAGGTGAACAAAAAAGTTTTACTTTACAAGATGGCTCACTGATCCAACTCAATACCAACAGCCATATAGAAGTTGCCTACAATGCCGAACAACGCCTTCTTACTTTAGTAAAAGGCGAAGCTCGCTTTGATGTTACTAAAGATAATAATCGGCCTTTCACGGTGATTGTCGGGGCAAAATCATTCACCGCACTGGGTACCGTTTTTAATGTCCAATGGCATCATAACCAAGCGATGGAATTAGTGGTGACCGAAGGTAAAGTATTAATCACCCAAGCAACAACATCGGTAAATGACCTTAAAGAAAGCTTAAAACAGGCTAACACTAGCTTTGCTCCCGACCAACTAGCGGCAACGTTAGTTGTTTCCGGTGAAAAAGCGCTAATAGCCGAGCATGCAACGTCAACTAGCACAACCCCCATAGAGAAAGTCTCTTTAGATCAAATTCACCGTGATTTGGCCTGGCAACAGGGCATGCTAATTTTTGAAGGGGAGCCTTTGTCCATGGCACTGGCTGAAATTAGCCGTTATACCACCAGTAGTTTTGAAATTGTTGATAGCGAGCTAGCTGAGATAAAAGTCGCGGGCTATTTTAAAGCCGATGATATTGACGGTCTACTATCATCCTTACAGAGTAATTTCGGTATTAATTTTAGTAAAAAACCCGATGGTACAATTTTACTCACTGCGGCTAACTAACCATCGCTATTTCTTAAAAACTTACTATTTATTCTCTGTTTATCAGTTAAATAGCCGCTATATATTGCTGGCTATTTAGCCAAACATGCAACAAGATAAAACTAATATTAAAAAATAATAAAATAAATTAGAGGATTTCCCCCTGCTTAGCTGTTTATTACTATTGCGCAGTTGGCGAAAGCAATTTCGTCTGAATCAAACCTCGCTCAGACCTGCCTTGTTAGTGAATTTCACCCTAGTGGTAATGTTATTAACATCAAGCCATGTCAATGCTGAGGATTTTATTCGCTTTGATATTGATAAACAACGAGCTGATAAAGCCTTAATTGCATTTGCCCAAAAGGTCAATCAAACCATTATATTTTCTTTTGATTTGACCAAGCAACATCAAGCAAATTCATTAAAAGGTTATTATCCTATTACCTCCGGCCTAAAAAAATTATTACATGGCTCTGGTCTAGTCGCGGTTGTTAATAACTCTGGTCAACTGAGCATTCAAGTTGATTCACATAATAAGAGATATATAGCAATGAAAAATAAAAGCTTACACGCCGCGCTAGTCCCCATTTTACTTGGTGCCGCTAGTCAAACAGTATTAGCTCAACAAACTGTACAAGTACAAGAAGAGGAAATAGAAAAAATAGCCATTGTCGGTAGCCGAGTGGCCGGTCGCTCGGTCGAAGACTTACCCGTACCCGTTGATATTTTAACGGCAGAAGCCTTGGCCAATACCGGTCAAACAGAAGTCGGTCGTATGTTACAAGCCATAGCACCATCATTTAACTTCTCGAGTTCATCGATCAGTGATGGTACCGATGCCTTACGTCCCGCAACATTAAGGGGTCTAGGCCCAGATCAAACCTTGGTACTCATCAATGGTCGTCGCCGCCATCAAGCCAGTTTAATTCACCTCAATACCTCTGTGGGTCGAGGCACTGCGGGTACGGATATGAACGCTATTCCTGCGGCTTCAATCAAACGCATTGAGGTATTACGTGATGGCGCCGCGGCACAATATGGCTCTGATGCTATTGCTGGTGTTATTAACATCGTCCTTAATGATGCCAGTGAAGGCGGTAAAGTCGCACTATCTTATGGCGAATATTCAGAAGGTGATGGTGAAACCACCAATGTCGATATTTCCAAGGGGTTTAGCTTAGGTGATAAGGGCTTTTTAAATACCACCCTAAACTTTAGAAACCGTGGTTTTACTGATCGCTCTGGCTTACATGGCTCATGTCAATTTTCAGGGTGTACCGACTTAGCTAACGGTGACTTATTATTAGGCGACCCACGCGAGGCAACAGCGACCCGTTCAACCTTTAGAATTGGCGATGCCGATTCAAGTCAATTTGCGTTAATCATTAATACCGGCTACGACCTAGGTGATGGTGAACTGTACGGTTTCTTGACTTATTCAAAGCGCGAGAATGAATCAGCCGCATTTTTCCGTCACAACAATAATAGCGGTGGTAATGCACAGCTACAAGATGGTGATGCAACCATTTTGGCGGGTTTTTTACCGAAAATTAATACCGATATTAAAGATATTTCTTATAACTTAGGTTATCAAACAGAATTCTCCGATGGCTCAACTTTAGATTTTTCTTATACCTATGGGAAAAATAATATTGATTATGTGACCAGCGATACCATTAACTCTTCTTTTGCTAATGCGCTACGCTATACCTCAAGTTTAACCGCAGATGAAATTCGCGCCGCTATTCCACGCCAAGCATCGGCTTATGGCCTTGAGTTATCACTGCAAACCTTAAACCTTGATTATACCCAAGACTTTGATTTGTTTTCATTTGCCATGGGCACCGAAATTAGAACCGATGAATTTAAAGTCACTGCTGGCGATGAATACTCCTATCGTGACTATGATACCAATGAGGACGGCAGTAGCAAATATCCCGATGACCGCTCTGCCGGTACCCAAGGGTTTGGCGGCACTGCTCCTATGCAAGAAGTAGATGAAAGCCGTGATGTTATCTCTTTTTATCTTGATGCAGAAACTGAAATTATTGATGATTTAATTATTAGCGGCGCGGTACGTTATGATGATTACCAAGGTTTTGGTGACAGTACTAACTTCAAACTTGCCGCTAATTGGTCCGTTACTGAGTGGATAGCTCTACGTGGTGCTGTAAGTACCGGTTTCCGTGCTCCGTCAATGCAGCAATTGTATACCGATAACATCAGTACCCAATTTCAAACCGATCCGAACAACCCTAACGGCGATCAAATTGCCGTGCAAGTGGGCACTTTTCGTAATGACTCAAACCTAGCCAAAGCCATTGGTATTCCTGAATTAAAAGAAGAGGAAGCTACCAACTTCAGTTTAGGTACGGTAATCCACATTACTGACGAAATAAACTTAACCATTGATTGGTATTCAATCGATATAGATGATCGTATCGTGTTGAGTAACTCATTAGGGCAAGGTTTGTCACCGGCTTTAGATGCAGCGCTCATTGCCTCAGGCGCTGGTGCAGGTCAGTTTTTCCTTAATGGTGCCGATACTGAAACCAGAGGCATAGATATCATTGCCACCTGGAACACTGAGTTAATGGGCGGTGATTTTAGCCTAACCGCAGCGGCTAACTTTACTGAAACCGATGTGGTAAATATTTATACACCCGCAGACAGTGCTTTGGGCAGTATCGAGCCTAGTGACGTTTTTTCAAAACAAGCGGTCTCTATTATCGAAGAATGGCAGCCACAAGATAGGATCAGCTTAAACGGCTTCTATACTATCGGCGATATTAGTATCAATTTAGCCTTTAACCGCTATGGTGAATATACTATCACTGATGGTGGCACACAAACCTACGGCGCAGAAGTATTAACAGATTTTCGTATTAATTACCAAGTAACTGAACAGCTATCATTTAACCTTGGTGGCAATAACATCTTTGATGTTTACCCTGATAAAAACACCATAGGTAACTCACGTTCCGGCACTATAGTAGATGCTGATGGCAACGTTATTGTTAGTAGCCCTGGAGTATTTACTTATTCACGTCGCTCAGCACCGTTTGGTTTTAATGGTGCTTTCTACTATGCTGGCGCTGAATTTAAGTTCTAGCCTTATCGAGTTATTTATTAGCTGTTATAAATAGCAGAAGCGCAGCGAAAGCTGCGCTTTTATTTGTATTCTATTTTGACGGTACCCTTACCCAACCTTCCATTAATACTCTGGCACTACGACTCATAACAACCTTGTTCACCGTCCATTTATCATTATCTAGGCTTGCTTCAGCGCCTACTGTCAAGGTACCTGATGGATGAGCAAAAGTTACCGAACTTATATCAGCTTTACCGGTAGCAAGCGCAACTAAAGTGCCTGGAATAGATGCTGCCGAGGCAATGGCGACAGCAGCCGTGCCCATCATGGCATGATGTAATTTCCCCATAGACAATGCCCGCACTTGTAAATCAATCTCATCTGCTGCGATGTTCTTACCGCTTGAAGTAACATAATCTTGAGCGGGGGCAACAAAGGCTATTTTAGGGGTATGCTGCCGTGTTTTCGCCTCAGAAATATCACTAATCAAACCCATTTTAACCGCGCCATAGGCACGAATAGTTTCAAAACGCGCTAGTGCTTCTTCATCGGAGTTAATCGCGTCTTGCAGCTCTGTACCGGTATAACCTAACGCCTCGGCATTTAAGAATATGGTCGGAATGCCGGCAGTGATCATGGTTGCTTGAAAAGTACCAATGCCAGGCACTTCGAGCGCATCAACAACATTTCCAGTGGGAAACATCGCTTCAGAAGGGTCAACCGGTGAAATGAATTCAACGGGTATCTCTGCCGCAGGAAACGTCACGCCATCGAGCTCAAAGTCACCGGTTTCTTGCACTTGTCCATTGCTAATAGGCACATGGGCTAGAATGGTTTTTTGAATGTTCTTCTGCCAAATACGTACAGTACAAACACCATTATCGGGAATTCGGCTTGCTGCCACCAATCCTGAGCTGATGGCAAAAGAGCCAACCGCTGCCGTTAAGTTACCGCAATTACCCGACCAATCGACAAAGGGTTTATCAATGGCCACTTGGCCAAATAAATAATCAACATCGTGGTCTGCTTGTTCACTGGTAGAAATAATAGCAGTTTTACTGGTACTTGAGGTTGCCCCGCCCATACCATCGGTTTGCTTACCGTAGGGATCTGGACTACCAATAACGCGTAATAACAAGGCATCACGAGCACTGCCAGCTACCTGACAATCTTCAGGCAAGTCTGTTAAATTAAAGAAAACACCTTTTGATGTACCACCACGCATGTAGGTTGCTGGGATTTTTATTTGTGGCGCATGTATTTTAGTGACTAATGACATAGCTCACTCCTGAAATAATTTTGGCTCTGTTAGCTTTAGTATTTCTGCGCAAACACGCAAGACGCATGAACTCTTCCATGAGGCTCGACACAAGCATCAGGACAGTGTGCTCAAGATAATTGCTCGTGCATTATCCATATAAGGTACTTCCTGTACCGTCTGCACTGTCTATAAGGTATATCCATATACCGTCATGCTTGTGAAGCTTGCTTATTTGCATCCGCAACACTAAAAAAAATCTACCACCGGAGCTTTTGACTTCAGTTATAGAGAACATAGCCATTAATTTAATATAAAAAGCTGCAACTTTTATTACTGCTTAAAGAAAATCATACAGAGTTGATTTTCATAAGAGGAGTTTTAGTGTTTTAACAAGGCTAAAGCGCGGAATTGACGAACGTCAATGAGCACTTCTAACGTAGTTAAAACGCTAAAAATCAATTATGAATTCGACTCTAAGAAATCATTGGCAAACTTTTGCAATACCCCACCGGCGGCGTATACCGAAACTTCGTCAGCGGTATCTAAACGACATTTCACTGGGATGTTAATTATTTCACCATTTCGACGCGTCATAATGACAGTCATTGCCCCACCTGGTGAAATGCCTTTAACATTAGTGTCTTCAACATCGTACGTTTCGCTGCCGTCAATATTATAGCTATGTCGAGTTTCACCGTCAGTAAATTCAAGTGGTAGCACACCCATACCAACTAAGTTAGTGCGGTGAATACGCTCGAAACCTTCCGAAATGATGACTTCAACTCCGGCTAAACGCACACCTTTTGCCGCCCAGTCACGTGAAGAGCCTTGACCGTAATCAGCGCCGGCAATAATGATTAATGGCTGCTTGCGTTCCATGTAGATTTCAATGGCTTCCCACATGCGTGATTCAGTGCCTTCAGGCTCAATACGAGCTAGAGAGCCTTGCTTGACTACACCGTTTTCGTCCCTACACATTTCATTGAAAAGTTTCGGGTTGGCAAAGGTGGCACGTTGTGCTGTTAAGTGATCGCCCCTGTGAGTGGCGTATGAGTTAAAGTCGGCTTCAGGTAGACCCATTTTAGCAAGGTAGGCACCCGCAGCACTGTCTAATTGAATAGCATTTGACGGGGATAAATGATCTGTAGTGATGTTATCGCCAAGTACCGCTAATGGCACCATACCTTTCATGGTGCGTACACCGGCCAATGCACCCGGCCCCTCGGTATTCCAGTAAGGAGGACGACGAATATAAGTACTGGTTTCATCCCAATCATATAATGGGCTTTCAGCTGGTTCAAAGGCACCTAAATCAAACATGGGTTCATAAACCTTCTTGAATTGCTCAGGCTTGACACATGAAGCAACAATGGCATCGATTTCTTCATCTGCTGGCCAGATATCTTTCAAGGTAATATCGTTACCCTGTTGATCTTGACCTAGAATGTCTTTTTCAATATCAAAACGCATGGTACCGGCAATGGCATAAGCAACAACTAATGGCGGTGACGCTAAGAATGCTTCTTTTGCGTGCGGATGAATACGACCATCAAAGTTACGGTTACCTGATAATACCGCGGTAGTGTATAAATCGCGATCGATAATTTCTTGCTGAATTTTAGGCTCTAACGCGCCGCTCATACCGTTACACGTAGTACATGCATAACCTACAATACCAAAACCTAATTTTTCCATTTCACTGAGCAGGCCTGCTTCTTCTAAATACAGTTTTGCTACTTTAGAGCCCGGCGCAAAGGATGTTTTTACCCAAGGTTTACTGACTAAACCTAATTCATTAGCCCGTTTAGCCACCAGACCCGCGGCAACAACGTTACGTGGGTTTGAGGTATTGGTACAGGAGGTGATCGCAGCGATAATGACCGCACCATCCGGCATTTGACCATTAGCTTCTTGTGCTTTACAAATATCTAGGTTTTTCGCAATATTTTTCGACACTAGATCAGCGGTCGCTAAACGACGATGCGGATTTGAAGGTCCGGCTAAGTTACGACAGACAGTTGATAAATCAAATTCGATAACACGAGGGTACTGTACTTCTTTTAGGTCATCAGCCCAAAGACCGGTGTGTTTAGCATAAATTTCAACCAGTTTGATTTGCTCTGGATCACGACCAGTAATTTTCAAGTAATCAATGGTTTGTTCATCAATGTAGAACATACCTGCTGAGGCACCGTACTCTGGCGTCATGTTTGAAATAGTTGCCCGGTCACCTATGGTTAAGCTTTTAGTACCTTCACCGAAAAACTCTAAGTAAGCAGAGACAACTTTCTCATTACGTAAAAATTCTGTGATGGCTAAGACCATATCGGTCGCCGTAATACCGGACTGACACTTGCCCGTTAACTTAACACCAATAATGTCGGGTAAACGCATCATAGAGGGTTGACCAAGCATAACTGTTTCAGCTTCTAGGCCACCAACACCAATGGCAAGAACCCCGAGACAATCTATATGTGGTGTATGAGAATCGGTGCCAACACAAGTATCAGGGAAAGCAATACCGTCACGCGCTTGAATAACCGGCGACATTTTTTCTAAGTTGATTTGATGCATAATACCGTTCCCGGCGGGAATAACATCAACGTTTTTAAAGGCGGTTTTAGTCCATTCAATGAAATGAAAACGCTGTTCATTACGGCGATCTTCAATGGCACGGTTTTTAGCCAACGCTTGTGGATCAGAGCCAGAAGCCTCAACGGCTAAAGAGTGATCGACTATTAATTGTGTCGGTACCACTGGGTTTACTTTTGAGGGATCGCCACCTTGCTCGGCAATAGCGTCACGAAGACCCGCCAAATCAACTAAGGCGGTTTGTCCTAAAATATCATGACAAACAACTCTTGCCGGATACCATGGGAAATCAAGGTCTTGCTTAACGTCTATAATTTGCTTTAATGAATCGGTAAGTATCGCCGGATCACATTTGCGCACTAATTGCTCAGCAAGTATACGTGAAGTGTAAGGTAATTTAACGTAAGAGCCTGGTTTAATGGCCTCAATAGCTGCACGCGTATCATAAAAATCTATAGTCGCACCCTTATTTTTATAGCCAGGCAACGGTTTGCGGTATTGGTAATTCATAAATTAATCCAGGAAACATTTCTAATAAAAAATCATTTAAAAATAAAGGCATTAATTCCAAACAGAACAAATACCTTTATATAAACCGAATCAAGCCGACGGAAGTTGCTTTGAGTTCAAGGCGGATAATACGACGTATAGTGTACTATCCGAGTTGACCTTACTTAACAATAAGCAACGACGAAATCAGAGCAAAGTTCAAGTCTCTCCTACCTCTTTTCGATAGCGACAACCGTACGTGGCTCACTGCCAGTGTAATCAGCACTGGGTCTGATGATACGGTTGTTTGAGCGCTGCTCCATTACGTGTGCGGCCCAACCAGTTAAGCGTGAACAGACAAAAATAGGGGTAAATAGTTTTGTCGGTATGCCCATATAATTATAGGTTGAGGCATGGAAGAAATCAGCATTACAGAAGAGTTTCTTGCTATCCCACATATATTTTTCACACGCGACAGAAATATCATAAAGTGAAGTATCTCCGTTTTCTTCAGCCAGCTTTTCAGACCAGGCTTTAATAATGACATTACGTGGATCACTAGTGCGGTATATCGCATGACCAAAGCCCATGATTTTCTCTTTTCGCGCTAACATGCCAGCCATTTTCTCTTTAGCATCACTCGGTGAAGTAAAGCTTAGAATCATATCCATAGCCGCTTCATTAGCACCACCATGAAGTGGCCCACGTAACGTACCTATCGCAGCAGTGATACAAGAATACATATCAGATAAGGTAGAAGCACAGACCCGGGCAGTAAATGTTGAGGCGTTAAATTCATGCTCAGCATATAAAATCAATGATACATCCATAACCCGTTGATGTTGCTTGGACGGACTTTCACCCTTTAATAAACGTAAAAAGTGACCGGCAAGGGAAGTCTCGGATGATTGGCAATCAATTTCTACGCCATCATGACTGTATTTATACCAGTAACACATGATCGCTGGAAAAGCGGCTAATAAGCGATTTGCTGCGTTATTTTGCTGGGCAAAGTCACCTTCTGGCTCTAAGTTACCTAAAAAAGAACAACCCGTGCGCATAACATCCATTGGGTGAGTATCTTTAGGGATAAGTTTTAATACCGATTTTAATGCCTCGGGTAAATCACGTAACGATTTTAGCTCTGCTTGATAGGCTGTTAATTGTGTTTGGTTTGGTAATTCACCGTTGAATAATAAATAGGCAACTTCTTCAAAGGTTGAATTTTCGGCTAAATCTGCAATATCATAACCACAATAGGTTAAGCCTGAGCCTGATTTTCCTACGGTACAAAGGGCGGTTTCACCGGCACTTTGTCCACGAAGGCCAGCGCCACTGTTCGGTTTTTTCGCAACACTTTTCTGTTCAGTTGTCTCTGTCATGATCCTTTCCTCATTTGATAATATTTTAGCAATTTTTTAGGTACGCACTGCTGACATTATTGGTGCTTATAAGCACTCTTGGGTCAGTTTTTAGCTTGGTAAGGTGCGAGTAATTATTTCTGAGCTTTCTCTTGAGCAAAAAGCGCATCAAGCTTTTGTTCGTAGTCGTGATAACCTAGGTAGTCATATAAATCCATGCGAGTTTGCATGTTATCAATTTCAGCTTTTTGATCGCCATCGGCTAGTAAGGTTTTATAAACAGACTCTGCCGCTTTGTTCATCGCACGAAAGGCTGAAAGTGGATAAAGCACCATGGCACAGCCCCACTCACCTAGTTGTGCTTTATTCCATAACTCGGTTTGACCAAATTCAGTGATATTAGCCAGTACAGGTACATCAAGGGCTTCAGTAAAAGCACGGTAATGCGCTTCGGTTTTTATCGCTTCAGCAAAAATACCATCTGCACCGGCAGCAACATATGCTTTCGCACGTTCAATGGCAGCTTCTAAGCCTTCCTTAGCAAATGAGTCAGTTCTCGCCATGATAAAAAAATCACTGTCTATACGAGCATCTACCGCAGCTTTAATACGGTCAACCATTTCTTGGGTTGAGACAATTTCTTTATTTGGTCGGTGACCACAGCGTTTTTGCGCAACTTGATCTTCAATGTGCACCGCAGCAGCACCGGCTTTTTCCATATCACGAATCGTTTTAGCAATATTAAATGCACCACCCCAGCCGGTATCAATATCCACCAATAGAGGTAAGCTCGAGGCACTAGTAATTCTTTGTACATCCGCAATAACATCATTCAATGATGTCATACCTAGATCAGGTAAACCGTAAGACGCATTGGCAACGCCGCCACCCGATAAATAAATAGCCTGGTGACCAAGTTGCTCAGCCATCATGGCGCAATAGGCGTTTATGGTACCAACGACTTGTAATGGTTTATTATTTTCTAGAGCAAGACGAAATTTTTTACCCGGTGAAACAGTTTTTGTTGATAGACTTTCTGACATCTTAGGTCTCCTGTGATTCTTGCTCGGCTTTTTGCAGGGCAATTTTATTTTCAATATTTTTACGTGAAGCCGCAATATGACGGCGCATTAATAACTCGGCAAGCTCACCATCTCTATCACTGATTGCTTGAATTATATTTGAGTGCTCGGTAAATGCACGGGTAGCTCTTGGGCTATGCATACCAAATTGACAACGATACATACGAACTAAATGATATAACTGGCCACAAATAAGATTGATTAGCTGCTGATTATGACTGCCAAGTATAACTTTATAGTGAAAATCAACATCCCCTTCTTCTTGGTAGTAAGACACCCCCTCTTGCAGGGCTTTATCTGTGGCATGTTGAGTGAGCATATTTTGCATATGCGCTATTTCTTCATCGGTCATATTCAACGCAGCTTGTCGGCACGCCATGCCTTCAAGCGCTTCTCGCGTGATATATAACTCAAGTAAACCCTCTATGGTGCAAGCCACTACGCGTGAGCCTATATTGGCCTTGCGCTCTATTAAGTGACATTTTTCCAGACGATTTAATGCTTCACGCAAAGTTGAGCGACTAATTTTATAGTGCTTCGCAAGCTCAGGCTCACTTATTTTGCTACCGGCGGCAATATCACCTTCAACAATGGCATGTTGTAGCTGTTCAAAAACTTTATCCGCTGTGGTCACCGCCGCTTGTTTTGTTGGATTTTGTAAAAGCATAATCTGTCTTTAAAGCCTAGGTATAATAGCTAAGATATATTGTCGAAACGTAACCATTGTCGACAAACTTCATAATATCAATCAATACTATCTCAAATGGCGGAACATTCAAGTAGACTAAAGTATAATTGTCGACAATTTTACTATTAAGTTGTACTTAACTGTAAACTTTTATGAGCGAAGATGAGCTAAAAATGAGGAATACCTCAAAATGCTCCCAAAGGGCTGGTTTTAGCTTGATGGTATCAGGCTCCTACAGGTTAAAATGATAGATACGATTAACACAACGGGCAGAACGTTGCCCCGTTAGTATTACTATTATCCGCTAAACGGCGCCACTCTTACCTTTTACCGGTAAATTCAATATCTGTAATTTTAACCTCTCCGGTAATGCTAAAAGCATTGGTTGATAATTTTTGACATTGACGACAACGACAAGCTGCGATCAATTACTAAATTTTAAGCAAAAAAAAACCCACGCAATATTTACATATTGCGTGGGTTTTCTCATATAGTTCACTGTTCTTTTAGTACATTAAAAGGAAGTGGTATCCCTAAGGGGATTCGAACCCCTGTTACCGCCGTGAAAGGGCAGTGTCCTAGGCCTCTAGACGATAGGGACAATGATTTATTTAACTATTACTTTTACGAGTAATAAAAAATAATTTCAAACTATCTAGCAGATTTCTCCGCTGAGTTAATTAGACCAAGACTTCAATAATAGAACTTTTATCATAGAAGTAAAATTGGAAAAACTAAAACTCTAAATTCTTATTTAAAGTGCCTTATATAAACAAGACTCACAGTAATAAGATAACTGCATGCTCTCTTTCATCACGCCTTTATCAGGTATGAATAAAAGTGGTATCCCTAAGGGGATTCGAACCCCTGTTACCGCCGTGAAAGGGCAGTGTCCTAGGCCTCTAGACGATAGGGACAAAGAACTAGCTTCCCGAAGTAAACTTCGTGCTGCTATTTCAGAACAACGCTTAATGTTTTATAAGTGTAAGCAACTTATTTATGCTCTCTTTCATCATGCCTTTAACAGCTATGAATAAAAGTGGTATCCCTAAGGGGATTCGAACCCCTGTTACCGCCGTGAAAGGGCAGTGTCCTAGGCCTCTAGACGATAGGGACAAAGAACTAGCTTCCCGAAGTAAACTTCGTGCTGCTATTTCAGAACAACGCTTAATGTTTTATAAGTGTAAGCAACTTATTTATGCTCTCTTTCATCATGCCTTTAACAGCTATGAATAAAAGTGGTATCCCTAAGGGGATTCGAACCCCTGTTACCGCCGTGAAAGGGCAGTGTCCTAGGCCTCTAGACGATAGGGACAAAGAACTAGCTTTGCGAAGTATACTTCGTGCTGCTATTTCAGAACAACGCTTAATGTTTTATAAGTGTAAGCAAACTTAATTGCCTTTACCCTTGATTTATATAACAAACCAAGAGATAAAGAAAATAGTGGTATCCCTAAGGGGATTCGAACCCCTGTTACCGCCGTGAAAGGGCAGTGTCCTAGGCCTCTAGACGATAGGGACATAAATTAGTGTTTACATTATAAATAATATTAACAAACCAATTAAACTATCTATTTTTTGCTAGTGATAACTCGAGAGTTAACCTTAACAAAAAACCTAATATGGTGGAGCTATGCGGGATCGAACCGCAGACCTCTTCGCTGCCAGCGAAGCGCTCTCCCAGCTGAGCTATAGCCCCGAAATATTCGAGCAATTTAATAACTGGCCTAATAGCCATTAAATTATGTTCTCAACCAGTGGACCTAACACTTGCTGAAAACGAGGCGCATTATGAGCAGCAGCTAAGAAACTGTCAACACTTATTTGTAAAAAATAGCATTTATTTAGTAAGAAAGGCCTAAACTGATCGCATAATGAGCAAGCTGCTTATTTATTGCCTTATTTCAACTAACTCTCTGTAATGACGGTATAATTATTAACCACATAAAAAGCCTTAGCGGTATTAAACATTACTGCCGTTACTTTTTCAAGTTAGTTCACCCTAGGCCATCATCTGATATAGAGAGATTATATAACCTAGCTTTAGTTACTTTATTTTTTTGTTATTTAGCGGTATGGTTTATATAACTTAGCCATACCATAACGAAAACCGTATGCAGCTCAAAAAACTTAACATAGTCGCTATTGGCGGCGGACACGGTTTAGGTCGTGTACTATCCACCCTATCCTTTATGGGCCATAAACTCACTGGGATTGTCACCACCACAGATAATGGCGGCTCAACTGGCCGATTAAGAAAAAGAAGTAGCACTATTGCTTGGGGTGACTTACGTAACTGTTTAACCGAGCTAGTCGATGATAACTCTATTGGTAGTCAACTATTCAATTTTCGCTTTGACGGTAATGATGAGTTAGGTGGTCATAACCTAGGTAACTTAATTCTGTACGGGCTAGGTAAAGTACAATCAAGCCCGATGGACTCTATCAAATTAGTGCGCCGTATTTTGCGGGTAAAAACACAAGTATTACCTATGTCTGAAACGCCAACAGATTTAATGGCTTTCTATCCTGAGGGGCGCTGTCGTCTCGGTGAGCTTTCTGTTGATGAAATGCCTATAATGCCAACAGACTTAATGCTAGCACCCTTAGTTAAGTCAGTTACGCCCTGTATTGAGGCCATTGCTAATGCCGACCTGATCATTTTAGGCCCAGGTAGCTTCTTGACCAGTATTGTGCCACCGCTGTTAGTCAGAGATATCGCCAAAGCATTAGATAAGCGTAAAGGACATTGTGTTTTTATTGATAATATAGTCGCTGAGCAAAGCCCAGCCGCTAAATTAACTTTAGATGAAAGACTTAGCTGGATTGAACATAATATTGGCTGTTTGCCAATTGACAGTGTCATTTGTCAAGATGAGCGTATACATTCAGACAAGGTCAATGTGATTTGCCAAGATTTAGCCCACAATAAAGTGGCCCATCACCATGACAATGAAAAGCTGATTCACGCCCTAGAAACATGCGTAAAACAATTTACTAGTGCGGCTAAAATAGAAACAGAGAGTTAATAACTCGCTGTTTCTTATTCTTATGCTGGCGTTTAGGTGCTTTTAAGCGCCCTAAACGACATCATCTTCACTGATACGGCTGGCCACAGCTCCTTTTTGGTTTTTATATTTTGCATCTGTACGTTTGTTATAGGGACGGGCAGCACTGGATGACATGGTCTCAAAGTTTAATGCGGCTATCGTCATTTTTGGGCGCAACGCTAGCGGTAATTTACCACTGTTATAAAACTCTAGCACGATTTGACCAGACCAACCGGGATCGATGCGATGCGCTGTCACGTGCACCATCAGCCCTAAACGTGCTAATGATGAACGACCGTCCAGCCAACCAACAATATTATCCGGTAGGGTTACTGATTCATAAGTCACGGCTAAGGCCAACTCACCAGGGTGTAAAAAGAACGCATCGCCATCGGCAATATAAATTTCATCACTCATAACCGCGTCCAGCGCTTTTTGCACTTCGGCTTTTGGTGCACTCAAATCAATATAAGGCGCGGTATGATCTTGAAAAACTCTAAATTCATTGCCTAAGCGAATATCAACACTGACGCCAGAGATCATCGAAGGGTCAGGTCTTGGCTCAATAATGATTTTTCCCTCATCAAGGCATTGTTCTATATCTTTATCACTTAATCTCATAATGGCTTTTATTTACCTTATTACACTGAAGCTTATATTGCTTTTGTGGTTACTGTTGCGGTTAATGGGCTGGCATTATCACACTGTAAAAATAACTGCGCCGAAATATTACGCGCTATTTTACGGTAATAACTGGCGATTTCACCCGTGCTATGTTCAAAAACGTCTGATTCACCAAAATCAGCGTCCTGTCGAATGGCAATATCTAAAGGTATTTGCCCTAATAATTTGCTTTGCTGATCTTTTGCCATCTGCTCAGCACCGGCTTCACCAAAAATATAACTTTGATGACCGCAGTGTTCACAGATGTGGTAGCTCATGTTCTCAATAATGCCTAATACCGGTACTTTAACCTTATCAAACATGGCAATGCCTTTTACCGCATCAATTAAGGCTATATCTTGTGGTGTTGTCACTATCACCGCAGCGGCTACCGGCACTTTTTGCGCTAGCGTTAATTGAATATCCCCAGTACCTGGTGGCATATCAATTAATAAGTAATCAAGCTCTGGCCAATCGGTTTCATTCAATAGCTGATTAAACGCAGTGCTGGCCATTGGGCCACGCCAAACGGTGGCATCAGCCTCATCGACTAAAAAACCAATCGACATGGCACTTATGCCATTGGCATTAAGTGGCATCATAAGTTTGCCATCACTCGAGGTAGGTTTTTCATTTTTAAGGCCAAGCATAGTGGGTATTGACGGGCCGTATATATCAGCATCTAAAATGCCCACCTTGGCGCCTTCGGCCATTAAGGCATAAGCAAGATTAACCGTAGTGGTCGATTTCCCTACCCCACCCTTGCCTGATGCGATGGCAATAATATTGGCAATGTTACCTTGTGACGTGTGGCCTTGCTCGGCTTTGTTTTTATCGGTACCCAGAGAAAATTGGCGCACAGGCTTTATCGCTAATTCTACCTTAACCGTCACTGCGCGAGCCAAATTATCACTTAACGATTGTGCGATTAGATCTAACTCACCTTGGCAGACAAAGGGCATGATGAGCTCGATGATAATATTTTTATGCTTCGGCTTTTGACTTTGAGTAACGCTAAACTGTAGACAAACCGAGAGCACACCTTGTGGAAAGTTATCAGAAATATAATGCGTTAAGGACTCTTTAATCAGTTGTTCTATCTCAATCGCGTTAAGTGTTTCGTCTTTTGATTTTACGTCCGTTTTTGCGGTTAGTTTCGAGAAAAATTTACCAAACTTTTTACTAAACATAGTGACTTGCAGACCTTAATAAGAGAAATTACGAAATTAGTTGCATTCAACTAATGAAAATCATTACTAAATTCTGTACTATTGCCGACATTATTACCATCAAAAAACAACTATTTTTCATGTCTGACACTACTTTATCTGAAGCTACAGCAAACTCTTCACTACAAAAACGTAAAATTTTAGTTACTTGTGCCCTACCCTATGCCAACGGTTCTATTCATTTAGGCCACTTACTTGAACATATTCAAACGGATATTTGGGTACGCTTTCAACGCATGCGTGGTCATGAAATCTATTTTGTTTGTGCGGATGATGCGCACGGCACACCGATTATGCTTAAAGCACAAGAGCTTGGTATTACCCCTGAAGAAATGATCAATGGCGTACGTGAAGAGCATATGGCGGATTTTGCTGATTTTCATATCAGCTTTGATAACTATCACTCGACCCATTCTGAAGAAAATAAAATCTTAGCCAATGAAATTTATAATAAATTACACGCTAAAGGCCATATTAAAACCCGTACTATCTCTCAGCTTTATGATCCAGAAAAAGGCATGTTCCTGCCAGACCGTTTTATTAAAGGCACTTGCCCTAAATGTAAAAGCGAAGATGAAAACGGTGATAGCTGTGATAATTGTGGTGCTACCTATTCACCCACCGAAGTATTAAACCCACGTTCGGTTATTTCAGGCGCAACACCGATATTAAAAGACTCTGAACATTATTTCTTTGACTTACCCGCTTTTGAAGGCATGTTACAAGAGTGGATTCGCTCTGGCGCTTTGCAAGAAGAAATGGCCAATAAATTATCCGAATGGTTCGATCAAGGTTTAAGACAGTGGGATATCAGTCGCGATGCACCTTATTTTGGTTTTGAAATTCCAAATGCACCAGGCAAGTTCTTCTATGTGTGGTTAGACGCACCGATTGGCTATATGGGCAGTTTTAAAAACTTATGTAATAAAGATAGCAGCATAGATTTTGATAGCTTCTGGAAGGAAGACTCTGATGCTGAGCTTTATCACTTTATTGGTAAAGATATCATTTATTTCCATAGTTTATTTTGGCCGGCCGTACTTGAAGGTGCTGGTTACCGTAAACCAACGGCAGTATTCGCTCATGGTTTTGTTACCGTTAACGGCGCTAAAATGTCTAAATCAAAAGGGACTTTCATCAAAGGTCGTACCTACCTAGATCATTTAAACCCAGAGTATTTACGTTATTACTACGCGGCTAAATTAACCAATCGCATTGATGATTTAGATCTTAACCTTGAAGATTTTGCTCAACGGGTTAATTCAGACTTGGTCGGTAAAGTGGTTAATATCGCCTCACGCTGTGCCAGCTTTATTTATAAACGCTTTGATGGCATGTTATCAACTAACATTGATGATCAAGCACTGGCCGATGAAGTAATGGCAGCGGGTGATAGTATTGCCGCCCATTATGAGTCACGTGAATTTAGTCGTGGTATGCGCGAAATCATGGCGCTAGCGGATAAAGTGAATGAATATATCGCCATAAAAGAACCATGGCAGTTAATTAAAGACGACAGTAAGCAACAAGAAGTACAAGATATTTGCTCGCTGGGCATTAATATGTTCCGCACGCTCATGATTTACTTAAAACCGGTATTGCCAGTACTTGCCGATAGTACCGCTGCTTTCTTAAATGATGAACTAACGTGGGAAGGCCATAAAACTTTATTAACCGATCATAAAATTAATAAATTTAAAGCGTTATTACAACGTGTTGATATGGATAAAGTCAATGCCATGACTGAAGCATCAAAAGACAGCTTAGCGCCGAAAGATGAAAAGAAAAAACCGAAGAAAGCCAAGCCAGCTAAAGTTGTTGATAATAGTACTGCTTTAGCTGATCCGTTAGCTGCTGACCCACTCTCTGAAGAAATTCAGTTTGAGGACTTTGCCAAAATTGATTTACGCATTGTCAAAATCATCAATGCTGAGCATGTTGATAAAGCCGATAAATTACTTAAATTAACCCTAGCGCTTGGTGATGAAAATGAAGAGGGCTGTGAAACTCGTCAAGTTTTTGCCGGCATTAAATCAGCTTATCAACCGGAAGACCTTATTGGTAAACATACGGTCATGGTCGCCAACTTAGCGCCACGTAAAATGCGCTTTGGCATGTCTGAAGGCATGGTGCTCGCTGCAGGTCCCGGCGGTAAAGACCTATGGATATTAAATCCAGATGATGGTGCTAAAGCGGGTATGCGGGTTAAATAACGCAAGCCGTTATTTAACCCCTCAGCGTGAACGATTAGCAAAGGTATCAATAATAATGATACCTTTTCTTTTTTGTCAGACAGCATAATGACTTTAAACCATGCCTTGAAAATTTTCATCGGCAATTGGAGCGATAGCAAGGAAAGTAGCCATGACTAAGAAAATAACTACACACATACCTAAAATACCCTCTAAAAAGATGTTCTCTCTTTTAATCACACTACCATTGCTGGCCAGTTGTAGTGGTAACTACACTTTTGAAAGTAATGTTACACCTGACAATGCCGAGCAATACTTTAGTGCCAGTAAAGTTAAAATTTTTAAGGATGAAAGTGAGTTTAACTCCGCCTTTCAATATATTGGCCTAGTTGAAGGTGATGATTGTCAAAAGAAGTCGCATCTAGCGCCACCTGATGCCATTAATGCTCGAACACAAGCAAGACAAGCCGCTTTTTTACAACAAGCAAACGCTGTTATTTTCACCAGCTGTGTCGATATAGAAACTAAGCACTGTATCGCGCAAGTGGTTTGTTACGGTAAATCCTATCGACTAGGCGCTCCTTATAAGGAAATGGAGCAATAAAATGTCAAAAACGTGTGATAGCACTCATCAAGTACAAAGCTTTAAATTTGAGGCCATAGCGACAATAGAATCACCTTATCAAGAAAAATTTGCCATACCACGTCAGCCAAACTTAGTGAGTGCGGCAAAAGGCAAGGTTGTACTCCTTGGAGCTGCCAATAATAGTGAATTAGTCCGAGATATTGAGCAATTTAGTCATTTATGGCTGCTATTTGTTTTTCATGGTACGCAAGCACAAGGTTGGAAACCATTGGTTCGACCACCGCGCCTTGGCGGCAACAAAAAAACGGGTGTTTTAGCAACTCGCTCTACCTTTAGGCCAAACCCTATCGGCATGTCGGTAGTGAAACTGGATAAAGTCACCGTTGACAACAAACAAACCATTTTACATATTTCAGGCTTAGATTTACTTAACGGCACACCTATTATTGATATAAAGCCTTATTTACCTTATTCCGATGCGATTATTGATGCCAACGCTGGTTTTGCCCAGCAGCCCCCTGATGCCGGCTTAAGCGTGGTATTTAGTGAGCAATCACGAGCTGATCTTGCACAATACCAAGCAAGACCTGAAGAAAAGTATAGTGAGTTAGCCTTATTGATCGAACAAGTGCTGGCACAAGATCCCCGACCTGCCTATAAACAAGGTAAAACTGATGATAAAGTTTATGGCATGAGTTTGTATGATTTAAACATCCAATGGCAATTAACCGCTTTGCATACCGTATTAGTGTTAAACATTACTAAAAACCAGAAAATAAGTAAGCTAAGGTAAAGAGTTAACTTAAAGACTTACTTTAAAGAGACAGCCATGAGCCAATATACTATTAAGAAAATAGCGACAAGTAACAACGCAACTAGTTTCAGCCCCGATTGGCAAGCAATAGATGCCCTAACCATTGACACCTACCCCTGGTATCAAGCCGGTGCTAAACAAGATACACAAATAAAGCTAAGCGCCAATAACGATACCTTATTTATACAAATTATCGCCCAAGACAACTACAGCTATGCCAAGCAAACTGAACTCAATCATATGTTAGTTTGTCAAGATTCTTGTGTGGAATTCTTCTTTAGCCCTTCGGGTGTATTGGGCAGCAGTTATGTCAATTTAGAAGTTAATTGTTGTGGCACGCTGCACCTAGCTTACGGCACTGGCCGGGATAAACGTCAATTTATCAGCCTCGAAGCGGCCAGCTTAATACAACGTAACACAAGTATTACTAGTCCGGTAAAATTCGAAACTGACCACGATAATGAATGGACGGTTGATATTGCCCTGCCCTTTACCGCTATCGAGCAACTCACTGGCGAAAAAGTGAATAAAGATAAATGGTTTGGCAACTTCTACCGATGTGGCGGCAGGACTGAGCCACAATACGCGGTATGGCATAATATCGATGTGCCAGAGCCGGATTATCATCGACCTGAGCACTTTGGTAAATTAGTATTTATTTAACGTGTAAATAACGTTTATATCAATATCCTACCAAGGTATCTGGCTCGCAATAAATAATGATACTGCTGTCCGTTAAAACGGGGGGAAACAAGCGTCCGCTTAAGTAGCTCATAGTTGGTTAACATGTTGCACCGAGTAACAACTTATCGCCATTTTTAGATTAATTCAACATCAACCTAACCGATGAAGTGCACAAATTTTATTATTGGACGGATCACGTAAATACGCTAAATATAATTTTCCAATAGTTCCCTCACGTACCCCTGGAAGATCCTCACAAGCAGTGCCGCCATGCGCGATACCAGCGGCATGCCAAGCATCAACTATATCTGCGGTCTTTGCTGAAAAACCAATAGTAGAGCCATTACCATGACAAGCAGGCTCGCCATTTATAGGTTTACTGAGGGCAAAAACACCACTTTTAGTAAAATAAAAGCAACGTCCTTTTTCATCAATTACTCCTGCGTCATAACCCATAGCGGCTAAAATTGCATCATAAAATATTTTCGATTTTTGTACATCATTTGCACCAATCATAATATGACTGAACATTTTTTTCTCCTCTTTATAAAATAGATCCACCGTCATGGCTTAACGCTGAAGGTGGCTGCTGTGCGACACCTATTTTTATTTGTTATGCGTTTATCCAGCTTTTAGCAAGATTAATTGCTTGTTTTAAGTTTGACCAATTTAAAAGGCTATATTGATAATTGATATGAGCCAGCTTTACCTTGAAGGTTTTTTCCGTATGCTTTTAACCTAAGGCTAGAATACAATAAAATGCATCTACCACTCCCGCGAAATTAAACATAAATGGTAATTGCGGTAATTCAAAAATAGATTCAACTGGGCATACCCACCGTGCTTGACTGTATTATTCAGCAAGTAATAGCCCAAGTGTTAACGCCATTGATTTATTCATTCTTCTCAGTGAACAGTTTCCAAGCGGCAGTTGCTTTTGGTATCACCCACAAAGGGCCTTGGTGAAGCTCGAAAACACCGGGCACTCAACAAGCCTTGAACAATGGCTACCTGGCTAAAGCGGATTTTTATTCACTAAGAAATGGGGGTTCTAGATGAACCGCCCTGGGCGGAGCCGCATGCAGGGTGGTGTGTGGCTGGTGGTCATAGACCTCCAGCTACCCGATTATATTTTATTTACTCAGTTTAAAATCTAAATTTCTGACTTTGATATTAACACCAAAAGCCGTTAGTTCTTGATAAAAACCGACGATATTGCATGATTTAATTTGCTTACAAATTATTCCATATTTTAAAATTGCAGGTTTATGACTTTGTAACGATGCTTTTTTAAGCCAATAAAGTGCTTGATTAAAATCTTTTTTGACATGCTGCCCATTTATGTACATTTCTGCAAGGTTTACTTGTCCAAGTGAATATCCATAATTAGCTGAGCGTTGAAAAAGCTCAAAAGCTTCATTTAAGTTAGTTTCACTATATAGTTGCATAAGGGAAGCTTCACCATAGAAATTTTCTTTTTTCCCTGGGAGAAAAAGACCTTGACCATGAGTTACTTTTTCTGGACCAACTAAATGACCAAAAAGCTTATTTCTTATTGGTCTTTTAGCTAAGTAAATAGCGCCAGATTGATGCATTTCTTTTATTACTTTGATTGGCAAGTCGTATCTTTTAGCTTCAAAGTAATCTTTAAAGCTTAAATGCCCATAGCGAATGCTGTTTTCTACGGCATGTTGCCTTAAATAATAAAACCCTCCATAAATTAAAGTAATAATGTCACCTGTAATATCGACAACCTTAGCTATTCTATATTTTTCTTGAGGCCTTAATTTACCGCTTAACAATCTAAAATCTAAAAAATATATATCATTCACTTTTGGTTGGGAAATTATTTTAAACGTTTGAATTTTGTCTTTTTGGTATGAATGAAATTTAAAATAACCAAATAATATAACGGCAAGTATTATGATGAGTTTAAAAATTTGTGGAATAGATGGCCATCTTATATGAATTTCCTTTATGACTACATCACTAACAATCATCTTAAATAATCCTTTAATGCTATTTGAAATACCACTACGGTAAATTATTCACCGTAGTGGGCATACCAACGCCTACTTAAGCGGAAAAATATAGTTGGCTATAATGTTTGAGGAACAAAAAACAGCCCACTGTAAATTTTCCATTTGATGTTCTTGTAGGTGAATTTATGTACCAAAGCTATCTTTGTCTGGAAAATTTTCATGGCCAATAATATTTACATTACCCACATAGTTAACTCTGCCAACACGACCTACCATTTTCATTTTTTTAGAGCTACGAGATCGTTTTTTGCGTTTAGATGATTTTTTAGTAATTAGGCGATTTTCGCTACGAATTTCTCCAAGATAGTTTCCTTGAAAATCAAAAACTTCATCTCCACGAAAAGTGGCTACATGAGTACCATCTTGCAACCTTAATTCATCATTATTTCGAAAGCCAAAAAACTTTCCTTTCCATGTCCACAACCATTGCATTGCTAATACCCCTTTGTATTTACCTATCGCCATTTTAAGCGGCAATTAATAGTGGGCTAAAATGTGTGTGATACGAACAACAGCCCGCTGTTAATTGTCCGCTTGAAAACCTTATAGTTACTCCAAGCCTATTTTTCTTTTCTTTTTAACCATTTAGCAATACTTATGAGCATATTATCAAAAGTAAGGAAGCAAACTACAAATAGACCGGCTATTGCAAATGAAAAAGTATCGGATGAGAAAATACTTACTTTTGTCAAATCGACACCAGAAAGGTCAAGTAATGCTATTGTCAAAGCCGTTGAAGTTAAAAACTTTATAAATCTCCAATAAATATTCTCATTATTCGAATCTTCCATAATTTAAACTCCCTAATTTGATAAAAATATAACGCTAAACTAAGCGGAAAAATACAGTTAGGCTAAACTGCGCGAAGCGCGAGCCAACTGTAATTTTTCCGTTTGAGTGCATTGTTAAGTTTTATGCAGGAACACCAGCTTTAGGGTTAACGCCATAGTCATTTTCATCATGGCTATCTTGAGCTAAAAAGACAATCATGACTATTATACCGATAAGTGGAACTAAATAAATTAACTGCCACCATCCAGAGCGCCCTGTATCATGCAACCTTCTAGCTCCAATACTAAGACTTGGAACTAGAAGTCCAAGACCCAATACCATAAGAACCAGGTCCAAACCAAGTACTGATAAAACGACTTGGATAATCAGATAAATAAGCATGAACATCCAGTACTCTTTCCTACGTGCTCGACCAGTAAAGTCAGCATATTTTTTCAGTGCGCCTATAAAATAATCCATCGTTGGACTCTCCTTGTTGTTGATAAACTTTTTAAAACCTAACGCCCACTTAAGCGGACAAAAATAGTTGGCTAAAATTTTGAGGAACGAAAACAGCCAACTGTATTTTTTCCGTTTGAAGTTCTTGATACTAGGTGCTTTTAAGTACGAAGTAAAAAACTCAACTCTGGAGATGTTTTAGTAGGGATAAATTCGGTTACAACAAACTCAGCTAATTTTTCTCGATGAAAAGGGTCGCTAGCTAAAATACTTTCCAATTCTACTTTAGACGCAACTGTTGCCAGAATGAAACCACCTGTTCTCGGCTCTTTCCTGCCAGATGCTATAAAATTACCAAGTGAGTATTGCTTATCAAGATGTATGAGATGCTCTGCTATATGCTTATCTATCTCTTCAAGAGTAGACGTATAATTAAGTGAAACTATAAACATTTGACTTCCTTTTCATGATATTAGAGTTGGCAGTGACTAAGCACATAACGAGCTTGTAGAATAACTCGTTCATTGTAAATCACCCCTGAAATCGGGGTACTAAATGCATTACCTATATCGAGTTAATCTTCTACTGTGCGATACAGAAGCACAAAAAACTAGTTGTTTTGGCTGAATTAGTTATTCTACAGCCTCAACGCCCGCTTAAGCGGAAAAATGCAGTTGACTAAAATTTGTAGGGTAGCGTAAAAAGCCAACTGTATTTTTTCCGTTTGAGCAACTTGTTGAACGAAGCCGCTCTGCGGCAGAGGTGTTTTAAACCACCCTCCATACTCAATAACAGCATCGTCACATCGATGATGCGTTATTGGAGTATACCCATGAATACGTCACAAGCACAACGCTATAATTATCTTTATGAACAACATCTTATCAACCTATCCTTGCAAGGGTAAACGCCCAGCCACTATCGATGCTTATTCGCGGGCTGTACGTCGTGTTACTGAGTATTTCGACCAAGCACCTGATACCTTAACCACCGCCAACTTGAAGTTGTATTTTAACAGCCTTATTCAAACCCATTCCTGGAGTACCGTTAAAATTGACCGTAACGGATTGCAGTTCTTTTACCGTTACACCCTCAATAAGCAGTGGGAATGGCTCTCTATCGTCAAACCCCCGCGAGTAAGACGTATACCCGATATTTTAACGGCCATCCAAATCAGAAATGTCATCAATCAAACCAAGCAATTACGCTATCAAGTGTTTTTTATGACGATCTACTCTATGGGATTACGCTTAAGTGAAGGGCTTAACTTAACTGTTCATGATATTGATAGCGCAACCATGCTAGTGCATATTCGAGACGGCAAAGGAGGGAAAGACCGGATGGCGCTCGCTGGAAAATAACTAGCAACGGAGCCACCTAATAACATTCACCCTTACCATCCAATTACATTCAACGCTGCCACATAAAACATGTAATTAATTCGCCCTTACTTGGACTATGTTGCAAACCGCTAATGATCACTTATACCACATTGCGGACTTTAACTAGTGAGGGTTTAAGGTTGATTTGGATTAGATATTGTATTGGTAACTCCGAGTGAACCTGCGATTTTGAGCGTTGCTGTTTTTCAAGCAACGTTCAAAATCGTCTGCGTTGCACGACTTGTTAGCCCGATAGACTTAAAAAATATCATTTCTTTTATAAAACACTGGTTTTTGTTTACTTATTTTGAAAGATATGGGGATAGGTTTGGTTTTCGGGTCCATAAAATTTATGGCTGTCATTGCTTGTATGTGTAAATGAGGCTGAGAGGTGTTCCCCGAATTGCCTATCTTTGCGATTTCTTGCCCGATTTTAACGCTATCTCCTTCAGCTACTAATAAGCTGTTATATTGAAGATGCGCCATTAGTATAAATATATCAGTTTCTGTTTTTATGACCACATGATTACCCGCAATATTTTGTCGATCGGTCTCACCTATCTTTTGATCTGGAAGTGAATTTTCAATTGATACGATCACTCCATCGACGGGAGAAAAAAGAGATTTACCAAAAGTCTTATATTTCTGTAAGTCAGTTATTTTTTCAAATGGTAGCTTTCCATCTTCAGGAGCCAAAATATCCATAGCGTATTTTTGCGACCCTGCAAAATGGTGATGGTTTATTAACGCACTATTTCCACCATGAAAAACATACCAATCGCCTTCGAATGGAGGAATCAGTACAATACTATTAGTAGGTTTTACCGGAAAATATATTATGGCGAGCTGATAAGTTAAAAAAATCAAAAATATGGAAAGGGTAACATTGAGCGACTTACCTATTTGTTTCCGAGGCACCCAATCCAAAAGACAGAGTGTAACCACTGAACCCCATATCATGACTGTGATGCCAGTAAAATCAGTAGACGAAAATTGAATCGGTATAACTGCTGTGTAAATACAATAGCCAATAATAATCCAAGTCGCATTCCTTAGAAAACCCTGACGAAGGTAAATGCCCGATCCTTGCCCTCTATATGAAAAACCCCAATAGACCTGTTTTTTTACAAGAGAAACTATAAACGTCACTATCATGGTTATTGCAGATAAGAGCAGGAATACAAATAAGTAGTTCATTAGCATTCCTGATAGCGTAGAATACGCTAATAGAACAATCGGTAAACACAATACAATCAGTCTAAATTTTTTCATCCCATCTCCAAATGGCAGTGATTTCGTGGTCAACAGCTTATTATGGATACTTCTCAGTAATGTCAGCTCCATAACCTTAATTTAATTCGAATTAATATCCCACAATTTCAATGCATTAGACACTAAAAATGTTTGGTTTTTGTAAATACTTGGATATTACTGATGCTTCTCAGTAATATCCAATATAGGATTTAATACAATTGGAAATGTTATCAATGAATTACATTTGACGTAGGTGGTTTTAGGATTATTACTGAGACTCCTTAGTGATATGACAGGAATAATTCATTAGAAAATATATCGCAAAATTTATAACTGTAATGTCCGCTGTGCGCACAAAGTGATCCTAGTTTACTCGTGGAAAACCTAATGTAATTCAATGGTCGCAGTAAGTGATATTTAATGGCAGCCTGGGATGATAATGACTGGCAGTTCTTATGTAATTGGGTGGCTAAACTGATGTAATTGTCCACTCGCTATTGGCGCTTAGAGATTACTGGAAAACCCATCGTCATGAGCGTTTGATTTTCCCTGGGACTCATACAAAAACTAATACACCGATGGATAAAGGTAGCGTTCAAAAATCATTAAAACGCGTGTTAACAGATTGTCGTATTAAAAAACTCATCAGTCCGCATTCGCTTCGTCATTGTTTTGCTACCCATTTACTGGAGCAAGGGCTTGATTTGCGATCTTTACAGCAATTACTTGGACACGCCAGTCTCAACACCACTGCACGCTACACACAACTCACTCAAGTTAAACAACGTGATATGTTACGCGCCGTAAACAAATTAACAGATAAACTCGACATCACATGGTCTGTAAAATGAGTACCTTTATCGATTTACTACGACAACATCATCAAGCCCTTGAAATTCAGTATAGCGCTAAATTATCACATGACATGCGTAAAGCTATTTATGCCATGCTACTGTGTAAAACAGTACAACAGCGGCAATCTCTTTGGGTATGCAACATGTGTTACCCAAAGGATTACAGCGGGTGCGTGATTATGGGGCTGTTATCTTCGGGTGCTAAAAAGCTTCGGGTAATTATTCAATTGCTCTTATTACCTGTGCACGACTGGCTTAAATTCACGAAAGAAACAACGACAATACGGGCAAGTCGGATCTGTCCTTGCTGCCAACATGAAATGCATTGCACAGGCGTCACACGAACGCCCTAGCCGAGAGGCGAATATAATAAGGATAATGGCAAAAGAACTAAACATGAGGAGAAAAAATAACACATGAAACAGTAAAGAAAAAACCGACGAAAAAGTGTTTTATTTTCCGCGTTAACTTTGTGCGTCTTGCGCTCAGGTAAATGAGCGCAATCCCTTCAACAAAAAAATCATTATTTACTATATAAAGCAGACATCGGGCTTGTCCAACACCCGAATAAGGTGTCGGCTGCGCGACACCTATTCTTATTTGTTTTCTTATTTGTTAGGCAACGATTACAACCAACGAAATAATCCAGCCCCAAACATGCCAAGTAAACCGATAAAGCTTATTGCAAATGCGATGCTACGAAGCACCTTTAAATCTAAGTAATAAAAAAGCATATGCGCTATACGACCGGCAAAATACAATAGTGCTGAACCATTTAACCATGCAGGGTTAGCTGTTGATAAAATAGAAAATAAGGCAAATAAAATTAATATCCCCACACTCTCATTACTATTGGCTAGCACTCGATGTGAACGAAACAGAAAGTTACTATGATTTTGTTCAATAGAAAAACCTGGAACGTGTTTAACTCTAATCGCAACTACATCAACGATGGCAAGTTGAACCCAAAACAAAAAACCGGTTAATCCCAATACTAGAACTGTGACATTGTACGGTATTATAAAGTCCATTTAATATACTCCTAACTATAAAATTGACGGGTTGCCTAAAGCCTTGCTAAACGGAAAAATAACAGTTGGCTATAATCGCGAAGCGATGGCCAACTGTTATTTTTCCGTTTAAGCAACTTGTTATATTAAAATACATTAAAAAGAGTAATTAGCACCAATTGTTGTGCTTTTCCAACTTTTAGAAAAACTTGAGTTAGGTTCAAAATCGGGAAGAACTTGATAGTCTATAAAAATACTAAATTGCGCATTGATTTCATAATTAAGACCAAGGCCATAACTAAATCCATTTTCCGATTCTGTATGTTTAAACGGGTAATTTCCGGTGATATTACCATTTGAATCATTTGTTTGCCCTAAACCATTTGTTTCTAACTTTGTCTTCGTGTAACCAGCTAAACCATAAAGTTTAAATGAGTCAAATATTGGATAAGATGCCTTAAGTAATATTGCCGCCTGTGTATCAATGTCTTCACTATAATTACCCCATGGATCTTCTGGAGTGCCATAAAAACTTGAATAACCTGATGTGCCAGTAGAAAATCTAGTTTCTAGAGCAAGGTAATTATTATATTGAAAACCTACAATCACTCCTGCAGTGTTAAAGTCTCGCGATGACTCTTGTGCATTATATAAGGCACCGAAATACCAACTATCTTCAGCACACACTGAAGATGCATAAGCTGATACTAGAATAGTAAAAGTTAAGGGTAATATTTTTTTCATTTTAAGTCCTTTAAATTGATATGTCATTGTTATATATTTGATTGTAGCGATGACCGATACTTAAAAATGTCTAAATTATGTCTTTTATATGTAAGAAAACGTAAGAAATATACATTATGAGTTAATATTTACAGAATTGAGTACTGTAGCATTGAGGCAATCATAAAAATATAACGCCCACTTAAGCGGACAAAAATTGTTGGTTAAAATGTGAAGCGGAACCTAACCAACTGTTTTTTGTCCTGATTAATTTGCTTGTTATATGCCGACTTAACTCGGATTTAATTTGGATGTTAAAACATGATCTTGCCATGAGCCAGCTATTTTTAAATAAGACTTAGCAAATCCTTCTTTTTGAAATCCCAATCTATTTAATAGTTTCTTTGACCGTATATTTGATGGAATAAAGTTAGCCATAATTCTGTGTAATTGATATTCATCAAAGACGTATTGAATTGATGTTTGAAGCATTTCAAACATTAGACCTTTACCTTGTTCTTTTTCGCTGATTGAATATCCCAGACTACACGCTTGAAAGGGGCCATGAACAATGTTTGAAAAGGTACACAGACAAATTATTTTTGATTGTTCTTTGTCAAAACCGACAAGAGAAATAGAAGAGCCAGATTTGAATTTTTTAAAGTTGCTTTCTACGCGTTTTTGAGTGTATTCCAAACTAAAATACGTTGGTGATCTTGTAGGCTCCCATTGAGATAAATAAATGCGATTTTCATTTTCATATTTTACTAACAACTCAAAGTCGATAGGATTTAAAACAGAAATAATCATATTTTCAGTTTTTAACTCAGGAATAGATTTCAACACAAATATCTCTTAGGCATATAGACATAATGACTCCCCACAAGGTGCTAGCCTCTAACGTGGGTTAGTTTTACAAACCAGAGACATACTATATTTATCAACAATATAAAGCAGAGGCTAGCATGACTAAACATAACATACTTTTCATTGGCTTAGATACACACAAAACATTTACTGAAGTCGCTTACATTGAAGACCAACGTGGAGTAAAAGCGATTCACCTCGGTAAAATACTCAGCAATAAAGCCGCCTTTAAAAAACTTGCTCGGCAGCTACAATCAAAATATCCGCATGCTACCTTACATTTTGTCTACGAAGCGGGCCCTTGTGGCTACTGGATTTACCGTTTACTCACCAGCCTTAACCATTGCTGTTACGTGATTGCCCCTTCCCTTATTCCTAAAAAACCGGGCGAGCGTATAAAAACAGATAAACGTGATGCCCTCAAATTAGCCAAACTACTTAAGTCTGAAGACTTAACCCCGATTTATGTCCCTGAGCCTGAAGATGAAGCGGTACGTGATTTATCACGCGCCCGTGAAACTGCGATGAAAGACCTCAAAGATGCTAAATATCAACTCAAAGCCATGTTCCTCCGTAACAACATTACCAGTAAAGTGAATGACAATTGGTCACTACAACATCTGCGCTGGCTCGCTGAATTGATATTGCCTCATCCTTGTCAGCAAATCGTTTTGCAAGAAGCGGTATCTACCATCACAGAGCGATTAAAACGTTTAAAAAGACTCGATAACGAACTAGCCCACCAAGTCAAAAAATGGCGCTATTATCCCGTAGTAAAAGCCGTACAGGCGATGCGAGGTGTCAGGTTATTAGTCGCAACGGGGGTTATTGCAGAGCTGGGTGATTTAACCAGATTCGATCATCCAAGAAAATTAATGAGTTACTTAGGCCTGGTGCCAAGTGAACATTCAAGTGGTGGTAAACGCCACTTAGGTGCTATTACCAAATGTGGCAATAGCCGTGCAAGAAGACTACTGGTCGAAGGTGCACACGCGTATAAACACAACGCCAAAATATCAAAAGAAATGCAACTCAGGCAGGAGGGATTACCGAAAGAAATTGTCGATATGGCATGGCAAGCGCAATTAAGGTTATGTCGTCGATACAACAGGCTAATGCAAAAAGGTAAACATCGTAATGTTGTCGTCACCGCCATTGCCAGAGAAATGATCGCGTATATTTGGGCGATATCTCGTGAAGTAGTATTGCCTGTGGTTGACGTGAAGTTACGTTTAGCAAGGATGCCCGCATGAGTCATTTATTAAAAATAGGTTTTGAGTTAGCGCATGGGATCAAGCATCGGCTGTGGCACAACCACCGACGGCGTTAGGATGGCAATAGTTTAGGCTATTGAACCACGAACATAGACTGAAGACAGGTGCCACGACGAACTAAGTAAGGTAGGCGCTGTTAACCAATAGGTTAATAATCCACGAATATCAGCATGATAACCGACGAAATTACTTGCTTCATTCTATGCGTTAACTCAACTTAATTAGAGAAGTGACCGAAGGGCTATTAAATTAATGGGCAAGGATCAGTGTATTTAACTTGACGTGGGGAGTCATACCAACGCCTTGCTAAGCGGAAAATAATGGTTGGCTATAATCGCGAAGCGATGGCCAACTGTTATTTTTCCGTTTAAGCAACTTGTTAGTTGCTATATTCCAATGCAACGAACAACTATATGTTGTTTGCCAACTTTTGTACTTTTTGCAACCATTTTTCTCTCATATGTTCAGTCGAACTTACTACTGGTCCAAAATATGTTGAAGTTACATTCTTAATACCTGAGAAACCTAATACGGCATTTTTTAACTGTTTATATATTAGGTTTCCTTGTACATATTTATACCAAAATGGAGGGGTATCTAGAGTAATAATTAACTCCGAAGTACGCCCTATTAATAGCTTTTCTATCCCTCCTTTTTCGTCTTTGTACTTAAACGCAAAGCCAGGTAGAAAAGTTCTATCGATAACCCCTTTAAATTTTGCAGGTATGTTACCCCACCAAACAGGACTAATAATGACAACATGATCACACCATTGGAGCATCTGTTGAAACTTCAACAAATCAGGCTCTAAAGGAAGCACTTTATCGTATCCTTCATTTAAGTTTAGTTCAAAATTCATATCTGCAATCTCTATGCTTTTTAGATCATGTTTAAGCCCAGCAACACGCGAATAATGTTCCGCGATAGATTTACACATACTATGTGATTTTGGATTAGCATTGATAACAAGAATTCTTTTCATAATTTATACTGTATTAAGTAACAAGAACGGTAGTTTAAACTCTCACCTATGGGTTAGAGTCAAGCTCTTTCAAGCACATAGCTATTGAAACTTGATAAGTTTTAATATTCATTTTTTTGATTTCTAATTCCCGTATTTCATTCTCTATCATGCTATATTTTTGATTGAGAAAGTCACTTACTAACTTCCAATCAAATTCCTCTTGTTCACTCATTAGAATTACCATTTCAGAAAGATTGATTCCCAAGGTTTGTGCTTCTTTAATTATCTTAATGAGCGCAATGTTTTTCTTAGTGTAAACTCGATACATCCCTTTTCTTGAAATTTCCAACAAGCCCAATGATTCATATAATCGTATAGCTCTTTGCGTGGCTCCTGATGATTTTGAGGCTTCACCAATGAACATAAAAACTCCATCCTTAGATTGAAATCGGGCAACTAACGCCCACTTAAGCGGACAAAAATTGTTGGTTATAATGTGAAGCGAAGCGGAACCTAACCAACTGTTTTTGTTCCGTTTGAAGTGCTTGTTAGCTATTTTGAACACCGATCTGTAATGCATATTTGGTTAGCAGTGCTTCTAGCTTTGCTTTATTGTTAGGGTTTAATACTGTTTGATATACCCATGTATAATAGCCCTTACTGCTTAATATCTTCTTAGCTTGCTCCGCACCTAGTAAAATAGAAACAGCCTTAAATTCAAGATAACACGTGATTATATGCGATAATGTACCTGATTCAGATCCACTTCCGTATGGCCTTTCAGCTCTTACATTTGGAAAGTTCACTTTTATATCATCAGTAAAATCGTCAAAGCTACCCACTCTATTTTTAACAATATGCCAATGAAACTGCTCATGCAGATAAGTGGCTAACAACAATGAGCTATCTTTTAGGTATTTAGGGCTAGTATTCATAGTCAAAATTGGATGACTATGAGGAGTTCTAGCGTTTTTATCTATTTCTACTTCGTTAGTATATGTCCAACGTTTGATATCATAACTCGAATGTAAATCAGTTAGCCCGTCTTTTATTTTAATTTCATCAGCATCATTACTTGCTGTAGTAAACGCTACTTCTGCAAATGAAGATAATGAAAAAAACAAACAGATTACAGTAATAATTTTAGATGTCACATCGATTCCTTGATTGAATAGCTAACGCCTAAATAACAGGCTACAAATAGTGGGCTAAAATGGAGCGAAGCGAACAGCCCGCTGTTTTTAGTCCTTGTTGATTTTCTTGTTAGGGTAATTGTTGGCTAGATATCAATTTAACACCCAA
>NZ_LJYX01000090.1 GCF_001440345.1 Colwellia sp. TT2012 | reverse complement strand
TAGAATACTTAAACCAAGCAGCACTTTGCGATAGAACCATTTCAGATGTTCAAAATTTGAACTTCTTTATCCACACTTGGCATTTGCATAAAATCACCCAGAACTGTAGTGTCTTTATATCGGGCTAGGATGGCCGGAACCTATTTATATTCACGTGTGGTGCTAAGGGAGCACATGGGGTGATGGAGGGTTCCGGGGGGTCGGAGCCCTCCAATTTTTCATTTTTTATTAACCAAGAAATAGCGTTACCTAGAAGTTAGCTTCGGGGGCGCAGGTCAAAAGCTAATCCCCCCGAAAAACGGTTGTGTTGAAAGCTAGAATTTTCGTGGCAAGATATGCCAAGGAGATTCATGATGAAGAAGTCACGTTATTCGGAGGCGCAAATCGTCTCGATCTTGAAAGAAGCAGAGAACGGCGTACCCGTTCCTGAACTCTGTCGTACGCACGGGATGAGCAGTGCTTCATTTTACCAGCAGCGCTCAAAATTTGGCGGATTGGATGCGTCAATGATTTCCGAGATGAAGCAGTTGCAGGTTGAGAACGCGCGTTTGAAGCGAATGTTTGCAAACGTGAGCATGCAACACGAGTTGAACGAGGAAGCCCTTGCAAAAAAGTGACGAGGCCCGTCTCAGAAGCGAGAGATGGTCGTTTATACAATTGCCACGCAAGGTGTCAGCATAGAACTAGCATACGGCACATTTGAGCTTAGCCAGCGGTGCTTTCGATATCAGCGGGTGTGCTGTGAGTGCAGAGATCGCAAACTAGCTGCTGGTTTTACCATCGCGCGGCGAAATTTGGACTTTGTTCTGTATTTTTGTACCGTCGTAACGTGAAGGGCTTTGGATGAAACCTCAAAAGGGTTTATCCCGTTGGCTGACAGGCGAATGCGAAGCAATCACCGAGAGGCGCATCTATTACGAACTGGAGCC
>NZ_LJYX01000089.1 GCF_001440345.1 Colwellia sp. TT2012 | reverse complement strand
TAAGCATTGCCTCTTTTACCTTTTTCAAAGGTGGCAACGCTATTAAGTTTATTCAATCAGTTGTGAGTAGCGTAAAAATTCACAGCTTAATTATGTATTACAGTGCCTTTAAGTTCGTGCAAAGCTTGGTTCAACCAGCGTTGCATATAACAAGCAATTCAACGTGACACGCAACAGTTGGCCGCGCTCACTACGTTCACAAGTATGGCCAACTATTACTTAGCCCGTTAATTGGGCGTTAGTTGGTACCGCTAATCCAAGTAATATTTCATTGTAAAAGCGGTATTTTATAAATTGGCTTTGCATGTGTATCGGTGAGTTTTCGCCATTAGCTTTCAAATGTTAACCAGCGAAAATCAGCCTCATTTGTCAATTGCAGGTTTGGCGAGTTCGCTTCAATTCATTTAATTGAGTGGCTCAAAGTTAAAGCTTTAGTGTGTAGCGGCACTAGGTGTATTTTGACTTTTCCGTACAGCTCATAAACATGGTAACCTATTGCTTTTGTTGTGCTTTTAATGAAAAACAACTAACAAGGCAATCAAACGGACACGTAACAGTTGGCTCGGTTCCGCTTCGCTTCACATTTTAGCCAACCATTACTTAGCCGCTTATTGTGGCGTTAGTTGGCTATCAAAAACTATTTCCTAAGTGCTAAATAATTCAGTTTCACCAATTCACTGTTTTGTGCTTTACCACGAATAAGTTAGTCATTTCTTGTGTGTTTCTGAAAGGTGTATTAGCGTAACTATTCGCTCTAAATAGTGAGTGTAATGGCTCAAATTCACGGCTTGGTATTTCCATTACGGTGCGTTTAAGTTATTGTTGTACATATTGAAAGTGTGTTGCAACTAACAAGCAATTCAACGTGACACGCAACAGTTGGCCGCGCTCACTACGTTCACAATTATGGCCAACTATTACTTAGCCCGTTAAT
>NZ_LJYX01000088.1 GCF_001440345.1 Colwellia sp. TT2012 | reverse complement strand
CCCTTGTCCAGGTCCTGCTCGATCACGTTGATGCCCTTGGCCACGCACTGGGCGATGTTGTCCGGGTCGTTTTCCAGGCCATAGCCGGTGACTTGCTTGTTGTCGCGCAGCCAGCTCAGCAGTTCGCCATCGCCGCAACCGAGGTCGAGCACGCGGCTGCCGGCGGGGATCCAGTCTTGGATGATTTCCAGGTAGGCTCTCATGGCGTTCTCACCAAGTTACGCGGCTCATGTAGTTGCTGAAAGCCTGCAAATAGCGCGGGATCGGGATCAGGAAGGCATCGTTGCCTTGCGGTGCATCGATCTCCAGGTAGTAGACGTCTTTGCGCGCGGCCATCAGCGCCTCCACCAGTTCCCGCGAACGGGCCGGGGCGAAGCGCCAGTCGGTGGTGAACGACATCACGCAGAACTTGGCGCTGGCACCCTCGAAGGTTTTCGCCAGGTCGTCATCAAAGTTTGCCGCCGGGTCGAAGTAGTCCAGGGCCTTGGTCATCAGCAGGTAGGTGTTGGCGTCGAAACGCCCAGAGAACTCCTCGCCCTGGTAACGCAGGTAGCTTTCGACCTGGAACTCGACGCTGTGGACGTCGTAGTTGAGCTTCTCGCTCTTGAGCCCACGGCCGAATTTCTCGCCCATGGAGTCATCGGACAGGTAGGTGATGTGCCCGACCATCCGTGCCAGCATCAGCCCGCGCTTGGGGATCACACCCGCTTCCTGGAACGAACCGCCGTGGAACTCCGGGTCGGTGAGGATTGCCTGGCGCGCCACTTCGTTGAACGCGATGTTCTGCGCCGACAACTTGGGGGCCGAGGCGATGGCCAGGCAATGGCGCACACGGTCAGGGTAAGTGATGGTCCATTGCAGCGCCTGCATGCCGCCCAGGCTGCCGCCGATCACCGCCGCCCATTGGCTTATGCCGAGCAGGTCGGCCAGGCGTGCC
>NZ_LJYX01000087.1 GCF_001440345.1 Colwellia sp. TT2012 | reverse complement strand
CTGCGGAGCGCTATGGCCTGACCGGCGGCGGCGGGGAGAAAGTGCGCAAACGCGTGGCGCAGATGCGGGAGCTGGTCGGCCTGACCGGCAGCGAAAAGAAATACCCCGGCCAACTGTCCGGTGGCCAGCAACAACGGGTCGCCCTGGCCCGCGCCCTGGCCCCGGCCCCATCGCTGTTGTTGCTGGACGAACCGATGTCGGCCCTCGACGCCCGGGTGCGCGAGCACCTGTGTACCGAGCTGCGCCAACTGCAACGCCGCCTGGGCATCACCACCTTGATGGTCACCCACAACCAGGACGAAGCCATGCTGATGGCCGACCGCATCGCTGTGATGAACAACGGCAAGGTCGAGCAGTACGCCACGCCTCAAGAGATTTACGACCGTCCGGCCACCCCATTCGTGGCCGAGTTTGTCGGCCAGGGCAACTGGCTGCCGTTCAGCCGCAACAGCGCCAGCCACGCCCAGGTCGGTGGGATGAATGTGCGCCTGGCCGATGACTGCGGTAAAGCCGCGTCGGGCCGCCTGTTCTGCCGGCCGGAAGCGATCAGCGTCAACCCGCCGGTGCATGAGGAAAACCTGTTTCCGGCCAAGGTCCGCGAGATCACGTTCCTCGGCAACCGTTGCCGCATGAGTTTCGAGCTGGACCAGTTGCCCGGTCACCCCATGCTCGCCGAACTGGCACCGGAAGCCATGCCACGCCTGGGCGCCCAGGATATCTGGGTCGCGCTGCCACCGCGCAGCCTGCAGGTGTTTGCCTGAGATGGCCGCTGACATGACCCTGCCGCTACCCGACCGCGCGGCTCGCCAGGTTTCCCGTGCCGAAATCGGCGACCGCATCTTTGTAGTGGGCGGCAAGTTGCGGCTGCTGTGCCTGTTGGGCATCGCCGTGTTGTTGCCGTTGCTGGCGATCTTCTGGCGCGGCTTCAGCGCTGAAGACGGG
>NZ_LJYX01000086.1 GCF_001440345.1 Colwellia sp. TT2012 | reverse complement strand
ACGATCATGCTTCGCCCAGAAGGCGGAGCAGTTTTAGCAGGCCTTCCGTAGGAGGCCTCTGAGGGTCGCTGAGACGTTGATAGACGTGGGCCGCAAAAGTCCCTGGATGCTTTCGCTGATACAGCGTGCCCAGGATCATGGCGCCCTTGAGTTCCGCCTGGCGGGCCGCGATCACCGCACGCTTTTGCTGCTCAAGCAGTTCCTCGGCACGATCCAGGCTGAGTGATAAGCGCCGCAGATGTTCGCGGAGTTCTTCGGGGGGGCGCCGTTTTAAGGTCATGGCCTGGTTCCAGCGGTGGGGATTTCTGCACGCTACACGCCAAAACCGTCAATGCACAATGCATTGAAAATCACCATTACATGGCTCAAAACTCGACGACTAGGCTCTTGATGCCTATCCGTTCGCAGAAGCTGCCGATAGCGGTGAGCGATGCCCAGATCCTAACGGGCTCCCGGCGACTGCGAACAGGTCGCCAAGAGGCCGCTATGCGGCCTTGTAGCGACCAACCCCCTTCTACCCTGACTGCCCGCATCTCACGCAGCGCCTGATCGCTTATAAGGGTTACTAGGGTGTCTTGCTGAATTGCCTTTTTCATGTCGAGACCTCCAGGGCGTCCAGGTGGGCAGGGTAATCGTCGATGAGCTTGGCCATGCCGTCATCGCCCGGCAATTGGTCGAGCTGATCATTCAGCCAGGTGACGAAAGCCGGGCGACCTAATGGGTAAGACCCATGACGTTCTTGCAGCAAATGAACAAGGAAAAAAAGGCGACCGGTACGTTTGTCGCGCATGGGGTGGGGCTCCTGAGTTCGGCGCAGCGGCATAATCATTCTAAAACCAGGAGTGTACGTGGCGGTACGCCAGAAGTGGGGGGCTTGGTCGCCGTGACCGGCCCACATTTCAACCAGGAGCGCTGTCTGTGTGGGGGGCCATTTAACATAGGGTCTG
>NZ_LJYX01000085.1 GCF_001440345.1 Colwellia sp. TT2012 | reverse complement strand
ATCAAGACTCCGATAGCGACTGCAGGCGTGGCCGATACAGCTACCACGATTCTGTATCTTGGTGTCTCTGCACTTCTCATATTGAGCATAGTTATCAACACTCTATCAACCTTGCGTTTTAACAGTCTTGCTGACAGCAGTAGAGAAGGGTGGCGGAAGAAGATCTACAACTTTATGTCTGCCGAAGACTGGAAGCGCTTGGTTGAAAAACCTATATCGTCCGGACGCACCGTTTACTGGCTCGCTTGGACTGTGTGTTTCTGTCTATACGCAGCCATTGTTCACTACTTCCTATCGCTTGCGGCACCTAACTTTGTAGCGAATCACATCGATTATTATTTTTTCTGCGTCTGGAACTACATCGCCGCTTTTTTTTAGTAAAACTAAAAATGCACCTACGGTTGAATCTTTATGGTGCAGTATTACTACGCGGATATTTAGAAGCTATGCCAGGAACCATTAGGGGCTTGCTTCCAAATCAGAAGATAGTCGGGTGAGGTAGGGGGCTATAGCCATCATTGTCCGCATTCCTTTGCTCAGTTTAATGTCCCCAAATAGGGCCATTAAGCCTAAAAATGATGGTTAATGTGCCTTATTGGGGACATTAAATATGTATCTCAGAGCAACATACCACTAGCGCTCGATTCTAGGAGGGAAGTAGATTCTCTGATTCGCTGGCCTCATGGCGAGCCCAGCGCAAGGTAGCTATCGCCATGAATTGCCTAATCGCCAGCGCTCCCCGTTCATTTCTGGCTTTCGAGCCAGGCAGGGTCAGTGCTGACTCTACCTTGGCACGACTCGCTTCGTACATTGCAAATGCGTTGAACTCAGAATCAAGCAGCACCAAGAGCACAGTATCGAAGGGTTGTCGTAGATCAATTGCCCCCATTCGGCCCGTAATCTTTCGTGGGTTGAGGATGCAGCGGCCCTTTATCTGGATTCTCGCGACGCCATCT
>NZ_LJYX01000084.1 GCF_001440345.1 Colwellia sp. TT2012 | reverse complement strand
CTGAAAATCCCGCGTTGCATTTTCTGGTCAATGGTATCCACGGCCTCATCGGCAAAGAAGGCAACAGCGTGGTCTACGGCCAGTTTGCCAATGATGACCGTCAGGGACCGTTTCCAGAGCGCTTCACCGCGTTCGTAGAAGTACAAGATGATGAAGCGCGATTTATCGACTTGACCCACTTGGCAATGGACCAGTTGGTGGAGCAAGCCGGTAATCAAGTCTTATCGACCGGTGGACACATCCTTTGCGCTCAGTACACCGCAGGTGCAACCGACTTTTTCCTGGTCGCCAGCATGAAGGAACGCGGCGGTATACAGCTGGACGAGAACTATGTGCCCAAGGAAATTCAAGAGGTCGATCTCAACAAGGTTCAGCAGGCCGCCAGGATCAATTTAGCGAGTTTCGTGGCCATAAAGGCTATGGCTGCTGCGGCCGCTGCTGCGCCTGAGCAGAATGAAGATGACGCGGAGGATGAAGTGGATTCAACCTACCTGTGCTTCATCAGCCGGGGCCGTGATAGTCAGGCATCCGATTATTTCATCTCTGCACTGGGATGCGCGAAAGGAGTAGCTTCCGGACGCGCTACCAAAAATGCCATTGATAACGTTGCACGGTTTTTTCGCGACAACAAAACGTTAAAAGGCTTTGGTTACAAGGCCAAAGAGGCGGTGATCAAGTATCTGGAGGAGCAGTTGGCCGCAGGCAAATCTGCGCGCTTGGACGCTATCTGCCACGTCGCTGTCGCACACGTACCCGCTGACTTAGTGGATGAAATTGTTGGGCTGAAAGACTATTTGAATAGCGAGAAACATAAGGTGCCAGACGACTTTACGGTCAATGCGAAATCGCTGAAAGAGAAGACCCGTATCAAGGGGGACGCGGCTAACTGGTCGTTGCAATTCGAGCGTGGAGCGTTAGGTAAGGATCCGGCCGCAGACGTTTATTATGATGAGGGT
>NZ_LJYX01000083.1 GCF_001440345.1 Colwellia sp. TT2012 | reverse complement strand
TAACTGCCCTCACGGAAGCTAGTTAGCGTTGGCCCTAGCTGCGCCAGTTTGTTCGGTATGTTTTGAGCCTGCTTACTGTTCGCTGACATAGAAGTAATTTTCAGGTCACGCTGGAGTTATCTATTGTATGAAATTATGTCTGCCGGCACGTAGGAGAAATCCTCACGTGCTGGTGGCTTTTTATAATTATAAAAAATATTTCATAAAGAAACTCTGCCAAGCTAAAGCCTGGAGTGTTAAATGAACAATAAAAGCATTTATGGTCTTTCTCTAATTGCCCTTGGCATGAGCATGGGGCAAGTTGCAGTAGCTGTGGAGCAAAAGCCTGAAGGGTTCATTGAGGGGAGCACCTTTAGTATTCTCAATCGGAATCTCTATCTCAATCGTGATTATCGAAAGGGCCAGTCAAGCCCCACGGGCAATGGTTACTCAGCCGAATGGGCTCATGGCATCATTGGCCGATTCGAATCAGGCTTTACTCAAGGTACCGTAGGCTTCGGCATTGATGCGTTTGCAATGGAAGGCCTCAAGCTCGATTCAGGTGATGGTCGCTCGGGAGCCCGAAGCTCAGTCGATGTCTTGCCGCACAATAGCAAAGGCCAACCTGAAGACTCCTACTCAAAAGTAGGCGGGGCCGCAAAAGTGCGTTTCCTGGATACAGTCGTCAAGGTAGGCGACGTATTTCCATCGACGCCTGTCGTTGCCTATGGGGATTCCCGACTTCTCCCGGAGAGTTTCCGTGGTGCAACGTTCACTAATACCAGCATCAAAGGCCTGACCCTTCAGGGGGGCCGGCTGCATGCGATGAGCCAAACCAATTCCAGTAGCATGCGTGACGGCTTTTCCACTTTTTACGCCGGTGCAGTAGCTGCTCCCTGGATCCCTTCTCTAGGGGGCGATTACCCGGTCAATGAGCCAGTAGGCTTGAGTCTTTACACCATCCAATTCAAGGATGTGT
>NZ_LJYX01000005.1 GCF_001440345.1 Colwellia sp. TT2012 | reverse complement strand
GTTACATGGCAACTACAATGAAGCCGCTGCCGACAATGAGGATTCTGACACCTTTGGTCGTCGTCTAACCTTATCTTATCAAGGCAAATATTTTGATGAAACAGTAGGCATTGATGTTGGCTGGGCCAATATGTTTCAACCTACCGTTTCCAGTCGTTTTGTTAACTATCAATATGATGCACAAGCCTTACCTGCCGCCTACGATGTTGCTCCCGACAGCATTTTAGTTTCTTCTGGTTTCGAAATTAATGAGCGTGGCGGTGAAGATGAGCGTAACGCGTTTACCTTAGCACTAAACTGGGAGCCAAGAGATGATCTGCGCTTTCAGTTCGATGGTTTTCACTCTAAGTTTGACTCAAACAAATGGGATCGCGGCTTACGTATTTCAGGTATAAATAATATTGCCACCCCTGGTGCAGGGTTATTAATTGACAACCCTTTATCTGCCGATGGTGCACTTGTTGGTGGTACTATCTACAGAGATCCAAATGGCACTTTGCGTGCTCGTCCGTATCAAGGGACCCCACGTGATATAAACATCCAATCACAAGCCGATGCTAATACTACTAGTAGTTCATCATCAGCCTTTGGCTTACGTGGTGATTGGGATATTACTGATGACTTGATGATGACAGTTGGTATATCTCATTCTGAAGGTGAAGAAGAATACAAAGATCAGGTTTTGCGTATGGCCTACTTTGAAGATTCAAGTGCGCCAACACCAATTATTGATGATAATGTAATTTTTAGCTATCAGCTAAATAGTTTAAATAACCCTAATCTTCAATTTCATCAAGACTTCACTGACACTTCACACATGATGGTAACTATTTCGGAGTCGTACCCGCATATTGATTCAAACTCTTAAGACGCTATTCGTGTTAATTTTACTTACCAACTAGAAAGTGACATATTTAGTTCAGCAAAGATTGTCTTTCGTTCTTCAATCAGTTATTATGACTT
>NZ_LJYX01000082.1 GCF_001440345.1 Colwellia sp. TT2012 | reverse complement strand
CTACTGGCTCTCCGGAGGCTGAGCGAGGTAGGCCGCCAAAAACGGTCGTACTGGCTCTGGCGACCACGCCCCGGCGCGGCGCAGCAGGGGCGCAAGGTCCTGGACCCGATCGCGCCGGCCCAGCAACAGCGGCCGGGTTTTTGCCAGGTCGATCAACTGCGCCGCGTAACCGTCGCGGGTGGCCTGGAGGAAGAGATGCTTGGGGTAAAAACAGCCAGGCACCTGGCCGACGCCATGGAGCTTGCGCGCCAATTGGCCACAGGCCACGAGGATCGCGCGGTGCTGGGCGTCGCTCAGGGTCGACCACTGCTCCAGCAGTGAGTCCAGGTCATTCCAGCCATCCAGCGCGCGGGTCAGCAGCAAGGCGCGGTATTCGCCGGCGACTTTGCGCTCACCATAAAAGGCCGCCTGCAAGGCCGGGATCGCCTTCTGCCGATAGCGGCTGATGTTGCGAAATTCACGGGCAAAGGTCGGCTCGCCAAACGGCCGATGCAGGGTGCGCGTCAGGTAGTTGCTCTGGCGCTTGAGGTAAAAGCCACGGCCTTCCAGCTCCAGGCGAAACACGCTGCTCCAGCCGCCGCGGCTGGTGTTGGGTTCATCCACCGCATCCAGTTGCCTGGCCCACAGGGCATCGAAATCAGCCAGGCCATGCCGTTCCAGCAATGCCCGGTCTTCAGTTGCCAGGAAGTCGTTCATTCGCGTCCCTCGAAAAACTTCAGCACATGGCGAATCCGTTGCTTGTCCGACACGCTCAAGTGCTTGCGCCGACAATATTGCATGTAGAAACGCAGGCGCTGGGTGGCCGACAGATGGTATTTGGCGACCTTGTCCAGGCACGCCAGGTCCTTGGTGATCCGGTACTTGAGCCAGAACCCGCGCCAGAAGTCGCCGTTGGGGCAGTCGATCAGGTACAGGGTCTGCTGGTCGTCGATCAGCAGGTTGCGCCACTTCAAATCGTTGTGGGTA
>NZ_LJYX01000022.1 GCF_001440345.1 Colwellia sp. TT2012 | reverse complement strand
GAACGTTCACCCTTTAATTGCCTAACCCACTTGTCCATCGCAGATTTACTTACATTCAGGGATTCAGCCGCTTCTTTTACGGTGTGATCACCATCAACAACTAATTGCGCTGCTTCAAGTTTAAATTCTGCTGAAAATGTCGGTCTTGTTTGTTTGGTCATTTTGTCACCTAAGTAGTATGAGATGCATAATAACACCTCTAATTAGGTGGCCAAATTAACTATGCCACTTCAGCCCAACATTTTGGTAAGCAATACCATCAAGCGGTAGGCTCGGTAAATGAGCTGTCAGCATTTGCTGCCCACACCAATAAAAAGTGGATAGGCGGTCACCGACAGCAAGCACAATTTTTTCAATAAACGCTCTTTTTTTAAAGGCATTGACACTGTTTTAATTGACGGTGGAATTTATGTACCTGAAATATAATAATATTGTGCTTTATGCGTATTAATTTCAGTTAGTAGCGGGCATGTTGATTAACGGCGCTAATTAAGCCGAATATTTTGTGTGTTTTTACTTTTTTAAGTTAAAAAAAAGTTATTGGATGCCCCCTAGTTTTCCTAGTTTTCCTCTAGAGATGTTGTCTTAGAGCAAATAGTCGGCGAAGCACAACTGGTGATCAAACCGAATAGACAACAGCTATCACTATATGGTTTGTCGGTGGGCGATGTCATGGCCGTGGTTAAAGATGGCATTGGCGGTGTTAGTGCTGGCCAAATAATCAATGGTAATGAAAGATACGATATTTATGTACGTTTTGAAGAAAAGTATCGTGATAACCAAGAAGCTATTGCTGATCTGAGAATACAATCACCTACTGGTGCTTGGGTGCGTTTAGGCGATATCGCCACGGTTAGTTTTGAGTCAGGTCCGCCACAAGTTCGCCGTGATGACGAGCTTAATGGTGTGGTGATGGTAGAAAGTATTAATCAACTGGTTAAGAATGGTATTGACACATCAAAAGCGGCTTTTGATGGAGCAGTGTCACGGTTACGTCCGGTATTGATGACGGCTATTACTTCGGCATTAGGACTAATACCTATGCTGATGTCTAATGGTGTTGGCGCTGAGATCCAACGACCACTTGCCACTGTTATTGTCGGCGGTTTAGTCACAGCAACGTTATTAACCTTATTTGTTTTACCGGTATTATATCCATGGTTTTCTAAAACAAAAGTTGCCCAACTAACACGTTAATACAGTATGTGCCATATTATCTCAAATTTCAGGTTGAATTAGAGACTCGCATTTTGCATGCCCATGGGAATAAGATTTCTGCTCATATTGAGCAGGAATCTTATTTTTTAAATAAAATTTATCATAACTATTTATATTTAACTGGTGGATCACTTGTTAGCTATTGCCCTTACTCGCTTATGTTTTTTTGTTCTTTAAAAGTGTAACTACTCTGTAAAAAAAGTTTAAAAATGCGCTGGTAATCACGCCAATTTCTGATAATCTCTTACCTCGCTATTTTCATTAGTTTATTTTTTGTACAACTAAAAAATAACTTAATAACAAAATTATCCACATAGTATAAAAACAAATAAGCTGGCTATTAAAAGACGCTGGTGCATATATTTATTTCAATTAAATCAAACTATTATATTTATTAATTCTGATGTTTTTAGCTTGATTTTCTGGCTGCTTTTTGTACTTAATCACAAGGTTATCCACAAGAGGATCCTTAAAGTAAACAATAAAGCCTAGGGATAAAGTGGAGCCAACGTATACCAATTCCATTAAGTTTCTTCCCATTCAGAGCTTGTCAGCGTTTTGAGAACAAATAGAATTTTTTTGTATATAGTCATTCTATATTAAGGAAATTCTGTGCAGTTATCTAATTGCTGACAAACTCCCAAAGGGCGAGTTTAAAAGGCTTACATGCAGCGTTATTGATTTTAACAAGGGAATAACCATTATCTTCAATCAATGCCTTGCCTCTAAGCCTTTTAACTCTCGCTGAATGTGAACAAACTTAATGGACTTGGTATTATGCTTTGTGGCATGCTTAGTCACCTTTAGCTTATTTTAGTCACTTCGCGTATTTTTTATGACAACTCCTGCAATCTCACCTGATGCTAATAACATGCAATCACCCCTGATATTAGTCGATGGTTCTTCGTATTTATTTCGAGCCTATCACGTACCCTATTTACAAGCACTTGCAACCGCAGATGGCCAACCAACAGGTGCCATAACCGGTGTATTAAATATGTTAGGTAGTTTGAAAAAAGACTATCCCAATGGCAATATCATCGCTATTTTTGATGCTAAAGGTAAAACTTTCCGCAATGACATGTACCCAGAATACAAAGCAAATCGTCCACCCATGCCGGATGATTTACGCAGTCAAATAGCGCCTTTACATGAGATTATTACCGCTATGGGTTTACCTTTATTGGTTATTCCTGGCGTTGAGGCCGATGATGTTATTGGCACCTTGGCTAAACAAGCCGATGAACTAGGTATCGAAACCGTCATATCGACTGGCGATAAAGATATGGCGCAGTTAGTGACTAAACATGTCCGTTTAATTAATACCATGACTGATCTAGAAATGGACGAAGCGGGTGTGGTGGAAAAGTTTGGTGTGCGCCCTGATCAAATCATCGATTACCTCGCCTTGATGGGCGATAAAGTGGATAACATTCCCGGCGTGGTAAAATGTGGTCCAAAAACGGCGGTTAAATGGTTGGCAGAGCATGGCACCATGGCTGAAGTTATCGCTAATGCGGATAAAGTAAAAGGGAAAATAGGCGAAAATCTACGTGATGCGTTAGAACAACTACCTTTGTCATATAAATTAGCGACTATTAAATGTGATGTTGAATTAGCACAAACCGCAGCACAATTAGCTGCCAATGAACCCGATATTGAAGCACTAACTAAGCTTTATCAAAAATTCGAATTAAAGCGTTTATTAGCGGGTTTAGGTAAAGGTGATAGCACTGGCAGTACCACGACTAAAGCCGGTAAAACGTCTAGCTCTGCCGGTGAACAGGTTGCTGAAATCCATGCCGAGGCCGTGGCCGAAAGCCAATACGATATCATTTTAGATAAAGCCTTATTTACCGAGTGGCTTAATAAACTACAAGGGTGTGATGCTTTTGCCTTTGATACCGAAACCACCAGTGTTGATTACATGAAAGCCGAATTAGTTGGGTTATCATTTGCCATTGAAGTGGGCAAGGCCGCTTATGTGCCATTGACTCATGATTATACGGATGCACCCGAACAGCTTGATAAAGATTGGGTGTTAGCGCAATTAAAGCCGCTATTAGAAAGTACCAAGATTAAAAAAATTGGTCAAAACCTTAAATATGATGCCAATGTGCTAAGTCATTATGATATTACGTTGCAGGGTATTGAATTTGACACCATGATTGAATCTTACTGCTACAACAGTGTTGCTACGCGTCATAATATGGATGCGCTGGCACTGAAATATCTCGATTATAAAATGGTGAAATTTGAAGATATTGCCGGTAAAGGTGCTAAACAGCTTACTTTCAATCAAATTGATCTGGAAAAAGCCGGTCACTATGCTGCAGAAGATGCTGATATCACTTTGCGGTTACATAAGGCTATTTTTCCAGCACTAGCGCAATCACCTGCGCTGCTCAGTGTTTTTAAGGACATAGAAATGCCACTATTACCCGTACTGGCTCGTATGGAACAAACTGGGGTATTAATTGATAGTGATATCTTAGCGGAGCAAAGCCTGATCTTAGGGCAACGCTTAGATGAGCTGGAAATTGAAGCACACAATTTAGCAGGCAAGAGTTTTAACTTGGCATCGCCGAAGCAATTACAACAAATTCTTTTTGAAGAGTTAAAAATTCCGGTCATCAAAAAAACGCCAAAAGGTGCACCCTCTACCGCAGAAGATGTCTTGCAAGAGCTAGCACTTGATTATCCATTACCTAAAGTTATTATAGAGAATAGGGGACTAAGTAAATTAAAGTCGACTTATACCGACAAATTACCGTTAATGGTTAGCGATAAAACCGGGCGCTTGCATACTTCGTATCATCAAGCGGTCACGGCGACGGGACGTTTATCTTCAACCGATCCAAATTTACAAAACATTCCAATTCGTAGTGAGCAAGGTCGTAAAATTCGCCAAGCCTTTATTGCGCCAAAAGATCACAAAATAGTCGCGATAGATTACTCGCAAATTGAATTACGCATCATGGCGCATTTGTCCGGCGATGAAGGTTTAGTAACCGCTTTTAGCGAAGGTAAAGATATTCATCGGGCGACAGCCGCAGAAATTTTTGCGGTCGAGCTTGATGAAGTCACTATCGAACAACGTCGCAGTGCCAAAGCCATTAACTTTGGTTTGATTTATGGTATGTCAGCCTTTGGTTTAGCCAAGCAATTAAATATTGGCCGTCAGCAAGCACAAGAGTATCAAGATAAGTATTTCCAACGCTACCCTGGTGTATTAACGTATATGGCAGAGACTCGCCAAAAAGCGAGTGAACAGGGTTATGTGGAAACCTTGTATGGCCGTCGTTTATATTTACCGGACATCAATGCTAAAAATGGCATACGTAAAAAAGCCGCCGAGCGTGCTGCCATCAATGCACCAATGCAAGGTACAGCTGCTGATATCATTAAAAAGGCCATGCTAGCCGTAGATGCTTGGTTACTAGAGCAAAATGATGACCGTATTAAAATGACCATGCAGGTGCACGATGAATTGATTTTTGAAATACATCAAGACATTGTTGAACAGACCACGAAAAAACTGGTTGAATTAATGAATAATGCGGTGGTGTTAAACGTGCCATTAATTGCCGAAGCGGGCATTGGTGATAACTGGGATGAAGCCCATTAGAGTAAATTAAGTGAGCTAACTTCAACCTAGAAAACTATAACTTATTAAAAAATAAGGCAGTTACTTATTCCACATGGAATAGCTAACTGCCTTTTTATTGGGGATTTATAAATCTAAAGTACAGCCACGGTAAATTGAAAAACCCAACCCTTATTATAGGCTTCTTCACTAATATAAGGCGGCCAATGTAGGGTAGCTAGGTTGAGGACCTTGTTAGAGCTTTCATTACATCGATAGCATTTAGCTGTTTTTTTCCTTGGATGCTATGCTGTAATCCATTGGTGAAATAAGTAACCGTTAACGGTTCGTTTTGAATGTCGTCTTGAATTTTAGCGGGTACGACTTGGCTGAAGCTAAAGAAAATAATAACGGTAAGGGGTAAAAATATGTCTTGTATAAGACTTAATAGGAAAGCTAATACAGATGTATGCACCTTAGCTTTTATAGATAAGAGGCTTTGATTTTGTCTCGTTAGCAGAATGGCAAAGCATTACTGCATTTTTCTTTTTAAATAAGAAATGCGTAACAAACCATAGCTACAATACTTGAGACGATAATACTTAAGATAAATCCTTCTTTAACCATATCCTGAATTTCAATCTCTCCTGTACCATAGGCAATAGCATTAGGGGCTGTCGCCACAGGCAGCATGAACGCACAACTAGCGGCCATCGCTGCGGGTATCATAAGTACCTCAGGGTTTAGTCCGGATGATATAGCTGCAGCAGCTAATATAGGCATTAGTAACGTTGCCGTTGCCGTATTACTGGTTATTTCAGTCAAGTAGGTAACCACCAAACAAATAGTCAATATCATTAGCATTGGCGGTAGGCTAGATAGTGATGTTAACCACCCACCAAGAATGGTACTAAGACCCGAAGCAGTAAAACCTTTAGCGATTGCAATACCACCGGCGAACAATAACAACATGCCCCACGGGATGGAATTAGCTGTCTTCCAATCCAGTAATCTACCGCCTTTGCCATTAGGTACGACAAACATAATAACTACGGCCAACAGCGCTACTGTGCTATCACCGGCAATCTTTATCTCCAGTAATGAACTCCAGCCACCAAAGGGTTCACCTCTAGTTATCCAAGCTAGAGCCGTTAAACCAAATACCCATAAGGTACGTTTTTCTTCAGGTCTCCATTTACCCAATTCAGGTAAGTTTATCTCATGCTCAAGTTTAACGTTACGTGTTAACCATAGCGCCATTATCGGTAATGATATAAGCACCACAGGAACACCAATCTTCATCCATGCAAGGAAGCCAAACTCTTTACCGGTATTCTCTTCATAGATAGCTGCGAAGATTATGTTAGGAGGAGTACCAATCAAAGTACCTAGTCCACCAACACTAGCGGCATAAGCGATACCTAAGATCATCGCAACCTTTAACTGTTTATTATCTACATGGCTTAGTATTGCTAACGCCATAGGTAACATGATTAAAGTCGTCGCAGTGTTTGATATCCACATACTCAAGAAACCAGCAGCCAGCATAAAACCTAGCACTAATCTCCTACCGCTAGAGACACCTACAAGCCGAACCATGTAAACAGCTAACCTTTCATGCGCGCCACTTTTCTCTAATGCTTTTGACAGCATAAAAGCGCCCATCAATAATAAGATGACATGGCTTCCTAATGAGGAGGCAACGGTTTTGTGATCAACAATGCCAAACAAGGGCAATAAGGCAAAAGGCACTAATGAGGTAGCGGGAATGGGAATGGCTTCGGTGACCCACCATATAACTGTCAGTAGGGTAATGGCTGCGGCTATGGCAGGTTGCTCGGCTAAACCAAAGTGACTAAGCAATAAATAACAGCCAAAAGCTATCGCTGGCCCTAGAGGGATAAAGTGCTGACGGGTTAAGTTCATAATGATTGCAAACTCTATTAATTAGTAGCACTCAATTAACGGTGCTTTTATTATTATTATTTGTTTTTATTTATCCAGCTGGCGCTAGTGGACAGTTAATCTCACTTGCTGATGCGGCAAGTGGTCGAACTTTACCGATAATGAGACGATTGGCAGCAAGCTGGTCATCACTTAATAGCGCTTGTTGAATATTGCGACTGCGCTGCTGGGCTAAATTGAGCAACATATTATTATCAACCACTATGTTTGCTAATAACACCACTTCAACTTGCTCTATTTTCCAGCGGATTAAACTCTCAGCTGTCATGGCTGGCGCTGCACTAAAGTTATAGGCTTGAGCAAAACTTTGGCTATAAGCCTGTTCTAATGCAGTTAAGTATTGTCGATTACTTAGTTCTTCAGTATTGGGATTTATAGCTTGTTGGAACAGCTGTTGTTTTAATGCTTGGCTATCTTGTGGATGATAGCAGCCAGTAATTTCTAAGTGTAATTTAGGTCTTTGCAGTAATGCTTTTTTTAGCAAGTTTAACCGGGCAATCATTGCTTGGTCTAGCTCATGCTTGCCAGCAATAAATTCAATAGTGCCTAAATCTTCTTCGCTATCCACTAAGCCAGCCAGCAAGGTGAATGGTGACGCGACCGCTTTAATAATTAAGTTGCCTAATGTCTGCCAAACAAGTTTACCGTAACTAAAATCAGGAGCAGCTAGATTACCGCTTATTGGCATATCGATATGAATTTCATCTTTGCTGTCTTTCAATAAACTTATCGCAAGTCCTATAGGTAGGCTTGTTGCTTGTTTGCTTGGAACTTTATCACCTAAATAAAATTGGTCTATAAAGAGGGTGTTATCTGCCTTAAGTTTTTGGTCTTCAATCAAGTAATTTACCTTAAGATTTAGTTTACCCTTGTCAATTTCACGACCAATATAAGTGCCAGAGTAGGGGCTAAAATCACTCATTTGTACATCGTTTAACACTAGATTGAAATCGGTATATAAGCTTTCAGACAATAAATTAACGCTGCCTTTTAGTTTAAGTGAGGCAAACTTATTTATTTTACCTGCTAAATCAATGGTTGCTCGGCTATTCACTTTACTCGACAGACCTTTTATTGTTACTTGTAAAGGCTCTATGCGCATTTTATAGCGCGGAGTAACGGAATAATCGCTATAAACCACAGTAGAGGAATTCACCTGAAAATGTTTAAGGGTGATTACCGTCGAATTACCTTGCTCTGCCGCTTCATTGCGACGTTCCATACGCTCTTTGCGAATGCTGGTAATATTGATTAGCCCTTGTTTATTACGCTGTGCATTAAGCCATAATTTATCAATAGTGACACGTTCAATGTCGATAGTATTTTCCGGCAGCGCAACCTTGATACCTTCAACCGATACTTTATCAATGCGAATATAATCTTCATCTTTTTCTGTAACTCGGCTACGCCAGTTATTTAATGCCATGTCGCCAGTGATATGTAGTTTTTCAGGGCTGGCACCCTTTGATACTTTGGCGGCAAGCGCTTCGGCATAGGTAATATTTAACGTGGCATCAAAATTACCGGCAATAAGTTCTGAAATAAGCCATTGATGCATATAAGGCTCAATACTCAGTAGTGGCACGGTTTCGGCGTTAAAATTGATGTTGGCAGTGAGCGGATATAAGGATAGCTCACCATTAGCGGAAATATTACCACTTTGTTCAACCACAGCGGAAAAGTTTATGGGGAACATAGCGTCGGCTTGTAAACTGAACTGCTTTAAACTCATATTAATAGCGGTTAAATTTACCTGCGTGGCAACGTCAGTGGTGTTATCGGTTAGTTTTAATTGGTTATTGACTAAGCGTATTTGATCAATAGCTAGTTGCAGTTTTTGTGGTGCCGCCGCGCTGCTTTCTGGGGGAGAACTGGTGGGTAACATTTGTAGCAAGTTCAGCGTACCGCTTTTGCTACGAATAACATTTATTAAGCTGTCAGTGAGGACAATTTCTGCTAATTGTACTTGGTTTTCTGCCAAGGAATAATTAAGGCCATTGATGGCAAGGTGACTTAATTGCACATCATCAATGTTGCTAGATTTTTGTTTAATGAATAAGTCAGTAAACAGTATATTGGCATTATTAATGTTAAGCATCATCTCCGGCTGCGATAGATCTATGGCATATTCGGCACTTATATTTAATTTGCCCGAGCTAACCACCGTCGGCAAGTCTTCTTTAAAATATTGGTACAGTGTTGGCAGGTTAATACCGTCTATTTTAATTTTTCCTGAAGAGCGTAAAGGTAAAATTGTCACCTGACCTTGCCACTCAATACTTGTACCAATAATACCACCCGCTGAGGTTGCTTTAAGTTTGTAGGGACTATTTAACTCTCTTTGTGTGGTGAAATCCTCAAGTTCGATAGTTAAAGGGCCAACATTGGCATTGAATAGCTCTTGTTTGGAGTGATCGGTAAAGCGTAAAATTAATTGCTCAATATTTAACTGCCTGATCAAAATCTCTGGAATAGCATTTTCTTTAATATTGTCGTTAGGTTTTGTGGTGTTTTGAGCCGCAATAAGTTCATCAAAATTACTGCTGCTATCTTGATATACCTGGTAATGCAGATACGGGGCTTCTAGGGTGAATTCATCAAAAACCCATAACCAGCGAAATAGTGAAGACAGTTGGAAATTGATAAATAACCGTTTAAAACCGGTGAAATCACCACCATTTTTATCGAGTATTTTTAATTGTTTAACTTCAAGAGATAAGTAAAAGGGGTTGATATGAATATCTGCCACTTGCATGGTATATGAGGAGTTTTCACTGACGATGGCGGGTAGCTTTTCTTTGAGTAAATAAGGGGTAAGTAAACCTAAAATCAAGGCATAAATGGCAACGGTGCTAACCGCTATTAAGGTTATTTTTAATAACCTTTTGTTATTTTGTAGAAATTGATTGAATGACATATTATACCTACACTTCTATTTATCTATTCCATTGTTATCTATCGTTATTCATCGGCTTTACTGTTATCAGTAAGAGAGTATCGATAGGGTTATTTATTTCAGTCGTTAGTTAAGCATTTGAGTAACGTTCTTTATTGCCTAACCAGCGCTGAATTAATGCTTGTGCACATTCAGGTTGTTGGCGTGATAATAAATACGCTTTTTGCTGTATTTCAGGTATGAGGTAACCATCACGTACTAGATCGGCAATTTTAAGATCGGCTAGACCGGTCTGCTTGGTGCCTAATAACTCTCCCGGACCACGGATTTCCAGATCTTTTTCGGCGATAACAAAACCATCATTACTTTCACGTAATACTTTTAAGCGTTTGACGGCGGTTTTTGATAGTGGTGCTTTATACATTAACACACAAAAAGAGGCGACCGAGCCACGACCAACACGGCCACGTAACTGGTGCAATTGCGCTAAGCCTAAACGCTCTGGGTTCTCAATGACCATTAGACTGGAGTTAGGTACATCAACGCCAACTTCAATGACTGTGGTGGCAATAAGTAGGTGTAAATCACCCGCTTTAAAGGCATCCATAACTTGTTTTTTTTCAACCGATTTCATTCGGCCATGCACTAAGCCTATTTTTAATTCCGGTAGTTGTGCTGCTAATAAAAGCGCGGTTGCTTCAGCGGCTTGGCATTGTAATACTTCTGATTCTTCGATTAAGGTACATACCCAATAAGCTTGTCTACCATCATTCACACAGCCTTGGCGAATACGTTCAATCACATCGGCGCGGCGTGAATCAGGTAATGCCACGGTATTTATCGGGGTGCGACCTGGAGGTAATTCATCAATAATTGAGGCATCTAAATCTGCATAAGCTGTCATCGATAAAGTGCGGGGAATGGGGGTGGCTGTCATGATCAGTTGATGTGGGTATTTATTATCAAAGACGCCTTTTTCACGCAGGGTCAGGCGTTGATGAACACCAAATTTATGTTGTTCGTCAATAATAACCAGTACCAAATTTTTAAAGACCACATCGGCTTGAAAGAGCGCGTGTGTGCCAATAATCATTTGCATGGCACCACTTGCAATCTGCTCGAGCGCCAGTCTTTTTGCTTTTACTTTAGTTTTCCCTACCAGCCAACCGACACTGATATCTAGCGGGGTAAACCAGTTGGTGAAATTAATAGCGTGTTGTTCGGCAAGAATTTCAGTGGGTGCCATCAAGGCAACTTGATAGCCCTCACTAATGGCGGTTAATGCGGCAAGGGCAGCAACTAGGGTTTTTCCTGAGCCGACATCGCCTTGTACCAAACGCATCATTGGCTGACTTTTAGCTAGGTCAGCTTTTATTTCAGCTACCACACGTGTTTGCGCCTTGGTTGGCGTAAACGGTAAAGCGTTGAGGAATTTTTGATTTACTTGCTCATCACCCAATAAAGGTAGTGCATCATGGCTATCACTATTTTGTCTGAGCTTAAGCATGCTTAAGTTGTGAGCCAGTAACTCTTCTTTAATTAAACGTTGCTGTGCTGGGTGGCGGCCTTGCTCTAATTGCTCAATAGAAACGTCTGATGGTGGACGATGAATAATCGCTAAGGCTTCACCGAGAGAGTATTGTTCATTAAAAATATTGCTGGGCAGTAACTCTTCTACCTGGCCGCGCTGTAATCGCAGCAAGGCTTGCTCGGTTAAATTACGTAACGATATTTGCCTTAGACCATCGGTACTAGGGTAAATCGGTGTTAAGGTTTCTTCAGCAGAGGTTAAGGCTCTGTCGTCATCAAGGCTTTTATATTCAGGATGGATAATTTGATAGCCACGGGGTCCGCGTTTTACTTCACCGTAACAACGAATAGTTTTACCTATGGCTAAGCTGTTTTTTTGGCTGGCAGAGAAGCTGAAAAAACACAGTTGTATGCTGCCGGTGCCATCATGGAGAGTAACCACCAGCATGCGGCGTTTACCATGAGTTATTTGGTTGTCGGTAATTTCACCAATAATATTGGTTGAGGTACCCACTACTAAATTGCGCACTGTGGTGACACGGGTTTTATCTTCATAACGCATCGGTAGATGAAAGAGCATATCTTGTACGGATAGCAAGCCAATCTTTGCTAATTTTCCCGCTAAACTAGGCCCGACACCTTTGAGTGTACTCAGAGGAACTTGTGATAATAGGCTTAACGTTTCTTCTGCCATTGTTAATACCTAGTCATCAATGTGTTGCCAAGCACTTTTATTCATTTGCATTTTTTGCCACCAGGTTTCATTAGCAACAATTTGACCATCCTCATCAATTTCAGGGTAAGGTAATCCCTTACGCTGACAGGCATCGGCAAAAATCGGATGACCACCTTCAAATAAAGTACGCTGACGACGTTCATGGCTTAAGCGAGGTTTATTATACATACCGGCTAATTGACGCTGGCGTTGTGCTTCGTATAAAACAACCGAGCAAGCCACTGAAACATTTAATGATTGCACCATGCCAACCATAGGAATGACAATATGTTGATCGGCAAGCTCTAGGGCTACATCAGAGGCGCCAAATTTTTCTTGCCCTAAAATAATAGCGGTTGGTTTGGTATAATCAATTTCGGTAAAATTAACTGCAGTAGCAGACAAATTTGTCACCAATATCTGCATGCCCTGTGCTTTTAATGCCGCAATGGCATCAGCTGTTTTTTGATAGTTATGCACGTCAATCCAGTTCTGACTGCCGGCAGCACTGCCACCACGAACTTCAGCGGCATCACTTTTCCATACAGCATGAACATCACTAACACCAATAGCATCACAAGTACGTACAACCGCGGCTAAATTATGGCTTTTATGCAGACCTTCCATGCAAATGGTTAAATCTGGCTGGCGTTGGTCTAACATGGCGTTAATACGTTTTAATCTTTCTGGAGTCATTTTGAGTTTTCTTTAAAAATACTAATAATTTGATCAAATAGGCAAAGTGAGTGTTATTTAGGCAAAGCCGTCAAGCTGTGAGTCCATTGAGCTTATGCCTAGTAAGTGAATTGGACGAACAGCGCAGACAATGCCGAATAAATATCATTCATGAAGACTATTTTAGTTAACGCTAGGCAGTTCCATAACACCATCAATTTCTATTTCAACATCTTTAGGCAATCTAGACACTTGTACCGCAGCTCTTGCTGGATAAGGCTGAGTAAAGTAACGGCTCATAATATCATTTACCGTGGCAAAGTTACTTAGGTCCGTAAGGTAGATATTTACTTTTACCATATTGTTAATTTCACCACCCGCCGCTTCACAGACAGCGACTAGATTTTTAAATACTTGTTCAGCTTGTTCAGCAAAACCACCTTCAACCACTGCCATGGTTTCGGCAATAAGAGGAATTTGTCCTGATAAATAAACAGTATTATTTACTTTTACCGCTTGGCTGTATGTACCAATGGCACTTGGAGCTTTGTCTGTACTGATAATACTTTTCATAATACTTCCTGTTGTTAACTGCTGGAGCTTATCGCTCAATTTGCTAATTTTTGTGAGTTCAGTGTTATACCCGTTACCATTCAAGATGCATGTTTCAGAGTTCTTGAGAAATTTCAATTCAAGGCACTGTGATGAAATAATGGTTATTCCCTTATAAATCACAGTAACGATGAAGTGATGTTGCTCAAGCGCTTCTTCGATGGGTTTATAATGACTTTAGACCGCGTTAAATAATTAAACCATAGAATGACTATGCTTCAATTATTTCCCTTGCCTAAAGCCATTTTAATTCCCACTGAAATCCTGCACTTTGATTGATAACGGGTATATACCAATCCGTCTGATTTTTCCGTGTCATCATTGAGTACTAAATTAGACAAAATGGTCTTAGGCCTTGCCGTCATTAATGGGCAAAGCACTGTTATTATTTATTGCGGATGACACGTTGTACATCAATCATTACTTTAATCTTGCGAATAATATCAGCTAAGTGAATACGATCGCGGCAGGTGATTTCCATATCGATTACGTATAAACCTGCTTCTTTTTCACCTGAGTTTAAGCTATGCACATTGGAGTTGCATCGAGCGATAACATTGGTTAGTAATGCCAGCGCACCTTGATGATTGACGATTTCCACTCTTAGCTTAGCAATAAATTCTTTATCAATATCATTGTCCCATCTTACTGGGAACAAGCTAACTTGGTCATGACCTTTGATATTGCGGCAACCTTGCTGGTGGACCATTAAGCCTTTACCTGGACTTAAGTAAGCTAAAATTGCATCACCAGGGATAGGGCGACAACATTTACCGTAATTGACTAACATGCCTTCGGTACCTCTTATCGGCATTTTAGCTTTAGTGCTGTTCGGGTCTAGCTCGGTCTCTTCGGTAAAACCATCGGTTAGCTGTCGGGCAATACCTATACTCAGCGCATTACCCAAACCAATGTTGGTCAGTAAGTCATCAAAACTAGCATTACCACTTTGTTGTACTACTTCATCAATTTTTTCTTTCGCTAAATCTTCAAGTTTTGTTTCACCCAGGGCATGACTTAATAAACGCAGGCCTAAAGCATGGGATTCGTCTTTTTCGCAACTTCTTAAGTAAGTTCTGATTTGTAAACGTGCTTTAGCGGTGACAACAAAGTTTAGCCAGGTCGCATTCGGTCGGGCTGCCGTAGAGGTAATTACTTCTATGGTTTGTCCTGAATCTATCGGTTGGCTCATTGGATAAGGTTTTCGGTCGACCTTCACACCAACACAAGAGTTGCCGACATCCGTGTGTACTGCATAAGCAAAATCTATAGCGGTGGCGCCCATGGGCAACTCAATAATTCGGCCATTAGGGGTAAAGACATAAATCTCTTCTGGAAATAAGTCTGATTTAACGTTTTCAATAAACTCAAAAGAGCTACCTGCGCTTTGTTGCAGCTCAAGTAAACTTTGCATCCAACGACGCGCTTTCATTTGTGCCGTTGTGCCAGTGTTTTTACCGTCTTGCTTGTAGAGCCAGTGAGCGGCAATACCTTTATCCGCCATTTGATCCATATCTTGGGTACGAATTTGAATTTCTACCGGAATGCCATGGGGGCCAATTAATGATGTATGCAGTGATTGGTAACCGTTAGTTTTAGGGATAGCGATGTAATCTTTAAACCGTGATTCAATGGGTTTGAAGAGATTATGCACGGCACCTAAGGCGCGGTAGCAGTTGTCAATTTTCTCAGTAACGATAACGCGAAAAGCATAGATATCCATGACTTCATTGAACATTAATTCCTTATTAAGCATCTTCTTATAAATCGAATACAGGTGCTTCTCTCTGCCGATAACCTGTGCCTCAATACCGCTTTCCTTTAAACGAGCCGAAATTTCTTTTTCAATATTATCAATAATAGCTTTACGATTACCACGGGCGCTTTTTACCGCTGATTTTAAAGCACGTGACCGCATAGGGTAAAGCGCTTCAAAGCCTAATAGCTCTAATTCGTTTTTTATATCATGAATACCTAAACGGTTCGCTATGGGGGCATAAATCTCTAAGGTTTCGCGGGCAATACGACGTCGTTTATCAGGTCGTAAAGAGCCAAGGGTGCGCATATTATGTGTACGGTCGGCAAGTTTAATTAAAATAACACGAATGTCTTGCACCATGGCAAGTACCATTTTACGGAAATTTTCCGCTTGCCTTTCTTCTTGGTTAGTAAACTTTAATTTATCGAGTTTACTTACGCCTTCAACGAGTTCTGCTACGGTATGACCGAAAAGTTCCGCTAATTCATCCTTGGTAACGTCGGTATCTTCAATAACATCGTGTAATAAAGCCGCCATGAGGGTTTCATGGTCTAAATGCATTTGGGCTAAGTTAATCGCTACGGCAACTGGATGAGTAATATAAGGATCACCACTTGAGCGCATTTGGCCATCATGGGCATCACGTGCTACGACATAGGCGTGTTTAAGCAGATCAACTTGTACTTTTGATAGGTAGGTCGAGGTAAGTTCTTTTAATGGTTCAAATAGGTACACCTAATACTCCAAATTAAGGGGGAAAAAGGGGGAGTTCGAGTATCTACCCTAGTATATACTCATGTTACCTCTAACTGCATAGTTGAAGTTTCTTGAGTTTAGATAGAATACGCGGCAATATGCTCTATTTACAAGGAAAATCATACCAGTTACTTAAATTTATGATCTTGTTGTCGGCAGGAAAAACAAATCAGGGCAAGGTGTACTATTGACCAATAGCTGGCTATTGGCATTGAGAGCAACGTCGCCTTGGCGTATTTCAACCAGCACAAGTGGCCAGTAACTTAGTTAAACGGCTATTAAAGCTTAACGAATAAAAAACGCGTAACCTATTTTCTGAGATAAAGCAGAATAAGGTACGCGTTTTAAGTGCTTAAAACTAAAGCCTTCTCTAGATAGAAGGCATCAACTCTAGCTTAATTCGTCTTGTTGACCACCAACAATCGCGGCAACAGCATCTAATTCAGCAGTATCTCGCTGGATTTGTTGTTGACGATCATAAGTATTCATAATTTCGGTAGTAATTAAGCCTGCTTCGATTTCACGCAAAGCAATTACCGTTGGTTTGTCGTTTTCGACGTCTACCAATGGTTCTTTTCCGCCCGTTGCGATTTGACGAGCACGACGTGATGCAACTAGCACCAAATCAAAACGATTACCGATTTTTTCTACGGCATCTTCAACAGTTATGCGAGCCATCTGGTCACTCCAACTAATAAACAACTTACAAAATAGCTGCGTAGTCTACTGCTCACTCACTAATTAAGCAAGTAAGTAATAGCATGTCTATTAAGTTATATCCCACTCAACGGAAATTAATAGCATCAGTATTCTCGCCACACAACCAAGGGCATATCTTATTATAGTACTTATTTAGCAGGTTTTGTTGCTTCATTATTTAATAGCTTGCTAAATAATTCTTGTTGGGCAATGGTTTGCTGGCGGCATTTTAGCCGTTGATTATTTACCACAGTGGTTAGATCGAGCAAGGCTTGGTCGAAATCGTCATTGACGATAATATAATCAAATTCTTTGTAGTGAGAGCATTCTGCTTGCGACTGCGCCATACGGCTGGCGATTATTTCATCACTGTCTTGGCCGCGACCTCGTAAGCGACTTTCTAGCTCTTCTTTTGAAGGAGGGCTAATAAAAATAGTGGTTACGTTCGGTTTTTTCATGCGAACTTGTTGAGCACCTTGCCAATCAATATCAAGAAATACATCAATACCTTGGGCAAGTTGTGTATCGATAGCAGTAGCAGACGTACCGTAATAGTTACCAAAAACTTCCGCATACTCATAAAAGGCATGGTTACTTATTTGTTTTTTAAACTCAGCTACGCTAACAAAATGATAATGTTCGCCATTATTTTCACCAGGACGAGCATCTCGCGTGGTATGAGAAACTGATACCTGCATAGCTCTGGCTGATGCTTGCTTATCTTGCTTTAGTAAAGCCTTAATAAGGCTTGATTTTCCGGCACCACTTGGCGCAGAAAGAATAAATAAATTACCGGGAACAATCACAGTGCTTTCCTTTAAAACAAACTTGCATCACATATTAAGTAGTAACCAGTGGCGTTGTTAATTCGTCTACTGGTTATAAATTTTTGCCAATAAAAAAGGCTGGGCATTATTTTACTCTATTAGAATAAAAAAAGCTCAGCCTGTCTGACGGTAAGTAATATTAATTTTTGACTTTGTGCGATTACTTTTCTTAAAAATAAGCCGCCTACCGTTATTGCTAGTAGGCGGGAACTTGTTCGCGCTCTTTACAATATTTTAGCAATGGATTTTGCTAAGTAATCAACATTACTATTGGCAATGCCAGCGATACTCATGCGGCTAGAACCGACCATATAAATGCTGTACTCATCTTGTAACTGTTGCACTTGCTCAGGGGTAATACCTAAGAAAGAGAACATACCACTTTGACGTTGAATAAAGCTAAAGTCGCGAGTTACGCCATTTTCTACAAGCTTATCAACGATTAATTTGCGGTTGCCATTAATGCGATCACGCATTTCTTTTAATTCGCCATACCATTCATTACGTAATTCATCTGAACTTAGGATCGTTTCTACAATAGCCGCGCCATGTGCTGGTGGCATAGAATAAATAACACGTACCACATAAAGTAAGACCGACTTAGCGATATCAACCGCTGTGCTTGATTCACCAATGATGGTACAAGCACCAATACGGTCACGGTATAGACCGAAGTTTTTAGAACATGAACTACAGACGATCATTTCTTTCACGGTTTCCGCCATTAAGCGTAAACCGTAAGCATCTTCGTCTAAACCAGCGCCAAAACCTTGGTAAGCCATATCAATTAATGGCATAAAACCAACGTTTTTAGCGACTTCAGCCACTTGTTGCCATTGTTCTTTGTTTAAATCCATACCACTTGGGTTATGGCAACAAGCGTGTAATAACACTACGTCATCACTGCTAACTTCTTTAAGCGCAGTTAACATGCCATCAAAGTCTAAGCTTTTGTTTTCATAATCGTAATAAGGATACGTTTTAACGTTTAAACCCGCAGCTTTAAATAAACCGGTGTGATTTGCCCAGGTTGGATTACTTACCCAAATGGTCGCGCCGGCTTTACAAGATTTGATAAATTCAGCAGCAACACGTAAAGCACCAGTACCACCAGGGGTAGATACGGTACGAGCACGATTTTGGTTTAATACTTTATGTTCAGCGGTAAAAATAAGCTTAGCCATTTCATCGTTGAATAACTCTGAGCCAGTAGGACCAATATAAACCTTGGTGTCTTCTGTCTTTAGGCGATGTTGTTCGGCTTTTTTTACACAATTAAGTATGGCAGTGTGACCTGCTTCATTTTTGTATACGCCAACACCTAAATCGATTTTATTTGGGTTGTTATCTTTTCTATATTTAGCTAATAATCCAAGAATTGGATCGGCAGGCAAAGCCTTTAAACTACCAAACATGACAGAAGTTTACCTTATGTTAGAGGAGAGTTACCTCAATAAGGCATCATCGCACTTATGAGTCTAAACTCTCTAATTTTTAATCACTCAAGCATAACGTAAAGTTAGGGCGCAATTAAAGAGATTTCTCTGCCATATAGTGACAAAACTAAGATTAATTTGTATGGATTTTGGCTTTATTTTATAAGTGCCATCGAGTTATTCAATAAAACCCTGAATAGCTATCAGGGTAAATAATAATTAGAAACTATTAGTAAGTGCTGCAACTAGGCCAATAACACCACCAAATATACCGCCCCAGACCACTAACCAACCTAAGTGTTTTTTGATCATTTTTTGAATGATCTCTTTGACTAACAGCGGTGTTAATTCATCGAGACGTTTTTCAATAATATCGCTGACTTTATCTCGCATGCCAGAAATGATATCAGGCTGCTCTAATTCTTCTCTAAGTAGAGTATTAAATTGCTCACTTTGCACTATGTCTTGTATGGCGAGTTTCATTTTTTCAATAAAGGGTTCTTTCATTGGTTGAATTGCTTCACTGCCGCCAACCATGGCAAGCATTGGGCCAAATGACGATTCTTCAATTACCTCCACTAAACTCTTGAACGCAGGGCTAAGGTCTACTTTATCAATAACGGGGGCTAAGTTAATAGTGCTGGCTTTACCTGAACTATCAGACAAAAAGCGATCAATGTTTTCTTCGGTGAAAAATTCTTCCATCATCAATTGACCAATAGCCACTTTGAATTCTTCAAAACGCGCGGGGATCACGCCTGAACCATAAAGTAGCGGTACTTTCTCAAAGAGCATATGTACGGCAAGCCAGTTAGTTATCGCGCCAGATAAAGCGAAAAGACCTAACGTAAAAAGAAGATGTTGTTCGCTAAAATAGCCCCCTAAAGTCAAGGTTAATGCAATAAGGTTGGTGATAAGGCTTTTGTTCACGAAATACTCCAAGGTGGATATAGTTAAATTTTACCGGTGGCTATGATAGCATTTAATTTACTTGCCTTAAAAATAGATGTAATTGTGCCATGAAAGTTACCTTAAAAACTGTGCTGACGTTAGCAACGTTATTTTTTATTAGTGTTTGCGGTGCAGATGATTCTCCGTGGCGAAAATTGTCACTGAACAATACTGTGTTATTAACCTTACCCCATGGCCAAGTGGTGATCGAATTGGCGCCACAATTCTCGCCAAAAAATGCCGCCCAATTTAGTGATTTAACGCAACAAGGTTTTTATGATGGTACCAAGTTCTATCGTGTTATCGACGGATTTGTTGCGCAAGCTGGACCAAAAGATGGTAGTAAAAAAGACAAGTCAGTACCGCTATTGGCAATGGAATCAGAATGGCACACGGATAGTAAATGGACCTATACGCCAGTACAGCAACACGATTTATTTGCCCCGCAAACTGGCTTTAAACAGGGTTTTGCTTTGGCTTATCAAGCAGGTGAAAATGATAGCCTAGGTAAAGCGTGGTTAACACATTGCCCAGGTACTATAGCAATGGCTAGAAACAATACTGCGGATTCTGCCTCGAGTCATTTTTACTTTGTTATTGGCCAAGCGCCGCGTTATTTAGACCGAATTATGACCATATTTGGTCGCGTGGTTTATGGTATGCAACATATTCAAGCAATACAGCGCACTGCAGTTATTGAAGGCGATGCTGCGGTTGAGCCGCGCCACTTTACTAAAATAGTCAGTATGCAGTTAATGAGTGATGTAGCAAAAGCTGAGCAAATACATCTTGAAGTCGAAAATACCGAATCAACGGCATTTGCCGAGCGCTTGGTGCAACGCCGTACACGCGACAGTGCCTTTTTCTATAAAAAACCACCGCCAGTACTCGATGTTTGCCAAATTCCAATTAGAAGTAGGCTAATTAAGTAAATATTAAGCCGAATTTTTCATTAAACTTATTAAAAAATAGTGACCTAGCCATCATAGCGAAGCACAATGCTCTAGCTTTTCATTTAAATTAATAAGATAAAACATTCATCTATCGCCTGTTACTTAGGCTTTTAGGTAGACTAAAATGATCACTTTGGTGCGCTATAGACGACATTAGCAGGTAGTTGCATATTCTCTACCGTCTGCTGCAAGCATCAAAGCGGCTGTTAACTTTCCATCACTTGCTGTTAAGCCTAAAACAGATCTTTTATTTCTATGGATAGGCTGACTCTGACGGGCAATTTCTTGCCTACAAGTTTTTTATTCTTATTCTTATTCTTATTTTTATCATAAAAAATCAAACTGTAGGTTGATAAATGCAACTTTCTATATCCATAAATTAAACTAGACTTAAGGAATATTCATTTTTAAGTAAAATCAATTGTCTAAAAAAATAAAAATACAATTAACCTTACCTTTTATAACGTTGCTTTTTGTAACGATATTCTTTTCTTCAATTGCTTTTTCTTTTGATGGAAAACCGTCTATTCGCTTTAAGCACATAACCATTGAAGATGGCTTACCCCAAAATTCCGTACATACAATACTGCAAGATAGCACAGGTTTTTTATGGATTGGCACAGAAGAAGGGCTGGTTCGATATGATGGCTATAGCCTAAAAGTATTTAAACATGAGCCTAATAATAGTCACTCACTGTCTGATAATGACATTCTTAGCCTTATTGAAGACAGCCGAGGGAATCTTTGGGTGGGAACTCGTGGCGGCGGTCTTAATTATTTTAATCCCAAAACACAGCAGTTTACCCAGTATCGTCATCAGGCAGGTGATTTAAATAGTTTAAGTCATGACACTGTCTATAGTCTTCTAGAAGATAGCCAAGGCAACCTTTGGGTGGGAACTCGTGGTGGCGGTCTTAATCATTTTAATCCCAAAACTCAGCAGTTTACCCATTACCGTCATCAGACAGATGATGCAAATAGTTTAAGTGATGACGATGTCTTTAGTCTTCTTGAGGATAGCCAAGGCAACCTTTGGGTGGGAACTCGTGGTGGCGGTCTTAATCATTTTAATCCCAAAACACAGCAGTTTAGCCATTACCGTCATCAGGCAGGTGATGCAAATAGTTTAAGTGATGACGATGTCTATAGTCTTGTTGAGGATAGCCAAGGCAATCTTTGGGTGGGAACTCATGGTGGCGGTCTTAATTATTTTAATCCCAAAACCCAGCAGTTTACCCAGTACCGTCATCAGGCAGGTGATGCAAATAGTTTAAGTGATGACGATGTCTTTAGTCTTCTAGAGGATAGCCAAGGCAATCTTTGGGTGGGAACTCGTGGTGGCCTCAATCATTTTAATCCCAAAACCCAGCAGTTTACCCATTACCGTCATCAGGCAGGTGATGCAAATAGTTTAAGTCATGACGATGTCTATAGTCTTGTTGAGGATAGCCAAGGCAATCTTTGGGTGGGAACTCTTGGTGGCGGTCTTAATCATTTTAATCCCAAAATCCAGCAGTTTAGCCATTACCGTCATCAGTCAGATGATGCAAACAGTTTAAGTGATGACACTGTCTATAGTCTTCTAGATGATAGCCAAGGCAACCTTTGGGTGGGAACTCTTGGTGGCGGTCTTAATTGTTTTAATCCCAAAACCCAGCAGTTTAGCCAGTACCGTCATCAGGCAGGTGATGCAAATAGTTTAAGTAATGACGATGTCTTTAGTCTTCTAGAGGATAGCCAAGGCAATCTTTGGGTGGGAACTCGTGGTGGCCTCAATCATTTTAATCCCAAAACCCAGCAGTTTACCCATTACCGTCATCAGGCAGGTGATGCAAATAGTTTAAGTCATGACGATGTCTATAGTCTTGTTGAGGATAGCCAAGGCAATCTTTGGGTGGGAACTCTTGGTGGCGGTCTTAATCATTTTAATCCCAAAATCCAGCAGTTTAGCCATTACCGTCATCAGTCAGATGATGCAAACAGTTTAAGTGATGACACTGTCTATAGTCTTCTAGATGATAGCCAAGGCAACCTTTGGGTGGGAACTCTTGGTGGCGGTCTTAATTGTTTTAATCCCAAAACCCAGCAGTTTAGCCAGTACCGTCATCAGGCAGGTGATGCAAATAGTTTAAGTAATGACGATGTCTTTAGTCTTCTAGAGGATAGCCAAGGCAATCTTTGGGTGGGAACTCGTGGTGGCCTCAATCATTTTAATCCCAAAACCCAGCAGTTTACCCATTACCGTCATCAGGCAGGTGATGCAAATAGTTTAAGTCATGACACTGTCTATAGTCTTCTAGAGGATAGCCAAGGCAACCTTTGGGTGGGAACTCTTGGTGGCGGTCTTAATCATTTTAATCCCAAAACACAGCAGTTTACCCAGTACCGTCATCAGGCAGGTGATGCAAATAGTTTAAGTGATGATTATGTCTGGAGTCTTCTAGAGGATAGCCAAGGCAACCTTTGGGTGGGAACTTATGGTGGTGGTCTCAATCATTTTAATCCCAAAACCCAGCAGTTTACCCATTACCGTCATCAGTCAGATGATGCAAACAGTTTAAGTCATGACAGTGTCTATAGTCTTCTAGAGGATAACCAAGGCAATCTTTGGGTGGGCACACCTGGTGGGCTTAACCTTTTTAATAACAAAACAGCAAAGTTTAAGCGGTTCACAACAGAAAATGGCCTAGCCAATAATGTTATTTACCGTATTGAAGAAGATAAACAAGGGAATATCTGGTTAAGTACCAATCAAGGGTTGTCACGGATGACGCTAAAAGCTAAAACGTTTAGAAATTATGATGTTGGCGATGGCCTGCAAAGTAATGAATTTAACAGTGGAGCTTCTTTTAAAAGCAAAAATGGAGAACTATTTTTTGGCGGCATTAATGGGTTTAATCGTTTTTATCCAGAAAATATTATCGATGATAAGCAAGTACCCATTGTGCTGATAACTGATATGTTTTTATTAAATGAATCTGTGCCAATAGTGCCATTAGTATTAAGCAACAGTCCAACCTTGGAGCAAAACAGTGAGACAAAATCATTAACGGTCTCTTCATCCAGCAATGCCGTTGATGAGGTGGCAGGTTTTAGTCTCAATCAGGCAATTTACCAAACTAAAGCGATAACATTAACCTATAAAGACAATATTGTTGCCTTTGAATTTGCCGCGTTACATTTCTCTAATCCGACAAAAAATAAATTTGCTTATCAATTGGTCGGTTGGGATAAAGATTGGGTAAGTACCGACTACAAAAACCGAAGAGCTACCTATACTAATCTGCCTAACGGAGATTATACCTTCAGAGTAAAAGCGAGCAATGCTGACGGTTATTGGAATGAAGATGGAGCATCATTAAATATTACTGTTTTACCTCCACCTTGGAAAACATGGTGGGCATATACTTTCTATGGCTTGTTTTTATTGAGCTTAGTTTTTGCGTTCATTGATTCTCAAAGAAAGAAAGTGATTGTTGTACAGGCAATTAATGAGCAATTGGAGCGTAAAGTTGCCGAGAGAACGGCAGAATTGGAGAAAGTTAGTCTTACAGATCAATTAACGGGTGCCCATAATCGCCGTTTTTTTCATAAATACATAGGCAAAGAGATTGCACAAATAAAAAGAGCTTATTTTAAACCCAAAGAAGGTACACCACCTAAAATAGGTTTCATCATGCTTGATATGGATCATTTTAAGCAAGTAAACGATGTTCATGGACACGATGCAGGCGATAGAGTTTTAGTACAGTTAGTTAAAGTAATCACTGATACATGTAGAGAATCTGATTGGGTTGTTCGCTGGGGCGGAGAAGAGTTTGTTGTGATTGCAAATACTGTTAATTTGCAAGAGATACAAAACTTAGCAGAAAGAATAAGAATTAATATAGAGGCATACTCATTTGATATTGGTAACGGAAAAACGTTAAATAAAACATGTTCTATTGGTATTTCTAGTTATCCATTTATTGAACAAAAACCAGAAGCTCTTAGTTGGGAGCAAACCTTGAGTTTGGCAGATATAGCCCTTTATGCTGTTAAAAATAATGGTAGAAATGCATGGATTAGTTTGTTTGAAAAAGATATCACTAATGTTGACCTGCTTATTGAAGTAACTAACTCAATGGAGACTCTAATAAAAAACGCCCACTTATCTTATGGGACCTCATTACAGAAAGAAGTAGATTGGAGCTGAAATAATTAAAAGGCTAGTTGGGTAGCACGATAGTGCTTTTATAATTTAGCTTTATAGTGCTGCTTTATAGCTAATCTTAATAATATCAAAAACACGCTCACCTTCAGGGGCTTGTACTATCACTTCATCATCCACAGCTTTGCCTAATAAAGCGCGGGCCATAGGCGAATCGATACTGATTTCTCCGCGTTTAACGTCCCATTCATCTGGGCCAACCAGACGATAAACCACTTCACTATCATCTTTAGTAACTAAGGTCACCCAAGCACCAAAAAATACTCGCCCTTCTTGTTGCGGAACAGGATAAACAATATTGAGGTCTTCAGTACGTTTCATTAAAAATCGAACACGGCGATCAATTTCACGTAAACGTTTCTTACCGTATTGATACTCAGCATTTTCACTGCGATCGCCTTGCGCTGCTGCTTCACTGACGGAACGAGTAACTTTAGGGCGTTCATCTTTCCAAAGAAACTTTAACTCTTTATCTAAACGATCCCAGCCTGCGCGGGTAATGTAATTTGATCTTTTCATGGCAATATATCTTTTATTGTTTTCGCTTCTTCTCACATAATATCAAAAATAATCGGTCCATTGGTATTAATGCCTTTTTATATGCTTTATCTCATCGCGAGCGAAAACACGTGCAGTAAGTAGCGAACAGAGTACGCTTGGCAGTGAGTAATCTCATTACCTTAGCCTAGGTAATTTTCGTCAGAATAGTTTTCTGTTATCATGTCTATCTACTCTTAATGCTGTTGGAATTTCAATTTAATGTTAACTATTGCCGAGCAAATTGCTCAAGAACTCAATGTTAACGCGGTACAAATTAATGCCGCTATTACCTTACTTGATGATGGCTCTACCGTGCCATTTATTGCCCGTTACCGTAAAGAAGTCACCCAAGGGTTAGACGATAATCATTTGCGTCATTTAGCGCAGCGTTTAAGTTATTTACGGGAACTAGAGGATCGCCGTCAGGTGATTTTAACCAGTATCAAGCAGCAAGAAAAGTTAACGCCAGCACTGGCTCAGCTGCTCCAACAAGCCGATAATAAAACTCGTTTAGAAGATTTATATTTACCCTTTAAACCTAAACGCCGCACCAAAGGTAAAATAGCCTGTGAAGCGGGTATAGAGCCGCTAGCGAATAAGCTTTTTAATAATTGGCAGTTATCACCAGAACAAGAAGCAAATGCTTTTATTAATGCAAAGGCAGGTTTTGCTGATGTTAAAGCGGTACTTGATGGCGCTAGCTATATTTTAGCGGAACGTTTTAGTGAAGATGCTAATTTATTAGCAAAATTGCGTCGTCACTTATTAAAACAAGCGCACTTAACCAGCAAGCTTGTTAAGGGCCAAGATAAAGCCGCCGCAAAATTTCGTGATTACTTTGAGCATAGTGAGAAACTGAGAACGGTACCCTCACATCGAATGTTGGCTATGTTACGCGGTAGAAATGAAGGTTTTTTACAACTTAGTATTGATGTCGATCCTGGACAAGAGAGCGGAACTTGTTCGAGCGCAGAACAAATTATTAGTGAGCACTTAACATTGCGGTTAACGAAACAAGCAGGTGCTGAATTCTTAACCAAGGTAGTGCAATTAACTTGGAAAGCTAAATTGGGAGTCAGCTTAACCACTGAACTCATTACCAGTTTACGTGAACAAGCAGAAACACAAGCAATAGAAGTATTCTCAAATAACCTTGCTGATTTGTTAATGGCTGCACCAGCTGGACCACAAGTGACTCTTGGCTTAGATCCGGGTTTAAGAACCGGTTGTAAAATTGCCATTGTTGATGGCACCGGAAAATTATTATACACCACCACTATATTCCCGCATGTGCCACAAAAGCACTGGGATAAATCCGTGCGAACTCTAGTCAATATTTGCCGCCAACATAAAGTAGAGCTAGTAGCTATTGGCAATGGCACTGGTTCACGTGAAAGTGACAAATTAGTTGCCGAGGTTATACAAACCTTTAAAGACGATGAAAGTAAATTAACACTCACTAAAATGATTGTTAGTGAGGCCGGCGCCTCTGTCTATTCAGCCTCTGAATTTGCCGCCAATGAATTTCCAGACCTAGATGTATCAATACGTGGTGCAGTTTCTATTGCCCGACGATTACAAGATCCCTTGGCTGAATTGGTGAAAATTGACCCAAAAGCAATAGGGGTTGGCCAATATCAGCATGATGTCAGTCAGAGCCAGTTGAGTAAAACCCTTGACGATGTCGTTGAAGATTGTGTCAATGCGGTTGGTGTTGACTTAAACAGTGCGTCAGCAGCGTTATTAATGCGGGTCTCTGGTTTAAATAAAACTATGGCTAATAATATTGTCGCCTTTCGCGATAAAGAAGGACGCTTTACTAATAGAAAACAATTGAAAAAAGTTGCCCGCTTAGGGCCAAAAGCTTATGAGCAAGCAGCCGGTTTTTTACGTATTACTGACGGAGATAACCCGTTAGATCAGTCGGCCTTACATCCGGAAAGTTATGCATTGGTAGAGAAAATCATTAAACAATTACAGCTTGATGTTAACCAGGTACTTAACAATGCTGAACAGTTAAAAGCGCTAGACATTAGCCAGTTAACTAACGATGAATTTGGTGAAGTTACCGTTAAAGATGTTATCAATGAATTGGCTAAGCCAAGTAGGGATCCACGGCCTGACTTTAAAACGGCTAGTTTTGCCGAAGGTGTAACTACCATGGCAGATTTATCCGTAGGCATGATACTTGAGGGGGTAGTCTCTAATGTGGCTAACTTCGGTGCTTTTGTTGATATTGGTGTACACCAAGATGGTTTAGTGCATATTTCATCAATAACCAATAAGTTTATCAGTGACCCGCGTGAAATTGTCAAAGCAGGAGATATTGTTAAGGTGAAAGTCTTAGAGATTGATGTAGCGAGAAAACGTATTAGTTTAACCATGCGATTAGATGAGCAAGCTAATACACAAGCGAACAAGCCTTATCAGCCTAAAGATAGCGGCAAGCGTGATAACAATAAAGCGAAAAATCACCAAAACAGTAGCAAGAACCAAGGAAAAACACCGGTAAAGCAAAATACATCGAAAGGTAAAAAAATTGATAACGTCGCTATGGGTAACGCTTTCGCCGATGCTTTTGCTAAGTTGAATAAATAAAAACAGCAATTTCAATTTAATTGTAAAAATAATGTTGACTATCTTAATGAGAATGATTATCATTTGTTTTGTTGCTTAGGCAGTGAATGCTCTCTCACTAAATAGGTAATAGCAAAGCACGGAACTTAGTGGTTATGCTTCAGGACACATAACCACTAAGTGACCACTTTGGGATTCTACCGAGTTCTACTCTGTTCAATTCGACTTTAAAATTTTTGATGGTTTAGCCAGTAATATTATCTTAATCGATAGGTATTACTGGCTTTTTTATGCCTGTTATACCAATGTGAGTATTATATCAATTTCATTTAATTATCACTCACTTGTGCTGGTTAAAATACTGCATGTCAGCGTTGCTCTCAATCCCAATAGCTCGCTATTGCTCAATCGAGCGTCTTGCCCTGATTTATTTTTCCTATGCACAACAAGATCACAAACTTAATAAAAGTGGTATTACTTAATAAAGTTAACAAATAGTGTTGACTAATGTAATGAGAATGATTATCATTTGTTTTGTTGCTTGGGCAGTGAATGCTCTCTCACTAAGTAAGTAACAGTAAAGCATGGAACTTAGTGGTTATGATCCAGGACACATAATCACTAAGTAACCACTTTAGAATTCTACGGAGTTCACTTCGACTTTAAAATTTTGATGGTTTAGCCAGTAATATTATCTTAATCGATAGGTATTACTGGTTTTTTTATGCCATTTTAAAATGAGCGACAACCTCTGCCATAGCATTAAATTTCGCCTCATTGGCAACTTGTGCAAATATACTTAATACCCCTGAGTTAATCATATAACAAAGCCATAGGCAGCCAATAAGCATAGCTATTAATAACCGACAGGAATAAAGTCGGCAATACTGGTGAGTGAAACGATGATCTGGTCAATAAGTTTTATGAGGTTACCAATATTAATAAATGGCAAGGTCATCGACTATTAGCTGTTGATGGCTCTGTCACGCAACTCCTAGTTTCTGACGATCTGCTTCAACGCTTCGGTAAAGCTCATTCACAGACTAAAAAGCCTTGTGTGCAGGCTTTCTCAGTTATACGATGTTAAAAAGAATATAACGCTGGATTTCGCTATAGCAATAGCCAAAGTATTCAACATAGGGCTGCCAAACTTGCCATTATAGTATTTTCCCTGTTAATATTTATGCCGCTTTTCTAGCTGTTGGCTCAGGTGGACATCAATGGGGATCGATTTACTTACTCTTTCGAGCACCTTTACAGATTACTTTAATCGCATAGCCGTATTTTCTTTGCTGCACAGCTAATATCATTGGTGCGCATAAAGCGTAAAAGGAACTATGCGGCGTTAAATTTACCCTTTTAATTATCTTGGTTTATGTTTGATCCGGCTTAATGCAACAGGGGTAATACCCAGGTATCTAGCAATATCATTTTGGGTTATTTGCTCAGATATATTTGGTGATTTAGTCAATAATTTTTTATATCTTTGTTCCGCGCTTAGACATAACAGTTCAAATTCCCGCTGCTCTTTTTTCATGGCGAAAGACATTAATAAATCAATAATAGAACTGGCGAATTCAAGGTTGGTATCTGCGGCCTGCCGAACTTGCTGGTAGGACAATTTTAATAATTTTGCTTCTTTTAAACAGCACAAGCTAAAACTACAAGAGCCACCACTTAAAGCCTGAGAACTGGCGATGCTATCACCAGAAAAAAGAAAAGATTTAATATATTCTTTACCGTCTTTATCGTAATAACAGGCTTTAAGCACCCCCTCTAGCACCAGATAAATATAACTATCTTTATCTCCTTGTGAAAATACATAAGACTTTTTTTTATAACATTGGCTGCTGCCAAACTGCTTTACCAAACTAATAAAGTTCATTTTTTTAACCTAGGTTAACGATTATACATGTCGCCTTAATTACACTAGTCGGCAACTAATCAATTTAAGGATAATCATGAAATTAATTAATAAAAAAATTCTTATTACTGGAGCCACATCAGGGATTGGATTAAAACTGGTGGAAAAGCTATACCCAAAAAATAAGCTATTTATCATTGCAAGAAATCAAAATAAAATCAACGAATTAAAAATTAACTTTCCAGGCGTTGTTGCCTTTAAAACCGATTTTAAAAATATCGCTGAATTACCAGCCGTGGTGAAACAGCTCCAGTTGGCAACACCAAGTTTGGATGTGTTAATCAATAATGCTGCGGTTCAATATACCCCTACCTTCATTGACAGTGACTTTAAGTACGAGTCCATAAACGATGAAATTACTACTAATTTCACTGCCTTATGCAGCCTATGTTATTTATTGCTGCCGATGTTAAGTCACCAGCATAACGCCGTTATTCTTAATGTGAATTCCGGTTTGGCTTTAGTACCCAAAACCTCATCCGCTATTTATTGTGCAAGTAAAGGGGCGTTAAATATTTTTTCACAAAGTCTTAGGTACCAGCTTAAAAATACTCAAGTGCAAGTATTACAGGCCTTTCTTCCTTTAGTTGATACACCGATGACCGAAGGCAGAGGTAAGTCTAAAATGACGACAGAAAAAGTAAGCACAGAAATTATTAAAGGAATAGAAAATACCATCTTGGATCATGATATTGGCAAAGTAAAACGCCTTCGTTTACTTAATCGCTTGTTGCCGAATTTGGCGCAAGCAATAATGAGGAAATCCTAACATGAAACACATTTTTAATCGGGTGGTTAAAGTCTTTTTTATCATGGCAGCGGTGAGTTTAATGAGCCAACAAGTTAATGCTAAAGATATAGTTGTATACATCGATAATATAGCAACAGAGAAGCCTGGTAATATTATGGTGATGCTTTACGGCTATGACGGATTTCCAAAAGATCATGCTAAAGCTATTAGTGTCGAAGTGAGGCTGGCAGTCATTGATAAAATGACGATCACATTTTCATCTGTGCCAGCAGAGTTTGCTATTAAGGTACTGCACGATGAAGATGAAACGGGGCAAGTCACTAAAAACTGGACAGGCATAATACCCGCAGAAGGTTTAGGTTTCTCAAATGGTGCCAAATTAAGTTTTGGTCCACCCAACTTTGATCGCGCCAAAGTAAAACTCGCTGATATTAACAGCCCAATTTCAATCAAAATAATTTACCCATAGGAGATTATATTATGCGTGCTTTAATTAAATTGATATTAGTGTTGGCGACTCTTTTTGCAACAACTTTTATACTGGTAAAATTCACTGGTGTTATCAGTGTCGAAAAAATAGAGCTTTGGTTAACAGCGGCAAAGAGTGTCGATATTTTCTATTTAGCCTTAATCATTGTCTTATTGTTGTTTGCCGACCTATTTATTGCTGTGCCTACCCTCACAGTAATGATATTGAGCGGCTATTTTCTTGGTCATTTATATGGTGCTATAACAGCAATAATAGGCGTAATGCTAGCGGGGAACACCGGTTATCTGCTTAGTTATTTTTATGGTGAAAGGTTAGAAAAGCTAATCATTAAAGATCATCAACAAAGGTTGGCATTAAGAGAGCAGTTTGACCAGTACGGCATCTTGATGATTGTATTTTCCAGAGCCATGCCTATTTTACCTGAGATAACAGCCTGTCTGTCAGGGTTGACAAAAATGCCTTTTGTCAGATTCATTACTGCTTGGTCTGTCAGCTCAGTACCTTATGCCATTATTGCCACCTATGCAGGCTCCATTAGTAGCCTAAATAATCCTAAACCGGCCATTATTACAGCCATTGTATTAACCACACTTTGTTGGACTGCTTGGTTTATAGCCCAGCGGCTAAGTAAACGTAAAAAGCAGCGACATGCCGTTAACAAAGGGTAGTGCTCTATCTGGTTTAAATGCTAAAACTATAGTACAAATTTAGTTGAGAATTGTACGTAATTTGAATCAGCATTTGATTCCGCCATCTCAAAGTTACCCACTTCTAAAGCAAAAGATAATTGTTTAGTTACGTTTTTAAATATATTCACACCCCAGTGAGAGCGATCTGTATCACGAAGATCAGTTGTGGTATTACCATAGAATACTGAACTACGCATATCCTTTGTCCAGAAATGACGGTAAGCGACCATGATAGAGGTGGTATCTTCTGCTTCCCAATTCCCCATACTATTTTTAGCTACGTCAGTAGAGGCGGTAACACCCACGTAACGGCCGACATTACCACCGTGTAGTTGAAAGCGAAAATCATCTTTACCAAAGGTATTAATACGACCAGCAACACCAAAACCTACTGCAGATTCAGAGCCATCAAGGGTTTGTAATTGTCGAGCTAAACCAGAAACAGAAACATTACCCCAGTCGCCTGTGAAAGTATATTTACCAATAAAGTCTGGAATGGAATCATTGCCATGAACACCTTTGTAGGTTTCAGGGTTTTCAATAGAAAGCTGTAAACCGCCATTTGTATAACGAACCTGACCTTGACGAATAAAGGCTGAGGCTACTAACGGACCTCCAAAATCAGCTGCTTCAGCCAGTGAGAGCACGTTTTGGAAGGTAGTCCATGTTTGGCCCACTAAAATGTTTTTATATTTGATAAAAGCGTGACGTAAACGTGGCTTAGAGGAGTTAGAAATTATCTCGTTACCGCCACCTGACACGGCATCACCGTAAAAATCCATTTCTATAAAACCAGTGACATTACCATGGACATATTTAGTGTTAAAACGGGTTTCATTGACAGCAATGCCAAAGTTAGAAATATCACTGTCTAGCACAGTACCACCACCGTACCAGTAGTCGTTTGCAGCAATATTACCACTGGTATAACGCGCATCAACTTTAATGTAACCGCCAAAGGTTATGCTATCACCATCGTCTAATTTGATGGTGTAACCGGCATTCGCTGTATTGGTTACTGCTAATAAACTGGTTGCCAGTACTAATTTTTTAACCTTAAATAATGAATTCTTAAACATGCTATTCCCCATTTTTTATTTTTACTTATTGTAGTGTGACTTATTGTAATGTCTTTTTTTTAATTTTCTATGTGCTTTTATAGCCAAGTTACTTGAGGTATTTTGGCTATAAATGCTGCTTGTTATTTTATCGTATTGTTGCTTTTTGTTATCTAATAATAATTTAGAGTGTAAAGTGCACAAAAGGAATTAGACCTAAGTCTACATTGCCAGAAAAATTACTTAGACTTTAGTCGGTTTTTATTGGAAAGCTTCATTATTTGAAATTTATTGAGCTTTGAGCCAATGCTAAAACCACCCCAATGTTTACCTTGAATAAAAATGGCCGTTGAGGCATCTAGGTTATTATGGATCTTAAATACTTAATTTATCGACTCAAAAATAGCGATGAAGCTGGTCAATAGGTTAATGAAGGTGATAGGTAGAAAAAAGCCCAGCATAAAAGCAGCATTACATTGCTTTATATCCTAGGCTTATATTGCTGTTATTTTACCTTAACTTTTACTCGCTCGCTCATTAGAAAGCAAGCTGCACAGCAAGGCGGTAGCTAATGCCATCACCAACGGTCACATTAGAAGTACCACCACCTGCTAGGTAGCCGGTATCAAATAAGTTTTTCACATTTAAACGTAAGTTAATGTCGGTATTATTTAAGGTGATTTTATAAGTGGCACCCAGATCAATACGGGTATAAGCATCTTTTACGATAGTGTTGTCTTGATCAGCAAAACGCTCACCTTGATAAAAAGCACCGGCATTAATGGCAAGGTTTTCGGTTAATTCGTAGCGAGACCAAATTGACGCGGACCACTCTGGCGCATCAATAGGTGTTTTACCTGTGTATTTTTCATCACTTTCATAGCTTGCATCTAAATTTATCATAGAGGCCATAACAAAAAGTTTATCGGTGACTGCGCCTTGAGCCGCCATTTCAAAGCCTTTGTGCCTCTGTTCACCTACTTGCGAAGTACGGTAGCTATCATCTTGATAATATTCGGTTACCAGTACACCCGTCTTGGTAATATCAAATAAAGCCGAGGTCAGTAATAAGCGATCATCGAATAGCTGCCATTTTGCCCCTAGCTCATACTGCTGTGAGGTCATAGCATCTATTTCCATGCCATAGTTTAAGTCTTCATCATCATTGATAGTTTCACTGCTTTGTGGTTCAAAACCCTCACTATAGCTAGCGTAGAAGGTAGTACTGTCACTTGGGTGATAAAGCACACCGGCTTTAGGCAGTAATGATTCATTATCAGCACCTTCTTTGCTTTGCTTGTCGTAACGACCACCAATCATTACTTGCCACTCTTGGTTAATGGTGATCAAGTCTTGAATATAAATACCGTAATAGTTGTATTCGCTAGTATATAGGCTGTCATCAGTGGTATAGCTAATATCCGGACGGGTTGGCTCGGCTTGACCGGCACTATAGGCAAAGCTCTCGCCTTTCACTTTAAGTTGTCCGTAATAATAATCAAGGTAGTTAGCGCCAATGAGTAGTTGATGCTCAACGCCAGTAAGTGAAAACTCGCCGGTAAAATCAATAAAACTGGTAGTGAACTGCCAATCATCAAAACGGTCATAAGGTTTTGAGGTATAGACGTCACCCTGGACAAAGCCGCTAGGCTTTTTAGGCGCTGATTCAAAGCGCTGGCGCTCAAAAGTCTGGCTATTGTAACCAAGCTTTACTTGCCATGAATCCGTTAAAATATAGTTAACATCAACACCATAGTTTTCTACGGTAATGTCGGTAAAGGCCCATGACATATCACGAATAGTTTTATCATCGCCAATAATATTGCCTTTATCATCAAGCCAAGCGCCGGTATCTAAGCCTGCTTTATCATTGGTTTTGTCATAATGAAAACGCACTAGTAAGTCCTCATTGACATCATAATCAATAACAAGTGCACCAAGGAAGCGTTCACGCTCTCTTTGCTCGCCATTTTGATATTCACGTTGATAAGTGACATCTTGCTTAACTAAGTTTGCGCGGTAACGTAGCGATTCATCTTCAGTTATTGCGCCACCAGCATCCAATGTCAGGCGAGATGAACCTTCTTGATCAACATCTAAGCCTAGATTGAAGATAGAGTTAGCGGTTGGTTTTTTAGTAACCATATTCACTAAACCACCAGGGCCTGATTGACCATACAAAATACTTGAAGGCCCTTTGATGACTTCGATGCTCGCTAGCGTTTCAATCGGTTGTTGGTAATGAGACCAGTGTTGATGACCATCACGTAAGTAGCCATTGGAAGAGCTTAAGGTAAAACCACGTAAATTAAATACTTCACGGTTACGCTGCTTTGAGCCAGCGGTTAAGCTGGCATCATTAGCGAGCACCTCACCTAAGGTAGTGGCTAATTGTTCGTTAATCACAGTATCTGGAATAACGGTGACCGATTGTGCTGTTTCTAATAAGGAAATATTACCGCGCAGGGCACCGTTAGCATTATCTACTTTATAGCTATTAAAATAGCTACCCTTAACTTGAATCACTTCGATTTCTTTAAGTGAGCTATGTTCTGACGAATGGTTTGCTAAATTGTCTGTGGCATTAGCCGCAGTATTAGCAGAAACGGTTGTTGCAGAAAGTACCGCGCTTACGGCTAAAAAGAGGGGAGAAAACTTCATAAATAACTCAAACCTTTAATAATATTAGAGTAACACTAAGTAACTATGCGAATTCTAATGATAATCATTACTATTTACAAAGGTTTGTATTGTAATTATTTGTAATCCTCTGGTTTGTAGATTTAAATAAACTAATTTTTCAGCTTTACTGGTCTATCTTTGGGGAATTGACTCGCTATTTGTATGAAGGGGGCGGCTTCTGAAAAGGTAAAGACAAAAAAGGCCAAGCACAGCAGTACTTGGCCTTAGGCTAATATTTATAATGCTTTACTTAGCTTTTTTCCGTTTCTTTTTTCGCCGTTAAGTTCGCTGCATGAGGTAAATCATGTGCTGGCATTGGCTGGTTATCATGTTTTAAGTAGTTATCCATCCAACGCATTAAACGTAAGCTGTAATCGTACTTGGCAGCGGCACGTTTATTACCATGGCCTTCACCTGGGTAATAGACTAAACGCACGGTTTTGCCCCGTACTTTCATGTAACGGTACATTTCCATAGATTGTGCTGGATGCACGCGTGGATCGGCTTTACCGTGCATAATGAGTAATGGTGTTTCAGATTGCTCTACCCAATAAATCGGACTGCGCTCTAAATACCATTGCCATTTGTCCCATGGGTATGAGCGAGCATGGACCAAATTCATTTCGTTGGAAATATCGGTAGTACCAAATTTAGATAATTGGTTAGCAATGCCAACAAACATGACACTAGCGGCAAAATGCTTAGTGAGTTTAGTTGCACCCCAAGCGGAAGCATAACCACCGTATGAGCCGCCAGTGATACCCACTTTTTTCTCATTCACTAAACCAATATTAACCAGGTGGTTTTTAAGGTCGACCAAGTCATCAAATTCTTTACCGGCGTAATCATTTTGCCCCAGTTTAGAATAGTCTACGCCTTTACCTGTGCTACCACGGTAGTTAGGGTGAAATACCACGTAACCTTGTGCTGCCGCTAATTGGCCAGGACGAGAGTAAGCGGTTAACCAGCCATCTTTATCATGGCTTTCTGGGCCACCGTGTACTGACATGATTAATGGATAACGCTGACCTTTTTTGTAATCAAGAGGATAAATTAACACACCACCAATTTCAACACCGTCACGGGCTTTAATAGTAAGGCTTTCTTGTTTCGCTAATGAAACATCATTTAACCAAGTATTTGAGTCAGTTAAACGCGTTTGTTTTTTTCCGCGCAGCATAAATACTTCGTTAGGATGCTGAGCACTGTTGGCTTTTACCACAAGGGTTTTGTCTGAGTCAGAAATACTCAAGTTAGCGGCGATGAATTGTCCACCAGCAACGATTGTTTGGTATTTGTTAGCGCCAGGCTTTATCTTGGCAACAACAGACTGGGTGCCTATATTGGCGATAAAATATAATTCATTGTGCTTATTAGACCATTCAAAATCACTGACGTGACCGTTAAAATCTGGTAACCAGTTAGCTACTTTTCCTGAGCTAACATTCGCTATAAATAAGCGACCTGTTGCTGGGTCATGCTGGTCTTGAGCACCAAGTAAGGCAACATATTTACCATCATAGGAAAATTCTGCAGCGCCTAATTTTCCTGCGGTAGCAAAAGAAGTCTTAACCGATTTTTTAGCGATATCAACAATGTGCCATTGTGACTTCATGTATTTGTCATCAATTAAGGCAGTAGGTTGAGTTTTTACTAATAACTCTTTACCTGTTGGCGAAAAATGAACATCAGCAACATAACCCTTGATGTCCCATGCTTCAGGCGTGAGCGCTTTATCAGACTGAGTAAGGTCGATTAGGTATAAAAGTTGATTGCTTAGCTCTTCTTCGAAAACTTCCGCTTTAAAGCCTAAATCGTGTAGTTTTTTAACTGATTTATCTTTGGCTTTTTTTGCCAAGATAGCAATTTTTTTATTATCATTGCTCAGCGCATAATGAGCAATGTTGGTGTCTTTTAAGTGCACGGATTTTTGTGCTTGGCCACCATTGACCGGGATTTGATAAAGAGCAGTGAATTTATCATCATGCATTTTGGCTAAGAAGTAAATTAATGCACCATCAGCAGACCACTGAATACTTCTAACATTTACTTTGCCAGTAATAAAAGCACGCTCTACGCCTTTATCATTCACTAGATATAACTCAGTCCAATTTTTACCGTCTTTTTCAACATAGATTTCCCGAGGAACTGAGCGAGTATAGGCAATATATTCACCACTTGGGCTTACTTGTGCTTGGCTAACGGATTGCAAGGTGGCCAGGTTTTCAGCGGTAATAACTTTGCTTGTTTGTTCAGCTGTGGCGACTGAGCAAGTAAGCAAGCCAAAACTGAGCGCTAAGGCTTGTTTTAACGAGTTTATTTTTAGTTTCATTTCTAGTCCTAGAGGTCTATTTGAAAAATTTCAACGTCCTGAGTTTATGTTTTTTTGAGCGTGAAACCAATGGGAAATGTATTAAATTCGATGAAAAGAGTAAAAATCGAGATTAAATAGAGGTTACTCGTGGGTATTTTGTCAAATTTATTAATTAGCACAAATTGACAATAAATTAAGGTAATAATATGTAGCGACTAAGTAAAATAACAAGGAGAAGAAGAAAAATTATGACAACTGACGCAAGTACCGAGATGAAAAAAAACGTTACTTTATGGCGAGGTTTTAAAAATATTTTTGGCTATCTCATGGCGTAGCGTTACTGGAGTGAGCAAACTATTAAGTGCTTATTGCCTGAAGAAAAGGAACTTTCTACTCATGAAGTTTGGCAAGCGACGGCCGTTAGTGACCTTTAAATTTAGTTGTTTAAATTTAGTTAACACTTGGTTTATACTGTTTACGGCATTATCAACAATTTGTTCGTTTATGTTTAAAATATACCCGCAGGTGTTAATTGTTTTTTTACTGTTTTTTCCTTCTTTGTTACTTGCCAAACACGAGCTGCGTGTTGGTGTCGGTAATTTCCCGCCATTTTTTATCGAAGCGGAAAACAAGGGTTTGTTTCTTGATATAACCCGAGAAATATTTAAGCAATTGCCTGAATATGAAGTTCAATTCATTTTTATGAGTAATCATAGATTGCTACATGAAATTAACAGCGGCAAGATTATTGACGTCGCTTGTAATATATTTTCTGCTGCAAAAGTGAATGGTTATTTATCTGCGGCGCTTTTCCGTTATACCGATGTGGCTGTGTCTAAGAAGGAGCATGGTCTTGAAATCGAAAGTATCGACGACTTACAGGCATTTTCTATCGCCGCTTATCAAGGGGCAACCGATCTCTTGGGTGAGCAGTATAAAAAAATGGCATTGGCTAATGTTAATTACTCAGAGCACTCCCACCCTAAAGAGACTACTTATTTAATGGCCGCGGGCCAGAAAGATATTCGAGTAGGTGATATTCATATATTCTTTCATGACTTAGAGCATAAATATTACCAAGGAAAGACACAGATAAAGAAAAGTGACTTTAACATTCATCACTTATGGCCAGATGTGTATTCGCATATGGCCTTTAAAGATGCCGACTTAAGGGATGCGGTCAATAAAGTGATAAAACAGCTTAAGCACGATGGCACTATTGAAAAAATCTATGCTAAATATCAAATACACTAAGTGTGCGCATAAAGAGTAAAGCATAAAAAAGTCAGCCTACATAAGTTATGACAGGATGACTTTATAAAAGTAAATTAGCCTAAGATATTAGGCTGATTTTTTACGGAAAATAAGCAATAAAATTAAAAGCTAGCTATTTAAACCTAGCTTGTAAATAGTCGCATACTCGCGGTAAATAACGCACGGATACCAAAAGCCTCACCACCTAAGGGGCGACCAGGATAACTATGCAGCGGCGAACATCTACTGTACCTAATCCGCCTAGCCTATTTAAACCTAGCTTGTAAATAGTCGAACACAGCACGGATAGCAAAAGCCTCGCCACCTAAGGGGCGACCAGGATAACTATGCAGCGGCGAACATCTATTGTACCTAATCCGCCTAGCCTATTTAAACCTAGCTGGTAAATAGTCGCATACTAGCGATAAATAACGCACGGATAGCAAAAGCCTCGCCACCTAAGGGGCGACCAGGATAACTATGCAGCGGCGAACATCTACTGTACCTAATCCGCCTAGCCTATTTAAACCTAGCTGGTAAATAGTCGCATACTAGCGATAAATAACGCACGGATAGCAAAAGCCTCGCCACCTAAGGGGCGACCAGGATAACTATGCAGCGGCGAACATCTATTGTACCTAATCCGCCTAGCCTATTTAAACCTAGCTTGTAAATAGTCGAACACAGCACGGATACCAAAAGCCTCACCACCTAAGGGGCGACCAGGCAAATGACGAACATTAAAAGCCATAACATCAAAGTGTACCCAATCGGTCTTTTCAACAAACCGCTGTAAATATAATGCGGCAGTAATAGCACCGCCAAAAGGCTGGGTTGGGCAGTTAGTCATATCAGCTATAGTGCTTTGGAATAAATCATCATAAGGCTTATGTAACGGCATACGCCATACCGGATCGCTAATTTTACTGCCGGCAGAAGTGATCTCGGCAGCAATTTGATCATTATTGGAGAAAAATCCCGCTATTTCAGTGCCTAAAGCAACACGCATAGCACCGGTTAAGGTGGCAAAATCTATGATCAATTCAGGCTCATCGTTTTCTGCCTCTGCTAAGGCATCACATAGCACCAAACGACCTTCGGCATCGGTATTATGAATTTCAACAGAAAGACCTTTACGCGTAGTAACCACATCGCCTGGACGAAGGGCATTGCTTGACACCGCATTTTCTACCGCTGGAATTAATACTCGTAAATAAATGGGTAAGTTATGTGCCATGATCAGCTGCGCTAAACCTAAAACATGAGCAGCTCCGCCCATATCTTTTTTCATATTACGCATGCCAGCAGCGGGTTTCATATCTAAACCACCACTGTCAAAACAGACACCTTTACCAATAAGTGTTACTTGTGGATGACTTTTATCACCCCAAGTTAAATCGATTAAACGCGGGGTATTAATACTGGCGCGACCTACCGCATGAATAGTGGGGTAATTATGAACTAATAGCTCGTCACCAATAATTTGTGTAACTGCACCATTAAATGTCTCAGCAAGCTCTAACGTAGCTTGGGCTATATCTACTGGCATCATATCGGCAGCAGGAGTATTGACGAGATCACGTGTTAAGGCGGTTGCTTGGGCAAATTTAATGGCGCTGGCAACTATCTCCGCATTGTTAATCGCTAAACTAGCTAATGTTTTATCTGACTTGTCGGTGATATATCTATCATATTGATAAGCACCAACTAACCAACCAAAACTGATCGCGGTAACGTGTTCGGCTTGTGCTTGCAATAAATATTGACCTTGGGGTAACTGCTTGATTAAGTCGCCACAAGCAAAATAATCATGCGCATCAGTAACCACGAATAAAGCTTGGCTTAGCTTACCTTGGTTATTAGGGATAAGGGCTAAACCATCACCTTTGTACTGGGTGTTTTCTAACCAGTTCTGACAACGTTTATCTTGCTTTTCAAGCCATGCTGGATAGGCTGTTTTTTCAAGGATTATTAACGCTGTACCGTTGTTTTCTGCATTCAGTAAATTATTCATGAGCATCCTTTGTCTGGCATTTTTATGCATGGCTTGATTGTAACCTAAGCACAGTAAAGCGGAAGCGTTAGCGCTCAAAAGAGAGCACTATTTGACAAAATAGAGGTGAAATTGATATTGCAGCAGAAGCTTTATCCGGGATGTTTTTTATACAGTCCTAGAGTAAGACATCTTTCAGCGTAATCTTGCCATCTTTATTGACTTTACTCATTTGAGCCATAAATAATTCGGCGGTAGCAATAGCATCGTTGAGGGCATTATGGCCATGGTGCTCGGGTAATTGTATTTTATGACGTAGGCTGGCAAGGCGTAATTCCGAGGGATCATAAGCAACATCGCGTTTATCTAAACGGCGCTTAGCCAGTGCCAGGGTATCTATCATAGGGAAACTGGGTGCCATGCCATAAAGCTCATAACAAGCTTCAGTCAAAAATTGTTTTTCAATGCGAGCAAAATGTACCAGCATAACTTTACCCGCCAGTGCTTGCAGTAAAGATGCCACCACAGTTGCTAAGGCTTGCCCTTGCTCTTTTTGGCTATCAGTAATGTGATGAATAATGACATTACTTTCTTCAAGTTGTGCTTTGCTTTTGATAATTTGATGGTAGCTGGACTTGAGTGAAATTTGTTGCTGTTGAAGGGTGATATAACCGACACTCAGTAATTTATCTTGTTTGGCATTAAGGCCCGTTGTTTCAAAATCCACCGCCAAAATAGCGACTTTATCAATGGGAGTATTTATATTGGGTAAAGGCACAGATAAAAAATCATGTAACACGCCAGCCGGTGCTTTTTTTAATAACAGTTTACGCTTGGCTTCATAACCCAGCAGCCAAGAGAACATCGGTGAATTAATTAAGGTTGTACTGGGCATTAGTAGCTCGATTGTCTAGCATCTTGTAGATTTTTAATCACCTTAAAGGCATCTTTAAGGTGCCCCTGCTCTAACTTAGAGATTTCTTTCGGTGACAAATAGTTATTAGCACTCTTGCCACGCATTAACTCTTTCGCTTGATGCTCTACTCTGAGCATACCTAAAAACTCATAAGCATCAATTAGGTTTTCCGCTGATTCTTTACTTAGCGAAGGTGTGCCCGCTGCCTGTTGAATTCGCTCAATGGTATTTACCGCACTAATACCTTCAGATAAAGCATAAATTCTCGCCAAATCGACCACTGGCGCTATGCCATTATGTTTCAAATCGAGAGTGGCTCTATGTTTACCATTGTGCTTTAAAACAAAGTCGCGAAAAAAGCCCAGTGGCGGGCGTAAGTTTAAGGCGTTTTTAGTTAAATGAGCGATAAATAGCGTGTTGCTTTGGGTTTTATGGAGTAGTTTTTTTCTTACCTGGTTAAGTAAAGACGCATCACCATAAACGGTCTCTAAATCAAAGAAGATAGTACTGTTTAATAGTGCTTTTGGGCTAGGTGTCTCAACCCAATCGGTAAAGTATTTATGCCACATTTTTTGTGGCTGGCGCCATTTAGGATTAGTGGCCATAATATCGCCGGGACAATAGATAAAACCACACTCAGCTAAACCATCACAGACAAAAGTAGCGAGACTTTCAAACCAAGCATCATCATAAGGCTTCATGGAGTTGCAAATAATAATGGCATTATCTTGATCTGAATGCGCTAACTGCTCTTGTCTAGCTTGCGATCCCGCAGCAAGCCAAGCATAGGGTACCGGCGCTTGGCCATACTTATATTCGGCCATCGCAATTAAGCGCTTAGTAAATGCCATGGTAATAGCGCTGATACTCTTACCAACGTGGTCGGCACTGCTGCCTAGTTTTGCTAGGCGAATTTGCAATTTAGGTAATAACTGACTGATTTCTTTTAGCTCAGCAATGGTACGTGCTTTGTGGATAATGCTCGACAAATTAATGGCATTATGGCCTTCGTTATTAATCAAATCCGTGACAGTAACCATACCAACTAGCTGGTCATGTCGGGTGACGGGCAGGTGATGGATATGTTTAGCCGTCATCATCATTAACGCATCATAAGCGTTGCTTTTCACATCAATAGTATACATATCGCGGGTCATAATTTCGCTAATGGCTGCACTGGTTGCTAATCCGGTAGCGACACAACGGCGACGGATATCTTTATCAGTGACGATGCCAACGGGATTTTCTTTGTCAATCACAACTAAACAGGAATAGCCCTCTTCATTCATTTGCATAGCTGCTTGCTGAATGGTTTTTTCAGCATTAATCGAGGCGATAGGACTTTGGTAGAAATTACTGACGGCAGTATTCATCAAGGAGGAAGATAGAATGGCTTCTTCATTTACTTGAGTCATTTTATTTTTTAAACGCTGGGCGGAGTTTTGGCTAAAATAATCGCTAATACTAGGGAAACGTGCTCCTATTTCATCTAAGACAGCGGCCTTGACGCTGTAGAGCAAACAATCTTCATCGGTTTGAACTTGTAGCGGGCTTTCGGAGGTGATTTTACTATTACTTAGTGTCTGCTCATCGTGATGATAAAAAGCGTCACACAAGTCGCCTTCACCCAAGCGGCTGACTAATTTACCGTCAGAGGAAAGGCAGCTGATAGCCCCTTTGCGCAATATATATAATCTCGGCTCGTTAACGCCTTTTGGCGGCAGATAGTCACCTTTTCGCACATAATTGATCGTTAATTCCCGCACCAGCTGCGCCAATACCTGCTTAGGCAAGCTATCAAAAGGCGGAATGCTGTGAATAAACGTGCTAATTTCTGAAAGTTCAGTAGCCATGTTTTGCCCCGTCATCTAGCCAGTAATGATCAAATATCAAGTAATGGCGTTAATTTAGAGTTTTGTTGCGGTATAGACAAGAATTATCGCGCAAACCTAGACTAAAGTTTTATTTTAGAAAAACCCACAAGTATCAGCTGATGAGTAAAAATAGACTAATTACTCAGTTGGGCTCAGGCTTATGCCTTTTGTTTCGATCTAGACTAAAGGCTAATATCCCGTCAAAAAAAAGCTTGCTAGATTAATTAACAGTAAAAGTTGCATATGGATTTTTGCCACTGTCATCTAAATTTTTTGTTGGCAAGTGACTGAAATCTATAGCCACACTTTCACTAGAACTATTACAACTTTTTATAACGCTTTATAAAAAAAGGCGTCAAAGCGCAATAAAACTATAAAACGCTAATTAACGTTATACATTCGCTAGGAGAACATCGTGGAAGAAAATAAAGAAACCTATTGGTCGGAGAATCTTCGTCTGATCTTTATCTGTCTCACCATCTGGTTTGTAGTTTCATTTGGTTTAGGTTTACTGTTAGTTGAACCATTAAATGAATTTCGTCTAGGTGGCTACAAACTTGGTTTTTGGTTTGCCCAACAAGGCTCTATTTACGCATTTTTAGGTTTGATCTTTTGGTATGGTGCCAAAATGAACAAGCTTGATAAAAAATATCACTCGGAGGACTAAGCATGGAAGAGTTAAAACTATATACTTACATTGCCGTGTTCGGCACATTCGCCTTATATTTCGCTATTGCTTGGTGGGCTCGTGCGGATTCAACCAGTGATTTTTATGTTGCTGGTGGTGGTATTACGCCATTACAAAATGGTATGGCTATTGGCGCCGATTGGATGTCGGCAGCGTCGTTTATTTCAATGGCTGGCATGATTTCCTTTATGGGCTACGGCGGCTCAGTATTTTTAATGGGTTGGACTGGTGGTTATGTCTTATTGGCTTTGCTGTTAGCGCCATATATGCGTAAACACGGTAAATTTACCGTACCTGAATTTATCTTCGATAGATACTATTCTAAAACTGCCCGTGTTGTTGCGGTTGCTTGTTTAATCATCGCTTCATTAACTTACATCATTGGTCAAATGAAAGGTGTCGGTGTTGCTTTCTCTCGTTTCTTAGAAATTGACTATGATAACGGTTTATACATTGGTATGTTCGTTGTTTGGGTATACGCAGTACTTGGTGGTATGAAAGGTATTACTTATACACAAATAGCCCAATACGTGGTGATGATTTTTGCTTATACTATTCCAGCGGTATTCATTTCATTACAGCTTACCGGTAACCCAATTCCACAGCTTGGTTTAGGTTCAACCTTAGCTGACGGTAGTGGCATGTACTTACTTGATAAACTTGATTTAGTAGTAACTGATTTAGGCTTTAAAGAGTACACCACAGCTAACTTAGGTAGCACAGTGAACATGTTCGCTTACACCTTATCTCTGATGATAGGTACTGCCGGTCTTCCTCATGTAATTATGCGCTTCTTCACTGTACCTTCAGTACAAGCAGCACGTGCTTCAGCGGGTTACGCTTTAGTATGTATCGCTTTACTTTATACCGTAGCTCCGGCAGTTGGTGCTATGGCTCGTTTGAATTTAATGAATACTATTGAACCAGTAGCCGGTCAAAACCTTGTTTATGACGAGCGTCCACAATGGTTTAAAGATTGGGAAAAAACCGGTCTGTTAAAGTATGAAGATAAAAATGGTGATGGTAAAATTCAATATACGGCTAATAATACCGATAAAATCATAATTGATGAAAAAACGGGTAAAGAAATACTTATTAATGAAATGGTTAAAGTTGACCGTGACATTATGGTACTTGCTAACCCGGCTATTGCTAACTTACCTAACTGGGTTATCGCCTTAGTTGCCGCGGGTGGTTTAGCCGCCGCACTGTCAACCGCTGCTGGTTTGTTATTGGCGATATCCTCCTCCATCTCGCATGATTTAATGAAGGGTATATTAACACCAGACATGTCCGAGAAAAATGAGCTGTTATCGAGTCGAGTGGTGATGACCATCGCAATAATCGTCTCGGGATACTTAGGGCTGAATCCGCCTGGATTTGCCGCAGGTACGGTCGCCTTAGCCTTTGGTTTAGCGGCATCCAGTATCTTCCCGGCACTAATGATGGGTATTTTCTGTAAGAAAATGAGTGGCCCAGCGGCAGTGGCAGGTATGTGTTCAGGTATTGGTATCACTATGTTATACGTGTTCCAACATAAGGGTATTATGTTTATCCCAGGTACTTCGTTCCTAGGTGGCATGGAACCTAACTGGTTCTTCGGTATTTCACCTAATGCCTTTGGTGTCATTGGTGCGATAGTTAACTTTAGTGTTGCCTTTGTGGTATTACAAGTGACTGGTCCTGCGCCTAAGCATATTCAAGAGATGGTTGAAAACATGCGTATACCATCAGGTGCTGGTGCCGCACACGATCACTAGAGTTTAGTAGTGATTAGATGTGACTTAGCTCACGCCAAGTTAAAATACAAAGGCTAGACGACTGTTTCTCCTAAAGTCGGCTAGCCTTTCTTTTTCTAGCGTTATTTGTTTTAATGTCTTTAGAGAACTAAATGTTTTTTTAAAGAAAAAATATAAGAAGATACCCTATGAATAAACACACAAGGATTGCCTTTATCGTGGCCCCTTTCCTAGCTGTTTTTGGTTTTGTTGGCGCTGATTATTATGAAGAGGCGGTTGCAAACGACAGTAAACTTATCACCTTATCTCCAGATGGGCACTGCGATATTATCAATCAAAGTTGTGTACTGAAATCGGGTGAGTTTAAAGTTAACATTTCAGATGATGCTGGCGTGACTGAAGTGAACGCTACTTTTCCGCTTGATAGCGTGACACTATTTTTAGTCGATAAACACGATAAAGTGACACCTTACCCTTTAGGCATGCAAAAAAGTCCTTATTATTGGCGCAGTCATACTGAGTTGCGTAACTTAATCAGCAATAAAGGTGATAGTTATAAATTACGTTTAATTGCCAATATTAAAGGTGGTCAGTACATTAGCGAGTTTTACACGCAAACAGTGAAGTAAGCCCATAACTCTGCTGGTAAGTGGCCAAAAAAATACAGTCGTAGATGAACTAGTAACAGTGACTCATTTTCTCAAGCTATGCCTGACTTATGAGATACAAAAGGGCTTTGTTGTCACCATTTTATCCGGTGATATTCAGTTTTTTTCCTGCAACTTAATGGCAAGCTTAGTGAGTAGGCTGCCTCGATAAAATGATAGATGCTGATGAAATCTTGCCTGAATTTACCGCCAAGATGAGTTTACCTAGCGTAAGCTCCATCTTATCTCACCTATATTACTATTTAATACCTTGGCACTGTCTAGCTGCTTTAACCACGCGTAACTATTAGCTGTTATTGCTGATAGTTTAGGTTAGCGCAGCAATGAAATAAACCCCCTGTTAATCTTAAATGTCGCCTTGATCATAGCTGCAATAAGCACTTCCTTGCTAGTCTCCAGCGCGCAAGTGATATTACACAGCATTACAACCTATTGATATTCTATTGAATATGCGTAAGCTAAATGGGAATGCCATTAGTGAATGATAGTGGTAACCATGAAATTAATTACACTTATCTGTTTGATAAATAAGGTAATTTAAATCATGTTTATACAGTGAATAGCTGTATGTTTACCATGTGATTCAGTTTGTATTATTACTATACCTAGTTTTTAGGAAAAGGAGTGTCTTCAATTCGACCAAGAATAAAACCCAAACAGACCATTTTATTTAAGTTTTCTTTTGGTTTAAGTCTGCTGTTTTTAGTGATGATCGTGGCAACTTATATGGTGGTTGATCTCGTCGTTAAAGAATACCTAGTCAATAAAAACAAGGAGTTGATTGACGAGACAGGTGCGCGTATCGTGTCCGAAATATCATTACGTATTAGTGTTGCGGAAACTTTAGCTCGAAATTTGGCCGCCGTAGGGGAAACATTACCTAAAGATCCGCAACTATTCCGCCAAGTTATTCCTCAGATGCTTGATATGCAAGAAAACCAAGACTTTATTGTCGGTGGTGGCGTGTGGCCTGAGCCTGAACAGTTCACCACTGGCGTAACGCGACGTAGCTTCTTTTGGGGTCGAGATAGCTTGGGTAAATTGCAATACTTCGACCAATATAATGATGCCGAGAGTACTGGTTACCATTATGAAGATTGGTATGTGCCAGGTCGTTATAGCAAACCAGGGGAGTGCCTCTGGTCCAAGTCCTATATGGACCCATATACATTGGCGCCGATGGTAACTTGCACCGTGGCGATGTTCGAACAGCAAAATTTTTCCGGCAATGCCACGGTTGATGTTAGTTTACAACAACTCAATAGGATATTGCGCGAGGGTAGCGCTAAACTTGACGGTTACGCTTATGCCGTCGATCGTAATAATAAGTTTTTGGCCTTTCCCGATGAGCAGTTAACTAAAATAAGCAATCGAGATAATCATAATTTAACCCAAGAATATATTACGGTAAATCAACTAGCCGATAAGGTCGATTTTTTTCAGCCTATTGCTGATATATTGACTGAGATAAATCAATCTTTCATTCAGTCTTTAACAGAAAAAAATAGACTACTGGCTGAGGACATTGCTGAACAAAGTAAGCAGATATCACTCTCAGAAGCACAGTTAATTGTCGCCAATATGTTGCTGCTACGAAATCAGGGTGATGAGAGTCATGCTAAGACGATTTCGATGATAAGTAAGCAGGATTTTTTACTCGGTGAACCAGTGAACGTGTCGGTATTTATCATTCCAAAAACCCTGTGGAAGGTTATTGTGGTCACACCGCAGCAGGTGGCGATAAACAGCGCGAGTAAGGTGGCAAACCTGATCTTAATATTACTCACCGCAATCATGATTATCGCGGCTTTTTTCGGCTTTATTTATTGCCGACGTAGTTTAATCGTGCCTATGTATCAAATGGTCAACCAACTGCAGCAATCGGTACCAGAAGGGGATCATACTCACACAGAATTGCTTGATGACAGCAGACAGGATGAATTTGGTTTACTGGCTTATCATTTTAACCAAGCAAAAATGGCGTTAGATAGGAACAACCGAGATCTTACACTACAGATAAATGAACGTAAGCAGGCAGAACAGCAATTAAAACATTTGGCACTGCATGACCCTCTGACGGGTTTGCCTAATCGGTTATTATTTCAAGATAGGCTACAGCAAGCGATAGCGCTGGCTAAACGTCATGGGCATAAATTTGCTGTATTTTTTATGGATTTAGATAACTTCAAGATAATCAATGACACCATGGGTCATGAAGTCGGCGATGAATTACTTAAAGAAGTGGCACTGAGGCTCTCTGAAACCGGGCGAGACATGGATACGGTTGCGCGGTTAGGTGGAGATGAATTTGCTTTCATTATTAATAAGATTGATACCATTGCAGACGCGGTGAACTTTGCTCAGCGATTCAATAAATTATTGAAAACACCAATAGAGGTGAATGGCAACAATATAAATATTGGCAGTAGCATCGGGGTAACTATTTATCCTGACGATGCCGATAATAGTGAGGAATTGCTACGCAATGCCGATATTGCCATGTATCAGGCGAAGGATGATGGTCGTAATACCACCCGTTTCTTTACTCGTGAAATGAATGCTAAATTGCAACAAAACAAGGAGATTTTGACTGATCTAGCGGAGTCTTTGACTCAAGGCCATTTTGAACTTTATTATCAACCGATTTTTACGATCGATCATAAAACACTGGTAGGCGCCGAAGCGCTGATGCGCTGGCATCACCCTGAGAAAGGCATGATCCCACCGGATACATTTATTGCCGTTGCTGAGCAGAGTGGCTTGATCAATGAATTGGGTGATTGGGTTTTGGCACAGGCATGTCGTGACATAAAAACCTTTGTCAATGCGGGAATATCAGCGATTAAGGTAGCGATTAACATTTCACCGGTACAGTTTAGACGTAAAGATTTTTTACAACAAATGCTGCTGATCCTAGAACAACATGATGTTAGCGCCAATTGTATCGAACTTGAAATCACCGAAGGCGCAGTGATGGATAATGTAGCCCAAGCCATCGATATGATGCAAACCTTGCACGATGCAGGCTTTCAGTTGGCAATGGATGATTTTGGTACCGGTTATTCTTCGCTGAGTTATTTAAAGCGATTTCCGATTCAAAAGGTGAAAATAGATCGTAGTTTTATTTCAGATCTTGAAAATGATGAGGATAATAAATCCATTACCACGGCGATTATTCAGATGAGCCACTCGTTAGGATTAGATGTACTTGCCGAAGGCGTAGAAACAGCGGCGCAACTGCAATATTTACAGGGCGAAAAATGTGATTTTGTGCAGGGATATTATACCGGCAGACCTATGCCAGCCAGCCAATTTATCGAAACATTTAAGCGAGCCAAGGACACTAGCTTAGCGAACAGAGCAGGGATTGTCTCTTCTATAACAACGTGAGCAAAGTAGCGCTATTCAGGGCTTTGTAGCGAAAAGTCATGTAACGGATATTAGAGCCTTAATGTGTTGGAGTCGATATAGGCGCTATATCCATCCTTTGTTCGGCTAAAGCTCATAGCGACTAAAATTAGCAGTCGCTAACATAATGCCAGCGAGATAATATCGCCTTTTTAGTAGCAAAACATTCATCATTAGACCCTGAAATTTACCGAGTGCAGCCCTCAATTGCCATTTATTGAGCCAGGTTCAGCTTGTTTAAGTTTTTGTCAGCACTTGCACCGTAGCAGTGCTCAATAGTCATCACCCTAGTGCATCAACTAACAGATATAGAGATGTAAACCATATAACTACTTGTTATATAACTATTAATTTAGTTGGCACTTAGCTTGCTCTACTTATACCATGTTGAATAGAACCTTGGTGGCAACTAAGCCTTTGCTAAAGCGTTTTATTCTATTCTCGCACTATGAGTAGGATTGTCCTTATGAATACAAATAAACAGCTGTTGAGCAAAGCTAAAATTGTTGTGGTTGGTAATGGCATGGTTGGCCATCACTTTGTTGAAGAAATGGCTAAAAATTCAGATTATCAAATAACAGTGCTCTCGGCAGAATCACGTTTAGCTTATGATAGAGTGCACTTATCCGAATACTTTGGTGGCAAAACTGCCGAAGACTTGGCGATGACCACGCCAGAACATTATGACGAACTTGGTGTTACTTTTAAAACCAATGCCAAAGTGATCAAGATTGATAAAGTCGCTAAATGTGTCACGACCGAAAGCGGTGCCACATATCACTACGACAAGTTGATTTTAGCAACAGGCTCTTATCCATTTGTGCCTCCTATTCCCGGTAAAGATCAAGATCACTGCCTAGTTTATCGTACCATTGATGATTTAGAAGACATAGCAAATAGCGCTAAAGTGAGTAAAGTCGGTGTCGTTATTGGTGGTGGTTTATTAGGTCTAGAAGCGGCAAATGCTATCAAACAATTAGGCCTACAAACACACGTTGTTGAATTTGCTCCGCAGTTAATGGGCGTGCAAATTGATGGCGGCGGTGGTCGTTTATTAAAAAGTAAAATTGAAGAGCTGGGCGTGCAAGTGCACACATCCAAAGCCACTAACGTCATTGAAAAAGGTGATAGCTGTCGTTATAAACTTTGTTTTAACGATGGCAGTGAATTAGAAACCGATCTAATTTTATTCTCCGCCGGTATTCGTCCTTATGACAACCTTGCCCGTGAATTTGATTTAGCTATTGGTGAGCGTGGCGGTATTGTGGTCAACAATCAATGTCAAACCTCAGATGTCGATATCTATGCCATTGGTGAGTGTGCCTTATGGAATAACTTTATTTTTGGTTTAGTTGCGCCGGGTTATGCCATGGCGAAAGTGGCAGCAAAACACATTGGCGGCGTAACGGGTACTAACGGAGAGTTGGCTGAATTTACTGGTGCCGATATGAGCACCAAATTAAAGCTAATGGGCGTAGAAGTTGGCTCTATTGGTGATGCTCACGGTAAAACAGAGGGTTCATTAACTTATACCTATGAAAACCAACCTGAAGGCGTTTATAAGAAAATTGTGGTATCGAGCGATAAAAAAACCTTACTGGGAGCTGTGCTTATTGGGGATACCAGTGACTACGATACCTTGTTGCAATATATGCTTAATGCCATTGAATTACCTGAAGCGCCAGAAGGTCTTATTCTACCAATGGCGGCAGATAAGCCAACCTTAGGTGTGGATGCCTTACCTGATACTGCCACCATTTGTTCATGTCATAACGTTACTAAAGGCGACATCATAGCCGCGATTGATTGTGGCGCCGTTGATGTTGGTCAAGTGAAAAGCGACACTAAAGCCGGTTCTGGTTGTGGTGGTTGTGCCGCCCTAGTTAAAAGTGTTGCCGATAACGAGTTTGAAAAACGCGGTCTTGTTGTTAAAAAAGACATTTGTGAGCATTTTGCTTATTCACGTAAAGAGCTGTTTGACATTGTCAGTGTTGAAAAAATTAAAACCTTTGATGAACTCCTTAGCTCGCACGGTCGTGGTTTAGGTTGTGAGATTTGTAAACCGGTAGCGGCTTCAGTGCTGGCGTCAGTGTGGAATGACTACATTCTTAAAAAACCACATTTATCATTACAAGACACCAATGATACTTACCTAGGCAATATGCAAAAAGATGGTACTTATTCAGTGGTACCACGTATTGCTGGTGGCGAAATTACTCCAGATAAACTTATCGTTTTAGGGCAAGTTGCTAAAAAATATAATCTCTATACCAAGATTACTGGTGGTGCACGGGTTGATTTATTCGGCGCCCGTGTTGAACAGTTACCCCCCATTTGGCAAGAGTTGATTGATGCTGGTTTTGAAACCGGCCATGCCTACGGTAAATCATTACGTACCGTTAAATCTTGTGTTGGTTCTACTTGGTGTCGTTACGGCGTGCAAGATAGTATGAGCATGGCCATCGATTTAGAACACAGATACAAAGGTTTACGTGCACCACATAAGATTAAATTTGGTGTTTCGGGTTGTACCCGCGAATGTGCTGAAGCACAAGGTAAAGACATAGGTATTATTGCCACCGAAAATGGTTGGAACCTTTTTGTCGGCGGTAACGGTGGTATGAAACCACGTCACGGTGATTTATTTGCCACCGATTTAGATGATGAAACCTTAGTGAAATATATTGATCGCATTTTAATGTTCTATGTACAAACGGGTGACAGGTTACAACGTACTTCAGTTTGGCTGGAAAACTTAGCAGGCGGTTTAGCTTACTTACAAGACGTTATCATGAAAGACAGTCTAGGTATTACCGATGCGCTAGAAGAGCAAATGGCGACAATTGTTGGTAGTTATCAATGTGAATGGCAGACGACCTTGGCAGATCCTGAAGCATTAAAACGTTTCCAACCTTTTGTTAACTCAGATAAAGGTGATAGCAATATTCAGTTTGTTACTGAACGAGAGCAAATTCGTCCAGCACGTGATGAAGAAAAAATTGCGGTAACCATCATTGACGCTACAGAAAAAGAAGCAGTAGCTGAAGACGCTTAAGAGGAGCACAAAAAAATGACTACAACTACCAATAAAACATGGCGCACAATTTGTGACTCAAGTGACTTAGTAAAAGATTCAGGTATCTGCGCGTTACTTGCTGATGAAGCCGGTAATGAAGAACAAATTGCCATTTTTCACCTACCTAACAGTGAAGAAAAAATATATGCCGTTGGCAACTACGACCCTATAGGTAAAGCTAATGTTTTATATCGCGGTATTGTTGGCTGTATTGCCGATGAACCTGTGGTTGCTTCGCCCTTATATAAGCAACATTTTTCGTTAAAAACAGGGCGTTGTTTACAGGAAGAGCAGAGTATTGCTGTCTACGATATACGTATTGAAAACGAACAAGTGCAAGTTTTTTATTAACTTGTTCTTTCATATCGTTTTATTAATACCTTGTTTAGGAGCTCAGTATGAGTTTATTAATCGCTGATTCACCACATGTTTCACCTAGTAGTGAAAAAAAGATGCCATCACTTATTCAGAGTACCTGCGCCTATTGTGGTGTTGGTTGTGGTGTTGATATTGCGGTCGCCGATGGCAAAGCTACATCCTTAACTGGCTCAGCTGATCATCCGGCAAACTATGGCAAGTTATGTGTTAAAGGCAGTAACTTACTCAATACCATAGATTTAACGAATCGCTTGTTGGCGCCTGAAATCGGTGGCAAAAAAGTTAGCTGGCAACAAGCTACGAATTACGTAGCGGAAAAATTCAGCGATATTATTAAAGAGCACGGTAAAGATGCCGTTGCTTTTTATGTCTCCGGTCAACTCTTGACCGAAGACTATTATCTGGCCAACAAATTGATGAAGGGTTATATCGGCTCAGGCAATATCGATACTAATTCCAGATTGTGCATGTCGTCGGCAGTTTCTGCTTATAAGCGTGCCTTTGGTGAAGACGTTGTGCCTTGTACTTATCAAGATCTTGAGCAAACAGACTTGTTATTACTGACCGGCTCGAACGCCGCGTGGACACATCCGGTTTTGTATCAACGTATTGAGCGTGCAAAAAAAATCAATCCCTTGATGAAAGTGGTAGTGCTTGATCCCAGAAAAACAGCTTCCTGTGAACTAGCCGATAATTTTATTCAATTAAAACCAGGCAGTGATGGTGCATTTTTTAATGGCTTGTTGAACTATTTAAGTGAAAATGGCGGTTTAGACGCTGACTATATAGCGAAAAACACCGAAGGTTTTGCTGAAACACTGGCACAAGCCACAACGTGGTCAGTGGCGAAAGTGGCGGAATATTGCCACGTTAGCGAGCAAGAATTAACCGCGGTTTATCAGTTGTTTTGCCAGAGTAAAAAGGCGCTAACCTTCTATTCTATGGGTATTAATCAATCATCTTCTGGCGTCGATAAGTGCCAAAGTATTATTAACTGTCATTTAGCCAGCGGAAAAATGGCTAAAATCGGCTGTGGCCCTTTTTCAATTACCGGGCAACCTAATGCCATGGGCGGTAGGGAAGTCGGTGGCTTAGCTAATCAACTGGCGGCCCATATGGATATTGATAACCCAGCACATCAAGATAAAGTGCAGCGTTTTTGGCAATCACCGACCATAGCCACTAAGCAAGGCGCTAAAGCCATAGATATGTTTGATAAAATTGCTAGCGGTGAAATTAAAGCAGTGTGGATAATGGCCACCAATCCTCTGGTGAGTTTGCCCGATCGCGACAAAATTGCCGCAGCGTTGAAAAAGTGTCCATTAGTGGTGGTATCTGATTGTGTTGACGAAAATGATACCTTGGCTTTTGCCGACGTGAAACTGCCAGCGACACCTTGGTTAGAAAAAAATGGCACAGTGACTAATTCTGAACGACGTATTTCTCGTCAACGTAATGCGGTTTTACCCGCAGGACAAGCCAAGCATGATTGGCAAATTATCCGTGATGTTGCCCAAGCCATGGGTTTTTCGGGCTTTGATTTTGCAGACGTTAGCGATGTTTTTAAAGAACATGCACAATTAACTCACTTTGAAAATAATGGTGAGCGCTTGCTTGATTTAAGTGGCTTAAGCCAATTAACGGCGCAAGAATACCATGAGTTGACACCGATACAATGGCCGGTTAACCAGCAATACCCGCAAGGTTGTGATCGCGTTTATGCCGATGGACAATTCAATACCGCTTCCGGTAAAGCGCAATTTATTGCGGTGAGTCCTCAGCTGCCAAAACAAAGAACTTCCGAGCAGTTTCCTTTTGTGCTTAACAGTGGTCGTATTCGTGATCAATGGCATACCATGACCCGCACGGGTAAAACCAGTAAGCTGGTCGCACATACCGACAAACCTTATCTTTATCTGCACCCCAGTGATGCGAAGAAGTTAGCGGTCGTTGATGACGATATGCTTAACATTATCGCCAGTACGGGTCACGCGATTGCCCACGTCAAGGTAGATGATAAACAGCGCGCGGGTGAATGTTTTATGCCAATACATTGGAATAAAAGTTTTGCTTCCCATGCTAATGTCAGCGCTTTATATCAAAGTATTGTTGACCCCATTTCAGGCCAAGCCGAGTGTAAGCAAGGCGCGGTGGCGTTAACGAAAAAAAGTTATAGTCAATATTTAAGCTTGCACACAGTGAGTGATGTTGAATTAACTGCAGATTTTTGGCTGAAAAATACCACGGCTTACGGTGATGCTTATCAAGCCGCGTTTGATGAACCTATTGTCGATGCCATGTTGTGGTGCCAAGAAACGACCGGTTTATCTGGAGAATGGTTGCAATTTAATCAAGACAGTCAATCCTATATTGTCTGCTTGCAAGCGGGAAAATTAGTCGCCTTAGCGTACTTCTCTCAGCAATGGCCAGTGTTAGATGTTAGCTGGCTTGAGCATGTTTTCAGTGAAGAAACATTGGAGTTTGCCACCATACAATCGCTATTGTTGGGCATTGCCAGTAATGAGTTTAATCAAGGTAAACAAGTGTGTAGTTGTTTCAATATTGGTGAAAAAACTATTGTTAATGCCATAGCGCAAGGTTGTACTAGTGTCGATAAATTGGGCGAACAGCTGCAATGTGGTACTAAGTGTGGATCATGTAAGCCGGAATTGGCTAGCATGATTAGTTTGCATATAGCTTCAGAACCCTTGGCTGTAAATGAACTCGGTGCGGGTTGATGGCATGATGCGGCTTAAAAAACACCGTAAATCGATCACTCTAAACAATCCCTAGCAAAGTAAGGGGTAACTTGGTTACAATACGCGCTCTTAAAAATGCTCAATGAATGGATTTATCATGTCACTTTCTGTTGTTATTCTTGCTGCGGGTAAAGGTACTCGCATGCGCTCTTCTTTACCAAAAGTACTCCATAATATTGCTGACAAACCTATGGTGGCTCATGTTATTGATAGTGCTCGTCAACTAGGCGCCAGTAATATCTACCTAGTGTACGGCTTTGGTGGTGAGGTGTTAAAAGCGACACTCACTAAAGACAATACCGGTGACGACCTAAGGTTTATTGAGCAAAAAGAACAACTAGGTACAGGACATGCGGTTGATCAAGCTTCGCCTTTTCTAAGTGATGATGAAAACGTCTTAGTGCTTTACGGGGATGTACCTTTAACAAAAGTATCTACCTTGGAACGTTTGCTGGCGGCTAAACCAGAAAATGGCATGGCGTTGTTAACGGTACATCTAGCTAACCCTATGGGTTATGGCCGTATTGTTCGTGAAGAAATAGCTGGCCAACAGCAAGTGGTTGGTATTATTGAGCAAAAAGATGCCAGCGCAGAGCAGTTAAAAATTAATGAAGCCAATACCGGTATTTTACTTGCCAACGGTGCTGATTTAAAGCGTTGGTTAAGTAACTTATCCAGTGATAATGCCCAAGGCGAGTATTATTTAACGGATATCATTGCTGCTGCCCATGCTGAAGGTAAAACCATTGCCACCGCCCACCCTGATACTGAAATTGAAGTGGAAGGCGCGAATAACCGCGTACAATTAGCCACGTTAGAGCGCGCTTACCAAGCTCGCATAGCCGAAGAGTTAATGATTGCTGGCGCCAGTTTACGTGACCCCGCTCGCATTGATGTTCGTGGCAAGTTAACCACAGGCATGGAAGTAAGTATCGATATTAACTGTATCTTTGCCGGCGACGTCACTTTAGGTGATAACGTACTTATCGGCGCTAACTGCATTATTACTAACAGCACTATTGGTGAAAATGTTGAAATTAAGCCCAACAGTATTATTGAAGACGCTGTTATAGAAGCAGACTGCTCTGTTGGTCCTTTTGCGCGTATTCGTCCGGGCTCAGTAATGAAACAAGATTCTCATATTGGCAACTTTGTTGAAATGAAGAAAACCACCTTAGGTGCTGGCAGTAAAGCCGGTCATTTAAGTTACTTGGGTAATGCCCAAATTGGTAGCAAGGTAAATATTGGTGCTGGTACTATTACCTGTAACTATGATGGCGTTAATAAGTCGATCACAGAAATTGGTGATAATGTTTTTATCGGCTCTAATAGCTCATTGGTAGCACCAGTAATTATTGGCAAGTCAGCCACCATAGGTGCGGGTTCTGTGATCACTAAAAATGTAGCAGAAAATGACTTAGCCCTGGGTCGAGCTAAACAACGCAATGTAACCGGCTGGCAACGACCGGTAAAGAATAGCAGTTAACGTGGACTAGCTTAATTAAAGAATACTTTACAAAAGCGCTATTTTTAGCGCTTTTTTTGTGACAATTTTTTAAGATAAGTGAGGGCAAGAACAAAGGAAAAAATTGCTTTATCTTTCGGTATGAAACATAATAGCCGTTATAGCGAAACTAAGTTGCGCACTTCGAAACTTTTCTAAAAAACTAATCAGAGCAGTTAACAATAAAAAAGCCTATGTCTAAACGAAATACTCAACAACGTCGTCATAATATTATTGCTGACTTAAATGCTCAGGGTGAAGTGAGCGTAGACAGCTTAGCTAAGCAATTTAATACGTCAGAAGTGACCATCAGAAAAGATCTGGCCGCCCTTGAAACCAGCGGCTTGCTGTTAAGGCGCTACGGTGGCGCGGTGGCCTTGCCGAGTGAAATTACCGAAGTAAAGACCGAGCAACTGTCGCAACAAAAATTACTGATTGCCAAAACAGCAGCCATGCTTATTCGTGATCACAATCGTATCATTATCGATAGCGGTCAAACCACTTCGGCTTTAGTGAGTGAATTAGCCCATAAAAAAGGCTTAGTGGTGATGACCAATGCTCTTAGTATAGCTAACGAAATTCACGCATTAGAAAACGAACCGACATTATTGATGACCGGTGGTACTTGGGATGCCAATTCAGAGGCGTTTCAAGGGCAAGTTGCCGAGCAAGTATTACGCTCTTACGACTTTGACCAGTTATTTATTGGTGCCGATGGTATTGATATTAACCGTGGTACCACCACTTTTAATGAATTAATTGGCTTAAGCCGGGTTATGGCAGAAGTCTCTCGTGAAGTCATTGTCATGGTTGAGTCGGCCAAAATAAGTAAGAAAATCCCAAATTTAGAGCTCACTTGGCAACAAATACATACCCTGATCACCGATGATGGTCTCTCGGATGAAATGCAAACTGCGCTAAGTGAACAAGGCGTAAAACTAATAATAGCCAAAGCTTAACTTATTTAAGTTACTTCAATAAATTAAGCTTTCTATAAACAAATAACGTAAAAAATAAGGAATCAATATTATGTGTGGCATAGTCGGCGCAGTAGCCCAACGCGATGTAACAGATATTTTAGTAGAAGGTTTAAAGCGATTAGAATATCGCGGTTACGATTCTGCCGGTGTCGCAGTGATCAATAATGATAACGAACTATTTACCACAAAACGTTTAGGTAAAGTTCAAGAGCTGGCGCAAGCGTTAGAGCAACAACCTTTATCTGGTGGCACAGGTATTGCCCACACACGCTGGGCTACTCATGGAGCACCAAGCGAAGTGAATGCTCACCCGCATATATCAAATAATACTATTGCGGTAGTACATAATGGCATTATCGAAAACCACCAAGCCTTGCGTACGCAACTACAAGGTTTGGGTTACGAATTTTTATCGCAAACCGATACCGAAGTGATTACCCACTTGGTTCATCATGAACTAAAAACCAGCGATAACTTACTTGCAGCCGTACAAAAAACCGTTAAGCAGCTTGAAGGTGCTTACGGCACTGTGGTGATGGATAGTCGCGATAAAGACAATCTTATTGTGGCGCGTTCTGGTAGCCCATTAGTGATAGGTTATGGTTTAGGTGAAAACTTTATTGCCTCAGATATCATGGCGTTACTGCCGGTAACCCGTAAATTCTCCTACCTTGAAGAAGGCGACGTGGCGCAAATTAGTCGTTTTGAGGTGAAAATCTTTGATATGGATGGCAAGCCTGTAGAGCGTGCAGCGAAAGAAGTCAGTGTTTCCCACGATAGTGGTGACAAAGGTGAATACCGCCATTACATGTTAAAAGAAACTTTCGAGCAACCGACTGCTATTCGTAACGCCTTAGAAGGTCGAATAGTTGCGGGTGCATTGGATATTAATGCTTTTGGTGAAGGTGCTGACGAGATCTTTAAGCAAGTAGAACATATCCAAATTGTTGCCTGTGGTACCAGCTACCACTCAGGCATGGTGGCAAGGTACTGGTTAGAAGAGTTGGCCGGTATTTCTTGTAATATTGAAATTGCCAGTGAATTTAGATACCGTAAATCTTTTGTACCAAAAAATTCATTATTGGTCACTATTTCACAATCGGGTGAAACCGCAGATACTTTAGCCGCGTTGCGTTTAGCCAAAGAGATTGGCTACAAATCAAGTTTGGTCATTTGTAATGTGCCGGGTTCATCGTTAGTGCGTGAGTCTGATATAGCCTTTATGACTAAAGCGGGCGCTGAAATTGGCGTAGCGTCAACTAAAGCCTTTACTACGCAACTTGTTGGCTTATTAATGATGACTGTAGCCATCGGCCAACATAATGGTATGACCAAAGAAAAACAAGGCGAAATTTGCCAATCATTAATGTCATTACCGGCAAAACTCGATGAAGTATTAGCCCTTGCCTCTTCCATTGAAGAGCTAGCGGAAGATTTTGCTGATAAAAATCATGCGTTATTTTTAGGTCGTGGTGACCAATACCCAATAGCGATGGAAGGTGCATTGAAGCTGAAAGAAATTTCATATATTCATGCGGAAGCCTATGCTGCGGGTGAACTTAAACATGGCCCATTAGCACTTATAGACGCGGAAATGCCGGTAATTGTTGTGGCACCAAAAAATGATTTAATTGAAAAACTTAAATCGAATGTTGAAGAAGTACGTGCTCGTGGCGGTCTAATGTATGTCTTTGCCGATAGCGATGCTAACTTTGCTAGCGATGACACCATGAAAGTGATTGACGTGCCTGTGTGTGATGACATTATCGCGCCCATTGTTTACACCTTACCGTTACAGTTACTTTCTTATTATGTAGCGATAATCAAAGGTACCGACGTTGACCAACCGCGTAACTTAGCAAAATCAGTTACTGTAGAATAATCCGGTTAAAATGAAGTGCTGACCGTGTAGTTAATAGCGTTGTCGAGGTTAAACTAAAACTCGGCTTACATTCATAAAATAGCTGCTACCTGAAGATAGGTAGTGGCTATTTTTTTGCTTGAAAAAGGTTCACTTAGTGCAATTATGGGCTATTCGCTTAATAAAAATGAGTAAATGAAGCAAGACTAATTCAATAGCGAATGTTACCAAGCAGAGATACTTAATTTGATAAAAATGTTTTACAATCTTAAAAGCTACATTTACAGTCAGGGGTACTGACACGGCTAAATTTGAATTAGTAACTGTCTAGTGCACGTTAGGAAGTTAATTTAACCATTTTTCCTTGGTAAAAATCATCGACAATAAATAAGTAACCATGCAAAAAAAATTCATTACCCATATCCAGAAGCATATATTCTCCAGATTTTTTCGGCTAACAAAACCACGATATTCGGCAATAAAATTAACCTGTTGCAGTTTAGTTTTGATCGCGACCAGTAGTGTTTCCAGTACACCCAGCCAGCCAGTTAAAAAAATTGAGCCGCCGCGTTTATCGCAATTGGTTGATTATTATGATGTATCACATCCTGTTATCGGCAGAAAAGGCATGGTGGTTAGTCAAAAACGTATCGCCAGTGAAGTGGGTGCTGATATTCTCCGACAAGGCGGCAATGCTATTGATGCCGCGGTAGCTGTTGGTTTTGCCTTAGGCGTGGTTTTACCACGAGCAGGTAATTTAGCAGGTGGTGGTTTTATGTTGGTGCATTTAGCCGAGCAAAATAAAACCATCGCCATTGATTATCGTGAAACCGCACCGGCTTTAGCCTATAAAGATCTTTTTCTTGATAAATATGGCACGCCGATAGTGAACAAATCACTGAAATCATTATCCGCTTCAGGCGTACCCGGTACAGTAGCTGGTTTACATTATGCCCTGGAAAATTATGGCTCAATGTCTTGGGCTGAGGTAATAAAACCGGCAGAAAAACTGGCTCGAAATGGCGTCGTTGTTGATGATGATATGGCGAGATTTTTTTATAAAGAGCAAATTTTTTTAGCGAATAGCGCAGAAACTTGTCGAGTCTATTTGAAAGCTAATTGTCAGCCTTACTTAGCCGGAGAGCTCTTTATTCAAGAAGATCTGGCTGATAGCTTAGTGTATTTACAAAAGCAGGGTAAAGCGGGCTTTTACCAAGGTGACATCGCAAAAAAAATTGTCGCGATAATGGAGCAGGGTGGAGGCCTTATTACCGCAAAAGACTTAGCAGATTATACCGTGAAAGAAGTGGCACCGATTCGTGGCACCTTCCACGGCTATGAAATTTTAACTATGCCGCCACCAAGCTCTGGTGGCGTGCACCTTATTCAAATGTTAAATATGTTTGAATCTCTAGACTTAGACGGTATTCAGCAAGGCTCTGCAGCCATGATACATTTGCAAACTGAAATCTTTAAGCGTGCTTTTGCCGATAGAAGTACCTTTCTAGGCGATCCTGACTTTGTGCAAGTACCCAGTGAAGGCTTAACCAGTAAAAAATACGCGCAAGCGTTAAGTAAAAATATTAAGCGCAATAAAATTACCCCCTCAAGCGATATCAAAGCAGGGCAGCCACATAAATATGAAAGCCCCGATACCACGCATTTTTCTGTTATGGATGCTGCGGGTAATGTGGTCAGTAGTACTTATACCTTAAATCACAATTATGGCAGTGGCATTACTATTCCCGGCACAGGTATTTTATTGAATAACACCATGGATGATTTTTCGGTAAAACCCGGTAACCCAAATAGTTATGGTTTAATTGGTGGCACCGCCAATGCTATTGCAGCAAACAAACGGCCGTTAAGTTCAATGACACCAACCATAGTCTTAAAAGATGGCACACCTTACCTTGCTACAGGCACACCGGGTGGCAGCAAAATAATCACGTCGGTATTTCAGCAATTGGTCAATGTTTTATATTTCAAAATGAATATTGCTGAGGCCACCATCGCACCAAGGGTTCATCATCAATGGCAACCCGATATTCTATATGTGGAAAGAAATATTCCTGCCGATACCGTCGATAACTTAAAAACCATGGGTTATACCGTAAAAGTCTCTAGTTCGCTGGGTAGTTTACAAACTATCATGAAACATAATGGCGTATTTTTAGGTGCAGCCGATCCTCGCAGGCCCGGTGCCGCGGCTATTGCCATAGATACCTTAGAAAAATAACGATACAATAAATTTTCGACTTTATCGGAGCCTGACCATTGTCTAAATTAAAAGCAAAACTTCATAGTATCAGTGAGTTAAAGGATATTAATGAGCTAATCATGCCTTTGAAAGCACTAGCCGATCGAGATCGAGCCGCTATTTATGGTTTGACAACAAAATATAACAAAATATAACAAAATATCAAAATATAACAGACACCCACTCAAATGGAAATAATAAAATATAACAGACACCCACTCAAATGGAAATAATGAGTGGTATCAACTATGCTCAAATAACCATCAATTGGATTTACATTGAGAGTTATTATGGCAACGGCAAGAAAACAGCAAATAAGCTTAGTTGATACACCTTATTATCATTGTGTTTCTCGTTGTGTTCGCCGAGCATATCTATGTGGTGAAGATAAATTCACCGGACAAAGTTATGAGCATAGGCGTGCTTGGGTAGCAGATAAACTACAGGCATTAAGTGAAGTTTTTGCGATTGATGTCTGTGCGTATGCGGTCATGAGTAATCACACCCATTTGGTGTTGTTCATTGATGAGCAGCAAGCTAAATCATGGTCAATGCATGAAGTGATTAACCGTTGGCATCAGTTATTTAAAGGAACCTTGCTAACGCAACAATATTTACGGGGTGAGCCACTCATTGACACGCTTCAACAAGTTGTAGACGAAACAGCCAGGGTTTATCGTCAGAGATTGATGGATATCAGTTGGTTTATGCGTATTTTAAATGAAACTATCGCTAAACAAGCCAATCGAGAAGATAAGTGTACCGGCAGGTTTTGGGAAGGGCGTTTTAAATCTCAAGCCTTGCTTGATGACGCCGCGTTAATAGCCTGTATGGCTTATGTCGATTTAAACCCAATTAGAGCTAAGGTAGCTAAAACCCCAGAAACATCCAAGTACACCAGCATTCAACGACGAATAAAAGCGGAGATTAAGGGGGAACAAGCCCCACAACTACTGCCATTTATCGGTAACCCAAGAAAGAACATGCCTACAGGTTTACCGTTTGCATTAAGTGACTATATCCAATTGCTTGATTTAACCGGCCGTTGTATTCGAGCCGATAAACGCGGTTATATAGACAAAGCCCAACCTGAAATATTAAGCCGCTTAGGCATTAGTACCCAAAACTGGTTAGTATTAACCACCCAGTTTAGACAATGTTTTCATGGCGCTGTGGGTAGAGCGCAAGCTCTCACGGATTTTTGCGAACATCAACACTTAAAAAAACGAGCCACGGTGTCAATTTGCCAAAAGTTACTTGCTTAATAATCCATATAACTCATCTAGATACATCAATCATTTAAGGCTAGTTGTGCCTTAAATTGGGTGAAACCTCTGTTTTACTAAATTAATTTGAAGACCTTCTTCGTCACCATAATACCCAAAGTTAAACTCTGCCCAATGTAAATCAGTAACGATGATTTATTGATATTATGTATTAATTATTTTAAGTGGGTGTCTGGTGTTTTACTTTTTAATTATTTTAAGTGGGTGTCTGGTGTTTTATTCTGGTGTTTTGGGTGTTTTGGGTGTTTTGGTGTTTTAGGAAAGATTGAACAAAAGCGACAAACTGTACTTTGGTTGATGGCTGAAATATAGACTTGTCGATAAAATCACGTACAATCAAGTAACTTTTTTAAAGGGAAATAATATAATGAAAACAATAAGTAAGTATGGACTGCTTTTGCTTTTTCCAATGCTGCTGTCTACTACTTTTGTAGCTGCTGAACCAGCACAGCCTACGGAGCAGGTATCAAAAACAGCACAACTCGGCAGCCTTGTGTGGGCCGACTTATACACCAGTGATGTTAAGGCTTCACTAGATTTTTATACCAAGACTTTTGCTTGGACAGTAAAGAAGTTTGGTAAAGATAGCGCTAAATATCACATACTTTATGATGGCGAACAGCCAATTGCCGGTGTTTTAGGCCGCTCAGCAGAACGCAATAAAACCGATAATGCCCTTTGGATTGGTAGTATTGCCACAGATGATGTGCAAGCTAATGTCGACAGAGCTAGTCAAAATAAAGCGACTATTCTTATGCAAGCACATGATTTTGCACTTTATGGCAAACGTGCAGTAATCGCCGATCCACAAGGCGGCGTAATTGCGCTGCTCGATTTAAATGAAAACAATAAAGCTCATCAAAAAATCAGTAATAAGTGGGATTGGGCGCAACTATTTAGTGTCGATATCCAAAAGGCCGCCACTTTCTATCAAAGCAGTTTTAATTACAGTATTGAAAAAGTAGCACCAGAACAAAGCAGCCTTTATTTAATACAACAAGATGAGATAAAAGCCAGCATAGTTAAGTTACCTGCTGCTTTTGAGCAACGTGATCGCTGGGTTAACTTTATAGAAGTCGCAAACTTAGCCAATACCTTAGCTGCAGCGGTAAAAAATGGTGCTGAAATTATTCATCAACCCGACGGTGATGCTTTAGCCATTATTATTGATCCAAACGGGGCCTTTTTAGGGTTAACTGAGCAGGAGAGTGAATAATGAAATTAATTAAAATTACTGTTATCGCGCTTAGTATTTTTCTGGCTGGCATAACGTTATCAGGTTGTGAAAACACCCACGTTAGCGGTTCAATGAGTTATGGCATGAGTATGGGCGGTGGTTACCCCATGTATTATGGTGCGGGTTATCCTCGACATACCCGTGTGGTAGTTGTTAGGCCACCAAGACAACACAGATCAAGATCATCGCGCGCAAGAAGATAAGCTAAAACCAGCTGGTCAATTAGCAATAAAATAGCCTCATCACTGAGGCTTTTTTTTTGCTAGTTATTGTGTAATTAAATTTTGGCGGCACATATACATTACCAAATACTTCAGAATGCTTTTATTAATAATATCTTATGGATTTTGGTGCACTGTCAGGTGAATGTCGTGTTAAATTCGTAACCGATACTAAGAAAACCAATGAATACTTGTGATTCTTAAGTACAGAGGTAAATTTAATGATGCTCAAAGAATTGCGTATTAGTCGCCATTTTTCACAAGAGCAATTAGCTCAAATGTCTGGATTAAATGTTAGAACAATTCAACGAATTGAAAGTGGACAAAATGCTAGCTTGGAGTCTCTTAAATGCCTTGCTTCTGTACTTGATGTTGATATACCAACTTTGAATCAGGAGAAATTGGTGATAGATAAAAACTCGGATAATTGGAAAAACTTACCATTTTTATGAAAAATTTGGTTTGAATTAAATATTTTGTAAACAAGACCCACTAGAAAATCAACCATTCGAATTGAAACTATGTTGCATATAGGTGGTTTTATGGGTTGTTGTTTAGCTCTAATAAGTGAAGTTGTGCTCCCAGGAGGGTTAATGATGCTTGGTACTGCTTATTTAGTTCACTTCGTAAAATGGCAAGGAGATAAATATGGTATTTGGTCTGATGATGCATCAGCGAAAGGCAGCATACAAGTTACTCCAACTGAAAAAACATAGCATGCATTCAGGCTGAAACACCGAATTCTTGCCTCGAGAACAGCCCTAAAAGACGAAAGCCAGTAAAAACTCCCGCCAGTATTTAAACCCCATTGATGAAAAAATAAAAACAATCAAAAACGTCAACGTTTTTGATTGTTAAAAGAAAATAATCCAGTTAGAGTATTTCGATTATAAATAAAGTTAAAAAACGAGTTGTTCTACTGGCTCGTTTTATTCACAAAGGCAGTCATGGCATTTTTCAATTTATTTAAAGGTGAAGAGGTTGGCGATTTAGGACAAGTTGAAGCATTACAGAAGTCTTTTGTTAAAACTAAAATGAATGTTCATAAGCTTTGCCTAGAAGATGGCGCTACAGGAGTTGGCCTTAACATAGTGAGTAAAGGTTTTTTGTCTTCTTCATCTTTCCCTATATCTCTTGATGAGGCTCAAGCTAGGGATTTAGTTAACAAAATTAATGAAGCTTTAGGTGTTAAGTAAATATAAGCCAATCAAGGTGGACAAATAACAGCTTGGTTTTTTGTTTGTGCCTCACTTATTTTTGCCAAATTTAGTTGACCACTACAATATCTATTACGCTATATATCCGATAATTTTAAGTATGGTAATACTTACCAACTAGCCCAAGCAATCCGCCACCATAAACCAAATAAACTGACATAACCTGTGGTGTAATTTACTAATTCACCTTGGTCAATCACCATCACTAAAGGCGTTACTTGCACCCCCAGCGCTCTCGCTATGCGATTATCCTTGTCGTTGATGACCTTAAATTGATAATCTTCAGTGCTCATATAAATTTTTAGTGTCTCATTATCACCAGATTGCATGGCAATGCTGTAAACAGGGTAATACTGCGAAATAGTATCGACCGAAGAACTCACTACGGAACAAACCGGACACCAGGTGCCCCAAAAGTACACTAAAACGGGCTGCTCAAAGCTTAACGCCTTTAAATCAATTACTGCGTTATTAATCGTCAGCCCTTGTAACTCGGGCAGCGCTTGTCGATCCATATCCTTAGTTCGCCATGTATCTACGGCAAAGCTCATCATCATAAAAATCACACCAAAAATAGCGATTTGTTTTAACCAAGACTTCATTTTTTCGTTCCTCTGGAACCTTTTAATACTCATTTTCGTAGAATAGCTTCGCTAGGTCATTCAGATCTGGACTAAATTCCTAGTACCGATGCTTAGTAAGCTATCTTAAACAAATGAAATAATAAGGAATATGACAATTTGTAATCTATAAGTAGTTTAAAGGCACTATTGCGGCCAAGCTTTATTAAACTGAAGATGGCAACAATAATGGTACTGTCAGGGTATTCATCTTATTTGATATATTGATTAAACTGTTAATCAGCAGCACAACAACTTAAAGGTCTACTATGCAGCAAATCACCCGGGTAAATCATCTTGGCATTCGCGTTTTTAGCTTAGCTAGCTCGAGAGCTTTTTACGAAAAACTGGGTTTTAAATTTATTGTCGGGCCGGTAGGACCTGAGCCTGTTGCCATTATGGAGCATGCCTGTGGTGTTAATATCAACTTTATTTTAAATGCGGCAGCGCCAACAGAGACGAATGTGTTGATGGATGAACCGGTGAAAAAAGCAGGTTATACCCATGTTGCTTTGGAAGTAAATGATATGGATGCTGTAGTTGCCCAGCTTAAACAATTGGCTATTGATATTACTGAAGGGCCGGTAGTTTTCCCTACCGGAACATCGGTTTTCATTCGCGATCCCGACTGTAATGTTATCGAGTTTCACCAGCCTAAAAAATAGCCGCTTAATTGATGATAGCGACATTGCCGATATTGAAAAAATACGACAAGATTTAGCACAAGAGCGGCAAGGTGAGTAACTATGGCTGAGCAATATCTTTCGGGCAGTGCCTTTTTCTCTTGGCTTTTTCACTATACAGCTTAATACTGACGGTATCTTACCTGTGAGTAGTGGTCGAATTTCTTCTGGTTATGATGATATTAGTGATTTTCGCGCTAATATCATCATCAGGGCATTGATTTCGCCGCGCCACTAGGCACCGAGGTAGTTGCCAGTTTTTCAGGTTGGGTAATCATTATTTTGTTACCAATTAGGGGCTGTTGCAGCTCTAATTTAGCCGCTACTATTGGCTACTAGTATTATTTATCCAAAATAAAAAAAAGTACTTTAGGGACGATTTATGAAGAACTCAACAATATTGCAAGTCGTTGCTATAACAGCGATTATATTAATGTCGATCTTAGTTATAAGCTCCAGCAGTCAGGTAAAAGCAGCAGGCATTCAGGGGGCTGAGTGGGGCAAGTATTTTAAGAAGTATAATGCCAAAGGCACCATAGTTGTGCTTGATAAACGTGCTCAACAAGAGCAAACCTGGGTGTTTGATCAGACTAGAGCTCAGCAACGTTATTCTCCTGCCTCTACTTACAAGATCCCGCACACGCTGTTTGCCCTGGATGCTGGCTTGGTCAAAGATGAGTGGCAAGTTTTTCTTTGGGATGGGGTAAAAAGAGCTTACTCACCTCATAATCAAGATCAAAACTTACGCTCGGCCATGCGTAACTCTGCGGTCTGGGTGTATGATATTTTTGCTAAACAGCTTGGTAAGCAAAAGTCTGGCAATTATTTGAAGAAAATAGCTTATGGTAATGCCGACTCAAGTACCGCACAAGGTAGTTATTGGATTGACGGTAAACTTGCCATTTCAGCATTTGAACAAATAGAGTTTCTTCAGCGTTTTTATAAAAACGCACTGCCTTTTAAAGTCGAGCATCAGTTATTAGTGAAAGACCTTATGGTGGTTGCAGCAAAAAGAACCTGGATATTAAGAGCTAAAACTGGCTGGCAAGGTCAGCATGGCTGGTGGGTAGGTTGGGTTGAATGGCCAAGCGGGCCAGTGTTTTTTGCCTTAAATATAGATACCCCAAACGGCATGAGCGATCTCTACAAGAGGCAGGCGATAGTGCGAGACATACTAAGCTCAATTGATGCTTTGCCAAGTAACAGCTAGCAAGCCGATTCAACTAGTGCCAGTATCTTTTTTGATTATGATATCTTGCTGATTGAACAGCAGAGTACATAAAATAAAGAATGCTAAAACCTAATGGCTTTAGCGTCTTAGTGCTTTTATCGAGTTAACACCTTAACTTACCGCTAAGCATAGGTTTTACTAAAACTATCAATGCCTGCTTGCGCACAGCTTAAATCTTGCTCTGGCGAGCCTGAGCTGATGCCAATGCCACCAACTACATTGCCATTGAAGCTTATTGGTAAACCACCACCAACAATACACATACGGCCACCTAAAGCGGTATGGATACCAAATAAATTATTTTTATCGCCTGGAATACAGGCTTTATTTAATTCATGGGTACCCTTACGTGCCGATGCCGCGGTAAAGGCTTTATCTTGCGAAATGATAATACTGTGTACTTTACCGCCATCCATACGTTCAAAGGCAATTAAATTACCTGATTCATCGACAACAGCAATACACATGGGTACACCCAGTTCAGTGGCTTTTTGTACTGCGCCGTCAATGATGGTTTTTGCTTCCGTTTGGTTTAGTCTATTTATTGTCAACATAGTTGCTACTCTTCTAATTTTAAAACTGGTTCAGCTTGCTCAAGATAATTATATTGACAGTGAGTTATTATCTCGGCTGATGTAATCTACTTAACGATTACAAAATGTTTTTTAACTGGCTTTTTTAATGGCTGGTTCGGTTTTAACATAACCCAGCTCAATGGAAATTGACTTACCCGCTTTAACCAAGTCTTTAATCCACTCATCTTTACGGCGTTCAATCGGTGCTGACACCGATAATCCGGCAACAACTTCGCCATATCTGTCATATAAAAGTACACCAATACAACCTACGCCTATTTCGGCTTCTTCGTTGTCATAGGCAAAACCTTGTTCGACACAGCGCATACATTCGCGCTCTAAGCTTTCTATCTGTGAAAATGTTTTACGGGTATAGGTAGGTAAGTTTGTCCGCTGCGCATAGCCACTAATACCTTCGCTGCCTTCCATACCTAACATCATTTTGCCAACACCGGTGACATGTAAAGGCGCGCGGCTACCTATAATTTGTTGTACATGCATCATTCTATTGGGTACGGCTTTTTCTACATAAATAACGACATCACCTTCACGAGCGGTAAGGTTGATGGTTTCACCAAATTTATCACGCAGTTTCTCCATATAAGGTAGTGCCACTTTACGAAAATCAACATTTTGATATTGATAATTACTTAACCTAATGAGTCGACCGCTTAACTGATACTTACCTGAATTGCAACGATCAACAAAATGATTGTCGATAAGGGAATGTAAGATACGAAAAGCAGTAGATGGCGCCAAGTTAGTATCTGCACTGAGCGCTTTTAATGTTACCGGCATGGTATAGCGTGATATCGCATCGAGTAATGTTGCTGCTCTATCGAGCACTTGAATGCGAGATTCTGGTTTAGTTTTGTTCATAATGTTACCGCTTATTTTACAGTCCTAATTTTATCATCCATCTAACATTACCCTTCTTGACTCTTGTGTCAACTTTTGATTTAAATATAGAACTAAAAGCGTCAAAAACCATAACTAATTTCAGTTTGCTTATTTCATATGATGAAATATTAATTTTAGCTTGAATTTAGTGGTTGATAAGTTTAATAAAATCAATTGTTTATTATTTTTAATTCGGTGGCTGCGAGGTTGGATTTCATATGGTGAAACCCCTCTTATTTGCCTGCTTTGGCTATTTTTCATAAGGTGAAATTGAAGCGATAAAAACAAAATATTCTACTAATTAACACTCACATTGAGACTAATTATTGAAAAATACTACTAATAGCGCGACTAAGCACGCGAGAAATATCACGGCTAAAACCGCGACTAATACCACGGTTAATAGCCAAGAAAAGATTAAGAGGAAGCTATGAGCAGTTCGACCAAACCGACTATGATCATTCCAAGCTACGAAGATGTACTCGTTGCCCATGAACGCATTCAACCTTATATCCATAAAACGCCAGTGCTAACGTCAACGCGTTTGAACGAAATGACCGGGGCTGAGTTATTCTTCAAATGTGAAAACTTACAAAAAGCAGCGGCATTTAAAGTTCGTGGCGCCTGTAATGCTGTCTTTGGATTAACCGACGAAGCAGCAAAGATTGGTGTTGCCACGCATTCTTCAGGAAACCATGCTTTATCACTTGCATATGCAGCGGGACGACGCGGTATTCCCGTTACCGTAGTCATGCCTCGTACCGCACCACAAGCGAAGAAAGATGCGGTGATCGGCTATGGTGGCAAAATCGTAGAATGTGAACCGTCAACCTCTTCTCGTGAAGCAGTATTTGCTGATGTTGTTGCCCAATCAGGTGCTGATTTTGTCCATCCATACAACGATCCTCGTGTTATTGCCGGTCAAGCGACTTGTGCCAAAGAATTGCTTGAGCAAGTTAACAACCTTGACGCTGTAATAGCCCCTATCGGTGGTGGCGGTATGATCTCAGGGACCTGTTTAACACTTTCGCATGTTGCGCCTGACGTTAAAATTTACGCGGCTGAACCTTTAAATGCTGATGATGCCGCGCGCTCTTTTAGAGCCGGACACATTATTGCTGATGATGCGCCAAACACAGTGGCCGACGGCCTTAAGGTGCCTTTAAAAGATCTAACTTGGCACTTTGTTAGCAAGTACGTAACCGATATTTTTACTTGTAGCGAAGAAGAAATCGTTGCTGCGATGAAACTTGTCTGGAAAACAATGAAAATTATTATTGAACCAAGTTCCGCGGTAGCTCTAGCCTGTATTTTGAATAACCCCGACGTTTTCAAGGGCAAGCGTGTTGGCGTAATTATAACCGGAGGCAATGTCGATTTAGACAAACTGCCGTGGATGAATAAATAAAAAAATAAAGCCCATGTTATCCACCGAGGGCTTTACCAGCCTACCAGGGTATTTTTCTCAGAGCAGTGCGTAGCACCTCGGTGGTGAAAAATATTACGTTAAATAAATATAAATAATTAAAATTTTGGAGAATAAAATGACAAAAATAAATGATTTAGCCGTAGGTTATGACGTGCCCGCAATTCCGGGTATGGATGAAGCCGATATTCAAACACCCTGTTTAATCGTTGATTTAGACGCGTTAGAGCGCAACATCGTTAAAATGGGTCAATACGCGAAAGACATGGGCGTGCGCCATCGTGTCCATGGCAAGATGCATAAATCGGTAGATATTGCTCTTTTACAAGAGAAGCTTGGTGATAGCTGTGGTGTATGTTGTCAGAAAGTATCAGAAGCCGAAGTATTTGCGCGTGGCGGTATTAAAGACATTTTAGTGTCTAATCAAGTTCGTGATCCAGCAAAAATTGACCGTTTAGCCCGTTTACCTTTATTAGGTGCCCGTACTATCGTTTGTGTTGATGATATTGATAACGTTGCTGAATTAGCGGCTGCCGTTGCTAAACATGATACACAAATTGAATGTCTAGTAGAGATTGATTGTGGTGCTGGCCGTTGTGGTGTTACTGAAGGCCAACCGGTCGTTGATATTGCTAAAGCGATAGCGGCAACGCCAGGCTTAACTTTCTCAGGTATTCAAGCTTACCAAGGTGCTATGCAGCATATGGAAAGTTTCCAGGCACGTAAAGAAAAAATCGATATTGCTATCGGTATGGTTGCCCGCACAGTTGAAATGCTTAAAGCCGAAGGCCTTGAGTGTGACATCGTTGGTGGTGGTGGTACAGGTTCATACTACTTTGAAGGTAACTCAGGTGTTTTCAATGAATTACAGTGTGGTTCTTACGCATTTATGGATGCTGATTACCAACGTATTCATGATGAAAATGGCGAGAAAATTTCAGAATTCGAAAACTCACTATTTATTTTAACCTCTGTTATGAGCCATACCAAAGCCGACAAAGCTATTTGTGATGCCGGTCTTAAAGCACAATCAGTCGATAGTGGTTTACCCTATATCTTTGGTCGTGATGATGTTGAATACATCAAGTGTTCTGATGAACATGGTGTTATTTCAGATCCGAACGGCGTATTAAAAATTAATGAAAAATTAAAGTTGGTACCAGGTCATTGTGATCCTACTTGTAACGTGCACGATTACTACGTTGGTGTGCGTAACGGTAAGGTTGAAACCTTATGGCCAGTTTCTGCACGTGGTAAAGCGTACTAATAGCCGCTGATTTAATAGCAGCCCCCAATCCTCGGTATTAACCGAGGGTATTCCCCTTTTGAGGATATAAATTATGAGTGATACACAAGAAAACAACTCACCAGAAAACGCTTTACCCGTTAACAAGGGCGTATCAGTAATTTCTGAAGAGGTTTGCCAACAAGTTATGGGTAGAGCCAATGCCTTTACTGCGGTAGAAAACGTCTTTTCTGCTATGGCTAAAAAAACCGCCTACAACTTTCCGGTAATTCGTGAAGCCATTGGTCATGCCGATGCTTTATATGGTTTTAAGTCAGGTTTCGATCGTGACGGTATGGTATTAGGTTTAAAATCTGGTGGTTACTGGCCGAGTAACATGGCAAAAGGTCTAACTAACCATCAATCAACAGTGATTTTATTTGATCCGGATACCGGCAAATTAAAATCTCTAGTGGGTGGTAACTATTTAACGGCGGTACGTACGGCCGCTTCTTCTGCTATCTCTATCGCGTATTTAGCCCGAAAAGATGCCAAAGTGTTAGGCATGATAGGTGCTGGCCATCAATCTACCTTCCAATTACGTGCTGCGGTTGAGCAACGTGATTTTGAAAAAGTAGTGTGTTGGAACTTACACCCAGAGCAAATTTCTAACCTTGCCGCTGTCGCTGAAGAATTAGGTTTACCGTTTGAGTCGGTAACACGTGAAGAGCTTTGTGCCCAAGCAGACGTCATTATTACCATTACTTCTGCTTTTGAAGCACTTATTGAAAAAGATTGGATCAAGCCTGGTACTCATATCGCTTGTATGGGTACTGATACTAAAGGTAAGCAAGAAGTTGATGCTAAATTACTGACAGTGGCTAAGGTATTTACCGATGAATTAGCACAATCAATTACCATAGGTGAAGCCCAGCACGCGATTGCGCGCAAACTAATTCAACAAAGTGATATCGTTCCTATAGGTGACGTAATTAATGGTACTAAACCTGGACGTACTTCAGCGGAAGACATTACTCTTTTTGATGGTACTGGTGTTGGTTTACAAGATTTAGCGGTAGCTGCTCTAGCCGCTGAATTAGCCGAAGCTAAAGGTTTAGCGACTTACTTTAAACTATAAGGTTAGTGCTTTTTAACGAAGATTTTTCCAGTTAGTTCGGCTAAAAAGCAAGCCTCATCGGAGGCGAAAAGTCATCATGGCTGTTTATTCATTAAACAGCCATTTTTTTGCTTAAAAGTAGCAGTAAGTACATAAGTAAAATCTTGCGTAGCAGGGGGGGGATTTTAATACTTTGAAAATAAAGCTATTAAGGTTAGATTGGTTAATAACCGTTTGATTGTCGTTTGTTAGTTACCTAGTGACCAGGAGTTTATGTGAGCAAGTGTATAGTGAGTTATTTAGTCGGTATTTGTTGGTGTATTGGAGCTCATTGATATCATGGTGATAATTAGAGCTGCGCGTTTAGACGATTTAGAACATATTGCTGAGTTACATGCACAAAGCTGGCGTGAAAACTATCAGCAAGTACTGTCGGCAGACTATCTTAATGATAAAGTTTTTGCTGAAAGGCTAGCCGTATGGACAACAAGATTAACAACACCACAGAGTAATCAATTAGTGCTAGTGGCTGAGTTAGAGGGCGTTTTCTGTGGCTTTATTTGTCTCTTGGGTGGTAACCATCCTAAATATGGCACCATCATTGATAACCTGCATGTGATGTCAGCTAATAAAGGTCAAGGCACTGGCTCTCGTTTATTAGCGGCTGCGGCATCTTGGGCTGCGGCCAATTATAAAGACCATGATTTATACCTTGAGGTTTTAGCCGGTAATAACAAAGCGATAGGCTTCTACCAAGCGAAAGGGGCGAGAAATATAGCGACAGCTTATTGGCATACTCCTTGTAGTAACAAGGCTAAAGAATTCATCTATAGCTGGGGAGCACCTGATAACTTGGCTAAAGGTGTCGTGCAGGGGATAGCTAACAAGCTAACTAATAATTTAGCGGAGAAGGTTTCATGAAAGCAGCAATGAAAGAATCGATAGCAGAAGCGAAGAATGAACTCAAAACTGAGCTGAAAGCTAAGCTGCTGTACTGGAATAACCTTAAAAGCGGAAAAATAAAAGTCGCGGTAATCGTCTTGGGCCTTGGCATAATAGCGTTAAAAATATTCACCACAGTATTAACGTTTGATTGGCTTAGAGGTTTATTTAGCTAAACAGCTAATCAGGCTTATTTACTTTTAATACATTTATTCAAGATTACAGTATCTTAGTAAAATGGAGAGCACAGTGTTACTTGAACAATTTACCCTTACGTTAATCAGCCCTACCGTTGAAAATTTATACAATTACGTCAAAAAGTAGGTTGGGGTGAACTTGATGCTAACATAAAATATAACAGACACCCACTCAAATGGAAATAATGAGTGGCCTAAACTATGCTCGAATAACCATCAATTAAATTTATATTGAGAGTTATTCGGGCGACGGCAAGATTTTGCTAAATTAATTTGAATACCCTCTTCGTCACCATAATACTCAAAGTTAAACTCTGCCCAATGTAAATCAGTAACGCTGATTTATTGATATTATGTATTAATTATTTTGAGTGTGTGTCTGGTGTTTTGTGTTTTATTTTACTTAATTTCACATAGTGAAAGTCTCAACTAAACGTAGTGGCTAACAAAACGTCCTTAAAAAAAGAAAATTTTCATCCAACAGAACTTGGTTGAAGGCGCTGTTTTACAAAGAATTTTATGCTAAAAAAACACTGTTTATCGCCATTTTTAAAAAGTAAAAGACAAGCATAAATTCACCGGTACCAACAACACAGTAACAAAAAAACAAACCTGACACTTGTGTCAACTATCCATTCTGCTATAGTAAAATCATACGAATATTCAAATCGACACTAAAAATCAAAATTAAAGCGGAAAGAATAATGGTAGAAAATACAATAAAATTCCTGTTAAACAATAAGCTAGTAAATATTGAAAACCTAGATCCTAATACCACAGTCTTACAATACTTGCGTGAAGAACAATTTAAATCTGGCACAAAAGAAGGTTGTGCTTCAGGTGATTGTGGTGCTTGTACCGTAGTTCTAGCCGAGCTTGATACTGAGAATAGCGGGCAACTTAAATATAAATCAATTAACTCATGCATCACCTTTGTCGGTAACTTACATGGCAAGCAATTAATTACCGTTGAAGACTTAAAAGACGGCGCTAAATTACATCATGCCCAACAAACTCTGGTTGATAACCACGGTTCACAATGTGGTTTTTGTACACCCGGTTTTGTTATGTCTTCCTTTGCTTTACATAAGCACAACAAGACGCCAAATCGGGCCGAAGTACTTGCAGCCTTAGCCGGTAATTTATGTCGTTGTACCGGTTACCGTTCAATTATTGCCGCGGCCATGACCTCGAGTGAAGCTGTTGCCGAAGATTCATTTGCTCAGCACTATCAAGAAACTGTGGCCGCACTGAGCGAATTAGAAAAATTACCAACACCTGCTTTAACGGGTAATGGTCATAATTTTATCGCGCCAAAAAATATCGATGAATTAGCCACTGCCTTAACCAATGAGCCTAACTCTACTTTAGTTGCTGGTGGTACCGATTTGGCACTTGCGGTTACTCAAAATTTAGCAATAATCGATAAGCTTGTTTACCTTGGTAATGTGGCAGAATTAACCACTATCAAGGAAACAGACTCTGAAATCATTATTGGTGCAGCACTACCTTATAGTGACTTCATTGATACCTTACATCACTACTACCCTGAATTGGGTGAGATGATTGAACGTATTGGTGCTAAGCAGGTACGTAACACCGGAACTTTAGGTGGTAATATTGGTAACGCTTCACCCATTGGTGATATGCCGCCAGCGCTGATTGCTTTAGGCGCGACCATGACACTCCATGTTAATGGTCAAGAACGTACTATCCTAGTTGAAGACTATTTTGTTGATTACAAGAAAACCGTACTTAAAACCGCTGAATTTATTAAATCTATTCAAATTCCAAAACCTACCGCGGGTCAAAGCTTAAAAATTTACAAGATTTCGAAACGTATTGATGACGATATCTCTGCGGTATTAGCTGCTTTTTTCATTGAACAAACACCGACAGAAAATGGCAAAAAAATTACTAAGGTCCGTTTAGCTTTTGGTGGCATGGCTGCCATTCCTAAACGCGCTCCAGCTGCTGAAGCTGTGCTGCTAGGCAAGAGCTTATCTAAAGAATTAGTAGCGCAAGCAAAAGCAGCGTTAGCGAGCGACTTCCAACCCATGTCTGATGTTCGTGCTTCTGATAAGTACCGTATGACAGTGGCGCAAAACCTTATTGAGAAATGCTATTTAGAGCTGAAAAGCGCCAATGCAAGAGCAGTTATTGCAACACGAGTGGTAAATTATGCGTAGCCTTATTAATGTAGAAAAGTTTGCTGTAAAGAAAGCCGATACCCTAAAAGTAAAAACCAATACCAATAAAAGCCTTATTGATGGACAAAAAAATGTTGGTTTAGGTGGCGTAGGTCGCTCGAAAAAGCATGATAGTGCTGATAAACACGTCGCCGGTGAAGCTATTTATGTTGATGACCGTCCATCACTGCGTGGTGAATTACATGCGGCAGTTGGGCAATCGGCTTATGCACATGCCAATATAATTTCTATGGACTTATCAGCCGTTAAAGCTGCGACAGGTGTTATCTCAGTCATTACGGTTGAAGATGTACCTGGACATACCGATATCGGTCCAGTATTTCCTGGTGACCCAGTACTTGCTATAGGTAAAGTTGAATTTATCGGACAGCCACTTTTTGCCGTGGCAGCAACAAGCTTCGATTTAGCCAGACGCGCAGTTAAATTAGCAAAAATTGACTATGAAGAACTTGAAGCGGTACTTACGGTAAAAGATGCGCTAGCAAAACAAAATTTTGTACGACCACCTTTTACCATGAAACGTGGCGACTCTGATGCGGCCATTAATAGTGCTGCCCATCAATTATCGGGTGAAATCAAAGTGGGTGGTCAAGAGCATTTCTATTTAGAAGGTCAAGTATCAACCGCCGAGCCAACTGAAGATGGTGGCATGAATATTTTTACCTCGTCACAACATCCCAGTGAAGTACAAAAATTAGTGGCTGAAGTTTTAGCTATTCCACTAAACAAAGTTTTAGTTGATATGCGCCGTATGGGTGGTGGTTTTGGTGGAAAAGAAACCCAAGCGGCTCAATGGGCTTGTATTGCGGCCTTACTTGCCAATGAAACTAAACGCCCCGTTAAATTTAAATTAGCTCGAATGGACGATATGATCATGACAGGTAAACGTCATCCATTTGAAAATAATTACACCGTTGGTTTTGATGCTCAGGGTCAAATAAAAGGTATTAACATCGAAGTTAATGGTAATTGTGGTTACTCACCCGATTTATCAGATGCCATTGTTGATAGAGCTATGTTCCACTCAGACAATGCTTACTACTTAGACCAAGCAACCATTACCGGTAATCGTTGTAAATTAAACACAGTATCACACACTGCTTATCGTGGTTTTGGTGGCCCTCAAGGCATGATGACCATTGAAATGATTATGGATGATATCGCCCGTCATCTTGGTAAAGATCCCTTAGAAATTCGTAAAATTAATTTATATGGTAAGGATGATCGTAACGTAACCCACTATCATCAGACCGTTGAGCATAATAATTTAAGCGAGATCATTGAGTCGTTAGAGACCAGCTCTGATTATCAAGCCCGTCGCCAAGCGATTACCGAGTTTAACGCCAATAGTACTATATTAAAGAAAGGACTGTCATTAACGCCGGTTAAATTTGGTATTTCATTCACGGTACAGCATTTGAACCAAGCCGGGGCACTGGTTCATATTTACACCGACGGTACCATTCACTTAAGCCATGGCGGCACTGAAATGGGTCAAGGTTTGAATATTAAAGTGGCGCAAATTGTTGCCGAAGAATTTCAAGTTGATGTTGATACTATAGCCATATCTTCGGCCCGTACCGATAAGGTACCAAACTCATCACCAACAGCAGCCTCTTCAGGTACTGACTTAAATGGTAAAGCGGCACAAGCGGCGGCTAAAACCATCAAACAACGTCTAATTGACTTTGCTTGTGAGAAATATCAAGTCGAAGCAGGACAAGTTCACTTTGAAAATAGTAATGTTATTGTTGGTGAACAAAGCTTTAGCTTTGCTGAATTTTCACAACTTGCTTATATGGGCCGTGTTTCCTTATCGTCTACTGGTTTCTATAAAACCCCTAAAATTCATTTTGACCGTGCTACCGGTAAAGGGCGTCCGTTCTTCTATTACGCCACAGGTGCTGCGGTATCAGAAGTTATCATTGATACCTTAACCGGGGAATATAAAACCTTACGTACCGATATCTTACAAGATGTCGGTCACTCCATTAACCCCGCTATTGATATTGGCCAAATTGAAGGCGCATTTATTCAAGGCATGGGCTGGTTAACCACGGAAGAATTAGTGTGGAATGAGCAAGGTCGGTTACTTTCTAACAACCCAGCGACCTACAAAATACCAGCAATTAATGATACCCCTGCAGATTTCAGAGTGGCATTAGTGCCTGACGCACCAAATCGGGAACATACTATCTACAATTCAAAAGCCGTAGGTGAACCACCATTGATGTTGGCTATTTCCGTTTGGGCCGCACTTAAAGATGCCATCTCAAGTATAAATGATTATAAAACTAGCCCGGCACTCGATACCCCCGCAACACCAGAGCGCGTCTTATTTGCTGTTGAAGCAGCCAAAGCATCTCAAGCACAAGCTGCGGCTGCGGCGAAGTAATTCGCCCTGTGAACCTGTAATAGGTATAGCTAGGAATAAATAGGAATATCATCATGAAAATAAATTGGACCGGTGCAGTACACCAACTAAACAAACAAGGTAAAGCCTATGTTGTCGCCACCATTGTCGGGGTAACCGGTTCAACGCCGCGTAATAGTGGCACCAAAATGGTGATAACCAATGACGATATTTTTGACACTATTGGTGGTGGTCACCTTGAACATAAGGTGATTAAACATGCCCATCAACTGTTAACGTCCGGTGAGGCTTGTCAACAACTAGAACATTTTCAATTGGGTGCTCAACTAGGCCAATGTTGCGGTGGTGATGCCAGCGTATTATTTGAATGTTTTAGCGCCAGTGGTGCCAATATCATCTTATTTGGTGCTGGTCATGTCGGTAAAGCCCTTATGCCTATCTTAGCGGGTTTGCCTTGTAGTATTACTTGGGTGGATAACCGCGCGGAGCAGTTTCCTGATGATATCGATAGTTACGGCAATGTCACTGCTGTTATTAGTGAAAGCCCGGCGGAAGAAGTGGCGGCTATGCCGACAAACAGCTACTACATAGTGATGACACACAACCATCAGCTTGATTTTGACATTAGTCACAATATTTTAAAACGCGCTGATTTTAGTTATTTAGGTTTAATAGCCTCGGCTACAAAATGGCGTCGTTTTCAACAAAGGTTTCAACACCGAGATATCGAAAAGAGCTTAGTCGAAAAAATGAATTGCCCTATTGGCTTAGCACAAGTACAAGGGAAATTACCCATGGAAGTAGCGGTATCAGTGGCGGGTGAAATAATTGAGCTTTATCAAGCACAATTGACTGCCAATGCCATCGCCAACCCCAGCGCCAATAAACAAAAAAATGCCAAGCCACAAAGCTCAAAAAAAGGCATTGCTTGGCAAGAGCTGAAAAGTTTAATCAACGAAGAAGTTAACTAATTAGCTCTTGCCAAGCAGTTAGCAAAGAAAGCTTAAATAAAAATATGCTCGCACATATTTAGTAATAAAACCCATGCCACACGTTCACGTTTATCAAATTTAGAGGAGAAGCAAGGTGTCCCATTTTGCCCTGCAAAGTAAAAAAGTAATTGTCCATGCTGGTGAAAAAAGCGAAATGATCGCGGCCTGCATCGAAATTAAAGATCAATTAATCCATGCCATTCACCCCTATGGCCAAGCCCTTACTTGTCCAATCACGGATGTCGGCGAGCAAGTGATCATGCCGGGTTTGGTCGACTCTCATGTGCATATCAATGAACCTGGCCGTACCGAGTGGGAAGGTTTTAATACCGCGACACAAGCTGCGGCAGCCGGTGGTATTACTACTTTAGTTGATATGCCACTTAACTGTATTCCGGTAACAACGACCAAAGCAGCCTTTGAAGAGAAGCTTGCCGCAGTGCATGACAAACTTTGGGTTGATTGTGGTTTTTGGGGTGGCGTTATTCCTAGCAATATCGATGAACTTGATGACTTACTTACCGCCGGTGTTTTAGGGGTTAAATCTTTCTTAATTGATTCAGGTATTGCCGAGTTTCCACCAGTGGAAGCCAAGGACATGCTGGCGGCTATGCCTATCTTAGCCAAACACGATGTGCCATACCTGATCCATGCCGAACTAGATTGTGGTGGTTTTCATGATGTTGAAATCACCAAAGAATACAACTCTTTCTTAGCGTCGCGGCCAAAGAGCTGGGAAAACGATGCTATTTCGTTAATGGTAGAGATGGCGCGTGCATCTAAAAAAGCCGGTGATAACTGTAAAATTCACATTGTGCATTTATCCTCTGCTGAAGCCCTTGCAACGATTGCTCAAGCCAAAGCAGAAGGTTTACGCTTTAGCGCAGAGACTTGTCCACATTATTTAACGCTGGCAGCAGAAAATATTCCTGACGGCAAAACCTTGTTTAAATGTTGTCCACCTATTCGCGAAAACAAAAATAGAGAACTTTTATGGCAGGCCGTTACCGATGGTCGTATTAGCTTTATCGTTTCAGATCATTCGCCTTGTACCCCGCAGTTAAAACATATTGATACCGGTGATATTGAAAAAGCTTGGGGCGGTATTTCAGCATTGCAATTTGGTTTACCCCTAATTTGGACTGAAGCCAAAGATCGTGGTTTCACCCTAGTTGATTTAGCCCGTTTAATGTCGCACGAAACCGCTAAGTTTGCGGGTTTAGATAAAATAAAAGGCCAAATTTCAGTGGGTCATCATGCGGACATATTGGTCTTTGATGACACAGCAAGTTTTGTTATCAGCAATGACATGATCAAACACAAACATAAAATCACCCCCTATGTCGGCCGCAAAGTAAATGGCCAAATAATGCAAACCTTTGTTCGTGGCCAGCAAGTTTACTGTAATGAGCAATTTATCCACTCGCCTATTGGTAAGCCGTTACTTAAAGGTCAGCTGTAAGCTGCTATCGCCAATGGCGAGAACAAATAAATAACTAATAAAAATAATTAAACGAACAAGAAGTCACGCACCTTTGCTACGCCGATAACCAGGCTGAGCAAAGCTAGCGTTTACAGGAGATAAAGTAATGATTGAAGATTGGTTAGCACAAAATAAATTATCGGCAGAAGACGCAACTTTAGAACAAAAATTAAAAAATCAATATGTTGATTTAGCCAGCGAACGTGTGGGTGGCGAAACATTATCTTGTAGTGATGATTTTTTTGCCGAAATGGAAAACTTATTAAAAGTAGGTCGAGGTATTTTTATCGAAGAGAAGTTTACTGAACGTGGTAAATGGATGGACGGTTGGGAATCACGCAGAAGTTATGGCCGTGCTCACCGACTAGAAAGTGGTCGTGATTCTGACTGGTGCATTATCCGTTTAGGCATCAGTGGCGTTATTCGCGCCTTTGATATCGACACTAACTATTTCCGTGGTAACGCGCCAGAGAAAGTTTCGGTAGAAGCCTGTGTTAGTGAAGTACAACCAAATGAAGATACGGTTTGGCATACTATTTTGACCGCTACCGACGTTAAAGCCCATAGCCAAAACCTGTTTGTGCTCGACCCTGAAAAAAAGCTCAATAATACTGCTTTTACCCATGTGCGTTTAACCATGTTTCCTGATGGTGGTATTGCCCGTTTCCGTGTTTATGGTGAAGCAGAAGTAAACTGGAATGACTTTGTTGACGGTGAACTCATTGACTTAGCGTCGATTAAAAACGGAGCAAAAGCGTTATTAGTCAGCGATATGTTTTTCAGTGATAAAAACAACCTAATCATGCCTGGCCGTGGCGCCAACATGGGTGATGGTTGGGAAACTAAACGCCGTCGTGATCCCGGTCCAGATTGGTCAATTGTTAAACTTGCCGCTACCGGTACAGTAAATAAAGTCATCATAGATACTTGTCATTTTAAAGGTAACTTCCCTGACACCTTTATGCTTGAAGGTTGTATCAGTGATAGCGATGATTTCACCGCAGGCGCAGCACCGGTAACGTGGACCGAAATTATTCCAAGCACTAAATTATATGCTCATAGGGAACATCTATTCACTAAAGAGATCATAGTGGCAAAAGATCAGCCTTTCACTCACGTACGTTTAAGTATCTTCCCTGATGGTGGTATTTCTCGCATGCGTGTTTTTGGTAAGCGCCAAGGTTAGTTAACAAAAACTAGGGTTAAGCTTTGAACTCCTTAGCCCGAGCTGCAATTGATTAACGGTATTTACTAGAAAGCGATTAAAGGAAACGAAAATGTTATTAGAAAATTTAAACCAGTTACCAGTAGCAGATGCTAAGCACATGTTTATGCAATGTTGTACTGCAAGTACTTGGGTAAACAACATGGTCGCAGCTCGCCCCTTTGCTAATACGCCAGCGATAAAAAAAGCCGCTGATGATGCTTGGCAAGGTTTAACTGAGCAAGATTATTTTGAAGCTTTTGAAGGTCATCCAAAAATTGGTGATGTCAGTAGTCTGCGTGCTAAGTATGCAAATACCAAAGAATTGGCCGGTAACGAGCAAGGTTTAGTTAAAGAAGCTAACGACGCTGTGCTGGACGTGCTGGCGCAAGGTAATACTGATTACCAAGAAAAATTCGGCTTTATCTTTATTGTGTGTGCAACGGGTAAAAGTGCTAAACAAATGTCTGATTTATTGCAAGCACGCCTGCCAAATAACAGAGCTCAAGAGCTTGTTAATGCCGCTGAAGAGCAAAGAAAAATATTTCAACTCCGCATTACTAAGGCCTTCGGAAAGTCATTAGCTGAAGGCTAAGCCCGGCACCCGTTAATAAAAGTTTTAGGCTATTTATTTTAAGAATTTTTAAGGAAAGAATATGAGTCAAATTACTACCCACATATTGGATACTACCCGTGGTTTACCTGCACAAAATGTACCTATTACTTTGTTTGCTCAAGACGGCGAAAGCTGGCAAGAGATAAACGGCGGAGTTACCAACGCTGACGGTCGTTTACCGGGTTTATTAGCTGCTGATGAAAAATTACCAGCAGGTGTTTACCGCATGCATTTTGCCACCGCGGTATATTTTAAAGCGAATAACGAAACCGGGTTTTACCCCTACGTTGATATCGTTTTTGAAATAGATGCCAGCGGCACTCATTATCATATTCCATTATTGCTAACCGCCTATGGTTACTCTACTTACCGTGGTAGCTAATTTCTATTTAACGAATAGATAACAACAGTTTCAAGCCAGTAGAAAAATATTAACCGCTAACATTACCAGTAACTGAGAGATTAAGATGACCGATAAAATCATTAATGTTATACCCCAAGAATTAACGGCAGCAAACTTTGCCGCTTATGGGGATGTTATTTCAGTGTCCGAAAGTGCTGAACATTTCGCCATTAATGATGGCCACACCATACGCCATCACAATCTTGCTGACGTTGACGTTGCTGAGCAAGCGGGTAAAACCTTGCTTAATATTTTTCGTTCCACCCCGCTGGCTTTTCCTTTACCAGTCAAAATGATGGAACGCCATCCTTTAGGCAGTCAAGCATTTATCCCTATGGGCAATCATCCTTATGTGGTTGTCGTTGCCCCCGCAGGTGAGCTTGATACTGCTGCTATTAAAGTATTTTTAGCCCGCTCAGACCAGGGGGTAAATTACCATAAAGGTACTTGGCATCACTTTTGTTTAGCACTTAATGAGGTCAGTGATTTCCTCGTGGTTGATCGCGGCGGCGAAGGCGATAACTGCGATGTAGAAAAACTCGATGGTTCACTCGTTATCACCCTTGCAGAATAAGAAAAAATTTGATTCAAATTGATGAATCGGATGATAAACAATCAATTAAATTAGTGCAGCTAGTATAAATAGCAGCACAAATACATAGCAATAACATAAGTAATAGGTTTACCAATATGTCTAACAGTACTTCAAACACTCCTTCCACTAGTGAAGTAACAAGCACAGCTACCAAAGCGTTTCGCGGTGAGATACTGCACTTTTTAGCCGATCCTGCCAAAGTCGCGGAAGAAGAGAGTTATCAATACTTTGAAGATGGACTTTTACTGATAAAAAATGGCTTAGTGGTCGCCGTAGGTAACGCCACTGATTTATTGGCAACATTACCCGTAGGCCTTGAAGTCACCCAATATGACAATGGCTTAATCATGCCCGGCTTTATCGATACCCATGTACATTACCCACAAACTGAAATGATTGCTTCATATGGTGCACAATTACTTGAGTGGCTAGAAAACTATACCTTCCCTGAAGAAAAACAATTCTCCGATTTCGAACATGGTAAACGTGTCGCTGAGTTTTTCTTAACACAATTATTAGACGCGGGTACTACCACAGCGTTAGTGTTCGGTACTGTCCATAAAGAATCCGTAGATGCTTTTTTCACTATCGCCCAACAGAAAAAATTACGCATGATTTGCGGTAAAGTTTTGATGAATCAAAATTGCCCAGAGGATTTACAAGATACTACCGAATCAGGCTATACCGACAGCAAGGCGTTAATTGAGAAATGGCATAACACCGACAGATTACAATATGCGATCACCCCACGTTTTGCGCCCACCTGTTCAACGGAACAATTGCAGAAAGCCGGTGAGTTATTAAAAGAATATCCAGGTGTTTATTTGCATACTCATTTATCAGAAAACAAAAATGAAATTGCTTGGGTAAGCGAATTATTCCCCGACAGTGACGGTTACCTTGATGTGTACGATAAGAGCAATTTATTAGGCCGACGTAGTGTTTTTGCTCACGGCGTACACTTACACGACCATGAATGTCAGCGTTTAAGCGAGACTAACTCGGCCATTGCTTTTTGCCCCACTTCCAACTTATTTTTAGGCAGTGGTTGTTTCAACCTAAAACAAGCGGAAGAATTTGATGTGAATGTTGGTTTAGGCACAGACATTGGCGCTGGCACTAGCTTTTCAATGTTAACGACATTAAACGAAGGCTATAAAACCCAACAATTACGTGGCGATAAGTTAAGCCCGTTTAAATCATTCTACCTAGCCACCTTAGGCGGCGCGGTTGCCTTAGATTTAGAGGGGACTATTGGTAACTTTACTAAAGGCGCTGAAGCTGATTTTATCGTACTGGATTACCAAGCAACACCCTTAATGGCAAGACGTATTGCCCGTTGCAAAACCTTAACCGAAAAACTATTCGTCTTGAGCATACTTGGTGATGACAGACATGTTAAAGCCACCCATATCATGGGAGAAAAAGTTTAATCACTTTAGATAAAACATAAAGCTATGTTCCCGCTAATGGTTGTTAAGAACTAAATCGATTGATAGATAATAAGTTTTGCTGATTCGATAAAAGCAAGCTTCACAAGCATGGATGCTTGTGTAGAGCCCCATGGAAGGGTTTACGCGTCTTGCTTGATCGTGCAGCAACACTTAAAAGCAACAGAGGCAAACATAAAATAAACAAATTAACACCCTACAATAACATATAACAGACGGTTGCCTAGCTGGGTCTAAGGCAACATCGCTTAAGAAAGCTAATTTTTAATAAAATTAGTTAGTCATCAAAAATATAAAATTATAAAACGTCTACTACCAGTAGATGTACAAAAGGAAAGACTATGGACCCGTATATTACTGAGTGGTTAAATTTAATCATTCGCTTCGCACATTTGGTCGTTGGTATCGCATGGATTGGTGCCTCATTTTATTTTGTTTGGTTAGATAACCATCTGGAAAAACCACCCGAGTGGAAAGCAGAGAAAGGCATTTCCGGTGACCTTTGGGCTATTCATGGTGGTGGCTTTTATGAAATCGCTAAATACAAACTTGCGCCACCAAAAATCCCCACCACATTACATTGGTTTAAGTGGGAAGCTTATACCACCTGGATCACGGGTTTCTTATTATTATCACTGATGTTTTATGTGGGCGCTGAGTCTTACTTAATTGATCCACGGGTGAAAGATTTAACACAATGGCAAGCGATTGGCTTAGGTATAGGCGCTATTGTTATCGGTGTCGGTAGTTATGAATTATTAGTAAGAACAAAACTTAAAGATCACGGCTTAGTATTAGCACTTATTTTATTCATTATTGCTACCGCTTTATCTTACGGTTTAACACAAGTATTTAGTGCGCGTGGTGCTTATATGCATATGGGCGCTATCTTAGGTACCATCATGGCTGGCAACGTATTTTTTGGCATCATGCCATCACAACGTGCCCTAGTAAAAGCGGTAGAAGATGGCGTTACCCCTGATTCAAAATATGGCTTAAATGCTAAATTACGCTCTACTCACAACACTTATATCACCTTGCCGGTGTTATTTATTATGATTTCAAATCATTATCCCATGACGTATAACCACAGTGCTAACTGGTTAATATTGATGGTAATCATAGTAATCACCGCTGCGGTGCGTCAGTATTTTGTCTTACGTCACGTTGGCAAGCATAAGCCGCTAATATTGGTTGCTACCATTGTTGCCACTGTAGTACTTGCCTATTTAATTGCCCCTAAAACGGTGGAGTTATCAGCAGAGCAAAAGCAGCAAGTTATTAGCCCGGTGCAAGTTCAACAAATTATTGCCGACCGTTGTGCAGCCTGCCATTCAGCCACACCCACCGATGATGTTTTCACCAGCCCTCAAGGTGGCGTTATTTTCACAGATATCGCTTCTATCAGACAATGGGCGCCAAGAATTGAAGCACGGGTTATTAACTCAAAAGACATGCCCTTTATGAATAAAACCAAGATGACTAACGAAGAGCGCTTAACCTTGTCACTGTGGTTATCCCAAATAAAGTAAGTTTGCATAAACGTATCTATATGGCTATTAAAGCAAGATAAAGACAAAGAAAAAGGATAAAAAATGCAGAAAACAACAATCAAACACGGTTATCAGGTGGCAGGCTGTTTAGTTAATTTAGTCAATCATGAAGTGTTACCTGGCCTTAATATTAAGGCCGAGCACTTTTGGGATGCTGTGGCCGAGGTTTTAACTGAGTTTACCCCGCGGAATCAACAGCTATTAGCCACCAGAGCTAGCTTGCAAGCACAAATTGATGTTTGGCATAGTGACTCGGCCAACCAGCCTTTTAACCAAGAGCGCTATGAGTTGTTTTTAAAGGAAATAGGCTATCTGCTAGAAGAAAAAGCTGATTTTACGATTTCCACCAAAAATGTTGATGATGAGGTTGCCCTCATTGCGGGTCCGCAACTTGTTGTGCCCTTAATGAATGCCAGATTTGCCCTAAATGCGGCGAATGCTAGATGGGGCAGTTTATACGATGCTTTATATGGTACCGATGTTATTGGTGATGATAATGGTGCCCAACAAAGTAAAGACTTCAACCCTGTTCGTGGCCGTAGAGTACAGGCTTACGCGCGTAGGTTTTTAGACGAGACTTTACCGTTAACCTCTGGCAGCCATATTGATGCGGTGCTTTACCATATCATCAATAAAAATTTTACCGTGACCTTGTTCTCCGGTGAACAAGTTCAGTTACAAGATAGCGAGCAATTTGTTGGCTACAATGGCGCAACCGAGGCACCAACGGAACTACTCTGTCGACATAACGGTTTACACATTGAAATTCAAATCGATAAAGACAATATTATTGGTAAAACAGATGCCGCGTTTGTGAAAGATGTGGTGTTAGAATCCGCCTTAACTACGATTCAAGACTGCGAAGACTCCATTGCCGCGGTTGATGCCATGGATAAAACTGCGGTTTATCGTAATTGGTTAGGTTTAATGAAAGGCGATCTTGCTGAGATTATTCAAAAAGGCAATAAAACCATCACCCGCACTCTGAACCCTGACCGAAGCTACTTATCACCAAACCGAGAAAAGATTTCTCTGTCGGGTAGAAGCTTGCAATTTATCCGCAATGTCGGCCACTTAATGACCACAGATGCTATTGTCAACAAAAATGGCGACAAGGTACCTGAAGGTATTGTTGATGGCCTTATCACCAGCTTAATTTCATTACATGACTTAAACGGCAATTCTAAATTTAAAAACTCTCAGCAAGGCAGTATTTATATAGTCAAACCGAAAATGCATGGCCCTGAAGAAGTAAAATTCAGTCATGATTTATTTAGCGCTATCGAGCGTCATTTAGGTTTAGCCGAAAATACCATTAAAATGGGTATTATGGATGAGGAACGTCGTACCTCAGCCAATTTAAAGGAATGTATTCGCGCGGCACAAACTCGTGTCGCCTTTATCAACACCGGTTTTTTAGATCGTACCGGTGATGAAATACATACCAGTATGCTCGCTGGAGCTATGACACCAAAAGAATGGATGAAAGATGAGCCCTGGATCAAGGCTTATGAATTGAGAAATGTCAGAATTGGTTTACAAGCAGGTTTTCAAGGCAAAGCGCAAATAGGTAAAGGCATGTGGGCAATACCTGATCAAATGTCAGCCATGGTAAACAGCAAAATCGCTCACCCACTATCAGGAGCAAATTGTGCTTGGGTACCTTCACCTACCGCAGCAACTTTACACGTAATGCATTATCACAAAGTGAATGTGCAAGCCGTACAAAATGCGATGCAAGCGGAGTTTGCCTTACCTGGGGCTATCGATGATTTAACGGATTTATTGACTATTCCTTTACTGAAAAACCAAACTGAATTATCAGCAGCGGCGATTCAAAAAGAATTAGACAATAACATTCAAGGGCTACTTGGTTATGTTGTCCGTTGGGTCAATCAAGGTATTGGTTGCTCAAAAGTACCTGATATTGATAATGTTGCCCGTATGGAAGATAGAGCGACGTTAAGAATATCGAGCCAGCATATCTGTAATTGGCTTCATCATGGTGTTATCAGTGAAAGCCAAGTGCATGAGTCCTTGCAACGTATGGCACCCATTGTTGATCAGCAAAATGCTGCTGATGATGGCTATATCGCCATGTCGAGTGACCTTGAAAATAGTATTGCTTTTAAAGCAGCTGGAGAACTTATTTTTCAGGGAAAAGAGCAAGCCAGTGGTTATACTGAGCCGTTATTACATAAAAGACGTATAGAAGTAAAAGCTGAGCATTAAATTCCAGTTATTTACTCATACTAGCTTAATGCAATAGTCATCTTCGAGGTATCTAAGCGAAGATCCAAAGGACAATAAACACTGGATTACCGAATAAGCACGGTTGCCATATAAAGAAAGATGACTTCCCCCTTAGTCATCTTTCTTTTTGTTCATATTCGCACTAAAAACACCATGCCCCTCACGCATGACCATAAACGAGGGTAATTGACTGGTGATATTTTCATTTTAGCGCAATTAATTATTCCATTTGCCATAAAGCATTGGCTGTCAGTTAAAACTTGTTATAAAGTTATTTTTCTCCACCATAAATGAAGTTATGAGGTATCTGTGCAGGTTAAAAAGGAATCAGTCGGACAAGTTCGCCAAAAGAATGTCGCACTTATTTTAACAGCGGCAAAAATAGAGTTTGTTACTCACGGTTTTAAAGGCGCCTCTATTAAGCGAATTGCCGAACGAGCAAATATTCCCCGAGCAAACATTCATTATTATTTCCATGATAAAACCGACCTTTATCAGCAATTACTCAGCGAGATTATTGTCAGCTGGAATACTAGCTTTGATACCTTAAGTGTTGATGATGATCCTAAAACGATTCTTACCGCCTATATTCATGAGAAAGTCATGCATGCTAAGCATGATCCTGACGGCTCAAAAATATTTGCCAGTGAAGTGATTCATGGTGCGCCCATTCTTAAAGACTATTTGCATACCGAATTCAAACAATGGTTAGATGAAAAAATTTCCGTAATAGAAACCTGGATAGAAAAGGGCCAAATAGACGCCATTAACCCTTATCATTTGTTATTCCTTATTTGGAGTTCTACCCAGCATTATGCTGATTTTAATGTGCAAGTATTAGCCGGTCTTGGTAAAGAAACGATGAACGATGCTGATTTTGATGAGGTGATCCATTCACTGACCACGATTATATTAAAAGGCTGTGGCTTATAGCCTAAGCTAAGTAATGGGGATGGCAATTGCACTGTGCCCGTTTAGCGGGCAAGTCGCAGACTTTTATGCGCCTTGTTAATTCGAACAATGCTCAGACTGTTGGCTTTTCAGATATCCACAGTTTAATATCCCCTTTAACCACGACAATGTTATTTTCATCATAGGCGGTGATGCTAACGAGCATATCTCCAGGCCGCCAGTCTTCTTGGTTTACCTTTGCTACACATCGAATATCACTACCCGCTTTGGCCGTATAAGCAACCGTCATTCCTTTTGGGATCCAGCGAAGATGCTTGGGAATTGAAGCTTCTGCCATGACGCCCATTGCCATTTCTAAACCATTACAAATAGCTATCACATGCACTGTTTTTATATGGTTAAAGACCTTTTTCTTTTTTTTGATTAGACAGGTGCACTGGTTCGGCACTAGTTCTGAAATTTTAGGATTAATAGTGGCGAAGTAAGGTGCGACACGACTGACGATAATTGAGAAGATTTTTTTGCCAAAAGGGTACTTTTCAAGTTTTTGATATATCGATAATGTTTTATTAGTCTGCTTCATAATAGGCTTTAAAGTTAAAGGTTAATGGCTGAGCTAACTTATCATTAGGTTATATTCTGCCCAAACAAATGCTCACTATTTTTAATATTACTGCTGTGAATGACGTTAATGACGGCTCGTTTTTTCACAAAGCTTTCCGATAAACTATTAGAAAGCAGAGCCAGTATCCACTCCATTTAACCATAATAGTGTTCATTTAAAGCTTCATTCAGCGTACAACAGCATTTCACCCGGTAATAAATAGCAGTCTATTGGCTTTATCATCTAAAAAAACCTTGTAGAAATGCCACCGCGGCTATTCCTATGCCACATGATGAAAAAATTAGCGAGAAATTTACCAGAAACTGCGCTTTAGATTTCATCATGCGAAAAAAAAGACCACCAAAAGGTGGTCTTTTTTCATCAATAAAACTATTTATTGAGTTTTATTACGTTTTTAATAAGCCCTTATTGATTCAAGGCATCTTTTAAGGCCGTTAAACATAAGGCCACATTTTCACTTTTAGCGGTATGTCCCATCAAACCAATGCGCCATGCTTTACCGGCAAAGGCTCCTAAACCAGCACCGATTTCCAAGTTATAATGCTCTAGTAAGTAATTTCTTACTTTAGCATCATCAGCACCGTCAGGAATGTAGATAGCATTGAGCTGAGGTAAGCGCTCTTCTTCAGGTACGATAAACTCAATACCTAATTCTTTCAGACCCTTAGCGAGTACTTGGTGTTGTGCTCTATGACGCGCCCAGCTGTTTTCTAGACCTTCTTCATGTAGTATGATTAACGCTTCATGTAGTGCATATAAAGAGTTTACCGGCGCGGTATGATGGTAAGTACGTTTACCTTTACCAGACCAATAACCCATGACTAACGTTTGGTCTAAGAACCAGCTTTGTATTTTAGTCTTACGGTTTTGTACCACTGCTACCGCTTTAGGACTGAATGAAATAGGTGACATACCCGGCACACAAGATATACACTTCTGCGTTCCAGAATAGATAGCATCAATACCCCACTCATCCACTCTAAGCTCAATACCACCCAATGACGTCACCGCATCGACAATAGTTAAACAACCATGTTCCTGAGCCATTTGACAGAGTGTTTTAGCATCTGACACTGCACCTGTTGAGGTTTCTGCATGAACAAAGGCTAGGAACTTGGCATCAGGGTGGTCGTGTAATGCTGCTTTCACCTTATGTGTTTCCACAGCTCGTCCCCAAGGAGAGTCAACAACTACGGCCTCGGCACCAAGCCTGGTAACATTTTCAATCATACGGTCACCAAAAACACCATTGCGACAAACAATGACCTTATCGCCAGGTTCTACTAAGTTTACAAAACAGGCTTCCATACCTGCAGAGCCCGGCGCTGATAAGGCTATAGTGAATTCATTCTTGGTTTGAAAAGCATATTGCAGTAAGGTCTTAACTTCATCCATCATATTGATAAATAAAGGGTCAAGATGACCTATAGTTGGCCTAGACAGTGCTGAACGTACTCGTGCACTTACATCGGAAGGGCCAGGGCCCATTAAAATTCTTTCTGGTGGATTGAATGATTTAAACGTCATAATTGCTTTACCTTCTATTTTAGTTTTAATTTTTAGTTGTGTTTATAAAACAACCTGATGTATCTTAGTTAATCGCAACCTGACAAATGTGTCAAGTTACAGAAAAGAGTAAAATATGGACATCTTGAAAAAAATTAAAACTAAAATTAATATGACTATTAAATAAATAAATAAAAATAAATTACCTTAAGAGAGACACTATGAAAATTTCAGTATCACTTACCGCCCTTGCATTAACAGCCGCATTAAATGCGCCAATGGCATCAGCAGAAATCTGGAGCAATACCGAAGTTCAAATTCAAGCGCTAGGTGAATTAGAGCGAGTAGGTACCGGTGGCACCGCTGATACCACTATCATCACCTTCCAACATGCCGGTGGCTGGGAGTACGGCGATAACTTCTTCTTTATAGATTACTCACGTTACTCAGTGAATAACGATGCTAACTTCCCGGTATCAGATTCAAGTGAGCTTTATGGTGAGTGGTATTCAAACTTCAGTTTAGGTGCAATCACGGGTAGTGATCTCAGCTTTGGTCCGGTAAAAGATATCGGTCTAGTTGCCGGTTTTAACTTCGCTCCTGAAGTAAACAGTGCTTGGGTATTACCGGGTATGAGATTCGCTTTAGACCTGCCAGGTTTTGCTTTTGCGCAAATAGATGTAACGGCTTATATCCATCAAGGTGGCGGCAGTGCGGATTCTCCGGTATTTACCGTAGTTGATGAAGACTCTAGTTTTATGATTGATTTTGCTTGGGCTTACCCCTTTAAAATTGGCTCAACAAGCTGGAGCATTGAAGGTCACTTAGAGTACATCGACGGCCGTATACAAACTAATAACTTTGGCACTACCGAGTTAGAATCATGGATTCTATTTCAACCACAAATCCGTTTGGATTTAGGTGAGGTATTAGGTCAAAAAGCACAACGTTTATTCGTTGGTATTGAATACCAATACTGGAAAAACAAACTAGGTGCTAAAGGCGTTGATGATAATACCGCACAGCTTCTTGCTGTATGGCGCTTCTAATAAGAGCATAACCTAGTTAACCTAAGTTCAGTTTCTTAAGCACGTAAATTAAAAACAAACTGCGCTATCAACTATCGAGTAAATGGCTAGTGATAGCGCAACTATGCCAATCAGGTTTATTAACAACAATATTTTGGTATTCAGCATGCTACCCCCGACCAGCATGTTGAGTACCACCTTTTATTTACAAAAAATTTACAACCATATATTTAATCTTAAAACTATAAAAAGTAGGTCACACATGTCTGATTTTAAACAAGCAGCTCTGGATTATCACGCCTTGCCCACCCCAGGTAAAATTGCCGTTGCCATCACTACCCCCGCCGAAACAAGTGCCGATTTGTCGCTAGCGTATAGCCCAGGTGTCGCCGAACCTTGCCGAGAAATTGCCAAGAACCCTGACGATGTTTACAAGTATACCGGTAAGGGCAATACCGTTGCCGTTATTTCAAATGGTACTGCAGTGCTTGGCTTAGGGAATCTAGGACCAATGGCGTCAAAGCCAGTAATGGAAGGTAAAGCGTTATTATTTAAACGTTTTGCCGATATTAACGCTTTTGATATTGAAGTTACCCATAAAACAACTGAAGAGTTTATCAATACGGTTGCCTGTATTGCCGATAGCTTTGGTGGCATTAACTTAGAAGATATTAAAGCCCCTGAATGTTTTGTTATCGAAAAAGCGTTACAAGAGCGTTGTAAAATTCCGGTCTTTCATGACGATCAACACGGTACCGCTATCGTGACGGCAGCGGCGATGCTCAACGCCTTAGAAATTCAAAACAAAAAAATAGAGCAAGTAAATATTGTTTGTTTAGGCGCCGGCGCTGCCGCTATTGCCTGTATGGAATTGTTAATCCAATGTGGCGCTATGCGAGAAAAAATTTACATGCTCGACACTAAGGGGGTAATTCATACCCGCCGTAGTGACTTATCAGAGTATAAAACACGGTTCGCTAATAACACCGACAAAAGAACGTTAGACCATGTGATTGCAGGCGCTGATGTTTTCCTTGGTGTTTCTGGTCCTAACTTACTTAGCCCTGAGCAGGTAAAGAAAATGGCTGATAATCCGATAATATTTGCTTGCTCTAACCCAGATCCTGAAATTAAACCCGAGCTAGCACACGCAGTTAGAAGTGATTTAATTATGGCGACAGGTCGTTCTGATTACCCGAACCAAGTAAACAATGTCCTTTGTTTCCCGTTTATTTTCCGTGGTGCCTTAGATGTACGCGCCGGTAAAATTAATAATGAAATGAAATTAGCAGCGGTTCATGCCATTAGAGAGCTAGCCAAACAAGATGTACCGGAAAGCGTTTTAAAAGCCAGTGGTGAAAAGGAATTATCCTTTGGTAAAGGTTATATTATCCCTCGCCCTATGGACCCAAGGTTATGCCAAAACGTCGCCTTTGCTGTGGCTAAAGCCGCGGTCGACTCAGGCGTTGCCGCTTTACCTTTACCTGATAACTATATGAATAATTCGTAACTTAGTAAGTCAAACTGTGGCGACTTGAATTTATAAGTAGCCACAGTTTGTTTTATGATAACGATAAAACAAGAGTGATAGAGTAAACACCAGACACCCACTCAAAATAATTAATACAGAAGATCAATAAATCAACGTTACTGATTTGCATTGGGCAGAGTTTAACTTTGAGTATTATGGTGACGAAGAGGGTCTTCAAATTAATTTAGCAAAACAGAGGTTTCACCTAATTTAAGGCACAACTAGCCTTAAGTGAGTGATGTATCTAGATGAGTTATATGGATTATTAAGCAAGTAACTTTTGGCAAATTGACACCGTGGCTCGTTTTTTTAAGTGTTGATGTTCGCAAAAATCCGTAAGTGCTTGCGCTCTGCCCACAGCGCCATGAAAACATTGTCTAAACTGGGTGGTTAATACTAACCAGTTTTGGGCGCTAATACCTAAACGCGTTAATATTTCAGGTTGGGCTTTGTCTATAGAACCGCGTTTATCGGCTCGAATACAACGGCCGGTTAAATCAAGCAATTGGATATAGTCATTTAATGCAAACGGTAAACCTGTAGGCATGTTCTTTCTTGGGTTACCGATAAATGGCAGTAGTTGTGTCGCTTGTTCACCCTTAATCGCCGATTTTATTCGCAGTTGAATACTGGTGTACTTGGATGTTTCTGGGGTTTTAGCTATCTTAGCTCTAATGGGATTTAAATCGACATAAGCCATACAGGCTATTAACGCGGCGTCATCAAGCAAGGCTTGAGATTTAAAACGTCCTTCCCAAAACCTGCCGGTACACTTATCTTCTCGATTGGCTTGTTTAGCGATAGTTTCATTTAAAATACGCATAAACCAACTGATATCCATCAATCTCTGACGATAAACCCTGGCTGTTTCGTCTACAACTTGTTGAAGCGTGTCAATGAGTGGCTCACCCCGTAAATATTGTTGCGTTAGCAAGGTTCCTTTAAATAACTGATGCCAACGGCTAATCACTTCATGCATTGTCCATGACTTCGCTTGCTGCTCATCAATGAACAATACCAAATGGGTGTGATTACTCATGACCGCATAAGCACAGACATCAATCGCAAAAACCTTACGTAATGCCTGTAGTTTATCTGCTACCCAAGCACGTCTATGTTCATAATTTTGTCCGGTGAGTTTATCTTCACCACAAAGATACGCTCGGCGAACACAACGAGAAACACAATGATAATAAGGGGTATCAACTAAGCTTATTTGTTGTTTTCTTGCCGTCGCCATAATAACTCTCAAAGATATTCATTGATGGTTATTTGAGCATAGTTGATACCACTCATTATTTCCATTTGAGTGGGTGTCTGCTATATTTCATATTTCTCACGTCCGGATCTGTGTGGAGTCGGCTCAGTAATGGGCCGCTCTACCACGATTGTTTTACATTCTATTTTGAGAGTTATTGTAATCAACTAAAATTTATATGGATATTAGGAATTAAATTATGCATACAGTTAAATCTAGAGAAGAATTATCATTCTTTTTTTTAAGATGTATTACTGGAATAATCATTGCGAGTCATGGTTGGCATCGTCTTTTAACTGGAGGTTATGAACCTTTTGGAGGTTGGTTAACTGGTGAAGGTTTTCCTTTTGGTCTAGGGATAGCTTTGGGAATTACTCTCTTTGAAATTATAGGTTCACTTTTTTTGGTAGCGGGTAAAAAATTACCATATATTTGTACAACCTATATTCTTATTTATTTTACTGGTTTAATTCTGGTGCATTTACCGCATGGATGGTTTGTTGTTGGTTCCGGCTCTAATGGAATTGAGTACAGCGTTTTGTTAATCTCCTCACTTTTCTGTATCGGTTATCCTGAGATTAATAAACCGGCGAAATCAATTTCATAATAATTCTAATTATTGTAGTGGTAGAGTAAATTTTCTTTAATTGCCGGATAGTCATCTTCTTGATGATCTAACCATGAATGGGCGAACTAAGCATCGGCCTGGCGTTTTAAATCACCAATTTGTTCAACAGGAATTAATAGCTGTGGTGATGCATCTGTGCGGTTAATATCAACGGATGTGTTTGTGCTAACTATGGATAGGTTAACTCCAGATTATTGTGAAATTCATCGGTGGTAATGTTGTTTAAGGCAGTGAAATCAAAATGTTCATTATCTGCAAGAGAGAAATATTTGTCATCTTGGCCATGGGAAATCGGAATATAAGCGATTTTTTCAATGCGGTTTTGTTTGCTGTGCTGGTTTTATTTTGAAAATTGAAAGAAATAATGATAATCACCATCATGCTGGCTAAAAGCGCATAGGGCCAATAACCCATTCGTTTTCAAAGCGGCAGAGCAATTTGTTTAAATATATTTCCACTCGAAACGTAACAACTTTAGCCTAAAGGCTTGTCACTATAAATATAACTGGCATGATGTAGTCATCATTTTATCTTGTTTGTTTGCTCGGCTCTATAGCGCCATATCATGCACTCAAAATAGCCTCATTCAAGCGGAGTCATCAATGTTTTCTAGTAGTAAGCACCTAACTTTAATTGTTATGGTGTTATGCCTGATGGGCTTGTTTTCACTCGATGCCATGGCACATGGCGTTGATGAGAGTACCCGACTGTTTTTACAAAATAATACCGGCGTACAATTTTTTGCCTTTATGTATATTGGTGCCAAACATATGGTGACCGGTTATGATCATTTACTGTTTTTAGCGGGCGTCATTTTCTTCTTATACAAGAGCAAAGATATTTTGCTTTATGTCAGTATGTTTACTTTGGGCCATAGCTTAACCTTGCTATTGGGTGTGCTATGGGATGTACAAGTAAATGCCTATATTATTGATGCGATTATTGGCTTGTCTGTTGTTTACAAAGGCTTTGATAACTTAGGTGGTTTTCAGCGTACCTTAGGTTTTACTCCTAATGCTAAAGCTGCGGTGTTGATCTTTGGCCTATTCCATGGCTTTGGCTTAGCGACAAAATTACAAGAGTTTCAACTGCCACAAGATGGTCTTTTTGCCAATTTAATCGCCTTTAATTTAGGTGTGGAACTAGGACAGTTGGCCGCCTTAACCTTTATCTTACTGGTTATTAGCTTTTGGCGGAAACACCCATCGTTTGTGCAGTTTTCCACGGTAAGTAATACTTTATTGATGAGCGCGGGTTTTATGCTGATAGGTTTTCAGTTAACTGGTTACTTTACTCGTTAGGTTAACTATCAAATGAACGAAATAACTCAATTTAAGTATGAAGAAATAAAAAGAAGAGAAATAGATATGCAAGATACCTTATCAAACAAAGCTTTGCTCAAAGCCACCGTTATCGCGGTGTTTATTGCCGGCTTAGCGCTGGTAAGTTTTATATTACCGGCAGAATACAATATCGATCCAACAGGTATCGGCGCTAAATTGGGCTTAACAGCTTTAGCTAATCCTAAAGCTGCTGCTGTGGATAGCGGTGCTGATACTATTGACGTTCCGAAAAGCATTCAAGCTGCTGATATCATTGAGATCATAGTCCCTGCAGGGCGTGGCCTTGAATTTAAATTTGCCATGGAAAAATTTAAAAAAATGGAATATCAATGGCAGACTGATGGCGCAGCGATTTTCTTTGATTTACACGGCGAGCCTGAAGGTGATACCACAGGTTATTATGAAAGTTATGCTATTGCCACGTTAGCGGATATGCAGGGTAGTTTTACCACACCTTTTGCGGGTGTGCATGGTTGGTATTGGAAAAACAAATCAGACCAAGCTGTGGTAATTAAACTTACTGTTAATGGCGAGTATACTATTGTCGGGTTAAAAAAATAGTAGGGACACTTATGATCGAATTGCTCACCGTGCGTATAGCTATTAATATTTTAATAATTTATTAACCAACCAAGAGTTTCCTTTTTTGATTAATTGAATCTTTTTTACTTCCTTATAAATTTTATCATTGCGCGTACCTGTCAATAATACCGTCATGCTTACTTCCACATTAAACTCATCAATTACTTTGGTAGTGGATTTTTGAGTCTCAATGCTGACCGAGTCAAAGGACAAGTTAAGCATACGTCGAGAAAAGTTATTAATAGTTTTATATTTTTTTATTTCTTCTTTAAAGCTAGCCGAGCTAAAAGAAAGAGCAATATTTAAATCTTTTTTATTATAGACAGCATCAAAAAATGCAACGGTAACCTCTGCTTCAGAGGGATCTTCTAGTTCTTCAGTGCAGCTGCTAGTTAAAGAAAGCAGCACTAAGATGAGCAATAAACGTATATGAGGCAGGTAAAAAGTTGTCATGTGTTTCTCTATTATAATTACTATAGCTTGTTAATTATAATTGCGAAATGCGATAAGTTAACGTCTCTTAAGGGTAGCCTGAAGGGGGATAAAATAAAAGTAAAAACACTCTGAACGATCGTTATTCATTGATTACGGCGTTAATAGCTTTGCTGTAATCAGGGAGATTGCTTTAGCCTGGTTAAAAAATCCATTCACCTATAGAAACTCTATTTTATCTCTATTTACCTCTTTTGTTTTGACATTAATGCCCAGCATTGGCAAAGTGATTTTTTAAATGCAAAAAGATAATAATAATGAATCAAATAAGCAGTAAGTCTGTTAAAAGTCATCCCTTTAAGCTATCGCCATTAATGGCTGGCATTGTTTTATCCTTGGGCGTAGTCGTCAGTGGTTGTCAAGATCCTAAAGCCGTGACACCAAGCAGCGCCAATGTAGCTGAATCGACCAGCAATACTGAACAAGTAGCCGCAGTAAATTATGCCGAATTAGCCCAAGAAATAGCTAAAAAATACATTATTACTGATGGCCATATTGATGTGCCATATCGTTTAGAAGATGAATTTGAAAATGTTGCTGAGCATACTGAACATGGCGATTTCGATTTTCCAAGAGCAGTTGCTGGCGGTTTAGATGCGCCATTTATGTCGATTTATATTCCAGCCAGACTTGAGGAAATCGGTGGTAGTAAAGCGCTTGCCGATAAATTGATAACTTTAGTTGAAGATATAGTTAAAGCAGCGCCTGATAAATTTGCTTTAGCTTATTCAACGGCTGATATTAAAGCTAACTTTGCTAAGGGCATAATTTCGCTGCCTATGGGCATGGAAAACGGCAGCCCAATTGAAGGTGATTTAGCCAATCTTAAGCACTTTTATGACCGCGGTATTCGTTACATCACGTTAACGCATTCAAAAACGAATCATATTTCTGATTCTTCTTATGATGAAAATCGTCCCGCTGGCGGTTTAACTGCTTTTGGTAAAATTTTAGTCACAGAGATGAATAATATTGGCGTCATGGTTGATGTTTCTCATATCTCAGATGAGGCTTTTTATGATGTCATGGCGATAACTAAGACACCTGTTATTGCTTCACATTCTTCCGCACGTCATTTTACTCCAGGCTTTGAACGTAATATGAGTGATGAGATGATTAAGGCACTGGCGGAAAATGGTGGTGTGATTCAAATTAACTTTGGCTCTAGCTTTATTAATCAAACAGCTATCGATTACGGCAAAGTGCGTAAAGCAGCAATTAAAGCGTTTACCGAAGCTAACAAGCTTGAAAAAGATAGTGATGAAGTTAAGGCGTTTAAAGAACAATACAAAATTGACAACCCATATCCATACGCCAGCTTAAACGATGTGCTTGATCACTTTGACCATGTGGTGAAATTAGTCGGCATTGATTATGTTGGTATTGGCTCAGATTATGATGGTGTCGGTGATAGTTTACCGACTAACTTAAAAGATGTGGCTTCATATCCTAACTTGATCGAAGGCTTGTTAAAGCGTGGTTATAGCGAAGAAGATATCGCTAAAATTTTATCAGGTAATGTGCTGCGTGTTTGGCAAGCTGTAGAGATTTATGCTGCACAGCATTAAGTTATATACTTAGCCATATTTACTTAATGATATGGTTGGAGCACTTATTGGTTTCAATTGCTATTTAGTTAGCTGTTGGCAATCGATAGTGCTCATTCAAGCTGATTATGGCAGTCTGCTCAGGTAATAACTCAATAGCGCGTATTTGTAATATCGCTTCTCCGCCCTCTTTGTCGGTCATGCTTGGCGTTAAATAAATGGCATTAATATGCTCCGGCGATAAACCATAATCTTTAGAGCTAGCGGGGGTCCATGCTGGGCGGTAGAAGTCTTTTAAAGCAACTTCCTTACTAAGCCACTGTTGAGTCGCTGGTAATTTTATTTGATAATGGGCATAACTTTGATCACCATTTTTGCCATATTCTTGCTGTGATAACTTCATTAACAGTGGCGTATCACATTGATACGTTAGACGTATTTTTTTTATGCCCGTTAATGAAGCGCTAGGTAATTTATGAATCAATTCAATCCATGAATTGCGCTTTTCATCAATACGCGGCACACGCTTAAATTTTATCCAGATGCCACCATGTCTAATGAGTTTTTCATTAATGATAGCCTCACTGCCATAAGGGTCAGTGTCATAAGTCCATTGGTTTCTATCTAGTGCTGCATAAGTAGTCTCTGCTTGGACGGCAGTTGCCGCTAAAAGTAGTAAACTCACCATGCTAGTACGCAGTGTTGCGCTGAGAAAATGCATATTAATCCTGTAAAGTAAGGTGCGAACTGGGTGATAAAAAACAAGCTGGTCTGGTACGTTATACTCTAGCAAAATACTGGCACATTGTTTTACTAGCACTCGCGTGATTTTTTGCCGCAGGCACGAGCAATGTGCGCGTTAATATTCTGCTATTGCCAGTCGGTGAGGCCATATTTTGCTAATATCTTCTTTAACCTGCCGCTTTGCCTCAGCGTTATTAAGCCGCTATCAAATATATTTACTAGTTCTTTACTGAGCAAAGATGAAAAGCCTAAATACAGCGGAGTAAAATTACCTTGGGTTCCTGCATAAATAATGCCTTTTATTTCTCCTTTGGCTAGTTGATATTGCACGGTAAATCGAGAGTCTAATAATATATCTAATCGGCCCATTTGTAGCATTTTTAACTGCTTTACTAGAGGCGAATTGCCACTGGCCGCAAAAACATGTTCGCTTTGTGCTTTGAGAAAATGGCTGAATTCTGCGCCATATTGATAACCATTAATGGTACCTAAAATAGCGTTACCTGTTAATGTCGCTGATAAGTGAGTCATACTCTGAAAACGCCAAGGGTTACCTGCTCTGACATAAAAATCATTATATAAGCCAGCAAAGTTTAACTGACTTTGCTGAAGTTGATAACGTTCAATATGTTGTGGTGTTAAGGCGAGTACTATGTCGACTTTGTTTTTTTGCGCTAGCTTTAATGCTCGAGCTAATGGCATTAAAGAAAAGGTTAACTTTATTGCGTTATCTCTAGCTATCTCATTGACTATTTCCACCAAGAAACCAGGTAAATCTTGCTCGTCACACACATAAGGGCACCATTCATCAGAGACAACGACTAAGGCTTTAGCTTGTACAGCAGCGTGGTACAGCGTTAGCCATAGCAAGCACAATATCAGGCAGCGCGGTAATAACTTGCTAGTGATTTTAATCATGATGTTCTTTTCAAGCTAAAGTGTTGTAGTGCTATCAGTAACTACCAATGTTGCTATAAAGACAAGTGACAGCAGTAAGTGACCACTGAAGCCACTTACTGCTAATAAACTCGGATTTAGCTAGTTAGTATCAGCAGTTTTTATACTGTTTGCACGCCATAAATAATAAAGCACAGGCAATACTAGCAAGGTTAATAACATAGCACTTGCCATGCCGCCAACCATAGGGGCGGCAATACGACTCATCACTTCTGAGCCAGTACCTGTGCCATATAATATAGGTAATAAACCGACAATAACTGTACCGCCGGTCATCATAATAGGTCTAATTCTTAACCCCGCACCCCGCAGCACGGCTTGTAATATTTGCTCTTTACTGGTGGTTTTTCCTTGGGCAGCATTGTCAGCCAATAAGGCGTGATAAGCTTGGTTTAAGTACACCAGCATGATAACACCAATTTCTACTGCTACGCCGGCCAAGGCGATAAAACCTACTCCGACCGCAACCGAGAAATTGAAGCCTTGCAAATACATTAGCCAAATACTGCCGACCATAGCGAGGGGTAGTGTGCCTAAAATCATCGCCACTTCAATAACATTACGGAAGTTTAAATACAGTAATACTATGATAATGGCTAATGTTAACGGTACCACATAAGTGAGTTTAGCTTTTGCCCGTTGCATGTATTCATATTGACCCGCCCAAGCAATAGAGTAGCCAGCGGGTAATTTTAGCTGAGCATCAACCACTTTCTGAGCGTTTTCAACATAAGTGCCAACGTCTATGCCTTCTATATCAATAAAAGCCCAGCCATTTAAGCGCGCATTTTCTGACTTGATACCTGGAGGACCATCTTCAATAAATATATGAGCAACATCACCAAGGGAAATCCGTTGGCCATTGGGGGTAACTATCGGCAATAGCGATAGCTGCTCAGGGGAATTACGATAATCTTGCGGGTAACGTAAATTGACTGGATAACGCTCTAAGCCTTCAACAGTAGTGGTAACATTCATGCCGCCAATTGCCGTCGCGATCACTTGCTGAATATCACTAATATTTAAGCCATAACGAGCCGCCTTGGCTCGTTGAATATCAACTTTAATATAGCGGCCACCCGCGACACGTTCCGAGTAGACCGAAGCTGTGCCGGGTACGTTAGCTAAAATAACTTCCAGTTGCTGTCCTATTTCTTGAATAACCTCGAGTTTAGGTCCTGCTATTTTGATACCTACCGGAGTTTTGATGCCTGTTGCTAACATGTCTATACGCGTTTTTATCGGCATAACCCAAGCATTGGTGACTCCAGGTAACTTCACTAAGGAATCAAGCTCTTTTTTCAAGCTAGCGGTAGTAACTCCTTCTCGCCATTCACTTTTTGGCTTGAACTGGATAAAGGTTTCTATCATGGTTAAGGGCGCCGGATCCGTGGCCGTTTCAGCGCGGCCCACTTTGCCAAAAACAGTTTTTACTTCAGGTACGGTTTTAATCAGCTTATTGGTTTGTTGTAACAGCTGCCTTGCTTGGCCAATAGAAATACCCGGATAGGTAGTTGGCATATACATCAAGTCGCCTTCATCAAGGGGCGGAATAAATTCGCTACCTATTTTATCTAGCGGATATAAACCGATGAGAAGCACGACAAAGGCGGCTGATAAGGTAATTTTAGGCGAATGTAATACGGCCTTGAGCGCTGGCATGTAGAGTGAGGTTAAAAATCTATTGACCGGATTTTTATGCTCAGCGAGCACTTTGCCGCGAATAAAATAGCCCATTAATACGGGTACCAAAGTAATAGCTAAGGCCGCCGATGCCGCCATGGCATAAGTTTTGGTGTAGGCCAGGGGCGAAAACATTCGACCTTCTTGTGCCTCAAGAGTAAATACCGGCACAAAACTGACCGTGATAATCAACAAACTAAAAAACAGTGCTGGGCCTACTTCACAAGCGGCATCGGTGACAATTTGCCAACGATTCTGATCGGTTAATGGCGTCTTCTCTATATGTTTATGCATGTTTTCGATCATAACAATAGCGCCATCAACCATAGCGCCAATGGCAATAGCAATACCACCAAGAGACATTATGTTGGCGTTTAAACCTTGGGCATGCATGACAATAAAGGCCGTTAAAATACCGACAGGAATGCTAATTATCACCACTAAAGATGAGCGAAAATGAAAGAGAAAAATCACGCAGACTAAGGCAACGACAGCAAATTCTTCTAACAGTTTCATCGCTAGGTTTTCCACCGCACGCTCAATCAAGGCTGATCTGTCATAAACTGTTATAATTTCTACACCATCAGGTAGGCCTTTTTTTAACTGCTCAAGCTTAGCTTTAACGCCTTTAATAACCTCTTGGGCATTTTCGCCAAAGCGCATTACTATAATACCGCCGACGACTTCACCTTCACCATTCAGCTCGGCAATACCGCGGCGCATTTGTGGCCCAGTGCCAATTTGAGCGACATCTTTTAATAATAAAGGCGTACCATTTTCATTGACGCCAAGGGGAATGTTTTCAAGATCCTCAACACTTTTGATATAACCGGTGGCGCGCACCATATATTCGGCTTCGGCCATTTCCACTACCGAGGCACCAATTTCTTGGTTACCTTGTTGGATCGCCGTTTGGATCAGCGATAGAGGAATACCAAAGGCGCGTAATTTATCGGGATCAATTTGTACCTGATATTGCTTAACCATGCCACCGAGTGCGGCTACTTCAGAAACCCCTTTTACTGTTTGTAATTCAAACTTTAAAAACCAATCTTGTAAACTACGTAGTTGGCTCAGATCATGTTGACCCGTTTTATCAACCAGTGCATATAGGTATACCCAGCCAACCCCCGTGGCATCAGGGCCTAGTTGTGGCCTAGCTTCGCTAGGTAAACTAGGGCCTACTTGGCTTAAATATTCTAAAACGCGAGAGCGTGCCCAATAAAGGTCGGTATCTTCGTCGAAAATAACATAAACGTAAGAATCGCCAAAAAAGGAGTAACCACGTACGGTTACTGCGCCAGGTACCGATAACATGGCAGTGGTTAATGGATAAGTTACTTGTTCTTCAACAACTTGTGGTGCTTGGCCAGGGTAGCTGGTTTTGATGATAACTTGCACATCAGATAAATCAGGCAGGGCATCAATCGGGGTGTTTTTTACTGAATATAAACCAACACCCACGAGTATCATGGTGGCCAGTATGACAAAGAAGCGATTGTTTACCGACCAGCGAATAATAGCTGTAATCATTACAGACCTCCTTTAAGCATGAGTGCCTGAGGCATGTTATGTTTCATGCTTGAGTTCATTGCCATAGCGCTAACAATAATGAATTCACCGTGATGAATTTCGAAGGTGAACATCAAGTAAGCATCGACAGTAAAAAGTGTCATATCAACATTTTCGGCGACTATGAAGTCAACAGTCGCCGCTGCTCGACCCCATTTTTCGATGGCTTCACGGTGTAGAGTAACCATGCGGTGCGCTGGCATAACCGAGCTTACTGTGCCATTTACCGTGGCACTGCTGACGGGCTTGTCACCATTTTGTTCAATGTTAATAATGCGATAATCGTTGTCACTGGCTTTTTCAATCTCAACACGGATAGTCATATCCGCTTTTAGTTGAGAAAAGTCGACTGAGTCTAAAGCGATAAAGTCCATGGTCATTTCTGGCCAGTCCCATGCAGGGATAGCCTGGTGAGCTAAAGTCAGCATCTTATGATCTGCCATCAGGCTAACTATGCTGGCATCAACCCACACTGTGCTGGGCACTGAATCATGGTTCATACGTTTAAAGTCAGAGGTTTTACTCGATTCAGAGTCGAGTAAAAATTGTGCCGAACTAACCACTTTTTCACCTGCGCTCAGGCCGGATAATATTTCCACATTATGGCTATCAAAACGTCCAACACTAACGGCGATGGATTTAAAGTTTCCTTCGCCGAGGGCTAATACCACACGGTCTTGATTGCCGGTGCGAATTAGCGCCTCTTTGGGTATTAATAGTGCTTTTTCATCACTGCTAGTATGAATGGTAATTTGCGCAAACATATTAGGCTTAAATTCACCATTTTCATTGTTAAAGCGCAACCTGACTTTTACCGTGCGGGTTTTTGCATCTAAGATGGGGTAAACGTAATCTATCTTACCTTGCCAGGTTTTACCCGGTAAATAATCTAGGCTCATGGTCACAGCTGTGCCTTGTACTACTTGATTTGCCTGGCGCTCAAATACTTCGGCAACCACCCAAACTTGTGATAAATCACCAATAGACATTAAGGTTGAACCAGGCTTAACAAAAAAACCTTCCCGTATTTCTAGGTTTTCAATGACGCCATTTTGTGGCGCATAAAAGGTAATGTTTTGTTGCACCTTATGCGTTTTTTTAAGCTTTTTAATGGCTGATTTTGGTAATTGCAGTGCGACTAAACGATTTTCTGCCGCGGTAATTAAACGGCGATTTTTTCGGTCTATGGCGAGTAAAAACTCTTCTTGGGCATTGACTAGCTCAGGAGAATAAATATCATACAGTGGTTGGCCTTTTTTTACTGCATCGCCAATGGCTTTAACATAAAGTTTTTCTATCCAGCCTTCTACTCTAGGGTGAATATGTACTAAGGTATCTTCATCAAAGGTGACATAACCTACGGTATCAATTTGGGTATGTAATATTTTAACTTCGGCAATGACGGTACGAACACCTAAGTTATTAACGACATTGGGGGAAATACGAATAGTGCCGACACCTTCATCTGGCCCTGAACCATCGTCAGCATAATAGGGAATTAAATCCATACCCATAGGTGACTTTCCGGCTTTATCGCGACGATAATTAGCATCCATAGGGGCAACCCAATAAAGCGGCTCACTGCTAGCACTACTGTCGCTATTAGTTAGGTTACTTGGGGGCGTGAATAGGGTGTAAGCCGTTACGGTAAGAGCTGCACCAAAAATTAAGCCAACTAGGCTGGCTTTAACTGTTGAGGTTTTAGTTGCTGTCATTATTGTTCTCCCGCTATGTTATTGGCGGTACTTAACGAGCCAACAAATAAGTAATTTAATTCTAAAATAAGCTTTTGCTCTGCGACCTGAATGCCTAAGTCGTCAATGTTGGCATTGAGCACAGCAATACGTGAACGCACTACTTCAGCAAAGTCACCGTAATCATTGGTGTAAGCGGTTAATGACGCTTCTGCCTGATCTTCAACTTGTGGTAAGAGTCGCGTTCGGTAGAGCATTTTTCGCTGTTCTAAGCGTAATAAACGGCCTTTGGCACTTGAAAAAGCACCCAGTAGTTGACGTAATAACAGTATTTTTTCTGTTTTCACCGCCTCCGTTTTTGAAATTGCGGATTTTACCACCATATCTTGGCGGTTTTCAGTAAATAGCGGCAAATCGAAGGTGATGCCAACAGAGAGGAAATCTGAGCGGCTATTACCCATAGGGTCATTACCACGATAACCATAACTGGCATTAACTCCCCACTCGGGTTGATATTGCTGCTCGGCTAAGTGAATGCCGGTTTTACTGGCAGATATTTTTTTATCCAGCGCAAATACGGCGGGATGATTAGCAAAGTGTTTAGCGAGCACTTCCACAGACAACCAAGTTTTACCATAAACAAGCTTGTTATTGAGTAAATCAAGTTGTGGTAATTGCTGGGCTAATTGTATGTTGTGCAGTTGGCTGATAGCATCTTGCTGGCTATTGGCACTGGTAGTAAAAGCCGTCGATAGCCATTGCGCCAACATACCCAAATAGGCATTTTTTTGTTGCGCTAATATATCTAACCTGTCATCGAGGCGAGTTAATTCAAGTTGCGCTCGAACAATATCTTGTTGGCGGGTCTTGCCTAAGGCAGAAGAGTAACTGGCTTGAGCGACATCAGCTAATTGTTCGAACAAAGAACGATTTTTTTCAATAAGGCTAATACTTTGCTGAACCCGAAAGGCATCAAGCCATAAGGTACCTACGGTAACGGCGATTTTAGCTTTTCGGTCGGCCCGTTGAAAAGGGTAAGCTTCACTTTCAATACGTAATTGTTGATTTTTAATGGCCAGGCTATCGCCACGTGGAAACATCTGGGTAATACCGACCTTAAGCTGGGTCATACCTTCTTGAGAAAAATCAAAGCCATCGGTTGGTAAATTTGCCAGCCCAATGGACATTTTGGGATCTGGCATAGTAGCCGCAGCATGACTCATAGCTACAACTGCTTGTTGCAGATGTTTATTTCCCGTTAGCCAAGGGTCATTTTTCTGCGCGGTTGTCACTGCGCTATTAAATGACAAAATTCGTTCATTGTTAGCCGCTTGACTCATTGGGCTAACACTAAAAAGGCAACTTAAGGCTATGGCACTGGCAACTGAGCTTATCTTGGTCTGACTTAGTTTATTGCTAATCATTAGAATTGCTCCTGATAATTATTAAGCTCGGCGTAAATACCATAACTACCGTCAGCGTTAAGTAAAATGACTTGGTAGGGCATAAATTTATCCCCTATTTCCATACCCGGTGTACCAATTGGCATAGCGGGTACCGATAAACCAAGGGCATTTTTGGGTGGCTGAGCTAAAAACTGATGAATGAATTTAGCCGGTACATGACCTTCAAAAACATAGCCGTCTTTTGACACTGCGGTATGACATGAACGATATTGCGGCGCTATGCCCTTAGTTTGCTTGAAGGCCGATAAATTTTCGTGGTTATGAGCTTTAGTGGTAAAACCGTGTTGCTCAATATGATCTATCCATTTCTCACAACAACCACAAGTAGGGCTTTTATACACTGCAAGTATCGGGTGCAGTGTCGTAGTTTGCGTGGTTGCTATTGCTGAGGTGAAGGCTACTGGCGTTGATCGGTCAATTTTTGGCGGGGTAACTTTCTGCTTAGCTACGGGCGTTGATTGCGTGTTTTGTTCTGAACAAGCACTAAGCAATAATAAGCTAGCGAAAAGGCTAATAGCTATAGTGGCTTTAACGGGAAAAGAAAATGAAAACATAACTCCCTCCTTGGGGGCAAATTTAACAATATGAGTACTTAAGGTAATTACCGTACTTTGTCGTGATTGATTCTAAAATTTATATATTTTTTAATACGTTTAATGCTGGAACTGCTTAACGGCCAACCGATAAGGTGTGCTTTGTTAAATACTTTAGCAATAAACTTTAGACGTAATGAGGCTGTGTTTAGCTCAGAATAGGAGGTCGATAAAGGGAGGTAAGGGTATTACTGGCAATAAAAGCACTAGAGGAAACTATCTTATTCGCTATGGCAATTTCAGCGTGGTAATTAATAATGGCTGTAAATGCTGAGATGGTAGAGCAACCACTTGTTAAGCAGTCACATTCTTGCGCACAACATTCTTCAGTAGCCGTTGTTGGACAAGTGTTGGTCATATCCTCTTGTGCACAAGCACTTATGTTAGTCATAGCAGTCATATGATGAGTAGCAGTGTCCATTTTACTCATATCATGGTGTGAGTTGCTCATTGATGACATGCCACTCATAGCAGACATGGATTGCATACTGGTCATGCCATAAAACATGGTCATTGATGCCACTGATTGACCAATAAAGATCAAACACAGTAATATCACCAGCAATGTTTTATTTAAAAATGTAGGCACAAGCAACACTTAATTATGAAATAACTATTATTATTCTAGCATTAATAAAAACAAAATATCAATAACTAGCTATTTGTTATCTTGCCATTTTTACCTTGGCTCAGGTAATATCCATGCTAATTACAATGGCTACTAGTTAATACATAAGGGCTTTTATGCGTGGTGCAGGTGGAACGTCGGGTGGTTTAGGGCAGTTTTTTATTGGCTTGATAATGATGTGTGCAGGTTTTTATTTACTGTTAAATGCCATCACAGTGACAGCAAGTTTTGGCATGGGCATGCGACTCTATGGCTTTTCTGCTATGGGCGGTAGTTACAGCATCACCAGTGGTATGGTGATGATCCCGTTTATGTTTGGTGTTGGTATTATTTTTTATAACAGTAAAAACCCCATTGGCTGGGTCTTAGCGTTAGGCGCTATTACGGGTCTTATCTTTGGCGTAATTTCCTCTATTCGCTTTAGCTTTAGAACCATGACGTCATTTGATTTAATTGTCATCTTAGTGCTCGCGATGGGCGGTTTAGGTTTGTTTTTACGCTCGTTGAAGAAAATTGATGCTGCCTTGCCAGCTGAGTAATATTGATTAATTAGCAGTAATCGCAGCGAATAATGTCTCGCTGCGTAGTGAATTTTGAGGGTATAAATAATATTGTTAACTCCCCTATTGGATAACTGTTTAGCTGCTGTTTTTATTAGATTTAGTCATGATTTAGCTTTAATGAATTAGCGTTTATAAGCTTTAAATTGACTTGTTGCCGAAAAAAGTTGCTTGAATGACGTGATTTTTTGTGTAACATAAAAGTGATTCTTATTCTTCGTGAGTTACCATGTTACCAACGTTCACTAAAGCCTTAATGGTATTGCTACTGTGTTTGACCTTTATCGGTCAAGTCATGGCGTCTACCCTTATGCCATATCGTATGATGAATATGAATGAAGTGACTATGCAGGGACAATCTCATGATATGGCCATGATGGCTGACAATGCTGAGCAAATGGCGAGTGATAGTGCAACTGCAACGAATGATTGCTGCACCAATGACTGTGAATGTTTAATTGCTGGTTGCTCAACATTTGCAGCATTGAGCCAAACTTCTCAAACAGAGTTTAATATGGCCTCTGCTTCGAAGATTCACTCCATTACCACATCAGCTCTGAGCCAATACCTAACCTCCCTATACCGACCGCCAATATTGAGTTAAATAGAGCATAAATGTGTCCAGAATTTGGTTCATTTACTGCGCTTGCTCATACCAAGCAGAGCAATATATTAGTCCGATTGGTATTACCTCAGGCACCTTGATGGCTACGTCAATTCAAAATCTATCTAAAGAAAACTCTGCTATTTTTAATAGTAGCTTTTGAAAAAATAGGTTATCAACCAATATTTGATAACTTGCCTTGTCGCCATGTTTTTTATTGCTCTTTAAAGCAATATTAGCACTAACATTACTTATAAAACTGCACGTTATGGCAGTACGTTTACCTTATTAAACAACACCTAGGAACACACATGAATACCATTAAATTATTACTTACGATTACTTTATTATTTATTTCTTCATCGGTATTAGCACATGCCGGCTTAAAAACTTCATTACCAAAAGACGGCGCTATGTTAATGGCAAGTCCAAAAGTGTTGCAGTTGGTTTTTACTAAGGATGTTCGCTTAGTGAAACTTACCCTGGCCGATAAAAGTGGTGCTCTGCTGCCCATTGAGTTTAAACCTTCAACCACAGCAGCGAGCTCTTATAAGCTTGTTTTACCCAACTTACCGAGCAGCAACTACCAAGTTAATTGGACTGTTATGGGCATGGATGCTCATAAAATGAAAGGAAAATTTACCTTTATGGTTCATGGGGCAGCTACCAAGGTAATGAAAAGCCATAAAGAAAAGCCATCTAATGGTCAGCATAATCATTAGGAGCAGTTAACATGGAAATATCACCTTGGGACATCGCAATTATTATCAGTAAACTAATGATATACATTGGCATATCTGGTGCTATTGGTGGTATTTTCATCTATTGGTTAGTTATCAAACGAGGTTACCCATTCAATTTACGGCGGCACTGCCAACTTCTGCTATTACTCGGTGTTTTTGGCACAATTTTGAATTTTTTTATGCAAGTAGGAGCTTTTGCCGAATCAGGGCTATCAGGTGTTTTTGACCCCTTTTATAACGCCTTGTTGTGGCAATCAAATGCCGGTGAGTCACTTTTATATCGCCTTGCCGGCTTTATACTGGCATTAATTTCAGTGTCTAAAGGCATAGCAACGGGGCAATATCGTCGGATATTTTTAGTTACTTTTACCTTAAGTGCTTTACTACTGGTGCGTTCGTTCAGTGTTATTGGCCATACCGCAGAGATGAATTTGGCTTGCCAATTGTTATTGAATTTACATGTGCTACTCGTTTTCTGCTGGTTAGGCTCACTTTGGCCGCTGTGGAAAGCCTGTGGAGCTTTATCTGCACCTGTTTTACATAATGTTATGCAGCAGTTTGGCTACTATGCCAGCTATATTGTTTCGCTCTTGATACTTTGTGGCTTGATCGTGGCTTATCAACTGTTTGGCTCAATAGCTAGCTTGTTTTTTACTAGTTATGGGCAAAGTTTTTTAGTAAAACTTGCTTTAGTCATGGGCATATTGCTGATCGCTGCGCAGCATAAATTTAACTTGGTCGCTAAACTAATAAAAAATGAGCAGGGTAAACAAGCCCTAGCTCGCTCTATTCAATGGGAGATGATTTTAGCCTTGGGAATTTTACTGACCACCACTTGGCTTACTACTGTCGTTGGACCTGATTATTAAATAAAAAATTAAAAATTTGCACAAAAGAGAGAAGCTATGAAAAGTTATAAATTACTATGTTTCACCGTACTATTTTCGGCCCTTGTACCGACCGCTTATGCGCATGACGATGCTAAAAAAGCACAGATAAAGTCTAGTATGTTTATCGGCGTCGATACCATGGCGGCTAAGGTTGTTCAGCGTTTTCATCAGGCACTAAAGTCTGGCGATAAAGTTACCGCTCGGCAGTTACTGGCAGACGATGTACAAATATTTGAAGGGGGCGGAGTAGAGCGCTCGGCTGATGAATATGCCAGTCATCATATGTTGTCAGATATGAAATATCTAGCAGCAGTAAATAGCAAAACATTAGAGCATAATGTAAAGGTTATGGGTAACACCGCGGTATCAATGTTTCGTAGTCAAACTACAGGGATGTTCAAAGGCAAAGAGCGTAATTACCAAAGCATGGAGACTCTGGTCTTAGAAAAACAACAGGGCGAATGGAAAATAGTTCGTATCCATTGGTCTAATTAAATAATCTGGGTAGATGTTACGCTAGCCGATTTTTGACTAACGGTTGCGTTTAATTCACCGGCAATAGACTTGCTATTGCCGGTGAATATCGGTTGAGTTAAAGACAACGATTAAGCTAGCGATAGCAGCATAGTTAATTTAAAAAGGTTTGATAGGCAAGGTTATCGCTTTCTTCTTGCCATTGATAACCCAGTGCATCAAGGTGTTTAAAAAATGCCTCTTGCTGATTTTTATCTAGATCAAAGCCGGCAAGTACTTGCCCAAAAGCTGCGCCATGATTACGATAATGAAATAGCGTGATATTCCAATGTTCACCCATAGCATCTAAGAATTTCTCTAAGGCGCCTGGATGTTCAGGAAATTCAAAACTAAATAGTCGCTCTTTTTTACTGTCTTCTGCATTACTCGGATTTTTACCGCCTATCATATAGCGTACATGTAATTTGGCTAACTCATTATCGGTAAAGTCTCTCACTTGATAGTTAGCACTAACTAAACCTTGCAGTAACTCTTGGCGTTCTTGCACACTACCGTCTAAACGGACACCAACAAAAATTTCTGCGCTCGGTTTACCCGAGTAGCGATAGTTAAACTCAGTAATTGTCCGGTTGCCTAATGCTTGGCAAAAACGTTTAAAACTGCCTTTTTCTTCTGGGATAGTCACCGCTAAAATGGCTTCTTTTTTCTCGCCGAGTTCACAACGCTCGGAGACATAGCGCAAGGTATGAAAGTTCATATTCGCGCCGGATAAAATCGCTGCTAGTTTTTCGTCGCCCTTGCTAGTTTGACAATATTTTTGTAAGCCAGCTAATGATAAAGCACCGGCAGGCTCAGCAATAACACGGGTTTGTTCAAAGATATCTTTTATTGAGGCACAAATTTCATCGGTAGAGACTGTCATGACTTCATCACAATAATGCTGGATTAACTCGAAAGTGTGTGCACCAATACGTTTAACCGCGACACCATCAGCAAATAAGCCCACATGTTCCAGGTCAACAGGCTTGCCAGCGTCAAGGGCAGCTTTTAAACAAGCTGAGTCCTGAGCTTCCACCCCGATGATTTTTGTACTTGGACTTAATTGTTTTAAATATACTGCCATGCCAGCAAGTAAGCCACCGCCGCCGACAGGAATAAAAACCACATCGGCATTGGGTAACTGCTGTAATAGTTCTTTAGCGACTGTGCCTTGACCGGCAATAACCTCAATATCATCAAAAGGATGAATAAGGGTTTTATTTTCGGCTTTGGCATACTCAATAGCAGCGGTTTGTGCTTCATTATAGCTATTACCAACTAAGCGTACTTCAGCGCCAAAACGTCGGACATTATCGACTTTAATCTCTGGGGTAGTCTTAGGCATAACTATGGTCGCTTTAATGCCTAACTTATTGGCCGCCAGTGCTAAGCCTTGCGCGTGATTACCGGCAGAGGCGGCAATCACACCATGAATACATTGCTCTTCACTTAGGCTATTGAGCTTATTGTAGGCACCGCGTAACTTAAACGAATGCACAGCTTGTTGATCTTCACGTTTTAAATAAATTTGGTTATTTAAGCGAGCAGATAATTTAGTGAGCTGCGTTAACTCGGTTTCAACCACAACATCATAAATTGGCGCTAATAGAATACGTCTAAGGTAATCTAGTTGCGTTGCATGTTTTGCTTCTTGTGCCGAGAGTAGTGCCTGTGTTTCTGTCATAGTATTGCCTAAAAAATATATCGCCATAGCGATCAATTGGAGTCGTTACTTATCAACTAAGCTCAAGTAGAACACGTTTAATTACCTGGCTTAAGCGCAGATTTAGCCAGGCTTGTAGCTAACTTTGCTTCCCGATCGTCTACTTTGACCCCCTTGATGTCGATCAATTTGTTAATTTGATCAATAAGCAGAGAAATAGGGCGATCACTGCTGACAGTCATAGTAATAGTAGCAATATTATTACCGGTATTTACTTCGGCATTCATGGCATTAATTAAGAAACCGCGATAACGAGTGACTTGTAAAATTCGTTCTAGCACCACTTGTTTATCGTCAGCCATAATGACTAGTTGATACTTATTCATCTTAAACACCCTCCATCATTTTATCATTTGCGGTGTTTGGCGGTACTAAAGGCCAAACATTTTCTGAGGCATCGATTTTTACTTGTAAAAAATAAGGACCATCGTGATCTAGCATCTCTTCAATGGCAGCTTTGACTTCACTCTTTTTAGTGATCTTCTGTGATTTTATATCGAACGCCCTCGATAACATAACAAAGTCTGGGTTATCTGATAAATCTGTTTCACTTAATCTACCGTCAAAAAACAGGTCTTGCCATTGACGAACCATACCCAATTTTTCGTTATCGATCAGCACAATTTTTACCGGGATTTGGTAGCGCTTGATAGTAGCCAGTTCTTGAATATTCATCATAATTGAGCCATCACCCGAGACCACAATAACGGTATCGTGCGGTCGAGATATTTGTGCACCAATCGCGGCCGGTAAACCAAAACCCATGGTACCCATGCCGCCACTGGTTAAAAAGTTACTTGGATCATCAAAGCTCATATGCTGTGCAGTCCACATTTGATGTTGGCCAACATCCGTGGTTACACACGTGTTACTTGGCATTAAATCACTTAGGGTTTTTAATAGCGCGGGGGCATAAATATTGTCGCCTGGATGATCATAGCGCCAAGCAAAATCAGTTTTCATTTGCTGTACTTTCTGTTGCCATTTTTTGATTGCTAGCGGCATAGTTAGTAGTGGTAAATTTCCTTTTAAATCACCTAAAATAGCAGCATCAGCGGTGCGGCGTTTATTAATTTCAGCGGTATCAATATCAAAATGAATAACCTTGGCATGTGGAGCAAACTCATCTAGTTTACCGGTAACTCGGTCATCAAAACGAGCGCCAACCACCACTAATAAATCACTTTCCTGCACGGCAATGTTGGCAGCCTTGGTACCATGCATGCCTAACATGCCCAGGTAGTTGTCATTATCAGGGTTTATTGCACCTAAGCCCTTTAATGTTGAGACACTTGGCATGCCGGTTTTCTTGGCAAAATCTCGAACTTCATCGATAGCACTGGCCATACCTACACCACCACCTACGTACAATATAGGCTGTTTGGCATGGGTCAATAAATCAAGGGCTTTACTGATATCAGCAAGCGGTAATTTAACCTTGTTTTTTAAGTGCGATAATTTGTCTAAACGTTGCGTTACTGCGGCTAATTGTATGTCTTTTGGAATATCAACCAGTACTGGGCCATGGCGACCTTCCAGAGCAATTTCAAAGGCTTGATATAAAACTTTTTCCAGCTCATTAATATCGGTTACTTGAAAAGAATGCTTAGTACAAGCAAGGGATAAACCAAAAATGTCAATCTCTTGAAACGCATCACTACCCATGGCAGAAGTAGGAACTTGACCGGTAATGGCAACAATAGGAATTGAGTCGGCCAATGCATCGGCAAGACCAGTGATTAAGTTTGTTGCCCCTGGACCTGAGGTAGCAAAGCACACACCTACTTTGCCGGCAGCACGGGCATAACCAACCGCAGAAAATGCTGCTCCTTGCTCATGACGGCATAAAAAATGTTGTATATCACTGTCGTATAAAGCGTCATAAATCGGCATTATGGCGCCACCTGGGTAGCCAAAAACGTGCTGTACGCCATGTTCTTTTAACACTTCAAATAATAATGCGCTGCCTGTTAGCGTTTTACTCTCGGTCATGATGATTCCAATGGTTATCTTGTTAATGTCTATATTGTCAGCGTTTTATATTTAATGAAAAATTTAATAAAATGCTTAATAAAGTTTAGTAAAAAAGTGCTAAAAGAAAACCCTCGGTTCTTGCGAAGCGAGGGTTTGTATTTGTTTGGATGCTTTTTCTTTCGCTCAACAAAACCCTCGAGATGATTTAATAATCACCACGACGAGACGGTTAATAATAATTGAGTTAAATTTATGCATTTTATCTATATCTTTGTTTTATTTTGCGTAGACTGATTAGTGTTTTTTTATCTTCGGTCTCGCTTACTTATTAAATTAGTACCATAGCTCTAATCCCATGTGCAAGTTTTTTTGTTATAGCTTTTTTGTGCAGTAATCGAAATTCGGTAATAAACACATTTCATCATATTTGAACTACACTGGAAAAATGGAATCAATAAAATGGAATTTTTATGTCACTTTCCTGTGTGTATAGTCGAGCTCGAGTGGGCCTTGAATCTCCTCTCGTTACGGTCGAAGTTCACCTAGCGAATGGCTTGCCAGCATTCAATATTGTTGGTTTACCTGAAACCTCAGTAAAAGAAGCAAAAGATCGAGTACGCAGTGCCATTATCAACTGCGGCTATGAGTTTCCCGCTAAGCGCATTACCATCAACTTAGCCCCGGCCGACCTACCCAAGGAAGGCGGCCGCTTTGATTTACCTATTGCGGTCGGTATTCTCGCTGCGTCTGAGCAGCTGCCGCCAGTGGATTTATCGCAATATGAATTTGCCGGTGAACTGGCCTTATCAGGCGAACTACGTGCCATTGTTGGTGAAATTCCTGTCGCTATGGCAAGTAGTCAAAGTCAGCGAACCTTGATAATTCCCATGCAAAACACCGAGCAAGCAAGTTGGGTCAAGCAGGCAAAAATTCATGGTATAAGCCATTTAACCCAGTTGTTTCCACACTTTGCCGGTCAACAAGTTTTACCCTTGGTTACTGAACAGTTCATTGCCGAAGAGTTGGGTGAGCAAGTGTTAGATATGAGTGATGTTATGGGCCAGCCCTTGGCAAAACGTGCTTTAGAAATGGCCGCCAGTGGTGGCCATAATTTATTGTTTATCGGTCCGCCAGGGACAGGGAAAACTATGTTAGCCAGTCGTTTAGCAGGAATTTTACCGCCAATGACCGAAGAAGAAGCACTAGAAGTCGCGGCTATTCAATCGATTAGCCATCAGGATATTACCCGTAACTCTTGGTTTACTCGACCGTTTCGGGCACCTCATCACACGGCTTCGTCAGCCGCTTTAGTGGGCGGTGGCAGTCAGCCAAAACCTGGGGAAATTACTTTAGCGCACAACGGCGTGCTGTTTTTAGATGAATTGCCTGAGTTTGAACGAAAAGTATTAGACGTACTACGTGAGCCAATGGAATCGGGAGAAGTCACTATCTCGCGTGCTTTACACAAACAATGTTTTCCGGCACGTTTTCAATTGATTGCCGCGATGAACCCTAGCCCTACGGGTTTTTATAACGATAAGCGCAGTACCCCAGAGCAAGTACTAAGATATTTAAATCGGCTCTCTGGACCTTTTTTGGATAGAATTGACATTCAAATTGAAGTGGCCAGATTACCTCGCGGAACCTGGGCACAGAGCAGTCAAAAAAATGAAACAAGTGTCCAAATACAACAGCGAGTGCAAGCCTGTCGGGCGATTCAGTTACAAAGACAAGCCAAAGCCAATGCCCATATCAGTAGTCGCGAGCTGAAACAATATTGCCAGTTAACTACTGATGACAATGAATTTTTAGAGCTAGCGGTAGAAAAATTGGGTTTATCAACCCGTGCACACCATAAAATTTTAAAAATCTCTCGTACCCTAGCGGATATGGAAAAATCGCCAGAAATTCTTCGCAAGCACTTGACCGAAGCGTTATCTTATCGGGCGATGGACCGGCTGTTACGTCACTTAACCAGCGAAATTGCCGTTTGATGCAAGTAGAAAAATTAAGAAATCGAGTTAAAAAAGGCTTTAATGAGTGGCTGGGCTTTTGATTGATTCAAACAACAAACGCCAAGTTCGAACGGCTCTATTTCGCCGATATTAGCGAGATTTCTCACTTTATCTTTTACCGGGCTGTTATCCACCACCACTTGCGGCACTATGCCAACGCCACAACCTAAAGCAACCATACTGACCAAGGCTTCGTGCCCTGAAACTGTTGCGTAGATCATTGGTTTTCCTTGCTGTTTTTTACGATACCAGAGTTCAAAGCGTTTTCGTGCGGCGCCATGTTCAGGCAAAATTATCGGAATTTCAGACCAAGTCAATACTTTTTGACTTAGCTGTTGCTGCACCTTGCAGGTCATTGTTGGTGCAATTACCGCCATGGCTATGGTATCTAAGTGATGAAAATACACACTACGAGGTAACTGCTCGGGGGCGGCAGCGATAGCAAAATCAACGGATTGATTTTGTACTTGTTCAAGGGCATCAGCAGCATCACCCGTGGTTAACATGATCTCTACCAAAGGATGACGAGCACGAAATCGTTCCAGCAAGGGCGGTAAATGACTGTACGCCGCGGTAACTGAGCAGTAAATATGAAGTTTTCCGGTTAACTCGACTTGTTTTTCAGCAAGTGATTGTTTGAAGCTAAGCCATTGCTCAAGCTGTTGTTCAGCATAAATTTTGAATTTCTTGCCAATATCCGTTAATACCACCGTGCGATTGTCTCGATGTAATAACTCACCGCCGACTTCATCTTCAAGCCTTTGGATTGCCCTGCTCAAGGTAGAAGGACTGATGTGATGCGCACGTGCCGTTTTAGCAAAGTGTAAACTTTGGCTCAAATGGCTAAACATCGCTAGTGCTTTTTGATCCATTATTTTTCCGTAGGCGGGATTTAAATCGCGCAGGTAGATTAATATCAATCATTGCAAAAAACGCAACGTAGTGGTGCGAATATATCACTTTTTGCAACGTTAATGCTAGGGTATGATGTTTATATGGTAAAAATCATGGTAAAAAGTATCGTCAGAAAACTGACTTTGTTTTTAACTAATATCCAGAACAAAATTTTGAGGAATCAACATGAGCAATTATTTCAATACCTTAAGCCTACGTGAAAAGTTAGGTCAATTAGGCCAATGTCGTTTTATGCAACGTGAAGAATTCAGCGATGGCTGTAACTTCATCAAAGACTGGAACATTGTCATTGTTGGTTGTGGCTCGCAAGGTTTAAACCAAGGTTTAAACATGCGTGATTCTGGTTTAAATATTTCTTATGCGCTACGTGATGCAGCGATTAGCGAGCAGCGTCAATCATGGCAGTGGGCTACTGAAAATGGTTTTACGGTTGGCAACTATGCAGAATTGATTCCGCAAGCCGATTTAATATTAAACCTAACACCTGACAAACAACATACTTCTGCCGTTACTGCGGTAATGCCGTTGATGAAGCAAGGCGCTACGCTTTCTTACTCACATGGTTTTAATATTGTTGAAGAAGGCATGCAAATTCGCCCTGATATTACCGTGGTTATGGTGGCGCCTAAGTGTCCAGGTACAGAAGTACGTGAAGAGTACAAACGGGGTTTTGGTGTACCAACCCTTATTGCTGTTCACCCAGAAAATGATCCACAAGGTAACGGTTTAGCGATTGCTAAAGCATACGCTAGTGCTACTGGCGGTGATAGAGCGGGTGTTTTACAGTCATCTTTCATTGCTGAAGTTAAGTCTGACTTAATGGGTGAGCAAACTATTCTTTGTGGTATGTTGCAAACGGCTGCAGTTTTAGGTCACCAGCAATTAATCGCACAAGGCATGGACGCAGCTTATGCGCGTAAATTATTACAATACGGCTTAGAGACAACTACTGAAGGTCTTAAGCACGGCGGCATCACTAACATGATGGACCGTTTATCAAACCCGGCTAAAATCAAAGCCTTTGATATGTCAGAAGAATTAAAAGTGATTTTACGTCCGTTATTTGAAAAACATATGGACGATATTATTGAAGGTCACTTCTCGAAAACTATGATGGCAGATTGGGCTAATGATGATATTAACTTATTAACATGGCGTGCAGAAACTGCTGAGTCTACCTTTGAATTAGCCGCTGATTGCGAAACAGAAATTACTGAACAAGAGTATTACGACAAGGGAATTTTCGTCATTGCTATGATCAAAGCCGGCGTTGAACTTGCTTTTGAAGCTATGGTTGAGGCTGGTATTGTTGAAGAGTCGGCTTATTACGAGTCACTTCATGAAACACCCTTAATAGCTAACTGTATTGCGCGAAACAAGCTTTATGAAATGAATGTGGTAATTTCAGATACTGCCGAATATGGCAACTACTTATTTACCCATGCAGCCGTACCCTTGCTTGCAGATTTCACGCAAAAATTAACCCTTGAAGAATTAGGCGAAGGGTTCAAAGACAGTTCGAACAATGTTGATAATGCTCGTTTAATTGAAGTAAATGAAGCTATTCGCAGTCATGGTGTTGAAGTGATTGGTAAAAAATTACGTGGTTACATGAAAGATATGAAGAAAATTGCTAGTGCAAAATAACATTCGCCTCTTGAAGTAGAGCGCATATAAGTAACTAAAAACGGCAGCTGAATTCAACGTCAATGCCGTTTTTTATTGCCTGGATATTTAAGTGAAAATTTTGCTATTAATTGCCGAACATTAAAAACGTCTTAACAAGGAACAAACCTATGTCAGAGTTCAAACAAGTTACCATAAGCAAAGCCGCCAATGTCTATTTCGATGGCAAAGTCACCAGCCGTAAAATTACCTTTAGTGATGGTAGTTTTAAAACCTTAGGCATTATGATGCCAGGTGATTATAAGTTTGCCACCAATGAACAAGAACTGATGGAAATTACCGCCGGAGAGTGTGAAGTTTTACTTAGCGGTGCCAGTGATTGGCAAAGTATCAGCGCCGGACAATCTTTTAACGTTGAAGCTAATAGCTCCTTTGAGATCAAAGCTAAAACCTTAGTGGATTATTGTTGTACTTATATAAGCTAACTAATTTACTGATTGCTATTAGTTAACATTAGACGCTATTGTTCCAATGTTAATATTACTTGACCACTTCATACAATATCTTTTTCAATTCGCCTTGTTGTGGTGAGCATACTCTGGTTTTGTTGAGATATAGAAGCTGCTCGCTGGACAAGGGTAAGCAGGTCTAACTTTAGGGTACTGGTCGCATTCATAGCCAAAGCGTAACCCTCGATGGTGGACCTGCTATCCTGAGCACCTGAGTCGATAAAGCATCAGGTGCTGCAAACCTACCCCGCGAATTAGTCTATTTCATCGGTAACACAGCCCAGCGATGCTGATTTTACTGTGGCGATATATTTTCTTAGTACGCCGCTGGTTGCCCGGTAAGCAGGTTTTACCCAAGCAGCTTTTCGCTTGGCGATTTCAGCCTCATCGACCTTTAGTTCTAAAGTATTCGAGATAGCATCAATGCGGATAATGTCACCATTTTGTACCAAACCAATCAAGCCGCCTTCAGAAGCTTCAGGGGTAATATGGCCAACGACAAAACCGTGAGAACCACCAGAAAATCGACCATCGGTGATTAAAGCCACGTCATTGCCAAGGCCAGCACCCATTACTGCGGAAGTGGGTTTAAGCATTTCTGGCATACCTGGGCCACCTTTGGGTCCAGAATAACGAATAACAATCACTTCACCTTTTTGCACCTCTGCTGAGATACCTTTAATGGCGGCAAATTCATCTTCATAAACTCTGGCCGGACCTTCAAATATTTCGCCTTCTTTACCGGTGATTTTTGCTACCGAACCTTCAGCCGCTAAATTACCATAAAGAATTTGTAAGTGGCCGGTAGCTTTGAGGGGATTATCAATAGGTCGGATGATATCTTGGCCTGCGGGCAGACCGGGGACATCAGCTAGGTTTTCTGCGATGGTTTTACCGGTAACAGTTAAACAATCACCGTGCAATAAACCTTCAGCCAATAAATATTTCATTACTGCCGGAATGCCACCAATCGCATGTAAATCTTGCATCAAGTATTCACCAGAGGGCTTTAAGTTGGCCAAGAAGGGGGTCTTGTCGGCCATCGCTTGGAAATCATCTAAGCCTAAGTCAACGCCACAGGCACGCGCCATGGCTATCATGTGCATAGTGGCGTTGGTCGAGCCGCCTAAAATCATGATGATACGTAAGGCATTTTCAAAGGCCTTTTTGGTCATGATGTCTTTGGGCTTGATGTCTTTTTCCATCAAGTTTCTGATGGCAGCACCCACTTTGGTCAATTCAACTTTTTTCTCATCACTAACCGCTGGGTTGGAAGACGAGTAGGGTAGACTCATGCCTAAGGCTTCAATGGCGGAAGACATAGTATTAGCCGTGTACATGCCACCACAGGCGCCAGCGCCGGGGATAGCATTTTGAATGATACCCTTATAATCTTCGTCAGTGATCACGCCCTGTAATTTTTTGCCGTAAGCTTCGAAAGCAGAAACAATGTTCAAGTCTTCACCTTTCCATTTTCCTGCTTTGATAGTACCGCCATAAACTAAAATGGCCGGACGATTTAAACGCGCTAAAGCAATCATAGCCCCTGGCATGTTTTTATCACAGCCAACCACTGGCACAATGGCATCATAATACTGAGCGCCAGCGACCGTTTCGATAGAATCAGCAATGATGTCACGGGAAACCAGCGAATATTTCATGCCCTCAGTGCCATTGGCAATACCATCACTGACCCCGATGGTGTGAAATATTAATCCCACCAATTCGGCCGCTTTTACACTGGTCTTGACCTGTTTAGCGAGGTCGTTTAAGTGCATATTGCATGGGTTCCCTTCCCATCCGGTAGAAACAATACCCACCTGAGCTTTTTTCATGTCTTCTTCGGTCAAACCAATGGCATATAGCATGGCTTGTGAAGCAGGTTGTGATTCGTCTAAAGTGATTGTTTTTGAATATTTATTAATTTCTGACATGAGTATTAGTGTTTCGGCTTATTAATGTCCACCATCATAGAGTTTTCTCTTAAATAAAACTAGCCGAGAGCGGGCATTTTTTCTTCTGAGATATAACCAGAGCCAGTGACTTAAAGGTGAGTAATAAGTCGTCAGTGATAAAAAGACAGCTTGAGGCCGGCCGCGTTAACTTGTGCGCTGGTTATTAGTAAACCTTTAATATCATACATACAAAAAGAACAGTGTAACCAAGAGCCTAGCTAGAAATAACTTGCTTTGCAGTTAACAGTCAATTAACGTGTTATCAGAAATAATTCACAGTAGAATTCATATCATTAGAAGGTAAATTTATTTATGGACAATATATTGTTAAGCTTACTCACTAACCCGCTTGTCTGGGTGACGATTGTTATTTTATACACCCTAAAAAAGGGTGTCTATTTTGTGCCGCAAAACCGTGGCTATGTTGTTTATACCTTAGGGAAATACACCAAAACCCTATCGGCGGGTTTAAATTTTCTTATTCCTTACGTACAAACAGTGGCGGCTGATCGAAATTTAAAAGAGCAATCGTTAGAAATAATCTCTCAGCCAGCGATCACCAAAGATAATATCACCTTGGATATAGACGGTATTTTGTTTATGAAAGTTATCGATGCCGCTGCCGCGACCAATAACATTACCGATTATAAAACGTCCGTTGTGCAACTTGCCATGACCTCAATGCGTAATGCTATTGGTTCGATGGAGTTAGATGAATGTTTCCAAAATCGTGATGCTATCAATGCGCAAATTTTAGGTGCTATGACTGAAGCGACCGCACCTTGGGGCGTTATGGTGACGCGTTATGAAATTAAAGATATCACCCCGCCGCAAACCATTCGTGAAGATATGGAAAAACAAATGACGGCAGAGCGAGAAAAACGTTCGGTTATTTTAACCGCTGAAGGGGTTAAAACCTCCGCCATTACCGAAGCTGAAGGTTTAAAACAAGCGCGTGTTTTAGATGCAGAAGCGGCAAAAGCAGAGCAAGTATTAGCGGCACAAGCCACTAAAGAATCACAAATATTAGAAGCAACCGGTAAAGCAGAAGCGATACGTTTAGTGGCTGAAGCCGATGCTAGTGCCTTAGACGTAGTGGGTAGTGCTGCCAATACTGAACAAGGTAAAGCAGCGGTAACTTTAACCTTAGCGCAAGATGCTATTAAGGCGCATCAAGCCATAGCGAATGAAAGTACTATAGTGCTAACCGATGGTAAAACCGGTGATAACATTGCCAATACTGTTGCCCAAGCGATTGCGGTATCGAGTAGTTTAAAGCTTTAATGTTGCTAAGAGTTAAAGGTAAGGAATTATATTAATATGCAGACCTTTTTAGAAAACCATCAACTTATCTGGTATGCCATCGCGGGTTTAAGCCTAGTGCTTGAGTTAGGTGTTATGGGCTTAAGTGGCCCGTTATTATTCTTTGCTATCGCCAGTGCTCTCACTGGGGTGTTAATCAGTGTCGGACTTATTGACGGTTGGCAAAATGAAATATTGGTGGTTGGGGTATTATCTGCTGTTATTACCTTGTTGCTGTGGAAGCCGTTAAAGAAGATGCAAAACTCTCGCAGCAAAACCGATGATTCCAGCGATATGATAGGTTTGCAAGTACCGGTAAGTGATGATATTACCAAAGCTGGCGGTAGTATTCGTTACTCAGGACTTAATTGGCCGGCGCGTTTAGCTGATGATGTTGATATTGAGGTAATTGAAAGTAATAGCCAATGTACTATTGTTGCGATTACGGGAAACACTATGTTAGTTGCGCCAATTGACTAAGCCATTATCATTTTAAAGTAACTTATTGGTATTATTATAAACCAGGACGAATATCATTATTCGTCCTGGTTTTTTATTGTCAATTTCTTACTTATTTATCTATAAATACGTTCAGCCCAGCGAGCTAATCCTGAGGTGACACTACCAAAATGATCACCGACAATCAGTGGGATGCCAGGCATTTGTTGCTGTAAAAACTCACTTAGTACCGGTGATTTTGCTGTACCGCCGGTAACAAAAATAACATCAGGCTGACACTGCGCTTCGGCCACGGCCGATGTCATCAACTGAGCTATCTGATCGAGAGTTCGCATATTTGCTTGTTTTAACATTGCTCGAGAGACAGTTATCGATAAGTTTTCATGAATATCATCTAGATGAATGATTTGCTCTTCATGATCTGACAAGCCAATTTTGGCTTGCTCAGCGGCATTGACTAGTTGATAACTGAGTTTGTGATCGTGGACAGTGAGTAAACGTGACACCAACTCACTTTCTTGCGCATCTAGGCTTAATAGTTTTAGTTCACGTCTATTTTTGGCGCTATAAAACTCGGTTTGTGCATTAATATTATTGATTGCCAGAGCTTGTCTAAAGTTTGCGCTTGGCATAGGTTTACCTGTTTTTAGTAAACTGTTCATGCCCAAGCTTGGCATGATACCTTGCAAGGCTAATTGAATATCAAAGTCATTACCAGCAACACGAACACCTGCATGCGCGAGCAGATGCTCGTTACGATTATCATGTTCAGCGAAATCTGGGCCCATTAGTAACATTGAACAATCGCTGGTGCCACCACCAATATCTACCACTAATACCCGAGTTTCTTTAGTAAGAGATGCTTCAAATTCAAAACCTGCAGCGACGGGTTCATATTGAAACTCAACCTCTTTAAAACCAACACGTTTTGCCGCTTTAGTTAAGACACTAATGGCCTGTCGGTTACTTTCCTCGCCATGTAAACCTTGGAAGTTAATCGGGCGACCGATAACCGTTTGGGTCACTTCTTTTTGTAAGGCTTGCTCGGTGAGTCTTTTCACATTGCTCATCATGCAAGCGACAATATCTTCAAAAAATTGAATTTGTGTGCTCGCTAAACCACTAGCACCGAGAAATGATTTCGGCGATTTGATGTAGTAGCCTTCTTCTGGATCTTGAAGGTATTGTGTTAAGGCGCTTTTACCAAAGAGTAATTCACTGGAGATACCGTCAAATTTTAACTCGCGTAGTGCCGATTGGCCTTTTTGTAGCTGATGTCTACGCTCAGCAATATAGTCTGCTTGTTGTGGGGCCGCTAATTGTTGCGATAGCCAACTACTAATAACATCGCGGCTTGGCGCATATAGATTAGAAGCAATGTATGATTCATTACTTAACTTATTACCGAGTAAAGGAATAATGTGGGGTTGGCCGTTGCGCATAGTGGCGACACTACAATTAGACGTACCGTAATCGAAACCTATCATCATTAATACCTAAGAGAATACCTGGGAGAAAAAGGTCGCGTAGCATACTCAGTTAATCAGTGATTCACAAGACTTTGTCAGTTAAAATGGCAAAAACAATCTCGAAAATTCAAGGGTCTCTATAATGAAATTAAGTAAAACCAATCAAAAAATTGATAATAATGTCTGTAAAGCGTTAACTGTTGCTTGTGAGTCCTCTTTGCATGACGTTGCCGGTTTTGTTTGGTTAACCCATAGAGCCAATTATACTAATTTTCCAGCCAGCTTAGTGATCACTTGTGTGTTTAATACCGATGAAGAAGTGGCTGCGATGAAAGCAGAGCAGCAAGATGACGTATTACGCTTGAGTATTCAAAAGCAATTATTAAAAGTGGGCGTAGTGGTTAAAAATATTAAACAGAGTGTGCGCTTTGATAGTGAGGAAGCTTGTCAGCGACAACACCGTGGGGAATGGGCTGATCGCCTAGCATTGAGCGTAGTAAAACAAAAACCTAATGCTCGACGTGTTCATTAAGAGCCGTCTTTAATATAGGGTAATAATAGCTATTGAAGACAAACAATAATAAGTTAAGCTGCTATTTTCTTCTGAGCGCTCAGCTTTTAGATCATATCGCGGACATAAATTTCTGAGTTCTAAGGCGCTAAGGGGTAAAAAGTGAGATTGTGTTAATGCTCGCTATCTTACCAAAACCTTGTACTCAGCCCTGCTGAGCAATTCACGCAAACCCTAATGCTTGAGCAAAAATGGTTAGATTATCAATCGCGCGTTAGTACAGTACAAAGCCAAAAAAATGAGCGTAAGGCGGCACTCAATGCCAACCAAGCAAAACTCAGTCAATTAGAACAAACATTACCGATAGCCATTAGCAGGGTAGCGTCGTTTAAAAAATTATACGATGGCAACCTCATTCCAGAGATGAATTACCTAGAGGCCAAAGAAACGCGCATTGAGCAACAGCAAACACTTTATAGCTACCAAGCGCAGCAACAACAAAACTTAGCGGCTATCGAGACTTCTGTGCAGCAACTCAATACGCTTAGGGCTGAAGCGGTTAGTCAAGCGCTAACACAAGTGGATGAATTTCAGCGTCAAGTGCAGTCACTTATCCAAGAATTAGCCAAAGCGAAAGATGTTACCGCCAAACAAATACTTTATGCACCGGTTACGGGGAGGGTGCAGCAGCTAGCTGTGCATACCATAGGTGGTGTGGTAACCGAGGCGCAAATACTGATGCAACTGGTGCCCTATAACGATTATTTAGAAGTTGAAGCGGTATTAGAGAACAAAGACATCGGTTTTGTTTATGTGGGTCAAAGCGCAGAAATAAAAATTAATACTTTCAACTTTACCAAATACGGCTCTATTGATGCTGAAGTGGTAAGTGTAACGGCCGACGCTATCGCTGATGAAGCGAAAGGGTTGGTTTACAAACTTCGCTTAAAAATGAAACAAAAAACCATGATGATTAATGGCCGTCAGGTTGATTTACTGCCGGGTATGTCGGTAATGGCAGAGATTAAAACCGGCAAACGTAAGTTAATAGAGTTTGTACTTTCGCCGTTAATGCGCAAGGCACACGAAAGTGTGGGGGAACGATAGAGAGCTTGGTTCAATAGAGTAAAAAACAAACTAAGGCCCATTTTTTAATAGATGTAAAAGATTAATTAATATAGGAGGGTGTCTGCTATTTTTGAAGGAAAACGTGGTAGGCCTATTGGTTGGAAGAAAGAGGTAGACGAGAGTGGTTAGTTTGTTAATTTAAAACGGCTCTGACCCCTTTTATTCTGATGATTAATGGCCGTCAGGTTGATTTACTGCCAGGCATGTCGGTAATGGCAGAGGTTAAAACCGGTAAACGTAAGTTAATAGAGTTTGTACTTTCGCCGTTAATGCGCAAGGCCAATGAAAGTGTTGGGGAGCGATAAAGAACTTGGTTTAAGTAGAAAACTAAAGCTAAAAAGACAGTGGCAGTGTCATATGACGTTAATTTTTAAGGAAATAAAATGAATATCAAGTTAAAGAAAATAACCTTATATGCAATGAAAGTACTTACTTTATTGTTATGCCTTTTTGGTTTTGTTCAAAGTGCTTTTGCTGAAGAGTTAACTCCTTGTGATGATAGAAAAATACAATTTAAAGCGTATTTTCAAGGAGAAGGGAGACCAGATTTAGAATGGAACACATTTGTGAACAGCAGGTCTCCATTTGAAAAATTTGTGGTTGAACTCGTTAATCATGTCAAAGCAAAGTTAAGTAATGAAGTTGCCTGTGAGCAAAAGTCTTTAGAAAATCCAGAAATATCATTAACATTTGTTGAACGCCACTTCCCTGTATATCAAGGTGAGTGGGGGCTATATAAAAAGGAACAAGAGTTAACGCTTAAAATTGACCCTAGTTCACTGAATAATTTTTCATGTCAGTTATCAAGCCCATGGCTAGACATGACTATTCAGCGCAATCCTAACTTAGTGGTTACTGCGGTTTTTAATTTTGAAGATAGGCAGTTTTTAGTTGACCAAACCTTGCTAACTTATCCTAATTTAGCGGCTACTTTTGAGCGCCAACCGCTGACAGATAATATATATGAGCGTTACGAGAAAGAGTATTTAGCGTTACATTCTACTCGTAAAAGTTACAGAACAAAAATGCCAAGTCCTGAAACCGCAAAAAATATACCACTAGATATGTTATGGCTTTTTGATCACACCCGATCCGAAAGTGCTGGCATTTATGAAATTAACAGGTTAGTTAGGGCACGTCATCAGGGCTATGCAAAACTTGTTAAAGCTATAGTTAGCCATTGTTTTGCTTCAGATCAATATGAATTACAGAGTTTCAAAACTATTTATGAACTTGAGAGTTTTTATAAAGCTAAAGCACTTAATAACTACAGAATAAAATCACATAAGAAAATTAATTAAGAAAAGGATAATTTGAAATAATAAAAGGGGTCAAATAATAAAAGGGGTCAGAGCCGTTTTAAGTGACCTATACTGAGGTAAATTGTATCTTCAGTAGATTGTAATTATGCCAAGAAAATCAAGAGTTTCATTAGCGGGCGTGGCGGAACATGTTATTCAGCGG
>NZ_LJYX01000081.1 GCF_001440345.1 Colwellia sp. TT2012 | reverse complement strand
GGACAAAACTCAGCAGAAACAGTGCGGCGGCCGTGACCACAATCGACGGCCCGGCCGGGGTGTCCTTGAACCAGGACAGCGCCAGGCCGCCACACACGGCAAGCATCCCCAGCAGACTGGCGCCGACCGCCATCTGTTCCGGCGAGCGTGCATGACGCTGGGCGGCGGCGGCGGGGATGATCAATAGCGACGTGATCAACAATACGCCGACAATCTTCATTGCGACAGCAATCACCACGGCAATCAGCAACATCAGGGTCATGCGCAGCGCTGGCACGGGCAAACCTTCGACGGTGGCCAGTTGTTCGTGGACGGTAATTGCCAGCAGCGGGCGCCACAGGGCCACCAGCGGGATCAATACAGCAGCGCTACCGCCGAGAATCCAGGCCAGGTCTGTGGGGCTGATCGCCAGCAGGTCGCCGAACAGATAGGCCATCAGGTCGATACGCACTTCGTGCATAAAGCTCAGGACTACCAGGCCCAGGGACAGCGTGCTGGGCGCGAGGATCCCCAGCCGGGTGTCCGAAGCCAGGGGCTGGCGCTGTGGCCGGGTCCCCAACAGCACGGCGCGCCGCAGGCAGCCAACGGTCACGGCGCTGGCCGGGCTGCCCTCCAGCAAGAAGCCCAGGGCTACGCCGAGCAGGGCCGCGTGGGACAAGGTGTCGCCAAAGTAGGCCATGCGCCGCCAGACCACGAACGAACCCAGCGGGCCCGCCACCAGCGCCAAGGCCAAGCCTGCAAGCAGGGCGTAGAGCAGAAAATCAGCCATGCTTGCAGCTATCTCCGTGGACGTGGGTATGAGGGGCGGTCGGATCGGCAACCACGGCGCCATGCAGGTCATGGGCATGGTCGTGATGGTGGTGATAAATCGCCAGGCTCTGGGCATTCTTGCCGAACAGCTCGACGAAGGCCGGGTCGCCGCTGACCTGTTCCGGGTGGCCGGAGCAGCAGACGTGGCGATTGAGGCACACT
>NZ_LJYX01000080.1 GCF_001440345.1 Colwellia sp. TT2012 | reverse complement strand
ATGGATCACCGGCACCTGTTTGGGATGGATACACAGCGCTCCGGTAAAACCCATTTCATAGGCATGTCGGATCGAGTGGCGCAGGCCCTCGGGGTCGTCGATGGCCGGGTGTACGCCGTCCAGCGGCGCCTCCAGGCCGGCAGCGCGGGAGTGCACGATCAGCGCCAGGCGTGCCTGATCAAGGGCAAAATTGGCCGCCACCGAGTGGCTGCTCAGGTTCAAGTCCAGCGCCAGGTCCAGCCCCCCAAACGACAGGCGCTGCACCTGTGGCGCATGGGCAATTTCGGCAATAGCCAGAAGGCCCTTGGCACTTTCGATAATCGGCCAGATCAGCTTGCCAGCGGCGGCCACTACTGCCACCTGCGCCGCACTTTCCACCTTCGGTAGCAGCACGCCTGCGACGTTTGCATGGGTTTTGCAGAACGCCACGTCCTCAAAGTGTTCATCATGCTCCGGTGCGTTGATCCGTACCCACACCCGGGCGTCAGGATGGGCTTGCAAGTATGCGCCAAGGTTGTCCCGCGCCTGGCGCTTGAGCGGCTCTTGCACCGCGTCTTCAAAATCCACAATCACTGCATCAGCGCCACTGGCCAGGGCCTTGGCAAAACGCTCAGGGCGGCTGCCCGGCACGAACAGCGCGGAGCGCACAATAGAATGCTTCATAACTGACCTTCCTGTTTTCACCCCTCCTGTAGGAGCCGGTTAGATGATGCCGCGAGTATTCAGGGATTCGATGGCCTCACGGGTGTAACCCAAGCGCTGGAGAATCCCTTGGTTGTGTTGCCCCAGCGCAGGCACAGCGTCCATGCGCGGGGTAAAGGCGCTATTGCGTCCCGGCGGTAGCAGCGACGGCAAGGGCCCGGCCGGGCTGTCGACTTCACGCCAGCTGTCACGGGCCTTGAGTTGCGGGTGATCCCACACGCCTTGCCTATCGTTGACCCGGGCACTGGCGATCTGCGCATCCTCCAGGCGCCGGATCACAGCGG
>NZ_LJYX01000079.1 GCF_001440345.1 Colwellia sp. TT2012 | reverse complement strand
GTGCGCGAGCTTACCACCAAACGCTTTTTGCGTGGCTGTCGGGCAGTGCTTGTATTTTGCTTCGGAGTATCAAGAAAAATGGCTATAAGCTATCATTTATTTTTGACAGTTATAGCGCTGAAAGCCCCGGTCTAGAGCCTTTCAAAAAATTATTTCAATGGGGTCTTTTGGCCTTTACCGGCTATGCTAGAGTGGATCCAAACAACTTAATGTATCGCCGGTGTACGTCTTCTCAAAAGGAATGGGGGGCTTTTGACATAACCGGACAGGCCACGCTGGGGCTCTATGCGCCATTTGCGGATGTTTCTCTTGTGCGGGCTGCCGATGCTGGCCGGCGCCGTCGAGTTCGATGAAACCACCCGCAGCCTTCCTCTGGGCCGGGTCATGCAAGTGCTTGAAGACCCAAGTGGCAGCGTCACTCTCGCCGATGCCCGTTCCGTCGCATTGGCCAGTCGCTACACCACCCATGATAAAGACACCCTCAATGCCGGCTATTCGCGCTCGGCGTTCTGGCTCAAGGTCGACCTGCATTACCTGCCCAAGGATCCGCAGGCCCTGCGCACCTGGTTACTGGAGCTGGCCTATCCGCCCCTTGATCATCTGGAGTTGTACGTCCCTGATGATACCGGCGCCTACCGACTGGCCGGGCGCACCGGTGATGCATTGCCGTTTGCCAGCCGCGAGATTCGCCAGAACAACTACCTGTTCAATGTCGATTTCAAGGCCGGTGAGCAGAAAACCCTCTATTTGCGCCTGCAAAGCGAAGGCTCGATCCAGGCGCCGCTGACCCTGTGGTCGAGTACCGCGTACCTGGAAGATCAGCCGCTGCGCCTGTATATGCTGGGCCTGATCTACGGCGTGTTGCTGGGCATGCTGGTGTACAACCTGTTTATCTACCTCAGCGTGCGCGACACCAGCTACCTCTATTACATCCTTTATATCGCCTCGTTCGGCATGTACCAGCTCTCGGTGAATGGCGCGGCAGTGGAGTATTTC
>NZ_LJYX01000078.1 GCF_001440345.1 Colwellia sp. TT2012 | reverse complement strand
GCCACGGGTCAGGCCTTCTTCCAGCACCGGCTTGACGCCGCGCTTGGTCAACTGTGCCGCAGTGGCATCGGCCAGGCCTTTGCCGTAGGTGTCCTTGTCGTTGATGACGGCGACTTTCTTGCCCTTGAGCACATCGACGATGTAGTCACCGGCCACGATGCCTTGCTGGTCGTCACGCCCGCACATGCGGAACATGGCGCCCAGGCCACGCTCGGTGACTTGTGGGTTGGTGGAGCCTGGAGTGATTGCGATGATGCCCGCTTCGTCATACACCTCGGAGGCTGGAATGGTGTTCGAGGAGCAGAAGTGCCCGACCACGCCGATCACTTTGTCCTGGTCAGCCAGGCGGTTGGCCACGGACACGGCCTGCTTGGGCTCGGCAGCATCGTCACCGGCCACCAGCTTGATCTGCTCGCCATTGATCCCGCCGGCCTTGTTGATACCTTCAGCCTCCGCCTGGGCACCTTTCATGTACTGCTCACCGAAGGCAGCGTTGGCGCCGTTCATCGTCCCCGCTACGCCAATCTTCACATCAGCTTGAACAAACGTACAAACACCCAGCGCGGCAGCTACCGCGAGGGCCAGGAAACCTTTCTTGTAAAACGTCTGGGACATGAGTGGTGCTCCGAGTTTTTTGTTGAATGGGCACTGCAATTTCACTTCAAACTTTCACTTGAAACCTTCACTAAAAGCTCAGAGCAAGCAGCGTGCCATTGCGTTTTTTTATTTCAGAAAGACACGGTGTCATTGTTATTACAGGTGTTTCGGTGCCTTTTTGGCGGGACGTGCAACCGTCTAGCCCGCAAAGGTGCAACCAATGGATAAAAAGGGTGAAACCCGCTCGAAAAACTGATGTCAGCCAGCCATCAAGCGAACCCTTGATCATCTGTAACCATGGGCGTAACGGAAGTGCACATTTACAGTGCGTCACTGCTACGACTCGCACCAATACAGATTAGTAGCCGGCTAAGAAAATGCCGGCTTTTGAGGGGTATTT
>NZ_LJYX01000007.1 GCF_001440345.1 Colwellia sp. TT2012 | reverse complement strand
CCAAATATCACTCGCTGACTTAATCGTTTTAGGTGGTGCTGCTGCCATCGAAAATGCCGCCAAACAAGGTGGAACTCAAGTTACTGTGCCCTTTGTTCCTGGCCGTGCTGATGCTAGCCAAGCGCAAACGAGCATTAAATCATTTAATTACTTAAAACCGAAAGCCGATGGTTTCCGTAATTTTTACACCGATGAGAGCTATATGTCACCCGCTGAAATGTTAGTGGATAAAGCCAATTTACTCGGTTTAAATGTCCCTGAAATGACAGTACTTGTTGGTGGTATGCGTTCACTAGCTGCCAACTATGACGGTTCATCTTACGGGGTATTCACCAATAGACCGGGTGTATTAAGCAATGACTTCTTTGTCAACTTACTTGATATGTCGACTGTCTGGAGTAAAGATGAAGCTAACGTTGGCATTTATCTAGGTCATGACCGCGCGTCAGGCAAGTTAAAGTGGCAAGCAACTCCGGTGGATTTGATTTTTGGCTCTAGCTCAGAATTAAGAGCCATTGCCGAAGTTTATGCCTCAGACGATGCCGATAAAAAGTTCATTCATGACTTTATTGCTGCTTGGGTTAAGGTGATGCAATTAGATCGCTTTGACTTAAAGTAAAGTTAACATAACGTTAAAAAAAACTTAAAATAAAAAGCGAGTACTTGCCTTTGGCGGTACTCGCTTTTTCATTTCATCAATCTTTTTCAATACGACCTTATAAATTTAATGCCGTTTTTAACCCTGCGCCATAGGCAGCATCCGCCGCAGTACAATGTTTAATATGGCGCTGCTTTATTTCATCCGGTACGCCACTCATTGCGCTGGCGGTATTATTAAATAGCGCGTGTTGTTGCTCAACTGTCATTAAGCGGAATAAATCTCCGGCTTGAGAAAAATAATCCTCATCTGCTCGGTGATCCCAATGCGCGGCATAACCTTGTAAATCTAACGGCGGCTCAGAAAAACCGGGCTGCTCTGCCCACTCGCCTTGACTATTAGGC
>NZ_LJYX01000077.1 GCF_001440345.1 Colwellia sp. TT2012 | reverse complement strand
AACGGCGAGTACGAGGCACCGCGCCAAGTGCTGCGGGCGCTGGGGATTGAGGTCAAGGGTATGCAACGTTCGGGCTTTCGCGCCCGTTGCTGTGGCGGCGGGGGCGGTGCGCCGATCACCGATATTCCCGGCAAGCAGCGCATTCCCGACATGCGCATGGAAGACATCCGCGAGACCGGCGCCGAACTGGTGGCCGTCGGTTGTCCACAGTGCACGGCGATGCTCGAAGGGGTGGTCGAGCCACGCCCACTGATCAAAGACATTGCCGAACTGGTGGCGGATGCCTTGCTCGAAGAGCCTGCACCGGCCAAGACCCCGAACTCGCGTGAACCTGCGGAGGTGCACTGATGAGCGACATTATCCGCCGCGACCCACGGGCCGAATGGATCGCCCGCAACCGCCTGCACCCGCTGCATGCGGCGATGCAACCGGAGCAGCACAGTTGGATGGGGCCTAACGGCATCATCCGCAAGAATGTGCACGGCATGGGTTTTATCGGCCCCAACGGCATCAAGCGTATCGACCGCAGCGGCGCCCAGCAGGGTGGCGCCACCAAGCGCACGGCAGCGGTGCAAGTGCAGTTGCCGCTGTACCAGGGGCCAGCCCCGGCGTTCTACATCAACGTGGTGCCGGATATGGTCGGCGGCCGCCTGAGCAGCCACGACCGCGACTTGCTGGGCCTGGCGCGGCAACTCGCCGGCAGCGACGGTGCAGTGCTGGCGGTGGTCTTTGGCGAGCATAAGGAAAGCGCGTTCGACCCGGCCGGCGTGGACCGCCTGTTGGTGTTGGACGGCCACGAATTCGACGGTTATTCACCGGAGCAACGGGTCCATGGCCTGCGGGCTGTGGATAACCAGTTCAGCCCGCGTCACTGGCTGCTGCCCGACAGCCGCAGTGGCGGTGGCGAACTGGGGCGGCGCTTTGCCGCGAGCCTCAAGGAGCGCCCGGCCACCCGGGTGTGGCAGATCAAGGACAATGAGTGCATCGGCCGTGCCGGTGCGGGCCAGCAAGACTTG
>NZ_LJYX01000076.1 GCF_001440345.1 Colwellia sp. TT2012 | reverse complement strand
TACGCAACGATGATTTCTTCGTACCGCTGCGCAAACGGGTGGAGATTGCCCGGCGCTACAAGGCCGATATGTTTATCTCGGTCCACGCAGATGCGGCACCACGGCTGACGGCATCGGGGGCTTCGGTGTATGCCTTGTCCGAAGGCGGTGCCACTTCGGCAACGGCGCGCTTCATGGCACAGCGGGAAAACGGCGCCGACCTGATGGGCGCCACCAGCCTGCTCAACCTCAAGGACAAGGACCCGACTCTCGCCCGGCTCATCCTCGATATGGCGCTAAGCGCAAACCTGGCCGCCAGCCTGTAATGGGGCAAGAAGGGACTGGGAAGCCGGGCGGGCATAACCACGTGGCATCAAAAGCGGGTGGAGCAGGCGGGGTTCGTGGTCCTCAAGTCGTGGGACGTGCTGTCATCCCTGGTGGAAACCGGCTTTATCTCCAATGTCCGATACAGCCAGCGGCTGGTCACTCCGAGTCATAAACAGACAATCGCGGATTGCATGTTTGAAGTGTTGCAGCGCTACTTCCAGAAAAACCCACCGATCAACAGCTACATGGCCTGGGCCCAGCAGCAGAAGAACGGCCAGGCCTAGCAGCCGGTGATGCGGCTACACGTGAACTTGGCGCTGGCGCCGCCGGAGCTGGAAAACCGGTTGATCGTGGTCCAGCCCACGCGCCGCGTGTAGCCAACCCATGCCTCACCATCGGAGGCCAGCCCGGTAAAAAACGTCAACTGGCCATAACGGCTGTTGGTCTGGGCCCAGTAGCGCTTGCCGATTACCTCGAACCCTCGCAAATAGGTGGTGCTGCCCACGGTGGCGACGCTGTACGCGTTGCCCTGGGCATCGACGCAGGCCAACAGGGTGGCGCTGCGAGTGCAGGTGGCCAATTGGCTCGGCACTTGCGCGCCGGCCTGACTCGCGACCAGCAGCACGCCGCACAACAGGTATTTCATAAGGCTTCTCGGGGCATGGACGGGCTCAAGGATTGCGCCCTTCGTCGCGTCAGGCAAGCGGGGATTAGCTTATTT
>NZ_LJYX01000019.1 GCF_001440345.1 Colwellia sp. TT2012 | reverse complement strand
GAACGTTCACCCTTTAATTGCCTAACCCACTTGTCCATCGCAGATTTACTTACATTCAGGGATTCAGCCGCTTCTTTTACGGTGTGATCACCATCAACAACTAATTGCGCTGCTTCAAGTTTAAATTTTGCTGAAAATGTCGGTCTTGTTTGTTTGGTCATTTTGTCACCTAAGTAGTATGAGATGCATAATAACACCTCTAATTAGGTGGCCAAATTAACTATGCCACTTCATTCTAAAGGGGGTCTGTTTTGTGCCTAGCTCATATATAAGTAAAGTCTTGGTATAACAGGGTTAAATCACGTATAGGTGGGGGAGGGGCGTTTATTGGTGCTAGTGAAATCCAGTAGATAATTCGACCAATCGATAGAGACAAAAAAGCCCTAACCGAAGTTAGGGCTGCTTGCTTCCTACGAAGGAATGGTGCCGACTGCCAGAATTGAACTGCTGCACTTTTTGAGTTACTAATTCAATCGTGGGCTAGTTGTCACTTCAAGTTAAGTAAATTACGGGCAATAAAAAAGCCTCGACATAAATGCTGAGGCTTATTACATTCTCAAAGAGAATAAATGGTGCCGACTGCCAGAATTGAACTGCTGCACTTTTTGAGTTACTGATTCAATCAGTGGGGTAGTTGCTTACTTCAAGTAGAGTGAATTTCAGCCAATAAAAAAGCCTCAACATAAATGCTGAGGCTTATTACATTCTCAAAGAGAATAAATGGTGCCGACTGCCAGAATTGAACTGCTGCACTTTTTGAGTTACTGATTCAATCAGTGGCTAGTTGTCACTTCAAGTTAAGTAAATTACGGGCAATAAAAAAGCCTCAACATAAATGCTGAGGCTTATTACATTCTCAAAGAGAATAAATGGTGCCGACTGGCAAAGTCGAACTGCTGGGGTTATATGAGTTACTGATTCAATCAGTAGTACAACTAGATAAACTCCAGACGAAAAAAAACCTTAACATTGCTGTTAAGGTTTCGTTTCTTCCTTGCGGAATAAATGGTGCCGACTGCCGGAATCGAACTGGCGACCTACTGATTACAAGTCAGTTGCTCTACCAACTGAGCTAAGTCGGCACACAAAACTGTGTGCAGTATTTAATGCTAATTTAATAAATTTAAATACTCTGGCACCGAAATAATACTTATATTATTAATTAAATAATAGATGAGTAGTACTTCTGTAAAATGGTGCCCCGACCCGGATTTGAACCAGGGACACGAGGATTTTCAATCCTCTGCTCTACCAACTGAGCTATCGGGGCTTAACATGTTTAACTTGGCTGCAATCGCTGCCTCGTTAAGACGGGGCGTATTAAACTGTTTTTCCTTTACCCCGTCAACTGTTTTTACTAAGTTTTTTATAAAAAAGTGTTTGTTTGCTGTTTTTTACAGCAAATATGTTTTGGTAGCACTTTTTATCAACGATAACGAGCTATAAAATAAGCAAGCCAGTGTAATGGGAATTATTAAAGGTGATTATTTACTCGGTGGCACATAACCTTCAATTTCAGGTTCTTTGCCTTCAAAGAGGTAAGCAACCATGGCAGTTTCTAAAAAAGCACGGTCATCAGCATTCATCATATTCATTTTTTTCTCATTAATAATCATGGTTTGTTTCTTTTGCCAGATTTTCCAAGCTTCTTGAGAAATATTATCAAAAATGCGTTTACCTATTTCACCAGGGTAAAGTTGAAAGCCTAGACCTTCAGCTTCTTTTTTAAGGCTTTGACAAAATACTGTGCGACTCATAATGGCTTCTCTTCTCTATATTAGGTAGTAGTTAAATTAGCGGTAGTTAATTGCTAAGTAAAGTAAGTAGTTTTTGTGTAGCAGCCGCTAAGCCGACACTTAATTCTTGGTGTAAATCATACCACTTTTGCTGATTAGGTTCGTTTATTTCTACTGCATCAAGTTGCTGGCAGTCCACGACCACAGGGGTAATATCTAAATGAAAGTGACTAAAAGTATGCCTAAACTCTGTTAGGGTTTGTGATGAAAGCGCTTTAAGTGACAAACTCGCCATTAAATCATCAATTTCACTTAGCTCATCAACCTCATGAAAACACCATAAACCGCCCCAAATCCCCACAGGTGGGCGCTTTTCCATTAGTACTTTATCGCAGTGTTCATTTTGTATTCTAGGAATGACCATAATGGTTCTTTTCTCAGGAATTTTTTTCTTCGGTTTTTTCTGAGGGAAGTTCATTTGCTGCTCACCAGCCTTGGCCAAACAGCTTTGCTCAACAGGGCAAAGCTCACAACTGGGTTTGCTGCGTGTACATACCGTTGCACCGAGATCCATCATTGCTTGGTTGAAGCTGTCGGTTTCGATGCTAGGGGTTAATTGTTCACTTAATAACCACAAGGCTTTATCAAATTTACTTAAACCGTTATAGCCCTCAACTAAATAGCTACGGGCAAGTACTCGTTTAACATTACCGTCTAAAATAGGATGATGTTGCTTTAGGGATAAGCTTAAAATGGCGCCAGCGGTTGAACGACCAATGCCTGGCAATGCAATAACTTGCTCAATTTCTATCGGAAAATGTCCGGAAAAATCATTGACCATAATTTTGGCGGCTTTATGTAAGTTACGAGCTCTAGCGTAATAACCTAAGCCGGTCCAATGATGTAAAACCACATCTTCATCGGCATTTGCCAAGTCAGTAATGGTCGGAAAACTTGCCATAAAACGTTGGTAGTATGGGATAACTGTCGTAACTTGTGTTTGTTGTAACATTACCTCAGAAATCCACACACGATATGGGGTTTTATCTTGTTGCCAAGGGAAGTGCTTTCGACCTTGTTGGTGATACCAACTGACGACTTGCTGGCCAAATTTTTCAGCTGATTTGGCTGATATTGCTATAGGATTATTCATAGCGCGCAGTGTAACTAAATAATGTGCTGAGCTCAAATAGGCAAATTCGCATCTTGGTGGACTTGGGTATATAATATCGCCTTTAAAATTCGCTCTGTTAAAAAATTGGCATAGCGCTAGGCAAAATAAGGCTTTATTATGAAAGTTACCGCAAAAAATCGTAGTCGACGTATCCGTAAAAAAATGCGTGTTGATGAGTTTCAAGAATTAGGCTTTGATGTTGCTTGGCAATTAAAAGATGGCATAAACGGTGATGAACTTGATGCCTTTATCGATAAGTTTTTTGCCGAGGCTATCCAACCAAATGGTTTAGGTTTTGGCGGTGAAGGTGATACTTTATGGCATGGCCTGATTTGTACACAAGCACTAGGCTCTTGTACTGATGAAAACCGTACTGCGGTTGAAAAATGGCTAACTGATAACGGCGCTACATCAGTAGCAGTAAGCGAGCTGTACGATGTTTGGTGGGCTGAATAGTCTTATTCGTTATAAATGATTTTTATACAGCATTGTCGGCGTTATTCATTACCATTACTTATGTCCCATAAGCGCAGGCACTGAATATCTTGACGGCTTTGTCTAAAAGCCATTTATTTAGAATAACGAACTAACTTTATATAGCTACATCCCGTTAAATGTTATTAGTAGCCTAAGTGATTGATAAAAACTAAGTTTTGCTGATGTGAAAAAACAAGCTTCACCAACATGACGCTACAGGATGTAGCTTATTAGACAATGCATGGAGCATATTGTCCTGATGTTGGTGTAGAGCGGCCATGGATGGCTTCATAGCGTCTTGTTGCTCGCTTAGCAACACTTATGACCAACAGAGTCTTTTTTGATAAAGAAAACTTATGACTGAAAAAAAAGAAAAAACACATAAAACCATAGAGCAAGCCGAGCAAGAAGGTAAGTACATTCGTAAAGTTCGTAGTTTTGTTAAACGCGAAGGTCGCTTAACAAAAAATCAACAACGTTCGATTGACGATCATTGGCAAGATATGGGTCTCAACCATAGTGATGGTCTTATTGATAGCCAAGTAGTATTTGCTAATGCTAACCCTGTGGTTTTAGAGATTGGTTTTGGTATGGGGAAGTCTTTAGTTGAAATGGCTCAAGCAGCACCAGATACAAACTTTATTGGCATTGAAGTACATAAGCCAGGTGTCGGCGCTTGTATTTCATCGGCCATTGCCGCTGGGGTTAGTAATTTAAAAATTTTTGACCATGATGCTATTGATATTTTAGCGGACTGTATTGCTGACGGAACTTTAACAACGGTGCAATTGTTTTTTCCTGATCCATGGCATAAGAAAAAGCACCATAAACGCCGCATTGTTTCTGCTGAGTTTGTTGAAACTATCCGACAAAAATTAAAAGTCGGTGGTGTCTTTCATATGGCGACCGATTGGGAAAATTATGCAGAATGTATGTTAGCAGATATGCAAAGTGCTCAAGGTTATAACAATGTGTCTGCCTCAAATGATTATGTACCACGTCCTGAATCTCGCCCGTTAACTAAATTTGAAAACCGTGGTCAACGACTAGGGCATGGTGTTTGGGATTTACAATTTGCTAAAAAGGCTTAAATTTTATCAGTTAAACCTTTGTCCATTTAGCTTGCTTGGTCTTCGTTTTGACTAGGAGAGGGTAAATATTGGCGCTCAATGAAAAATAAGTGTTGGGCGTTACGTAAATTTCCGCTGTCGATTAACCATTGTTGGTCAATGATTTCACGTGCTAAAGCAGCATGCAATATGCGGCTTTTATATTGAGTCCAATAAAGTAATGTTGCTGCTTGATGGCAATCATTGTTAGGTTGCTGCTCAGTGCGTGTTATTGCTAACTCTGCAATAATATTAGCAATAACTTTAGCTTTTAACTCGCTATCAATATGTTGCTTAAAGCGAGTAAACCTTTTGGCTTTAACTAATTGCCACATTAACCAAACCAAAGACAGTAACGCCAGTATGGCGATAATTTCCATGTGTTTTTCCTGTTTAAATAATGATGGCTATCATAGCATCTCTGCTTAGTTATTTACCTAGCCAACTAGATAAAATGAATGATAAAGAGATTACACTTGGTTACACTGTTATTAATTTAATAACAGACGGGTTTTTTTTCAATGAGCAGAGCTTTTATATTTATTTGTGTTTTATTCTTAAGTGGTTGTGTAACACCAAGCCAAGCCTATCAAGTAAAAGAAAATTCAATTCAAAAATTATATAAGAAGGTCAACCCTTCAGTAGTTGAGTTACATGTGCAGTCATTAGCTGACCCCAAAATTGGTCAGGTGGCTTATAAAGCACAAACTGCTAATTCTTTGGGCTCAGGTGCTTTAGTTAGTCGCGAAGGTCGAATTTTAACTGCTGCGCATGTTGTTGATAAAGCCACTTCAATTGAAGTGATATTTGCTGACGGTACCAAAACTACTGGCCATGTTGTTTGGGTAGAGCCATTAATTGATTTAGCCATGATTCAAGCCGGTAAGGTACCTAGTACAGCAAAGCCATTGAAATTAGCTAAAGCTAACGATTATCAAATTGGTGAGCAAGTTATTGTTATTGGTGCGCCTTTTGGTGTTAGTCATAGTTTATCTGTCGGTTATTTAAGTGGTATTCGTGATGGTAGTGCCATACCGGGTAGCACCTTAGTACCGCGCTTATTGCAAACCGATGCCTCAATTAACCAAGGTAACTCAGGTGGGCCAATGTTTAACCTCAATGGTGAAATAATTGGCATTGTTAGCCATATCTTGTCAAAAAGTGGTGGCAGTAATGGCCTCGGCTTTGTTATCTCTGTTGATACCATACGTCATATAATTGATAGCGATCCAGGTACATTCTCTGGTTTTATTCCACTGTTACTTAATAAAAAACAGTCTTACGTTCTTAATAACGCCGCTGGGCATGGTATGTTAATTCAACATGTTATTCCTGGTACTTTAGCAGATAAACTCGGTTTTAAAGGCGGTAGCATGAGTGTAGTTATGGGTCGTAACCATATTTTACTTGGTGGTGATATAGTACTGGAAGTGGCCGGTCGTGCTATAACTGATTTGGCCTCAGTGGTGAAAATTAAGAAGCACCTTGCTAACTTTGAAAAAGGCGATAGAGTGACTTTTAAATATTTACGTAATGGCCAATTAAAAGAAACCTACTGGATCGTTGAATAATAGCTAGCGTCTTTGCTTTAAAAAAGACTAAAAAGTAAACGTCAGATAAGCTCCCTGCCGTTTTTTAGCTAATTTAAACGCTAAAGTACATTTTTTAATGGTGTTCTATTAATGACTCTTTATAATGGTCGCTAATATTGTTCGGAAGCATTTTATGAATATAGTCTATAAAACAAGAACGCAGCTAGTGGTTGAAACTCTTCGAGAGAAAATTCTTAGCGGTGAATTAAAGGCGGGTGAGTCACTTCGTCAAGCGGCGTTGGCGACCGATTTAAATGTCAGTCGTATTCCTGTCAGGGAGGCGCTACTGCAACTTGAAGGTGAAGGCCTAGTTATCTTTGAACCGCATAAAGGTGCAACAGTAACAGAGCTTAATGCTAAACATGCGGATGAACTTTTTGAATTGCGATCTATGCTTGAAGGGCATTTGTTGGCTGCATCATTACCGTTATTAACCCGTGAAAAATTAACGGAAGCGGGTGAAATCTTAGCTGAATTAGATAAAGCACTGGGTAAAGAAAATGCTGCTAATACCTGGAGTGAGCTTAATTCACGTTATCACAACTGTTTATATTCAGCAGCTAAGCGTCCACAAACACAAGATTTAGTCAATATTTTAAATAAAAATGCAGATAGGTACATTCGTATGCATTTATTGTGGGCTGGTGGTATTTCAAAAGCGGGACCTGAGCACAAGCAGTTACTCTCCTATTGTAAAACAGGTGATATAGATAAAGCTGTTGCCGTATTAAAACACCATATTTTAAGTTCTAAAGATGAAATTGTGGCCTTTTTAGAGCAACGCGAAGCAACAGGTAGCTAATTTAGCTCAGAGACGCAGTTTTTTTGCTTGTTTTTGTGGTAAAAATAAGCAAATATTGACTTTTTCCCTCTATATTTATAGTATTCCCGCCCCTTAAAATCACAGAAAACTTGCTTGTTTTTGTCTATGCTTAGTGTTGATTAAGTGTAAAGGAAATCGGCTCGCCAATTCGAATCCGCAATATTTTTCACCTCGGTGTTAGGTCTTGCGTTAAACCCAATGAGATAAAAATGTTTGAATTACACGCCAGTAAAGTGTCTAACCTGAAAAATGATGTATTGTCGGGCCTAACCGTTGCTCTAGCACTAGTGCCTGAAGCGATAGCTTTTGCCTTTGTTGCCGGTGTTGGCCCATTAGTTGGTTTATATGCCGCCTTTATAGTCGGTTTAATTACCGCTGTGTTTGGTGGTCGCCCAGGAATGATCTCTGGTGCAACGGGTGCTATGGCTGTGGTTATGGTGAGTTTAGTTGCCATTTATGGTGTTGAATACTTATTTGCCACTGTTGTGCTCACCGGTATTTTACAAATATTGGCCGGGGTATTTAAGATGGGTAAGTTTATCCGTCTGGTGCCGCATCCAGTAATGTTAGGTTTTGTTAACGGTTTAGCCATTGTTATCTTCTTAGCACAACTTGGACAATTTAAAATAACCAATGCTGCGGGTGAACTTGAGTGGATGCAGGGCGCGCCGCTGTATACCATGGCAGGTTTAATTATTCTTACCATGGCTATTATTCATTTCCTTCCTAAATTAACTAAAGCCGTACCTTCTACCTTGGTGGCTATTGTCGGAGTTTCTTTCTTAGTCTTGGGACTTGGCCTTGAAACCAAACTGGTTGGTGATGTTGCCTCTATTGCGGGCGGTTTGCCAACTTTCTCAATTCCACAAGTACCTTTTTCACTTGAAACGTTAAAAATTATCTTCCCTTATGCCTTAGTTCTTGCGGCAATTGGTTTAATTGAATCTTTATTAACACTGACCTTAATTGATGAATTAACGGGCACCCGTGGCCGTAGTAATAAAGAATGTATTGCTCAGGGCGCCGCGAATACGGTAACCGGATTTTTCGGTGGTATGGGGGGCTGTGCCATGATAGGCCAGTCGATGATCAACGTAAATTCTGGTGGTCGTGGTCGAGCATCAGGCATTACCGCTGCGTTAGCGTTATTAGGTTTTATCTTATTTGCCTCTGGTTTAATTGAGCAAATACCATTAGCAGCACTTGTTGGAGTAATGTTCATTGTGGTTATCGGTACCTTTGAATGGTCAAGTTTACGTATTTTAGGTAAGGTGCCTAAAGCCGATGCTTTTGTGCTCATCTTGGTTTCAGCGGTCACGGTTTATTCAGATCTAGCGATAGCCGTTATAGTAGGTGTTATTGTCTCAGCACTCGTTTTTGCTTGGGAACATGCCAAACATATAGCGGTTACTCGTAGTGTCGATGAAAACGGCTCAACGGTATATGAAGTTAATGGACCGATATTTTTTGGTTCAATTGCTAACTTCCTTGAGCAATTTAGTCCAGAGAAAGACAGTGACGATGTTATTGTTGACTTTAAAAATGCCCGGGTTGTTGACCACTCAGCAATCGAAGCCATTGATACGCTAGCTGAGCGTTATTTGTCGCGTAACAAAACCATGCATTTAAAACACTTAAACCAAGAGTGTAAGCAATTGCTAGATAAAGCCGGTAAGTTAGTTGAGCTTAACGTAATTGAAGACCCTGATTATCATATCGTTAGTGATAAGTTGGCTTAGTCGTTAAATTGCCTCCTTAGGGGTAATAGCCACTAGCTGTTATAAAAAATGCGCTGATAAGTTATACTTAACTTACCGCGCATTTTTTTTATTTGTTTTTTAGTTATACCATTTTGTTAAGTTTGTGATTTTTTTGTGCATAGAGAAAATAAATCAGGGCAAGGCGCCCGATTGAATAATAGCTGGCTATTGAGATTGAGAGTAACGCGGCCTTGGCGTATTTTAACCAGCACAAGTAAGCAATAATTTAATAACATTAGTATTGTGAGGGTTAAGTGCAATTAGAGTTCTTTGAAGTTCCTAGCCCCTGTGTCAGTATTTGTGAGTCTGATGAAAAAGGCCACTGTCGAGGTTGTATGCGCTCGCGTAATGAACGACAAGAATGGGGCAACTTTACTAACGATGAGAAACAAAAAGTAATCAAACGTTGCCTACAACGTAAAAAACGTAAATTAAATCAGCAAAAGGTCAAACAAGCTGAACCAGTTATTGAGCCTATCGTTGCCGCTGATTTACAACCCTCCTTGCTTGACCCTCCCCGCGAAATAAAGCCCGCACAAAATACTGACTTAGACTTTAGTGAGTTTGAGCTGTAATATTGTTAGTTATACTTCCGTTTTTTTGGAATAACTTTGAGTAATTCAACGTGTTAATATTAGTTCGATTTTTTTAATTTAATACTACTTTATTCAAGGATGAATCCATGCGTTCAAATTTTGTTTTATCAATTTTTTTCTTATTGTTAACGGCGTGCAGCCATAAGCAAAGTAGCTTAGCTCTTATGACAGACAAAAACCTTAGCCAGCAACTCGTAGCAAATCACCTCGCCATTAATGTCGATAGCTCTGGGCAGCTTGAAAAGCAAGATTTAGCCGCATTTGCAAAAAAAATTTAAAATGTCAGGATTTTAGCTTTAGGTGAACAAACTCATGGCGCGGGTAGTGTCTTTACCTTGAAAATAGATTTGATAAAATATTTACATCAACATCATGGTTTTGATTTGTTTATTTTAGAAAGTGGCATGTATGATGTGCGTGAAATCATGCAACAAGCTAATGCTGGCAAATCAATAAAAAAATTAGCGCCAGGTAATATTTTTTATATGTATGCTAACAGTAAGGAAGTTACGCCTTTATTTGATTATGTTAACGAACAGCTAAATACCGACAATCCATTGCTTATGGTCGGCTTTGACAGCCAGCATACCGGTGGGCTATCTTTGGCGGGCCTTGTTACAGATTTAACGAAAGCACAAGAAGATATTGATAACACTTGGGTCCATAGTCCTAATTGGCAAGTGTTTTGCCAGCACATCCAACAAGTACTGCAAGGCTCCAATGTCCGCTTGTCCTTAGTACAAGAAACGTTGTTTTTTAGTCAACTCGATACCCTAGCAAGTAATTTTCACTTGCACGGTAATGGTTTTTGGTACCGTATAACCAAAGAGCTGGTCGCTCAAGCTAAAAGACAATGGCAACTTGCTGATAACCGTAGTGAGCAAATGGGTGAAAATATTAAATGGTGGGCAGAGCAATACCCAGATAAGAAAATCATAGTTTGGGCGCATTCTTGGCATTTAACTAAAGAGGGAAATAAGCAAGTAAATGCCGGAAAAGTGGTTAGTGAAGCCTTTGGTGATGCCTATTACATGGTACATTTTAGCGGTGAGCAAGGGCAATATTTAAGTTATATTGATTTGAAAAATAAAGAGCTCACTACGTTAAAGTAAAACTCAGTAGAACAACTTTTTAAGCAAGAGACATCCTCAGCGATTAATTATATTGAAAATAAAGGCTTGCCACTGCAAGGAAGTACTATCGAAGCTTTTACTAATGACTATCAACAGATACTTGCTGCAAGTGAATGGTCCACTTATTGGGATGGTATGTTTATCCTCAAAGAAATAACGCCGGCAACCTACCAGCAATAAACTCTGTAGCTTAGCTAATTTCTGTGTCTAGTTAGTATTAGTTGGGTCTTAGTTGCTTTAGGGTGATAATTGTACACTTATTTAGCGGTAATGTATTAATAGCATATTAAATTAAACTTTCAGCTAATTATTGTTATAAAACGGTTGCCACTGATAATTTTTAACTATATTATACACGCTCTTTAGAGAGTTGCTCTCAGATAAGAAGCCCCGATAGCTCAGTTGGTAGAGCAGAGGATTGAAAATCCTCGTGTCCCTGGTTCAAATCCGGGTCGGGGCACCATATAAAGATAAAGCCTCAGCACTACTAATTATAAATAGTAATGCTGAGGCTTTTTTCGTTGCTAAAGCTTAAACTTTATAAATTCTATATAAAGTCTGGCACGGAGCCCACGCCTCTTTAACACTCAGTCACTAAACCTCAGTCAAAAAAAAGCAGCAGTATGTGTAACTCAACTGCTGCTTTAGTTAATACCTAGAGTTGCTTTTTTTAAAGCTGTGCCTTTAAAGAGAAGAGTAAATCTAACGCTTGTCTCGGGCTTAAATCATTCACATCGGTATCGCTAAGAGTGGTTAGCACTGGGTGCTCATCTGGCGCTAAACTGAGTTGTTCAAAAGCATCACTTTGAATGGGCGAAGCGGTTAACTGGTTCGATGTTTGCTGTTGCTCTAATTCGGCTAACCGTTGTTTTGCCCGCTTAATTACCGTTTTTGGCACACCCGCTAGTTGTGCTACTTGTAAGCCAAAACTTTTACTTGCTGCCCCTTCTTGTACTGCATGCATGAATATAATGCTATCGTCATGTTCCATAGCATCTAGGTGGACATTAGCAAGGGTATCAATTTGCTCTGCTAACAGAGTTAATTCGAAATAATGGGTGGCAAACAGGGTAAAAGCTTTGGTTTTAAGTGCCAGCATTTCTGCACACGCCCATGCTAGTGATAAGCCATCGTAGGTGCTGGTGCCACGACCTATCTCATCAAGTAATACTAAACTTCTATCGGTAGCGTTATGCAATATATTGGCGGTTTCAGTCATTTCAACCATAAAGGTTGAACGGCCACTGGCTAAATCATCTGAGGCGCCAATGCGAGTAAATATTCTATCTACTATGCCAATGGTGGCACTGTCCGCGGGGACATAACAACCGATATGGGCAAGTAAAACAATTAGTGCTGTTTGCCGCATATAAGTTGATTTACCACCCATGTTTGGTCCGGTGATGATCAGCATTTTCCGTTGCTCAGTTAACAAAATCGGGTTAGCGATAAAGGCATTAGGGGTCATTTGCTCAACGACAACATGGCGACCGGCATCAATACTAATACCTGCCTCGGCCACCAAGCTGGGCTTGACATAGTTTAGCGCTAATGCGCGCTCTGCGAAGGTGGTTAACACATCAAGCTCGGCAATGGCTTGGCTTAATTGTTGTAATTCCGCTAAATCTGGCATGACTTTATCGAATAATTCTTGATAGAGTGATTTTTCTAAGGCTAAGAATTTACTTCGTGCGCTCAGCACCTTATGTTCATGCTCTTTTAATTCTTCGGTAATAAAACGTTCATTATTTTTTAATGTCTGACGACGGATATAATCATCAGGTACATTAGCTGCAGCGGTGCGGCTCATTTCAATAAAAAAGCCATGGACCTTGTTATAGCCAACTTTTAGTGAGTGAATGCCGGTACGCTCTTTTTCGCGTTGTTCAAGCTGCTTTAAAAACTCGGTGGCGCCATCACTTAAATCTCGCAATACATCGAGATCTGTATTATATCCAGGCGCGATAACACCGCCATCACGGATAAGTACGGGTGGGTTTTCGATAATGGCATGTTCAAGCAAAGCTTGTAACTGCGGCATTGGTTGGCTTTGCTGTGCTAGGGTGTGTAAGTAACTTGGTTTAGCTAAGGTTAACTCTCTTTGCAGCTCAGGCAATTGTTGTAGCGCATGTCGTAAACGGGCAAAATCTCGTGGTCGTGCCGAGCGTAAGGCTATTCTCGAGACAATACGTTCAATGTCGCCCAAGCCTTTTAATATTGGCTGAATTGGTGTGATTAGATCTAATGCTATGATATCACTTACCGTATCTTGGCGATTATTAAGCACGGTTAAGTCGCGTAATGGGAAGTGTAACCAACGTTTCAGTAAACGCGAACCCATTGGCGTGCAGGATTTATCTAAAATGGCGGCAAGGGTGTTATCAAGTCCACCTTGCAAGTTTTGCGTTAGCTCTAAATTTCGTCTGGTAGCGGCATCAAGCACGACACCATTATTTGCCGATTCACAGATAATGGCACGAATATGGGGTAGGGCAGTGCGTTGAGTATCTTGAACATATTGAAATAAACAACCCGCTGCGGCAAGGCCTAATGGCTTATCATCAACACCAAAGCCGGTTAATTCTTTAGTATCGAACTGTTTATTTAACAAACTGATGGCGGTATCGAGATCAAACTCCCATTCGGGGCGACGACGTAAACCTTTTCTTTGCTCGATTAAACTAAAATCTTGTAGCGATTCGCTGTAGAGTAATTCTGCAGGAGATAACCTTTGCAGTTCAGCTAGTAGTTGTTCACTGGTTTGTGGCTCAGTCAAGACAAAGCGGCCACTGGCCATATCTAAATAAGCCAGACCAAAAGCGGGTGCTGCGTTGTTTTTTAGCTTTGCTTGCGGGGATTGATTGTCGACGATGGCGACAATCAGATTATCTTGCCTATCCGTTAGCAGTGCTTCATCACTGAGTGTTCCAGGGGTTATAACCCGTACCACTTTACGCTCAACCGGACCTTTGCTGGTCGCCGGATCGCCTATTTGTTCACAAATAGCGACTGACTCGCCTAACTTGACCAGCTTGGCTAAATAATTTTCAACCGCATGATAAGGTACACCGGCCATTGGAATAGCGTTACCGCCAGTTTTACCTCGAGCAGTAAGGGATATATCCAATAATTCAGAGGCTTTTTTTGCATCATCAAAAAACAACTCATAGAAGTCGCCCATGCGATAAAAGATCAAAATATTTGGAAACTCAGCCTTAATGGTTAAGTACTGGCGCATCATAGGGGTGTGGGATGAAAGATCTTTTATGGCAGTGGTCATGAAATGCTAAAACTCTTATGTTATTACTAGCTAATGATTAGCTTAATACTAGGGATATTTATACCAATTCCACTAAGTTCTTGCCCACTGGTGCTGGTTAAATAGCCCAAGACTATGTTGCTCTCAATCCCAATAGCCAGCTATTGGTCGATCGAGCGCCTTGTCCTGCAATATTTTCCCTAAGCACAACAAGATCACTAACTTAATGCAAGTGGTATTATCGCTAGATTATGCCATAAGCGCGATTAGCATGGCTTAATTTTTTGCTATTTATTGGCGGTAAAATTACTTATCTAGCCATCCAGGTATTAAACAAAGACCAAGCAACCAGCCACATAACTAAGGCAATAATTATATCTATGGTCATTTTTACTTTGGGTCTGCTTAATTGCTTGGAAAGTTTTGCCGCGCCAAGTGCTAAGCAACTGAACCAAGTTAATGAGCCCAATACGCAGCCAATAAGGAAATATACTTTGGCATCATCTGAATATTGGCCACCAACACTGCCAATCACCATAACGGTATCAATGTAGGCATGTGGGTTTAAAAAAGTAACCGCTAAGGTTGTTAAGAAAACAATTTTTGCGGACTTCTTTTTTAATACAGTATCAGGCGTACTTTTACTTTGCGCAAATGCCGACTTCATTGACAGTAAACCATAAACACTGAGAAATATGATGCCACCCCAAGTGAGCATATTAAATAAGGTAGCGTTCTGTGACAGTAAAATACTGCCGCCAAGTACACCTATGCTGATGAGTAAGGCATCATAAAGCACAAAAAGAGCGGCGGTCATTTTGTGATGGTTTTGATTAATACCTTGGTTAATCAACATAGAGTTTTGTGTGCCTATGGGCATTATCATACTCAATGTTAGGGTAAAACCTTTGGCTAAAATTAATAAGCTCATGATGTCCTCGATAAAAATAGTCAGAAAATTTGATAAGTGCTAGTGTGCACTAAGTAAAAGTTTTAATATAATTAATAATTATTAACTATCATTAGTAAAACTTATATAGGGGCGAGGGGATATGGCAAACTTTGATTATAAACATCTTGCGGCATTAGCTGAGGTTATTGAGCAGCAAAGCTTTGAATTAGCGGCACAAAAACTGTTTATCTCCCAATCGGCAATTTCTCAACGAATAAAAGCGCTAGAAGAACATATAGGGCAACCGGTACTTATTCGAAACCAACCCATTGTCGCTACGCTGGCCGGCGAACAAATTCTAAGCCACTTTAAGAAAGTTAAGCAACTTGAGCATGAACTTGTACCAATACTGTATCCGGACAAACCGATAAAACCGATGAAAGTCTCTTTGGCTATTAATGCAGACAGTATTGCAACTTGGTTTATTGATGCCATTACGCCAATACTTAAGAATCACTTAGTGGAATTGAATTTAATTATTGAACATGAAGAGCGGACCTTAGACAAATTACGCAGCGGGCAAGCCATTGGCGCCGTAAGTGTTATTGAACAACCGTTAAAAGGTTATCGCTCTTTTAAACTAGGGAAGATGGAGTATTGCTTGGTGGCTAGTAAAGGTTTTGCGCAAAAATACTTTCCGGATGGGGTGAATCAAAGGTCGTTAACAATGGCGCCAGCGATAAGTTATGATCATAAAGATGATATGCATGTTCGCTATATTGCGAAACACTTTAATTTAGCGGCTAGTGAATATTATTGCCATAGCGTGTGCTCTTCAGAGGCGTTTGTTGCGCTAGTAAAGCAAGATGTTGCTTATTGCTTGTTACCCAAATTACAAATAGAACAAGAGTTAAATTCTGGTCAATTAATCAGTTTATGCCCAGATAAAAAATTAGTAGAAACATTATATTGGCATAGTTGGGTACTGGTAAAAGGTGTTAATAAAAAAATATCCGAGCAAATTGTTAAAATTGGCCGTGAAAAACTAGCACACTAACTTTTTGGCGGTTTATAGTGCTTGCCTAAAATAATGCGACTGTTTATACCCAAGCGACTTCAATATGCTCGTTTCAGGAGAATATGCTCAGGATAATTGCTCCTGCATTATCTAATAAGGTACTTCCTGTACCGTCTGCATTCTCTATTAAGCTGCATCCATGCAGCGTCCTTAATTACCTATGAAACGATGAACATGATTTGCTCAGATGTCCCCGTAGGGGGGGTAGAAACGCTTTATCCATCGTTATTGATTTCGATAATAGAAAATAACTATGCTCTTCAATCAATGCCTTGCCTAAAGGCGTTTCTCATTCCAGCTCAATCCTGCATTTTGAGGTGGCTTGGGTATATATTAGTGTCTGTTAATTTTTTCGATATTACCTTTACAGTATCGTTTGATAGGTAAAAGACTTTGTCTGTGGGAGAAACAGACTGCTTCCTTCTCTGTAAAGGTGATTGCTGATAAAGGGGCTTGTTGAGCCAGTGCCGCTTATCCAGAGTTCAAGCATACTTTATGTCATGATGGCTAAACTTGATAATATGGCAAGGAAAAATAAAACGTTTACATAGCAGATAAATAACCATAGATAATTAAATAGTAACTTTTTTAAATAAAAAAATAAAAAGATATGTTACATTTAAATGTTTATTTATATCAATGATTTAAAAGTGTCTACGTTTTATTTTTTTTCCAGTAAAAAAATAAACATTTAAATGCTTGATACTGTACGGTCATACAGTATACTTGCGTTATTAAATTGAAACCATGAAGATGAAATAGCGATATAATCGCGGAGCAACTATGAAAGACGATAAAGAAAAAGCATTATCTGCTGCCTTAAGCCAAATTGAGAGACAATTCGGTAAAGGGTCAATTATGAAGCTTGGTGATAATACCACTATGGACATAGAAACTATCTCTACCGGCTCTTTAGGTTTGGACATAGCACTAGGTGCGGGTGGTTTACCGTTAGGTCGGGTGGTTGAAATTTATGGTCCAGAGTCAAGTGGTAAAACTACGTTAACTCTTGAGGTTATTGCCTCAGCCCAACGAGAGGGGCGAACCTGTGCTTTTATAGATGCTGAACATGCACTTGATCCTATCTATGCCAAAAAGTTAGGGGTAGATATTGATCAATTACTTATTTCTCAGCCCGATACCGGTGAACAAGCTTTAGAGATTGTTGATATGCTAGCTCGCTCCGGTGCTATTGATGTGATTGTCGTTGATTCTGTTGCGGCTTTAACACCTAAAGCTGAAATTGAAGGTGATATGGGTGATTCTCATATGGGACTTCAGGCTCGAATGATGAGTCAAGCGATGCGTAAATTAACCGGTAATCTTAAAACATCAAACACCATGTTAATTTTCATTAACCAAATTCGCATGAAAATCGGCGTAATGTTTGGTTCTCCTGAAACAACAACCGGTGGTAATGCGTTAAAGTTTTATGCATCTGTTCGTTTAGATATACGTCGTATCGGCGCGGTTAAAAATGGTGATGAAATCATTGGTAATGAAACACGCGTAAAAGTGGTTAAAAATAAAATAGCACCACCATTTAAACAAGCGGAATTTCAAATTATTTACGGTCAAGGCATCAATAGTTTAGGGGAATTAATTGAGTTGGGCGTTAAACATGGCTTTGTTGAAAAAGCCGGTGCTTGGTATAGCTGTAATGGCGAACGTATTGGCCAAGGTAAAGCGAATGCCGCTAAATACCTAGAAGAACATCCTGATATGGCCAAGGATGTTGATACTAAGTTACGTGATATGTTTTTAAACAAAGTGGAAGAAGAAGATAAAGCAGTAGACAAAGTAGACAAAGTAGAAGCAGTAGCAGCTGTCGCTGAATAATTATATTTATCGGCTAAGTAATGGATAAATATAAATAAAAAAAGGTAACCTTAGACCTAAGGTTACCTTTTTTATGCTGGTAAATTGTTAAACAATTTACCAGCATAAATGAACTAGTGGTTGTGACCACAACCCCCTTCACCGTGAACATGGCCATGTTCAAGTTCGTCAGCAGTTGCAGCACGCACTTCAATAATTTCAACATCAAAGCTTAAGTCTAAGCCTGCCAGCGGGTGGTTGCCATCAACGGTAATTTCATCATCTTGTACATCAATAACAATAACCGTTTGTTCACCATCGTCTGTTGAAGCACGCAATTGTGCGCCTAGGGTGAGATCTTCAACACCAGCTAGATCTTCTCTAGGTACCTTTTGCACATAATTTTCATTACGTTCACCGTAAGCTTGTTGACAAGATAGCGCTACTTCAAATTGATCACCCGCTTGGTGATCAATAAGGGCTTCATCTAAGCCAGCAATTAAATAGCCAGTACCTTGAATAATAGCCATAGGCTTATTGTCATATGAACTATCGATTAAAGTACCTTCGCCGTCAGATACGGCATAATGCATAACAACAACATTATGTTTTGCAATTTTCATTTTTTATCCTAATCATTCAAGTATTATGCTTATACAGGGGCAAGGGTATATACCCTTGTTACCTCAAAGTGAAGGGTTCAGCTGGAATTAGATACGTCTTTAGGCAAGGCGTTGATTGACGATAATGGTTATTCCATTGTCGAAATCAAGAACGTAGCATAATGCGTATCTAAACCAGCCCTGCGGGAATTCCTGAGAGGTTCATGCTCATGGTTGCATCTATTTTTAAGGGAGTAACCCTGAATAAAAAGATGCGCCTTAATCACTCAGGATTTCTGAAACTCTTATTTTGAAGTATCGAGGGTATATGGTAATGCTTGCTTTGTTACTACGCTTGCAACTTGTGCAGCGATACGCATGGTAGGCTGGTCAGTATCATTAGTTAAAATCGCTTGTAGGTAACAGTTGCCATCATCGGCTTGATAATAGGCTAGAATATCGCCAGCTTTTCGCCAGTTCTCCCCTAATTGCTTTTGTATTACGTCATCCTCTTGTAGGTCGTGCTCAACTTGGGTATGCAGAGAAAATAGTGCGCGTTTGTTTTTACCTAAATACTGCATTCTAGCGACAGTTTCTTGCCCTAAGTAACAGCCTTTAGTAAAACTAATGCCATTAATGGCTTGTAAGTTAAGCATCTGAGGCACGTAATGGCCGCTAGCGCTGGCAGGTAATATTGGAAATCCTTGGGTTATTTCTAATAAATCCCATACACCTTGTGAAAACATAGGTAGTGCAAATGATTTAATAAGTGATGCCATTGCGGCTGGTTCATCCATGATGATATAGCGAGGCTGTTCACCCGACAGATAAACTAAGCTGGTTGAGTTAATTTGTACTACGGGGTTTAAAGTATCAGGTACTTGAGCGAATTCACGCTGTAATAAAGCACTGGCTTGTTCACCGACTAAGGCGATAAAACTTAAGTTTTGAACTTCTTCAATAGTGACCTTGGCGAAAACAGCAAATTTTTTCAACGCATTAAGTGAGCTGTCAATACTGGCTTTAGGTTGTAATAATAAGAGAGCAGCAGAGCGGTTAATCAATCTGAAAACGGAAAAAACTTTACCCTTAGCGTCACAGTGAGCACCGACAAGTAGGTTTTTCTCTGTGCTGTTATTAACATCACAAGTGACTTGTCCTTGTAAATATTTGCTTTGCTCTTCACCCGATAAGGAGATGGCGCCAAAATTGTTAAGCTCAACAAGAAAGGTACTTGGCAACTGAGTTAGAGAAGGTAATTGTGTGTTGTTTGTTATTGTCATAATGAACTCTATGAACAAGCGCGGAACTAGCTTTGCTTGACGATTAAAGGTTAACTATAGAATAGGGACGAAAATGGTAAAAACAACTAGTGCTTGGATTTATATTAGTGAAAAATGCTGTTTTTAATAGCTGTGCTTGGTGAGTTATTGCTACAATGCCCGTGTGATAATCAATTAAGGATACTTATGTCTGGTAATGACGTTTCAAGCAATACAGTGACACATAATGAAAACTCGGCTAATGTGTTAAAAGTTAATAAGGCTAGGTTGAAGTGGGCATGTCGTCGCGGAATGTTAGAATTAGACGTATTGTTTATTCCTTTTGTTGATGAAGCCTATGATGACTTATCTATAAAAGAGCAGTTCACCTTGGAGCGTTTACTCACTTGCCAAGACCCAGAATTATTTGCATGGTTTATGGGGCATGAAGATTGTGAAGACACAGAACTTAACGCTATTGTGCAAATTATACTCAAACGCGTCAAAGTATAATATTAATGTTCGAAACTCTCGCTATAAGCTAGCAGTATATAGCTTTGTAGTCTTACTCATATGCTTAACTACCCTTGTTAGTACTAGTTTTTATTATCTTTTAGCCCTAGGCGTAGCCTTAATTAGTATAATAGCCCTTAGTTTATTTTTATCTATTAACAATACTAGCGCCATAACCCGTTCTTTTATCTTAACGGCAACTGGCGGTTTTTATCTAGCTGGCAGTCCGACAAGTTATCAATTGTTAGCCGCAAGTAGAGTAAGCTTTATCGGCTGTTGGTTAGTTATGGTACCAAGTGAGTCGATACTCACGCCACGCAGTAATGCCGCCAATAATATCCCTAAACAGTTATTTATATATAGGGATAGTTTTTCTAGGCAAGACTTTTCTCGTCTTGCTCGGGTGATAAAACAACTCGGTGACGTCACATAAAGACGCATATTATTAGCTTAGATTAACGGGTGAAAGGATTGTTGGTTGAGCGGTAGGTAACATATCTGGGTAATCTAACGTGTAATGCAAGCCTCTACTTTCTTTTCGCTCCATGGCACACTTTATGATGAGCTCAGCTACTTGCACTAAGTTTCTTAATTCAAGTAAATTATTACTTACTTTAAAGTTCTGGTAATAATCTTCAATTTCTTGTTGTAATAACTCTACTCGATGTAATGCTCGCTCAAGGCGTTTTGTTGTCCGGACAATGCCGACATAATCCCACATAAATAATCTGAGTTCGTGCCAATTATGTTGAATAACAACTTCTTCATCCGAGTCGGTTACGCGGCTTTCATCCCATGGCGGTAGGGTTAAATATCGATTATCTTGTTTTAACGTTGCACTAATCTCGACAGCTGCAGCGCGGGCAAAGACCAGGCATTCGAGCAATGAATTACTCGCTAAACGATTGGCACCGTGCAAGCCGGTATATGACATTTCACCAATGGCATAAAGTTGGCTAATATCCGTTTTTCCTTGTTTATCCACCATCACTCCGCCACAGGTATAATGCGCGGCTGGTACGATAGGAATGGGTTGTTTAGTGATATCAATGCCCAAAGACATGGTTTTTTCATAAATAGTAGGGAAGTGCTGTTTGATAAATTCACTGGATTTGTGACTAATATCAAGGTACATACAATCAGCACCTAAACGTTTCATTTCATAATCAATAGCCCGAGCGACAATATCACGCGGTGCTAATTCGGCACGTTCGTCAAAGTCGGGCATAAAACGACTGCCATCAGGGCGTCTTAACTTGGCGCCTTCGCCGCGCAGTGCTTCTGTTAATAAAAAAGTACCCGCTGAAGGATGAAATAAACAGGTTGGATGAAATTGATTAAACTCCATATTGGCAACGCGACAGCCAGCACGCCATGCCATCGCAATACCATCACCACTGGCTACATCAGGATTCGAGGTATATTGGTAAACTTTACTGGCGCCACCAGTAGCCAAAATAGTTTTTTGTGCATAAATACTTTCTACTTTTTCAGTATTTCTATTCCATATATAAGCACCAATACATTGTTTACCTTGATTAGCCGTGGAGCTAGGCTGACAAATAAGGTCTATGGCATTAAAGCGTTCAAATATGCGTATACGAGAATGTTGCTTAACTTGCTCGGCTAAAGTAAGTTGAATTGCTTGCCCAGTAGCATCAGCCGCATGTAAAATCCTGCGATGGCTATGGCCACCTTCGCGCGTTAAATGATAGCGCTCTGCGCCATTATTACCTTGCTCTTTATCAAAGGCGACACCTTGGCTTATTAGCCACTCTAGGCAAGATTTAGCATTTTCAATGGTAAAGCGAACGATTTCTTCGTCACATAGGCCGGCACCGGCAATTAAAGTATCTTCAATATGAGCAGTAACACTATCATTTTCATCAAATACCGCGGCAATTCCACCTTGAGCATAAAAAGTAGAGCCTTCGTTTAATGGCCCTTTACTTAAAATTACCACATCGGCATTTTTAGCTAGATGTAGCGCTAAAGTTAAACCTGCGGCGCCACTGCCGATGATTAAAACATCACAATTATTTTGTTGGGTCATGCGGTATTGGTTAAATTCTGCTGTTAAAGCGAATATATAAGTTAAGGAGTTTGAGGTATTCTATAATACATAGATATAAGCCGCCAGATAATAGCGTTTTAATACCCTCTGGCATTAATAATATCATTGCTCGATAAACCAATAATTCACATTGTTAAAAAGATCAAAAATAAAAAGAACTTTTTATCAAAACATAAGTCTTATTTTATGCGTTTGTTATGAGCCAATGGAAAATATGAGTACAAATCAATTGTCAGTGTTAAAGGATATGGCTCAAAAGAGCGAATTAAATATAGATCAACAATTAGTTGAGCGGGTTCAGCGTGGCGATAAAAATGCGTTTAACCTATTGGTAACTAAATATCAGCACAAAGTTGCCAATTTAGTGAGTCGTTATGTTAAAAATCATAGCGACGTACCCGATATAGTACAAGAGGCTTTTATTAAAGCCTATAGAGCATTACCTAATTTTAGAGGTGAAAGTGCTTTTTATACTTGGCTCTATCGTATTGCGGTTAATTGTGCAAAAAACCACAGCGTGGCGCTTGCTCGTAAACCGCCAAGTAACGATGTAGAAATCGATGATGCGGAGCTTTATGATGCTGGTGGTGCTTTACGAGAGAATGCCTCTCCTGAAAAGATCTTACTTACCGCGGAAATTAAGACCATTATCTTTAGTACCATGGCGTCATTACCCGAAGATTTAAGGTTAGCGATTAATTTTCGAGAAATCGAAGGTTTAAGCTATGAAGAAATTGCGACGATAATGGAGTGTCCAGTAGGAACCGTGCGTTCACGTATATTTAGAGCACGTGATGCCATAGACAAGAAAATTAGACCCTTATTACAAAAAAGTAATTAAGTCATTTGTGAAAGAAAAATTTAACCCGATGTTTTTAAGGTAAAAGTATGAGTGAAATTAAATCAGAGTCAATATCTTCATTAGTGGATAACTACTCGCCATCAACAGACGGTAGTGTCAGTGCGAACTTAGTTGATAATATGCTTAAGGATGAACACTTATCAAGTACTTGGCAAACCTATCACTTAATCGGTGATGTATTACGTGATGAGGTACCTCAGTCACTGCAGCTCGACTTAAGTAAAACAATTTCAGCAGCAATTGCTCTCGAGGCCACGATATTATCACCTAACTCATCTACACAAGTATTTGTACAGCAAGATGCGAAAGGTAATGGCTCATCTTCTGCCGATAATGTCCATTTACCAGCAAGCAGCACGGTGAAAAATACCCACTCTGTTATCGACGCAATAAGTCGTTTTAAAACCAAAGTATCCAGTTTTGTTAAACCCATGGGGCAGGTTGCTATTGCCGCTTCAGCAGCCGCTTTAATGATTGTTGGTGTACAAAATAATGTTGCAGAAAACTCATTTTCAGTAACACCAAGCCAAGTGGTGCAAACCATGCCTTTAATTGGGTATGCCAACCCAGTAAGCTTTAGCTTGCAATCACCTCAAGGTGAATCAAACCAGCAAAGCCAAAAAATACTGAACGAGCAGTTAGCTGCCGAAAGAGCGGCACAACAGCGCCGTTTACACGCGCTGTTAAAAGATCATAATCAACAAGTTAAATTAGGCAGCAATATAAAATAGCTTGATTGGCTGAATTAGTTGATAATTAAACTTTCAGCCACCATCTTTGAGAACCTATGAAATTTTCGGCACTTTTGTTATTGCTGTTAAGCGTTAATGTATCAGCTATAGCTACTGATACAGAGTCAGCTATGCTTTGGTTAGAGCAACTATCAAAATCATTACGTCAGCTAAATTTTACCACCTCTTTTGTTGTTGTTAAAAATAATCATGCCGAGCCCTATCATTGGTTGCATGGCATTAGCGAAGATAATCAAGAGTTAGAGATTTTTTCCCGCCTTAACGGCCCTCGCCGTGATATATTGCGCCAAGGGGATATTATTAGCTATATCGAACCCGAACAAGAACCTTATTCCATTATTTCTAATAATGTTAAAAGCCCTATCCCCACTATTCTTCGCGGTGATATTAGCGCGATTGAAGAAAACTATCGTTTTATCTCTGTCGGTCGTAGTCGAGTGTTGGGCCGAGTTGCTCAACTGGTACGTATTGTCGCAAAAGATAAGTACCGTTATAGTTATTGGCTTTGGCTTGATAAGCAGACTGGTCTGTTGTTAAAAATGGCGATATTGACACGTCAAGGGCTGTTACTTGAGCAAATTCAATTTACCCACCTCGAAGTGAGTGAGAAGTTATCGGAAAACTTAGTGCAATTGCAATCATCTGAATTACCGGCCGTTATTAAGTTAAATAATCAGCAGAAAAATAAAACTTTTTCTTGGCAAGTTGATTGGTTACCACAAGGCTTTGCTATGATAAAATCTAACCAACATCAGCTAAATAACTATCACCAAGGTGATGATAAAGCCGTTGAATTTATGCTGTTTTCAGATGGATTAGTTGAAATATCTGTCTATGTAAGCTCTAGTCAGGAAACCTTTAGAGCGCCTGAATATGCAAGTGATGGCGCAACAATGATCTTCAATCATATCATTCAAGGCATTGAGGTTGGCGTGGTTGGAGCTATTCCTTTAGCTACAGCTAAAAAAATTGCCGAATCTATTGTTGCTGTAACAAAAGTGAAGGTAATCAACAATACTCAAGGTGTGATAAGGGAGCAGTAAGATGATTAAAGAGCTCGCCAATGTCGTTGCTATTGAAGCGGGGCAAGTAACCGTTACCAGTCAAATAAAATCAGCATGTAGTGGTTGTGCACAAGTTGATAGCTGTGGTAGTGGCCAAATCGCTAAAGCACTGCCACAAGCCAAGCTTACCCTAACGTTACCCTATGATCGTAATGTTATTGGTCAAACCTTAAAACTGGGTGATAGTGTCGTATTAACTTTGCCGGAAAAACATGTATTATCGAGCGCCGGTCAAGTATATTTACTACCTTTATTTGGCTTGATTACGTTTTCCGCCGTCGGGCAATGGCTGGTTAACCAGCAAATATTAGCCCATGAATTAATTGCACTAGGTTTGGGTTTAATAGGAGGCTACTTAGGTTATAGGCTGGCTAAGTTTAAGCAAAAACAAGGAAAAAATAGTGAAAACTTACAGCCTAAGATAATTGAAGTTGTTCCTTCGCCAAGCCAAGGTAAATAAAGTCTTAGTCTGTTACGGCTTGAAACAAAAGATATCTGAACAAAAGATAGCCCCAAGGCAGTTAATTCGTTAAAATCACGCCATTATATTATTTTAACGCTTTTTATTTGACTGCCTTTTATGAAAAATATTCGAAATTTCTCAATTATTGCCCACATTGATCACGGTAAATCAACGCTTGCTGACCGTCTAATACAACATTGCGGTGGTTTAGAAGACCGAGAAATGGAAGCGCAAGTGCTTGATTCTATGGATATAGAAAAAGAGCGTGGTATTACCATTAAAGCGCAAAGTGTTACCTTAGACTATAAAGCAAAAGATGGTGAAACTTACCAACTAAATTTTATTGATACTCCCGGTCATGTCGATTTCTCCTATGAAGTCTCACGTTCTTTGGCCTCCTGTGAAGGCGCTTTGTTGGTGGTAGATGCAGGGCAAGGTGTGGAAGCACAAACCGTTGCTAACTGCTATACCGCCATTGAAATGGATTTAGAAGTTATTCCAATTTTAAATAAAATTGATTTACCGCAAGCCGATCCGGAACGTGTTGCTGAAGAAATAGAACATATCATTGGTATTGATGCTACGGATGCCGTAACTTGCTCGGCTAAAACAGGTTTGGGCATTGAAGATGTATTAGAAACTATCGTTGAAAATATCCCGCCACCAAAAGGTGATAGAGATGCACCATTACAAGCTTTGATTGTTGACTCATGGTTTGATAATTACCAAGGTGTTGTTTCACTGGTTCGAATAATGAATGGTGAAGTTAAAAAAGGCGATAAAATGTTGGTGATGTCGACTGGGCAAGTTCACCAAATCGATAAAATCGGTATATTCACCCCAAAACAAAAAGAAACGGGCATTTTAAGAACAGGTGAAGTTGGCTTTATTATTGCCGGCATCAAAGAAATTCACGGTGCGCCAGTGGGCGATACTATCACTATCAGTAAAAAAGAAGCGTCTGAGCCATTAAAGGGTTTTGCTAAAGCTCAGCCACAAGTTTACGCAGGTATATTTCCAATAAGCTCTGAAGATTATGAAAATTTTAGAGATGCATTGAATAAATTAAGCCTTAACGATGCCTCTTTATTTTTTGAACCAGAAAGCTCATCCGCCTTAGGTTTTGGTTTTCGTATCGGTTTCCTTGGCATGTTGCACATGGAAATCATTCAAGAGCGCCTTGCTCGTGAATATGATCTTGATTTAATTACCACAGCGCCAACGGTAAATTATGAAATTGTCTGTACTAATGGTGATCTTTTATCTATTGATAACCCTGCCGATTTGCCTGCAGTTAATAATATTGATGAAATTCGTGAGCCCATTGTTCAAGCAAATATATTAGTACCACAAGAATATTTGGGTAATGTTATTAAGCTATGTATTGAAAAACGTGGTGTACAAAAAGATATTATTTATCATGGTAATCAAGTAGCCGTTACTTATGAATTACCGATGGCTGAAGTGGTGATGGACTTTTTTGACAAACTCAAATCTACCAGTCGTGGTTATGCCTCACTGGATTATAATTTTATTAGATTTCAGACTGCCGATATGGTGCGAGTGGATGTCATGATCAATGGTGACAGAGTCGATGCTTTAGCTATGATCACCCATAGAACTCATTCAGCCGCACGTGGACGTTTATTAGTTGATAAACTTAAAGAGTTGATTCATCGTCAGCAGTTTGATATTGCTATTCAAGCGGCTATTGGCAATAACGTTATTGCGAGAACAACCGTTAAACAATTACGTAAAAATGTTACGGCTAAATGTTACGGCGGTGATATTAGTCGTAAGAAAAAGCTTTTGCAAAAGCAAAAGGATGGTAAAAAACGCATGAAGCAAGTGGGTAATGTTGAAGTACCACAAGAAGCATTTTTAGCTGTACTTAAGCTTGATAGTTAGTTCAAGCCGTGACGCCAAAATTAAAATTAGTACGAGTAAAGCATTGCTGTCGCTAATTTTTGCATAATATCATTTTAAAATAGGAATAGTATGGCCGTTTATTTTTCGATTATCTTAGTGATAATCACTGGGTTAACAGGAGTCGTGTGGTTTGCTGATAAGTTTTACTTAGCACCACAGCGTAAGCTCAAAGCTGCTTTCGCTGAGGTTTCAGCGAAAGAAATATCCGCTGCTGAGTTAACTCCTCAGGCATTAGCTACCTTAACAGAGCCATCACCCTTAGTTGATACAGCGATACAAATTTTTCCGGTAATAGCCTTTGTTTTAATTTTACGCTCTTTTATATACGAACCCTTTCAAATACCTTCTGGCTCAATGATGCCAACCTTACTTGATGGTGATTTTATTCTAGTGAATAAATTCAATTATGGCTTAAAAGATCCTGTTTTTAGACATAAGTTTCTTGAAAACGGTTTGCCTGAACATGGTGATGTTGTGGTGTTTAAATATCCACAAGATCCTAGGATTGACTATATTAAGCGAGTGATTGGTTTACCCGGTGATCGTATTATTTACCGAAATAAATTACTTTATATTAAGCGCGCCTGTCTAGAAACTGATGCCAAGTGCCCTGAATTTGAACAAATAGAGCAAAGTTATATTGGTAAATATGACGGGCCAGATGCTGAGTTTGGCATGAATGAATTTACCGCAAAAATGTTAAATAAAAGTCACCAGGTATTAAATGACAGTCAGACCTTAGCCCGAGTTAGCCATTACTTCCAGCAATCAGGGACCGCAGCGGATGAGTTCTTAGTGCCGGCGAAGCATTACTTTGTCATGGGTGATAACCGTGATAATTCCTTAGATGGACGTTTTTGGGGCTTTGTCCCTGAAGAAAACCTTGTCGGTGAGGCCGTTGCTATTTGGATGAGTTTTGATTTTGATCGCAGCGAAGACAGTTTTTTACCGCAATGGTTGCCTACCGGTATTCGTTTTGAACGCATAGGCGCTATTATTTAACATGACTACTTTTTTTACCTGGCATATAGAGTTATATCGTGAAAATTAATCCTCGTAACCTTGCTCGATTAGCCAAAAAGATTGGTTATGAATTTAATGAATCGACATTGTTGGTGCAAGCACTTACTCACCGTAGTGCCAAAGGACCTCATAATGAAAGACTGGAGTTCCTTGGGGACTCTATCTTAGGCTTTGTCATTGCAGAGGCCCTTTTTGATAAATTCCCCAAGCATGATGAGGGTGACTTAACTCGGATGCGCTCTAGCTTAGTAAGGGGAGTCACTTTAGCTGAAGTGGCTCGAGAGTTTAATTTGGGCGAATACCTAATACTTGGTCCAGGGGAGCTGAAAAGTGGCGGACATCGTCGAGAGTCTATTTTAGAGGATGCCATCGAAGCCATCATTGGTGCTGTTTACCTTGATTCTACTATCGATCGCTGTAAAGCGCTTATCCTAAGTTGGTTTGATAGTCGCTTGGCGGTGATTAAACCTGGCAATGAACAAAAAGATCCTAAAACGCGCTTGCAAGAATTTCTACAAGGGAGAAAAATCCCCTTACCCAGTTATGATGTAATTGATACGACAGGACAGTCCCATAACCAAGAGTTTACCGTTCGTTGTCAAACGTCAGTGATCAGCGAAGAGGTTGTCGCCAAAGGGACTAGCCGTAGAAAAGCAGAGCAAGCCGCAGCTCAGCAAATACTCGCATTGATTGAACAAGCTAATGAGGAAAAAAAGCACATTTAAACAAGCCCAATTAGCAAATATCCGACATACTAAAAGTAACCCAGCAAAAAAATAAGCACGAGAAAATAAATTATGCACAACGATACCTCAGATACCTATGCAGGCTTAATTGCTATTGTCGGTCGCCCCAATGTTGGTAAATCAACGTTATTAAATGCCATGTTAGGGCAAAAGATTAGTATTACTTCTAAAAAGCCACAAACGACTCGACATCGTATTTTAGGCATATTGACTGAAGAAAATAGGCAAGCAATATTAGTAGATACCCCAGGTTTACATACCGAAGAAAAACGTGCCATCAATAGGTTAATGAACCGTGCGGCAAGTAGTACCATTGCAGAAGTTGAATTAATAGTATTCCTAGTTGAAGGAACTCATTGGACTCAAGACGATGAGCTGGTACTAACTAAAGTCAAACAAAGTGGTTCTCCTTGTATATTGGTTGTTAATAAAATTGATAACATCGCGGACAAAGATGATTTATTACCTCATCTTAAGACGTTAGGAGCGATGCACGAATTTAGGGATATTGTGCCTATCTCTGCAAGTAAGGGGCAGGGTGTTGATACCATTCGCCAATTATGTTTAACCTCGTTAGCTAAAGGTGATTTTTGGTTCCCAGCCGATCACATCACCGATCGCTCTAGCCGTTTTATGGCTTCTGAAATTATTCGTGAAAAACTTATCCGTTTTACCGGTGATGAATTGCCATATTCTATTACGGTAGAGATAGAGCAATTTAAGGTGGATCAGAAAGGAATTATCCATATTAATGCCTTAATACTTGTCGAGCGAGAGACCCAAAAACGTATGGTCATTGGTAATAAAGGTGAACGCTTGAAAACCATAGGTCAGGAAGCTAGACGTGATATGGAAAATTTATTTGATAGTAAGGTATATCTTGAGACTTGGGTGAAAGTGAAATCTGGATGGGCAGATGATGAACGAGCATTACGCAGCTTAGGTTATGGTGATGATTACACGGGTTAATTGGAATGTGGTAGATGATTGAACAAAACGCATTTGTTTTACATAGTCGACCATATCGTGAAAATCAGCTGTTAGTTGATTTATTAACTGAGCAAGATGGTAAAGTGACGGCATTGGTCTACGTTGGCCAATCTAAGCGTTCGATAAAAAAAGGCTTAATTCAGCCTTTTTTACCGCTAAGATTGACATTGAAAGGTCATGGTAACGTTAAACTAATCACCCAAATTGATGCCATTGCCAAATCATTTTCGCTGATAAAACATAGCCTGTTTAGTTCTTTTTATCTTAACGAATTGTTGATTCGTCTGTTAACAGATCACATAGCTTGTCCGCAGCTATTCTGTCAATATCAAGCTACTTTGACCTCCCTATCTCAAGAAGAAGCCATCGCACCACAATTACGCTTATTTGAACTGGCGCTGCTGGAAGAGTTAGGGCTATCATTTGACTTTAGCCCTGTATTTGAGCACGATGTTAGTCACTTTCATTATATCGACGAGCAAGGTTTTGTCCCTGTCTATGGAGCTATGCCTAAACAAAGTGCTCATTGCTTTGATAAAATCCATTTACAAGCAATTGCTCAGCGCGACGCGTTATGTAATACCAGTGTACCAGCAGAGGTTAGCTATACCTTTAAGTTGTTAATGCGGCAGGTTATTAACCAGTTACTTGGCAATAAACCATTAAATAGCCGGAAACTTTTTGCTAACAAAAAATAAATTTTAGCTATTTATATCGTCAGAAAAAATCAAAAAGAGAATAAAATGACTGAATTATTATTAGGTGTAAACGTTGACCATATCGCCACGTTAAGACAGGCTCGCGGTACTAGTTATCCTGATCCTGTCTATGCCGCTAGTGTGGCAGAACATGCGGGAGCAGATGGTATTACTGTCCATTTACGTGAAGATAGGCGCCATATTCAAGACAGAGATATTCATGTCTTAAAGCAGACCTTAGATACCCGGATGAACTTCGAAATGGCTGTTACTGATGAAATGATTGCTATTGCCTGTGAAGTTCAGCCAGAATTTTGTTGTTTAGTACCAGAAAAGCGTGCAGAGCTTACCACCGAAGGCGGCTTAGATGTTGTTGGCCAATTAGATAAAGTTACTAAGGCAACGGCACAGTTATCTGCAGCTGGCATAATGGTCAGCTTATTTATCGATGCCGATAAAGCACAAATTGATGCTGCTGTTGCTAGTAAAGCTCCTTATATAGAGATTCATACGGGGCACTATGCTGATCTCACCTCACCAGATGAGCAGCAGATAGAACTTGAACGTTTAACGGCAGGTATTAAGTATGCACATAGCTTAGGCTTAAAAGTAAATGCGGGCCATGGCTTGAATTATTTTAATGTTAAGCCTATTGCTGCCATTAAAGAAATTATTGAACTAAATATTGGTCATGCCATTATTGCTCGTGCAGTTATTGATGGCTTAGATAAAGCGGTACGTGATATGAAGCAACTTATGCTGGAAGCTAGGGCACCGATTCGTTAGGTTAGTTACTTATTTGCAAGGGTGGCAAAGAGGTGTTTTTTGTCATTTATTTTTTTTGTTGAAATTATAAGCTACACTTTAATGGATAGAGTGCGGGAAGGGATTCAACATGAAAATAAGTGAGGATAAGTGATGCAAACACAGATGAAACCAATGCTTGAGCGTAGAAAGGAAGCTCCAGAGCAGTCAGTTTGGTGGAATAAATTATCCTTAGCGCAAAAATTCTCTGCGAGTAGTTTAGGAAAATTTGGCTATGAAATTACCTTTGTTCGTAATGATGAGGGTCATAGCTTAGCGGTAATGCAGTGCAATGGTGGCGTTGCTGTTATTTCAGAAGATGGAGATATAGATACCTCACCAAAAATCGCTATCCGCTAGTGATCCGTTAGCCATTGCCGATTATCCAGTTAGCAATAACCTCGCTAGCAAGAGGCTAAGCAATAAGAGCTAAGTAGTAACAATCAAGTCACTCCCTAAAAAAGCAACAAATATTGTTGTTTTTTTAATGAGCTAAAAAAGTTAATGGCTGTTAACACTCATTTGTTTTAGTGCTTCAGGCACAGCAAGTAAAACTTGTTCTATATGATCAAAAAACTCTAAAAACTCAGGTTCAAGCTCCTCTAAGCCTAAGCCCATTTTTAACTGCGTTTCTAAATGCGCGGTGATTTTTGCTAAACTTGGCGCACCAGTATAACAACAAGCGCCGTTGAGTTTATGGACTAAACGCTTAAGTAGAGCGATATCTTGTGCAGCAATAGCTTGATGAATATCTTGTTGAATTTGCGGTAAGCTCTCGATTAACCCTAAAAACATTTCTTTAGCTAAGTCAGCTTTATTAGCACTGCGCTTTAACGCCAAAGGCCAATCAATGACTTTTGAAAAATTTTCAACCTCGGTCAATCTGCTACTGGTAATAAGGGGGGCAGCTGAGCTTACTAAGTGGTTGAAGTCACAATACTCATAGATTATATGACGCAACATTGCTTCATCTATTGGTTTAGTCATATAGGCATTGAAGCCTTGTTGCTGCATTTTCTCCCTTTCACCACTTAACGCATGAGCAGTAACGGCAATAATTGGTGTGTTACTGTGGCCAGGTAATATTTTAATCTCTTTAAGTGCGCTAATACCGTCTAATATCGGCATTTGTATATCCATAAAAATAAGCGCAAAAGTTTCTGATTTACAAAGCTCGATGGCTGACATGCCATTGTCGGTGACCACCACTTCAGCAACTTGCTCTAATAATAAGGCTTTAATTAGTTTCAGGTTGGCTTCATTATCATCAACCGCCAAGACCTTAATGGGTAATATTTTTCCTATAGGTGCAGCAAGGGTAAGTTTTTGTGATTCAGCTTTTATCATCGGCTGTAATCCTTTACTCAAACTTCTTGATGTTAGCGGTTTGCTCATACAGCTAATAGCACCACAGGCAATTAGCGCCTCCTGTAAACTAGGCGAGTGATTATTTAATGCCAGATGTATATTACTGGTGAGGGGTTGTAATTCAGTAATGGTTTTCTTCAAGTCACTTAAGGCGGTAGCTGCCTGGTTATGGCCGATAAGTGCATAGTCAAAACTTCGTTGTGTTTCTTTACTGTGAGAAATTACTTGAGATAATTGATGTTTGTTAATCACACTAGTAACGTTCATCTGCCAGTGCTTTAATATATTCTTAGTCGCTTCTCTGCTGTGATCGTTTTCTTCATAGTAGAGTAAGGTCTTATTTGCTAAATGCTGATTGTCCAACTCTAGTATTAATGGCATAGCATTTACTTCACATTGAAAAGTAAACCAAAAACTGGATCCTTGATTTTTTTCACTGGTAAAACCTATATCGCCAAGCATCTCTTGTGCGAGTCGTTGACAAATCACTAGGCCTAAACCGGTGCCGCCGTATAAACGAGTAATGCTCTGATCAGCTTGGGTAAAGGCATCAAAAATTGTTCTTTGTTGCTTGCTAGTCATACCAATGCCAGTGTCATTGACGATAACTTTTAATTTGATATTCTTTTGGTTATCTTCTTCATAGACTATATCGACATTCACTGAGCCTTGTGGGGTGAATTTTATCGCATTACTAATTAAGTTAGTGATAATTTGTTTAATCCGCATAGTATCACCGACCAGTGAATCGGGTATTTCTTGGGGAATATTTATTGATAGCTCAATATTTTTCTTATGGGCTGATGGGGCTAGTAACGTGAGTGTTTCCTCGAGAGAGTCTCGTAACGAAAAAGGAATGTTTTCAATAATCATTTTCCCGGCATCGAGCTTAGAGAAATCGAGAATATCATTAATAATGGTTAATAAATTGTTTGCTGAGCGATCAATGGTTTGTAAATAATCCCGCTGATTTTCAGTCAAGGGGGTTTTTAGCACTTGCCGAGTAAAGCCAATAACTCCATTTAATGGTGTACGTAACTCATGACTCATGTTGGCTAAAAATTCAGATTTTACCCTATTAGCATCTTGAGCCTTACGTTTAGCAATGCTGAGTTCTACGTTTTGTATTTCAAATTGCTCTAAACTTTCCCGTAGATCTATGGTGGCTTGATCTATACTGGCGTTCATCTCGTTTTGGTAGTTATCAAGTGACTGCGCCATGGCATTAATACCATTTTTTAAAAAGTTAAGTTCGCCAATAAGTTGACCACTTACTCGGCTTTCTAATTTCCCTTCTCTAATACGTTCGATTGCTTGCACCATAGAGTTTATTGGCTTAGTTACTTTTTTAATGAGTCTAAGGGCAAAAATTGCGCTGAGTAAAGAGCCAAGTAAAGCAAAAGCAAAAGCTACTATAAATTGGCTTTGCTGTTGGAAATTGAGCTGGCTCTTATCAATTTGCATAGCAATGTAACCAACGGGGGAAGGTCTTGCGCTATTTTGTATGGCGTTAAATTGTGAACTGGTTTTAGAGGGGAAGTTTTTATTTACTAGAAAGTTATAATTTTCATCAATGATAGGGGTTCTAAAGATAATATAGTCGTCAATGTTTTGCATACTGGTGTGACTTGGCAGCTTTACCCCAGCATTTAATCTCATTAAATGCGTATCGCCACGATAGGCACTAGCGACAAAAACTTGATTATCTTCGGTAAAAATAACAATGCTGTTGACTATATTTGATTGACTTCGGTGCGTAAACCCTATTAGTTGGCGAAGTTTGTCTCTGTTTTTATTAAGTAAAGGGCCTTTACTGGCAATAGCTATCGGTTCAATGATGCTTTTAGCACGTTGTTCAAGGATGTCATTAAGTTCTACTGAGCGGCTATAAGAAAAATAACTAGCTAAACCAAAACTGATTAACGTTGTCGGGAGAATAGTGAGTATGATAACCCAGTCTTTCAGGCTTATTTTATGCATTATTAGTTGAACTTTTTTTGTCAATTTAGGGTAAAATACCCGTTGAAATAATTAACTATCTAATCGATTATCCAAGTTAACATAAATAATCTCATAAGCGGCTATAAATTAATAGTATAGATGGCTAAGCTCCTGCTGAAATAGATATATTGGTAATAAAGTAAGCGTTAGTTCTAGGGTGAAAATGGCAAATTTTTTTAAAGCAACAGTTAAACCACAAACGTGCAATCAGCGCTTGACCGTTAGTATTGAAAAGCTCGATATAAATGGTGTCGGTGTTGCCCGTTGGCAAAATAAACCGGTATTTATAGCTGGAGCTTTACCCAATGAAGTGGTCGATGTGAAAATTATCGAACAAAAAAGCAAATATGCTCGCGCTAAACTCATTGCTATTGGCAAGCAAAGCGAGCATAGAGTCGAGCCTCAGTGTCAGCACTTTGGTGTATGTGGTGGCTGTGATCTACAAATGCTTGATATAACAGAGCAACTGCAGTTTAAACAAGATAAAGTCAGTGAGCATTATTCTCGCTTTTTTAGCAGCCAAGATAAGGTGGTACAAGTTGCCGGCAAAGACTTGCCTTGGCAAGCGCCGATAAAAAGTAGCCCTTGGCATTATCGGCGTAAAGCCCGTATAGGTGTTCAATTTGATAAAAAATTCCACGCAACTATCGGTTTTAGACAAAAATCCACCAATCAATTAGCCGCAATCAAGTCATGCCCGGTCTTAGTTGAGCCGCTTAATGACATTTTTCCCTTGCTAAAAAAGTTATTGGCACAACTTACCGGACAATCTGCCATCGGTCATATAGAAGTTATTCAAGCGGATATACTTGAGCAAAACTTACCAGAGCTAAGACAAAAAGATAAGCAAGTGGTGCTGGTTATTCGACAGCTAAAGCCAATGAATGCCAAGGATATCGAGCTTTGGCAATCTTGTGCGCAGCAATATTGCTGGCACGTCATTATTGATGATGGTAACCAGCAAGTGCCGCTAGCGGGTAGCAATGAGAATAGCTCTGCGGTACTTTCATATACATTAGCCGATAAAAATAAAATTTATTTTGCCAGTAGTGATTTTATTCAAATTAACCATCACGTTAATAATGCCATGATCAGTCAAGCTTTAGCTTGGTTAAATATTTTACCTAGCGATAAGGTGCTGGACTTATTTTGTGGACTCGGCAACTTTAGCTTAGCGCTGGCAAAATACGCAAAACTACTTGTTGGTGTTGAGGGTGTACAAGTGATGGTTGATAAAGCCAGTCATAATGCTCAAGTCAATGGTCTTGATAATTGTCAGTTTTATCAGGCAGATTTAAACAGTCATTGGTTATTAGCATCGTGGGCTAATGGTCAAGTGTTTGATAAGGTGCTGCTTGATCCAGCAAGAGCAGGAGCAGAGCAAGCAGTAAGTCAAATTGCTAAACTACAAATACCTAGCGTCTTATATGTCAGCTGTGATCCGGCAACCTTAGCAAGAGATAGCGCAATACTTATTGCTCATGGCTACAAGCTTGAAAAAATATCACTGATAGACATGTTTGCTCAAACAAAGCATGTTGAGACTATGGTCTTGTTTACTCATAGTATTTAGCATTTAAGATCATGAAAATATGTATTAGCTAACATTAAGTTAACTTTTAAAGACAAAGGAATAGCTATGGTTTCCGTGCGTAAATCTCATCAAATAGCAGAGCAAAGTTTTGAACAATGGCTAACCAACTTAGCGTTAACCGAGGTAAAAGCCCAGGCTTTGTCTGTTTTATGGTTGCAAATCTGCAACTTTTATCAGCATGACAGTGCGGTAAAGTTCGACTTGCAAAATAAAAGCATGGAAATGGTGGAAATATTAAGTGGTTTGAACCTAGATGATGACTCGTTAGTAGCGGCTTTTATCTCGCCCTTATTAGCCCATAATATTATTTCCATAGATTATGTCAAAGAACACTTCTCTAAAGACATATTAATGCTTTGTCAAGGTGTTGAGCAGATGGCTGCCATTAAAGCGCTGCGCCAACAAAGTAATCAATCTATTGGCTCTGCACCACAAAACATAGATAACATTCGCCGTATGTTATTGGCTATGGTGGATGATGTGCGCGCTGTGGTGATCAAATTAGCGGAACGGCTATGTGATTTACGGGCAAAGAAAAATAGTGATGAAGAAACACGTGTGTTAGCGGCAAAAGAGAGTGCTAATATCTACGCGCCACTAGCCAACCGCTTAGGCATAGGCCAATTAAAGTGGGAACTTGAAGATATTTCATTTCGTTACTTGCACCCGCAGGTCTATAAAAAAATTGCTAAACTTTTGGATGAAACTCGACTAGAGCGAGAGCAATATATGGCTAGCTTTGTTGGTCAGTTAAAGGGTGAACTTAATGCCTTAGCTATTAAGGGGGACGTTTTTGGTCGTCCTAAACACATCTACAGCATTTGGAAAAAAATGCAGCAAAAATCATTAGGTTTTGAACAGCTCTTTGATGTGCGAGCTGTGCGTGTGGTGGTCGAAAAAGTACAAGATTGTTATTCTGCACTGGGTATTGTCCACACCCAATGGCCACACCTAGCCAAAGAATTCTCAGATTATGTGGCCACCCCAAAAGCCAATGGCTATCAATCAATACATACTGTGGTGTTAGGACCAACAGGTAAGTCGGTAGAAGTACAAATCAGAACCAAGCAAATGGATGATGACGCCGAACTTGGTGTCGCGGCGCATTGGCGTTATAAAGAAGGCAAGGCCAGCGGTAAAAGTAATAGTTTTGATGATAAAATTGGTTGGTTACGAAAGATTTTGCAGTGGCAAGATGATGTTAGTGAAAGTGGTGAATTACTTGATGAGTTACGCAGTCAGGTGTTTGAAGACCGGATTTATGTTTTCACCCCAAGTGGTGATGTTATCGATTTACCTATGGGGGCAACCCCATTAGATTTTGCTTATTACATCCATTCCAATGTTGGTCATTGCTGTATTGGCGCTAAAGTGTTTGGTAAAATAGTGCCTTTTACCCATCAGTTGCAAACGGGTGATCAGGTAGAGATATTGACCAGTAAACAGTCAAATCCGAGTAGAGACTGGCTCAACCCCAATTTAAATTACATCTACTCTTCGCGTGCGCGCGCTAAAGTTCAGCACTTTTTTAAATTGCTTGATAGAGATAAGTATATTGCTCAGGGCAAAGAGTTATTTGACAGTGAAATAGCTAAATATGATTTAGCCACTATAGACTTATTAGCGGCAGCAAAACGCTTTAATATGAAAACGATAGATGACCTTTATGCGGCACTAGGTACAGGTAACGCCAGATTACAGCAAGTTATTAATCACTTTACTCAGCTTGATAGTAAATTAAAACCTCAAGCTGAAATAGACCCACAAAGTTTAGTCAAACAAAGTCCAACCAATAAAGCATTAGCGCAAGAGGATAATGGCATAACCGTTTCTGGCGTCGGTAACCTACTCACTCATATGGCGAAGTGCTGTCAGCCAGTACCGGGTGACAGCATCTTGGGCTTTATAACGCAAGGGCGAGGTATTTCAGTACATCGACAAGATTGTGAGCAACTTGCCAATGCTCTTAGTTTGCAAGCTGAGCGGTTAGTTGATGTGCAGTGGGGCAATGCACATAGACAAAGTTATCAAGCCACGGCACAAATTATTGGTAGTGATAGACAAGGTCTATTACGTGATATCTCCACCATTATTGCCAATGAAAGAGTAAGCATTATAGGCATGGAAAGTCATACCGATAAAGCCAAGCAGACCATGAGTATGAAGCTAAAACTGGAAGTGGAAAATAGTGAGTTATTGCTGCGTGTTCTCGATAAGTTACGGCAATTAGAGGATGTAAGCCAGGTGAAACGCCTGTAATTGTTGTGCACTAAGATGACCCAAGCCAGTGTGATACATAATGTAAACAAAGCGAAAATAACAAGCGGAATAAAATGTTAAAAGAACAAGCCTCAATAGAAAAATTACGTTGGATCATGTCGCAACTGCGAGACCCTGCCACAGGGTGTCCGTGGGATCTTAAGCAGGATTTTGCTTCTATAACCAGTCATACGCTAGAAGAGGCTTATGAGGTAGTTGATGCTATTGAACAAGGTGACTTTGTTGAGTTAGAAAAGGAGCTAGGCGACTTACTCTTTCAGGTGATTTTTTATAGTCAGTTAGGTCAAGAACAGCAGTATTTCAATTTTGATAGTGTTATAGCCGCCATTTGTGAAAAACTTATTCGCCGCCACCCCCATGTGTTTGCTCAGGCGAATTTGCACAGCGATGCTGAAATAAAAGCTAATTGGGAAAATGAAAAAATACTCGAAAGGCAGCAAAAAAATCAGCGGGAAATGGCGAATAAAACGAATAAGCAAAACTTGAGCCTTTTGGCTGACATCCCGAAAAACTTACCGGCTTTATCGCAGGCAGCAAAGATTCAAAAACGTTGCGCACATGTCGGCTTTGATTGGCATAACATCAACGATGTTTTTGCTAAAATTGAAGAAGAAGTACAAGAAGTTAAAGACGAGTTAGAGGCCAAGTCACTGAATAAGAAAGCGCTCGCCGAAGAGTTAGGTGACTTAATGTTTGCAGTAGTCAATTTATGTCGTCATGCCAAAGAAGATCCCGAAACACTACTTCGCCATGCGAATAAAAAGTTTACTAAACGCTTTCATGGCGTGGAGGCACAAGTACATCAATCGGGTAAAAGTTTTACTGAACATGACTTAGCTGAATTAGAAAATTATTGGCAACAAGTAAAAAAACAGGAAAAAAAGGCATCATGATAGGTAACGGCTATAAAACACTCTAATAATTTTATGAGCAAACGTATGAACGAAAACAAAAACAAAAACAAAGAACAAAGCTCACCTTACGTTACCATTGCGTTGACTAACCCAAAGAGCCCAACCAATGTTGGCGCGGTAATGCGTGCTGCAGGTTGTTATCAAGTTGATCAAGTGCTTTATACCGGCCGACGCTATGAGCAAGCAGCTAAATATAATAAAGATGCTTTAAAAACTGATACCAAAAATGCTCAGGGTAAAATTCCTTTATTAGGCGTTGAGGATTTTATAAATATTAAAGACTTACTGGAAAATATCTCATCGACGACTAAAATCATATGTGTTGACTTAGTTGAAGGAGCTACACCCTTACCACACTTTATTCATCCACCCCAGGCGGTATACATATTTGGTCCTGAGGATGGCACAATAAAGCAACAAGTCATCGATTGTGCTGATGAAGTTGTCTATGTTCCTACTATTGGTTGTATGAACCTAGCTGCCTCGGTTAACGTGTTGCTTTATGACCGGTTAGCCAAATCTAGTGTTATGCAAGAAAGCAATGGCCAGGCGGATGATGTACTAATTCGTCAAAGTCGTGATACTAACAACAAAGTGAAAGTTAAAAATTCCACAGGCAATTAATAGCTGAAATAGAGAGTATTCATACATGGAAAGAGTAATTAATACTGAGCGAGAAGTAAGTAAAGACGTCACCTTTAATGTTAATACCTGTCCGGTTTCACCATCAGTGCAAAGCAAAGCCAAGATTATCTTGTTGAAAATCACCGGAGTGTTTTGTGTCGGTTTAGCTATATTAGGAGCAGTATTGCCTGTGCTACCGACAACGGTTTTTCTGATCATGGCGGCGGCTTGTTTTGCCAAATCTTCACCACGAATGCAAAAAAAATTACTGGCAAATAAAACCTTTGGGCCATTAATCCATGATTGGCAAAAATATCGCAGTATTCCTAGAAAAGCGAAACGTATTGCCTTATTAAGTATTATACTATCTGTGTGCTGGTCGGCCTTTATGTTACAAAGCGCGCTATTAACTGGATTAGTTGTGGCATTGGTTATTGGGCCGTTTATTTTTTTAGTACGCTTACCTCTAAGTAAATAGGTAATAAAGCATAGCAGAGAACGGTGCAGACTCTCTGCTCTAGGATATTAGAGCAGTCTGCATTATTACTTTCGTTGTTAATCGCGGGACAATGGTTAAGCAAGTGCCTTATTGACTATTATCGCTAAATGATCTGGTAGTGTTAAACTTAAAGCAATATCATGGGCTTGCTCGGACATTTTCTTCCAGGTTAATTGCACTATATGAACAATCTTTGCTTCATTATCTTGCTCGGTATACTTGGTTGCAAACGCATCAAAGTAGTGCATAAGAAAAACTAAGCAGGCGACATCTTCTAACGTCTGACTATCACTATTTGTTTTCAAATTGTCCTTACGAATAAGAGTCGCACATTGCTCAGCTTGCTCTGCTTGGTAGCCCTGGGTAATCATAATGCTTGCCGTTAGCTGTGCATGAAACTTACCTTGAGCAATTCGCCATTGATAATATCCTGCTTTGCCATCGGCAAATTCAGTGCGCTTTAATTGCCAGCGTTTAATATGTTGTGCCCGAACCGCAATTTGTAATAACTCATTTGCTTCAGGCCAATATTGTTTTAAGCAGTCCGTCATTTGTTGACCATAAATTAATTCTTTTATTTGGCTAGTACCGTTAAATAGTATTGTATTCGGGTCTTGGCGATTAACTTCGTCAATGGCGGATAAGGTGTTGTTTAATTGTTCTATAGTCATTTTAACATCAATCACGGTTTAATTTAGGAAAGTAGTACCATTATACGCAACTAGTAATAAAAAAGAATCAGAGCAAGGGTGTTGACTTAAATAGTGCTAACTGTTCAAACTTAGAGCAACCAACCTAGAAACTGCTCGCCGCGATTAAAATATTTTTATCTCAACTGAAATTTAACAGTTCAAGCGTAATTACCGCTAGAAAATAATAAAAAACAGACAAATTTATAGCTGTGAGGACTTGTTGTTATTGTTGTTCGTTTAGCTTTTCAGTATAATACTTTCCCGTCCTGCTTGTTTGGTAAAACGTCTATTTCAACAAGTAACATTTACGCTAATTCTTTAGTAAATCACCTATTATAACTAGGTGTATAGAGCCATTTTAAAATGTTATTTTGAAATTAAGTTTATAAATAATAACCATTTAAGCGCAAAATTCTGTTTTTTCTGACATCGGTGTAAACATGACAACTAGATATATTTTTGTAACTGGCGGTGTAGTATCGTCTCTTGGTAAAGGCATTGCCGCAGCCTCATTAGCAGCAATTCTTGAAGCGCGTGGTTTAAAAGTTACCATGTTAAAACTTGATCCGTACATTAACGTTGATCCTGGTACCATGAGTCCAATACAGCATGGTGAGGTTTTTGTTACCGAAGACGGCGCAGAAACCGATCTGGATTTGGGCCATTATGAGCGCTTTATTCGCACCAAAATGACCAAACTTAATAACTTCACTACGGGTCGTATTTATCAAGATATTTTAGCTCGCGAACGTAAAGGTGAGTTTTTAGGTGCCACTATTCAAGTTATTCCTCATATTACCAATGACATTAAACGTCGGATAATTGAAGGTGCAGAAGGTTACGATATTGCCATGGTCGAAATTGGTGGTACGGTGGGTGATATTGAATCACAACCATTTTTAGAAGCTATTCGTCAGTTAGCCACAGAAGTGGGCCGTGAACGTGCAATGTTTATGCACTTAACCTTAGTGCCATATTTAGCGGCTGCCGGTGAGATTAAAACCAAACCTACCCAACATTCAGTCAAAGAATTGCGTGGTATTGGTATTTTTCCTGATATTTTAGTTTGCCGCTCAGAGCGGGTTATTCCCGCCAATGCCCGAGCAAAAATAGCTTTGTTCACCAATGTTGAAGAAAAATCAGTAATTTCACTGCGTGATGTTGACAGTATTTATAAAGTCCCGGCGTTATTAAAAGCTCAAGGTACTGATGAATTAGTGGTTAAACGTTTTGGTCTTGATGTACCTGAAGCTGATTTAAGTGAGTGGGAACAAGTGCTTTATCAAGAAGCTAATCCGGTTGGTGAAGTCACTATTGGTATGGTGGGTAAATATATTGAATTACCCGATGCTTATAAATCGGTTAACGAAGCCTTAAAACATGCGGGATTAAAGAACCAAGTCAAAGTTAATATTAAATATATTGACTCACAAGACCTTGAAGTTAAAGGCACTGAAATTTTACAAAATCTCGATGCTATATTGGTCCCCGGTGGTTTTGGTGAGCGTGGTATTGAAGGTAAAATTTTAGCGGCGCAATATGCCCGTGAAAATAAAGTACCTTATCTAGGTATTTGTTTAGGTATGCAAGTCGCATTAATTGAATTCGCTCGCAATGTTGCCGGTTTAACGGATGCTAATAGTACTGAATTTAATCCAGAAACACCTTTCCCCGTTATTGGTTTGATCAGTGAATGGTTAGATAAAGAAGGCAAAATTGAATATCGCTCTGAAAACTCTGATTTGGGCGGTACCATGCGTTTAGGTGCTCAATTGTGTCACTTGATGAAAGGTACCAAGGTGTATGACGTATATGGTAGTGAAACAATTAAAGAGAGACACCGTCATCGTTATGAGGTAAATAATAACTACCGTGAACAATTAAACCAAGCAGGTTTAGTGTTTTCGGGATTATCTGCGGATAAAACATTAGTTGAGGTGATTGAAATACCTGATCACCCTTGGTTTATTGCTGGGCAGTTCCATCCAGAGTTTAATTCAACTCCACGTGACGGACACCCACTGTTTGAAAGTTTTATTGCAATGACCTTTGAATTGCAAAAACAAAAAACAAACGTATAACAACTTTATTAAAACCGTAGCTAGCACTGCGGTTTTTGCTTTCAGTTTAGCAATATTAACATTAACTTTACCGTTCAAAGTACTATAACAATTGCACTAATTAATTGGTCAGCTTAGAGTTATAGTAGCGAGCTTATAACAAGCAAAATTTGTTAAACATAGTTATTCTATATTTTATTAATTTTGTGACGTTATCAGTTTGCTAATAAACTCCCTAGGGCGAGTACCTAATAAAAGGTAAAGGCATATATGCGGCGTTATTGATATTGACAAGGGAATAACCATTCTCTTCAATCAATGCCTTGCCTCTAAGGCTTTTAATTCTCGCTAAGTGATCAATAAATTAATGCACTTGGTATTACTTGAGCGTCATATATTTAACAGGAATGATAATGTCAAAAATTAGCAAAATTTTAGCACGTGAAATCATGGATTCTCGTGGTAACCCAACCGTCGAAGCCGATGTATATCTTGAATCGGGTGCTTGGGGTCGTGCGGCTGCACCGTCTGGCGCTTCTACTGGCTCACGTGAAGCATTAGAGTTACGTGACGGTGACATGTCTCGTTATTTAGGTAAAGGCGTATTAAAGGCTGTTGCCGCCATTAAAAATGACATCACTCCGGCTTTAATTGGTCAGCGTGCTGTCGAGCAAGCCAATATCGATAAAATCATGATTGATTTAGATGGCACTGAAAATAAAGAAAAATTTGGCGCCAATGCCATTCTTGCGGTATCTCTTGCGGTAGCCAAAGCAGCGGCAATGGATAAAGGTGTACAATTATTCGAACATATTGCTGACTTAAATGGCACTCCCGGTGTTTATAGCTTGCCAGTACCTATGATGAACATCATTAATGGTGGTGAACATGCTGATAATAACGTTGATATTCAAGAGTTTATGATTCAGCCGGTCGGCGCTGAAAACTTCAGTGAAGCATTACGTATGGGCGCTGAAATATTTCATGCACTGAAAAAAGTATTATCTGCCAAAGGCTTGAATACGGCTGTTGGTGATGAGGGTGGTTTTGCTCCTGATTTAGCCTCAAATGCTGATGCTTTAGTGGTCATTAAAGAAGCGGTAGCTGCTGCAGGTTATATTTTAGGTAAAGATGTTACTTTAGCGATGGATTGTGCGGCTACTGAATTTTACGATAAAGATAAAGGTATCTATGACCTTAAAGGTGAAGGCAAGCAATTCACTTCAAACGAGTTCTCTGATTTCTTAGGCGAACTTTGTCAAGAATACCCAATTATTTCTATTGAAGATGGTTTAGACGAGTCAGACTGGGATGGTTTTAAATACCAGACGGATTTACTTGGCGATAAAATACAAATTGTCGGTGATGATTTATTTGTAACCAATACTAAAATATTCAAACGTGGTATCGATACCGGAGTTGCTAACTCTATTTTAATTAAATTTAACCAAATTGGCTCCTTAACCGAAACCTTAGCGGCGATTAAAATGGCAAAAGATGCGGGTTACACTGCGATAATATCACATCGTTCAGGTGAAACTGAAGATACCACTATTGCCGATTTAGCGGTAGGTACCGCAGCTGGACAAATCAAAACCGGTTCTTTATGTCGTTCAGACCGTGTCGCTAAGTACAACCAATTATTACGTATTGAAGAGTTCTTAGGTGATAAAGCCATATATAACGGTCGTTCTGAAATCAAAGGCCAATAACATTTAAACTTATTGCTAGTTAGCTTGATAACTTCGTTGCTTGTGCTCATTGACTAACGTCAACTCCGCGCAAGCGCCTTGTTCTAAAACTAATTAGCTTTAATTTTAAATATTATTTAATGCAAATTAGTTAATAATTAGCATTAGTAGACAAAAAAAAGCACGGTTGTTCCTGTAAAGGCAAGCGTGCTTTTTTATGTCTGCAGTGTTAACTATACCCGTTACCATTCAAAGCACTCTGAAACATGCATCTTGAATGGTAACGGGTATATGTATATTTAATCTTCAGGAAAACTGTTTATTATATCTGTAATTAACTTAGCGGTTTGCTCTGGGCGCTCTAATGGAAACATGTGACCACCAGGGGTGGTCTGTAGCTTTATATGTTTGTTAAGTTTAACAAAGCGACTAAAGATATGATGAGGAAAAACATCGGTAGTAGTGCCATAGACCAAGGTGGCAGGTATGGTTAACTTATTTTTGTAGCGTGATAAATTTGAAGGGATATTTCGAAAAATATTGGCTTCTATTTGCGCGTCAAATGTCAGCTCTAACTGATTGTTGCGCTCACATATACCGTGAGCTATATAATCGGTTAAACATCGGCTATCAAAGTTCTTAAACAGTTTTCTTCCAGAAAATAGTGCACCTATATCAGAGCCCAATGGCCACTGAGCACGACGGTTTTTAGCGCGTCCTGCAGGGCTAAACTTATCTATCCACTTGGTTTTCTTTACCAACCTTGCCGCTAGAGCACCCGCGCCACTGAGTGCGGGAGGATCTAGCATGATAAGTCCTTTGAATAAATCAGGCCTTTGACAGCAAGCAATAAAAGATATCACGCCGCCAAATGAATGACCAAGACAAATGACTTTATTGCCATCAACTTGGTTAGCTTCGACAAAAATTATTAACTCTTCTACTTGAGCTTGCCAGTTATTATTAACCGGATTTTTCTTGTTATGACCATATTTATCTAAGGCGATAACCTGCATGTTGTCAGGTAGGTAAGCAAATAACGTTTGATAGCTGCCTGCAGGAAAACCGTTAGCGTGGACAAAATTTATGATTTGTTTCTGCATTTTATGTATTTGGATAAAAAGGTTATGGGTAAAATTTAAACGGCTGTTTAAATTTTGTCAACTGGTTAGTTACTTTAAAGCGATAAATTGTACCGTTATAAAAAAGCCCAGCATGCTGGGCTTATGACTATTGTCGATGGAATTGAGCTTATTTACTGTTTAGAGCTCTTCTAACATATACTCTAATGAGTCTTCATACATGCGTAGATCTTTTTCTAGCTGAAACTTATCACGAATCGATTCAATTTCACGCCATGTTTTTTTAGTTGTTGATGCTACGCGCTTTTTACCTACTTGTGTTGTTGACTTGAAAATTTGGTTTATCTTATCCATAAATTGCCCCTTATTTTTACCATCACATCGAAAAATAAATGCCTAGATCGATTCTATTAAATTAACACTTGCTGACTGGCAAGTAACTTAAAAGAATTACTATCTTTTTTAGCATAGTTTGTTAGTGATGAATATGAAAAAGCGTATATTTCTATAAAATATGCGCTTAAAATAATCATAAAGAGTATGAAAAATGAAATATTTTATCCTGGATTTAGAGCATAGCGGCTAATTGTTGTTCAAGTTTTACTTGATCAATGGCAAAATTACGAATGCCCTCAGCAAGCTTTTCTGTTGCCATAGGGTCTTCATTCATCTGCCAGCGAAATTGAGCTTGGCTTAAAGCCGCTTCTTGCTCAGCAGTTGCTTGGCAAGTTATTAACTTTTGTACAACAGTATCAGTATTACTCGCTAGTTCAGCCATTAACGCTGGGCTAATGGTTAACCGGTCACAACCGGCGAGTTCAAGAATTTCGCCAGTATTTCGAAAACTAGCACCCATTACCACAGTATTAAAACCATGCTGTTGATAATAGTTATAAATACTGGTAACTGAAACAACACCAGGATCTTCATTACTGGCATAGTCAGTTCGACCGGTATCTTTTTTGTACCAGTCGAGAATACGACCGACAAAGGGCGATATTAAATAAACGCCCGCTTCAGCGCAGGCACGTGCTTGGGCAAAGCTAAACAGTAATGTTAGGTTACAATTAATACCTTCTTGCTCAAGTTGCTCCGCTGCTTTAATGCCTTCCCAGGTAGAAGCAAGTTTAATTAAAATCCTATCGTTACTAATGCCGGCTTCGTTGTACATGGCAATGAGCTTATATGCTTTAGTCATTGATGCGGCAGTATCAAAAGATAATCTCGCATCTACTTCAGTCGAGATACGGCCAGGGACAATTTTTAGTATTTCTAGACCAATTAACACTGACAGTTTATCGGTGGCATCAATAACTTGTTGCTCAGCACTGACTGATTGTGTTTTAGCCCAAGCAACGGCATCTTTTACTAGTCCTTGGTAATTAGCTAAAGACGCTGCTTTTAATAAAAGCGAAGGGTTTGTGGTAGCATCTTGTGGTTGAAACTTTGCTATCGCTTCAATATCACCTGTGTCAGCCACAACTGTGGTCATTAGTTTTAATTGTGCAAGCTGTGAAGGAGAGTTTGTCATGGCGTTACCTTAATTATATCGGGGGAAATTTGATTGCTAAGTATTTCTAAATTCGATAATGAATGTAGCTGGTGAAATATTACAACATAAAAATAAAAAAGCACCCTTTATTGCGCTGTTTTTACCAGATCAAGGCATTTTTGTTTTTAAATTACGCCAAACGCCATTGTTTGGGCTTGCCTTGCTATAGATTAAACGCTGTTAACTTGCTTAAAGCTTATGATATATTACCCGTTATAAAGTACTCACTAAAATCAGCTAAAAATATGTTACTTGTTGTTTCACCTGCAAAAAAATTAGACTTTGAATCCCCGCTAGCGACAGAAAAATTCAGTCAACCTAATTTACTTGAGCAAAGTCAGTTATTGATCGATGACTGTCTCAAGCTTGCTCCCAGTGACATCGCCAGTTTAATGAAACTGAGTGATAAACTTGCCGGCTTAAATGCAGCACGTTTTGGCCAGTGGTCAACCCCCTTTACCCCAGATAATGCCAGGCAAGCCATCTTAAGTTTTAATGGTGATGTTTATTCAGGGCTTGATGCTGCGTCGTTTAGTAATGCAGATTTTGATTTCGCCCAGCAACATTTTAGAATATTGTCGGGCTTGTATGGCTTGTTAAAACCTCTTGATTTAATGCAAGCCTATCGCTTGGAGATGGGGTGTCGACTTGCCAATAGTCGTGGTGCTAATTTGTATCAATTTTGGGGTGACATCATAACGGGCGAGCTTAATAAAGCTTTGAGTGAGCAAGGTGATGAGGTCCTTATTAACCTTGCCTCAACAGAATATTTTAAATCGGTCAAGACGAAGTCGTTAAATGCCACTATTATCACACCCGCATTTAAAGACTGGAAAAATGGTCAATACAAAATAATCAGTTTTTATGCCAAAAAGGCTCGCGGTCTTATGGCACGTTACATTATTCAAAATAAATTAACGTCGGTTGAGAAAATTAAAGAATTTGATTTGGCTGGCTATCAATATAGTGACAGTTTATCACAAGGTAACGAATGGGTTTTTACTCGTAAAGAGCTTTAGTAGCCAAGTTAATCTTGGCTTTGGCTTTCATCATATTTAAACATTTAAACATTTAAACATTTAAACATTTAAACATTTTAACAGGAGGTGACATGTTAACTTTACTCGCCAAGCTTTTTCATGCCTTAAACAGTGATAGTTCCATCAGGCAAATAGCGTTAGCCATAGCCTTGGGTTTTGTGGTTGGTTTATCACCCATCTTAACCTTGCATAATATAGTAATAATATTTTTTGTTTTACTCATTCGAGTACATTTAGGCAGCTTTATTCTTGCGGTCGGTCTTTTCTCTGGCATGAGTTATATACTATCTCCTGTCATCGTCCTGGTAGGTGAGTCATTACTTACCCACCCAGCGTTGACTGACTTTTTTACCTCGCTCTACCAACTAAGCTTATTTAAACTCGCTCATTGGCACCATACTTATATCCTGGGTGCCTTTGTTTTAGGGCTAGTATTATGTGTTCCGGTATATTTTATTAGTAAAGTTTTAATAGAAAAATATCGTCTGCATATCATGACGTTTTTTGAGAAATTTAGAATTGTACAAACATTAAAGGCGTCTAAGTTTTATCGTTTATATAGCAGTTTTTCTGGCGACACTAGCCTAATTAAAGGAGCTTTATAATGGCACGATTTATTCGTTGGCAAGGCATGGTTGCCTTTCTTGTTTTAAGTGCTTTAGTGGTTGTGTTCGGCTATTTTTTTGCGGAAAGCTTAGTAAAAAAAGCCCTTGTTAGTTCGGCTGAAAGTGCTTTTGGTGCAGAAGTAAATATTGCCGAGGTAAAGCTGGTTTATTCGCCTCTGCAGATAAGCGTTTTAGGCTTGCAAGTTACCGATAAAGAAGTACCAACACAAAATTTATTTAGTTTTGAACGGGCGACTGCTGGTATTGATGTGTGGCAATATTTATTTGGTAAAATTATCATTGATGAACTTGAAGTCAGTCAGCTTGCTTTTTCAAGCGTTCGTGCTCAGGCGGGTAGAGTGTATGCTGATGAACAAGCAAGTGATGAGGGTGCACAAGCAAGCTTAGCTGAGCAAGCGAAAGACCTACTACCTGAAGTTGATATCAAGCTACCGGATGTTAAAACCTTACTTAATGACAGTAACTTATTAACGGTTAAAGCCAGCAAACAATTACAACATAGTTATAAAGCCGAACAAGTGAAATTAAAAGCATTAAAGGCGCAATTGCCTAATAAAGCAAAGATGAAGTCCTACCAAGATAAAGTCAAAGCTTTAGGTAAGATGAAAGTTAATTCGTTAGCCGATATAGAAAAAATAAAAACAGCATTCGAGCAAATTAAAGTCGAGTTTAAAGCGGATCAAGCACTTGTTAAAAAAGCTAAGCAGCAAGTATTAGCCAGTAAGGACTTATTAGCTAAGCACGTTACTCAGCTAAAAAATGCCCCGAGCAAAGATTGGCAGCAAATTGAAAAAACCTATCAACTTGAAAGTATTGATGCCGAAGACTTTGCTCATATTCTCTTTGGTGAGCAAGCGCGTGACCATGTGCAAAAGGCACAATGGGCCTATGAAAAAATATCACCCTTTCTGGATAATAGTCAAACTGAAGCAACGGCTAATGAGGTAAAAACTCATACTAGCGGGCGATTTATCTTCTTTAAAGAAGAGTCCCCGCTACCATCGGTCTTGATCAAAAAAGCCCTGTTCTCAATTCAACTGGCGCAGGGTGAAGTCATCGTTAGTGGCAGTGAGCTAACACATCAGCATTGGCTTAGAGGTAAAAATAGCCTGATAAACATTAACTCAACAGCAAATGGTGAACTTAGTCTAACGAGTCACTTTAAGCTAAGTCAATCGGGTGCTTTCAATGCTGGCGGAGCATGGTTTGTTAATGATCGCTGGTTATCCAATACTCAGTTAACAAAAAGCAAGACATTAACCTTATCCCTTGATAAAGCACAGCTTAGTGGTAAGGGTACTTTTAGCTTAAGCAATAATGACATCTCAGCGGCTAACCATTTGTCTCTTAAGCAGGCAAGTTTTCAAGGCCAGGCTAACTCAAAAATTACCCAGTTATTACTGGCTACCATGAAGTCATTAGATAGCTTAACTATTGATATTGGTGTTAATGGCGAGCTTAAGAAGCCTAAATTTACTATTGCTTCATCTTTAAGTAACGCCTTAACCGGGGCTTTTAAGCAGCAGCTTGCCGGCAAGCTTACTGACTTTAAGGATAAAGTGAATAAGGGCTTAAACGAGAAATTAGCTAATGCCTTGAAATTAGGTGATAGCCAAACAGCAGAGCTGCTTGATCTTGAAGCCTTATTAACCGATACCGATAAAGCGCTGGCTGACTTAAAGAATTCAGATATTGTTAAACAGCAACAGAAAAATCTGGAAGATAAACTTAAGAATAAAGCCAAAGATAAGTTAAAGGATAAGTTGAAAAATAAGTTCGGTGACTTATTTGGTTAGTTCATTCTCTTTGATATGTATACCCGTGATACCTCAAAATGCGCGTTTCAGGATGTCTGAGCGATTCATGATCAAGGCGTATCTTTTTATTAAGGGTTATTCCCTTAAAAACAGATACAAGGAAGAGCATGATTTGCTCATACATCCCCGTAGGGCTGGTTTAGAAACGTTTTATGCAGCGTTATTGATTTCGACAATAGAACAACTATTATCTTCAATCAATGCCTTGCCTAAAGACGTTTCTAATTCCAGCTGAATCCTGCATTTTGAAGTAACACGGGTATATACCAATTTCATTAAATTATTGCCCACTTGTGCTGGTTAAAATATCCAAGGCGGCGTTGCTCTCAATCCCAATAGCCTGCTATTGGTCAATCGAGCGCCTTGCCCTGATTTATTTTTCCTACGCACAACAAGATCCCAAACTTAATGAAAATGGTATTAGATAAAAAAAGACCGTATTGCTTAAAGCATTACGGTCTTTTTTATGAACTATGAACTAGATTTTTACTAGTAGCGACGCATTGGGACAGTAAAAGCCCCAACCATGATAAACGCCACCATCATTGGCGTTATCTACCATTTTTGCTCTTGCAGGCCAGCTTGATGTTTTAACTTATAGCCGTTAAATAAGTAGGTGACATAGGCAAGGATTTATTGATATTTATCACCTCGCTCGCTGACAACACTGCTATTGCTTACTTCGCTGCTTTTTTTGCTTGCTTAGCTTTTCTCTTTACTTGTTTCTTAGTTTTTGCTTTTTTCTGCGAGTTAGTGAGCTTAAGTTTAACCTTCTTATTAACCACACGAGATTCTTTGTGCTGTGGTCGTAAATCTTGAATAACACGACGTGGCAAACGTTCTTTGGTATAACGCTCTATTTTACCAATAACAGCCATATCATGTGCTTCAACTAAGGAGATGGCGGTACCTTTATTACCAGCACGACCTGTGCGGCCAATACGGTGTATATAAATATCAACTTTGCGTGGCATATCAAAATTAATGACATGAGTGATGTTGTCAATATCTAAACCACGAGCGGCAACATCAGTTGCCACTAATACTTTAATTTCACCACTTTTAAAACGTGCAATAGCTTTGTTACGTTTATCTTGCGGCATTTTTCCTTCTAGCCAGACACAAGGTAATTCTTCAGCGTATAGTTTGCCCGAAAGAGTCTGTACAGTTTCACGTTTATTGGCAAAAACGACAGTACGTTCGACGCCTTCTTGCTTCAATATATTGATCAACATATTTAACTTGTGATTTGAATCATCAGCTAAGTGTAGCCATTGATGAATGACCGCTTTTTCTTTACGTGAAGGGTTTGACTCTAAAAATATAGGATCGTCTAGTACTTCTTTGGCAAAACCTAGTACACCAGCACCTTCTAAAGTGGCTGAAAATAGCATGGTTTGTTTACGCCAGCGAGCTTCAGCAACAATGCGGTTGATGGCGTCACTAAAACCAATATCGAGCATGCGATCGGCTTCATCTAGCACCAATATTTCAATTTCACGGGCATCAAACTGCTCGTTTTCAATATATTCTAATAATCGACCTGGCGTTGCCACTAAGATATCTGTTGTCGTTGTTAGGATATCAGTATGACTGCCGTAGTTAACGCCACCCGTTATCACACCCGTTTTTATTTTAGTTAGCTCGGTAATTTGCTTACAGTCTTCACCAATTTGAATCGCTAACTCTCGTGTCGGGGTTAATATTAATACCCGAGGAAAGCCCGGTTGGGTACGCGGGTAGTCTAATAAATGTTGAGCAATGGGCAGTAAAAAGGCGGCGGTTTTACCCGTGCCGGTCGGGGCTGATGCTAGTATATCTTTGCCTGCCATCGCCTCAGGGATCACTAGATCTTGAATTGAGGTGGGCTTGGTATAACCAAGTTTTTTGATACTGGCTAATAATTCTGAGTCTAGATCGAATTGCTCAAACATAAGGGATAATTCACTAAGAGTTAATAACACCAATTTCATTAAATAAGTGATCTACTTTATACATAGGGAAAATCGCCAAATACAAGGCATTTATTTACAATAACTAGTTGTTTAAATTATTAAATAAATAACGAAGTGGTTGGTTATTTTAACCCGTAGATATGACTAATTAATGTGTGAGATTGGTATAATGATAATATGGCGACAATTATAATGTTTTTAGCCCTTGCTGTAACTAATTATCGCAAGGGCTAAATTCTTGTTTGCAGAACGTAATTGGATATGGTGAAGAATAAATGCTATCAGGCAAAGTGATAAACGAAAAGAATACGCTACAGTAAGTTACTGTACTCGACTAAGACTTGCTCACACCAGCTATCTAAACGTTCATCGGTTAAGTTATATTGGCTATCTTCATCTAACGACAGACCGACAAATTGGCTACCATCAGCAGTTAATGCTTTTGAGGCGGTAAATTCATAGCCTTGAATTGGCCAATAACCTATTGTTTTTGCCCCTTGTACTAGTACTTGTTCGTGTAACATACCCAAAGCATCTTGAAACCATTCGGTGTAACCAATTTGATCACCCATACCATATAAAGCAATAATCTTATCGGAAAGGTCTAATTGATTAATATCACTCCAAATTGATTCCCAGTCTTCTTGTATCTCACCGTAATCCCAGGTTGAGATACCAAAAATAATAAAGTCATAATCCAAGCACAGCGCTAAAGACTGATCTTTGATATTAATGATATCAACCAGATCGGCACCAATTAATGCCTGAATTTTTTCGGCAATTATCTCTGTATAACAAGTGGTTGAGCCATAAAACAAACCAATTTTCATTTTGCTATTTCCAAATTTTATTATATATCCGCTCTATTTCAAGATAGATGTTCAGGAACATAGAGCCATTTCACTGGGATTTTAGCAAAAACATTTATCTTTGTTTACCAGTTAATTCACTATACTCGCTATTTTAAGTTGCAAATAAAGTCCTATGGCTGTAATTTCTTTGCTTAAAATTAGGTCTATTCCAATGAGCAGGTATGTTAGGCTTGTTTTTATAGCTTTATTGCCATTACTTTATAGAAGTTATTCAAAGCTCATTAGAAGTTTGTTAGGAATTTTTAGGAATCATTATGTATAAAACGTTCTTTTTTAGCGCAGTACTGACTACGCTTACCTTGGCTTTATTTGTCCCCAGCGGCCATGCTGCCGCGCAAGCGAATGTACCGGAAATATTAGCCAAGCCGGCAATTGACCCAAGTGTGCTTGATGTTGAAGCTTTAAAGGCAAAAATTAACAGCTCTTTAGGCTTAACCGTTGTTAAAGTTGAAAAAACACCGGTACCAGGTATCGCTATGCTTGTTACTAATCAAGGCTTGTATTATGCGAGCTATAACGGTGATTATTTCATTCAAGGTAAAATATATAGCTTAGGCAATGAAGTGAAAGACTTAGCCGAAGAGAGTTTGGCGAAAATTCGTCTTGAAGGTATCGAAAAATTTAAAGACGACATGATTGTTTATAAAGCAGAAAATGAAAAATATGTGGTGACAGTGTTTACCGATATTACTTGTGGCTATTGTCGAAAAATGCATGCGCAAATGGCAGATTACAATGCACGGGGCATAACCTTTCGCTATTTAGCTTATCCACGTTCAGGTATTAAAGACCGCGCGGGAAATCTCAGTCAAGGCTTTAAAGATTTACGCTCAGTGTGGTGTAGTGAAGATACCGCCCAAGCACTAACCAAAGCTAAATCAGGTAGTGGTATTGCTTATCGCATTTGTGAAGCGCCTATTGAAGCGCAGTACGATTTTGGTCGTCAAATTGGTGTTAACGGCACGCCGGCAATTATCTTATCAAATGGTATGATGATTCCAGGTTACCAACCGCCAGCACAATTAGAAGAGTTATTGAAAAATACTTAATTCATTTTTCAATGCGCCAGTAAATTGTCCTTTAAAAGTACTTGTTGATTATCAGTAAGTACTTTTTTTATGTTAAAAATATGTCATAAGCGTTTCTTGTCATTGAAACCATCATGAGAATAACCGAGACCGAATAGCATGAGTAAAAAAATTATTCGCCGAGCACAGGTCGCCACTGCTCATTTGCCAGATACTTTACCTGAAATCATAAAACAAATTTATGCCAGCCGAGGCATGAAGTCTGCACAAGAACTTGAACTTAATGTTGCTCGTTTACAAGGTATGGCGGATGACACCGCGCTGATGGGCATGGACAAAGCCTGCCAATTATTACATCAAGCGCTATTAAGTAAAACACGTATTGTTATTGTTGGTGATTTTGATGCCGATGGTGCTACCAGTACCGCCTTAATGATGGTAGCGCTTAGTCTGTTTGGTAGTACCCATCATGATTTTATTGTGCCAAATCGATTCGAATATGGTTATGGCTTAACTCCTGAAATAGTTGATATCGCCGCAAAACAGCAAGCACAAATGATAATTACCGTCGATAACGGCATTAGCTGTATTGCCGGTGTTAAACGCGCTAAAGATCTTGGCATGCAAGTGATTGTTACTGACCATCATTTACCTGGGCATACGTTACCTATTGCCGATGCCATTGTGAATCCGAATCAAGTGGGTTGTAATTTCCCCAGTAAAGCCCTTGCCGGCGTCGGTGTCGCCTTTTACTTAATGTTAGGGTTAAGAAAGTATTGTCGAGAACGTAACTATTTTTCTGAGCAAGGTATTGCTGAGCCTAACATTGCTCAGTTATTGGATCTGGTTGCTTTAGGGACCGTGGCCGATGTGGTGTCACTTGATGCTAATAATCGTATTTTAGTTGCCCAAGGTTTAAAACGTATTCGCGCGGGCCAAACACGGCCTGGCATTCAAGCATTGATAGAAATAGCCAATAAGAACCAGCAAAGGCTAGTTGCCAGTGACTTTGGCTTTGCCATAGCTCCAAGAATAAATGCGGCAGGACGGTTAGATGATATGTCTTATGGTATCAATTGCTTACTGGCTACTGACTTATCGACTGCTCGCGTAATGGCGGCAGAGCTTGATGAGTTAAATAAAACCCGTCGAGAAATAGAACAGGGCATGCAAGTTGAAGCAGAGCGAGTGATGAACTCAGTTGACTTAGTTGGCGGTCTCAATCAAGAAAGTGAAGATAAGCCGCTACCTTTTGCTATAGCCTTATATCAAAAAGATTGGCACCAAGGGGTTATTGGTATTGTCGCCGGGCGACTAAAAGAAAAATGTCACCGCCCGTGTATTATTTTTGCTAATGCCAGCGATGATAGCGAGCAGGGTGACAATGCTGAAATTAAAGGCTCGGCGCGATCAATTCCTGGCTTACATATACGTGATTTACTCGAGCATATTGATAGCCAAAATCCGGGATTAATTCTTAAGTTTGGTGGTCATGCCATGGCGGCTGGTTTATCGATTAAGCAAAAAGACTTTACTCAATTCAAACAACAATTTAATGAATTGGCTGAAAAATGGCTAAAACCTGAAGACTTAGCGAGCATCATCCTTTCCGATGGTGAATTAAGTGCTGATCTGCTTACCCTTGAATTTGCCGAGCAATTACGAGAAGCCGGTCCTTGGGGACAAAATTTTCCTGAGCCTTTATTTGATGATACCTTCACCATAGTGCAGCAGCGAATTGTGGGGGAAAAACATTTGAAAATTGTGGTACAAAAAGACACGGTTCAAGGTAAACAAGTCTTTGATGGCATAGCTTTTAATGTTGATGTTAAAGCTTGGCCAAATGCCCAAGCGAAACAAGTTCACCTTGCTTACCGTCTGGATGTGAATGAATTCAGAGGTAAACGTACCGTGCAGTTGATGATTGAAGATATTCGGGTCGTTTAATATTAATTTATAGCTAATTAAGGATTTACTAAGGACATAACTATGGAGCAAGCACTGGTCACTATTCCACTCACTAAACTTGCCATCGCTTTTATTCCGGTGGTACTGGTACTGCTTATTTTAGCTCGCTGGTCATTGCCACAAAAGCGGACCTTGCATGCGCTAGTACGTATGTTAGTGCAGTTATTGTTAGTGGGTTATGTCTTAAGTTATCTATTTGCCAGCGACAATGCCTGGATTATTGGCTCCTTACTGCTAGTGATGGTGCTATTTTCAACTTACATAGCCTTAAATAATATAGAGTCACCGAAAAAATCCCTGTTTAGCAGTGCATTTTTGGCCATTTTTATCAGTAGCTTTATTGTTTTATTCGTTATTACGCAAGGAGTGTTGAACTTAGAGCCTTGGCATCAAGCGAAAACCTTAGTGCCATTGGCTGGCATGGTGTTTGCCAATGGCATGAATAGCGTCAGTTTATGTGGCGAGCGTTTTTATGCTGAACTTAACCGTGGTGAACCTTATCAAAAGTCACGTAATATTGCCTTTAAAGCGTCGATGATCCCTAATGTTAATGCCTTATTTGCCGTCGGTATTGTTTCTTTACCCGGCATGATGACGGGGCAAATCCTTGCTGGCGTCTCGCCTTTTATCGCCGCGCGCTATCAAATTATGGTGATGTGTATGGTCTTTGCTTCGGCGGGATTAGCATCGGCGATATTTTTAGTCTTAAACAAAGCAAAGCCTCAATAATCTTATCTTACTAAGTAATTATGACGGGTGATTAGCAAAGTTGTTATAAAAAATAGCTATAAATAGTAACGATAAAAGTAACATAGCGGACTTGTTAGCCGTATATTTACCCCCTTATTTACGTTACAATGCGCGACTATTTGTCTTTTGCTGTTCAATGCCGTCAAAGACTACACATTAAATTTATGTTTGAAGATTTATGTTTGAAACAAACCCAATACTCACTAAATTAAAAGAAATCCGTGCCCGCGCTAATTCGCTTCGGGGGTACCTTTGACTACGATGTTAAAGCTGAGCGTTTAATTGAAGTAAGTCGAGAGTTAGAGCAGCCTGAAGTTTGGAATGAACCTGAGCGGGCTCAAGCCCTTGGTAAAGAACGTAGCGCCTTAGAAGAAGTCGTTAATACCATAGTAGAACTTGAAACTGGTTGTGAAGATATTGCCGACTTAGTTGAATTAGCGGTGGAAGAAAAAGATCAAGAAACCTTTGATGAAGCTATTACTGAAGCCGATGCTTTAGATGCCATTTTGGCTAAATTAGAATTTCGCCGGATGTTTTCGGGCGAGCAAGACATAAATAATTGTTATTTAGATATTCAATCTGGCTCGGGTGGCACTGAAGCGCAAGATTGGGCCGAAATGCTGATGCGCATGTATCTACGTTGGGGTGATGCACACGGCTATAAAACAGAAGTTGTAGAAGTTACTGACGGTGATGTTGCCGGCATTAAAGGTTGTACTATTAAGTACACCGGTGAATATGCTTATGGTTGGCTGCGCACTGAAACAGGTGTACATCGACTGGTACGAAAATCACCGTTTGATTCCTCTGGTCGTCGTCATACCTCATTTGCCTCAGCATTTATTTACCCTGAAATTGACGACAGCATTGAAATTGAGATTAATCCTGCTGATATTCGTGTTGATACTTATCGTGCTTCGGGCGCAGGAGGCCAACATGTTAATAAAACTGACTCAGCGATTCGCATAACGCACATTCCATCCGGTGCAGTAGTACAATGTCAAAGTGATCGTTCGCAACACAAAAACCGTGCAACAGCGATGAAGCTATTAAAAGCCAAGCTGTATGAAATTGAAATACAAAAACAAAATGCCGACAAACAAGTGCTTGAAGATGGCAAGTCAGATATCGGCTGGGGCAGCCAAATTCGCTCTTATGTTTTAGATGATAGCCGCATTAAAGATTTACGCACTGGCGTTGAGAATAGAAATACTCAAGCCGTGCTAGACGGTGATATTGATAAGTTTTTAGAAGCCAGCTTAAAGTCTGGTTTGTAGCAACGGTTTTCCCGGATATTGAAAACAGAAGCAGAATGAACCAAACAAGCCGTGCTAGACGGTGATATTGATAAGTTTTTAGAAGCCAGCTTAAAGTCTGGTTTGTAGCAACGGTTTTCCCAGATATTGAAAACAGAAGCAGAATGAACCAAACAAGCCGTGCTAGACGGTGATATTGATAAGTTTTTAGCAGCCAGCTTAAAGTCTGGATTGTAGCATTAAGCTAAAAATAAAAGCTAACCACAAATAATTAATTAAATTGATCAAATTAAAGATAACGTTGAGAAACTAACATGACAGATAAAGCTAAAAGTACACCTGTAGCACAAGATGAAAATAAACTGATTGCTGAGCGTCGTGTAAAGCTTGAGAAGATTCGCTCTAATTGTTCCGCGAATGGTTTTCCTAACGATTTTAATCGTGAACATTTAGCCGCTGATATTCAAGCTGAACATGGTGAAAAAACCAAAGAAGAACTTGAAGAACTACAGCTTACTTATGCTATTGCTGGCCGTGTTATGGCAAAACGTGGACCCTTTTTAGTGATACAAGACGGGTCAGGCCGTATTCAAGGTTATGCTGAAAAAACCGTACAGAAAGAAATAAGAGCTAAATGGGGCTCGTTAGATATTGGTGACATTATTGGTATTAGAGGTATTTTGCATAAGTCAGGTAAAGGCGATCTTTACGTGAATATGAATGAATACTCATTGTTGACTAAATCACTACGTCCATTACCTGAAAAGTTTCATGGTTTGTCAGATCAAGAAACTAAATATCGTCAGCGTTATATTGATTTGATCATCAATGAAGAGACCCGTAATACCTTTAAAATGCGTTCAAAAATTATTTCAGGAATTCGACAGTTTTTAGTTGAACGTGATTTTATGGAAGTAGAAACCCCTATGCTGCAAATCATACCAGGTGGTGCAACGGCTAAACCTTTTATGACCCATCATAATACTTTTGATCTTGATATGTACTTACGTATTGCGCCAGAGCTTAACTTAAAACGTTTAGTGGTCGGCGGTTTCGAACGTGTCTTTGAAATTAACCGTAGTTTCCGTAATGAAGGTATTTCAACCCGTCATAATCCAGAATTTACCATGATTGAATTCTACCAAGCTTATGCTGATTTCAATGACATGATGAACCTTACCGAAGAAATGTTACGTACTGTTGCCCAAGATGTACTGGGTACAACGATGATTCGTAATACCGTTAAAAATTCTGATGGTGAAGTGATCGAAGAGAAATTTTACGATTTTGGCCAGCCATTTGTGCGTTTATCTATGGTCGACGCCATTTTAAAATACGGTAAAGAGCATCGCGCAGCTGAGCACCTTGATGAAGCCGCATTACGTGACCCGGAAAATAACTTTGCCGCGATTAAAGCCATGGCAAAAGCTGTGGGTGTTAAAGAAGGTGAGGCTGCTAAGTTATGGGGACCAGGCAAGTATATCTGTGAAATTTTTGAAGAAGTAGCAGAGCACTTATTGGATCAACCTACCTTTATCACCGAATACCCGTGGGAAGTTTCACCTTTAGCACGTCGTAATGATAACAACTCATTTATTACCGACCGATTTGAATTCTTTGTTGGTGGTCGTGAAATAGCCAATGGCTTCTCAGAGCTTAACGATGCTGAAGATCAAGCCGCTCGCTTTAAGAAACAAGTAGCAGAAAAAGATGCCGGCGATGATGAAGCTATGCATTATGATGCGGATTACATCACCGCCTTAGAATACGGTTTACCACCAACGGCCGGTGAAGGCATTGGTATTGATCGTTTAGTGATGTTGTTCACTGATTCACCAACCATTAAAGACGTGATTTTATTCCCACATATGCGTCCTGAAGCAGAGAAATAAACACGTTTTGAATAAAAACGTTATTTGAAAGTAGTCAAATAAGCATGATGAAGCCCGTAGTTATTAGCATAAATTGCTAATAACTACGGGCTTTTTTGTTGCTCTTTTAAAAAGGGTGTAAGGCCGGTTTTATTACATTCTCTTACTGTGAGTGGTCAAGTTATATTTTACATAATATTAACAATGCAGTAGGCTAAACCTACAAATTTTTTGTTGAGTTATCTACAACGAAATTGGCAAAAAAATAATAAATAAAAATTAACGCAAGGAATAATAATGTTAACAATAAAAAATTTATCCAAGACTTACGATAATGGAGTTAAAGCGATGGATAATATTACGCTGGAAATCCCGAAAGGCATGTTTGGTTTATTAGGCCCTAATGGTGCTGGTAAATCGTCATTAATGCGTACCATTGCCACTTTGCAAGATGCTGATAGTGGCAGTATTACCTTTGATGGTATTGATGTTTTAAAAGACCCACAAGCACTACGACAACGTTTGGGTTACTTGCCACAAGATTTTGGTGTTTATCCTCGTATCAGTGCTTATGAATTACTTGACCATCTTGCTATTTTAAAAGGTTTGAAAAATAAAGCAGAGCGTAAAGAAGCGGTGGAAGGTTTATTAGCACAAACGAATTTATACCAGCATAGAAAAAATGCCGTTAGTGGTTTCTCTGGTGGCATGCGTCAGCGTTTTGGTATTGCCCAAGCCTTACTTGGCGATCCTGACTTATTAATTGTTGATGAACCTACTGCGGGGTTAGATCCAGAAGAGCGTAATCGTTTTCATAATTTATTAGTCGCCTTAGGTGAAGAAAAAGCCATTATATTATCAACACATATTGTTGAGGATGTTACCGAACTTTGCCCTAATATGGCGGTACTTGCCTCAGGGAAAATTGTACTACAAGGTAATCCCATCGAATTAACCAATAAACTCAAGGGTCAAATCTGGCGTAAAGCGATTGCTCAATCAGAGCTTAACGTTATTGAGCAAGAATTTAACGTGATCTCGAAACGTTTATTTGCCGGACAAACTATTGTGCATGTCATAGCCGAAAGTGCTCCCTTTGGTTTTGAAGCCGCGCCAGTGAATTTAGAAGATGTCTATTTTTCTACGTTAAATGAATATCGTGCTTCAGATCAATCCACTGCAACTCAGTCTACTTCAGCACAAAAAAAAGTGGCTTAATTCAAGCAAACCAATGACAAGGAATTTCTTATGTTAATGCAAATGTTTGCCTTTGAATGGCGCTATTTTACTCGACAGCCCTCTTTTTATGTCACCAGTTTAATTTTTTTCTTGCTGACCTTTTTTGCCACCATTAGTGACGATATTCAATTGGGTGGCGGTGGTAATGTTTTATATAATGGGCCTTTTGCTATTGCGCAAACCTTATTGATCATGGGCTTGTTTGCCATGTTTTTGGTGGTAAATTTTGTTGCCAGCACCGCAACCCGTAATGACACTAGCAAGATGTCAGAGTTACTGTATTCTAAACCGATAAATCCGCTGAGCTATCAATTAGGGCGATTTTTAGGCTCTTTTGCCGTCGTTGCCACGGTTTTTGCTTTTGTACCCTTAGGTATTTTAATTGGAACTTTATTGGGCGGTTTAGTCGGTTGGGTTGATCCTGAGCGTTTAGGTGCTACCAATCTAAGTTACTATTTTAGTGCGTATTTTTATCTGTCTTTACCGACCTTATTGGTCTTGTCGTGCTTTTTTTATGCGGTAGCCCTTAAGTTTCGCTCTATGATGGCGGTTTACCTATCGGCTGTAGGCCTATTTGTTCTTTATTCTGTGTCAGGGCAGCTTTTGAGTGACCCAGAATACCGTACCATAGCCGCATTGCTTGATCCTTTTGCATTCAACACCTTTAGTGAAATGACGCGTTATTGGACCTTGTTTGATAAGAATAATAGTACCATTGAGTTAAGCGGCACCTTATTAGAAAACCGTTTACTGTGGTTGGCTATTTCGGTATTTATACTGGCAGTCTTTGGTGGTTTTAGGTCTAAGGTACGTTTATCTAGCGCGAAAGTAAAAAAACTCAGTAAAAAGGCACAGAAAAAAGCAGCGCAGCAAGCGCTAATGCAAGATGAAAAAATCCCGGCGTTATTAAACAATAATATCACCGCTAAAAGCTCGGGTATTCAAACCGCAGCACATTTACGTTTACGTATTTTATTTGAAATCAAACAAGTTGTATTCAGCGCACCTTTTTTCGTACTTGCCTTAATTACTATGGTTATGCTTATCTCAATACTTATGAGCTCTTTAGGCAGCTATGGCACGCCTAACTGGCCATTAACACAAAACATGGTTGAAGTTATCGCTGGCTCGACAGGTATGTTAATGATGATAGTACTGACTTATTACAGTGCTGAAATTGTTTGGCGTGAACGAGATTCAGGCATGGGTGATATTGTTGATTCAATGCCGGTAAATAATATTACTTTTTGGCTATCGAAAATCATAGCCATTAGTTTGGTCTTAGCCTTGCTTTATGTCTGCGGTATTTCGGTTACAGTTGTTAATCAGCTATTACAAGGCCATCAACACATAGAGTTATCGCAATATATTATGCGCTTAGGTTACATCAATTTAGTGCCTTTTATTTTTACCGCCGTTTTGGCCTTTTTCTTACAAGTGATTAGTCCAAATAAATATATTGGTATGTTGTTATTTGTATTATTTATAATCAGTTCAATAACGCTAAGCAGTTTAGGATTTAGTCATAATATGTTTCAATTTGGCGGTGCGCCGCCAGTATTATATTCGGATATTAATGGTTACGGACACTTTTTAACCAGTCATCATTGGTATATGTTTTATTGGAGCGGTTTAACCTTAGTCTTCGCCTGTTTAACTTATGCCTTATGGCATCGAGGTCCGGCGCAATCATTAAAAACGCGTATTAAAAATATTTCGTATCACTTATCAACGTCAGGCAAAGCCATTATTACGCTAGGCTTAATTATTTTTATCGGTGCAGGCAGTGTTATTCACTACAATACCCGTGTACTTAATGACTTTGTTATTAGCGATGATATAGATGATAACCGTGCGGCATATGAGCATAAGTATGTTAGTGAGCTCAATGCAGCTATTCCCACCATTACTAAAGTACATGCGAAAGTTGATATTTATCCAAGTGAACGCCGTATTGAAGCGGTAGCCGAATTAAGCTTAACCAATACCAGCGACCAAGCAATCACTAAATTTTTAGTAGCAAAACCTAACCATAGTAAACAATGGTCGGTGGAGATTGATGGTGGGGTTTTAGGTGAATTAGATGAAGAGTTTGATACCGCATGGTTTACATTTACTGAGCCGCTATTGCCAGGTGAAATACGTCAGGGCAAGTTAAGCGTTACCCGTGTCCATCAGGGATTTAGTGAAACTAATGGTGATTATACTTTACTGGACAATGGTACTTTTATTGACAACTTCGCTTTATTTCCAAACTTTGGTTATCAACAAGGTTGGCAGTTAAATGATCGTCATAAACGTCGACAGCATGATTTAGCGCCGTTGCAACGCGCCAATAAACTCGAAGATAAACGGTTTTATAATGAAAGTTTCTTTGGCAACGGCATTGGTTTTATTGACTTTGAAGCGACCATTTCAACGGTAGCCGATCAGTTTGCTATCGCGCCAGGTTACTTGCAAAGCGAAACATTGCAAGATGGTCGCCGTACTTTCCATTATAAAATGGACGCGCCTATGGTTAATTTTTATTCTTTTATGTCAGCAAAATTAAAGTCGAAAAAAGAGCACTATAAAGGCATTGATATTGAGGTTTATTATCATAAGAATCACGCTATGAACGTTGACCGTATGATGGAATCAGTACGTGATTCGATTGATTATTTTAGTGAGAATTTTGGTCCTTATCAGCACAAACAAATGCGTATAATCGAATACCCAGGTTATCGCAGTTTTGCGCAAAGTTTTGCTAATACCGTGCCTTTTTCTGAAAAGATTGGCTTTATTAGTGACTTACGCGATCCGAACAATATTGATATAGCTTATTATGTTACCGCCCATGAAGTCGCCCATCAATGGTGGGCACATCAAGTGGGTGCGGCTAATGTGCAAGGCAGTGCTATTTTGTCTGAAACCTTGTCGCAATATGGCGCATTAATGGTGATGGAGAAAAAATACGGCCAGAATAACATGCGTAAATTTTTAAAGTATGAATTAGATAAATATCTTAGCGGGCGCAGTACTGAAGCGTTAGAAGAGATGCCTTTATACCGTAGTGAGAATCAGCAGTATATTCATTATAACAAGGGCTCTATCGTGATGATGGCACTTAAAGACAGATTAGGTGAACAGCGTTTAAATAGCGCCTTACAAAACTTCCTCAATGAATTTAAGTATCAAAGTACGCCGTATCCAACCACCTTAGATTTAATGGCTTACCTTAACCAAGATACTAATGAGCAAGAAAAGCGTTTTATTAGCAACCTGTTTGAACATATTAGCTTGTATGATTTGAAAACTACCGATGTACAAGTTGTGGCAGTGGCTGATATTGAAGATACTTTTGATGTGACCTTAACCATTGAAGCGGCACTTAAACGTGCCGATGGTCAAGGTAAAGAAACTGAAGTTGATTTTAGTGATGAAATTGATATTGGTTTATTTAGCGCAAATCCGGAAGACTTGTCTGCACAAGATTTTGTTTTATATCTTGCTAAACATCAGATCAAAACAGGTACCAACAAAATAACAGTACGAGTTAAAGGTAAGCCTAAATTTGCCGGCGTAGATCCTTTTATTCGCTTAGTGGATAGAGATAGTGCCGATAATATTTTCCGCTTGTAATTTACAATTGATTGAATATTAATTATAAACCAGTAAAGAGGCAGCTCTTGCTGGTTTATTTTTATCATGCCAGCAATCTTAGGTGAGCGGGATGAAAAATGTAGCTGTTTAAGCTGTTAATACCAATTTCATTAAATGATTGCTCACTTGTGGGGGTAAAATACCCCATGTCTACGTTGCTCTCAATCTCAATAGCTCGCTATTGCTCAATCGAGCGCCTTGCCCTGATTTATTTTTCCTATGCACAACAAGATCACAAACTTAATGAAACGGGTATAATTAGATAATTTTTGTCGCGGCTATACCAGCGTTATTTTTTTAATTTATCAGTATCACTATGTTTACAGTCTATTTAACATTTCGGTGTTTATTAAATAAATAATAAATGCCTTGTCCTCTATTTTTCTTGTGCGTTATTGCGTAAATTAGTGCTCTCATCATAAGGCACAGACCTTCATGAATAATTATAAAAATAATTTCGCAAAAAATTCGGGGAAGTAAATGAGTGTTGCAAGAGGCGGCTTTAGTTCGCGATTTGGTTTTATTATGGCAGCGGCAGGCTCTGCTGTTGGCTTAGGTAATATTTGGGGTTTTCCCACGCAAACAGCGAGTAATGGTGGTGCTGCCTTTGTTTTAGTGTACTTAGTGTTAGCCTTTTGTTTAGCTTATCCCGCGTTTATGGCTGAGTTGTTAATTGGTCGTTATGGTCAAGCTAATGCTGTAACCAGTATGCAAAAAATGTCACGTAATTTATGGCAAAAACGTTTTGCCTTTGTTATCGGTTTTGGCGGCATTATTTGCGCGGCACTTATTTTAAGTTTTTATGGTGTTTTAGCTGGCTGGATGATGGCCTATGCAATTGAACCCATCAGCCAATTACTTGGTTTTCAGCAAGTCTCAAGTTGGTTAACCGTCCAATCAGTGCCTCGAGACTTAATATTCAGCGCATTATTTATGATGTTAACCATAGGGATAATTCGCCGTGGTGTTGAGCAGGGCATTGAAAAGTGGTCAAAACGTTTGATGCCAATGTTAATCGGTTTGCTTATTTTATTGATCATCTATGTCTTTACCTTAGATGGTGCTCGCGAGGGCTTTAATGCCTATTTAAATCCTGATTTTTCTCGAGTGTTGGAACCTGATCTTTTAATTAGTGCCTTAGGGCAAGCATTTTTCTCTTTGTCACTGGGTACTAGCGTGATGATTATTTACGGCTCTTATATTGCTAAAAAAGAGAACTTAGTGACACTTGCTGCCCAAGTCACTTTAATTGATGTCTCTATTGCCTTTTTAGCAGGCTTATTAATTATCCCTGCTATGTATGTTGCACAGGCGCAAGGGGTGGCAATTTTTGCCGAAGATGGCAGTTTAATATCGGGTCCTAACTTAGTCTTTGATGTATTACCTAGCTTATTTACTGGTATGGGTGATATTGGTGTATTTGTTGCTTTTGCCTTTTTTGTTTTAATGTCGATAGCGGCATTAACGTCATCAATTTCTATGTTAGAGGGGCCAGTATCTTTTGTGGTTGAACGTCATAATATTGAACGTAAAAAAGCCACTACAGTAATAGGTATCAGTATTTTACTGTTAAGCGCATTAATAGTGGTAAATTTTGACTTGTTATTTGGTTTGGTGATCAATGTTTCTACGGTATACGGTCAACCTATTATTGCCATGTTATGTTGTATTTTTGTTGGTTGGATTTGGTATAGAAATGAAATTTTAGCGGAAATCAAGCAAGGTAATGAAAATGTCGAGCACAGTTTCTTCTGGAAAATCTGGCCTTGGTATACCAAGTTCGTTTGTCCGACAGCCATTGGCCTAGTTTTTTGGCACTCTTTATAGCTAGTTATCAATACGGCCATAGCCTTGGTGCTTTTGTTACTTACGATGAGCTCGTTTGTCCGACCGCTATTGGCCTAGTTTTTTGGCACTCGTTATAGAAAATTGCGTGATTAGTTTATATTCAAGATAAGCCGCCTACGATTTATTGATAACCTGTAGGCGGGAACTTGTTCGCGCTAAAGCCTTGGCCAGTTTAACTGCCAAGGTTTTTTTAATGCCGATAATTGCTCATTAACTTGTTCTGTTAAGAAGTACTCACCACTACTGGGCATGCTTATAAACTCGAACGATTCACCTAAATAGTTAAACCTTAAAGCAAAAGCATGTAAGTAACCTCGGTCCGCTGTTGATGTGCTGTAATAAAGCGGATCGCCAACAATGGGCGCACCTATACTGGCAAGCGCTACCCGTAATTGGTGGGTTTTACCTGAATGAGGCTTAAGCAGGTATAACCTTTGTTTGTTGATAATACTATAAGAGAAAAATTGGGTAATTGCAGGGTTTTCCATGGTGCGTAATAGCTTGAACATACCGCGCCGGCTTTTTGCCATATCACCTTTAATTAAGCCCTGCTTTTTACTCGGTTTGTTATCGCTAATGGCCAGGTAATATTTTTCAATATCGTGGTCATTAAAAAGCCGGCCAAAGGTTTGTGCACAGGCTAGGTTTTTTGCAAAGATAACCAGCCCTGAAGTCATTTTATCGAGTCGATGTACGGGATAGAGATCTACATTTTTATTTTGCTTTTTTAACTGGCTCTTTACCTGTGAAAAGAGCCCTGAGCCAAGTTCGCCTTCATCATGAAAGTTGCTGCCAGGCTCTTTATCAATAACAATAAAATCATGGTGTTCTGCAATAGTTTGATACATTTAAATAGCCGATTTGTAATGATGTTTGCTATGATAATTCAAACACTTATATTTTACTCTTTTTACAGGATGTTATTTTGCGAAAATTTTATAAACCGCGCCTATCTACCCAGATAATAAATAAAGTTAAAGCTACATTTAAAGTCACGGCAATAGCCGCTAGCACAGCATTGTTATTTGCTTGTAGTAGCCAAGAAACGATTCAGTTACCTACCGGCGTAAGTTTGATTGAAACGGTTATAGCTCAGCAAGGTACGCTTAATATCCCTTTTAAAAAATATAAGTTAGCGAATGGTTTAACGGTGATCTTACATCAAGATAATTCTGATCCTTTAGTGCACGTTGATGTCACCTATCATGTCGGCTCTGCCCGTGAACAATTGGGTAAATCAGGCTTTGCTCATTTCTTTGAGCATATGATGTTTCAAGGCTCACAAAATGTTGCCGATGAGCAGCATTTTAAAGTGGTCACGCAAAGTGGTGGTAACCTAAATGGTACAACTAACTCGGATCGTACCAACTATTTTGAAACCGTTCCAAAAAACCAATTAGAAAAAATGTTATGGCTTGAGTCTGATCGTATGGGTTTTTTGCTTGAAGCCATCACGCCAGAAAAATTTGAGATACAACGTGCGACAGTAAAAAATGAGCGTGGCCAAAATGTTGATAATCGTCCCTATGGCCGATTAAATGAAACCGTAAATCAAATGATTTTCCCACGCGAACATCCTTATTCATGGCCGGTCATTGGTTATATGTCTGATCTTGATCGTGGCACAGTAAGCGATTTAAAAGAGTTTTTCTCTCGTTGGTACGGACCTAATAATGCGGTACTGACTATCGGTGGTGATATCGATGAAGCACAAACCCTTGCTTGGGTGAATAAATATTTTGGCGGACTAAATGCCGGCCCCGCAGTAGAAAATATTGCAAAAACATCAGTAACACTAAGTGACAATCGTTATTACTCTTTTACCGATAATGTCTCTTTACCATTACTTTATATTAGTTTTCCCACCGTTTATGGTATGCATGAAGATGAACCAGCCTTGGATGTCTTAGCCAATATATTAGGCAACGGGCCAACGTCACTACTTTATAAAAACTTAGTGAAATCTGGCGTTGCTGTACAAGCAGGGGCAAGCCACCCATGTCGTGAACTAGCTTGTCAAATGAGCTTTTTTGCTCTACCAAATCCGCAACAAGGTTTATCATTGGCAAAAATTGAGCAAGTGATTAATGATACTCTGCTTGAGTTTGAACAGCGTGGTGTTAATGCGGATGATTTATTAAAAACCAAAGTGGGTATTGAAACCGGTACTATTTATGGCTTGCAAAGTGTTTCCGGTAAGGTCTCTAACTTAGCGCATTATCAAACTATGTTAGGTAATGCCAATTATACCGCGCAGCAAGTTGCTCGTTATAATAATGTGAGCAAAGCGGATGTCATGCGAGTCTTTAAAAAGTATATCCAGGGTAAAGGTGCCGCGATATTGTCGATAGTGCCACATGGGCAAGAAAAGCTAATCGCGAAAATAAACAACTTTACTCTGCCTGATGTCAGTAAACCAGCAACGCTGGCTCAACTTGATACACCACTGATGAAAAACACCAGTGACTTTGATCGTAGTGTTATGCCAATATCTGGCCCTAATCCACAAATTACCGTCCCGACTTTATGGCGGGAAACGTTTGCTAATGGCATTGAAATCATAGCCACTAAAAACAGTGAAACACCCACCGTTAGTTTGTTATTAAGCCTTGATGGCGGTGTCTTACTTGATTCAGTCGACAAAGCTGGCTTAGCCAGCTTAACAGCTAGTTTGATGAATGAGGGCACAACGGTGCGTAGCAAAGAAGAGCTATCGAATGAACTGGCAAAACTTGGTAGTGATATCTCTATTGGTGCAGCAGGGCGTAATACCTATATTAAAGTCAATAGCTTGGTGAAAAACCTTGATGCGACTCTGGCGTTAATGAATGAAATGATGTTTAAACCAGCTTTTGCTCAAGCTGATTTTGATAGAGTTAAAAATCAGTTAATACAAGGCTTACGACAAGGTAATAAAGATGCGCGTACTCTAGCAAGTAGAGCATTAAAGCAAGTCACTTACGGCAAAGATAATCGTTTTGGCTTAGCTGATAGTGGTACCATAGCGACAGTATCAGCCATATCTCTTGCAGATGTTAAAGCTTTTTATCAAGCATACTTCTCACCAGCTAAAGCGAGTTTAGTGGTCGTTGGCGATATTGAGCAAGCTGAGTTGTTAGCTAAGTTGGATACTTTGCAAGCTTGGCAGGGGAAAGATTACCAGATTCATGGTGATTATCAGTTCCCTGCAGTGACACCAAATAAACTTTATTTTGTTGATTTACCTAATGCCACTCAGTCGGTAATTAAATTATCTCGTCGAGCAATGACTTATGATGCAACCGGTGAATACTTTAAAGCGACCTTGATGAATTACCCCTTAGGCAGTGCTTTTAATAGCCGCATCAATTTAAATTTACGTGAAGATAAAGGTTACACCTATGGTGCATCCAGTTACTTCTCAGCCGGTAAAACGCTTGGCCGCTTCAGTGCTGGCGCTAGTGTTAAAGTAGAGCATACTTATGACGCTATGGTAGAAATTGAAACAGAGCTGAAAAACTACCAACAGCATGGTTTAACGGCAGATGAAGTTACCTTTATGCGTCAAGCTATTTCACAAAACGAAGCCTTAAGCTTTGAAACACCGAGTCAAAAAAGCGGTTTCTTAAGACAATTGTTACAATTTAACTTACCGGTTAATTATGGTGAGCAACAAGGTGAAATTATCAATCACATCACCCTTAAGCAATTAAATGCTATTGCAGCAAAACAATTGGCAAAACCTATGCAATGGATTGTCGTTGGCGACGGTCAAGTAGTTAGGGCGCAATTAGAAGCACTTAATATTGAAGTGGTTGAACTGGAATTGGCCAAATAATATCAGTCCGCATAATAAATAAAGCGGAATATATATAACATAGGTATTGAAAATCATTAAAAGACCCCTTATTTATATCGTATTAATAAGGGGTTTTATTTTATACCTCTTACTCGCTAAATGCTAAATTAAGCTAACGGTTAACCTATGTGGCTGACTGGTATAGATAGGAATTATTTTGACACTCTCATTAACTGATTATATTGGCGCTTTTAGCCAAAGTGAAAATTTGGCTGCTGTTGCAGGTATTGGTCGCGGTATAGAGCGAGAGGCATTGCGAATATTGCCCGAAGGAAAGTTATCAGAGCATGGTCATTATCATCAACTTGGTTCAGCGCTAACTCATGGACAGATAACCACAGACTATTCAGAGACGTTACTTGAATTTATTACCCCAGTAAGTCACTCCCCCGAGCAAGCGATAGCTCAACTACAAGATATTCAAAAGTACACCTTTGATAATATTGACGGTGAATTGCTGTGGCCAATGAGCATGCCATGTTTTGTTAACGATGCTGAAAAAATACCACTAGCTCAGTATGGTAGCTCTAACATTGGTAAAATGAAGACTGTTTATCGTCAAGGTCTGAAAAATCGCTATGGCTCTATGATGCAAGTCATCTCAGGAATTCATTTTAATTTCTCATTTTCACAAGACTTTTGGCAGGTACAACATAAGCTACATCAGACTTCACAAATAAAATCATCAGGTGATAAGTTATTACCGCTAGGTGACTTTATTTCCGATCGTTACTTTTCCATCTTAAGAAATTACAAACGTTATTGTTGGTTGATCCCTTATTTATACGGTAGTTCTCCGGCAATTTGTAGCTCATTTTTACAAGGTAAAAAGTCTCAGTTACCTTTTAAAAAGACACCATTTGGTACGCTTTACCTTGAGTACGCCACCTCATTACGCATGAGTGATTTAGGTTATACCAGTGCTGAGCAATCGACCTTGAAAATTTGTTATAACAATTTGGCTGATTATGTTGATGGCGTGCAACAAGCGATAAAATTAAAGTCGAAAGACTTTGCCGGCATTGGTGTTAAGGTTAATGGTGAATATCAGCAGTTAAACGACAATGTACTACAAATTGAAAATGAGCTGTATGCGCCTATTCGTCCCAAACGTGTCGCTAAATCTGGAGAAAAGCCATCCGTTGCGTTAGGAGAACGTGGTGTCGAGTATATTGAGGTTAGAGCACTCGATGTTAATCCTTTTTCTGATACTGGTATTAGCCTTGAGCAAGTTTATTTCTTAGATATTTTTATTACTTTTTGTGCTTTTGTTGATAATAAAGAGCTTGATTGTACGGCGCAAAAAGTACATGAATCGAATATGAATGAGGTGGTATTGCGCGGTAGAGACCCAGAGTTATTATTGTCTGATAGCAATAACCAAGGGGAAGTTGTCCTAAAATCGGTTACCACTTGGGGTAATGAATTATTTGAGCAGCTGAAACTTGTGGCCGAGTTGTTGGATAAAGCATACCAAACCAGTAAATACAGTGAAGCCATTGTTCGTGAGCAAGCTAAAATTAATGATCCGAATTTAACGCCTTCGGCACAGCTATTAACGGCTATTCAAGAGCAGTCTTTATCTCAGTATGCTTTAGATAAAGCAACTAAATATCGACAACAGGCTAAAGTACGTGATTACCAATTTTATAGCCAAGCATTTTTTGACGAAAGTGTACCTGCGTCTCATCAAGCGCAAGCTGATATAGAAGCAGCAGATAAACTAAATTTTGATGATTTTTTAACTGATTATTTCGCCTAAAATTAAAAGGCAATATATTACGTGAATTGTTGCTAGCTAAAGTAGAATAATAGAGATAAAAAAAGCGCGTCAAGGCGACGCGCTGGTTATCTAAGTAAACAATACTTAGATCAAATGAAAGCAATCCAGGGAAGAATGTTTCAATTAGTAAGACGTCATAAAAGTTGATAAGTTCATTTTATTTCAAAATAAATTATCCGTTAATGCCTTTATTATTAAATTCTCACTCCAGGGCATCAATTTCATCCCTTAGTAGATGCCTATCTTTGCTGATCTAATAGATAAAGCTATGCCTCAGTACTGGCTAAATAGTTCGCTGATAAAACTTTAAACATGGAACCTCACTAATAAAAGCTGGCATAACATAGCTGTTATTCTCCTTGTCGAATTTCAGACAAAAAAACGCCCAACTACTTATTCTAGATAGGAGGACGCGTAAAACATGAAAAGTCTCTAATAAGAGGCGGAATAACATAGCTGTTATTCCAGCTGTAAATTCTCATCAAAAAAAAACGCCCAACTACTTATTCTAGATAGGAGGACGCGTAAAACATGAAGCTTCTCTAATAAGTGGCGGAATAACATAGCTGTTATTCTATCTCTTAATTTTAATCAAAAAAAAACGCCCAACTACTTATTCTAGATAGGAGGACGCGTAAAACATGAAAAGTCTCTAATAAGAGGCGGAATAACATAGCTGTTATTCCAGCTGTAAATTCTCATCAAAAAAAAACGCCCAACTAAAACTAGAGGGCGCATAAAACATGAAACACTAAGGGAATAACATAACTGTTAAGTAAGAGTGCTGTTTTATAGTTTAGTTCAAATTATTTATATTGATTTAAAATTATTGTATAAATTAATATTTAGCTAATAAATTTACTCGCAATAACTGCCATTGCTTTGGTGTGTAGTGGTAGAGTGAACGGTATGTTTTCATAATTGTTATTTGTATATGCCTTCATGTAAAACGAGCTTAGTTATCGCCGCAAGTGTTTTATTACTCGCAAGTTGTGCAACCCCACCACCAAAAAATCCTGAGAATATATGTGAAATATTTCGTGAACATCGCGATTGGTATTTTGCGGCTAAAGATACCCGTGATCGTTGGGGCGTACCTATTCATGTTCCTATGAGTATGATGTATCAAGAAAGCTCATTTCGTCACGATGCTTTGCCACCAAGAGACTATTTGTTAGGTTTTATTCCATGGGGTAGGGTAAGTACTGCCTATGGGTATTCGCAGGCTAAAACGATGACCTGGAAAGACTATATGCGTGAAACAGGTAACTCAGGAGCTGATAGAGATGATTTTGATGACGCAATTGATTTCATGGGCTGGTTTATTTTTAAAACCCAAAAGGTGAATAGGGTCTCTAAATGGGACGCATATAGTCAGTACTTAAATTATCACGAGGGTTGGGGGGGCTTTAAACATAAAAGTTATAAGAAAAAACCTTGGTTAGTGAAAGTCGCGCGTAAAGTGGATAACCGAGCTAGACGTTACAGTAGTCAATTAAAGGCTTGTGAAAAAGACCTAGATCATGGTTGGTTGTGGCGATTATTCTTTGGTTAATCCAGCCATTATATGAAAGTCATTATGATCGTATTTAACCAGTAACTTTGTCTAAATGATAATAGTTACTCTAAAATAAAGCTTGTCAATTTAGTTTTTACAATATAAAACCAGCAAGCCTAGCTGTGATAATAGCTACAGCAATAGCTAGTGTTTTCATTAAATAAACAGAAAATAAAGGCTGCTTTATTACTAAATATTTGTTGAAATAACAAAATGCTGCTACCGATAGGGTTGGCTATTGTTATCCACAGAAATTGTGGAAAGATGAATAAGGTTATTCGAAAATCTTATTCTGTGGATAACTTTGTGATTAACTTTTTCCTGTTTAATTATTCATCTTCAGGGTATTCATCAATATAATGTTCAGGCATTACTCGAACGGTTTTTATTTTATTGTCTGCAACATCAATGATCTCTACAGGGTAGCCAGAGATGCGTAAACTGATATTACTCTGTGGAATCTCTTCTAAGTATTCGAGAATCAAGCCATTAAGGGTTTTAGGGCCATCTGTGGGCAATTTCCATGACATCTCTTTATTAATATCTCGAATACTCGCGCTACCATCGACTAAATAGCTGCCATCAGGCTGCAAGTTAACTTCTTCACTGGTTGTTGGTGTCATGGTTGTAGTAAAGTCACCGACAATTTCTTCAAGAATATCTTCTAAAGTGACTAAACCTTGGATGTCGCCATATTCATCAACCACTAAACCCAAACGCTCTTTAGCATGTTGAAACTTTAATAGTTGAATATTTAATGGTGTGCCTTCGGGAATAAAATATAATTCACGTACCGCTCTCAGTAATGTCGCCTTAGTAAATTGATTTTTTGATAAAAGCTTTAACGCATCTCGGGCATGTATATAACCGACCACATCATCTATGTTATCGCGATAAAGTAATACTCGAGTATGGTTTCCTTGAGTAAGTTGCTTTTGTATTTTTTTCCAATCATCGTTAACATCTATACCCACCAATTCACTGCGTGGGATCATGATATCTTCCACGACAACTTTGTCTAAGTCTAAAATGCTGACTAACATATCTTGGTCACGCGGATGTAGTAACGCGCCAGATTCATTTACCACCGTTTTTAACTCCTCACTACTGAGGCTATGTTGCTCTCTTTGTTCGGCATTAATCCCTAAAAGCATCAAAAGACTATTGGTTATCCAATTTACCACTACCACGAGCGGGAAAAGTAATTTCAGTAAGAAGGTTAAAATTATCGAGCTAGGGAAGGCGACTTTTTCCGGGTATAGCGCCGCGAGTGTTTTCGGGGTGACTTCAGCAAAAATAAGGATTACTAGGGTTAATACTATGGTGGCAATCAAAATTCCCATGTCACCAAACAGGCGTAAACCTATTATGGTTGCAATAGCCGAGGCTGAGATGTTAACCAGGTTATTACCAATGAGAATTAAACCAATAAGGCGGTCTGGACGAGCAAGTAATTTACTGACTCGCATAGCACCTTTGTGTTTTTGTTTTTCGAGGTGGCGTAAACGATATCTATTTAACGACATCATGCCGGTTTCTGAACCTGAAAAATAGGCAGAAAGAAATATTAAGATGCCAAGAATGGTAAAGAGCATCTGGGTGGATATACTGTCCAAAAAGGGAATTTCCTCTATTAAAGTAAAAGTTAAAAACTAAAATGATTAGCGAATACTGCTAGCTTATACCAGCAATGTCATGGCGACAAGGGTAGGGATAAATAGTCGCTATTTATAAAATGAATTCTTTCACTAAACGACTGCCAAAGTAAGCCAAGGTCAGTAACCCACTTGCACTGATCATTAACACTAATACGCGGTGACCACGCCAACCTTTTTGAAAGTGTCCCCATAGAATAAGGCCGTATGTAGCAAAGGCTAGTAATGATAGTACTGTTTTATGAGCGTTTTTTTTCGCAAAAAAGTCATCGAGGAAAAGAAAACCAATAACTTGACTTATAAAAAGAAATATTGTGCCCAAGGTCAAAATACTAAATAGTTGCTTCTCTACTTGCATTAGTGGTGGTAAATGAGCCACAGCGGTTAAGTTTTTTCTTTTGAGCTTTAAGTTAATATAGGTTACTTGGAACGCATATAAAGTAGCAATGATGAGAATACAATAAGCAATTAAGGCAAAACTGATATGGCTTAATAAAATGACTTTTTCTACCACCAAAGGAATGGATTCAATAGGCGGAAGGAAAAGTATGACTAACTGCCATAAACCGGTAAAGCCATAGACCACGGGTAGCAATAAATTGACTTTAAAGCGCAGCGCTACCAAGGTAACCACCACAGTGATAATTAAGCTGACTAAGGAAATTACATTGGGTAAATTAAAGTTGATACTGTCCTGGGAGAAAAATAATAAGCCATCATTAAAAGCATGTATTGATATAGCCGCGGTAGCTAAACTTAATACTAAGGTGAGATTCGGTCCTTTAGGGTGAAATAATCGTGTGACGATTGCTAACGTCGCAAGTATATAAAGCAAAAAAGCTAAACTTGAACCTATAACCAAAAAATCCACTAACTAACCCCTAAAACGGCTGAACATATCCATTAAAAAATTGATTCTATCAGATATAATCTTCTGCGCCATGTGATTCGTATAAAGTATTGACTTAAATTAAAGAAAACTAAGGGTTATTTTATCAGTGGCTTAATTACTAAAAAGATAATCCGTGGGTTCAGTCAAGTCATATACCCAAGCCACCTCAAAATGCAGGATTGAGCTGGAATGAGAAACGCCTTTAGGCAAGGCATTGATTGAAGAGCATAGTTATTCTATTATCGAAATCAATAACGATGAATAAAGCGTTTCTAAACCAGCCCTACGGGGGCATCTGAGCAAATCATGTTCATCGTTGCGTATGTCATTAAGGACGCTGCATGGATGCAGCTTAATAGAGAATGCAGGAGCATATTCTCCTGAACAACCATGAATAAAATATGCGCCTTGATCATGAGTCGCTCAGGTGTCCTCAAACGAGCATATTGAAGTCGCTTGGGTATATATATTTCATTTTTATCCGCACTAAATGACATGCAAGACTATCTGCTGTCGCATCTTAGAAATATTTGGGTATAATAGCAGCATTACCTCACCCATATTTTGCTGTTAGAGTATTTCATGTTTGACAATCTTTCCGATCGCTTAAGTAAAACACTTAAAAACATTAGTGGCCGTGGCCGTTTAACCGAAGACAATATTAAAGATACCTTACGCGAAGTTCGTATGGCATTACTTGAAGCCGATGTCGCTTTGCCCGTCATTCGTGAATTTATTGCTAAAGTAAAAGAGCAAGCTGTTGGTAAGGATGTTTCTAAAAGCCTTTCCCCAGGACAATTTTTTGTCAAAATTGTACAAAAAGAACTTGAAGCAGCCATGGGTGAAGTCAATGAAGGGCTTGACTTAAAAGCGGCGCCACCAGCCGTAATATTAATGGCGGGTCTGCAAGGCGCAGGTAAAACAACCTCCGTTGCTAAGTTGGCAAAATTTTTAACCGAACGAGAAAAGAAAAAAGTACTGGTGGTCAGTGTCGATGTCTATCGCCCAGCAGCCATAAAGCAACTTGAAACCTTAGCCAAAGAAATTGATGTTGCTTTTTTCCCTAGTGATGATAAACAAAAACCTATTGATATCGCTACTGCTGCTGTTGATCATGCGAAGAAAAACTTTTTCGATGTACTTATTGTCGATACCGCGGGTCGTTTGCATATAGATAAAGACATGATGGCCGAGATTCAGCAGCTTCATGCCGCCATTAATCCGATAGAAACCCTCTTTACTGTTGATGCCATGACAGGTCAAGATGCGGCGAATACCGCCAAAGCCTTCAATGAAGCTTTACCGTTAACGGGTATTATCTTAACCAAAACTGATGGTGATGCCCGTGGTGGTGCAGCGCTTTCTATTCGCCATATTACCGGTAAACCTATTAAATTTATGGGTGTCGGTGAAAAAATCGAAGCGTTAGAGCCTTTCCATCCTGATCGTATTGCCTCGCGTATCTTGGGTATGGGTGATGTGCTCTCGCTGGTTGAAGAAATAGAGCACAAGGTTGATAGAAAACAAGCCGAGAAATTAGCCAAAAAAGTCAAAAGCGGTAAGGGTTTTAACTTAGAAGACTTCCGTGACCAGCTCGTGCAAATGAAAAATATGGGCGGCATGATGGGCATGATGGATAAACTTCCAGGCATGGGCAATATGTCGGCTAAAATAAAAGATCAAATGGATGACAAGGTAACCGTGCGCATGGAAGCCATTATAAACTCTATGACACCTGGCGAGCGTGAACGTCCTGATGTTATTAAAGGTTCACGTAAACGTCGTATTGCGGCTGGATCGGGCACTCAAATTCAAGATGTGAATAAATTACTTAAGCAATTTACTCAAATGCAAAAAATGATGAAAAAAATGTCAGGCAAAGGCGGCATGAAAAAAATGATGCGCAGCATGCAGGGCATGATGCCACCAGGTGGTGGTATGGGTGGCGGCATGGGTGGTATGTTCGGCCGTTAAGTCTATTTTTAAAATAAAAATGATGTACTTGTACAACATAAGGCAAGGCATGATGCCACCAGGTGGTGGTATGGGTGGCGGCATGGGTGGTATGTTCGGCCGTTAATCCTCAGTTGATCATTATTTAACTCTTTACATCAAGGTCGCATTCGCGGCCTTTTTTGTTACCTAACGTGAGTTCAACTAAAGCTATTGCGGCCATTATTATGCAAAGTCGCTGTAAATATGTCCCACTCACTATGGTCAATAGGACTCTACTTATTCATCAGGATAATAGCTCCTGCATTATCTAATAAGCTATATCCATATAGTGTCATGAATAAGAAGCTTTGCTTCATAAGGCAGCTTCACAGCTTTTAGTTCTTTTATCTATAGTTGAGGTTACTTAAAATTTAACGCGTCAAATTTTTTAATTTAGTTGCTCATTTTTAGGTTTCTTTGCTATAAACCAATAAAAGTAACAATAACCCACATCTTTATGAGATTTATTCGCATTTGTGTTTAGATTTGTGTATTATGCTGGTAATTAAAAATAATACAAAATAGCTCTGCACTTTAATGCTGTGTTTTCTCTTCGCTTTATATTTTGAGATAACAATTTAAAGTCATAATGAGCACAATCGGAGTCGTAATGAAATTTCAAAGAAAAGCATTAGCCATTGCCGTTATGGTCGCCACCTCAACATTAAGCGCTTGTTCAAGTGACGATATCGAAGAAATAATCAACCTGGCACCGACTGAAATTAAACTTTCAAATGTTTCAGTAGATGAAAACGAGAAAGGCGCTAAGATTGCTGATATTTCTGTGGTAGATTTAGATCTAAACGATACATTTTCTTACACAACTAACAATGAAAACTTTGTTATTTCAGGAACCACATTAAGTCTAGCGCCGGAATATGCCCTGGATTACGAAACAGAGACTAGTGTTACCTTTGATATCACAGTAACTGATAGTGACAGCAATACCTACACGCAAGCCTTTACTATTGAAGTAAATGACTTACTTGATTATTACGGTTTTTTAAACCAAGTTGCTGACGTAAGCTCTTCAACTATTAATTCAAGTGTTTCTTACGGCGGTCAATCAGCACGTCATGCCTTAATAGCAGAATTAAAGCACTATATTGGTAAAGGTGGTTTACAAACTGATTTAGATAATGGTGACTTAACCACTACAGCAGATGTTATTGCTAAATTAAATAGCTTGTATGATGCCGATGAGAATTCATGGGATAGCCTTGCTATTACTTTTACTACGGCAAAACAAACATTATTTAATGAGTTATCAGGTAGCTATAAAAGTGTGAAAAGCAAAGTTGCTGGTCAAGATCTTGCTGGTCAACATAAAGACTGGAGCACTGAATTTGCTGGTTGGGGCGAAAAAGGTTCAACTACTCCTGTTGATTTAATTGATACCTACTTCCAACAACTTGCTGATATTGCTATTGATACTATGGGTAATGATCGTTTTGACCCAATCACTAGCACTAAAATCCCAGTTTATGTTACTGATAGCGGTCTAGATTTAAACCAGTTAATTCAAAAATTCTTGTTAATGTCAGTAACTTACTCACAAGCGACTGATGATTATTTAGATGAAAATAAAGGTTTAGCAGCAGACAATATCGGCCAAGATAAAGGCACTAAAGATTACACATCGTTAGAGCATCAGTTTGATGAAGGTTTTGGCTATTTCGGTGCAGCAAGAGACTACTTGTCATATAGCGACAATGAAATCGCTGGCAAGGTGTCTTCTGATGAAGATGGTCGTAGTGACTGGAATGGTCAACATGATACTGATGGCGATGGCGTAATTGATTTAATGTCAGAGAAAAATTTTGGTAACTCTGTTAATGCCGCGAAACGTGATCGTGGTTCAAAAGATAATACTGCTGCAACTGATTACACTAAACAAGCTATGGAAGCTTTCTTAAGTGGTCGTAAACTTATTAATGATAGAGCTGGTTTTGCATTAACAGATACAGAAATGACTGAGTTATTAGGTTATCGTGATGCTGCCGTTAAAGCATGGGAAAATGCAGTTGCTGCGACAGTTGTTCATTATATTAATGACTTACATGCTGATTTAGCTAAGCTTGATTCTGCTGACTTTAGCTTTACTGATACAGCTAAGCATTTCTCTGAACTGAAAGGTTTTGCCTTAGGTTTACAGTTTAACCCTTACTCACCAATGACTGATGCTCAGTTCGAAGCAATGCATATGTACTTAAAAGATGCGCCAGTATTAGTTGGTGCCGCTGATGTTACAGCATATCAAGCAGACCTTATAAAGGCGCGTGATATTTTGCAAACGGCATTAAGTTTTGATGCTGATAACGTTGCTGGGTGGTAAATGTTTATTGCTAGTTTAAGTATTAAATCTTAAGCTAGCAAAATAAAATTTTTAAACAAAGCTTGAACAGGAATGTTGTTCGAGCTTTGTTGCGTTTAAAGCATTAATAAGTCAAAAGGTAACTAGTATAAGTTCCAAAGGCTAATTGTTGTAAAAGTTTAGGTAGTCTAAAGATAATCTAAAGGTAAAGTTAAGGTAAATAAATCATGAAGAATTCCCAAGCACTCTCTTTAGCTCTTTCATTCAATAAGAAGCTTATTTCCGTGGCACTTGCCTCAATTTTCATTATTACTGCTTGCGGTGAAGACACCACCAGCAGCAGTGGTGATGGTTTTAATAACAGCCAAGATACCAATACTGATTTTGACCAAGGTAAATTAATTGCCAGTATCGTCGATAATGTTATTACCCCAACTTATCAGCAGTTTTCTACGCTAGCTACTGCCCAGCAAGTAGCAATCAGCAACTACTGTCAGCAAGAAGTCGCTCTTGCGGATAATAATGGCAGTGATACCTTAGTGAGTGATGCCAAAGCGTTAGCGAAAGAAAGCTGGCGTAATGCCATGGATAGTTGGCAACAAGCAGAGATGATGCAATTATCTCCTTTACTTATCGGTGACGGCGCACTACGTAATAATATCTATTCATGGCCAATACAAAACACCTGTGGTGTTGATCTTGATGTTACTTACTTTAAAGCCGGCAGTGTTAACGGCCAGCCTTATAATATAGCCACACGATCAGCCTCTCGTAAAAGTATGGTTGCCATAGAGTATTTGCTATTTAATGACAACCTCGCTCATAGCTGTACTGGTTCAACAGTGCCAAGCCAATGGAATAACCAAACCGAACAATACCGTAAAGTTGCTCGCTGTGAATATGCCAGTGAAGTGGCCAGTGACATTGAAAATAATTCAACTGAGCTATTAACTGCTTGGTTAGGCAATGATGGCAAAAGCGGTTATGCCGCTAAACTTAAAGGCGCAGGCACTGTCGGCAGTGACTTTGCTACCCAGCATGAAGCAGTAAACAAACTAAGTGATGCAATTTTTTACCTCGATAAATACACCAAAGATGGCAAGTTAGCTAAACCGTTAGGATTATTTGCCAATGAATGTGGCGCACAAGCCTGTCCAGATTCAGTCGAGTCAACATATGCAAATCACTCTATCACTAATATCACCAACAATTTACGGGCCTTAAAAATGTTTATGCAAGGTAGTTTAACCGCTGATGAAGCCGATACCTTAGGTTTTAGCCATTATTTAATGGATGTTGGCGATGAGGTAACCGCTGACACCATTACTACTCATGTGGAACTTGCCATTGAAGACACTAAAAACTATCAACTATCCTTGGCGGCAACCTTAGTAACTGATCCCGATAAAGTATTAGTCACCCATGGCGAGGTAAAAAACATTACCGATAAACTAAAAAGTGACTTTATTACCAGCCTAGCTTTAGAGCTGCCAAAAACCTCTGCTGGAGACAATGATTAATGCTCAATAACACTATGAACAACTTTGCTTTTGCTACCACAGCACTTACGCTTTCAATCGCTTTATCTACCTGTTTAGTACCGGTATCCAAGGCAATAGCCTCTGATGAAATTAATGCTCAAACAAGCGCGAGTATCATTAGCAATATTGAAGCAATCGCTAACGAAGTTAAAAAAATTGACTTTGTTGAACGTATTCAAATTATTGGCCATGGTAACAAGCTAAGAACCGAAGCTGGTTCAGCCACTTTAATTGGTGAAGCAGAGTTAGAAAAGTTTAAGTTTGATGATATTAATCGCGTGCTTTATAACGTGCCCGGTATCAACATTCGTGAAGAAGATGGCTATGGCTTAAGACCTAACATAGGTTTTCGTGGTTCAACACCTGAGCGAAGTAAAAAAATCACCGTAATGGAAGATGGTATTTTAATCGGTCCTGCGCCTTATTCGGCACCTGCCGCCTATTATTTTCCTATGATGTCGAAAATGACATCACTCGAAGTTTTTAAAGGCCCAGCGGCAATTAAGTATGGTCCAAATACCGTTGCTGGCGCACTGAATATGACTACACGTGCAGTACCTGATGGCCAAGAGGGTATGATCGATGTTTCCGCAGGCTCTGATGGCTACACTAAGGTTCATGGTTATTACGGCACTAAAGTTGGCGGTTTTGGTGTGTTAATTGAAGCCATAAATATGCAAGCCGATGGTTTTAAAGAGCTTGATGGTGGTGGCTCTACTCTGTATGGCAACGGTGATGGTAATACTGGTTTTGATAAAAATGACATCATGGTCAAGTTGCGTTATGACTTAACTACCGGCAGTGTTGACCATACCTTTGGTTTAAAGCTTTCTTATGCCGACGAAAAATCTAATGAAACCTACCTAGGTTTAACCGACGACGACTTGTATGCCAACCCAGATCGCCGTTATGTTGCCAGTGAATTAGATAATATGGATTGGCAGCACGAACAGTTTCAGTTTACTCACTTTATGCAAACCAATGATTTTGATATCACTACACATGTTTATCGCAATAACTTTCAACGTTCATGGTTTAAAATTAATGGCTTTAAAGGTGGCTTAGTTGATCGTGATCTACAAGCAATATTAGCGAACCCAGAAGACGATGTTAATGCTGGTTTTTATCAAATATTAACCGGACAAACCGATAGTATTGAAGAGTATGAAAAATTAATCCTAGGTGATAATGCTCGTGAGTATTACTCCCAAGGCATTCAAACCGAGCTTTATTTTGAGCAGAGCTTTTTTGGTTTAAAGCATAAGTTTAATCTTGGAGCACGTTTTCATCAAGATCAAATAGAACGTAACCATACCGAAGACAGTTATGATATGCGTGATGGTCATCTAGTATCCGATGGTAGCGAGCAAGTAACAACGACTACTAACCGTGAAAAAACCGATGCTATCGCGGTCTTTTTTAAAGATACTATTAAATATGATGCCCTTGCTATAACGCTAGGTTTACGTGGCGAGTTTATCGATTCTAGTTATCAAAATCGTGCTGCTGGTAAGGAAGATGACTGGCAAAAGAAAAGTTTTAATATCTGGCTACCAAGTTTAAGCCTTTTTTATACGGTAAATGAACACCTAGGTTTATTGTTTGGTGTCCATGAAGGATTTATTCCTACTAGCCCAAAAGAAGGGCCAGAAGTTAACATTGAAAACAGCGTTAACTACGAAATTGGTGGCCGTTTCTATAAAGGCGATCTGCAAGGTGAAGCGATATTTTTCTATAATGATATGAGTAACTTAAAAGAGAGTTGTTCCTTTTCTGCCGCATCATCTTGTGGTGACAGCTTAGATAAAGAATTTAACGGTAGTGCGGTTGATGTCTACGGTTTGGAATTTTCGACCCGTTATACTGCTAAGCTCAGCGAAGCGTTAGATGTACCCATGTCAATTGTTTACACCTACACTGATTCAGAGTTTAAAACAAGTTTTGAGTCTGACTTCCCTATGTGGGGCACTATCACTGCCGGTGATGGCTTGCCTTATCTTGCCGAGCATCAATTAACCCTTAATTTAGGCTTAACGGCAGAGCAATGGGATGTAAACGTTATTGCCCGTTATGTTGGCGAAATGCTGGAGGCTTCAGGTGATGATGTGACTTTATCTGGTGTAACTACTGAAGCTTATGTAGTGGTTGATTTATCTGCCAGCTATTATCTTGGTCAGTATGGTAAGGTTTATATTAAAGCGGATAATATTTTTGATAGCCAAGAAATTGTCAGCCGCAGACCTTACGGAGCTAGACCCAGTAAACCACAACAAATGTTTGTTGGTTATCAATATAACTTTTAATGCTCTATGGCCTAAATTATGGCACGCGCTATAAGTGTGTCGTATTTCAGCGAGTGCTTTAATGCTTGTCGTACTAAATCAAGACAGGATGCGCTGTTTTGATTTAGTATAACGAGTTATATATTTTAAAAATTTGTTAGGCGGTTTTGTGCTGGATTTTTTATCAATCAATATAAGCGAACTCAGCCAATATTTTTTTGATGCCAATAAACGTATTTACATTGTTTATTTACTTTCTGCTGTAGCATTAGCTATTCCGGTTTATTGGCTTAAATTCTCTCGCTTTTCCCTGCTGCCATTCTTACGATTTGTTTTTCCAAAATCCATTTATACGCATAAATCTGCACGACAGGATTATGTACTCTTAGTGGTTAACAAGCTGATAAAATCAGCACTGTTCCCACTGGTTGTTATCACCATGGCGCCCATCGCTATTGGTGTTTCATCTGCCATAGAGGCTGTCTTTGGCTATATTGAGCCGATGGCTTTATCTAGCGCCGCAATTATAACTATATTCACGGTATTACTGTTTTTGTTTGATGATTTCACCCGTTTTTTATTACATTATATTTTGCATAAATTTCCCTTGTTATGGGAGTTTCATAAGGTACATCACTCAGCTTTAGTACTAACACCCTTTACCATTTATCGCAGCCATCCCATTGAAAGCTTACTGTACGCTTTTAGAATGACATTAACGCAAGGTTTTGTGGTCGGACTCTGTTATTACTTTTTTGGTCCGACATTGAAGATGTACGATATTTTAGGGGCTAACGCATTGGTCTTTTTGTTTAATTTCTTTGGCTCAAATTTACGCCATAGCCATATTTGGTTAAGCTGGGGCGATAAAGTGGAAAACTACTTGATAAGCCCAGCTCAACACCAAATACATCATAGCGACAATCCTAAACATTTTGATACTAACTTTGGCTCGGCTCTAGCGATATGGGATAGGGTATTTTCCTGTCATATCAAAGCCTCACAAGTGGGCAAAATTACTTATGGCATTAGTGTCAATCACAAAGGACACAACAGTTTGCTGCAAATCTATTTTGAACCTTTCAAAAAGGCGGCCCAAAGCCTCTTACCTAAGCGATAATGAAGCAGGTGGTGTTTAACTGCTTGTTAACTATTTTCTTCTAGGCTAGCTATACTTGTTTACCAGTCACATAATTTAGCAGTGTTTATAGCGTTAAACGCTTAGCTAATTAACGTGCTCGGGCGGCAGCAAGCTCATTGTTTACTTAGGTTATTAAACTATGCAGATAAACTCTGCAATTAAACTCTAGGCTTTAGTTATGGACTTTAATTGAGGTACTCGACTATATGGCTAAAAACAATGCTCGCAAAAATATAGCTCGTCTACCAACGGGCAAGCCTGAAAATGTCGGCTTTTTTAAACGTTTTGCTTTTGCCTTTGAAAGCGTGTTTATTATCCTTATTACCGCAGGGTCACTCTGGCTAACGCGCTTGCTAGATGTGCCTGAATTTGTCAAACAATTATCTAGTCAGCAACAACATTGGCGATTAGATGAAATCATTACCCTAGCCAGTGTTACCGCGCTTGGCTTATTAATATTATTGACTCGCTATAGCTTATATTTGCGAAAAAAAATGCAGCAACAATTTATTGCCGAAGAAGAAATTAAACGCCTGGCCTTTTTTGATAGCTTAACTAACTTACCTAACCAAGCACTTTGCCACGATCGCTTGCAACATGCTTTATCCCGTGCCGAAAGAAATAGCACGCCAATAGCGGTGTTATTTATTGGCATTCAAGACTTTAAGGCTGTTAATGATAAACAAGGTCATGAGGGGGGCGATAAGTTACTGCAACAGGCCGCCAAGCGTTTATCAAGCGAGTTACGTTCAGGTGACACTTTAGCGAGAATTACCGGGGTGGAGTTTATTATTATACTTGAATCAATGTCGCCCACTGAGGATATAAACGCTTTTGCAGCTAAGTTAATTGTCAAACTGGCTAAGTGCTACCGGATAGCTATGCAAGAAATGTATATAACCAGTAATATTGGTATTGCTGTCTATCCAAATGATGGCGAGCATAGTAAAGAATTAATTAAACATGCCGATACTGCGATGTGTTTTGCTAAGGAACAGGGCCGTAATAGCTTGGCTTTTTTCTCTAAGGATCTGCAAGAACAAGTCAATACCAAGAAAAAAATTGCTGAACAATTACTTGATGCCATGGACAAGGAAGAATTCACTTTACACTACCAACCCATAGTATCAACTGCCTCAAATGAAATCATTGCAGTTGAAGCCTTATTGCGCTGGCATAATGACTTACTCGGTGATGTGGCCCCCGATGTATTTATTCCTATCGCTGAGGAAATTGGCATTATTACAAAAATGGGTGATTGGGTACTTAACCAAGCTTGTTTACAAAACAAATCTTGGCAGCAACAAGGCTACCCGGGGTTAGTGATAGCCGTTAATATGTCCGTTATGCAATTAAGCATAACGGATCTTTCTAGCACAGTTGCTGATTCGTTAGCGGCTAGTCATTTAGAGCCTAAATATTTAGAGTTAGAGTTTACTGAAAACACTCTAATGAAAGATGCTAAGCAATCTATAGTGCAATTGAGGCAATTGAGTGCTTTAGGTGTTTCGATTGCCCTTGATGATTTTGGCACCGGTTATTCATCAATAAAATACCTAGCTAAGTTCAAACTTAATAAATTAAAAATAGACGGTGTTTTTATAAAAAACATTCCTAAAAGTGCAGCAGATATTAGGGCTACTCGAGCCATTATTGCTTTAGCTAGGCAATTAAAATTGCATATAATTGCAGAGGGAGTTGAAACTGCCGAGCAGCGTGAATTTCTGGCGGTTAGTCGCGTGGACTCTATGCAGGGCTATCATTTTAGTCGCCCCGTTGATGCCAAGGCATTTGCACTGCTGTTGAAATCCCCTCCTTGGCTGCAAATTCCCCAAGAGTAGACTAAGTGTTGAACTAAGGTAGCATCCCCTTTACGCCATAGGTTCAAATATAAGTAAACTAATCTAATGCCTGAGATAAATAAAACTTGTAAAAATCCACTAAAAGCGTAAAATACGCGTGCTTTTCTGTCGCTTGTCGGCGGGAAGTGTCTGGAAAATCCGTTTTAACACTTAACATATATAGAGGACGATATGGTTACCATTCGTTTAGCTCGTGGCGGCGCTAAAAAGCGTCCATTCTATCAGGTTGTTGTTGCAGATAGCCGTAATTCTCGCGATGGTCGTTTCATCGAGAGAGTTGGTTTCTTCAACCCAACAGCACAAGGTCAAGCTGAAAAATTACGCTTAGATCTAGACCGTATTACCCATTGGGTAGGTCAAGGTGCTACTTTGTCTGATCGTGTGGCTAAGTTAATTAAAGACGCAAAAGCTGCGGCTTAATTGCTTAGTAGGTAGTAGGGGAATTTTGTGAGTAAAGAAGAAAAACAAATCACCTTAGGTAAAGTAGGCGCTGTTTATGGCATCAAAGGCTGGTTGAAAATTCATTCATTCACTGGTGAAACCGATGCCATACTTGACTATTTTCCTTGGTCATTAAAATTAGGGAATAAGACACAAACAGTAGAAATTACTGATTGGCGCAAGCATAACAAAGGCCTAATTGTGAAAGTGGCTGGTATTGATGACCGAGATATTGCGCAAGCATTAGTCGGTTCAGAGATACAAACCAGTGAAGCAGCGTTGCCAGAATTATCGCAAGATGATTTTTACTGGCGCGATTTAATAGGTATGTCTGTAGTGACTAACAAAGGTTACGACCTGGGTGTAGTTTCAGACATAATGGAAACTGGCGCTAATGATGTACTGGTTGTGAAAGCTAACTTAAATGATGGTTTTAGTAAAAAAGAGCGGTTAATCCCTTATCTTTTTGAACAAGTTATCGAGTCTGTTAGCATTGAAAATAAACAAATTTGTGTTGACTGGGATCCAGGTTTTTAACTTGTGACTAGCACTACCTCTGCTAAAGAGAATGACAAAATGTGGATTGGGGTGATAAGCCTTTTTCCCGAAATGTTTAATGCTATTACTGAGTATGGAGTAACAGGCCGAGCGATTCGTAATGGGCTTATTGACTTTCAGCAATGGAATCCAAGAGACTTTACCCATGATAAACATCGCACCGTTGATGATCGTCCTTATGGCGGTGGTCCGGGCATGTTAATGATGGTGCAACCATTACGCGATGCTATACATGCGGCAAGAGAAGCTGCGCGTAAAGATGCGCTAGAGTCTGGTGATGATGATAGTAATGTCAAAGTCATCTATTTGTCTCCGCAAGGAAGAAAGCTTGATCAACAAGGCGTACGTGAATTAGCACAACATAGCCGACTAGTATTTATTGCTGGCCGATATGAAGGCATAGACGAGCGATTAATCGCGTCAGATATTGACGAGGAATGGTCGGTCGGTGATTATATTTTAAGTGGTGGAGAACTCGCCGCTATGACTGTAATTGATGCCGTAGCACGGTTAGTGCCAGGTGTTTTGGGACATAAAGAATCAGCAGAGCAGGATTCCTTCTCTAACGGTTTATTAGATTGTCCTCATTATACTAGGCCTGAGGTAATGACGACTCCTGATGGAGACACTATGTCAGTACCTAAAGTGTTACTGAGTGGTAATCATGAACATATACGCTTATGGCGACAAGAGCAATCTTTGTTAAGAACATGGACTAGAAGACCCGAATTATTAACTAACCTAGCTCTGACAGCTGAGCAGGAAAAAGCGCTCGCTTTAATTAAAAAACAAGCGAAGCAAACCACTTAGACTGTGCACACTAGGAAGAAGGTATTATGAGTAAAATTCTTGATATGCTCGAACAAGAGCAATTGAAAACTGATCTACCAACATTCGCTCCGGGCGATACTGTTGTAGTTCAAGTAAAAGTTACCGAAGGTGAGAAATCACGTCTTCAAGCATTTGAAGGTGTTATTATTGCTGTTAAGAACCGTGGCTTACATTCTGCTTTCACTGTTCGTAAAATTTCGAACGGTGTTGGTGTAGAACGTGTATTCCAGACACATAGCCCAATTGTTGATTCAATCACAGTTAAACGTCGCGGTGATGTTCGTCAAGCTAAACTTTACTACTTGCGCGAGCTATCTGGCCGTAAAGCACGTATTAAAGAAAAATTGGCTAAGAAATAGAAATATTTTTTATACAGTTTTCTGTAAAGAAAGTTTGAAAAAAAGCCTGAATAATTCGTTATTCAGGCTTTTTTGTTTTTGTTGCCAGCAGTATTTAAATTTAGCTTCGTTTTCTTTTCAAATTTGATGAAATTAAAGAGAGTGACAATATGCTGATAAAGAGTAGAGCTATAGCAGGTGACTGCAAGGAAAAATCTACAGTCGAATGTAAAAGCATATGAATAATGGCTACGGCACAACCAAAAGAGATGCCTTGGTATAATGGGGTTTTACGCTTTGCTATGGTCTTAAGTGAAATAAACAAGCAATAAAGCACCATAGCGCCTAACAACAACGTTATAGGTAAACCGAGTTCAGCCGCAAATTGAATATAGTCATTATGTGCATGATCATAAAAGCCTGAATAGGGCTCAGCTTGATATTGAGAAAAGCTTGAATAGAAACTTCCTCCTCCCATACCAAATACTGGGTATTCTAATATCATAGGTATTGAATCACGTATTACCTCATCTCTTGTTTCTGAAGCTAAACTGGTTTCTAACAAACGTTGCTTGACCTTTTCTACACCAAAAATAGAGCCAATTAAGATAAGATCTAAGATAAAAAAGCTTAAGATTAACAGCCGTAAATACTTAGGTTTACGATTATAAAAGAAAAAAGCAAAAAGACTAATAGCAGCTAAAGCCAAGAAAAAGGCCGAGTTGCCCATGCGTGATCGCGTTAAAATTAAAGCAATGATCATAATGATCAAACTTAAACGAATCAGCATCTTACTACTCAATAAAACCAAGGCAATATCTCTAATTTTATGGCGTACTTGCTGACTCGAACCCTTTAAAGAGAGTTGACTGATCAATACACCAATACCAATAGACAAACACAGCGCTAAGTAATTAGCTAATTGATTTTTATAAATAAAACTGCCAACAGCTGCTGTTGAATAAGGGATATAAAAAATAGGCGATATCATACCCTCATTAAGGTTTAACCAACTAGCATACAAAGCCTGAATCAAGCCAGATATCAATAGGGTTAGGGCAAACTTATAAACCAATGTTTTGCTGTTTACATAATAAAAGACTAACCAAGCAAATAACGTTAACGCTAGCGTCTTTAATAGCATGATATGAGTCAGGGAAGGATCAAATGAAAGCGTTGAAAATGAACGGCCAAACAGCGTGCCCAAACCTGGCGTCATTTGCAGCACCAACCATAATGCAGTTACGCTTAAGGGCACAATAACCGCTAGAGAATATGAAGGACAAAGAAACGTTTTTTTATTTTTTATTGTAGAAAACAAATGTCCTAAAAATAAAGTAAATATAAAAAAATCAAGAGTCGAGCTTGCCCAAATTCTATTAGCGCCTAAGGGGATAGGAGCATAAATAATCAGCGCACACAGACTATAAAAAAAGAAGTTATTCAACGGAACCTTATTACTTGTGTAGTGGTATAGAGGAAAGCATAAAAAAGGAACTAATAGCGCTAATACTAAAAAAGATCCCGCAGGATCTTTTTTTATACAATAAGTAGGTTATTTATTGGTTGGGTGAAATTCCACCACCGCCACCGCCACCGCCAGAATCACCACGGTTAGTATTGCCCGTATTAACGTTATTATTTCCAGGATTGCCTGCTGCAGTAGCCTCAGAAGCAATGGTAGCATCAACGCCACTTGCAATAGCGATAGCAGTAACTGTATCGCCATCTACACCAGCATCAGTTGCAATCTTTAATATATTAGCAATGAGGGGAGAGTCTATACCAAGCGCGATTATTGCTGATGCAATCAATGTTTCAGCAGCCTCAGTGTTTGCGCCTACTGCAGCAATTGCAGTAGCAACTAACGAATCAGCTAAATCTGGATTATTAGTAATCGAAGCGATTAATGCTGCATTCAGGTCACAGCCTTTCGTTATTGCAATATCAAGGTCTTTTGTATCTGCAATATCAACGTTACATTCATTTGTTATGGCAGTATCAATAATTTTTTGTGCTGCTGGATCAATATCCATCGCATGAGCTGGCATCATTGTTGCGCTTAACGAGACTAAAAGTGCTGCAGCTAGAGTGTTCTTGTTCATAGCGTTGTTCCCTCCCATACTATAATTGCGCTTATGATAACTTAATAGGTGAATAAACACACCCTAAACTAGACTCTTTTGCCATCAAAGTTAATGTTTTTTGTATGAAGTTTCCTTGAAGTCCATCACAATCAAGCTCTGACAATAATTGCTGGGTTTCTAAACTATCTACATGACTGGTTAATATTTTAATGCCTACGCCATGACCAATTTGTGTCACCGCTTGAATAAAATGTTTGTTCTCAAGATTTATCTCAAGTTCATGGATATAAGCGCCATCGATTTTTAGATAATCGACATCTAAACCCTTCAGGTATTTAAAAGAAGTAAAGCTTGCGCCAAAACGGTCAATACATATTTCAATGCCTAAAGATTTTACCGACTGTATAAATTTAATACTTGAATCTATGCCAGCAAGAATCGCTTCTTCATTAATCTCAAAAACCAAACGGGGCAGGTTACTGCTATTTTCTTCAATAAAATGTGCCAGCCAACGTCTAAACTCTGCACTATGCAATGATTGATGGGTAAGGTTAATGGCTATTTTACTATTTAAATTGATATCAGTTAAATTGGCTAATTTATTTAACACCAATTTATCTAACTCTTGTGATTTGTTGGTACGCTCAGCCATAGAATATAACTGGTTGTTCGCGACAACTTCATTATTGATTATAAATTTACTAAACAATTCATAATATAAAACGTCATCATCGCTTGTTGAGTCATTAGTCGTTGAAATTACTGGTTGAAAGGTAAACTCAATCGGGTTTGTTTTCACTAAATCATCAATAAGCTGAGACCACTGATGTAAGCCATGTGGGGTTTGGCTATTAGTATTAGTATCGTTATAAACTTCACCTAAAGACGTAGCCGATTTTTCTTGTGTTAACAAGGTATCTAATTTTGCTAACAACTCACTCAGTGCTTCGCTATTATTATAAGTGGTTGCCACTAACTTACCAAAACCTGCTTCATAATACTGAGAGTTCAAAATAGAAAATTCATTATTAAGTTGTTCACAAAATCTTATTACCTCATCACCGACAGTATTAATAGTAAAAAAGAAACTGCCACCATTGACGCGATAAACTTTAGCCCCTATAAATGAGTTTAACTGCTGGGTAATCAGTTGGGCTGCTTGACAAACATACTCATCACCGGCCTTATAACCTAGCTTAGTATTAATACTTTGTAATGAGTGTAATTGTACTAACCCCAAGGTGGCATGGTCGTTAGGCTGCAAATCATTCAGTGTTATTTTAAACTGGCTTTCAAAAGCACGACGATTACCTAATTGAGTTAAATCATCGATAAATAATTCTTTAGTCAATTTGTTCGCTTGTTTACTGGCTAAATCAAAAGACGCTTGTATATTACTCACCATTATATTCATGGCATTAATAACGGCTTTAAGCTCTCGGGTCACAGGAAGTTTTTTAATAAAAGTGAAGTCTTTCTTACTAACAGCGTTTGCTTGGGCCTCTACTTGAGATAACGGATTTAACACAGCACGTAATATTAAATGGGCAACTAAGAATGAAAATAGCGCAATCACCAAAGAGGAATAAAAATTATTAATAGCATGTTGCCATAGCTTCACATAAGAAGAGCCAACATGACTTTGAAAACTTAATATGCCGGCAATGTTCCAACCATTATTTACTTCACTTGACATAATTGGCGGTGTTAATTGAAAAAGGTTAATAAACCATGAGGGCACACCATCAATAACCCTATTATTTTCACGAGACATTATAATTTTATTATCAAGGTCGGTTAGTGAAACTTTTTGATAATAGCCCGAGTCAAAAATTGCCACTATCATGGTTTCAGCAATCATTAAATTTTCACCATCCATATAAGGTGAAATTGACAAGCCAACACTGGTCGCTGCATCTTGAGCGTGACTCTGCATTTGATCGTTTAAATAAGTACGAGTGGTATCGACACTTACCCAAGAAGCGCCAATAAAAGTAATTAACGCGATACCAATGACTAAGCTATAAAGCTGTGTTCTTAAACTTATTCCTGTTTTAACTGAAACAGTCATATTTATTACTTCCCTGCGAAATTATTATTTTTTATATTACTTTTAAATGGTTTAAGCTATTTTAGGCTTAGTTAACGGTGGCGAATGTTTGCATTTCACCTCCTTCAATGCGCTGTACTAAGTTGTTCCAAGCGGAAACACCTCGGCTATTTGTTACCTTTCGACCTAAACCTCTTGCTTTAGCCATCCATAATCCCTCGGCATTAAAGCTATAAATAGGTTTTAAGTCTCGTCTTTTACTTGCCAGTAACACTTTAGGATTAAAGTTATCTAAAACAAAAGGTACATCTTTTGGGTTTTCAAAATAAATTAATACCATGTGCGGTTGGTTTACGGTTAGCTGACGAACATACATCAAACGTAATTTATTAGGATCTACACCTAAAGAGGTCAAAGTGAAATATTTTGCAATGGCAAAGTCTTCACAATCGCCCTTACCACGGCCAATGGTTTCAACAGGTGAAGCCCAGTAATCTTTTTTTCCCCATAAAAGTAGATCATCTTGGTAAGTAATGGCTTTATTAAAAAAGTGATTCACTTTGTTAATTTTAGCCCAATCACTGTCTGACTGATTATTAACAATGATATCACGCCATTTTTCAGCACGGTTTTTTGCTGCTGCACCGTAAGTCGAGGTCAGTTTTTGATAAAAGGAAGCCGAAAAAAAATCATCTAATTGACTGGATGATGGGCAAGATAATATGATTAACAATAACCATAATAGGGTGTTAACGTTTTTCAAAACACTCCTTAGTTTACTTGTACATCATTAAGGGATTAACCGTTGAAAAGCATTAAATAATGTTAATGATTATAAATCAACAAAAATCGGTAGAACTAATAAAATCAACAGGTATTTGAATAGTCTGACATCCCTTAGTCGTGAATAACAAATTGTACAGGGATATTGCATATCATAGCCGAATGAGAATAGAGCCAATGAGAAATTCATTTTTACTACGTTAGATGATTTAACGTAATGTTATACCTTTTTCATTGGTAATACCTCAGCCTATTATCAATGAAAGAGGGAAATAAGAATTGCTAATATTTACAGCGTAAGTATAATCTTTTTTCGATTTAAGGGACGGGTCATTAATTCTCAGATGATACGGATATTAAGTAAAAACGTCATAATTCTTTCATAGCTAAAAAGTTACTACTCTCTTACTCTCCTTACTCTCCTTACTCTCTTAGACACTAATTTTAATAATATCGTAGATAATAGGCTGTATATGAAAATTACAAAAGCTGTTCTTCCTGTTGCGGGACTAGGTACTAGAATGTTACCTGCCACTAAAGCCATCCCCAAAGAAATGCTGCCTATTGTTGACATACCGCTTATTCAATATGTTGTCAGTGAAGCGGTTGCCGCAGGCATAAATGAAATTGTCTTAGTCACCCACAGCAGTAAAAATGCCATAGAAAACCACTTTGATAAAAGTTTTGAACTTGAAGCTGCCCTTGAATCAAGGGTTAAACGTAGTTTACTCGAAGAAATTCGCGGCATTATTCCAAAAGGCGTTACCATTATAACGGTACGTCAAGCGCAACCGTTAGGGTTAGGCCATGCCATATTAACGGCTCGCCCCATAATAGGTGACAACCCTTTTGCGGTATTATTACCTGACGTAATAGTCGATAAATATCAAAGTGATCATCGTCGTGACAATTTAGCGCAAATGATCGAACGTTTTGAAACAACTCAACATAGTCAAATAATGGTAGAGCCTGTTCCTAATGAACAAGTGAATCAATATGGAGTGGTTGATGTAAGCGGCGTAACAATGAAGCCCGGAGACAGTGTTAAAATTACCGACATGGTAGAAAAACCAGCCATTGGTGAAGCACCGAGCAATTTAGCCATTACTGGCCGTTACGTATTATCAAACAAAGTTTGGGATTTACTTGAATTCACCCCGCCTGGCGCTGGCGGAGAAATTCAATTAACGGATGCACTTCATCAATTAAAAAGACTAGAAACGGTAGATGCTTATCATATAATAGGTAAGTCGCATGACTGCGGTTCAAAACTCGGTTACATGTTAGCTAACGTAGAATACGGCATGCAGTGTGGGAAATTAGGCGAAGACTTTAAGGCCGCATTATACGAAATGTTAGCCTTTGACGATGCCAAAAAAATAAGCAAAAAAGCCATAGAATCCATTTTGCTATCATAAATAAAGGTTAAGCTTTAGCCTGTCAATTGTAGGTCGGGGCTTGACCCGACAACAGGCTAAAGATCGCAGCGAGAAAAGTCATTGTAAAAGGCGTTTTAATCTCGAATAACAATCACAATAAATTTAAACCAACGTATAGCGAAAAACGTTTATGAAGGTTAATTAGAATTCAGCCATATAATGGTTATTTAAAAGGGTTACCGAATAATGAAAGTTACAATTGCAGGTACAGGTTACGTAGGTTTATCAAACGCAGTTTTGCTTGCGCAACACAATGAAGTTGTAGCATTTGATATTTTACAAGACAAAGTAGACCTTATTAATAATAAAAAATCACCTTTTTCAGATGTTGAAGTTGAAGACTTTCTAGCAAATAAAGAGCTCAACCTAACAGCTACAACAGATAAAAACGTGGCTTATGCCAATGCTGATTATGTAATTATTGCAACACCAACCGATTACGATGAAGTAAACAATAAATTTAATACCTCATCGGTTGAAGCGGTTATAAAAGATGTTATGGCAATTAACCCTACCGCTGTAATGATAATTAAATCTACCGTACCAGTAGGTTTTACCAAGCGTATAAAACAAAAGCTTTGTTGCAGCAATATCATATTTTCACCTGAGTTTTTACGTGAAGGTAAAGCGCTTTACGATAACCTTCATCCATCAAGAATTATCGTAGGTGAAAAATCAGAGCGCGCACAAGAATTTGCTAATTTATTAGCCCAAGGTGCTATCAAACAAGATATCGAAATTCTGTTAACTGACTCAACAGAAGCTGAAGCGGTAAAGCTATTCTCAAATACCTACCTAGCAATGCGTGTTTCATACTTTAATGAATTAGATACTTACGCTGAAACCCACGGTTTAGACACAAAACAAATCATCGAAGGTGTCGGGCTAGACCCACGCATAGGTAATCACTATAACAATCCTTCATTTGGTTATGGCGGCTATTGTTTACCAAAAGATACTAAGCAGCTTAGAGCTAACTTTGAAGATGTGCCAAATACCCTGATCAGTTCAATTGTTGAATCTAACATAGTGCGTAAAGACCATATTGCTTTCTCCATTATTAACAAAAATCCAAAGGTTGTAGGCATATATCGCCTTATTATGAAAACAGGCTCTGACAATTTCAGAGCTTCAGCTATACAAGGTATAATGAAGCGTATTAAAGCCAAAGGCATTAAAGTGATTTTGTTTGAACCTGAACTAAAAGAAGATGAATTTTTCCATTCAAAGGTTTATAAAGACTTAAATGAATTTAAAGCTATATCAGATGTAATTGTATCGAATCGCATGTGTGACGCCTTGAATGATGTGGTGGATAAGGTTTATACCAGAGATTTGTTTGGAAGTGATTAACACGTAATTTTTTTATGTTACTCGATTTTTGCCGTTCATCATTTTAGAAGTATATTTAATGCTCATTTCTATTTGTTTATGTACATATAAAAGAGCTCATTTACTTGATACGTTAATGAGCTTGGCTGACCTAAATATTCCTAAAAATTCAACGATAGAAGTTATTGTTGTTGATAATGATGAGAATTGTTCAGGAATAAAAATAGTTAATGAAATACGTGGCTCGTATCCCTATTCATTGATTTATAAGAGTGAACCCAAGAAAAATATATCAGCAGCAAGGAATATGACTTTATCTCAGGCCTCTGGTGAATGGATTGCTTTTCTTGATGATGATGAAGTCGCAGATAAAAACTGGCTTGTATCGTTATTTAACACCGCAAAAACGTATAAAGCTCAAGCCGTTTTTGGGCGAGTGATATCAACATACCCTGAAAATACGCCATCGTGGATAATAACAGGTGGTTTTTTTGATCGTATCGAAAGAGCTACAGGCACTGAAGTAAGTAGCGGAGCGTGTAATTGTACTTTGGTTAGTCTGTCTGCAATAGACGGGCAGTTATTTGATTTAGTGTATGGATTGAGTGGTGGCGAAGATGCTGATTTTTTCCATCGACTTCATAAAAAAGGCCATAGACTAGTTTATTGTCAAGAAGCTATTGTATCGGAAGAAATTGAAAAAAATAGACTGTGTATTGAGTTTCTTATTAAGAGAAAAATACGTATTGGTAGTAGTTTTACTAAGTACAGGTATCATGACAAGCCATTAAGTCAAAAGACTAAATATTTTGTTAAAAATTTAGTCTTTTTATGTGTTGAAAGCATATTAACCGTTTTAAGTTACCCATTTGGTAAGGTACACCATTATAAATGGTTACTTAAAAGTGCCGATAGGTACGGAAAGCTAAAGTATTTCTATCAGAATAAACTTCAAGACTTGTATTAAGCGTGTATGAAATAATGTTATTAGTAGAATTTCAATGAAAAATAATAAACACCAATGGATTGATATTGTAAAAGGTATTGGTATTTTAACTATTGTCATCGGGCATATTACAGATGGTATCTTACGTGAAATACTATTTTTATTTCACGTGCCGCTGTTTTTCTTCCTGAGTGGCTACTTATTTAAGCAACCACAAGAGTTGAAAAGCTTTATCAACAAAAAAACTAATGCTTTACTTATTCCTTATGCTAGTTTTTTAATGGTGTTTTCTTCATTATTGTTATTGAAAGAATGGCTTAAAACGCATGAGATTAATATTGCCCTAATAACCGATGCCTTATGGGGCGGTCAGGCATTAACTGGAGAGTTATCCGTTTTTTGGTTTATAACCAGTTTATTTCTAACGCAGATTGTTTTTGCCTTAATCGCTACTGTTGCTAATAAGAAGGTTTTATCAATTATTATGTTGATTTCGCTGCTCTTAGCTTATATTGCTGAACCATTTATGCAAGATAAAAGCTATTTCTGGGCAGTTAATACCGTACTTTATGCACTACCATTTTACTATGCTGGTTACCTGTACAAACAATTTAATACTTCAGTCACCTCAATCATCAATCATTTTTGTATTGTATATACCGTTTTGTTTTTTATCGCGTTTAGTCTAATGCCGGAAATTTTTTATATCGACATTAAATATTCTAATTTAGGCATGCCAATTATCTCGTTTGTATTGTCGTTAACCGTAACGGTTGTGATTTTTATTGTCGCTCAAAAAACAAGTGATATGAGCCATTTAGCAAAGCCTTTTGTTATGTTAGGAGGCATGTCGATGACGATCATGTATCTGCATCAACCATTACAAATTACGGTAAAACATGGTTTTAATTTAGATAATCAATTTTTTCTTATTTTGCTCACTATTTTATTCTCTATTTTTTGTCATTATATGCTTTCACGTACTCGGTTAAGTCGTCAGTATTTTTTTGGTGGGAAATAAGATTATGTACTTTGTGCGATTACTTGAAAAATATGGCTTTGCTTTAGTCTTGCTTTTTTGTTTCGGATTTTTTACACCCGATTTAACGCCAAAGCTAGGTTTAATGTTTGAAGAAAGTTATAAAGCATCTGGTGACACTAAAGGTAACGTGGTTAAACAAGCCTTTTGGCTTTTCATGTTTTTCTTTTTTATGTGGCGCAGTGTTAAATGTCCTTATGTCTTTGATAAAAGAAAAGCAGGATTAATTTTAGTACTACTGATGTTATGTGGTATTGCACTGGTTAGTGTCTTGTGGTCTGATTTCCCACAATTAACAATTAAACGAAGCATATTTCAAATGCTTTTCTGTTTCACAGTTGTTACATCACTATATTTTACTTTGTACCATAATAATTTTGAAAAATGTTTAGTTATTGCAAGTGTTTTAATTCTATTGTTAACGCTTGTAGCTGTATTAAAAGGGACCGGTTTCTCAACAGGAGGCTCTTTAATTGGATTTAGTAAAGGTAAAAATATGTTGGGGCAAAATATCATGGTTTTGCTGGCCTTAATGTTTTTAACTCTCAAAATGAATGTAACATCAAGTAGAATTCTAATTTATTTGGCTGCTGTGTTTTTTGTTTTATTACTTATGACACAAAGTAAAACCAGTATTATGCTATTTGCACTATTTTCAGTTTTGTTTAAATATTTACCTAATTTAAGCCGATTACTTATCCCCAGTTTATTTATAGTTCTTTGTAGTATATTTATTCTAATTCCATCGTTTAGCTATTTTTTTGTTGATTTTATTCATATTGGTAATTATATCAGTCCTAGTGCTATTACAGGACGCGGCCTTATTTGGACCACGTTGTATGATGATTTGGATATTTATAATAAATTTTATTTAGGTTATGGCTATAGCTCTTATTTTCAGACAGGTGTAGTACCACTAATGTTTGACGATGACTGGAGTTATTTAAAACGAATTGGTTCTACTCACAATGGCTATATCGATATACTAATACAATTAGGTGTTATAGGTTCATGTGCTGTTATGGCAATAATTATATTTATTTATAAAGGGATAAATAATAATTATTTGAAAATCGCTTGTATTATTCCGATTATTTATAATTTTACAGAAGCTACATTTATGCGTGATCAAACCATGATGTGGTTTTTTACCCTTATTATATTTGCTATTAGTCGTGCTGCATTACCTGTAAAACGAGAGTCAAAATGAAAAAAGTATTTACGAATAGAATCACGTGGTTGGATTCATGCCGCGGATTAGCAATTATGTTGTTAATTGCTGTTCATTACGTTGGTGCACTCGAATCAAGAGAGTTAATTACAAAAGATATTTTAGTTTTAATTAAATCTATTTTACGTGTTGCTACGCCTTATTTTATATTAATGTTTGGTTTTACTTTTGCGATTGCTTACGGAAAAAAAATACAAAGCTTACATGATGTAAAAAGCCTGTATTTTAACCTGATGCCACGTCTAGGTCTTGTTTTGCTTGGACGAGAAGTTATTGTTTTAGCTACAGCTGTTAGATACCCCGAAATGCAAGAGTATTTATTGAGCACTTTATTTTATCAAAGCTTTTCAAGGTCGGGTGAAATACTAAGCTTTTATTTTTTTGCTATTGCTTGTGCACCATTAGTTTTGTATTGGCTGCAATCAATGAAAAAAGTAATAAGCTTATTCGTTATCATAATAACTTACTCTGTTAGTTATTATATTGGTAGTCATTATGCTACCGAATTTCCGACTATGTGGTTTCGTTTTCTATTTTATAATGTATATCCGTTCTTCCCGTTTTTTAGTTTGGTGATGTTAGGAATGCTACTTGCTAGACTCTATAAACAGATCTCTACCGATAAATTGAGAATGTTATTGTTTGGTTGCATGAGTCTAATATTTATTGTATTAGGCTCTGTGATTTTACAATATGTTAGCAAAACACCCTTACTTTCTTTAGCTAACGCAGAACTTAAAGCTCCCCCTCATCCTTCATATGTATTGATATATACAGGTATTGCTATTTTTATTAGCAGTGTTTTGGCGCTTCTATCGACAAAGAAATGGGCTCCACAGATTATTTTCTCATTTTTAGACGTAATCGGAAGAAACTCGTTATTAGCTTACGTACTGCATTATTTTTTATTCATAGCGACACCTATTTCACAACTTGTTTTTACAACAAAAAGCACGATAAATGAACTATCTATATTTGTTGTGATTCTTTTAACTATGTTTGGGCTAATTTATTATCGAGATTCTCAAAAAATAGCCGCAAGCACTAAAAAAATGGTAATAAAATGAAAGTCGCAGTAATACACGATTGGCTAGTGGTAAACGGTGGTGCTGAAAAAGTGCTAGAAGAAATATTAGCCATCTACCCACAAGCTGAGGTTTTTACTTTAGTTGATTATTTACCTGAGCAAGATCGAGCATGGTTAGGTGATCGTAAAATACATACCTCGTTTATACATAGGTTACCTTTTGCTAAAAGTAAATACCGTAATTACTTCCCACTGTTTCCTATTGCTATTGAGCAGTTCGACATGTCGCCATTTGACCTGATTATATCGTCAAGTTACGCCGTAGCTAAAGGCGTGATCACAGGGCCGGAACAAACGCATATTAGTTATTGTCATTCACCTGCGCGTTATGCATGGGATCTACAAGCACAATATTTAAAAGAAAGTAATATGGAGCGTGGCCTTAAATCGACCATTGCTCGTTATTTCCTACATAAATTTAGAATTTGGGATACCAGAACAGCCAATGGTGTTGACGCCTTTATTGCCAACTCTAACTTTATAAAAAAACGTATTCATAAATGTTATCGCCGTGAAGCTGAGGTCATTAATCCTCCGGTAAAATTATCGCAATTTACCTTAGCAACTCACAAAGAAGACTTTTATTTGACCGCATCAAGAATGGTGCCTTATAAGCGTATTGATTTGGTTGTTAAAGCGTTTACTAAAATGCCAGATAAAAAGCTAAAAGTGATTGGTGAAGGACCTGAGTTTAATAAAATAAAAAAAATAGCGGAAGGTTACGCGAATATTGAACTGTTAGGTTTTCAGTCTAACGAAGTACTAATCGACAATATGCAAAAAGCCAAAGCGTTTATTTTTGCTGCCGAAGAAGACTTTGGTATTATTCCCGTTGAAGCGCAAGCTTGTGGCACACCGGTTATTGCTTACGGTAAAGGTGGATGTTTAGAAACCGTTGTTGATGGCGGTTCAGGGTTACATTTTGCCGAGCAAACCGTTCCAAGTGTCGTTGATGCAGTTACACGTTTTGAAGCTATGCCGGTATTTTTACCTGAAAAGGTTAGAGAAAATGCAGAATTATTTTCTATTGACTCTTTTCGTCAAAAATTAAAAGCAGTGATTGAAAAAACGTTAGCGGAAAGAGCCGCTCGATGAATGTTTTACATATCCATCAAGATTACCCCGATGGTCGGCCTTACCCATTCACTAAAGCTGTAGCGAATTTAATTTCGAGTTGTGAATTACAAGATACCAATATTAAACATACGGTAGTTTCTATTAATCGTAGCTCTAACCCATTTAGTCTCTCGTCTAAGTCGTTTGAGCAAGGCATAAGTATTGTTTATTGGGCGATACCCTTACCGTTTCTTTATTATTTTTCAATGAAGCTCAGTGCTTGTTATATTCACCAAAAAATTAAACACCTAAATATTGATTTAATTCATGGCCACAAATTAACCAGTGAAGGTGTGTTGGCTTATTTTTTAGCACAAAAAATGAATAAACCTTATGTGTTATCAGTACGTGGTGGTAGTGATATGCATAATATAAGACGTTTACCGCAGCATAAAAATTTATTTAGTAAAGTGTTTATGCAAGCTAAAAAGGTCTTTTGGGTAAGTGCATGGGCTAAAGTCCCTGTGCAAAAAATCCTTGATATTGATTTGGCAATTATCGCTAAAACGAGTTTGTTACCTAATATCTGCAATATCAACCTGTCATACCCGCAGCAAGATGCCGATTTACGTCATGGTTATGTAACAGCGGTAAGTTATCATCAATATAAGCGTAAAGGCTTAGCTGAATTGATAGAAGCTATAGCAGCGATTAATAAACAGAACTCATCGATAGAGTTAACTGTTTATGGCTCTGGGGATGCTGTTTATCAAACCGAAATAGAAAACCTGATTGTTAAACATAATGCTGTCGCTTGTGTGCATTTAAAAGGGCAAGTTTCTCAACAAGTGTTATTAAGCGCGATGAGCCAGAGTAAAGGCTTTTTATTACCAGCAATGAATGAAACCTTTGGTATGGCATATATTGAAGCGTTATCGGTAGGTTGCCCTATTTTATATGTTGAAAATACCGGTATTGATGGTTATTTCAATAATGTTTGTATTGGTGAAAAAATCACCGCGGTTAATGTTGCGCAATTGATAGCAAGCATAACAAAAATAGACAAAAATAATGCCCAGCTATGTAACAGTATTAAAAAATACCAAGAGGATAATTGTTTATCCTTTTACACTGCGGAGCAAGTTGGAAAGGATTATTTAAATAATTTAGCCTTAGATAACTTAAATTCCAATACTTTATATTCAAGTAAACAAGCAGAAATAACATGATTAAAATACTTTTTTATTACCTCTTTTTAAGTAAATTACCCTCAGCACGTTTTACCCCTATTTTTTCTAACTGGCGTGTTTGGTATTTTAAAAATGTACTGAACATCATGGCGACAGGTGGTAATCCCGCCATGATTGGCGGTGGTGTTTATATTGCGAAAGGCAAAAAAGTTACTTTTGGTAGTGGCTGTCGTATCAATGAAAATGTCTATTTAGAGCAAGTCACTATCGGCAATGATGTATTGATTGCACCGAATGTTTCGTTATTAAGCCGCATGCATGAATTTGAACGCACGGATATTCCTATGTCATTGCAAGGGTATCGAGCAGAGAAAGCCGTAGTTATTGAAGACGATGTTTGGTTAGGTCGCAATGTCACTGTTCTTCCCGGAGTCACTATAGGTAAAGGCGCGATAGTGGCCGCAGGTGCGGTGGTGACTAAAGATGTTGCTGAATTTTCTATTGTTGGTGGCGTGCCAGCTAAAATAATAAGTAAACGTAACAATGGAAATGGCTCAGTGTGAGGTTTTAATATATTACAGCTCTTTACTGGAAAATATAAAAGTTAGTTAGTAAAAAATTTATTAGGAAGGTTTTATGAACAACAGGTTAGGTTATCTTGATTCTATTCGTGGGCTTGCTGCATTATTAGTTGTAGTACATCATACGTTTGAAGTTTTTCTTAAATATAATGAGGGTGCATACCCGATATTATCAGGATTTAATAGTACCGTTGATTTAGGTCGTTTAGGGGTCATTGTTTTTTTTATCACTAGTGGTTTTGTTATTCCTTGGAGCTTAAAAGGTGAAACACCAAATGCACTGAAAAACTTTGCAATTAAACGTTTTTTTAGACTATATCCCGCTTATTGGTTTTCAATAATAGTGGCCACTATTATTGGATTAGGGGTAGGGGTGCATGTTGATTCACCTCAACAAGTATTAGTTAATTTCACTATGATTCATAAGTTCTTAGGTGTCGAAAGTGTTATAGGGGCTTATTGGACATTGCATTTAGAGTTGGTTTTTTATATTGCTTGTGCAGGGTTATTTTACTTTGGAGGCCTGAAGAATAATAAATACTTAATAACACTCTCGGTACTTTTAAGTCTTGCTGCTATTGTCTTTGCTAGCATTCGTTATTATTATCATATTAAAATTCCTATAATTATGCCTTTAGGTTTGTCTGCTATGTTTTATGGCGCTGTTTTACGTAATTACTTACTTGAAAAGCAAACTGAATTGAAAATCCCCTTAATTATATTAACCATTTTTTATTTTGCTAGCTTGTTTGTCGCACAGCGTATGTATTACTTAGATGGTTGGCTATCTTGGTATGTAACTCAGTTGTCTGCTTTTACTGTATTTTATCTATTGGTTACCAAAATAAAGTTAAACAATCCGTTTTTTATCTATTTAGGTAAGGTTTCTTATTCTCTTTATTTATTACATGCTGTGGTGATTGGTGCTGTATTTCACCTATTTGGTGACTTCGCCTTTACCTCGTTAGGTTTTGCTCTAGTGTTTTTAACTGTCTTAATTGTTTCTATTATTGTTGCTGAACTGAGTTGTCGATTTGTAGAGAAACCAGGCGTAACTTTAGCGAGGAAATTTACTGCTAAATATAAAAAAGAGACAATCACTAATAGGGTAAGTGATGGAATATAGTAAAAGAATATTAATAATAGCCTCGGCTGGTGGTCATTTAACGCAAGCTATGTGTGCTACTAGTCTGTGTGAAAATATTTCCTTGGTATCGAATAAAAAAAATATCAGTAACGATAAAATTAAAAAAGTGTACAAAATTTGGGATACGCAACATAATTTCCTGATTCACTTTTTTAATATTTTTTATGCTGTGTACGTATTATTGCGTGAACGCCCATCGGTAGTTTTTAGTACCGGTGGCCCCATCGTTTTACCGTTTGCTTTGTTATGTAAGTTTCTCCCTATTAAGTTTGTCTATTTAGACACCTTATCAAGGGTAGTAGAATTATCGAATACCGGTAAGCTGGTTAAAAAGTATAACTTATACAATGACTTTTATTGTCAGTGGCAAAAAATAGCGGAAAAAAATCAGGCTAAATATATTGGTAAATGTTTCGATATTTTATGTGAGAACAACTATAAAGTAACGTCTAAGAAAGTTGATGATTGCCCTATGATCCTTGTAACCGTTGGCACTAATCAATATGACTTTGCTCGCTTGTTTACCCTGCTAGCCGCGTTACCGTTATATCACGACAAACGGGTGAAATGGGTGATACAAGCCAGCCATAATAAAGTGACTCAACTACCCGCTAATGGTGAAGTGGTTGAGATGATCAGCAGAGACGAAATGGAGTCGCTAGTAAAACAGGCGAGTTTGGTGATCAGTCATTGTGGTATTGGCAGTATTAATTTAATGCTGAGTTATCAAAAGAAAGTGATTTTTGTGCCACGCGTGGCAAAATATAATGAATTTTCCGATGATCATCAGCTACAAATTGCCAATGAAATTGGTAGTGAATTATTTACGGTTACCTTACCCGATACGCCAATGCCTGAAATTACCTTTGACGAACTATCAGCCCGTGAGATTTTAACCCAGCCGGTAGATATAACAAATTATACGATGGCAAAAACGTTAAAAAATGCATTTTTTTCTTAGCCTGTTTTTCGTAATTGTACTTTTAAACTGTATTTTCTTGACTGTATATAATGAGTTTTAATGACAAAAATTAATAAAGAGCTAAATAAAGCGATTTTGCACAGCCTAACGGGAAAGTATAGTCTTTATATTTTTCAAATATTGTCGCTGGCCATTCTGTCTCGCATATTTACCCCTGAAATGTTTGGTATTCTGGCCGCACTACAAGTTATTGTTATGTTTTTTCAATTGGTTGCTACTTCAAGTTTAGGGCCTGCGGTGGTGTATGCTGATACCTTATCGGCAAAAGACCGAGACGGTATATTTTCTTTTACCTTGTTATTAGGCTTGGCGCTTGTCGGTGTTTTTTTTATCAGTGCCGACAGTATGTTTGTTTGGCTGGGTTTGGGGGACGACAGTTTTAACCTGACCATCATTGTGTGTTTTGTTATATTGGCCTCGTCGGCGTCTATGCTGCCAGTGGCGACATTACAAAAAGATTCGTTGTTTATCGACATTGCCAAAGCCGATATTTATGCGGAATTTTTAGCCTTTGTTTTATGTATTACTTTATTCTATTTAGACTACGGTTTTCTGGCCTTAGCCAGTAAATTTGTTTTTGTACCGAGTATTCGCTTCTTTTTTTATTATCTAAAATCGTCAAAAACGACCATAGGACAACCTCGGTTAGGTCGAAGCCTTTCATCCATTAAAATTTTATTGAGTTTTGCTAAGTATCAATTGGGTTTTAATTTATTAAATTATTTTTCACGAAACTTAGACACTATATTAATTACAAAATACTTTGGTGTCGCTACCGTGGGTCTTTATGAGAAGTCATACCAAGTGATGCGTTATCCGCTGCAGTTATTTACTTTTGCCATTACACCTGCGCTACAACCGGTGTTAACTAAATATAAACACCAGGTAGAGATTATTGAAAAAGAATATTATCCCATCGCCTTTAAGTTAGCGATGTTAGGTTTTTTTGTTTCTTGGGTTTTATTTTGGGGAGCCGATGAAGTTATTTATATTATGTTTGGCCCGCAGTGGCATGAAGCTGGCCAATATTTAAGTTTATTGGCGGTAAGTATTCCTTTGCAAATGGTCTTAAGCTCTACTGGCGGAATATATCAAGCGGTTGGTCAGTCAAAATCACAATTTTATTGTGGCATATTTAGCTCTATTGTGAACGTTACCATGATAATTGTCGGGGTATATTTTGTTGATTTAATCTTGTTATGTCAGTTATTAGTGGTCGGTTTTGTTATTAATTTTATTCAATGCTTTTGGGTCATGCAGACCCGTATATTTAAACGTAAATATAATACGAACTTATTTCTTATTTTTTGTATTGTTTTATGTCCTTATGTTAATTTGTTATTTTTAGACCTAGTGCAACAACCCGAACTGTCGTTAATGACTTATCAAAGTGCTTTGTATCACTTGTGTCTATTAGGTCTTAGTTCGTTAGCGGTTACGGGGGCTGGTTACGTTGTATTGCAAAAGTTGTATTGGAAGTGAAAAAGGTTAGCGATTTCATGATTGTTTTTTTTATTTTCACTCTCCTTTTTTTTCAGGCTAGCGTTATTGCGCAACCCTGTACTATGTATATGGTGAGTACTTTAAGTTCTCACCCACTTAGTACTCTCCCTTTAACTGAATCAAGTGCTGCTATCCCTGCACTTATATCTACGAAATCCCAAGCTAAAATTACCATTGAATATAATGATATTAATGAAGCCTTATTAAATAGTACTTCTGGTGAGGTTATTTGTTTTAAAACGGGTATTTATCCTGCTATTAAAATTGAAAATATTCAGGGAGGAATAAATAATATTACCTTAAAAGCCGAAACTGACGCAGATGTTCAAATTATACAAAATAGTTATTCTGGTACGGGCATAGCTATAAAAAACTCTAAAAATATTATTATTTCAGAATTTACTTTATCTGGCGGTATGTATGGTATTTATGCGCAAGGCTCTTCAGATTTAACTCTTGTTAATAATACTATTTATAATGTTGGCCAAGAGGGCATTATTGTTAAGTCGGGCATAGCAAAGCAGTCGCTTGAAAATTTTGTTATTGCTGACAATATAATTTCAGGTACGGGTAAAAGGCTTGCTCAGTATGGAGAAGGTATTTATATCGGTGATGGTAATGATAATTACAATCAAGTTATAAATAATGTAAGAATCGAAGGTAATAGTATATCAAACACCATGAATGAAGCGATTGACATAAAAATTAATACTAAAAACGTTAATATTCATTCAAACAATATTATAAACACCAACCTCAAGTTTAATGGAGCCATCACCGTAGCAACTGCTAATCGCTATGGCCCTGATTCACAGATAACAATCAGTCACAATAATATTATTGGAGTTACTAACCGTTCCGGTTACAGACCTATCGGTATTGCTGTAGGGCAGGGGAATGCCTTAATTACCGGTAATCTGATTAGTGCAACAAGTACTAGGTTTGTTGGTGTTTGCCTTTTTTCTACTTTTGTTAATGTAAATGCTAACACGGTAACCTTAGGTCAGAATTATGTATTAACAAATGGTACCCCTTTTTTAGCTAATTGTGGTGATGGTGGAACCAGTGCGCATAGCTTAGCCAATGTGATTAAAATGAATGTTGAGGTGTTAGAACGTAAACGTTAGAGTAGCTTTAGCCTAAATATACTTTGAAGCTAAGGGGTAAATCACCCATGCTATTTAGGCGCTATTTCTCAGTTACTTAATTAAAGTAAAGAAAAAAATAAAACACCACATAACAATCTTTGTCAATGTTTTTATTCCAGACCACTATTTTAAGTATAATAGCGAAAATTATTAATTCATGGGTAAGCCTATATAGCTCTTTGCGCGCAGTTCTATGCTCATAATGTAGGCTAGTGTTTATTTGAGGCTTGATAAAATGCTTATTTACCTAAGTTTGTTAAGCACAATGGTTTTGAAAACTTTATATATAAGTAAATATGATGATTTTACCTATAATTATGTCTTGCGGTAGTGGCAGTCGTTTATGGCCTTTGTCTCGTGCGTTACACCCTAAGCAGTTTTTAGCATTATTAAATGATAAAACACCGATTGCAAGAAACTATTAATCGTCTTGATAGCAGCAATTGTTTACAGCCGTTAATTATTTGTAATGAAGAACATCGATTTATTGTTGCCGAACAGTTGCGTGCTAATGGCACTGGCGCTAGTGATATCATTCTAGAGCCTATGGGTAAGAATACCGCTCCGGCAATTACTTTGGCTGCCATGGCTAATGGTGAAGACCCATTATTATTAATATTAGCTGCGGATCATGTCATTAAAAATGTTAAAGCATTTCAAAATGCCGTTGTTACAGCAACAGCTTTTGCTGAACAAAATAAATTAGTTACCTTTGGTATTGTACCAACTAAACCAGAAACGGGTTATGGCTATATTAAACAAGGCACTAAACAAGCACAGAATGAAGCTGTTGGCTTTGATGTAGACAGCTTTGTCGAAAAACCAAACCTAGCCACAGCGCAAGCATACCTAGATTCAGGAGAATACCTGTGGAACAGTGGTATGTTTAAGGCATCTCGCTATCTTGAAGAATTAGCTAAGTTTTCTTCTGAAATGCTAAGCGTTTGTACTGAAGCCTATGAAAACAAAACCCAAGATTTAGATTTCACTCGTATCAGTGCGGATATATTTGAAAAATGCCCAGAAGATTCGATAGATTATGCAGTAATGGACCGCACTCAAGACGCTATAGTAGTACCAATGAATGCTGGCTGGAGTGATGTCGGTTCGTTTTCATGATTGTGGGAAGTAAGTGAAAAAGATGAAAATGGAAATCATGGTGATATAATTAGCCATAATACAACTAATAGTTATATTAGTGCTAACAATAAATTAGTTACCACTGTTGGAGTAGATAACCTCGTTATCGAGGAAACCAAAGATGCCATATTAGTGGCCTGTAAAGACCAAGTCCAAGATGTTAAAGCCATCGTTGAGAAGCTAAAATCTCAAGACCGCTACGAATATAAACATCAACGTGAAGTGTTCCGTCCGTGGGGTAAATACGATTCACTTGATTTCGGTGAACGTGACCAAGTAAAAAGTATTACAGTAAAACCAGGCGCTAAATTGTCTCTTCAAATGCATCATCACAGGGCAGAACATTGGGTGTGGTTTCTGGTACAGCCAAAATTACTAACGGTGATAAAACCTTTTTAATGACTGAAAATGAATCGACATATATCCCACTTGGTACGATCCACTCATTAGAAAACCCCGGTGTATTACCGCTTGAATTCATTGAAGTACAAACGGGCTCATATTTAGGTGAAGATGATATTGTCCGTTTTGAAGACAAATATGGAAGGAGTTAATCGGTGACTACAGCAGCAATGATATTAACTATGCAGTTATCTAGTATGGTTATTATATAGCTTGCGCGAAAAGGTTAAATTATAGAGTTTAAGTGGTTGAAGTATAAATGGATATTTACTTTATACTTCCAACCTTACAGTTCATTGTTATCACTTTGTTGCAACATCATGTTTATCATATGTGTAGTTATCAAAAAGATTAAATCAATAAGGCACTTTAAAATATTTTGATATAATAATTTAATCTATTTGTAATGTTTTTAGTGCTTTTAATTCTGTATAATACGCAAAAATATTTCATCAATGATTGATAGAAATACAGGCTTCAAATATTAGGGTAAATATATGCTCCCCCGAGCTCTTTTTAGTGACAGTTTTAGTACCAACGCTTTTGGTAGTAAACTTATTGATGTCTTTATTTTAACTTCCAGTTTGATTATAGCTACTTATATCTACGGTGTTACTTTATCTCGAGAATATTTAATGGCACTTTTAGTGGTGCTGGTAAGCTATTCGTATGTCGCTGAAGGGTTAAATTTATATCGCTCTTGGCGTGCGGGAAAGTTAAGAGAGATGGTACTCACCGCATGGCTAAGTTTACTGCTGTCATTTAGCGGCCTTTTTGTTTTCTTCTTTGCTTTTAAAGTGTCAGAACAGCTTTCACGTATTACCATTACGCTTTGGTTTGTACTGGCTTTTACCTTGTTATTTGTATGGCGTGTATCTTTACGTTCTTACAAAAAAAACAGGCGTAAGTTGGGCTTGAGCAGTAAAAAAGTCGCTATCATTGGCGCTACTCCGTTAGGCATTAAAATTATGCAGCAAATTAAGCTGCACGATGAATTAGGTTATGACAATGTTGGTTTCTTTGAAGACAGAGCACCCGATAGACTCACGGGATTAAAGCCTAATGATATCGTTGGCTCTATAGATACTGCGGTAAATAAAGCGCGAGCGGGTGAAATCGATGTTTTATTTATTGCGCTACCCATAGCGGCTGAAAAACGTATTGCTGAAATACTTTCTTACTTAGGTGATACCACGGTTGATGTTCATTTGGTTCCTGACTTTCTTTTATCCAATTTAATGCATTCACGAATTGACCATGTGGGCGAAATAGATACGCTCAGTGTTTTTGAGTCGCCTTATCTGGGAATTCGTCGTTTAATTAAACGCAGTGAAGATGTCATTATTGGCTCGTTAATTTTATTTACTATTTTACCTGTACTTATGCTTATAGCGATTGTAATTAAATTGACTTCCAAAGGCCCAGTATTATTTAAGCAAGATCGTTATGGCTTATCAGGGCAAAAAATAAAAGTATGGAAATTTCGTTCCATGTCGGTGATGGAAAATAGCGACAAGGTTATTCAAGCGACAAAGAATGATCCCCGTATTACCCCCTTTGGCGGTTTTTTGCGTAGAACAAGTTTAGATGAACTGCCACAATTTTTTAATGTGCTGAGTGGCTCTATGTCTATAGTGGGTCCAAGACCTCATGCGGTATCTCATAATGAAGAATACCGTAAAAAAGTAGAATTTTATATGTTACGCCATAAAGTTAAGCCGGGCATTACCGGTTGGGCGCAAATTAATGGCTGGCGTGGTGAAACGGATACCTTGGAAAAAATGGAAAAAAGAGTTGAATTTGACCTGCAATATATTAAGAATTGGTCTGTTTGGCTTGATATAAAAATAATTATATTAACGGTTTTTAAAGGTTTTGTATCAAAAAATGCCTATTAAAATACTTGTTAATCTACTTGAACGACAAAGCATAAATTCAATTTAAGGGAATAGAAAATGAGTATGAAAATAAAGCTATTATTAAGTGCTACCGCTATAGCATTTAGTAGTTCGGTTGTTGCCGTTGAACCAGAGCCTTATATAACAGACTCTGGCATCGCAATTATACCTATTATTAAGACAGGTTATAAATACGACAATAACATTTTTAGTCAAACGAGTGATACTACAGGCAGTGGTATATTCACCCTGGCACCAGCAGTAAAGTTTTTACTTGATGACGGTATTAATAACTTCCAGCTAGATGTTGGCATAGAGTCTGGCACCTATTTTGATAGCTCTGATGATAATTATCTTACCGGTAATTTAGCTTTTACCAGTCATTTAGAGCCAAGTTCACGCTCTCGTTTTGATATTAAGCTTGAGGCAAATAAAAAGTCTGAAGCGCGTGGTACCGGGCTTACTGAAGGTTTAGGTAATGCGGCCGCCGAACCGTTATTATATAATGAGCAATTAGCTAAATTAAGCTATGAATATGGTAGTTTAGCGTCTAAGGGGCGTATTGCCGTGATGGCACGTTATTATAATAAAAACTACACTAACTTTACTAATATAACCCAATTCCGTAGCTTTGATAAGCCGACATTAGGCGCTACCTTTTTTTATACCACCAATGCCAGTACCGATGCTTTTTTTGAAATCAAAGCTAGTGCGATTAATTATGACAAAGATGAAGCAATTTCACGTGATTCAGATGTTTTTACTGCATTAGTCGGAATTAAGTGGGAAGCTACCGCGTTAACTTCGGGTAGTTTTAAAATTGGTCAAGAGCAGAAAATATTTTCTGATTCTGGTCGTGAAGATTTTAAAGGGGTGAGTTGGCAAGGTAATCTTGATTGGCAACCATTAACCTATACCACCTTAACACTGGAAACATCTCGTTCAGCGAAAGATCCTGATGTACAAGGTGATTACATTAGCGAAAGTATTTACGGGGTAAACTGGCAACATCAATGGAATGAAAAGGTTACTACTACGCTGAATTACCGCTACATACGTGAAGAGTATACGGGGTTTGAACGACTAGATAAAAGTAATAATTTATATATGGATGTTAATTATGAATTTAAACGTTGGGTTGATATAGCGTTATACATTGAATATACCGATCAAAACTCTACCCGTGACAATATTGTCTATGATAAAAGTGTCGTCGGCTTAGACTTTACTTTTTCTTTATAGAGACCTTTGAACCTTATGCTTTTTAATAAAACACTCTGCTTTATACTATTTATTTGTTTATTTATGTCACCGCTAGCACATGCGCAAGAAGCTTATATTCTAGGCGCGGGTGATAAAATATCTATTAAGGTCTTTGGTCAAGAAGATTTAAGTATTGAAAGTTTTTTAGGTAACAGTGGCAGCGTCAACTACCCATTTTTAGGTGATGTTAAGGTCGCTGGCTTGTCGATAAAACAAGTCGAGTTGTTTATTACTCAAGGCTTAAAAGGTGATTATTTAATTAACCCTAACGTGTATGTCCAGGTAATTGAATACCGACCTTTTTACATACATGGTGAAGTAAAAAAACCGGGTGGTTATCCGTATCACCCCGGTATGACCATTAATCAGGCGGTAGCATTAGCCGGGGGCTTAACTGATCGTGCTGATACAGACAAAATTTCTTTATATAAAGAAGCAGACAAAAAGCTTAAACAGCATGCCTCTCTTCAGCATAATGTCAATGCGGGTGATACCATCACCATAGAACAAAGGTTCTTTTAATGATAAATAGTAATATAGCCAGCGAGATTCCTCTTCCTGCTAGTGATAAAACCCAAACAGTGGCTAAGTCTGTCGGCTTTCAGTCGAGAAGTAATCAATCAATCGAAGAGGATATTGATTTACGCCATTATTTTTCAGTATTTAAAAAATACCTATGGCGTATTGCTTCTTTAGCTATTCTGGTTGCATTACTAACGGCTGTTATTGCCTTAAATATGACGCCGATTTATCGCTCTACCGCGACGTTACTGATAGAGTCGCAACAAAATAAAGCGGTATCGTTTGCAGAAGTGTATGGCTTAGACTCTAATCGCAAAGAATATTATCTCACACAATTTGAAATTTTAAAATCAAGAACTATTGCCCAAGCAGTGATAGAAAAATTAAACTTAAAAGAACACCCAGACTTTATTGATAAACCTTCAGTTGTTCGTGCTTTTATTAATGAGGTTAAACAATCACTACCTTTTATTCCTAAAAAGAAAGCGGTAACGTTATCTATCATAGAACAAGAAGAAAAGGCCTTACAGGCGCTAGTCAGTGCTTTTACTCATCGATTAACCATAAACCCAATACGAAAAACTCAGTTAGTGCATATTTCTTTCCAAAGTAGTGATCCTAAATTGGCAGCCTTAGTGACTAATACTGTCGGTGAAGTTTATATTGAGCAACATTTAATAGATAAAATGGGGGTAACGAAAGAGGCTTCGGGCTGGTTAACTACCCGCTTGTCTGACTTACGTATAAGGCTTGATGAGTCTGAATACAAATTGCAGCAATACTTAGAGAGCGAAAACCTGATTGATATTTCGGGTGTGTTGGGCTTAGTTTCAAAAGAATTGGAACAAACCTCAGTACAGTTAGTGGTTGCTAGAAATGAAAAAAACAAATTAGAGAGTATTATCCGTGTTATTGATGAATACGGTCGTAACAACTTGGAAGTACTACAGTCTATACCTGATATAACTTCACACCGTGCTATACAAGATATTAAAAGAACGTTAGTCACTTCTGAGCTTAAATTATCAGATTTATTCGGTGTTTATGGGCCGAAACACCCAAAACTAATTGCAGCAAAAGCTGAGCTATTATCAGTACAGAAAAATCTTTCTTTGCAGGTTCAACGTTTAGTGACCGGTGTTCAAAAAGAGTTAAAGACCAGCAAGCGTAATGTGCAAGCACTTGAAATAGAACTAACACGTATTAAAAAAGTGTATCGTGAAATAACATCGAAAGAATACCAATACAGAAAACTGTCGCGTGAAGTGGATACTAATCGCAATATTTATGATACCTTTTTTTCTCGCGCTAAAGAAACAGAAGTAACGGGTGATTTCAATGCAGCTGTTGCTCGGTTTACCGACCGTGCTTATAAAACCACTAACCCGATAAAGCCAAACAAACCCTTACTGGTTATTTTAGCTTTTATTGCTACTTTTGGCTTCGGTATTGTTATTGCGTTTGTACTTGATGCTTTAAATGACACCTTTAAAACCGCAAGTGATATTGAAAATAAACTTTCACAGCGTATGTTAGGCCTATTACCGTTAGTGGCGTTGAAGAAAAATGTTGCCTTAAAGGTGCATTACTTTTTTGAAGAGGGTGCAGATAAATTCTCCGAGTCGGTGCGTACGCTACGTACTAGTTTTGTGCTAACGCAGTTGGATAAAGCGTCTAAAGTTATTGAAATAACGTCAACGGTTCCCGGTGAAGGTAAAACAACAACGGCTACCAATTTGGCTTTTTCGTTAGCACAAGTTGAAAAAACCATTTTAATTGATGCAGATATGCGTAAACCGAGTATTTGCAAGCGTTTTAATATACCGCTTTATCATCCGGGTTTGAGCAATTTAATTACGGGTACCGAGCAGTTTGCTGATTGTATTTATCAAGATGAAAAATCAGGGTTAACTATTATGCCTTGTGGCCCAATCCCTTCTAACCCGCTTGAATTATTATTATCACCTAAATTTGCAATTATATTAACGCACCTTAAAAAATCCTACGACCGTATTATTATTGATACACCACCTGTACAAGCAGTAAGCGACTCTTTAGTTATTGCTCAGCAATCTGACGCAGTAATATATGTTGTTAAAAGTGATGATACCCGTATTGGTGCTGTTCAAGACGGCATTGGGCGATTAGTTAACCTAAACGCTAATATTGCCGGTGTAGTGTTAAATAAAGTTGATATGAAAAAAATGGCTTCGAGCGATAATTATCATGGCTATTACAGTGATTATAGTTACGGTAAAGAAAAAGAAAGTTAAGCCATGATAGATATTCATTGCCATATTTTACCAGGTATTGATGATGGCGCTAAAGATATGGTTGAGGCACTTGCCTTAATTAACTTAGCCGTTGAAGATGGTGTAACACGCATTGTTGTTACGCCGCATTTGCATTTTGGCCGATTTAATAATTACTTACCCGTGATAGAGTCGTCTTTTTTAGCTTTGCAGGAAGAAGTTAATAAGGAAAAAATTCAGGTAGAATTAGCTTATGCCGCGGAAGTACGGTTAGATTCTGAGATACTCTCCTTGCTCGCTAGTAATCAGTTACCTTTGTACGGACGTTATAATAATCAGCAGTTTATGTTACTTGAGTTTCCTCATAGCCATATCCCTGCCGGCAGTGAACTTTTAGTTAAACATTTACTTAAACATAATATTACTCCTGTTATTGCCCATCCTGAACGTAATCGTGATTTATTAAAGTCACCCGATAAAATTAAGCCATTTGCTCGATTAGGCTGTTGGTTTCAAGTAACAGCAAGCTCTATTACCGGCCATTTTGGCGAAGACTGTCAAGCGCTTGCCTTAAGCTATATTGAGCAAGATCTCATTCAAATCGTTGCCAGTGATGCCCATAACCTTAAACGTAGACCGCCTTTGTTAAGTAAAGCCCGAAGAAAAATTACCGAATTATTTGGCGAAGAGCAAGCACAAAAATTGTTTTACGACAATCCTTATAATATTACCGCTAGCTTGTTTGAACTCTAGGTTAATCGTTAGGGTAAATTAATAGGACTATTTATGCGTGCATCATTAAGTTCATCACATTATTTATTGAATAATAAACCTGTTCATTACCTTGTCTTAGGTTTGGTAATATTGCTTACCTTGTATTGTTTGTCATCTACTTTTAGCCGAGGTGTTGCTAATGCTTGGTATTTTAATGCTGAGTTTTCATTAAATGACTGGGCAAAACAAAATACCATAAAAGATAAAGTAGAATACGCGCATGCATTAACCTCTATTAAAAAAGCCCAGTCGTTAGATCCCACGCATCCGCATTATGCTCATATGGTAGGACGAATTATGCACTGGGGTGTTGATATGGGCTTTGAAGATAAAGCTAAATTAGCAGAGATCAATCAATGGTATTTATTAGCAACACAGCTAAGACCCTTGTGGCCGGATCCCTGGGTAGATTTATTGCGACTGAATAATGTTTTGCATGGTTATAACGATGAGACTAAATATTACATAGAGCAAGCGCTCGCTACCGGCCCTTATATCGATTTAGTGACGGTAGGTACCCTGCAAGTATGGTTGTTAAATTGGTCGGTTTTATCAGGTACAGAAAGGCAGTTGTTGTTTAAACAATTTGATGTCGCAACTAAGCAAGATAAAACACTGAAGCAAGTGCTTGATTTTGCCAATGTTATAAATAGAGAAAAACTGTTATGTAGTCAACTAAAGTTTAACCCGAAATATTCAAAGCAAAAAGACTCATATTTATATAAACGGTATTGTTTAAAGTAAACCGTCATTCAAGAAGCCACGAACCACCGTCATTCCCGAAGCCTCAAACTAACTATCGTCATTCCCGAAGTCTCTGATCGGGAATCCATAGTTATTAGTTAGCTGGCTTGAACAGGACAAAATACGTCCTGCATTGTCTAATCAATAGCATCCATGTCACGTTTCGACCAGACACCTCTAAGATTATAGTACTTAGCAACGGGAAAAACCTTTGTACAAAGGTTAAGCTAAAGAATTAAATATTCTATAATGCTGGCATCACTGATGCAGCCATTAAACTCTCAATTTTCATAAATAAAAAAAGCACCAATGGGAGTCATTGGTGCTTTTTTAGAATTAACTTATTAAGACATAGTTAATAAGTAATTAAGATTTTTTCTTAAATCGACGTGATGCAAAGCCAATCAGTCCTAATGCGAAAATTGCAAGTGTGGTTGGCTCAGGTATTGGTGCTGTAATAAATTGGTACGAAACTAATGTCTCACCAGACAAATTAAAGTTATAAAGCTGAGTGAAAACAGTTGGTGTCGATGCAACTCCAGTGCGAGCCTCAACTTCAGTCATTCTGTGAATACCGACGGCAAATGTATATATACCTGCGTTATAGGTTTCGTTAAGACTTTTAATCAGTCCGGTTTGTGTCTCATGTACAAGTATGTTACCGAAATCTCCAAAACTGCCTTCGAACAACGCAAAATGATAAGCCTTATTAGCAAATTTGTCATTTCCATCTGGCAAACCCGTTAATGACCAGTTAATTTCACCCGTAGCCGTTAATAAAAACTCGATATAACTAACTGATTTAGACTCAATCTCAACATTTGTTCCTGTGATTAATCCGGCATTTGCGTTGCTAGCGACTACCATTACTATGCTTAAACAAGCAACTTTCAAAAATTTAAAGTTCATTCTATATTCCTATTTCAATCCCTTTCCGAAAATGCGGCGGGTAACCCAAAAAAGATAATTTATCAATCGTAACGGTATATAAGCAAAAAACGATCCAACTAAATAATAACCTGTAATATCAGTGGTGTAGGTTGAGTGTCTTTTTTGATAATATTTATGTGTAAAATAAGCTGACACAAACATCTCGTCAACCAGTTGAGTTTGTTAGATAAAATCAACCAGTATGATTTTTTGGCTTGTCTACTACAAAAATAGACTCAAGAGCTAGCATTGTAATAACAAGATTAGATAAGTTAGCAGAATAACACGACTTAACTAGGTGAAATAGCCATTTTCAGTGCTGAAATGGCTGAAGTTTTTTATAAAAAGGTTTATTTAAACCAATCCCATATACCCAGTGAGAACCCAGGGAATAGGTCGATACCCAGCGCGGATTTTATAAGATAAAGCATCAATAACCAAGTCCCGCTGAACATATTAAAAATAGGCTAGAGAATATGGCTGTGATAGTAAGAGACATAATAATATCGCCATTGGTAAACGGGCAGTTTAAATGTGCCTCTAAAATCTACTTTATGTTTTCCCCAACCACGTGAGCCGACAGCTGTTAATAAGTGGCTTAACTGCTCATCGGTAAAACTGTTGGCTACCTCTTCAGGCATTCTTGATAACAATTTTATAATCGCCGGTTGATTAGATGTTTTTTTTAGACTTTCTCGCTACTATAAATTGAATTTCAGCAATGGAATCCAAGAGACTTTACCCATGATAAACATCGTAGCGTTGATGATCGTCAAGCTAACCTTTACTTCTTGCGCGAGCTATCTGGCCGTAAAGCACGTATTAAAGAAAAATTGGCTAAGAAATGGAAATATTTCTTATACCTTTTTCTGTAAACAAAGTTTTAAAAAAGCCTGAATAATTCGTTATTCAGGCTTTTTTGTGTTTATTCAGGCGCATTTAAACTCCTATCTTGAGGTGGTTTGGGTATAATACCGTATTATTTTAAGGGATAATAAAAGTTAACCGATGACTCTCTATCATTTTTTCAATTTACTTAAAAATCATAAATTACCTTTATTAGTCGCTATTGCATTAATGGTGGTCGAAAGTTTAGTGAGTTTATCTGTACCTTGGTTTGCGGGGAAATTTTCAGAGTCAATTCTTGATGACAAAACTATATTTAACCTCAGTTATATTCAAATTGCGCTTATTTGGTTGTCTTTCTTTGTTTTGCAAGCATTGTTGAGGTTCTTATCAACTTACAAAGTAAACTTTATTGGCGCAAAAATGCTCACCGAACTAAGTTGTCGCTTGTATGATCACATTCAACGATTACCTGTTAAATACTTCACTAACACCAAAAAGGGTGAAACATTAGCACTGTTAAGTAACGATGTTACCATTATCAGCTATTTCCTTTCTGGTGTACTCACCGGCTTAGTGCCAGCCTTACTCATTTCATTTGGTGCGCTAATTTTAATGGCATCAATCAATATTACTATTACCTTAATCATCATATTAATGGTGCCTGCATTTTTTGTGGTGTTAAAACTACTTGGTAGAGGCATAAGGCCTATTAGTGAAAACTTAGTGCAACGACAAGCCGATTCATTGGCTATTGCGAGTGAAAATTTAAGCATCATAAAGTTAGTGAAAGCTTTCTCTCGCGAGCAAAACGAGTCTAATCGTTTTAAAGCCAATGCACATGAAATCCAAAAATTAAGAAAACAGCAATTAAAAATTCAAGCTATTCTATCGCCCGTAATTCAATTATTAGTCTCTACTGGGGTATTGATTGTAGTTGTTGTCAGTGCCATGCATTATCAGTCAGGCGATTTGACCATGCCAGACCTTATCACCTTGTTAATGTACGGTATGTTATTCGCTAGGCCAATGAGCGCTTTAGCAAACCTATACGGGCAAACACAACAAGCGCTAGGCGCATCGAATAGACTTGATCAAATCTTTAGTGCCTCTCAGGAATCGAGTAATCATTCGCATGAAGATATAACGGGCAGCGACACCACAACGGACAATGATCTTAGTGGCGTAATTTCTTTTAAAAATGTAAGTTTTAGTTATGAACCAAACGAGCAATTACTGATAAAGGTAAATATTGATATTCAGCCAAAACAAACCGTTATTATTCTTGGTCCTAATGGCACAGGTAAGTCTACTTTATTACATTTGTTAGTACGGTTTATAGAGCCAATAGCAGGACAAATAAGCATTGGCGGTAAACCTATTAGTCACTTTAATTTATCAGAGTTAAGACGTAACATAGGCCTTGTTTCACAAGACATAGCCTTGTGCAGTGGCACAGTAGCTGACAACATAGCGTTTGGTTATCCTCAAGCAAGTTTTGATGAGATAGAACAAGCAGCTAAAAAAGCAGGGGCACATCAGTTTATATCTGAGCTTGAGAATGGCTATCAAACTCAAGTAGGAGAAAATGGGGTGTTACTTTCAGGCGGGCAACGGCAACGAATTTCATTTGCTCGAGCACTGATGACTGATCCTAAGATTTTGCTGTTAGACGAGCCTACCTCAATGTTCGACAGTGAAGCAATGGCTGACTTTAAACACCGGTTTTATGAAGTTTTAAAAAACAAAACTGTTATTATGGTCAGCCATGAACCAAGCTTGGCTGATATTGCAGATCAAGTTTTCATAATGAAAGATCATCAATTAATAGCCAGACCAATAACCAAAATGAATACAAAGGAAGTAATGTCAAATGAGTCAAGTTAGCTACCAATTAGCTGAAGATGTACTTTTCCAAAAAGTAGCAGAAGAAACGGTAATCTTAGAGCCCGAAACAGGGGAGTATTACACCCTTAATGCTATTGCTACTTTTATGGTAGAGCAACTTCAACAAGGCTATGCTAAAAGTAAAGTTATTGACTTAGTGCTGGAAAAATATCAAGTGAGCAAGGCTGAAGTTAGCCAAGATATAGAAGAGCTACTGGCTCAAATGCTCAAGCAGGGATTATTAGTTAGCGTTGACAGTAAAGTTGATAGTAATCATGGCTAGTTTAGCTAAACTCGGTAAATTTACTCTTAAAGAGTTAGGGCTGTTACTCGAAGCATGGTTTACTTTTGTAAAGTGGGACTTATTAATTTCATTTACAGAGTACGACAATTGGCGGAATCAAATAAGCCTCTCAGCAAACAGCAACGACGCCAATGTAAACCTAAGTGATGCGACACAAGTTAAACAAATCAAGCTAATTATTAAACTGAGTGAAATTTCAGCTCGCTTTCAGCTAAGAAAAATGAACTGCTTGCGTAGATGTATATCACAACAGCAAATACTTAAAAAGCGAGGTTTCAGTGCTCAAATGCACATAGGAGTCCGCTTCGAAAAAGAAAAATTACTCGCCCATGTTTGGCTAACGGTTCAAGGAAAAATCATTAATGACAGTGAAGCAGTAACGAGCCGTTATAGTGAATTAAAAGTAAATAATGAGCAAGTTATACTAAATACTCTTAAATAACATTTACGCGTAGGTCGATGCTTGCCTCGATGGCTATATACAATGAGTTTGAAACCATAGCTGTGTCAAAATTGCATATAACATGTCTACATTTAAGTAGCTGTCTGGATTATTAACAACCGCATCAAATTCACTTAATAAAACGGTATTATTCACTAGGCCTAAATCTTGTAAACCTGAATGAGATAATAGTTTACGTAACTCAACCTTATTAGCCCGAATCAAATTAGCAAAGTGGTGATCAAACACTACTTTGTGTTTATTCCAGCAAACTGATGCAGGTAAATATGCTTGCATAGTTTGCCTTAACAGCCACTTAGGATAAGCTCCCTGGATAAGAAGCTTTTCTGGAATGGCAAAACTGAACTTGACAATATCAGCATCAAAAAAGGGATGACGAACATCAATACCGTAATCACTTGCCACTTTTTGATATGAACGCATAGCATTGTAGGTCGATGTAGTGTTTAAACCATGATATCTAGCATGCTTCGCCGGATCAAAGCTTGCCGAGAAAGGGTTGGTAAAAAGTTGATTTTCAGCTGACACATTCATTAAAGCTTGAGGCGATAACCACGGAGGGCATTCGTTAGTATTAATAGGCTTTTGTCTTGCTAGCTTAACTAAATTTTGAATACTACTGGGCATAAACAGTTTATATAATGAACGTGCAACAGGTTCATTTAGCTCGTTGCAAGCCTTAATGACCTCACTAATTACGCCAAACTCTCCTTTAAACAAACGAGAACGGTATGACGCGCTATGTCCCCAACAGGTTTCATCGCCGCCATTACCGGTTAACAGTACGTTTGTACCTAAGCTATGCATTAACGCTAGCTCTTGATGATACTTTGGAGAAAGAACTATTCCAGGGCTATCAAAATCAGTGGGGTATAACTGACTAAATGAACTTGATTCATACTCATCTAGGTCAATGTAATATTGGTGCTCTAAGCCAAGCGTAGAGATCATATTATTTATATTCGTGCTTTCATCACAGGTTTGGGTGTTTTTATATCGGTGAGACAAGGTATGCAATGGTTGATTTTTTCCATCCATAAATTGCTTGGCTATTGCTGTTACCGATGTTGAATCCATTCCGCCACTCATTTGACAAAAAACAGTAGGCTTTGTGGTCGAGTGTTCAGTACTGAGTCGGCTTTCAACACTTGTCTTTAGCAGTTCAAAAAAGTGAGATTTATACTGCTCAGTATCGTTATAATTAATAGAAAAATTAGGATCTATATCCCAAAACTTAGTGATTTTAACCCCTTGTTCTTCGTTGTACTCTAAGTAGTGTCCAGAAGGTAGTCTAGATATTTCATTAAACATGCAGATATTAGGGGTAGGGCGTCCAGCCAACCACTGACTAATGGCAACTTTATTTACCGTTAGCTTAATGTTAGTAATAGTTGCCAGTGTTTTTGCGTCAGAAGAAAGGTATAAAACACCGCTTAATTCAAGATAAAATAATGAACGGCTGCTGAACGGGTCTATTGCAGCACATAATTTTTGAGATTGTTCATCCCAAAATACAGTTTGAAAGTTACCTTTAATTTTCGAAAAACATGCAGCTCCCAACTTTTTATAAGTGGTAAAAAAAGCGTGCTCATCTTTTGATGAAAACTGATTTTTATTACTTAAATCAGCTTTACATATCGCGGCCAAATCATCCTTATTATCGACTCTAAAATGACCCGTTATGGGCATTGCTAAAATCTGTTTAGTCGGCTGGCTGTTATTACTAATGTTTGTCGTTTTATTTGAGTATTTAGCTAAATAAATAAAATTATTTTTATTAGGAACTTCGATTGAAGCTGACGATGAATTATCAAATAGAGTGCAAGTTAAGTTATGGTTAAATATACCATTAGCTTTATTGTGTTTATTGTGAGGGATGATAATTGCAAAAAGGTTGTCCATGTATACCTTGAGAATAAGTTAAGAGATACGTACAAATGTAAAAAATATGCACATCTTGTAATGTTTTTTGTGAATTGTCATTAAAAAGTCATCTTTAATCGGTTATGATACGGGCCATAATCTTTTTGTACAAATTAGCGTCGTTAATATTTACTGAAATAAGTGTCGAATTTCTTTACATAGACCTTGCTATTCGAAAATGAAAAACCAGCTGTAACTTGTAGTTAGTTGATATTTAAGTTTATTTGTTTTATGGCTTGATTCTTGCTTAAGGCTGGTATTGAACAGAATTTATAGTAATTGAATGGAGTATACAAATGTTGAAGAAATGGATGCTAGGGATGGTTCTTCTATCTACTAGTTTGTTTACACAAGCTACCTTGATTAATAGTAACGTTACTGGTGCTGATATGGTAGGCATAGAGATAACAGCACTTTTCGGCGATGGCACACAAGACACTCAAGTTTGGTCGGCATTTTCTTCTACATCAGGAGGCGTATCAACAAGGTCTTGGTCATTAATGCTAGATGGTAATACCTTCGGTGATTTTGATAAGAGTACGGACACCTTTTATGGTCTATGGGTATTAAAGAATTTGAGCGTTGCCGATGGAATTGTCGGACTAACGGTTAATGCAGGTATTGCTGATTTCTACTTTGATATACTGCCAGGTACTGCAACAAGTACACTGGGCTCTGAAGCGGGTCGTCCTTTTGATTCAAATGCTGGTTCAGATCTTGCGACTTTTTCAGATGTTTATAGTAGCCCAGATTTGTTTGGTATTATGGGAATTGCAGGTTTTAATCTAAATATTAAAGAACAGTTGGAATTTTTAACTGACACCGACAGAGCTGAAATACCAGAGCCGTCAACAATGTTTACTTTTGCCTTAGGCCTTATCGCATTAACCAGTTTACGTAAAAAATCTTCAGGGAAGTGATTGAAATGAACAACAAATGTAAAAACACCCAACAACAATCTGTTGCGAGTAAAGCGGTTTACACTAAACCGGTATTGAAAAGTGCCGGTAGTTTAGCTGACTTAACTCAAGGTTTTGCTGGAAGCATTCCAGACGAGCAAGGTGGTCACACCAAACGGAACCCTTTCCAAGGTTAAATTGTTTATATTTCATCGCCTCTATTAGCGTAGGGGCATGGAATACTATAAAAAATTTCTAATGAATAATTTATTTAAATTACCACTTCACGGTGTTTTCTGTGTGCCTTTTTGTGGGGCTAATAAACAGGAGTTACCGCTTGAAATTACCTTGAGTTTTTCTCATTTTACTGTTGATGAAACGTTGAAACCAATATGGTCGATGATAGACGAAGGTGAACGTTATCATAGTGAAGTTAGTTTATATAAAGCGACTTCAAATGAACCTTATTTAGATTCAGATGGTTTTGCTGCCAATAAGAGCGTAGACGCTAGCTATTATTTGAATATTAATTGCCAAGGAACTGGTTCATTTAAAGTATCAAAAACTAATATAACCATAGACTGGCAAGCTCAAGGTACCGGAGCGGATCATTATTTTCAAACCTTAGCGCTTGCCTTAAATTTAGAATTAAACAACGTACTTTGTATTCATGCAAACGTGTTAGCTTATCAAGATAAGGCTATCGCCTTTGTTGCTCCCAGTAGAACGGGTAAAACAACATTAACAGCAGCATTAAGCCAACAAGGCTTTGGGTTAATGACCGACGACATGATGGCATTACATTATGACGACGAAAAAAATGACTATACCGTTTACCCTAGTTGGCCAGTGGCAAGAATGTGGCCAGACTCGTTAGCAGAGTTAGTAGGGGAAAACAGCGTAGCATGTGAAAAGGTACATGAAAACTTTGCTAAACGCATTGTCACCATGAATAACAACAGCATAGATAACAGCAGCACCAATAACGAAAATATTAGTTTTAACTTTTGCGCTGAGCCTAAAAAATTAAAAGTAATATATTTGTTACAAAGGCATGAAACAATAACTGCACAAAGTGACAAGGAAGCCTTTTGTACTATAAGCGACATACCAGCCGCACAAGCAGTCATTATTTTACTGCAAAATAGTATATTAGGAAGTGCATATAGCGCACTAGGAATAGAAGGTAAACGGGTAGTAGCCCTAGCCAAGCTATTAAATAATATAAATTTTAAACAGCTTAGCTATTCAAGTGGTAAAAAAAACTTGTTTAACGTAGCTGAAAAAATCAAGCAAGACATCAACTTGTAAATTACCAACATAACAAGAAGACAACAATCACAGTTACAGGTATTAGGGTAAGTAAAGTAGTTATGGCTATTTCAATAGCTGCTTATTAACTGTGAAAAAGGGTATAAAGAAAAATTATGGTTAAAAGTACAGGGTTAATCAGAAGTAGCGCCAATACGTTTGCAATATTTTATCGTTTAGTTGACTTTATAATCATCCAAGCCGTGTTGGTTCTCTCATTGTTGGGTTACGGTCTTGCTTATAGCCAGCAATATTTTGTTATTGCACTCATCGCTTCCCTTGCTTTTTTTCTCGCTTCAGAATCCTTTGCATTATATCGCTCTTGGCGCGCCGGCTCTTTTAAAGAAATAATGTTTTATTGTTTTATTTCTTGGGCAATCAGCGCTATTGCTGTATTGATCTTCTTAGTCTTCTCTAAAATCAGTGAAGACTTTTCTCGGATTACCCTGGCCATTTGGTTTGTATTCACCTTTATCAGTTTGGTGACTTGGCGTTATATCTTTGCGCTGTTTCTTGCCTATATACGTAAAAAAGGCCATAACACCCGCAGTATCGCTATTTTAGGCTTAACAGCAAGTACTCGAGCTTTAGTGAGTGAAATATTACAGCAACCCGAAACAGGTTTTAGAGTGGCGGCTATTTTTGAAGACCGCGAAAAAGACCGAGTAGACTCGACTTATCATCACTTACTTGAAGGTACTATTGCCGATGGGGTTGAGCGTGCTAAAAACAATGAATTTGACAAAGTTTATATCGGTTTACCGACCATAGCACAAGAGCGACTATCAAAAATATTACATCAATTAGGCAATACCACCGCTAATGTTGAATTAGTGCCTGATAAATTTATGCATAGCATCATTAACGCTTCTATTAACCATGTCGGTGAAATACAAACCGTTAGTATCTTTGAAAACCCAATGCAAGGCGCAGCCACCATATTAAAGCGTATTGAAGACCTAGTGCTTTCTACTATTATCCTTTTGTTAATTGCTATACCGATGCTAGTGATTGCGGTGGCTATTAAGCGTACCTCTCGTGGCCCCGTATTGTTTAAACAAGACCGCTACGGCTTAGACGGTAAAAAAATTAAAGTGTGGAAATTTCGCTCAATGACAGTTGCCGAAAACGGCGCTAAAGTTGTGCAAGCAACCAAAGGAGATGCCCGTATTACCCCGTTGGGTGCTTTTTTACGCCGCACCTCGTTAGATGAACTACCACAGTTTTTTAATGTATTGAAAGGTGATATGTCGGTAGTAGGGCCAAGGCCTCACGCGGTAGCGCATAACGAACAATATCGTAAAGAAATCAGTTTTTACATGCTGCGCCATAAAGTAAAACCAGGCATTACCGGCTGGGCACAAGTTAATGGTTGGCGCGGTGAAACCGACACCCTAGAAAAAATGGAAATGCGCATTAAATTTGATATTGAATATATGCGACGTTGGTCATTATGGTTCGACTTTAAAATAGTATTATTTACTATTTTTAGATCGTTCAATGATAAAAATGCTTATTAATGGCAATGCTTATGACAGAAATGAATTTTTGTGGCGGTAATGGATTATTAGTATGCCGATAAAGGCCATGGCATATTCATCGCTCGATTTTGTAAAAAAGCACAATGAAAGCTATTTTCAATTGCTGCGCTTAGCACGAGTCAGTGAAGGTGTAGACAGTGATGTTATTGATCGAAAGAAAGCCATTACGATACTTAATCAATTGCCTTTCTTTCATGAAGAACATAAGCAAAAAGTGCATAAACGCTTAATACCGCTGCTTAATGATAAAGCGCATAAGTTAGCTATTTTTAATGCCTTATCTGCGGAAAGTCAAAAGATATTAATGCTTGGTACGCAACAAGGCATAGTGACCGAGTTAGCGAGTAAAAAGCAGCTGAATAATATAATTGCAGCATTGTCTGAAGATAATATTCCGCTAATTTTACTAAAAGGGGCTGCCTTTGCTGAGGTATTATATAGCCCACAAGCGCCAAGACCATCAAATGACTTAGACATACTTATTCAAAAGCAGCATTGGCATAAAGCAGTTGCACTGATTAAAACATTGATGAAATATACAGAAAAAGCGCAAGCAGATGTATTTGGCGATTTATATGAACTGTCTTTTATACCTAAAGGAAAAATAGGCGCGGCAGTTGATTTACATGCGTCATTGATAAATCCATTGTTATTTAATATTGATGAAGTGCAACTCTGGCAAGAGAGTGTTGAGCATCCCAGTTTTAATAATCAGCTGGTTAGAATGTTATCGCCAGAGCATGCCTTAATTCATCAAGCGCTTCATGCCTATAAAGATATGGATTTTTGTAAATATAATTTAGTAGACAGCCATGAAATAATTAATGCTCAGCAAGCAGACATTAAACAAACCATAGTAATAGCCAAACAATGGGGCGTAAGTACCGCCTTATTTGTACTATTGAAAAATTGCACTGAGATCATGGGCACTAATCTTGATAATAAGAGCAAGAGCAAGAACAAGAACAACAGTGAGCGTAACGGCGACTTACTACAACAGATAAAACCAAACCTTATAATGTATAAAATAATGGTTAAATTACTAAAGTCACGGTTTACACAACCGATAGGAAACACAAAGCCCTTAAGGTATAGAGTAAACCAAATAATTGCCCAGTTTGTTTTTTCAGGCAGTGTTTTAAGGCCGTTAGCCTTACAGTGGTTATATGTGAAATCAGCATTAAAAAAACGATTGAGCAATGACTGACACATTATTTTTGAGGCTAAAGGTACGTCATCTTCGAAGTTACTAGTCGAAGATCCAGTTTTAGTTACTAGAGTAATGAATTTTTATAGTTTTATTACATTCAAAAAAGGTAATAAAACTATAAACATTTAAAAAATCTTTCATTAAATGAAAGCACGCATAAAAAATTATGGACAATGACAATGACCAATAAAATCACCACAGCAGTAATCCCGGTAGCCGGGCTTGGCACACGCATGTTACCTGCCACCAAAGCTATACCCAAAGAAATGCTTAGCGTAGTTGATAAACCATTAATTCAATACGTAGTGGAAGAAGCCGCAGCCGCGGGCATTAAAAATATAGTTTTAGTAACTCACTCAAGTAAAAATGCCATTGAAAATCATTTTGACAAAAGTTTTGAACTTGAAGCTCAGCTTGAAAAACGGGTTAAACGCTCACTGCTAGCAGAAGTGCGCAGCATTACGCCAAAAGGCACCAACGTTATTTCGGTTAGGCAATCTAACGCCTTAGGTTTAGGCCATGCCATTTTATGCGCTAGACCTATTATTGGCGACAATCCTTTTGTTGTTATGCTGCCCGATGTATTGATCGACAAATACCATTCCGATTTAAAGAAAGACAACCTAACCCAAATGGTACAAAGGTTTGAACAAACTAATATTAGCCAAGTAATGGTTGAAGAAGTACCCGAGCAAGAGGTAAGTAATTACGGTGTGGTCGACATTAACGGCGTACAACTTAAAGCGTCTGAATTTGCCACCATCACCAACATGGTTGAAAAGCCAAGTTTAGACGAAGCACCGTCAAATTTAGCAATAACGGGTCGTTATGTACTTTCAAGCAAGATATGGGATTTACTTGCCTTTACCCCCCCAGGTGCTGGCGACGAAATTCAACTTACCGATGCTATGCATCAGTTGCTTTTGCTTGAAAAAATGGAAGCTTACAAAATTGTTGGTCGCAGTCATGATTGTGGTAATAAACTCGGTTACTTGCAAGCGAATATAGAATATTCGTTACTTGACCCTGTGTTGGGTGAAGGTTTGAGAGCGTTTTTGAAAACAGTCGATTTATCTAATCGTTAATTTTAAGGGCTTTGTTTTTTGAGTAAATTTAAAATTGATAACCTAAAGCATTATGCTACAACTAGTTTTGGTGTAATGCTAGCACAGCTAGTTTCGTTTTTTAGTGTACCTTTTATTGCGAAATTAAGTGGCGCTGACATATACGGTCAATATAGTTATTTGCTGTCTATCACAGCTGTATTGAGTGTTTTTGTCTCGCTCCGTTTAGAATTTACCGTATTTAATATTAGTGACACAAGATTTAGACTTTTAGACTCGATCTTTAGCAAGCTAACTTTCTGCACTGCTTTTATTCTGTCGTTGTTGGCATTTGTGATTGCTGGCGATAGTGCAACTAATCCAATAATGGTATTCCTCGCATTTTTTGCCATGTTATATGCTACCGCTAATTTTGAATTCACTATCCAGAAAAATATAAAGCAGGGTCTGTTTAGTACAAATGCCTTAACAAGAATAAGCAGAGCGGTATTTTTTCCAATAATTTTTTATGTTTTGTTTTTATTGGTAGAGTTATCGCCTTTTATTATCATGTTGGCTTTTGCTTTAGCCAATATACTACCAGTTAAGCTTTTCAATAAAAAATCTGTAAACAGCGTTTCAGAAGATGGGGTTGTTAGCGATAGCAAACAAGTAGTGATCAGTGCAAAAAGTGTAATTAAATATTTAATTCCTGCTCATTTGTTAAATCGATATAGCGGGGGCATGTTTTTAATTATAGTCGGTACGTTACTTGATGATAACACTGCTTTAGCTTATTACAGTCTAGCGGTAAAATTTGTTATTGCACCTGCGGTGATCATAGTGGCGGCGGTTGCCGACGTGATTAAAAGAGAAATACTTGTTTCTCCGAAAAGAGCTCTAGTTAATTATGGGAAAATATCTGTGTTGTCTGGCTTAGCTGTGAGCCTTTACATTTTAGGTGTGATTTTTCTGGGTGCACCAGTAATTACTTTTGCTATGGGGGAAGAGTGGCTACCGGCAGTAAACTTTGCTATTGCTTTAACGCCTTATTTATTAGCTTTGGTTGTTTTTTCTCCGATCACTTATGTCTACGTTATCTTTGATAAACAAAAATACGATTATTATTGGCAATTATTTAATGCCGGTTTTGTTACGCTATTTCTATGGCTCGGCTTACAGCAAACGTTATTAACAGGGGTATGGTATTTTTCAATTGCCTCTGCTTTTTCTCTTACTATATCAGCATCTATATGTATTTATTTTACCTATACCACAAACGAAATTAAGGTGAAGTATGATGTTGCTTAATATCTTAGCTCCATTTAGAAAAGCATATTATATAGTTCCATTTTTTATGTTTTTTAATTTTATTTTTGTTGGGTTAATTTCTAGTTATTTAGAAGTAAGTCAAGTTTATTGGCTAGGTGCTATGGTGCCATTGTTATTATTGTTATGCCCTAATAAAGCCCCACTATTTAGTGATAATATACAGCTGTTTTTATTTTTTTGGTTAGTGTATTTAGGGTTTAACTGGCTATTTTTAACCGGAGGCTCGTTAAAGGCGATAGCTATTAAAGATTATGTTATACCCTCAATCGCTATGTTAATTGCATCGAGAATTATTTTAACTCAGGTGCAACTTGCTGCTTTATATAAACTGATCAGATTCATAGTTTTAATTCAATTACCCTTTGTTATTAGCCAGTTTTTTATCACAGCAAGAGCCTCTACCGCTAGAACATTTGATTGGGATTTAATCTCAGGTACTTTTGGCTTTAATCCTCAAGGTGGCGGTGGTAATAGTGCAGGTTTATTACTTTTTTTATGTTTTTATTGCACGATGGCAGTCAAAAAAATAAGGTTAAAAAAAGGGACCTACATAGATGTTTTAGCTATTTTGTCTTGTCTTGCCAGTGTATTCATGATGGAAACAAAAATAGTTGTTGTATTAGTGATATTTATTGTTATATCAATACTTGAACCAAAAGAATTTTTTAAGCCAAAAATAATTTTAGGTTCATCGTTATTTATTACCATATTCATTGCAGTTTTAGTTACTAATTACAATAGTAATTTTTCAACGGGAAGTCGAGAAGGTCGATCTGTCGTTGAATATATTTCTAATATATCAGAGAGTTACTCTCAAGAAGATTTAATCGATTATTCAACGGGTGAAGTTAGTCGGCAAGCAGCAATAGATATCTGGTTTGCTAATAATGTTAAACAGGGGATTAGTTTAAATACCTTATTTGGTTACGGATTAACGTCTTCTAAATTTGCTAACGCTAATAATATTGAAGCTGTTGTTTTTGCTTCGCCAATCAATTTTGCTGCATCTCAATTGACGATATATCTTTGGGATGTTGGACTATTCGGAGTATTAATTCTAGCTTTATTTTTATGTTATCTATTCATCAAATTATTTAAACGTAAAACAATTCACCTTTATGATACAGCTTTTAAATCAGGTGGTTTGTTTTTAATACAAGCATGTATGCTCTTTCCTTTTTATTCAAATACTATGCATATCAACTCTGTTACTTTTTCAATTTTTATACTCCTACTATTGTGTACGGGTTCACAACGTAAGGAGGTAGTTACTTGATGAAAAAAAAATTAACAATTATTTGTACTTCTCAATTTGGTTATTTAATCGATACTTATTATTACGCTCTTCATTTAAAAGGTGAGTATGACATTAGGTATATATGCATTAACGCAGGAAAACCACTCATTGAAGAGGAAGGCATTGAAATTATAAACATCAATATAGATAAAAATGGTGCTCTTAAGTGGCTAGATTTTGTTAAACATATCAAACCATTTTTAAAAGAGCGTGATGATTTAGTGTTTGTAAAATATTTTCGTTTTTGTTCTTTGTTACGAACTGTAGTTCCCAAAAAATGCTTCATTATGGATGTAAGAACGGGGTCGATTGACCCTAAGTGGTTTAGCCGAATGTTGTTTAATAAAACGCTAAAATTTGAAAGTTATTTTGCACAAAAAATTAATGTAATTTCCGATTCGTTAGGTAAGTTATTAAAACTTAAAAATTACAACGTGGTTGGTTTAGGCTCGCCAGAGTTTACAACGGATTATAAAACATTTGATACGATAAGATTGCTGTATGTTGGCACTTTATCGAATCGAAAAATAACAGATACCTTAGTGGGTTTAAAAAAACACCTAGACCAAAACCACGACCATATTATTGAAAGTTATGACATTGTAGGTGATGGCTATATCAATGAAGTTGCTGATTTAAAAAGCTTAGTTACCTCTTTAGGTTTATCTGAATTAGTTAAGGTTCATGGACGAATCCCACATAACCAACTTACCCCCTTTTTTGAGCGTTGTAATATTGGGGTGTCTTACGTACCAAAAACTACTTACTACGATGTGCAACCTGTAACTAAAGCATTAGAATATATTGCAAATGGTATGTTTGTTATAGGAACTTCGACAACAGAACAGATAAAAATTTTAAATCAATACAATGGTGAATTGTGTGAAGATAACCCGCAAGCTTTTGCTGAAGCTTTATCTAGAGTGACTAATCAACGGCATAAACTAGATTCTGATTTTATTCGAAAAAATACAACGACAAAAACATGGAACGAAATATCGTCCCATTTAAAATTAATAATAGAAAGTTAAGGAACATTAATGCCAAATGCAATCATTTTTTACCGTATAGCTCGTTGGCTCTATATAAAGAGAATACCTCTATTACCAAAGTTATTTCAGTTGTTAATTTTTTTACTTTATAACTGTAGAGTACCTTATAAAGCCAGTATAGATAAAGGTAGCTTCTTTGTGGTTAAAGGCTTAGGGGTTTCTCTTCATGATAATACTATCATTGGTCAAAACTGTACCATTGGCATTGGTTGTAAAACGGTAGGTAAAGGGCCATTTAAAAAAGTTCCTAATATAGGTGATAACGTTTTTTTAGGTCCTGGGTGCGTGATTGTTGGTCCGGTGATTATCGAAGATGACGTTATTGTTGCACCTAATGCTGTCGTTACCAAAAGCGTGCCTAAAGGCTCTATTGTAGGTGGTATTCCAGCCAAGATTCTAGGTTCAGTTTATGACCTAGATTACGACATCACTAAAAATGATTCTTATGATGAAAGTACAGCCGAATATATGAGAATAAAATGATTTTTTGCGGATGCTAAAATAAAACTATTTCATAAATTATATTTAAGGAAGTTTAGACTTTTTATTTTTTGGATTAATAAACCAAAAATGGTTTTATCCCTCCTCTTTGATAGGTTTAATTGACACCCTAAGAACAAATATATAACAAAACAACACCTTTAGGTAATGAAAAATGTCAATGCCTTACTATCTAAGAGAATTTAATGTTTACAATTAAGAAGTTTAAGTTATTATTCCGATTTTTATTACTCGATGTATTTTTACTTAATAGTCGAATAAAGATACTTAGATCTCGGGATAAATTAGCTTCAGAAGAAATGAACTCTTTGCAAAATGAACTTTTATTAAAATCTATACTTAAGGCAAAGAAAATATTACCTGCTTATAGGGAATTAGAAGTTCCTGCTGATAGTTCTGAAATTAAAGAGTTTATTAGAAATAATTGTACTGTAATAACAAAAAACGATTTATTAAAAAATCGTGCACTATATTATCCTAATGGTGGCAAGGCTCACTTTTTACAAATAGTTGGAAAGTCTAGTGGTACAACAGGAACACCTTTAGAGATATACAGGTCTTTAAATTCCATCTTATGGGAAAACTCATTTGTTAAAAGACATTGGCAGAGCGTCTGCAACGTCAAAATGGTTAAAAGAGCTACCTTAAGAGGTGATAATATTATTAGTGTCACCCAAGAGAAAGCCCCTTATTGGGTATATAACGATGTTGACAATCAACTTCTATTATCTTCTAGACATTTAAGCAAAGATACATGTAAAGATTTCATTGCTGTAATCAATCATTTTAATCCCGATATATTACAAGCTTACCCATCAACGGCTTTTCAACTTGCTCAATACGCTAGTACTAACAAAATAGTCATTAAAATACCGTATGTTTTTACCGCTTCTGAAATGCTCTATCCATACCAAAGAGAAGTAATAGAAAATACGATTGGTCAAGTTTGTGATTTTTATGGCATGGCTGAGAGAATTGCAATGGCAACAGAATGTCGTTTCAAAAATCTACACGTCAACAGTGACTATTCTTATGTGGAAATATTAGATGAGAATGATAATCCAACTGATGATGTAGGTTTTGTTGTAGGTACAACATTGCACAATCATGTAATGCCTCTTATACGTTATAAACTATCTGATCGCACAAAGTGGAAAAAAGGTCCTTGCGAATGTGGCTCTAACTATCCGATGATAGAACCAATATCTGGTAAGTTTGAAGATATTATTTATGACATTGATAATACGCCTATTAGCCCTTCATTAATCACTTTCGCTTTTAAAGGTGTTAGCAATATAGAAAAATCACAAGTTGTACAAACAACTACTGAACAATGGGAAATAAGAATAGTCCCTTCTGACAACTATAGACCAAGTGATGGTGATCAAATAATCAATAATTTGAACAAATATGTCAGTAAAAAAATAAACGCTGAAGTAATAATAGTGAGCGACATTGCTAGAACAAAAGCAGGTAAGTATCGGTGGGTACTAAATGAAACAACGAATAAAACAGAAGAATGATAACTCATTATAACTTAGATGATTTTATTCAAAAATGGTTTTGAATAATGACAAAATATTCATTTCAAGGTAAATAGATTCTAATGATTGATATTTTATATATAGGCCCTTTTAAAACAAAAGATACAATAGTGGGCGGGTATGCTGAAGCAAATGAAAGGATAGTAAGAGCCTTAAAAGGACGGGATGTAAATATCTCTAAAGCGCCGTATAACAGTGCAAGTGGTGGGGTATCCAAAAATTCTTGGTTATATCATCTATAAGTTGAATATATTAATAAAGTTAGTACTTTCCATTGGAAAGGGCTTAAGAGAACGGTTAGGTAATGATATTAATATTGGTTTTCAAAAGTTAATGAAGTACCGAGAACTAAAGCTGGACAATTTTGTTCTGTTATCAGAAATAAGGATATCGTAAGTATTTAAAATGATTAATTTAATGGTAGGTACAAACGTGAGTGGCCGTGGCGGTATTGCCACGGTATTACAAGTGATTAAAGAAAGTCACTTTTTTGAACAATCGAACACCTTATTACTCGCTTCTCATAAGTCGGCTAAACTTCCCGCCGGTATTGATCGGCTCTATGTCTTTATCAGTGTATTAGTTAAAGTCGTTTATTATGGCTTGTTTTATAAGCTAGGTGTTGTACATGTTCATATGGCCTCACGGGGCAGTTATACCCGTAAGGCTATGATATTACGTCTAGCCAGAAAGTTCGGCGCTAAAACAATTATTCATTTACATGGCGCTGAATTTGAAACGTTTTACAATAAAGAATGCTCTAAAGATAAACAACAACATATCCGCGATACTTTTAATATGGCTGATAAGGTTATTGTCTTATCAAGTCAGTGGTTAACATGGGTTAATAGCATTGTTGATGACAGTAATAAAACTTGTGTGGTTTACAATGCGGTGCCAGAAATTACTCTTCCAGTTAAAAAATCAAAACAGCCTATTATTCTTTTCTTAGGTCGTTTAGGTCAGCGCAAAGGTGTTGAAGATTTAATTAACGCTTTTGCTAACATTACTGATAAGTTTCCTAGCGCTGAGTTGCACCTTGGGGGCGATGGTGATCTTGCTAAATACCAAGCACAAGCCAAGGCATTAGGTATTGAAAAGCGAGTAGTTTTTCTTGGTTGGGTCGCTGGCGATAAAAAAAATCAATGTTTGGCTGATGCCACTATTTATTGTTTACCCAGTTATAACGAAGGTTTCCCAATGGGGGTTTTAGAGGCAATGTCGGCAGGAGTAGCTGTGGTAGCCTCTACCGCAGGTGGCATTCCTGATGCGATTACTGATAAAGAAGAGGGACTGTTAATTGAAGCGGGTGATGTTGATGCTTTAGCTGATGCACTAACCTCGCTGTTAGCCGATGATAATATCAGAGTAAAATATGCCAACGCGGCGAAACAAAAATATCAACATAACTTTAGCCCTGCGGTAATTATTCCACAGTTAAAAGACATCTATAAAGAACTACTGGAAGCAAAGTAATGAAACCGACAGTATTAACAATTTCTAAAGATGTATTAGTAGACTCTCAATATAATGATTACGCTGGCCAAGATCCCTTTGATAGTTTAAATAGCAAACTATTCACTACTTTCCCTAAACTTAAAACAGGACTTTTTGGTTTAGCTTGGACACAATTAAACAAGCGCAGTATTGTCAATGTAAGATCCTTTCTTGGCGTACCTGCTATGCGGAACCCAAAAGGTATCGGCTTATTTATTTTAGGGTTGTTGGAAGATTATCAGCGCACACAAGAAGCGTATTACTTAACAGAAGCGACTAAGTTAGCTGACTGGTTATTAACGCAACAAAGCGATATTAATGTATGGCAACATGCTTGTTGGGGTTATCATTTTGATTGGAACGCCCGTGCTTTTTATGTACCTAAAGGTAAACCTAATGTTATTACCACTATTTATGTGGCGCAGGCGCTTTATGCGTTAAGTGAAGTTACTGGTGACGAAAAATACCGTATCCCAGCTTTAGATGCCGCGCATTTTATTGTTAAAACCTTATATTGTCAGCATGATGGTCGTGAGTTTTTTGCTTATATTCCCGGTGAAACTGCTTTTGTCCACAATGCTAGTTTATGGGGCGCTGCTTGGGTAGGTTTTGTTGCCAATATTACCGATAATGCGGAATATAAAAACCTGGCGTTAAAAGTGGCTCGGCAATCAGTAACAGAGCAGGGCGACGATGGCTCTTGGGTTTATGGCTCGCGTCATCATCATCAATTTATTGACGGCTTTCACACGGGGTATAACCTCGAAGCGTTACATGTACTGCGTGGTGCTTTAAATGTAACCGAATTTGATAGCGCAATAGAAAAGGGGCTTAGTTATTACAAAGAACACTTATTTGAAGAAGACGGCACGGCAAAATATTATCATAACAATCGCTATCCGCTTGATATGCACTGTGTTTCGCAAGCTATTTTTACCTTGTTAAAAGTAGGTGGTACAGCCGAAGACGTACAACTCGCTGAAAAAATCATTAGCAAAGCAATTGATTCTTTATATATGCCTAATAAAAAACGTTTTGTTTATCAAAAACATAAAAATTTCACCAATAAAATCAATTACATTCGCTGGACCCAAGCATGGGTTTATTATTCGTTTGCCTATTTTAATAACTTTACTGCTCAACAAAGCCCAAAAGATCAAAACATAGTTGAGCCTAAAATAGAGCAGCAAGAAACAGCAGTACAACAAGCATGGAGCTAGGAATTAAATGGCCAGAATAGAATTTTTAGGCGCGCCAATGGACAGTTTATCCATGAGTGAAAGTGTTGCGCATATAGAAGATAAATTGCTAAACGGCGAGTTTATGCAACATGTGGTGGTTAATGTTGCCAAGTTAGTACATATGCAAACCGATAGCGTATTAGCTGATTCAGTTAAAGCCTGCGATATGATCAATATTGATGGTATGGGCGTGGTATTAGGTGCACGTTTTTGTGGCCATAAAGTAACAGAACGCGTTGCCGGTGTAGATTTATTTCATCAGTTAATGGCGATGAGTGCCAAACGTGATTTTCCGGTGTTTCTGCTCGGTGCTAAAGAAGATGTTGTCGCCAAAACCGCTGAAAAAGTTCAGGCCTTATATCCGCAGTTAACCTTGGCTGGTTTTCATCATGGTTATTTCTTTAATGAAGAGGGGCATGATGAAGCCGCCGTGGTACAAATGATTAAAGACTCTGGTGCCAAATTACTTTTTGTTGCCATCACTTCGCCGAAAAAAGAAAACTTTATTAACAAGTGGCAAGACAAGCTTGGCGTCGATTTCGTTATGGGTGTGGGTGGCACTTTTGATGTCGTTGCCGGTAAAGTTAAGCGTGCGCCAGTGTGGATGCAGAACAATGGCTTAGAGTGGCTGTATCGGATAATTCAAGAGCCGGGCAGAATGTGGAAACGTTATTTAGTTACCAATAGTAAATTTGCTGCCTTGCTGATTAAAGAACGCTTTTTTACTAAGAAATAATATTTGCTAAGAAATTATAAATAATAACAGTTAACCTGAGTCAGGTTAACGTATTGCACTTTCGATTTTAGCTGTCAGCTGTGAATTATCAGTAAAGCACTTAACGACAAAAATTAATTAAACTTTATGTTAGGAAAATAAATGAAAATCGGCATTATTGTAGGAACAAGGCCTGAAATAATTAAAATGGCTCCGGTGATCCGTGAATGTGAAAAGCGAGGCATCTCGTTTTTTATTATTCACTCTAATCAACATTACTCAAAAGATATGGATAGTATCTTTTTTGATGAGTTACATTTACCAGCACCTCATTATAACCTCGGCGTAGGCTCAGGTTTACACAGTAATCAAACGGGTAACATTTTAATTAAAATGGAACCAATACTGTTAGCTGAAAAACCGGATGTGGTTTTAGTGCAAGGTGATACTAATACGGTGTTAGCGGGCGCGTTAGCGGCTTCAAAACTTGGTATAAAAGTAGGTCACATTGAAGCCGGTTTACGTAGTTACGACCGCACTATGCCGGAAGAAACTAACCGTATTTTAACCGACCACATGAGTGAGTACTTGTTTGCGGTTGGCCCTAACCAGCATGCGATTTTAGTAAAAGAAGGTATACCGAACAGCCGAATTTATACTGTTGGTAATACTGTCTCGGACTCATTATTTCAAAATTTAGAAATATCCGCACAAAAAAGTACCATTTTAAAAGATCTTGATTTAACTGCGGGTGACTACTTTTTAGTGACAGCTCACCGAGCATCAAACGTAGATGTAAAAGCTAATCTTATGGAGTTACTGCACTTATTTGATGAAATGCATGTAAATTATACCGGTAAAATAGTGTGGCCAATTCACCCAAGAACTCAATCAAGACTCCAAGAGTTTGACATAAAAGTACCTGATTATTTACAACTTATTCCGCCCGTAGGTTATTTGGACTTTATTCAATTACAAAAGCACGCTAAATTAATTTTAACCGATTCTGGTGGTATACAAGAAGAAGCCTGTTTATTAGGTGTGCCAAGCCTGACACTCAGAGAGAATACTGAGCGACCTGAAGCCGTTGAAGTTGGCGCAAGTGAACTTGTTGGTCGTGATGCAGAAAAAGCCGTTAAGGCGGCGAAAAAATGGTTAAGTCGTGATAACTATACCTGGGACAACCCTTTTGGTGATGGCCATGTCGCTGAAGCCATTATTGATGTTTTATTTGATGAGAACAGTACGGCGTTAGAGCGGCCTATTGTTGCTAAGAACCAAACTATTGCTGTGGTTGGCATGGGTTATATGGGTTTACCAATAGCCAGTTTACTCGCGCAAGCAGGTTACCGCGTTACCGGTGTTGATTTAAATAAAGAAAAAGTTGCGGCAATAAACCGCGCAGAGTGTCCCTTTGATGAAATTGGCTTGCCGGAACTTATTACTAAAGTGGTCTCTCAGGGGTATTTAGTTGCCACGACAGAAATTCCTTCAAGTGATACTTATTTAGTGGCGGTACCGACACCACATAAAGATAATCGTTGTGATCGTAGTTATGTATTTAGTGCTACCGATGCCATTGCTAAAGTGGCTAAAAGCGGACAAACCGTGATTATTGAGTCAACTATTTCACCGCAAACAAGTATGGCTGTTGCTAAACGCTTTGCTGATGCAGGTTTAAACGTGGATGTAGTGCATTGCCCTGAGCGTGCTATTCCCGGCGCAACCTTAGATGAATTAGTTAATAACGACCGTATCATTGGTGCAAGTAATGCTGTTGCTCAGCAAAAGGTTAAAGCCATTTATCAAAGTTTCGTTAAAGGTGAGATTTTCTTAACCGACTTAACCACTGCGGAGTGTATTAAACTAGTAGAAAATACTTCTCGTGATGTTGGTATTGCCTTTGCCAATGAACTATCACAAGTATGTGAAGAGCTAGAGGTTGATGTTTATGAAGTGGTGCGCCTTGCTAACCGTCACCCGAGAGTTAATGTATTAACCCCTGGCCCAGGTGTTGGAGGTCATTGTATTCCGATTGACCCTTGGTTTTTAGTTGAAAATACTAAAGCTGGTGATTTTGTTCGTATGGCGCGTGCTATTAATGATAAAAGACCCATTGAAATAGCCAACAAAATTATTAGCCAAGCTAGAACGAGTGAAAGTCAAAAAATTGGTATTTTAGGTGTTGCCTATAAACCTAATGTTGATGATTGTCGTGAAACGCCAGCAGAGCCATTGGTGCATGCATTACAACAGGCAGGCCTTGAGGTTAAGTACCATGACCCTTATGTTCCTCAGTGGTCAGTAGCGCGTATTAACGAAGTTGATGAGTTATTCGCCTGGGCAGATATTGTGGTCTTGGTAACAGGTCATAACTGTTATAAAGAGTTAAAGGCGAGTGACTCATTAATAGATACCTGCGGCCTATTACGTTAGCCGTTATTTTATAAAAACACGCAGGATTTAAAACTTAATGAAACCCTCTATTTATAGAGGGTTTTTTATTCGTTAAATTTATTGTTTTTATGTTTTAGGGGGCGGACTCAACTTTTTGTACTGCTCTTCGAGTAGATAACATAGTGAAGCAGTTGCGCTGTTATGGTCAGTAGTAATAGCGCTTGTACCATAACACCACCTACACCACGGCCTTCATTTACGCCGTATAACCTATCTAGTTGCAGTATGGAAAATCCTGCGCTTGTCGCCATTAAATTTGTGATGGCTATTCCGCTGAAAACTATAATAGGCGGATAGATGATAATAAATATAATCATTTTTTTTGTTGAATGTGAAAGATTATCAGTGATAGACATTACAAATACACACGCAGGCACTAATAGCCCAGAAAGTAGGCTAAGTATTAGGAATAAAGGAGTATTAGTAAATAAGAGTGGCAATAAACTTACAAAAACAAAAGCAATGCTTGTTATGGCACTTACACCTAGAAGTAACTCGTTGTTTTTTTGTGAGTAATGGCTAAGTATCAGCACTAAAAGGCCACTACTACACAGTAATAAACAGAGTTCAAAAAAACCGAAGTTTTGCTTGTTCATCATTAATCTTGTAATTAATAATATGCTAAGTAAGAAAAGCGTACTTATTAACATAGCAATGGATGAATTTGTTATTGATAACTTATTTGTTAAAGGCTTTAGACAGACCGCAGTAAACGCTCCCAAAATTATACTTAGAGTATTGGCTATAACATCCCAATATTGACTGGATCTACTTTTCAAAAATAATTGTGAAAACTCAATAAATAAACTGAAAATAAAGCCGATAGCCGTATATTTAACTATGTCTATTGGTTTTACTTTATCGCTGGCAAGTGTGAGAAAAAAACCTATTGGGAATAATAAAAATAGATTTTCGAACATATCAAATGTATTGATTGTCCATGTAAATACACCATTTGTAGCAAAGTCAAAATTGTAGGGAGATAAAGTTATAGTCGTTATAATAATGAAAAAATAAAAGGCCCAGGTAGAAAATAAATTGCTGAGGTTGTTTTTTTTTAATTGTTTTCTTCTTTGAGCTGGAATGTTCATTGCTTCAGCCTTGCTTTCATTGGTATAGCCCATTCTCGGTGAGCCTCAGGTTGACTTTAATCCTATTGGGACATTTATTGATATTTATTATTGTGGAGCAACATGTTGGGGGTTAAGTTAACTAGTGTACTTGCTTGTTGCTCTCCCACTATCGCTTTAGCGTGTTCATAACCCGCTTGTAAATCAGGCGTTCTTCCTTTCAAATTATGACAGTCAGAGGCAATGGCGCTAACTTTTCCATCAATGAGTAATTGTTCTGACCACTGTTGCACATCTGCGCCAAACTTGCCGGTAAGGCTGCTAGCGGTAATTTGAATGGGGCAGCCTAAATCTGTGAACACTGTTAGCTTTTCAGGGTGAGTTAGAAAGGTTCGGTTGCGCTCCGGGTGTACTATTACCGGTAAACAGTTTTTAGAGAGTAACCATCTCACCATGTTGTCACTGCCGAAGGGAATATCGTTTCTTGGGAACTCTAGTAGAAACGTTTTTTGCCCTTGATATTCGCCAAGCCAAGGAACTTGCTTGTTATTTACTAATGCCATTATTTCAGGGCCTATGCGCAGCTCGGCAGCCAAAAGAAGTTTTATGGAAATGTTAGCTTCATCTACTTGCTGTTGAAATTGGCTAAATTTTTGCTCTATACCTTGTTTGGTATTATCAAAGCGTCCCATGTGAATATGCGGGGTTAATACTTGTGTAGTCACCCCTTGGTCGATAGCCATGCGCAGCATATCTAGCGCTTCGGCAAGGGTGCGTGCACCGTCGTCGATACCGGGTAATATATGGCTGTGAATGTCGATCATGCCTGTATGCCTTTATAAAGTTAACTGAAACTATCGTCAATGCGCTGTTTTAACCGAGGAACTTATAACTGCCGACAAGATTCCGTATAAGAGACTTAGAGAATGACGGCGAGTAAGACCGTCATTCTCATGTTTTGTCCGTTAAACCAGCTTAGGCGATACTGCGTAAGGTGTCTTTTTCTGGTGTTACCCCATAATATTCACCGGAATAATAATGATCGCCGTAATAACTCATTTTATTGGGTTCGGCTACCGTTAACACCGCGCCAATAATATTGGCGTTTAATTTTTGTAAACGTGATACTGCCTCTTTAGCGACGTTAATACGGGTATCTTCGGCTTTAACGGTAAAGATAACGCCATCAACTTTATTGGCTAAAATGCAAGAGTCGCTCACCGGTAGTGTCGGCGGGCCATCTAATATTATGTAGTCAAAGTGCTGCTTAAGTTTTTCAAGCACATGTTCAAATTTTTGTGAAGACAATAGCTCAAGCGGGTTTCTCGCCATAGTGCCACAGGTAATAATGGTTAATTGGTCATTATTATCTTTGTGAAAAATATCACTTTCTGCGGTAATTGTGCCGGTAACTAAATCAGTTAACCCTAATTTATTCTCTATACCTAAACTTTTAGCTATGCTTGGTTTGCGCAAATCGACTTCAAGTAACAAGGTTTTCCCTAAGTTACTATAGGCCGCTGCAAGGTTCATGGCCAAGGTGGATTTACCTTCACTACCTGTTGCTGAGGTCACTAGAATCGTTCTGGGTGGGTTATCAATATTTGAAAACAATAAACCGGTACGAATAGTATTGATACTTTCAGCAAAGGGGGAGCGAGAATCCTCTAAATATTGCTTTTCCGGTATAGTGCTATTCTTTTTACCTTTAACTATCGGGGTAATGCCTAACGCTGCTATTTTTAGTTTTTCTTCAATGGTATCAGGTGTTTTAAAGGTGTTGTTTAATGCTTCGCGCATAAAGGCTAAGACAATGCCAAAGAAAAGACCAAATACAGCTGCAAGCACAATTATCATTTTAATATTCGGCTTGAACGGCGCTTTAGGGATTGTTGCTCGGTCAATAATTTGCACGTTTGAAGCGGTATATTTACTTTGCCCACTAATTTCCATTAGGCTAATTTGAAAGTGTTCATAAATTCTGCGGTTATTTTCCACCTCTCTTTCTAAGCTAACTAATGAAAAGTTTTCAGTTTGCAGTGATTGGATATCAGCCCTAGTTTTACTTATTAGTTTATTGATGTTTGTTACTTGGAATTGTGCTAAACGGTAATTTTTTTCAATATTATCAACTACCTTAGTTACTTCTGTGGCAAGATTATTTTGTGCACTTTTAAGGTCGGCACGCGCCGCTATCATTTTGGGATGTTTCTCGCCATAGCGTTCGAAAAGTTCGTTAACTTTACGTGATAAAAAAGCTTCTTCTTTTACCATATCGCTGGTTGATTTGTTTTGTAATACCGGCCCTAATGAGTAGAATTCTCTTGCACCGGGTTTAACGTTTTTAACCGCTAAATATTGTTCTTCTGCCGCGCTTAATTTAGTTTGCGCACGTATTAATTCGTTGTTTAATGATTGCAGTTGGGTATTGGCAATACGCTTTTGTTGGCTAGTATCAACCAAGCCTTGTTGTGAGCGATAAGTGCTCAGCTTAGTTTCTGATTCTTGAAGTTTTTGCTTTAGCAAGGCAGATTGCTCGCCTAACCAAGCTTCAGTGTTTTTAACTTCAGCTAAGCGTGATTCTAAGCCAAATTGAATGTAGGCATCAGAAATTGCATTGATTATTTTTGCAGCATCCTGTGGGTCAGCAGAGGTATAACTAATATTAATTATCTGACTTTGTTTACCGCCCGATACTTCAATACCCGCTTGAATACCGAAAGCAAGCATCTCTTTAATGTCAGCATCAGTAGGGGCTATGTTTTTAGCCTGATTACCTTGACTGAACAGTGCCGTAAACTCTGTTTTTATTTCTTTAATGGTGCTACTAAAACCAGAAACTGCTTTGTTTTTATTTTCTTGTTGCGCTTGTTTATATTTTTCAACTAAGCCAAGTTTTTCAACCACCGTTGCCGCAAGGCTACGTGATTTAATTATTTCGTACTGTGTTTCGTAGTATAAAAACACCAATGCAGAGGCGATATATTGCTCGTTTCTATTGGCATTAGGCTGCTGAGGGTCAGCCAATATTTTGGCGGATGCTCTGTATATGGGTACAGCTGATGAGGCAATTAAGCCACCAATGATTAGGCAGAATAAGGTTACTGCCATTATGCTCCATTTAGCCCTTTTAATTGTCCGCCAATACTGGCCTATATCAATAATCTCTTCGTTATCAAAATTATTAGGAATAGCTTGAACTGCTAGTGATTTATCAGCAACGGCTGTGTTCATATTCATTCGTCCTTAAAAAAAACTTTCGCTGATAGTGATTACATCACCTGGTTTTATTTTGTCACTTAAGCCGACAGGCTTGACAATACGTTTATCATTTTCGCTTACTAAATTAATTGTTGTTCGAGAGGCTCTTTCAGTGAAACCACCGGCAAGTGCTACCGCTTTTTCTATGGTTAAGTTCTTTTTGTATGGGTAACTGCCAGGCTTTTTAATTTCTCCGTTAATGTAAAAAGGGCGGTATTCGGTAATGGTTACGGTAACGTTGGGGTTTTTTAAATATCCCTCTAATAACAACGTTGTTATTTTTTGTTCTACTTCAGTAAGAGTATGTCCTTCAATAGCGACTTGTCCTAGTAATGGCATTGAAATAGCGCCATTACCACTAACGCGTACTTTATTTACACTTAAGTCTGTTTCGTTAAATACTGTAACTGATATTTGATCATCAGACGATATACGATAACCATCAATTTCGTCAGCAACAGCTAGACCCGTTATAGGCATAATTATTGTTATGCACATGATGATAAAGATTTTTATTAACCTCATGAATTTCCTTGTTATTTACTGGTGTTATTAAGTGTTAGGTGTTAGGTGTTAGGTGTTATTTAAATCTGGTCGTTAAAGACAGCCCTATGCTAGTTGTTTTATAGTTATATATTTCCAAGTCAGAGTTTCTTTCAATAAATTGATAATCAATGCCTATATTGAGCCAAGTTAACAGGCTATGCTCTACCCCTAAAACTAGTTTATGGCGTTTATCGGTTCTGCTTCGTATGCTAACAATGTCATCACTGTCGACTGTGTATGATGCTTTAAGTTTTGTTCTTGGTGTTATTTCATGTTCGGCGTTTGCAGTGTATGAGTTTGTTACAAAAGCGCTGGTTAATCGCTGAGATGATTCTCTTGTCATTCGACTGGCACCTATTTCTATTGTTGAGTAGGTGTTTGGCTTCCAAGTCATATCAAGCATATAAGATAAACCGCTAATGTCATTATACACTTTTTGCTCAAAGTTTTTACCTTGATAACCCAGTTTAAATGTTCCACTGGTTTTAGCGGTTATGTCCCATTCAATACCCGCTAAATAGAAGTTTTCTTTACTTGATTGGTCTGGGAATTGACTTTTAATAATATAATTGTAGTTACCCATACTTGCCTGAAAGAGTAAGCGTGTTTTTGGCGCGATACGATAAAAAAATGTTCCCGTAATGCTGTTTCTATCTACGTCACGGTAGCCTTGTAAATTATTAGTATATCGATTTTCTCTATGATCTAACCCTAATACCAATTGGCCAATACTTTGTTTGCTGCCGTAATAAAACTTCGCCGTTGCTTGCTTTATCTTGGTTTGGTTAAATTGTCTAATGAATAATGATGACGAGTTATTTGACCCTGGCTCTTCTATTTCATCTTTATATGAAAGTTTAAATGCTGAATTTATTTTTAAAGAGTGGTCTAAACGTGCAAATAAAGCGATGTCGTGGTTGTTATAATTGAGCTTGTTATTCTCTTTATAGGCCGCGTATTCACCTTGGTATTGCATAGAAAATATGTGTTTGCCAAGATGAGTTAAGTACTGTAATTCAGGTGAAAATTGTAATGATGAATCAGAAATAGGATCGATTTTTCGTAAGACGTTATCGTCATATTGGCCTGCTATAGCTGCATTTAGCAGTAAACCTTGGCGCTCTTCTGCATTAATACTTGTGCTTATCAGTAGGGTAGTTGTTATGACAACGGCTAAGATGGTGCTATTTCTAACTAATTTATTCATAGTTGTGTTAATTAAAGCGATCATTTTTTGTATTTTTACCACAGCTATCACAACTTCCTTATTTATATAGTACGAAAATTTAAAATTTAAAATTGAAAATTGAAATATGTAATGCGTGTTACAGCTCTTTGAAACTCATTTTAGCAATATTTATGCCACAAATAAAAGAACAATATAATTAATGGTTTAGCTAAAGTTTGTTTATGGTTTTTTTATAGTGTAAAAAAGCTTGACACTTTTTTATCAATCAACCTATAGTTTTTATAAGAAGGTTTCTTTAAACCAACCCCAGATACCCAGCGAGAACCCAGGGAATAAGTCGATACCCAGCGCGGACTTTATTAGATAAAGCACCAATAAACCAAGTGTGGCCGAAAATATTATAAATAGGCTAGAGCATATGGCTGTGATGAAAAGTGACATGCGTCTTTCTTCTCGGCTTAATTCTCTGTAGTTTTTACCAGCAAGTAAGACATAATAAAATCGCCATTGGTAAAAGGGCAGTTTAAAGGTGCCTCTAAAATCTACTTTATGTTTTCCCCAACCACGTGAGCCTATAGCCGTTAATAAATGACTTAACTGCTCATCGGTAAAACTGTTGGCAACCTCTTCAGGCATTCTGGATAACAATTTTATAATCGCTGGTTGATCAGATATTTTTTGGTCGTTCGCTTTCAATTGTATCAATTCCATATAGCCTTAGACCGTCAGGGTATATTCTTTTATCCCTTTTCGCTACTATTAATCATTTGTTATATTGATCCTTTAGCCGATGCCGTTAGCTACTTTACCTGTATTAACTAAGTGTGTGATAAAACACAGTGTTGTTTGTACCGTTAAGGCTGAAACTAAGGTTAAAGTTAAGGTTAAACTTAAGCGCGTAAAGCACGTTGAAATAGCTCTACTGCCATACCATAAACACGCAATGCTAGTTGAGGATCATAGCGTTCACCTTCATCGCGCATAAAGGCGTGCGAGGCATTAAACTCATGCCATGCAAAAATATTACCCGAAGCTATTAAGTTCTGGTGTATTTTCATACGGGCTTCAGCCGGAATATGCGGGTCTTGTTTACCCCAAATCATTAATAATTCCGCTTTAATATCTTTGGTGCGTGTGAGTGAATCATTGCCTGCATCACTCGGTAAATCGCCTGAATGGATATCAGTAGCATACAAACAAGCCGCGGCTAAAATATTGTCATTTAATGCGGCGCGATAGGCTAGGTGACCACCAATACAAACGCCCATGGTGCCAATTTTCCCGGTGCAATACTCTTGCTGTTGAATAAAACTCACTAAGGCTTGGGTATCGCTGTCATGGTGTTCTAAAGGTTTAGCCCACTTGTCTTGATTGCCTTTGTCTTTGCCTGCATCGTCGTAACCTAATACCGTGCCAATAGGGTTTAACTCATGAAAAACCTCAGGTACTAGTACAACAAAGCCATGCCCAGCCATGAGTGCCGCTGTTCTTGCTATCGGCGCTGTTTGTTGGAATATTTCAGAGTAAAAAATAATCGTAGGAAACTTGCCCTGCGCTTGTGGACGATAAACATAAGTACGCATAGTGCCTGTTGGGGTTGCTATATCATGGCTGTGCTGTTGGATGATCATTTTCCGTTAATGTCCTTGTTTTAAATTAACACTGAATTGAATTGGGCAGAGGGGCTATTCAATAAGACTTTTCATCTTTAGTGTTACTTGCAGGAGTAATATTATTGAATTGCCTTAGCTGCATTTTATTTCAAGCTATTTCTTTAATACGTTAAGCCAATCTTTAGGGATTAAGTAATCCGCTAATTTAGCTTCTGCACTTTCTGCTTCGGGCTGATAATTATATTCCCAGCGAGCCAGTGGTGGCATCGACATCAAAATTGATTCGGTTCTTCCGCCAGACTGCAAGCCAAATAAGGTGCCTCTATCAAAGACCAAATTAAATTCGACATAGCGGCCACGGCGATACAGCTGAAATTGACGTTCTTGCTCACCATAAGCATCATTTTTACGACGCTGCATAATAGGCACATAAGCATCAATAAAACCTTGGCCAACCGCTTTAACATAATCAAAACAAGTGTCGAAATCCCAGTGGTTTAAATCATCAAAGAATAGACCACCAACACCACGGGTTTCATCCCTATGTTTTAAATAAAAATATTCATCGCACCATTTTTTATGATCATTATAAACATTGTCACCAAAAGGTTGGCATAAATCGAATGCGGTTTGATGCCAATGTTGCACATCTTCATCTTGTGGATAAAAAGGTGTTAAATCAAAACCACCACCAAACCACCAAACTGGATCTTCGCCTGGCTTTTCGGCAATAAAGAAGCGCACATTGGCGTGTGCTGTCGGCATATGAGGGTTTTTAGGGTGGATAACTAATGAAACCCCACAAGCTTGCCATGTTCTGCCAGCAAGTTCTGGGCGATGAGCGGTTGCAGAAGGTGGTAACTTGTCTCCTGATACCACGGAAAAATTTACCCCGCCTTGCTCAATCACTGTGCCATTGGTCATTACCCGGGTTCTACCACCACCGCCTTCTTTACGCTGCCAGTTATCTTCAATAAATTTTCCCGAGCCGTCCGCTGCTGCTATTGCCTGACAAATTTTATCTTGTAAGGTTTTAAAATAAGCGATGACTTGCGTTATATTAGTTTCGTGATTAGTTTCGTTATTAGGTAGGGCTTGATTAGACATTGTTTGCTTCTTTATCAATGAATTATTGTGCATGAGGTAAGGAAGCGTATTGTAGATAATGGCTGCCATGGTGTCAAAGTACTCGAGCCGTTAGTAATCAAGATCTATGTTGTTGAGTGCTTGAGTAATTTCAATTCAGGCGACGGCCGTTAAGTTATGATTCATTTGGCACGTTAATGGCAATAAACTCTTCAAGCTCTGTTAATAGTTCAGTAAAATTATCCTTTAGTTTAATCGAGAGTAGGTCAATATTGTCACCGTTATTTTCCTTAACGGCTAGCTCAATCTCAAGGGCGCATTGGGCCAGCTTTGTCGCTTCAAGATTAGCACTAGAGCCTTTAATTTTATGCGCGATAGCTGCAATTGATTTGACCTCTCTTGCGCGAATCGCTTGGCTTAACTTATCTATTTCATCAGGCATATCTTGACAATACATAGTCACTATACGCTCTGCCAAGGGCTGATTTCCCCCGACCCTTTTATAGAATGCCTCTTTACCCCAAATATTAGTGTTGTTACTTTCATTTTCCGTGTTTACTACATTATCTTTACGGGTAATATTTTGCTCTGTTCTTCTGGGTATTACTGCTTCACGCGGTGCTAAGGGCATATTTAGTGCTTTTAGTAGACTGTTTTCTAGGGCAATAATATCGACTGGCTTAGTTAAGTAGTCATTCATACCGGCAGCAATGCACTTTTCACGGTCGCCACTCATGGCGTTTGCCGTCATCGCAATAATATATATATCTTTATAATCATATTGGGATTTTCTGATAGTTTTAGTGGCGGTATAACCGTCCATTACCGGCATCTGACAATCCATGAGCACCACATCAAAATAGCTTTTTTCTAAGCACAATAGCGCCTTTTCGCCATTATTGGCTATTTCAACTTGAGCGCCTAAATTTGTTAATAGGGTCTTGGCAACAACTTGGTTGATGGCGTTATCTTCTACTAATAATATACGCGTAGATTTAGGTAAAGGCTTAATCGTTATCGGCTGCTTATTATTTTTTATGGGGAGAGTCGGTTGCTGACTTGTGGCTTTATCGTCATTTAACACCTGTACTAGTGCTTTTGCTAAATCTGCCGTGATAACAGGTTTAGGCATACTGAAATTAAAGCCTATCTTGGCAAAATATTGTCCATCTCCGGGTCTCGCTAGGGAAGTAAGCATTATAAGTTTTAAATGTGCTAACTGTTTATCGGCTCTTATTATTTCACCTAATTGTGCGCCATTCATTTCAGGCATTTGCATATCTAAAATGGCAATGTCAAAACTTTTATGGCCATCATTGCTTAAGTCTGCAGCCAAACATGATAGCGCAGCTTTAGCACTGTCGACTTGACTCACCTCAGCTCCCCATAATTTTAGCTGGCCATCTAATACTTCTCTATTGGTTTTATTATCATCAACAATTAATATTCGGTAAGCCGATAAGTCTACTTGTGGCAATTCTGCTTTAATATAGTCACAACGCTCTAATAACAAAGTAAAACTAAAGCTACTGCCTTGACCTTGTGTACTCGTTACTGTGATGTCGCCCTTCATTAGTTGGCATAATTTTTTCACTATGGCTAAGCCCAAACCTGTGCCACCGTATTGGCGGGTCGTTGAACTATCTTCTTGGGTGAAACGTTCAAACATAGAATCTAATTTATGCTGCGCTATACCTATGCCGGTATCGGTAACTGAGCAGCTAAACTGTAGATTTTTTTCATCAATCATGGCTATATTGGTACTAATAACCACTTCACCTTGAGCGGTAAATTTAATGGCATTATTAATTAGATTGGTCAGGATTTGTCTGATCCTATGAGGATCGCCTCTTGTTACCACATGCTTTAACTGCGAGACGTCAACGATAAGCTCTAAACCTTTCTCGTGGGCTATATGGGCCATCGTTGCACTAAGATTGGTAACTAGCTCAGCTAAAGGTATTTCCACCAACTCAATAACCAACTTATCGGCTTCAATTTTTGAAAAATCAAGAATGTCGTTAATTATATTTAACAACGAGCTGGCACTAACCGTGGCAAGGTGAGCATGATGATTTTGCTCATGGGTCAGTTCACTTTGCTTTAATAAACTCAGCATACCAATAACACCATTGAGTGGGGTGCGAATTTCATGACTCATAGTCGCCATAAAATCTGCTTTAACTTGATTACTGCTAACTAACTCTTTAGCCTTATGCTCTAACTGCTCAATAGCTAAGCTCATTTCCTCATTGGCAAAATTGACTTGCTCTTGCTTGTTCATCATTTCTATATTTGAGTCGGCCAGTTTTTTTGCATCTTTTTTAATACGACTAAAAAAGATGAACAGCACCAAGGCAATAAGAGCCATCATGGCAAACAAAACGATAAAGGTGGCTTGCAGTGAAGATTGTGCGGTAAATTGGGCTTTATCAAGGGGTAAAATTACTTCCATTACTCCACGAACATCACCTAGCTGCCAGTCATTCTTCGGTGTTTGAGCATGATTGTTATGGCAATCGATACAGCCTTCGCGCATGACATCGGCAATCGCATAACGTATCGACATCTGGCCATCTACCTCCTCAAAACGAAAGAAGGCTTGCTCTGGGTTCTTCGTTAAACTACTCCAAGCTTGTTGCGAGAAGTCTTGGCTAAATATGGCTTGGTTTTCTTTTGCTCGCCAAGGAAAGGGGTAGCGACTATATAAAAAGGTTTGAGCGCCAGATTGAAACTTACCTATTTCTTTGCCTAACGCCATAGTTAATGTTGCTGGCAAAGGAATGGCATTTTTAATGTTTTTGTAGTCGTGACTTATGGTGATGTTTTGTTTTTTAGCGATGTTAACCACTTCATTAGTATAAAGGGTGCGAAAGGCGGATAAAGCTTCTAAGTAGCGCTGTGCATTTAATTGAGAGGTATGGTTGGTCAATGATTTTGTCGTGCTTGCTATAAATAAATAGGCGCTGACTATGCCGGTGACCATGAGTAATACCGCTATTTGCAGGGAAAAGCGAATAATGAATTCACCTATTTTAAAGCGCAGAGTCGTCGGGTTTCCTTGAGTGTTAGCTAAGTTCATTTAAAATTTTCAGTAACGATGAATAAATCATGCCTTATGTATAGCTTATTATTACTTTTATCTCACGCTATTATTCAATCCTATCCCCAGGAGAATTTTGCTCATTGATTCTTAGTCATCATTTCGTTATTTTTAAAAAAAACAACTGATTAAGCTCTATTGCTAATTGAAGGGTATATTTTTCCGTCTCCTCCAACTAGGCGTTGATATCAACGTCGGTGTTGAACACATCGAGCACCAGCATCATGGTAAAAGGTGGTCATTAATTCTGCTGGCTTATTCATATAGATTTACCAACAAGGTATTACTTGGTCTACAACAATTGTGCGTTTTTTGTTTAATCACTTAGGTCACTATTTTAAATATCCATGACAGCGTACTGCACTGTTTAAAGGCTAATGCTTTTAGTTTGTACGCTTTTATTTATACTCTATAGTGGACTTGTTAATATAATGCCATCGGCTTAGATCCTCTCTTTCACAAAGAAATAACAGGTACTAGATAATGGCTGTATGTATAAAAATTATTTTCATCTTGATGTTAGTTATCTCACAGGTAAGCTTTGCCAGTATATTTGATAGGGGAGAGCGAGTAACAATAAACTCTTCAGTGTTAGGCGAACCGCGTGAATTACAAATATTACTACCGGAAAATTACCGCAGTGAGTTAAAAAATACGTATCCAGTTATCTACTTGCTCGATGGAGACTATAACTTCCATGGTGTTTCGGGCATGTTGGATCTTTTGGCGAATAAGGGCCAGCTTATTCCAAAAGTTATCCTGGTCGGCTTGGCTGATCAAGGTACTGAAAAGTATCGCAAGTACATGACACCCAATAATTCGACTTCACCGATAAAAAACAACACTGGTTCAGCAAAAGAATTTTTGGCTTTTTTAAACGAAGAAGTACAACCTTATATCAATAAAAATTACCGAGCCGCTAAGCATTCAACACTGGTTGGCTATTCTATGGGGGGATTGTTTGTACTTAATGCCTTACTCGAAGCACCCGGTTCATTTAATAATTATGTCGCTATTAGCCCGTCAGTATGGGTAGCAGACAGTGCCATCGTTGATAAAGCAAAAGAGAAATTAGGCAAGGTTGCGCATGAAAATATAGCATTGTATTTATCGTTAGCAGACGAGATGGAAATGGGCCAATATGCTTTTATTAATCAACTAGACCTTAAACCGTTAAAAAATTTGCAGTGGCGTTTCAAACATTACCCGGACGAGAATCATAATTCTGTCGGGCAAATTGCGCTACGAGACAGTTTAAAAGCCATATTCAAAGCTTGGTATCTGCCAGAAAGCGTTTTAGAGAAAAATTCGCCAGAGCAAACGGTTAAACATTATCAAGAAATACAAAACTTATTTGCGATTCAGCAGCCAATTCCATCCGCTGTGGTTCATATATTTATTCGCCAACATTATAGACAGAAAAATGCCGATGCCTTACCTCAGTTTATTAGTAATACTATTAATAGTTCTCCTGCATCGAAACAAGTATTGTTAACGAAACAAGCATCGTTTGTTAGCTATTACGACTCGCCGGAAAGTGCGCTTGCTTTGTTAAAAACCAATGAGGCGGAGTTCGTCAATAATATTGATTACTTAATGGCAATCGCCGATCTTTATCAGCAGTTAAAAGATAAAGAAACATCTCAACAGTATTATCAAAAAGCAATGCAGCTAGCTAAAAAACAAAAGGTTAACCAGTGGCAGTTAAATATTATTCAAGCCAAGCTTATCTGATGAAAAATAAAATATTTATGCTGCTGTGCTATACCCTTTAGCCAATAGTTTTTGTCCATAAAATAGGGGGGGAGCCCTTTATTACCAAGTCGATGACATCCTTAAAGCCGCTGAGCTACTTGAAAATAAAGGTGTTATTTTTGCACGTAAACCGTAGCTGGTCGGAAAAATGCCAGATCCCATATCAAAAAAGGCTGACTGTACTATGTGTGGCAGAATGAACATTGAGAGTAAACACAGTAAAATTATTAGCGATTTCTTCGGCTGTAACTTTAGTGCGCCAGCAAACAATAATCTCAGCCCAGGCCAAAACGTGGCAACGCTCATTAGTAATGATGCCAACAAAGGGGAAAATCACGACTCAAATGAACAGATAAGTTATCAGCAACTTGATGCCAATTGGGGCATGCAGCCAAGTTGGTCAAAGCGATTACTTATTAATGCGCAAAGTGAAACTGTGCTCACTAAAAACACCTTTAAAGCCGCGATTAAAACACATCGATGTTTAATCCCTTGCTCTGGTTGGTATGAGTGGCGCACTGAGGGTGGGAAAAAGCAAAAGTACCTTTTTAGCCATGTTAATGAAGAGCCATTTTTAATGGCGGGTATTTACTATCAACACCTAAGTCAAAAGCCAAGCCCACAATTGCTAACACTGACCACTGAGCCTAATGCAAAGTGTGCTGACTATCATCAACGCATGCCGGTAATTATATTACCGCAATATCGTGATTTCTGGTTTCAATCCTCTGCCGAGCAGTTAGCGCCATTGTTTCTGGCTATCGATGAAAGCTATATCAAAGTCACTGCGGCTTAATCGTATATTTTATAATTCTTTAGCGCAATTGAGCATGCAGCAACAAAACTATAAAGGGACACTTGCCTACTTAAACAAGTGGCGAGGGTTTAATAGCAAAGCTTTAACTGCAAATACAGAAATGTTATTTGCGCAAATTTTTTACCAAAACAACGATTTTTTTAATAGCTGAAAACATATTGTTCAGGCGATAAATTTAGTTGAGGCGCACAATAAATTGCCGAAATAAAATGGCTTACTTTACAACGCGCGTCGTCTTACCCGTTAAAACAACCTGAGCAAGTATGTTGAGCGAGAGCATAAAAATCATCAGGTACAATTAGCCATGCTTAGTTAGTTTCAATGTCTAGCTACTTTGTTATTAACAATATAAAAGCGCTTAAGGCGCTTTTTATTTGCCACTTAAGCCATAACCCGGTCATTTATACCTATTCCGGAGATCTAAGATCGATTTGACTGCTTTTTATAGCTCGCAACAGTATTAACTTGCGCGCTAATGCGGTAACGTCAGCATTTTAAATTAAAGTAAGGTCAGGTTATGGAACAAGTTATAGAAATGGATGAATCAATTAATGTTTTTGGTGAAGCGCTAGAAGACTGTAGTGGTGATCCGGTAACCGGTTTTTTTCGCGATAATAAATGCAATACCTGTGCACAAGATGTCGGCTCTCATACGGTTTGTATCGAAGCAAGTCAGTCATTTCTTGAGTTTTCACGCTTTAAAGGTAATGACTTATCAACGCCAGTACCAGAAGCTGACTTTAAAGGTATTAAAGCTGGCGATACTTGGTGTCTGTGTGCAGCACGTTGGTTAGAAGCCCATCAAAATGATAGAGCACCACGGGTATATTTACGAAAAACGCATATCAAAGCACTTGAAATAGTGCCTATTGAACTATTAAAAAAATATGCCTTGGATTTAAGTTAAGACAAGTTAAGTAAATACTAAGTAAGGTTAGCTAAGAAAAATTATCTTTAGAGCATAAAACATGAATCAATTTTACCCCGAAATATCGCCATTTAATGACTTCTTACTTGATGTTGATGGTCAACATCAAATTTATGTTGAGCAATGTGGTAATCCACAAGGTCAGCCCGTATTGTTTATTCATGGCGGCCCTGGTGGCGGCTGTTCAACCAATGACAGACGTTTTTTCGATCCTGAGCAGTATCATATAATTTTATTTGACCAACGTGGTTGTGGTCGTTCATTACCTCACGGCTGTTTAGATAATAACGAAACTGATTTTTTAGTGGCTGATATAGAAAAAATCCGTCAGCACTTACAAATTAAACAATGGCATGTATTTGGCGGTTCTTGGGGCTCAACCTTAGCCTTAGTTTATGCACAAGCTCATCCGGTCAGTGTTAAAAGCTTAGTGCTACGTGGCATTTTCTTAGCTCGCGATGTTGATACTAATTGGACCTTCTCAGGGGGTGGCGCCACGCGTATCTTCCCTGATTATTGGCAGGAGTATGTAGCTGTTTTACCGCAAGGTAAAGCGCAAGCGAATGTTAAAGCGGCCTACGAGATGTTAGTGGGCGAAGATAAAGCACTGGCGCAAAAAATTGCCACTGCTTGGAGTATATGGGAAATTCGTTGTTGTACTTTAAAACCAGATCAAGCCTTTGTTGATGCAGCAACCGGTGATAAACATGCTTGGACACTCGCTCGCCATGAGGCGCATTACATGGTGAATGATTGCTTCTTGAGTGACAATCAAATCTTAGCGAACTGCGATAAAATACAAGATATTCCAACGGCTATAGTCCATGGTAGGTATGACATTGTTTGTCCTGCTGATAATGCCTGGTTATTGCACCAAAAGTTGCCTAAATCAACCTTGGTTATTAGTGAGGCTTCAGGCCATGCCTCGGTTGAACCTAATACTAAGCATCATCTTATTGCCGCTACCCAGGCAATGTTATCGCTATAAAGTTATCCGTTTAAAGTGATCACGGTAAAATAGCCATAGTGGCAACAACAGCAGGTTTTTTACTTGTGTTGCCATCACTATCTCGCTACTTGGGTGAAAGTAACGTAAAATACTGGCATTGATTTATTTACACCTATGCTCGTGTTATAAACGCGGGTAATTGTAGCCATAGACTTAAGGCCAACCATGAAAAAAACATTTGAATTAACCCACCCGAAAGTAAAGCTTGAAAGACGCGTTGATGCGGTAAAGAACGAGGTTAAAAAATACCTTAAAAGAGAACGCAATAAAACCTTACCAGCCGGCGCGGATTATTGGGACTTTGATTGCCAATTTGGTAATACCAAAGAAGAAGCAGAGCCAGTGCAATTGTCAGACATTAATAAACGCATTGATCAAACTCAAGTTGACGGCTTAACGTCATTTTATATTGAGATCATAGCAAAAGAAGGTATTAGAACCTTCACCCCAAGAGACGAAGCAGATATTGATCTTGATGACGAATAGTTAGTCGTATAATATTTATTGATAAAACCGAGCCCTGTGCTCGGTTTTTTTATGTCTAAAATTTCTCTGGAGTATTGTTCATTCACTAAAAGTAATTTCTAATCTCCACACTAGCCTGACGATAAATGACAACAAGTAGCCAACATATCGGCGGGTGCTTTGTTTTGCTATTTTACTTTACAATAATGACAGCGTTGTCATTATTTATTTTCAATGTTATGGTGATTGGCTAGCTAATGTTGTTTACCTTTATTGATAGAAAATAATAAAAAATATAGAGTAAAAACGTAAATTAAGACTAAAGCCGTATAGGCAGAGTGAATTAAAAATTCTAGCATGTTAGTTATGCAATTATCTTCAGCGGTAGCATGCATGAAAATTTTATTGCTGGAAATAGAGAAAATAATACGTTAAAACTAGCTGCAACTAATTAGCTTCAAATAAAGTTATAAATAATAGCCGAAGAATATTGAACCTTGCTATAAATAAAAAATATAAAGCACTAATATAAGAAACAATTAATAAAACATTTCAAGTTAATCACCTCAAGTTAAGTCCGAAGGAAGAGAGAATGAAAGAATTAAAACTACGTTATCCAGTATCAGAGAAAGCCAAAGCGCATACGCATATTGACGCCGCTAAATATGATGCCATGTACAAACAATCAATTGAGCAGCCTGATGAATTTTGGGCTGAGCAAGCGAAAGAATTTATTGATTGGTATCAACCATGGGATAGCGTCAGTAAAATCGATTTAAAAAATTCTGAAATTAGCTGGTTCTCGGGCGCTAAACTAAACGTCAGTTACAACTGTATCGATCGCCATTTAGCGACTAAAGCCAATGATACCGCTATCATTTTTGAAGGTGATGATCCTAGTGATGATGCAAAAATCACTTATCAAGAGTTACACGACCATGTTTGCCGTTTAGCTAACTTATTAAAAGAGCGCGGCGTTAAAAAAGGCGACCGTGTTTGTATCTACATGCCGATGATCCCTGAAGTGGGTTATGCCATGTTAGCGTGTGCGCGTATTGGTGCCATTCATTCCGTTGTTTTTGGTGGTTTCTCTACCGAATCCATTAAAGCACGTGTGCTTGATGCCGATTGTAAAGTCATTATCACTGCCGATGAAAGCCTTCGTGGTGGTAAGCGCATTCCATTGAAAGCCAATGTTGATGCCGCGGTTAAAGATTGCCCTAACGTACATTCAGTGATTGTTGTTGCCCGTACGGGCGGCGATATTGCTTGGAATGAAAAAATTGATATTAACTACGCAGAAGCTGTGGCGAAATTGCCAGCCATATGTGAACCAGAAATTATGGATGCTGAAGATCCATTATTTATTCTTTATACCTCAGGTTCAACCGGTACACCAAAAGGTGTAGTACATACTTGTGGTGGTTACATCCTTTATGCAGCCATGACCCATAAATATGTTTTCGATTACCAAGAAGGCGAAATTTATTGGTGTACCGCGGATGCTGGTTGGATCACGGGTCACTCTTATATCTTCTACGGTCCGTTAGCGAATGGTGCAACTACCTTAGTCTTTGAAGGTGTGCCAACGTATCCTGATGCGGGTCGCTTTTGGCAAGTATGTGAAAAACATAAAGTGAATATATTCTACACTGCACCAACCGCTATTCGCGCACTAATGAGTGTTGGTGATGATTTAGTTAATGCATCTGATTTATCGTCTTTACGTTTATTAGGTACAGTTGGCGAGCCAATTAACCCAGAAGCATGGCATTGGTATTATGAAATTGTTGGTAAGAGCAACTGTCCTGTTGTTGATACCTGGTGGCAAACTGAAACTGGCGGCATCATGCTCACTTCATTGCCAGGTGCTGTTGATATGAAACCAGGTTGTGCGGGTAAGCCATTCTTTGGCGTACAGCCAGCGTTATTTGATAAAGAGGGCAATACCCTGGAAGGTGAAAACGCAGGTCTGTTAGTGATGACGGCAAGTTGGCCGGGACAATTACGTACCGTTTACGGCGATCATAAGCGTTTTTATCAAACCTATTTAAGCCAATATCCAGGTAACTATTTTACTGGTGATGGTGCGAAACGTGATGAAGATGGTTTTTATTGGATCACTGGCCGTGTTGATGATGTACTTAACGTATCAGGTCATAGATTAGGAACAGCTGAAATTGAAAGTGCTTTAGTACTTCACCCGGCAGTTGCTGAAGCGGCGGTTGTTGGTTATCCACATGAAATTAAAGGCCAAGGCGTATATTGTTACGTCACTTTAATGGGTAATGCGACTGAATCTGATGAATTAAAGGTTGAGCTACGTGAGTTTGTTGCGAAAGAGTTGGGCCGTTTTGCTAAGCCTGATTATGTGCAATGGGCACCAGGTTTACCGAAAACTCGTTCAGGTAAAATTATGCGTCGTATCTTGCGTAAGATTGCTGAAAACGATGTGGATAGCTTAGGAGATACTTCAACCTTGGCAGATCCAAGTGTTGTTGAAGACTTAATTGCTAAGCGTATTATTCACGGTGGTTAAACCCTAGCGGTTTGTCACTTGTTAAATAATTAAAAGCGCCGCAAGGCGCTTTTTTATGTTTTCTTGAAAAAATATGCGCCACAATTGCATTAATCTGTTGTTGGTTTGCCTGCCACGTAAAACCATGCCTATAATTTTTTCTTGCTATAACAGGCTGTAAATAAGTAATATTATTTAAGTTACCTAGAAGATCAATAGATTGAAGCATTAAAGCTGTACCCTGTGCATATGTGTCTACCTCTAACTGGCCATTTTCATTGAAAGGTATGATTAAGTAGTCACAATGAAGTATTTTCATCGCTTGACGGTTTTCCATTTCAACATAGGAAATGGAACACTTAACCTTCTCAGAGATGTACTTAGGGTAAAATACATTTTTGTCGGCATTTAATAAGCGTTCGAACTTACGATAAGGTATTTTTTCTATCTTGCCGTACTTGTCAAAAAAATGGACCCTTGGACTTATTCCCATAATTTCATCCTTTTATAAGTCAGATAAAGGGCTACGCACACCATTAGCGCCATGCTCAAGCACATGAGTATAAATTTGTGTTGTTCGTAGATCAGTATGACCTAGTTGCTCTTGTACTGTACGAATATCAGCGCCGCGTTGTAATAGATGTGTGGCAAAAGAGTGGCGCAGCGTGTGGCATGAGACGACCTTTTCGATGTGTGCTAATTTAGCGGATTTCTTAATTGCTTTTTGTAATGAGCTTTCGTCAATATGATGTCGACGAACTTTATTATTGTCGTGAGGATCACGACTTAATCTTGCTGAAGGGAATAAATAATGCCAACCAAACTCTTTAGCCGCTGTTGGATATTTTTTCTTTAAAGCAAAGGGCAGCCAAACTACTTGATAATACGACGAATTGCTATCTAATTCGAAATATTTTTTACAGAGATCTATTTGTAATTTTAATGGCTCAACTAATTCTTTTGCTAAAGTCACCCTGCGATTTTTGCCGACTTTTCCTTGCCAAACCAAAACTGACATATAGTCAAAATCTATATCTTGTACTCGTAACCTAACAGTTTCCATAAGTCTTAACCCGCTACCATACATGATATTGGCTAATAGCCAATGTTGAGTATCAACCAAGCTGAGCAAAGATGCGGTTTCACCTTTAGTTAATACCACGGGTAATTTAGCTTATCGCTGCGATTTATTAAAATTTAATGACAATGACAAAGGGGATCCTAAAAACTCACGATATAGAAATACTAATGAATTAAGGGCAATTGTTTGTGTCCCTGGTGCAACATTTTCTTCGTTGGATAAGTAAGTTAAATATTGTTCAACTTCTTTATTACCCAGTTTTGATGGATGTTTCTTGTTGTTGAAAATAATATATCGCTTGATCCAATAAATGTAAGTTTGAATAGTCCTTTTAGCAAATCTATGTGTGATCATAAATTCACCGATGCTATTTAAAAATAAAGATTCAGACATAGTAAAATAAATATTTAATTGCTGTATTTATATACAGTATAACTGGAATTGTAAATGTGTCTTTGATAGACGGAATATTTCCGTAATGCACGCAATAATGAAAAAGTTAAAATTTTATTAAAGTCTTTGATATTAAATATGAAAGAGAGTATTTTAGTATGAATTAAATATCATGATAGACGGAATAATTCCGTGTTTAAATACGGAATTATTCTCTCTATTAAGCTGTTATATGCCTTAAGGACTTACTTGAAAATATTTAAATTGTTTATATGTTCAATCTTATTTTCTAGCAGTGCTATCGCTCAAAATTATGTTTGTGGTAAAACTCAGGTAACTATTGCCAAAGTAGGCGAATACGAAAGCTCTCGAATTCACATTACGGCTAAAAATGATAAACGAGAAACTAGCTTATGGTTGCATAGTATCGATTATATAAATGGTACTTGCGTAACCAACAAGAGAGAACAGTTCAAAATACTTATAAATGGACACTGTGGTGGTTCAGGTTGCTCAGAGAAAACATATACTATTATTGATGCACGTACTTTAATGGTCGATTTGGTTCCTGTTCAAGGGAAAGATAACTTAAGCATTGCAGAGCATATACTCGGTAAAAAAATTACGGAGTAGCCGGCATATAACAAGCACTTTAAACGGAACAAAAAACAGTTGGTTAGGTTCCGCTTCGCTACACATTTTAACCAACTATTTTTGTCCGCTTAAGTGGGCGTTAGTTGGCACCGCTAATCAAGTGAAGTTTTATTGCAAAAGCGGTGTTTTATAAATTGGCTTGGTATGTGTTTCAGGTGTATTTTCGCCATTCTATTTTGTTCTTTAACCAGCGAAAATCAACCTCATTTGTCAATATTAAGGTTTAATACGTTCGCTTCAAAACGGGTAGTTTCGTGGCTCAAAATTCAACTTTATTTTGTAGCGGTACGGGTATTCTTTATTATTCCTTTACGCAGCATGCTATGGTAACTTGTTGTTAGCGTAGAGCTTTTAATCCCAACAACTAACAAGGCGTTCAAACGGACAAGTAACAGCTGGCTGTTGTTCGTGCCTCACACATTTTAGCCAGCTATTATTTGCCGCTTAACGTGGCGTTATATGTTTTTAAAAAACTAGCTTTAGAGCAAAACCTTTGCGTTTCGCCAAATCAGGTTTTTATGTTTAATCACGAATAGGTTTTGCACGGTCATTCGGTTTAATTATTGTTTACGGCACAACCATTCGTTCTAAATTGGTTATTTGTATGGCTCAAAATAGAGGCTAATGTTTATTTAACAGTGCCTTTAAGTTATTGTATCGCTTGGTTTTACCAGTATTGCATCTAACAAGCAATTCAACAGGACACGCAACAGTTGGCCGCGCTCACTACGTTCACAATTATGGCCAACTATTACTTAGCCCGTTAATTGGGCGTTATATTTCTTCAGGCAGCAGTGCAGATGTTTAAAGTTTTTTTCTAATTATCGATAGAATATAGTGATATTCCCATGGGAATATTTAATTAATGAGAAAAATAGTTGCTACCTTTTACTGTAAAAACACCTCCAATGCTTATCTTTTGTAACCACTTGGATATCATAAGGTTCATATATGTACGATCCAATACAGGACGGAATGCCGAAGAATGTACTTTCAGTAAGTTACAAAGAAGAAAAGCCACCAAATATTTTCTCTAAGCTAGTGCATGGTTTTTGGGAACTCAAGACAGATATAAAATTACCTAATGATTTTTGTCTTCATGCTTTGCCTGATGCTTGTGTGAATATTCTGTTTAACCAGAACGATACTAGAATAGCTGGAGTTACAGCACTTCGTACTACTTACGAAGTGCTTAATTTAGGCAAGGAGTTTCACTATGTGGGCATTCAGTTTTTTCCTGGAGTGTGGCAAGGAAACCAGAATGAGACTACCGATAGCTTTGTAGGCACACCATACCTTGGTGATTTACCGTTGATTGACACAAGTAATAAATTGACTCAATTAGACTTTCCCTCCAAACAGGCAGTTTTATCAGAGTTAGTGTCTCAACTAATTGAGCGCAATCTAGTAGCTGTTAACGTTGTAACTGATAAAATATTGTTAAATTTAGATGTTATTCATAATGTGGCCGATATGGCCGCTATTACACAAGTTTCATCCCGCCAACTACAACGAACACTCAAAAGTTCGACAGGGTTTTCTCCTCATGACTTTCTTAAAGTATTGCGACTGCAACAATCATTCAAACAGCACTATCTGGCGTCTTATGCCGATCAATCACACTTTATTCATTCGTTTCGAAAGATCACTGGATACACACCCGCGGAATATTACCGTAAGTTTGATGTCTGATTTATACAATACTTAAGTTACAGGGTTGCTTACTATGGTCAGGACTTAAACATAAAGAAGAGAAAAGATCATGAAGCAAAATGCAGTTGGATGGTTTGATATCTATGTAAACGATATGGACAGAGCAGTTTCTTTTTACCAATCGGTTCTTAAACAAGAGCTAGAAAATATTGGGGACCCTACAGATAGTAACGTAATAATGAAGAGTTTTCCGACCGATATGGCGACATATGGCGCTGGTGGCGCACTGGTAAAAAGAGAAGGCTGTGGCCCTGTAACGGGTGGTACAATAGTTTACTTTGGCGTAGAGGATTGTTCAATCGAGGAATCTCGTGTGAATAAAGCGGGCGGCAAAGTGATCAATCCTAAAATGTCGATTGGAGAATTTGGTTGGGTCAGTTTATGTATGGATACGGAAGGAAATATGTTTGGCCTCAGCTCAATGAAATAACTCTAAAACTAATTAGTTAAACGCCCATAATTCATCTTGATATGAATTATGGGCTTAATTATATAAAATGTTTAGAGAAGTAAATCGAAATATAACAAGCACTTCAAACGGAACAAAAACAGTTGGTTAGGTTCCGCTTCGCTTCACATTTTAACCAACTATTTTTGTCCGCTTAAGTGGGCGTTAAATGGTTTTGCAGACTTCGGCATAATTAAAACTTTAAAAGGGAATTTAATGAAAATAATATTTACTCAACTGTATATATTGTTGTTTAGTTCATTTATATCTATTACTAGTCAAGCCAAT
>NZ_LJYX01000075.1 GCF_001440345.1 Colwellia sp. TT2012 | reverse complement strand
GATCGGGCGAGGTCCTGGCGCACCAGCGGCTCACCGCCGGAAAACCCCAGTTGTGCCGCGCCCATTTCCCGGGCCTCGCGAAACACCTTGATCCACTGCTCGGTACTCAACTCCTTGCCCTGCTCGGCGAAATCCAGCGGGTTGGAGCAGTACGGGCATTGCAGCGGGCAGCGATAGGTCAGCTCGGCAAGCAACCATAACGGCAGGCCAATCTCGGGCTTGGGCGGCAGCTCAGGCAAGTTCGATCCAGTGCTCTGCACGCGCCACCTCCATGAATTGCTCGATGTCTTCACCGAGTTCGGGTACGCCGGGGAATTGCTGTTCCAGCTCGCCAATGATGGCCGCCACACTGCGCTCTCCGTCGATCAAGCCACCAATCAACGCGGCACTGTCGTTGAGCTTGATCATGCCTTCTGGGTACAGCAACACATGGCCCTTCTGCGCCGGCTCGTACTGGTAGCGGTAGCCCTGGCGCCAGGTCGGTTTTTTGCTGCGGTCGAAACTCATAGGGTGATCCCTTTATGCCAGACCCGTTGCGCGGTCACGCTGTGATAAGGCGGGCGGTTCAGTTCGTAGGCCATGCTCATGGCATCGAGCATGCTCCAAAGAATGTCGAGTTTGAACTGGAGAATCTCCAGCATCCGCTCCTGGCCGGCGCGGCGGGTGTAGTGCGCAAGCGTGATCGCCAGCCCGTGCTCGACATCCCGACGGGCCTGGCCCAGGCGGGTGCGGAAATACTCATAGCCGGCAGGATCGATCCACGGGTAATGCTGGGGCCAGCTGTCGAGGCGCGACTGGTGGATGTGCGGGGCGAACAACTCGGTCAGCGAGCTGCTGGCGGCTTCCTGCCAACTGGCCCGGCGGGCGAAATTGACGTAGGCATCGACGGCAAACCGCACGCCGGGCAGCACCAGCTCCTGGGAGCGCAGTTGATCCGGGTCCAGGCCCACCGCCTGGCCCAGGCGCAGCCAGGCTTCGATGCCGCCGTCTTCGCCGGGGGCACCGTCATGATCGAGCAGGCGCTGGA
>NZ_LJYX01000074.1 GCF_001440345.1 Colwellia sp. TT2012 | reverse complement strand
TAACGAATTATACGCATCAAAATAACTCTAATGACACATACAGGTTCTCCCTTGCTGTTGAGGATGATGCTGTAACCGCCAATAGTTGGTGATTCTTCTTCATGCTTGAATGACGAGAGCGAGCTACACCCGGCTGTTTTTATTCCGTTAACAACAAGCTCAGCCAGCTCATCGGCCATTTCTGGAGTATCCCCAAATTGCCATGCAATAGCTCCGGGATACTTAACCTTTAAATCATCAACTACATTCACAACCACCCCCCTTTAAATCATATTATTGGCGCCCACTAAATCGTCATGATCAAGGCTTCTGCGAAACTCAGTTGCTAGATTTTTTCTATTCTAGTCCAGCCTCGCTTCTTCGGTCCAGATACTGCAAGCGACCTCATCGGCGTGCCAAAAAATCTTGAGCGGATGATTAGTTCGGTACCATCAATCGAGTACGACCGCCGCCTGCAGCGGACCGACCAACGGGCTGTTCGTTATGAATGAGTGAACGCCCCCCCGGCTTCGTAAAATTTTCGAATGCTTGCCTCTGGCCGGTTGAAGCCCGCCACAAAAGGCAGAAACCGGACAGAAGCGGACGGTGGGCAGTCTACTAATGCATCAGCAATGATGCACCCATCACTGTCGCGCTCTTACGTTGTATTGTCGCGCTTACAAAATCACCTTTTATGATGGTCAATTGGTTATGTGTGGCGATGGAAAGCTATACAACATACACTCAACGATTCTGCGACAGAACCGTCGCCTAATAAATATTTAGGAGCAATTATGAAACTTATCTCGGCACTCACAATTTTGTTATTTGCACTAGTAGGATGCGTGACAACTGGGAGCCAATCGCCACAGCAAGCCGCACAATCTGCGGCAATTTTATTTGAGCAACAAAAATTCAATTTAGTTTGGGTTCCCGCAGCGAATAACGGCATCTCCGGAGCTATGGCATCCGCTCTTATCGGAAGTGCAGGTTTAGAATCTCCAATCGTTTCAAACATTCACCAAATAATTGCCCCTGCAAGCAAAGCTGATGTTCGTGTCGCCATCTCAGGAACCAATAGTTCTTTTG
>NZ_LJYX01000073.1 GCF_001440345.1 Colwellia sp. TT2012 | reverse complement strand
GTGCGCTACAAGGGCCAACTGGCGCTGTGGGCCGAACGCCTGCCCTACCTGCTGCACGCCCTGCCCGGCCTGGTGATTGCGTTGACCCTGGTGTATTTCGCCCTGCATTACGTACCGGCGCTGTATCAGACCTCGGCACTGCTGTTGATCGCGTATGCATTGCTGTTCTTGCCGCTGGCCCAGGCGCCGATCCGGACCGCGCTGAACAAGGCGGCGCCCCCACTGGAGGAAGCGGCCCGCACCCTGGGTGCATCGTCATTCAGCGCATTTTGCCGGGTGACCTTGCCGATTATCTTTCCCGCATTGGAGGCGGCGTTTGCGCTGGTGTTCCAGGATGCGATGAAGGAGTTGACGGCAACGCTGCTGCTGGGCCCGACCGGGTTGAAGACCTTGGCCACGGCGGTGTGGGCGCACACCTCGAATGTGGAGTTTGCGGCGGCGGCGCCTTATGCGGCGTTGTTGATTGTGGTGTCGGGGTTGCCCGTCTATCTGCTCACGACGCGGATGTATCTGAGCCGCTGAGACCACAAGCGCGGGCAAGCCCGCTCCCACATTCGAATGTGTTCACAAATCAAAAATGTGGGACCGGGTTTGCTCGCGAAGAGGGCACCAGCAACACCACTAAACCCCAGCCCGGGCCTGCAAACGCAAATGCGCCCTCTCCCCCGGCGCCAGGCTGGCCCCGGCCATCGCCGACTCCACACACACAAGCCCCGACGCCTCGTTAAAGCTCACCCCCAGCAGCGGCCGGCTGCCCGGATGCCAGACCACGGTGTTGGCACTGTCGCCGGTATCGATGCACAACTCGCGCTGCCACGCATGGTCCTTGATCTGCAGTTCGCCCTCATGCTGGAACACCCGCTGGCAGCCGCCATCGACGCGCAACTCACCTTCCTGCTGGCAGGCCTGACGGCTCAACTGGTCGTAACCCTGCGCCCCGTCTAGCCCAGACAGCGCTATCTCATCAACGTGACCAATACGCCAGTAAGCGTGCAAAGCGTGGCTCAATTGGCACGGCAGCTCATCCTGATGCTCGGTGCTCAGGCGCAGTTCCAGGCTTTCGCCCAGGTG
>NZ_LJYX01000072.1 GCF_001440345.1 Colwellia sp. TT2012 | reverse complement strand
CGTCAACATATGCCGGATGGCGAGCCTACTCGCCACTTCGCGCGGCCACTGTACCCAAGGGATCTCCACCTATGAAATGTCTTCGGCGGCAATCCTGATTGCGCACGGCGTTTCCCCCACTTCTCAAGGAGTCAAGCCAATGACATTCCTTCTGGTCCACTTGAAAAGTGTAAGCCATAGCCTTACACTTAATTCATTGTGATCCGGTCCTTTCGGCACAAGGGACTACGGGCGCTGCACCAGCGCGGCGACACCTCCGGCGTTCGCGCCGACCATGTTGCACGTCTGCGGCGCTTGCTGGCGTCCCGGGACGTGGCCCAGGTTCCGAACGACATGGACCGTCCCGGCAACCGGCTGCACCTCTCAAGGGGCGGTTCGCTGGCTACTGGTCGGTCAGCGTTTCAGGCAACTGGCGCGTCATCTTCCGGTTCGACGGTTCCGATGTGGAACTGGTCGATTACCTCGATTATCACTAAACAGGAGGCCAACATGGCTATGCACAACCCGCCCCATCCGGGTGAAGCGTTGCGCGAGGATGTGCTGCCGGCGATCAACCTGTCGGTGATCGGGCTCGCCCGACACATCGGGTACTCGCGTGGACAGCTTTCCACTGTCCTCAATGGCAGAGCAGCCATCAGCGCTGACCTGGCCCACCGGCTTGAGCTGGCAGGCCTGGGCAGCGCAAAGCAATACCTCGCCGAGCAGGCCGCCTACGATCTGTGGCAAGCGGAGCACCGCGAGCATCCACCGATCGCACGCCTGCAGTTCGCCTGATCCCACCACTTCCCTCCATCGGCCCTGCGTTTCGATGCGGGGATTTTTTTCGTGTGTCTAACCAGTCCGGGCAAGAACCGATTCCAATTTCCGGCTGACGCAACCGGAGACCGGGACGAAGCTGCACGCATGTGTCGTTGACGTTGTCAGCACCATGACAGCAGCTTGGGTTTTAAAGCTGCCGTGGGATATCTCCACGCAACCCGCCAGTCCGCCATCGCATCCTCTTGCGGACGAGCATCCTCGCGGTGCCGATGCATTTTTTTTCAACCCTTGCGGGAGCTGCCATCCCGATAAG
>NZ_LJYX01000071.1 GCF_001440345.1 Colwellia sp. TT2012 | reverse complement strand
GGGTTTTCCACATGATCCAGCCGATGGCCGTGCCAACCGCCTGGACGGCGCGCCAGGGCAGCAAGGCAAACAACCGAAGAGCGCCTACCAGCAAGGCGCCTTTTAACTTTTCCACAGGTCACTCCTGATGTTGTGCGGTGCGCAAAGTGCGCCATTCTACCCGGCGTTGACCAAGTCCGCGTAACGGTCGCAGTCCTGGGTGTGGTCCATGACCATGCCCGAGGCCTGCATGAACGCGTAGCAGATGGTCGGCCCGACGAACGTGAAACCGGCTTTCTTGAGGGCTTTGCTCATGGCCTCGGCCTGTGGCGTAATCGCCGGGACTTCGCTGCGGTCCTTGAAATGGTTGACCTTGGGCACGCCGCCGACAAACGACCAGAGCAACCCCACCGGGTCCTCCAGCGCCAGCCAGGCCGCGGCATTGCGCCGGGTGGCGTTGAGCTTGAGACGGTTGCGCACGATGCCCGGATCGAGCATCAATGCTTCGATCTCGGCGTCAGTCAGTTGCGCCAGGCGCTGCGCATCAAAACCAAACAAGACCTTCCGATAATGCTCGCGTTTGCGTAAAACGGTGATCCAGGACAGGCCCGCCTGGAACCCTTCGAGCAAAAGCAGTTCAAACAAACCCTGCGCATCGCGCAGCGGCGTTCCCCACTCCTGATCGTGATAAGCCATGTACAGCGGATCTTCAGAACACCAAAAGCAGCGTGGCATAAGGCTCCAGGGAGTGGTGGCAGGGCCGAATCGGGTATACTGCCGCCCTTTAAATCGCAGCCCAAGTAACAGGTGAATTTTGTGAGCCAGCCTACGCCAGCCGTGCGTACCTTCCAAGACTTGATCCTCGCCCTCCAGCAATACTGGGCCGAGCAAGGTTGTGTGGTCCTTCAGCCCTACGATATGGAAGTAGGCGCCGGCACTTTCCACACGGCAACATTCCTGCGGGCCATCGGCCCGGAAACCTGGAACGCCGCTTATGTGCAGCCCAGTCGTCGCCCGACTGACGGCCGCTACGGCGAAAACCCCAACCGCCTACAGCACTACTATCAATTTCAGGTAGTCCTCAAGCCGAACCCGGACAAC
>NZ_LJYX01000070.1 GCF_001440345.1 Colwellia sp. TT2012 | reverse complement strand
CCCTAGGGGGATGCGGTCAAACGCATCAAAGCCCCACAAAACGAGTTGAAAGCCGAACACTATGTTCAGTAGAACACTGACAATGACGGTGGTAATCGCACTTGCTCTGGCCATGTTTGTGGCTTGGGCCGGGCATACCTATACGTTGTCGGTGACATCGAAACAGCCAGCCTGGGAGATTGCGCAAGATGCCCATCACTCCAATGAGCAGCAGGCAGAGATGTCGAGCGCGAGCTACTCGGATCACTACCACTCGCCGTTGACCCCTGACCATCAGCACGAAACGCCACAGCTCACGTCCGCGTTGAGTTTGGCTGCACAGCCGAAGCTGTCCATACGAGTTGATGCACGCCGATATTCCGTTCCTCGTCCGCCGATTTTCTTGATCGAGCGTCCACCCCGTCCTTCGTTCGCATCCTGACCATGGCCGCACCGCGGCCTTTGATCCCTGCAACGTAGGATTGATCTATGCATTCGCACTCGATGAGCGGCGTTGTCGCATTCACTGCGCCATCGCACCGCCCGCTACTGCTGTTTTTTTTACTTGTCACTGCACTTTTCCTCGGGATGCCCGAGGCGATGGCTCACGCCGTCGCGGAAGGAGACAAGGGCTTCATCCAGGAAAGTTCCGGCGTCTTGTTGCTGCCCTTCATCTACATGGGAGCCAAACACATGATGACAGGCTACGACCACCTGCTGTTTCTGTTCGGGGTGATCTTCGTCCTCTACCGCCTGAAAGACGTGGGGCTCTACGTCACGCTGTTCGCTGTAGGCCACTCGGTCACGCTGCTGCTTGGCGTACTGACCGAGATCAGCATCAGCTCCTACATCATCGACGCCATCATCGGTTTCTCGGTGGTGTACAAGGCGCTCGATAACCTGGGTGCATTCCAGCGCTGGTTCGGTTTCCAACCCAACACCAAGGTGGCCACGTTGATCTTCGGACTACTCCACGGTTTTGGGCTGGCAACGAAGATTCAGGAGTACGAGATCTCGTCTGATGGCCTGATTCCGAACCTGATCGCCTTCAACGTAGGTGTTGAGATCGGCCAATTGCTGGCCCTTAGCGCGATTCTCATTTTGAT
>NZ_LJYX01000069.1 GCF_001440345.1 Colwellia sp. TT2012 | reverse complement strand
GGTAATTTCTGCTATGTCGTCTAATGAATAGTTATTATGTTCTAGCATGGCTTTTAGTGAAATGCCTTCATATGTTTTATCTTCATGATAAGACACATCGTAGACGGTAAAGGATTGCACTTTGAATATGTCCATCATGTCAGACAGGGTCATCACTGACTCGTATTGCTCAGATTGAATTCTGAACTCCTGAGACTCGTCATAGGCCATTGCCGATATAGAAACACCCGCCGTTAGTAGGCAACTCAACAAAATCCGTTTCATGAATAATCATCCTTATATTCAAGTTCCATAAAATCGTACGGGATACTGCATGAAACGGGGAGAGAGATCAAAAGGTTTGTCTCAATTTTTGAGAAGTCTAACAAATGAGTGATTTAGGACTAAATTAGTACAATTAAAACAATAAGATAATAGTGAAATTAATTAACACTCTTAAGTAAAAAACTAGACTAAATAGCGATTAAAACGCTTTCTAAGGAGCGCATTAATATGTTCTGTTGGAGCAGCATTGATTGCTTTTTGCATTTCAAGGTTTGCAACTTGAGACTTCCCGATCTGAAAAAGTAAATCCGCTTTGACTGCATACCAGTGGTAAGAGCATGCAAGCCAATTGGGTGGTGTGAGGCTAGCTAAAAAAGTGAGAGCCGCTTCTGGGCCATCTAGATGAGATACTACTATGGCACGGTTTAAACCTAATAATGCCGAAGGGCTAATCTGTCGTAGTATCTCGTATGCCGTCCTCTGCTTGAAAAAAAAAAATTAGCGTCACCAGCCACTAAAGAATCACAAATATTAGCAGCAACCGGTAAAGCAGATGGTATACGTTTAGTGGCTGAAGCCGAGGCTAGTGCCTGAGCCGTAGTGGGTAGTGCTGCGAATACTGAACAAGGTAAAGCAGCGGTAACTTTAACCTTAGCGAAAGATGCTATTAAGGCGCATCAAGCCATAGCGAATGAAAGTACTATAGTGCTGACCGATGGTAAAACCGGTGATAACATTGCGAATAATGTTGCCCAAGCGATTGCGGTATCGAGTAGTTTAAAGCTTTAATGTTGCTAAGGGTTAAAGGTAAGGAAGTAGATTT
>NZ_LJYX01000068.1 GCF_001440345.1 Colwellia sp. TT2012 | reverse complement strand
CTTTGGTTTTCCTGCGGCGACTAAACGCTGATAAGTCGCCTTAAATACAGGGTTACATTGTATGGCCGACATCATTGACATGAACATGGCAGTACGTATTTGATGTCGCCCACCACGTATCATTCGCTTGCCTTGGAATGAACCACTTTCACGATTAATTGGCGCAACACCCACTAACGCAGATGCTTCTTTATTAGTGATATAACCGAGCTCTGGCATGTTACTTAATAGACTAAACGCGACCACATTACCGACACCTGGAATACTTTGGATAATGTCATTTTTAATTTTATATTCATCACAACTTTCAATTAATTTTTGTAGCTTTTTATCTATTTTAATCAGTTGATTATTTATCACCGTAAGTATCGGGTTAATACTGCTAGTGATTTCTTTTGGCATAATTTGAAGACGATTTTTCTCCATGGTTCGCATGCCCATAAGCTGACAACGTCTTGACATTAAATCACTCATTAATCTTAACGTAGCCGGCTTTAGCGTTGATAATTTTGGTTTTATCGCTTCACTGTAATGGGCAATTAACTTGGCATCTAGTTTATCCGTTTTGGCTAATTGACCAATAGCACCAGCGAACTTTTTGACATGAGCTGGATTCGCAATGACAAAAGGTAGTTTTTCTTTTGCACAGGCGATAATAAAGGCTTGCTCAAGTCGTCCTGTTGCTTCAATGACGATGCGTTTTGGCTTGTGTTTTTTTATCTCTCTAATCGCCTTACTAATGCCTTTTTCATCGTTGGTAACGGTGAAATAAATATCTAAGGGACGAATGTAAATGTCGAGTTGTGTTTTACCGGTATCGACACCGATGTTAATTTCATTTTGATTATTTTTGCTATTCATAATAAGCTGACTCTGCCTTGCTAATTCGGGCTCGAGGCCCAGTTGACTATCCGAGTTTAGTGCTTGGAGTTTTATACGGCGTTCGTACTTGTTATCGGTCTCTCAACAGAGGAGCCAGAACTTCATCGAACTACCGTATAAAAAGGCTTTGGTTGCAGCCAAAGCTTGGGCCTCACTTTACCTAAACTTGTTTTACAATAGAATTAAAAGATGGGTATATTATCCATACAAG
>NZ_LJYX01000009.1 GCF_001440345.1 Colwellia sp. TT2012 | reverse complement strand
ATTGGTTGGGCAATGTCCCAATCACCTGATACGGCATTAACAGCCAAAGCATTATCAATGGCATTTGAATCGCGTGGCAGACCTAAAGGCGTGATGTTTCACTCTGATCAAGGCTGTCACTATACCAGTAAAAAGTACCGCCAATTATTATGGCGATACCAAATAAAGCAAAGCATGAGTCGTCGTGGTAATTGTTGGGATAATGCGCCAATGGAACGATTTTTTAGAAGTTTTAAATCGGAATGGATGCCAACAGTAGGTTATAAATCTTTTAATGAAGCGAAATCTGCTGTGGTTAATTACATTACTGGATATTACAGCAAAGTCAGGCCTCACAGTTATAATGGTGAATTAACACCGAATGAGTCTGAGCGAAGATATTGGAAAACTTACAAACGCGTGGCCAATATTACTTGACCACTTCACTACAAACCCTTTGATTACTTTCAAATACACTAAATGCAAAAAACCCGTTAACCTTTCGATTAACGGGTTTTTCTAAATGTGGCGGTGAGATAGAGATTTGAACTCTAGGAGGGCTACAAACCCTCGCCGGTTTTCAAGACCGGTGCTTTCGACCACTCAGCCATCTCACCTGAAGTTAACAAATAAGCGGGTAAAACAATGCTTGCTTGAGAACGAGGCGAATATTAAAGTCTCTCCAATGGCTTGTAAAGCACTATTTTAGTATTTATGCTTGTTTTAAGTTTGTTTGCTAAAAAAACAACCAGCTTGCTTTGTTTTTCAGCAATTTAATTAACATCAAAGAAGGAATGCCCCAATGACAGCTGAAAATACCTGCCGTTGCCCTTGGTTAGACACAACGAAGGTAGACTATGTTAAATACCATGATGAAGAATGGGGGGTTCCTGTTCTTGATGATGATAAGATGTTTGAATACCTTGTACTTGAATCAGCCCAAGCGGGTTTAAGTTGGTATACCATATTAAAGCGACGTGATGGCTACAGAAAAGCCTTTGCTAACTTTGATGTTAATAAAGTCGCTTTATTTACTTTGGCGGATGAAAAACGTCTAGTACTCGATGCCAGTATTATTCGCCACAAGGGTAAAATTGCCGCCACCGTTAATAACGCTAAATGTTTTATTGCCATACAAAAGGAATTTGGTAGTTTTATTAACTACATTTGGGCATTTGTCGGTAACAAGGTACAAGTCAGTGATTTACAACAATTGAGTGATTATCCGGCCACCTCCCCTATTTCAGATAATTTAAGTAAGGATTTAAAAAAACGGGGCTTCAAATTTGTCGGTTCAACCACGCTATATGCTCATCTACAAGCCTCAGGTTTGATTAACGATCACAGTAATGACTGTAAAAGAAAACAAGAAATTATCGACAGTTATCAAACTTTAGGACTAGACTGGCAACAGTGTTAACTAACGCCCTTTTGTTTAGCACATTAAACAATGCATAGGTAAAAGAGTTATCCTTTGTTACAAAAGAAAACAAAATATTGCCACGTTTAAACAAAGCAAAGCATAGTATTTTAAAAATCACCATGCCATAATATGTCATAAGGCAGCAAGTTAGCGTAAGTCGGTTATACAGTTATATCAATAATAAAAACTTGAACTTATCTAAAATGACCTTATCTTAGCTTATAACAAGTAAATAGAATTAAATTCTTAAGGAAGTTTTATGCAATCTAATATGAGTTTTCAAACAGCGAGTCAAAGTACGGCGCTAGAAATTAATAAAGTATTGAAAAATACTTATATGTTGTTATCAATGACACTAGCGTTCAGTGCCGTAACAGCTGGCATTTCAATGGCGATGAACCTCCCATCCGGTGCTGCCCTTATCATGATGTTAGTAGCTTTTGGTTTAATGTTTGTGGTCAATAAAAAAGCAGATTCTGCCAGTGGCATTTATTGGATTTTTGCTTTCACCGGTTTAATGGGTGCCTCTTTAGGGCCAATGTTAAGTTCTTACGCAGCAATGCCAGGTGGTGGCGCGCTAATTATGCAGGCTCTTGGCGGCACAGCATTAATATTTTTTGCGCTTTCAGGTTATGCACTAACCAGTAAAAAAGACTTCTCATTTATGGGCGGCTTCTTAATGGTCGGTATGATTGTGGCATTAGTGGCAATGGTCGCTAATTTCTTCTTTCAAATTCCAGCGCTTTCTTTAGCGATTAGTGCAGCAATCATTATGATTATGTCGGGCTTAATCTTAATGGATACCAGCCGTATTATTAATGGTGGTGAGCGTAACTACATTCGTGCCACTATTTCTTTATACTTAAGCATCTATAACATTTTTGTCCACTTACTTATGTTATTAGGCGTATTAGGCAACGATGATTAGTTAACACTAAAAATTTAGCTAAAAAAGCTTTATAATCATTTATAATAAAAGCCTCGCAATTGCGGGGCTTTTTTTTGACTTATTTTTTTATGATGGATGTGTTGTGAAAACTCTTGCTGTAGTAATAACTACTCCCCCCTATAGCCACCTAACGATTACCGCATTAACGTATGTCGAGGCAGCATTAGTCGCGGGCATCAACGTTATTGGCGTGTTCTTTTACCAAGATGGCGTAATGCATGCCAATGAAGATATTAGCATTGCTAGTGATGAATACCAGGCTATTGAACACTGGCAACGACTGCAAAAACAGTATCAATTACCACTACATATTTGCATTACCGCGGCCGAAAAGCGTGGTATTGCTTGTGATGCCATAGATAATGACAAAATAAATAAAGCCTTTACCGTCTCAGGTTTAGGTGAATTAGTTGAGTTAACAACAAAAGCATCGCGCTTGGTACAATTTTAATGACCCAAAAAGAGCAAAAATCATCCGGAGCATCGCCACAAGAAAGTGTTCTGGCAATCATTAACAGTAAAGCGCCTTTTAGTAGTAGCCATGGTAAAGATGCCCTTGATGTCGCGTTAATTTTTGCTTCATTTGAACAAAAGGTTTCGTTATTCTTTCAAGGTGATGGTGTTTATCAACTGATGGATAAGCAAGACGGCAGCTTGCTTGGCATGAAAGATTATTTAAAAACGTTTTCGGCTTTTGAGTTCTATGATATTGAGGATATTTACGTTTGCCAGCAGTCATTAGTTAATCGTCAACTCGGTGAAGATTTTCATATTGATAATGTACAAGTATTATCGAGTATCGAATTTGGTTTAGCGCTTAACCGCCACCAACACGTGCTAAGGTTTTAGGCTTTATATTTAAGGCCTTTTATTTAAGGAAATGAACATGAGTACTTTACATTTAATACGACAATCAGCTTTTACTAGCAATGACTTCGCACAATGTTTAAGTGTGCTAGACCATCAAGACTCCGTAGTATTGATGGATGATGGCTGTTATAACCTTAAACACTCGTTGATGGATAGCTTAATAAAACGAGTAGGTGGTTCGGTTAATATCAATATTATCGCCAGTCATGCACAGGCGAGAGCCATTGAAATCATAACAGCGGTCAACACTATTGAAATTAGCGATGTTGTTGAATTAACCTTTACCCATAATAAAGTAATCACATGGCAATAGTATTAATTTTTCAAGACAAAATTATTCCCACAGATAAACACGGTTATTTACTTGATCATCTGTTGTGGCAAAGAGAATTAGCCTTGGTAATGGCAAATCATGATGATTTTGAGCTAACAGATGCCCATTGGGAAGTGATTAACTTTGTCAGAGAGTTTTATCTCACCTATAACACCTCCCCTGCTATTCGAGCACTCACCAAAGCGATGAAAGCAGAGTTTGGTGCAGAGAAGGCCAGCAGTCGTTATTTGTATAAGTTGTTTCCTGAGGGGCCCGCTAAACAAGCAACAAAATATGCAGGATTACCTAAACCTGCTCGTTGTATTTAAGCAACACCTAGTTTGACAAACACCCTTGGTAAGTCAGGGCCATAAGATAAAGGCTTTACACCTTAATATTGACTTGAAAACCACTATTGCCTATTGGCGCGGGCACATTATTTATATTTGCTGATTGAATAAGCTGTAATACCATTTGTCCCTCTAATTCTTGCTGGCTTTTAGCTACTGCTGCAGTGAGAAATTCAGCACCAAAGTTAGATTGCGCAGCAACAGAATTATTTTGACCTAAGCTGATAGACATAAATCCCCCTTGTGTATTAATTAGCAATAAACATTTATCGGCCGACCGCTGAAAAACATAAGTATTAAGTGAGTTTTTATTACCAGCCACTAAAAAACAACGACTACTAAAATAAAAAAGCGCCTATTATTATATAACATGCGCTTTTTTTTGATCACTTATGTTTATTAAGTGAATTTATTTATGCGGTAAGCTAGGTACCGTAATTCCTGACATTTCAAGCATAACTTGCAATACTTGACAGCTATAACCAAACTCATTGTCATACCAAATGTATAATACCGCACGATCACCCTCAACAATTGTTGCTTGTGAATCAACAACACCCGCATAACGTGAGCCAACTAAATCGCTAGAAACGATTTCGGTCGAAGCGGTATAATCAATTTGGTTTTGTAAAGGAGAGTTCAATGAAATATTACGTAAGTAATCATTTAACGCTGCTTTATCGGTAGCTTTCTTTAAATTCAAGTTTAAGATTGCCATTGAAACATTAGGCGTTGGTACCCGAATTGCGTTACCTGTTAATAAACCTTTCAGCTCAGGTAATGCTTTAGCCACCGCTTTAGCTGCACCCGTAGTGCTGATAACCATATTTAATGGCGCACTGCGACCACGACGTGGTGCTGGATGGTAATTATCAATCAAGTTTTGATCGTTGGTATATGAGTGGATAGTTTCCACATGGCCATTACGAATACCGTATTCATCATTAATCGCTTTTAATACTGGGGTAATCGCATTAGTTGTACAACTAGCAGCAGAAATAATTTTATCTGAAGCTAATATCATATCGTGGTTAACACCATAAACGATGTTTTTAATATCGCCTTTAGCCGGTGCTGTTAGTAATACTTTACCAACACCTTTAGATTTAAGATGTTGACCTAAACCTTCTTCATCCGTCCAGATACCGGTATTATCAACAACTAAGGCGTTATTAATACCATATGCAGTGTAATCGATTTCAGCCGGTGAATTGGCATAAATCACTTTGATAAAGGCACCGTTGGCTTTAATGACATTATTTTCTTTATCAATAGTAATGCTGCCATTAAAAGCACCATGAACGGAATCACGACGGAGTAAACTCGCACGTTTTTCTAGATCATCGCCGCCTTTACTGGGACGTAAAACGATAGCACGAAGGTTTAGTGTCGCATTTGGGCCGGCACGCTCAATTAATAAACGCGCTAACAAGCGACCAATTCGACCAAAACCATAAAGCACTACGTCTTGGCTTTTTTGACCGGTGTTTTCACGACTTTCTACTGATAACTCTTTCTCTAAGTATTGTTCAATCGATAGGTCATTGGCTTTACCAAGGTATAAATATCTATAGGCTAGTTTACCGACATCAATGCGAGCAGGTGCTAGTTCCATTTTGCTAATGGCTTCAACAAAAGGGAAACTTTCACGTAAACGTAATTTGCTTGCTTCATGTAGAGCAACAGACTTATGTGCTTTAATAATATCAATAGGAGACGCATTTAATAACTGGCGACCGTACACTGAAATTTCAATGCCTTTATTACGATACAACTGTCCAATAAGGGGTTGCATATTTTCTGCGAACGTTTGACGCTCTTGCCAGCTTGCTTGATATTTTTCCTCAAGATGAGAAGTCATTACTTAAACCTTTTATTTCAGTCAATTAAACAATAGGCTATTATCATGGTGTTCTAGAATCGATAATAGCTAGTTGGGTTATACTCACGGGCGTATTGTAATTCAGTATGAATTATTTCTCTACCGGTTACAAAAATCTTTTTGGTGTTTTTATGATTACTTTTCGAAAAATAATACAGTTACGATTTCCCTTGGTTAGCAAATGCTGGCCCCTCATTTTAGTGCTAACTCTTAATGCCTGTGACAGCAGTGTTACCTTGATGCAATTGTGTAAGGAAAATGAAGAGATATGTAATGATTTTGGCCAAGATAGCTGGTGTAAAACCCAACGAAACCAAGTCACTTTTGCACGAATTAATGTCAAAGATAAAAACCTTGATGTTGATAAATACAGCTTACTTGTTGCTTATGAGGGGTATATTAAATGTATGTCACTGGCTTCTCAAATCCAACACATCAAATTAAAAGAAAAAACCACGCTCAGAAAAGATAATTTAATAACAGCTCAAGCGAATTTATCATTACTAACCGAACAAAGTGTTCAGACTAAGCACCCACACCTGCTTTATTATCACTGGTCCCGGGAAGGAAATACCTTGGCCCTAGCCGAGTTTTTAAAACTAGAAGGCACACCGATACTTGAAAACTCAACGGCACAACTGCATTTAGCCACCTATTATATAAAACGAGACCGCAATAAAACCTTGGGCTTGTTATACCGTGCACTTGAACTTCATCAACCTGGCACTGAACTGCCTGCTGAAATATTACAGACCCTAGCCACGATATTCACGCAGAAGAAGCAATATAAGCAAGCATATATATGGTTACGGACATACCAGCTATTACAAGATAAGCCCGACCAGAGGATAGAAGCTAACCTTAAGAACTATCAACAAGCTAAAAGCTTAGATGCAAAGTTTCTTGATAAAGTCGCGCGCACTACCTTAGCTAAAATTACCGCAGGACAATTTACTAGCCCAAGTTATTAATCAGAGTAAAACACATGGTTAAGGGGGCAGCGATAGTGCTATATACGACTAAGCAGCATTGCTGTTACCGCTTATTTAGGCTGAAAGTTTAAGCTAAGTGAGTTAACGCAATAGCGTTTACCCGTAGGTTTAGGGCCATCGTCAAAGACATGCCCAAGATGAGATAAACAGTTTTTGCACTGAATCTCTACCCGTTGCATGCCATTTGAGCTATCCGTTTTATATAGCACTTGTATTTCAATACTGGCAAAGAAGCTAGGCCAGCCACAGCCGGTATCAAACTTGCTTTCACTGGTAAATAAAGCTTGCTCACAGCAGGCACAATGATATATGCCCTGCTGCCAGTGATCATTATAAATACCACTAAAGGGCTGTTCAGTAGCCGCTAACCGACATACTTTATAAGCATCATCGGTGAGTTTATTTTTATAATCATCATTATTTGTCATAATTTGAACCCTTAGCTATCAACAACGACAGTTTCTCTGTCCTTGGTTGACCACTGCACATGATATTTTTTACCCGGCGTTTTATCAATTCGCTCAAAAGTATGAGCACCAAAAAAATCTCGCTGAGCTTGCAACAAATTAGCGGGTAATGTTTCACATCGCATTGAATCATAATAAGCAAGTGAAGAGGACAAGGCCCCTATAGGTACACCCTGCATAGTTGCAAAACATATCGCTTTGCGCCAGTTTAATTGTCGCTCATTTAGTTGCTTAATAAAGAAATCATCTAGCATTAAATTATCTAAATGCTCATTTTTCTGATAAGCATTTGTTATCGACTGCAAGAATGCGGCTCGAATGATGCAACCCGCACGCCAAATTTTAGCAATACTGGCAAAATCTAAGGTCCAACCATGCTCTTTTCCGGCAAGTTTCATTAACTGGAAACCTTGGGCATAAGCACAAATTTTAGCGCAGTACATGGCATCATGTAATTGCTCAATAATTTCTTGCTGCTCTGCTGCAGGTAAAGCTGTCTGTTGTGGACCCGTGAGCAATTCTGATGCCTGAGTTCGTAGCTCTTTAAATGATGAAATAGAGCGAGCATAAACCGCTTGAGCTATAGTCGGTGCTGGACAACCCAATTCTAAGCTACTCATTGCCGTCCAAAGCCCAGTGCCTTTTTGCCCCGCTTTATCTAGAATCAACTCAACCAAGGGAGTATTAGTATCCTTAGTTTTATGGCGTAATACTTCGACCGATATTTCCAATAAATAACTGTCTAATGGACCCTTATTCCACTGGGCAAATATATCAGCAATTTCATCGCACGTTAAACGTAACGCCGATTTTAATACGTGATAGGCTTCACAAATTATTTGCATATCCGCATATTCAATACCGTTGTGCACCATTTTAACGTAATGGCCTGCTCCCGCTGGACCAATATAGGTAGCACAAGGCTCACCATCAGTGATAACTTGCCCAGGTTGAGTACGCTCGATAGGTTTACCCGTTTTCTTATCAACTTTAGCGGCAATAGCTTCCCAAATTGGTTTAACACGAGCCCAAGCATAAGGAGAGCCACTTGGCATTAATGATGGACCAAAACGTGCGCCAACTTCGCCCCCGGATACTGCCGAAGAAAACAACAAGAAATTACTATTGTACTTTTTTTCTCTAGCAACGGTATCAAGCCATAAGCTGTTACCGGTATCAATAATGATATCGTCTGGCTGAATACCCGCACCAATAAGGTTTTCACAGATTTGGTCAACCGGATCCCCCGCAGGAACACTTAAGACAATGAGGTGAGGAGCTTTAAGTTGCGACAATAATTCAGTATAAGAGGAGCAGCCATACACACGTGGAGTGCCGGTAGTGTTCTCAATTTCATCTTGAGCAATAAGGGCTTGAACCTTTTCATCACTTAAATCAAATGCTGCAATATTGTAGCCATTATCCGCTAAATTAAGCACCAGATTTTTACCCATAACACCTAGGCCAATAAAGCCAATGTCACACAAAATTTTATCTTGTGTCATAAATATTTTTCCTCTGTCAAATAAGGTCGGGAGTCTTGGCTCGCAACTATTCTTCAAAATTTTGCGCATTCTATCATGCTATTTCTAAAGTATTGTACAAAATACGCAATTAATTAAGCTGTAAATACAAAGTTTTGTAATTAAAACAAAACAACAGACTAAATATGAAATATTAAGTCATAAAAGCTATGTTTAGCTTGTAATAATCTAAAAATGGTGTAATTTTACTACATAATGAAGTTAAGAGGTTCTCCATGAAAATTAAAGTTGGTATTAATGGTTTTGGCCGTATTGGCCGTTTTGTATTTAGAGCAGCCGCAGTACGTGATGACATTGAAATTGTTGGTATCAACGATTTGATGGATATCGAATACATGGCCTATATGTTGAAATATGATTCAACTCATGGCCGTTTTCAGGGTACTGTTGATGTAATTGACGGGCAGTTAGTGGTAAATGATAAAGTAATTCGTGTCACCGCTGAGCGTAACCCTGAAGATTTAAAATGGAATGAAATTGATGTAGATGTTGTTGTTGAATCTACTGGTTTATTCCTAACCGATGAAACAGCGCGCAAACACATTACTGCCGGTGCCAAGCAAGTGGTCTTAAGTGCACCGTCAAAAGATGATACCCCTATGTTTGTTTGTGGTGTTAACTTAGACACCTATAACGGGCAAGATATTGTTTCAAATGCCTCTTGTACCACTAACTGTTTAGCGCCTATCGCTAAAGTATTGAATGATAATTGGGGCATCGAACATGGCCTAATGACCACAGTACATGCGACAACCGCGACGCAAAAAACAGTAGATAGCCCTTCGGCTAAAGATTGGCGCGGTGGTCGTGGTGCTAGTCAAAATATCATCCCGTCATCAACGGGTGCGGCAAAAGCGGTTGGTAAAGTTATTCCTGAGTTAAATGGTAAGTTAACCGGTATGGCATTTCGTGTACCAACCCCGAATGTATCGGTAGTTGATTTAACGGTTAACTTGAAAAAACCAGCCACTTACGCAGAAATTTGTCAAGCCATGAGTGCGGCTGCAGAAGGTGAGCTAAAAGGTATTTTAGATTACACTGAAGATGCAGTGGTATCGAATGATTTTATCGGTGCAACCTGTACGTCAATATTTGATGCCACAGCAGGTATTTCTTTAACCGATACCTTTGTTAAAGTTATTGCTTGGTACGATAATGAAATTGGTTATTCAAACAAGGTACTCGATTTAGTTGCCTTTATACACCAATACGAAAAATAAACGCCGGTGAAATAAACACTCTGGTATAAAAAAGCTAGGTAATTCATTGATCTAGCTTTTTTTGTCTTGTTTTTATAAAATATTATAAAAAATCTGCATTATTAATACAGAAAATAACGTTATACCATTTTCATTAAGTTTGTGATCTTGTTGTGCTTAGTGGAAGTGGAATTGGTATTAACTTATGGACGCATTAATTTGTTGTAAGACAAGTTGCGGATCTTTTGCTTTAGTAATGGGGCGTCCGATCACCAAATAGTCGACACCCACATTCATTGCTTGCTCTGGAGTCATAATCCGCTGTTGATCATCTTGCGCCGAGCCTGCCGGTCTTATGCCAGGGGTTATCAATTTAAATTCTTTGCCTAAATCCAATTTTAATTGCTCAGCTTCCCATGCAGAACAAACAACACCATTCAAACCACTTTGCTTGGCTAGATTCGCTAAAAAACTCACTTGCTCTGCGGGAGATTTAGTAATGCCTAAACCACGCAGGTCTTCCTCGCTCATACTTGTTAATACGGTGACCGCTATTAATAACGGCGCATCTTTGCCGTAATGATCTAATGCCTGCTTAGCTTTAGTCATCATTTGGCTACCACCACTAGCATGAACATTCACCATCCAGACACCTAAATCAGCAGCTGCGGTAACAGCTTTTGCCACAGTATTAGGAATATCATGAAATTTTAAATCGAGAAATACATCAAAGCCCTTCCCTGTCAGTTGCTTGACAAACTCAGGACCAAAGTAGGTAAACATTTCTTTACCGACTTTCAAACGAGCATCTGTGGGTTGAATCTTATCAACAAATGATAACGCAGCTTCTTTTTTATCAAAGTCTAGCGCGACTACTACTTTTGGATCGTTCATGATTTTTCCTTTGTGTTCTTTACTTAAGACCTTCAATTAATTCCTGAAGGTCTAGTTTGTTGCTAACTTTTAATATTACTAACAGAAAATTAATAAACTGGATATTCAAAGCGAGTTTCTTCAATATTGAGAAAAGAGCACGGAGCTGACGAATGTCAGTGAGTACTTTTGACAATAATATTGTTGAAAGTAGCAACGAAGATGCTGTTTATTCGCCTTCGAGCCCGCGGAACGGTTTCAATTGCTCCCACTCATGACATGATGGACATGACCAATAATGAATCTGGCTATTAAAGCCACAAGTACGGCAGCTATATCTGTGTTTAATTTTCAAATATTCACTGATCAATTCTTTAATTAAATCTAAGCCGGTATTGCTGACAGGCCCATCTGTCGATGTCATTTGCATATTGACGAAGTGTTCAAAGCCACGGATAGTCGGTCTGCGCTTTAACGCTGACACAATAAATTCTAATGCTTTTTTCTTACCATGCTTTTGCTCTACATAGCTAAGGTAGCAGATTAACGCCCCTGAGCTTGCCGTTTCATCATAAACCATTTTAATAAAGCTATAGAATTCTTCCAGAGCATCTAAGCGAGTATAACAAGCTAACATGGGGTCAATAACATCAGGAAAAAACTCATTATCTTGATGATAAATAGCTTGATAACACTTGGCAGCTAACTCACATTGCTGATGACTCTCATAAATTTTTGCCATCAGCCAATTTGCGCGACATGAATTGGGATCGAGTAACAGTGCTTGCTCTAGTAATTCAATCACTTCAATAAATTTATCTTGTTCAAAAGCTGTGGTCGCTAATTCACAATAGAAATTAGCTAAGGTATGCAATAAGCGTTTATCTTTATGTTTTACGATTAATTTTTTTCTATCTATACCATGTTGCCAATCTTTTGTTGATTGAAAAATTTTCAATAAATACGATAACGATTTTGCCCCATAATCTTTCGACTTTAATAATTTGGTAAACATAGTTTCCGCACGATCATACAAACCAGCGCTTAAAAAATCTTTACCTAACTCAAAGACCGCTTGTTGTTTATCTTTAGTCGGTAAGTGATTTAACCTAACTAGATGCTCATGGACTTTTAATGCGCGGTCTAACTCACCACGTTTACGAAATAAATTGGCCATAGCAAAATGTGCTTCAACACTGTCATCTTCAACCTTTAACGCATCGAGCAGTGAATCAATGGCTTTATCTTGCTGGTTCGAGAGTAAGTAATTTAAGCCGGTAGAGTATTTTATCGATAGATCTTGTTTTGCCGTTTGCTGGTTTTGTTTGATGCTATTACGGCCCATAAACCAGCCATAAGCCATGGCAACGGGTAATAATAAAAAGAGTAATTCAATCATTAGAGCTCTTGAGACAGGTGGTATAAAGAATGAGGAAGTCTAGTGTTAAGTCAGATGACACTAGACTTCCTGAGATTTATTTTTAGCGAATGCTTTTTTACTTTTTCGTACAATACGCCAAAGAATAGTAACTAATAAACCTAAGAAAAAACCTAGGCCGGTAAATAAACTCACCGCGGCAGCCACAGTTAATTCTGTACGCGCAATTAAATAGTTTAAGGTCAGTAATTGCTCGTTTTGGCTACCAAAAATAAATGCTACGGTAAGTAAAGCTAAGATAAAAAAGAGTGTTGTATATAATCGCACTTTCATTGGCCTTGTTAAATTTTGCAAAAAAAAACGGCATGGTTAACATGCCGTTTATTATCTAATTTTTTAGTTAGCTTTGCAATTTATGCTACCGAAAGATTAACTCTTTCACGTAACTCTTTTCCTGGCTTAAAGTGAGGCACGTATTTCCCGCTTAACTCAACCGATTCACCAGTCTTTGGATTTCTACCAACTCTAGGTGCGCGATAATGCAATGAAAAACTACCAAAACCTCGAATTTCAATGCGCTCACCTTTTGATAAAGATTGCGCCATTAATTCTAAGATTTCTTTAATCGATTTTTCCACGTCTTTCGCGGATAAATGACTTAATTTATCGGCTAATTTTTCAATAAGTTCTGACTTAGTCATACTCGACCTCTAAGTATTTACCTAGCACCGCGCAACTTTACTTATCATAAAAAGTTGGCTCCGCCGATGGCGTTTAAAATAAGAAAAGAGTATCACCACACTAGTGATAAATACTCCTTTCACTTGCTGTAATAATTACAGCACCATTGCAAAGTAAAACTATTTCCGTTTAAGGAATATTAGTTTTTAGCATTTTTAAACGCTGCAGCCATAGCACTTAAACCACTTTCTTCAACTTGGTTTAGGTTGTCCATTGCTTCACGTTCGTCAGCTTGATCTTTTGCTTTGATAGATAAGCTAATAGTACGGTTCTTACGATCCACACCCATAAACTTAGCTTCAACGTCGTCACCAACTTTAATTACGGTAGAAGCATCTTCGATACGCTCTACAGAAATGTCGCTAACACGTAGGTAACCTTCAACACTTTCAGCTAACTCAATGGTTGCGCCTTTAGCATCAACTGCTGTTACCTTACCAGTAACAATAGCACCTTTTTTCTTATCTGTCAGATACATATTGAACGGGTCGTCTTCAGCTTGTTTAACACCTAACGAGATACGCTCACGTTCTGGGTCAACTTGTAGAACGATAGCATCGATTTCATCACCTTTCTTATAATCACGAACGGCTTCTTCACCACCAGCCCATGAAATATCAGATAAGTGAACTAAACCATCAATGCCGCCGTCAAGACCGATGAAGATACCAAAGTCAGTGATTGACTTGATCTTACCTGATACTTTATCACCTTTGTTGAAGTTTTTAGCAAACTCTTCCCAAGGGTTAGCAATACACTGTTTAAGACCTAGAGAAATACGACGACGTTCTTCGTCAATTTCTAATACTAGCACTTCAACTGTGTCACCTAAGCTAACAACTTTAGATGGGTGGATATTTTTGTTAGTCCAATCCATTTCAGAAACGTGAACTAAACCTTCAACGCCTTCTTGGATTTCAACAAAACAACCGTAGTCAGTTAAGTTAGTTACGCGACCAGAAAGTTTAGAACCTTCTGGGTAACGGTTAGCAATTGCTACCCATGGATCTTCGCCTAACTGCTTCATACCTAGAGATACACGGGTACGCTCACGGTCAAATTTCAATACTTTAACTTGAATTTCATCGCCAACATTTACGATTTCACTTGGGTGCTTAACACGTTTCCAAGCCATATCTGTGATATGTAATAAACCATCAATGCCGCCTAAATCAACAAATGCACCGTAATCAGTAAGGTTCTTAACGATACCTTTAACTTCTTGGCCTTCCGCTAATGATTCAAGTAATTCATCACGTTCTGCACTGCCTTCAGCTTCAATAACAGCACGACGTGAAACAACTACGTTATTACGCTTTTGATCAAGCTTAATAACTTTGAATTCTAATTCTTTACCTTCAAGGTGAGCAGTGTCACGTACTGGACGAACATCTACTAATGAACCTGGTAAGAAAGCACGAATGTTGCTAACTTCAACAGTGAAACCACCTTTAACTTTACCGTTGATAACACCGATAACAGTTTCTTTTTCTTCGTATGCTTTTTCAAGCACTTGCCATGCTTCGTGACGTTTCGCTTTTTCACGAGAAAGAATCGTTTCACCGAAACCATCATCAGTTGCATCTAGGGCTACGTCAATTTCATCACCAACAACTACTTCAAGTTCACCAGCAGCATTTTTAAATTGATCAATTGAGATAACACTCTCAGATTTAAGGCCAGCATCAACAATAACATTGTCTTTGTTAATGGCTACGATTGTACCCTTGATAATTGAACCAGGGCGTGTTTCGATTTCTTTTAAACTTTCTTCAAAAAGTTCCGCAAAATTTTCCATCATAACTTGTAATAACTCAGCTATTAATCCAGTCAACGTCATTGTTTCATGGGGTGGTTAAGTATGCCCAGTGCATCCATACAGTAGGCTTTCAAATAAAAGTTCTTTAATGCTAGCAGGTATTAATGATTAAGCTAGCTTAAAGCTGGTTGTTTTACGTTAACTTGCCATTGGCAAACGACAGGATTTTATTAACCACTTCCGTAATGGAAATATCAGTAGAATCAATCATTAACGCACCCTCTGCGGGGATAAGCGGAGCAACTTCACGATTTTGATCTCGCTCATCACGCTGACGTATATCATCCAAAAGGCGGCCGATTTTAACATCAAAGCCCTTTTCTTTCAACTGATTAAATCGTCTTTGCGCGCGTTCTTCTGCGCTGGCAGTTAAAAATATTTTCACTTCAGCTTGCGGGAAAACGACTGTGCCCATATCTCGGCCATCGGCAACTAAGCCAGGACTAACACTAAAAGCGCGTTGTCTGCGTAACAATGCCTCTCTAACACGAGGAAAGGCAGCCACTTTTGAAGCTAACTCACCGATTTCTTCGGTACGAATAATATCGGTAACATTCTCGCCTTCTAAAATAACGGTTCCTTCACCTTGATTATTAATTTCAAATTGCACATCTAAGTGGGCAGCCATAGGGATAAGCGGCTCTTCATCATCTAAGGAGAGTTGATGATGCTGAATTGCCACCGCTAAGACACGGTAAATAGCACCACTATCGAGCAGATGCCAGCCCAATTGATCCGCTACTATCCTAGCAACGGTCCCCTTACCTGCACCACTTGGACCATCAATGGTAATAATGGGGAATTTTTCATTCATATAGTTTTCCTTTCTTTACGCCACAGTACGTTATTCATTTTAAAGCATTATAAACAATTTAACGCGACAACACTCTGTTGATTTGTAACATTATCACCCTAACTTACGCTTGAGTAATGGATAAACCAACTTCATTAGCTAAACTAACAAAATTAGGAAAAGAGGTGGCTACATTATCACAATCTAAAATAGTAATACTACCGGTTGCTCTTAATGAACTAATAGCAAATGACATAGCGATTCGGTGATCATCATGACTATGAATCGTACCTGAACCGATTTCACCACCAGTAATGTCAATACCATCGGCAAAAACAGTACACTCTATACCAAGTTCAATAAGGCCGTCAGCCATGGCCTGTATACGATCACTTTCTTTTACTCTTAACTCTTCTGCGCCGCGTAATCTCGTTGTACCATTAGCACAGGCTGCGGCAATAAATATTGCTGGAAATTCATCGATAGCGAGCGGCACATCACGTTCACTAATATCTATGCCCTGTAATTTCGATGCTTTAACAACAATATCAGCAACGGGCTCACCTCCAGCCATGCGTTCATTGATAATGGTTAAATTACCTTGCATAGCTTTTAAAATATTTATAGCACCGATGCGGGTTGGGTTCATGCCTACATTACGTATGGTGATCTCACCCGACTTGGCAATAAGTCCTGCCACCATAAAGAAGGTTGCTGAAGAAATGTCGCCTGGTACTTGAATATCACAAGCGGTCAGCTCATGGCCACCTTCAATAGAAATACGTGTTTTTTGTTCGTCTCCGTCAATATTTTTTTCAACGGTAACTGGGTAACCAAAAGCGGTTAACATACGCTCGGTATGATCTCGGGTAATACCAGGCTCTGTTACAGTTGTTGTGCCCTCTGCATACATGCCAGCAAGTAAAATACATGATTTAACTTGTGCACTAGCCATAGGTAAAAGGTAATCTATAGCCTTAAGCTTACCACTAGATCCGTGGCAATGAACCGGTGGTGTGCCATCTTCACGTGCACTTATATTAGCCGCCATTAATTGTAATGGCTCAACGACACGTGCCATAGGGCGTGTATTTAAGGAGACATCACCGGCCATAGAAGAACTAAACTGCTGCCCAGCTAAGATGCCCGAAAGCAAACGAATAGAGGTACCTGAGTTGCCAATATCAAGCTGTTCTTTCGGCTGTGATAAGCCATGTAAGCCTTTACCGTGAACAGTCACATTATGATCGCTATCTGGCCCTTCAATTTCTATGCCCATCGCTTTAAAGCAATTCATAGTCGCTAAACAATCTTGTCCTGGTAAAAAGCCTTTAATATGGGTAGTACCATTGGCTAATGAACCAAACATGATTGAGCGATGAGAAACTGATTTATCGCCAGGTACTATAATATCACCTGAAACGCTATGACCAGGGCGAGTAGTAAAGGTTAACGCCTTTTTTGCTTGAGACATGGATATTCCAACTATTAATAATATTGTTCTAGAAAGTGTTAAAAATCATTTTTATTTGTTTTATTGTTAAGTAAGAGCCACTAACTTTTATTTTCTTGCTCAAACTTTGCCATAAAGGTAACAAGGGCTTGCACACCTGCCAGTGGCATGGCGTTATAAATGCTTGCCCGCATACCGCCAACCATTCTATGGCCTTCTAGCGCCATTAAACCCGCAGCCTCAGATTCACTTAAAAACTTACTATTTAAGCTGTCATCTTTAAGCCAAAAAGGAATATTCATCTTGCTACGATACTGACTTTCTATGTGATTAAGGTAGAAGTCACTTTTATCGATAGCTTGATACAATAGCTCAGCTTTAACTTGATTTACTTTAGCCATTGCCTTTACCCCGCCTAACTCTTTGAGCCACTGAAAGACCAGACCGGCAAGATACCAAGCATACGTTGGCGGCGTGTTATACATAGAATTATGATCGGCAGATGTTTTATAATTCATAATACATGGCGTTGCTATTTGTGCATGACCAAGTAAATCTTCTCGAATAATCACAATGGTTAAACCGGATGGACCAATATTTTTTTGTGCCCCCGCGTAAATTAAACCAAACTTACTGACATCCACTTCATGGGATAAAATAGTTGATGACATATCAGCAACTAAAGGCACACCATGGGTTTCTGGAATCGTATTAATTTCAAGACCATTAACGGTTTCATTGGGACAGTAATGGACATAAGCAGCATCGGGATTGAGTGGCCAGTCTGAACTGGCTAAAAGGCTTGAGCTAATATCATTGTCTTGGATGATATTAATGGTATTAATATCACCGAAGTTTTTTGCTTCAACAGCCGCCGCTTTTGACCACGAGCCTGAGACAATGTAATCCGCAGACTTACCCTGAGGCAACAAGTTAAGTGGTACCGCAGAAAATTGTCCTCGTCCGCCACCATGGCAAAACAATACTTGGTAATTATCAGGAATAGACATCAACTCACGCAAGTCTGCTTCTGCTTTTTCAGCCATAGCGATATAAATACCACTACGGTGACTTAGTTCCATTACAGAGCTACCAGTGTCTTGCCAATTAACAAACTCTTGCTGTGCTTTTGCCATTACCGCTGTCGGTAACATAGCTGGGCCAGCACAAAAATTAAATACTTCAGACATTATCCTTCCCACTATTTAAAATACTATTTAAAATACTATTTAAAATACTATTTAAAATAGTATTTCACTAATAAAATCACATTAAAAAAGGCGGTGATTAGCCGCCCTTTTAAATTTTACTACAACAATTATTCTTGCTTGTCGTCTTGTGTGCTATCTGTACTATCCTGCTCAGCGCTATGCTCTGGGCTGTTTTCGGAATTGGGCTCGGCACTTGTTTCAACTATATCGTCACCCTCAGCAACGTCTTCAACTGGTTCGGGCTCCTCAATTTCGTCAATACGTTGTAGTGCAACCACATGTTCATCCTCTGCAGTACGAATCAGTCGTACCCCTTGAGTATTACGGCCAATAACACTAACCTCATTGACGCGAGTCCGTACTAAGGTGCCGTTATCGGTAATGAGCATGATCTCATCAAGTTCTTCAACTTGCACCGCGCCAACAACTTTACCATTACGTTCACTGACTTTAATAGAAACAACACCTTTCGTTGCTCTACTTTTCGCTGGATATTCTGCTAATTCAGTACGCTTACCAAAACCATTTTCGGTAATGGTTAGAATGGCACCATTATTTTTCGGCACAATAAGCGAAACAACTTTTTGATCACCGTCAAGTCGAATACCACGAACACCTGTACCTGTACGACCAATGGAGCGTAAGGCTAGTATTTCTTCGCCAGTTTCAGGGTCAATTTTAACTTCACCTGTTTCGCTATCACGAGCTTTTTCATTGAAACGCACAACTTTACCTGCATCAGAGAAAAGCATTATATCGTTTTCACCGTTAGTAATATCGACACCAATTAAGGTATCGTCATCACGCAAATTCAAAGCAATGATGCCATTGGCACGTTGATTTGAATAAGCCTTCAATGGCGTTTTCTTAACGGTGCCCGAAGCAGTGGCCATAATGATAAATTTATCATCTTCATATTCACGTACGGGTAAAATAGCAGTAATACGTTCATTACTTTCTAATGGTAAGATGTTTACAATCGGTCTACCTCTGGCAGTACGACTTGCTAACGGTAATTGGTAAACTTTCAACCAATATAATTTACCACGATCTGAGAAACATAAGATGGTGTCATGGGTATTCGCCACTAATAAACGTTCGATGAAGTCTTCTTCCTTCATCTTAGTTGCCGCTTTGCCTTTACCACCACGACGCTGAGCTTCGTAATCACTTAATATTTGGTACTTAACATAACCTTCGTGTGATAAGGTCACGACAACATCTTCTTCAGTGATTAAATCTTCTAACGATAAATCAAGGGAAGCATCCGTGATTTCAGTTCGACGCTCATCGCCAAATTCTTCACGAATAGCAATAAGCTCTTCACAAATAATTTCCATTAAACGTGCTGGCGTAGTCAAAATATGCAGTAATTCCGCAATTATCTCTAATAGCGTTTTGTACTCGCTTAAAATCTTTTCGTGTTCCATGCCAGATAATTTATATAACTGCAAGTCCACGATGGCTTTTGCTTGTTCTGCGGTCAAATAATATAAACCATCACGAATACCGTATTCTGCTTCTAACCACTCAGGGCGTGCGGCATCATTGCCTGACGCGCTAAGCATATCGGCTACTGCACCTAATGCCCACCCTTGGGCAATAAGTTTTTCTTCGGAATCTTTTCTATTGTTTGAATTTTTAATTAATTCAATGATCGGGTCAATATTTATTAAGGCAATCGATAAGCCTTCTAAGATATGAGCACGCTCGCGTGCTTTCTTTAATTCAAAAATAGTTCTGCGGGTTACCACTTCACGACGATGTAAAACAAACTCTTCAAGCATTTCTTTAATGTTAAATAGTTTTGGTTGACAGTTAGTTAATGCCACCATATTAAAACCAAAAGAAATCTGCATTTGTGTCAGCTTGTATAAATTGTTTAAAACAACTTCACCGACTTCACCACGCTTAATTTCGATAACCATCCGCATGCCGTCTTTATCTGACTCATCACGTAGTGCAGAAACACCTTCTAGACGTTTATCTTTCACCAATTCTGCCATTTTTTCAATAAGGCGAGCTTTATTTACTTGGTAAGGTAATTCATGAACAATAATGGTTTCTTTACCCGTAGTTTCATGCACTTCAATGCTGGCACGCGCACGAATCTTTATTTTACCTCGACCTGTACGGTATGCTTCTTCGATACCCGCACGACCGCTGATAATACCCGCTGTTGGAAAGTCAGGGCCTGGGATATATTCCAATAACTGTTCAAAAGATATTTCACTGTTTTCAATAAGCGCTAAACAGCCATTGATGACTTCAGTCAAATTATGCGGAGGAATATTGGTCGCCATACCCACAGCAATACCCGAACTACCATTGACTAATAAATTAGGTATGCGAGTTGGCATAACCACAGGAATAAATTCAGTGCCATCATAGTTAGGCACAAAATCAACGGTTTCTTTATCTAAGTCAGCTAAAATAGAATGGGCGATTTTAGACATACGGATTTCGGTATAACGCATTGCCGCGGCACTATCACCATCAACAGAACCAAAGTTACCCTGCCCGTCTATAAGCATGTAACGTAATGAAAATGGTTGCGCCATACGAACGATGGTATCGTAAACAGCCGTATCACCATGGGGGTGATATTTACCAATAACATCACCAACCACACGGGCTGATTTCTTATACGGTTTGTTCCAATCATTACCTAAGACATCCATGGCAAATAATACCCGGCGATGTACAGGTTTTAAGCCATCACGAACATCAGGCAATGCACGCCCAACTATTACGCTCATGGCATAATCTAAATAGGAGGTTTTTAGTTCATCTTCAATATTAACTGGAACTATTTGTTTGGCCAGATCGGACATAAATCGATGGTATCCCTTAACTAATTCTTTTGTTTAACAGCATCTCTAATATAGCTAGGCTAAATAAGCATCTTGAAAAACGGTATTTTAAAGATTTTATTGTTATCTAATAGACACTAATAATAGTAATCAACGCAGCATACTAGCATAAAAATGTTTGATGCCATACCGCTTTATTTAAAGCATTTTTAAGGGGTTATAATCAGTTTAAAAAAGCAACAAAATAGCCTTGATTTGATCTATACCCTTTGTTTGAAAATAACTTTGGTTTAGAATGAAATAATTAAAATTTAACTTGAAGCTTAAAATAATATGTCAACCAAACCACTTAACGTAAATGAAGATGAAATTGAAAAATTTAATAAAATTGCCAGCCAATGGTGGGATTTAAAGGGTGACTTTAAACCCTTACATCAAATCAACCCATTAAGAGTACAATTTATATGCCAACATATTGCTTGGCTAGATAACGACACTCAAGCAAATAATGGTTTGTATGATAAGCAAGTCATCGATGTAGGCTGCGGCGGTGGTATTTTATCTGAATCATTAACAAAGTTAGGTGCTAAAGTCACCGGGATTGATATGGGCATGGAACCCTTAAATGTTGCTAAATTACATGCGTTAGAAACAGGTTTATCAATAAATTATCAGAAAATTACCGCAGAAGAAAAGGCGCAAGACTGTAGTGAAAAGTTTGATATAGTAACCTGTATGGAAATGCTTGAACATGTGCCTGACCCAGCTTCAGTTGTGCAAGCGTGTGCCACCTTAGTTAAACCGGGTGGTTTGATCTTCTTTTCAACGCTAAATAAGAGTATAAAGTCGTATTTACTGGCCATAGTTGCTGCCGAAAAAATCTTAAAAATTGTTCCTGACGGTACCCATGACCATGATAAGTTCATTCGCCCTTCACAACTTATTAGCTGGGCAGCATTACATGACTTAAAGTGTATTGATGCTAGTGGTATCTTCTACAATCCGTTAACGGGAAATCACAAACTGATAGACTCTCTTGATGTTAATTATATTATCTGTTGTCGTAAGCTTTGCTAGCAAGCGATAGACCCTAGCTAAATTAAATAATGCTAGTGTTTAGCGTGATGAATAAGAGTGTTGTATTAATAGCCAAGTTGTTTAAACATTACTCTTCTGTAACCGAAGAAACATAAGTCATTGTTATTGCTGTACATTAATCCCGTTATACTAAATCACGATAGCAAACAGAAATTTTCACTAAAAATAATTTATAAAATTCACTTGTGGATAAAATAACGAAAATAATCGTTGCTTTTAGTAAATTCCAAAATGAAAAAGTCTTGCTAGGTTAGTCAACACTAACCCCGGTTTTTTGAAAATGAAAATGGCAAAGATCAAGATGTTTTATCACTTGCAAAACAGGTAAAACCCCATTATCTTGTGTTTGATATTATAAAAAACCCTAGATATTGTGCATTTGCTGCTCAGTCGTTATTTTAAAATACTACGTTTTAAGGCACAAATTTGCTCAAACGAGTGGGGGTTTTTTATTAGGGACGTTTTAGACCCGTTTTATTAGGGACGATAAATAAGCAATAACAATAATCTCTTTACAGGTACTTCATGAATAACAACCTCTTTGTAACCAAACGAAATGGCAAGAAAGAAGCCATTGACCTTGAAAAAATTCACCGTGTTATTGCTTGGGCCGCGGAAGGACTTGAAAAAGTTTCTGTTTCTCATGTAGAGCTCAAATCTCATATTCAATTTTATGATGGCATAAAGACTGAAGATATTCACGAAACCATTATAAAATCTGCAGCCGACCTTATATCAGAAGAATCACCTGATTATCAATACTTATCGGCAAGGTTAGCAGTATTCCATTTACGTAAGAAAGCCTATGGTCAATTTGAGCCCCCTGCCCTTTATAGCCACGTTACCAAGATGGTAGAAGCAGGAAAATATGATCAACACTTATTAACCGACTACAGTCAAGATGACTTTGAGCATATGGAAAAGTTTTTAGATCATAGTCGTGATCTAGCCTTTAGTTATGCCGCGGTAAAACAGCTTGAAGGTAAATATTTAGTACAAAACCGTGTTACCGGTGAAATTTATGAGAGCGCACAATTTCTTTACCTGTTAGTTGCCGCTTGTTTATTTGCAAAGTATCCAGAGGAAACACGATTAACGTATGTAGAGAATTTCTATCATGCTATTTCAACCTTTAAAATCTCACTACCGACACCCATTATGGCTGGTGTACGTACACCTACCCGCCAATTTTCATCTTGTGTATTAATCGAATGTGGTGATAGTTTAGACTCAATTAATGCCACATCCAGTGCCATTGTGAAGTATGTTTCTCAACGCGCGGGGATTGGCGTTAATGCGGGAAGAATACGTGCTTTAGGTAGCTCTATTCGTAATGGCGAAGCCTTCCATACTGGCTGTATTCCATTTTATAAACATTTCCAAACCGCAGTAAAAAGTTGTTCACAAGGCGGCGTGCGTGGCGGTGCTGCGACTCTCTTCTATCCATTGTGGCACCTTGAAGTTGAAAGTTTACTGGTGTTAAAAAATAACCGTGGTGTCGAAGAAAATCGCGTGCGTCATTTAGATTATGGCGTACAATTTAATAAGCTAATGTATCAGCGCTTAATTAAAGGTGGGGTTATCACCTTATTTAGCCCAAGTGATGTACCGGGCCTTTACGATGCCTTCTTTGCCGATCAAGAAAAATTTGAACAACTTTATGTACAATATGAAAATGATGATTCTATCCGTAAAAAACGTATTAAAGCGATAGAGCTATTTACCTTGTTTGCTCAAGAACGTGCCAGCACTGGCCGTATATACTTACAAAATGTCGACCACTGTAATACTCACAGTCCATTCGAGCCAAGCAAAGCGCCGATTCGTCAAAGCAACTTGTGTTTAGAAATTGCCTTACCCACTAAACCAATGAATGACATTAACGATGAAGAAGGTGAAGTGGCACTGTGTACACTGTCGGCATTTAACTTAGGCGCTATCGATTCCTTAGATGAGTTAGAGGGTTTAGCCGATCTAGCCGTTCGTGCCTTAGATTGTTTACTAGATTACCAAGACTACCCGCTTGCTGCTGCAAAAAGTGCTAGCATGGCACGGAGAACACTTGGTATCGGTGTTATCAATTATGCTTATTACCTAGCAAAAAATGGTCTTTATTATTCAAATGGTAGCGCGAATAACCTAACCCATCGTACGTTTGAAGCGATTCAGTTTTATTTATTAAAAGCATCCAATGAATTAGCGAAAGAGCAAGGTGCTTGTCCTAAATTTCATGAAACTCGCTTAAGCCAAGGTATATTACCTATTGATACTTATAAAAAGACCATTGATGGTATTACCAGTGAGCCATTACATTTAGATTGGGAAAGTTTACGAGTAAGCATTAAAAAGTATGGCGTAAGAAACTCAACGGTTTCCGCATTAATGCCATCAGAAACTTCATCACAAATATCCAATGCTACCAATGGCATTGAACCGCCACGCGGTTTAATTAGTATTAAAGCCAGTAAAGACGGGGTATTGAAACAAGTAGTGCCTGAGTATGAAAGACTTAAAGATAACTACGAGTTATTGTGGAATATTCCTAACAACCAAGGTTACTTGGAGTTAGTCGGTATTATGCAAAAATTTGTCGATCAAGCTATTTCAGCCAATACTAATTACGACCCTGCTAAGTTTGAAGGTGGAAAAGTACCAATCAAACAAATTCTAAAAGACATTTTAACCGCATATCAACTAGGCATTAAAACCTTGTATTATCATAATACCCGAGATGGTGCTAGTGATAATATTGAGCTAGAAGATGATAATTGTGCTGGCGGCGCTTGTAAGATTTAAGTCGTAAAAAGCTTACTCACCTTACCATTTATAAATAAAAAGAGCCTAGCAAAGTACTGGGCTCTCGTTACTACAACGGCCTAAGAGCAATAGGTCAGTAGTACTCCAAAGGAATAAGATTCATGACGTATACCACGTTTAACCAAACTCCAAATAATGCTTTAATAGAGCCAATGTTTTTAGGCAATAACGTCAATATATCTCGTTATGATCAACAACGTTATATTGCTTTTGAGAAATTAATTGAAAAACAACTTTCATTTTTTTGGCGCCCTGAAGAAGTGGATGTTTCTAAAGACAGAGCCGACTGGCAGAGCCTAACCGACTCTGAAAAACATATTTTCATTTCTAATCTAAAGTATCAAATATTATTGGACTCAATGGCAGCACGATCTGTTAATGCCGTATTTTTGCCTTTAGTTTCTTTACCTGAAGTAGAAACTTGGGTGGAAACGTGGGCCTTTAGTGAGACAATTCACTCTCGTTCTTATACCCATATTTTACGAAATTTATTCACCAACCCCAGTGAAGTATTCGATGACATCATTGTTAACCCAGCAATTTTAAAACGCGCAACTAGCATTGCTAAGTATTTTGATGATGTCATTTTGACCACACAATTATTGCAATCTCAGGGTGAAGGTAGCTATGAAGTTGAGGGGAAAACAATTGAAGTTAGCACTAGGAAGCTAAAAGAGCGTTTATACTTAGCCGTGTGCTCTCTTAATGCCTTAGAAGCTATTCGCTTTTACGTTAGTTTTGCTTGTTCCTTTGCTTTTGCAGAGCGTGAGTTGCTTGAAGGTAATGCCAAAATCATTAAATTGATAGCCCGCGATGAAGCACTACATTTAACAGGTACTCAACATATTCTAAATAATTGGAAATCAGGAAAAGATGATCCTGAAATGAAGATTGTTTGTGAAGAGATGCGCAATGAGGGTTTGCAAATATTCTTAGAGGTGGTCGAACAAGAAAAAGAATGGGCACAATACTTATTTAAAGATGGCTCAATGATAGGCCTTAATGCTGCAATATTAAATCAATACATTGAATATATTTCAAATCAGCGTTTAACTGCCATTGGCTATGAAGCACCTTTCGATATAAAAAGTAATCCCTTACCTTGGATGAATGCTTACCTTGTTAGTGATAATGTGCAGGTTGCCCCTCAAGAGACTGAAATATCTAGCTATTTAGTTGGTCAAGTTGACTCTTCTGTTGATGTTGATGATTTTGACGGTTTTGACTTATAGAGAGAGAATGATGGTGATACTAGCCTTAATTTAGGCGGGTGCATGAGTATGAAGGTAAAAAACGCCACTCAAAACATGAAGGACATCATCAAATTGCAGCCTAAAATTACCGTTCAGGGTAAAGTTGTTCCTTTTGAAAATACCGAACAAACTTTACTCGACTGTTTAGAGTCTGCCAACATCGAAGTACATTATCATTGCCGTGATGGTTTTTGTGGTGCGTGTCGGGTAACTTTAGTTACCGGCGAAATTAACTATCCCTTAGGGGACCCCTTAGCTTTTGTTGGTGAAAATGAAATTTTACCCTGCTGCTGTGTTCCTGTCACCGACATTAGCATAGCAATAGACGAGTAATGCCTAGCTAACATCCAAGTGTAATTCTATGCCCTTCATCACTCGGCTGAGCTCTGGAGAAAGTAGGGAAAACAAGCCATCATAATCACCTTGCTGATTATCATTGATAGCTATATCAAGGGCTTTTGTTGCTTCAAACAAAGCCATAGCACCCACTGAACAAGCAACGCCTTTTAAGGTATGCGCTATATGTTTAGCGCTAGCAATATCTTGCTCTTGTATGGCATTTTGTAACTTCTGACCATCAAGATGGTGATCTTGATAAAACATCACTAAAATTTCTTTAAATAAGTCTTCATCACCTAAGACATTATTAACGCCTACTTCAAAGTCAATACCATCATAATTAAGAACAATAGCATTGCCAACAGTGCCGGATAAAACATTATCCGTAGCCATTAAGCTGGCTCTAATGGGATCATCGTCGATGTCGACAAGATTAGTCAGTGAGCTAACATCAACAACTTGATTACGGCCATTTTCTTTCGCAAAATATAGCGCACTATCCGCTTGTTTTAATAATTCATCAATGGTTAAGTAATCATCGTCAGCTAAGACTAGGCCAACACTGACAGTAATTTTTATTTCTGTATTTTTACTATTTTCGTTCGTAATTTTTATATTAAGCTGCTCAACTTGTTGCCGTAACCTCTCGCAGGCAATATAGGCATCTCTTCTACTGGTATTAGGTAAACAAACAGCAAATTCTTCACCGCCAATTCGGCCAACAATATCATAATCTCTAAATACCTCGGTCATGCTTTGACCAAAAACACGCAATACTTGATCACCCGCATCATGACCGAAATTATCATTAACTTTTTTAAAGAAATCAATATCAAACATTGCTACGATCAATGGTTGCTCTGCTCTATTAGCTAAACTTATGGCTTTACTACTTAGTTCAAAAAAACTACCACGATTATTCATACTGGTAAGAAAGTCTGTTTTAGCTAAATATTCAAGTTGAGCGGTCTTTTCTTTTAATCTTATGGCCGTTCTAATGCGCGCTAGCAGCACTTTAGCGACATAAGGTTTGATCACATAATCCCCTGCGCCAAGATCTAAACAAGCAACCACTTCATCTTCATCAGTGGAGGCGGATAACATAATCACAGGAATTTTAGCACTTTTTGATTGAGCTTTAATTTTGGCTAAAGTGTCTAAACCAGAAAGGCCTGGCATATACATATCGAGTAAAATAAGGTCTATTGCCAAGGTGTCTAAAATAGCCAGTGACTCTTCGCCACTATCACAGCTTGTGACCTGATACCCAGCGGTACCAAGATCAAACTCTAATAGCAACTGAGTATCTTTGGCATCATCAATTACAAGTATTCTATATGCTTTATCTAAGATCATTTAGCAGTCACCCGACAATAAGTTTTAAATCACATAGCTAAAAACTCAGCTAATTCCTTCGAATTAAAAGGTTTTCTAAGTACCGGATAATCCCAGCTTCTATCTTCAATGGCTATGTAGCCACTAATAGAAAACACATTAATATCAGGGAACTTTTCCATCACCAAATTAACCGCTTCTTTACCTGATAAGTCAGGTAAAATCATATCCGTGATAAAAATATCAAAGCCAATATCCGAATTAATTCTGTCTATCAGTTCTTTTTTATTATTGGCGACAACAACGTTTGCCCCTTTACTCTCCAGAAACAATGCTACAAACTCCGCAATACTAACCTCATCATCAAGCACTAAAATGTTGGTATTTTTATAACGTAACGTGTTTGATTTAGGCTCATTAGCTAAGAACTTTTCTCTTAATACTTTGCATTTAAATACTAGGGTAAAATGAGCACCACCAAGGGCACCATACCCTTCCACCTGAATCAAGCCATTATGTTTATACATAGTACTATACACATTTGCCAAACCAATACCATTCCCTTTATTAACAGATTTAGAGCTATAAAATGGGTCAAATATCTTGGTTAAATTTTCTTTTTCTATACCAATACCGCTATCTTTTACATGAATTTCTAAACGGTTATTATCCAGCAAGTTTGCTGAAATCTCAATGTGACCACTAAGCCCTTTTTCTTGAATAGCATCTTGAGCATTGAGTACTAAGTTTAATAAAATATTAATAAACTCACCCTGGGGGAAGTTGATTAAACAGTGCATAGGTTGAAAGTTAAAGGTAATCTTGATAGTGCTTAGCAATAACTGTTTAAATAAATATTGATTATCGAAAATATCTTGAATAGGATCAAAGCTAACAACTTTCACGGTAGGCCGCCGCGTAAATGCCAATAAACGCTCAGTAACATCTTTACCTTTATCTATGGCATTTTTGACTCTGTCGATATAATCAGAAATATCTTCGCCCCGGGAAAACTTTATCTCCAACATTTCAATAGCACCAAGCGCCACGCCTAATACATTATTAATATCATGGGAGACATTACCAAAGGTATTACCTAACAAAGCTAAACGATTAGAGATCACTTGTTGCTGCTCTGTACGAAACTTATCTGTTACATTCTCCACTATCCAAATATAAATACCTTCATCGGCCTCATAGGTAACTGATAAATCAAACACCGTGGTGTATTTATCAAAGCTAACGTTATTTTCTTTTATTTGACCTTGTTTTTTAGCGAGCTTTTTAAACTCCATATATTCAGTAATGCTAAAATTTATATAATTAAAAAGCACGGCACTGATGCCATCATGATGAGGAGAGATATCTTGATAAACAACATTATCATTATCATCAATAAAGAAGATCGGTACTTTTATGGTGAAATTTACCATAGCCAAAAGCTTTAACTTTTCAAATAAATCTTCACTGCGAGTGATGTCCTTATAAACGCCGAAAACGGCAAGGGCAATGCCATTACTATCACGTTCTACTTCGGCAATGACTTCCACTTTAATTTTTTTCCCCGACGGTTGCGTAAGCGCTGTTTTGAGATAAAAAGGCTGCTGTTGGTGAATAGCATTATGAAAACTAGTGCGAAACTTTGCTCTATCTTTGGCTAAAAGTACATCAACCGCTTTATCAAAAGTGGGTACTATCGATTTATTCGTTAGCCCATGAATACGAAATACTTCTGCCGACCAATCGAGTGTTGCTGATTGGATATCAAAGCGCCAATGACCAGAATTACTGATACGCTCGGCTAACATTAACCAATCATTTTGTTTTTTTAATTGCACTATCATGTTCTTGGTTTCAGTAACATCTTTTACTGTGCCAAACATTAAACTAGCTCTGCCATCAATATGTTCAACAACTTTACCAACCGCATGTAACCATAACTTATGACCTTGGTTGTTTACAATCGGTATAGTAATATCAATACGATCCATTTCTCCCTTTAAATGTTGTTGAATTTTGCTATGCACATCCTCTAGCGTATTACGATCCAAATGTTTTTCCCATATAACACTTGTGCCTATTTTCTCTTTATTTTCATATCCCAGTATTTTCATTAACTGGGCGGAATAAAAAATGCTTTCATTAACAAGATCCCATTGCCAATAGGCCTCATCAATGCCCGTTAATACCTTGTGTGTTAATTCGTGTGATTGTGAGCTCAAAATAGTTCATCCTCATCATCAAAATCATAAGTATTATCAATTTGGTCATTCTCGGTATTTAATTGTTGCAGTTGATCAATACTATATAAAGCTTGATCAAGTAACTGGGTAACTTCTAGAAAATTTATATCATCTTGGCTATGTTTTTTTAGCGCTCCATGCACTAAATCCATAAGGTAATCTTCTTGCTCTTGGGTCATATCTAAAATATGGAAGCTAGTACCCATCTTTTGCACTATTTCATTCATTACTTCTTGTTGATGATGTTTAGATATTTCCACCATTTTTTTAGTTGTACTCACCGCGGTCTTTATTTGTTCTTGCACACTAACCAGTGAATTTTTATAGGTAATGAAGGCAATTCTAGAACCAATACATTCGATAACTGAGGCTAAAGCATCAATAAATATGTCAGTATCAACCGTGTCATTTTCAAGGTTAAGAATAAATAATGATACCAAGGTATGATTGAATATGGTTCTTGAGCCAAAGCGATAAAGACGTGATTTAAACTTCAACAGCTCCATTACTTCAATTTCGACCGGTGAGCACACACCTTTTTGAGCACTATAGAAACTAGGTTTATCATTAATTGGATAAAAAGCAATACAACCATGCAAATCCATACGATTAAAATATGAAAAGACTTCATCTCTAATTTGCTCATAAGAAAAACAATGATTGAGTTTAGAGGTCAATTGCATACAACTGCCATATTTTGATGCTTGCGCCATTGAGACATTGATGACATTATTTTTTGATTTAATTTCATCTTCAAAATCATGTATTTTATCTTGATAGTCAATCAGTTTCTCAAGCTTTGAATTAAGGGCTAATAAGGAAAATGGTTTTGCTAAAAAATCATCGGCGCCGCACTCTAAGCCTTTTAATATTGCCTCTTCAGTAGCCATACCTGAATAAAGTACAAATGAGGTAGGCGAATTTTCATGCCCTTGCTGGGATTTAATCCAATCAGAGCCTTTCTCATTGCCAATGTTTTCATCAACTAAAGCGATATCAAATTTGATATTTTCTTTTAGTAAATCTTGAGCTGCCAATAGGTTATGGGCACATTTCACCTCAAAAGAATCTTCTAAACTTTCAGCCAATAACTTTAAGTAGTCAATATCATCATCAATAATTAATAAATTATGTTTTACCATCTTACTATTCCTTTTATGATACTTAACGCTACTTAGTCGTGCCAAATATAACTGGCTATCACTAAAGTACCTTGCTCTTGATAATCCAAGGTGTCACAAAGTTGATTGACTAACTCCACCCCTCGACCACTTAACTTTAAACCGTCATTCATGGCAATGCTGTTATCTTTCATAACATCCAAAATATCAAACCCTTGGCCACTATCTTTAATATTTATTATCATCTTGCCACCTTTAGTCAGGGGAAAGTATTTAAGGGTAATGCCAACAAAATCTTCAGAGCCTTGAATATCATCATTCGCCAACATCTCTAGCCTGTTTGCTCGCTCTTTAAAATATTGACTGAAACCTTCCGCTGAATTTTTTAGTGAGGAGTTCAACCCGAGTACTCCATGATCTAGGGCATTAATAAACAGCTCTGTTAATATAGTATATAAACTTTGCCAATGCTCACCAGCGCCTTCTAAATCATTAATTTGATTCATAACTAACGGGATTGGATTAACCTTTTTGAGTAACGCTCCCGTTAAATGTAAGTGATAAGACCAAGTGGGTAATAAATTTTTGACGGTAGCAAAATAGTTATCCTCTTCGGTAAAACCTTCAGGTATTGTTACTTTATTACTCAATTTAATTTGTTGCCAGCCACTACAGGGAACATCGACCAATGAAATATCATCCTCTTGGGCGCAGTTCTGGCAAAAATCATCAAGGCGATTCAAAACCGTGTTTACCAGCATGTTATTGCCTACTCCATCCATAGCTGCTTTTTCAAAACGCGAAAAGCCAAAGAGTTCCCCTGCCTGATTACGTGCTTCAACAATGCCATCAGTGATAAATACTATGCGGTCATTAGCCGTAACTTGCACGACTTCGACCTGAGCATCGGCAAGCAATTTTGGTAAAATTCCTAAGGGGGGATGTGTTGAAATAAATTGTTTTTTTATGTTTGCCTGAACATCAAATAAGTATCCATCGGGTAAACCGGCATTAAATATATATGCCGATTTCTCATGCTCTGAAATGCAGGCAAAACTGGCCGCAAAAAACAAATCTCCGGGTAATAAGGTAAACATTTGCCGGTTTAATTGAGCGATTATTTCTAATAGGGAAAAACCCTTTTTAGTCATTGCTCTGAACGTTTCAGTGACTGGAATAGCACCAATCGATGCCCGTAAGCCATGGCCAGTGAAATCCCCAAGTAAAATATGCAGATCACCATTAGGACATAAGGCACTCAATTGGATATCACCGCTAAAAATAGTGGCGGCTTTTTTAATAACACCAATCTTATCTAAGGCAAAATTTCTCGCTTCAATGACTCCTGACATCATTTTTTCAGCAAGCTCCGCATCATTCTGTTGCTCTAGTTGTAAACCTTTTACCTGGTCAACTAAATCACTAATCCTTTGAATAGACTTTATTTTAGCTTTGAAAACTCTAGGCGTAAAAGGCCGTACCAAAATACTATCACCGCCAGCCTCGACACTATCAATAAAAGCTTGTTCGCTATCCATGCTGGTAATAAATATAAGGGGTGCTAGTGTTCCCTCCCCCGACAGTTTCTTTATTCTCCTGGTCGCTTCAAAACCATCCATAATAGGCATATTAATATCCATTAAAACAAGATCTGGTTGGTGTTCAATATACATTTTCACACCACTAGCACCATCATTAGCAATAATGACTTGATAATTTTCCTCCTTCAATAACACAGTTAACAACTTACATTGCATTTTAGAATCATCAACAACCAAGGCAAGCTTTTGATTTGTAGACATATATCCACCATAAATATCGATAAACAAGAAGGTGTCAGATTATTCAATCGTCATTAACCGATGAAATTGAGCTATTTCTAAAATTTTCCTTACTGTATCGCTCGGTTTGGAAATAGTTAATTGTCCCGCATAAAGTTGTACATGATCTTTAAGTAATAAAATCATACCCAAAGCAGAACTGTCCATATATTCTGTTTTACTTAAATCCAGTACGTAGCTTAAATCTTGCGTGGTAATACTGGTGTAAGCATCACGAAATAGCTGGTGTAATGAGAAATCAAAGCGAGCATCAATGGCAATAACGAGTTCTTTTCCATCGGATGAAATTCTACGGATAACGGTCATAAAAGCATTCCTTATATAGTTAAATAATTAAACAAGTTAAAATAATTCCACTTCACCTTCTTCCATATTAAGCTGTAATACACTCCGTGAGTTATCTGATTTTTGAGTCGCTTGATAGACACTTTGACAAGTACATTTGAGCTGAATTAATTGTTCGTGCATATCTACATCAGTGTTTTTATTGAACATTACTAACACATCACTTATTTCATGAATATTACTGATATTCAGTTGTAAGGATTCTAATGACTGTCGGGTTATGTCTTCAAATTGCAACGAACGAATACCAAGGCTTACTGCTTGAGTTATCTGAGGAGCTAGGGTGGCAAGTTCTGCCACACTTTTAGCCGTTTGAATGTTGACCTGCTCAACATGACTCATCATGACAGACATCTGCTCCTTTGATTCCAGGGTTGAAGTCATATCTGCTGAGGCCATTATTTCAACGGATGAACGAAGGTTGGCAATAATGCCCTTAGCTTTTTTTATTTCTATACGAATATCCTCATTGAGTGCGGTTGAGCCGATAGACAATGAACGCACTTCATTAGCAACGACGGCAAAGCCACGACCAGCTTCGCCGGCTCTTGCCGCTTCAATGGCGGCATTTAAGGCTAATAAGTTAGTTTGACTTGCTAAGCCTTCAACCTGAGACAACAACTTAAATATACGGTCAAATTGTGACACCATTTCATCGGTATAAGTCATAGTTACCAGGCTTTGCTTACTGGTATTAATGATGACACTAACAAAGTCATCTAAGGTTTTATTTGAATCAGTGACAAAGTTTTCTAATGTTACACCTTTACCCTCTTCTGTCCTGCCAGAATGGGAAATCAGTACTTTGATCATATACTGCTGCTCTTCACTTAGACGCTGCAGATTCTTAAAACTATCCGATATCCCCGTTACGGCATCAGCGACAACCTCCTTTGTCCGGGCTAATTCTTGTTCAACGATATTAATTTCTTGATGAATAAATTGTTGTAATTCAAAAATAACGCTATGAATAAGTTCCTCATCAACCACAGGCATACCCGGCTCAGTCGTAGTCATACACTCTTGTTGGATTATTTTATTAACTTGAGCCGCTAAAGCGAGCAATATAATGAGTAAGATAGCTAATAAAAGCATAAGAATTGTTTTATCATCAGTAAAAAGGTAACTGGTCAATGACAGCAGACATAAAAAGCACGAGGCATACAAACCCTTTTTTAAATTTCTCATAAAACGGCCCCAACACAATTTTTCGCTAAGACATCTTGCATTTCAACACGAGTTAAACCGGCGTAATCGAGTAGATGTTTAGTGACTTCAAGCAAAGGAGCCTGCATAGTCTGAGCCGAAATTGCGTGGGCTCTACCAGGCATGCCCCATATTAAGCTCGAATTTTTATCTTGAATAATAGTGCGTGCACCCAATTCTTTTAGCCGTAACATGCCTTTGGCACCATCTTGTCCCATGCCAGTTAACAAAACAGCTTGTACATTGTCGGCAAAATCACGCATTGAATTGAACAAAACATCCACAGCCGGTTTATGCCTATTTACCTCGTCCCCGTCGCTTAAAGTACAAAATAAAATGCCATTTTTATGGACAACCTCTAGATGTTTATCGCCTGGGGCTATATAAACATGTCCCACTTTGATTTTTTGACCATGACTTGCCTCATGTACCTCCACTTGACAGTGTTCATTGAGGCGTTGCGCAAAACGTAAACTAAAGGTTTTAGGTATATGTTGAGTTATGACAATGGCGGGAGCATTACTAGGTAAGCTGACAAGAAGTTTTTTAATCGCTTCGGTGCCCCCCGTAGAAGCGCCTATAGCAATAAGGTGATTAGCCCGTTTGATACCAGTAAAAGATAATATATTGCCACTTTCTTTGATTTTTTTACCACTGGCTAAGGTATCCGATAACTTAAAATTCTTTTGGTCTATGGTGACTGCTTGAGTAATTTTTTCAATGAGCACTTCTTTAAAGCTGGCTTGGGGAGCTAGTAACTCTTGAATGGTTGGCTTAGCAATAAAGTCTACCGCTCCAATTTCAAGTGCTTGTAAGGTAATATCGGCTCCTTTAGTGGTTAACGTTGACAGCATAATGACCGGCATAGGTCGCAAGCGCATCAACTTAATAAGAAAAGTAATACCGTCCATTTTAGGCATTTCTATATCTAGGGTTAATACATCAGGGTTTAATTTTTTGATTAGTTCTCGGGCAACTAAAGGATCTTCAGCCTCGCCAACCACTTTAATATGTGGGCTATAGCTTAATGCATCCTTGATGATGTTACGAATAACCATAGAGTCATCAATAATAAGTACTTTAATTATATCCATACAATTTAATTCCTTAAGCGGTAGCCACTAAAAAAGTTCAATCTCGCCACTAACCTCTTTTTTATTAATTTGACTGCGATAGTCACTTTCTCGGCGATAAATAGTGTCATTGTGCAAGTTATCCAGTCGTTTAATAAATACCCGGCCACTACAAGGCTCAAAAATCACTTTTCTGGGGTAAATATCACCAATATCACTACTTTCAATGATAATTTCTTCTTGGTCTAAATAAGCCAAGGCAAAATCAATATTCCTTTGTCCAACATCAGACATTTGATTAAGTACTTTTGCGCCACCAAATAATTTAGCTCTTAGGTTTGTTTTTCGACCACCCGACCTTAAAATAGTATTAATAAGGTGTTCCATTGCGAAGTTGCCATACCGGGTCGCATCTGTCGTTTTACCTCTTAACCCCCAATTAACTTGATGCGCTTCTTTGTTGGTGATCGGGAGCATAAAGTGATTCATGCCTCCTATCCGACTGTTTTCATCCCAGATACACGCTGAAATACAGGAACCCAGTGTTGTTGCTATCGCCACATTCTCAGTCGTCATGTAAAACTCACCGGGTAAAATTTTGGCAACTACCATATCTCGTTGTTTATCCCAATAATGATTAATTTGCATAAATTCAGGCAAGCACTGCGCCATATATTCAGATATTTGTGGATGATCATTTCGTAGCACAAAACGTCCTCACTAAAGCAGACTTTAGTTAACTAATTAGGGTTTTCTAAAAATGGTTCGACCAACATTACTAAAATACTGTTGATAATTACCTAAATTCTCACTGTGCCCTAGAAAAAGTAAGCCTCCGGGCGCTAGCATTTCATAATAGCGGGCAAATAATTCTTGTTGTGTTTTTTTATCAAAATAGATGATAACGTTGCGGCAGAAAATAGCATCAAATGGCCCTTTCATCGGCCAGTCATGTAATAAATTAAGTTGCTTAAAAGTGATGGTGTTTTTTAGCTCTTTATGTACTTTGACACTTTGACTACTTTGTCCAGACCCCTGAAGAAAGTAATGTTGTTTGACCTTGAGTGGGATTTCTTCAATGCGATTAACATCATAAATTCCTGCTTTGCCTTTCGCTAACACATTACTATCAATGTCTGTGGCAAGAATTTTTACATCCCACTGGGCTAGATCTTTTTTCAGCGCTTCAAGTATAGTGATAGCAATACTGTAAGGTTCTTCTCCGGTTGAGCATGCTGAAGACCATACTCGAAGTTGTTTTTTTCCGTTTTTGCTCGCGGTTTTGTTTTTTATCAAGGTGGGGATCACTTCGTTAGTTAGATATTCAAAGTGGTGATTTTCTCGAAAAAAACTGGTTAGGTTTGTGGTTATCGCATTAATAAAAAAGTCTTTTTCTTGCTCGCCGTGATCTCTTAATAACTGACAATAATCAGAGAACGAGTTAAGCTTTCGTTCTCTGATTATGCGAGTTAATCGTCGGTATAACATCTCTTTTTTACTGTCATTTAATACAATGCCAGTTGTTTTATATACAAACTTACAAATAAACTTAAAATCGTCTTCAGACAATCTCATCGCCTGCTCTCTATTTACCCGACGATCTTGCGGATGACCTTGCATATTAGCTCCATTCCTCCTTAGCTCAGTCATCCGTATACCTCTCCATCATGTCAATGTTAGTATTCTACTTTTACCATCCTCTTTTTTACCTCTAGAACTCTTCCCATTCTTTATCAACCGGTGTACTAGGTCGTTTGGCCCGGCGAGTTGGAGCAGGCGTTGATGCTGGACGCCTATCGGTGGGAGCAGGAGCCGATGCTGGACGCCTATCGGTGGGAGCAGGAGCCGATGCTGGACTAAAATTTGATTGCCTAGCGGCTGGATCTGCTTGTCTTGCTTGTCTTGGTTGTCTTGGTTGTGCACTACGCTGTTGGCGCTGAACTTCAACGGGTTGCTGAACTGTTTCACCATTATCAAAGAAGGCAACTTGATCTAATAACAACTGAGCTTGCTCTTCCATCGATTTACTGGAAGCGGCGGCCTCTTCAACCAAGGCAGCATTTTGTTGAGTCATTTCATCCATCTGGCTCACCGCAGCACTTACTTCACTAATCCCAGCAGATTGCTCTTTACCTGCATTATCAATATCACTGATCATTCTACTGACCTCTTCAATGGCAGTAACCAGCTCACTAAAGGTTTGCCCCGTTTCATCAACCAACTTAGTACCTTGACCAACAGCCTCGACACTGTCGTTAATCAAACCTTTAATTTCTTTCGCTGCCCCTGCTGAGCGTTGTGCTAAATTTCGAACTTCAGCAGCAACAACAGCAAAGCCTCGTCCTTGCTCACCGGCTCTAGCAGCCTCTACCGCAGCATTAAGCGCAAGTAGATTGGTTTGGAAAGCTATTTCATCGATAACACTAATAATGTCGGCAATTTTTTTGCTCGATTTATTAATATCACTCATGGCAACAATAGCACTTCGAACCACGGTACCGCCATTACTGGCTTTCTCCATAACAGACTTCGATAACTTACTTGCTTCTGACGAGTTCTCGGCATTTTGCTGAACCGTACTGGTTAACTCCTCCATGGCAGAAGCCGTTTCTTCTAAGCTAGACGCTTGTGATTCAGTCCGGTGACTTAACTCATTATTCCCCGCGGCAATTTCGCGTGCTGAATCAAAGACATTAGTGGAAGCATTACGTATTTCATCAACCATATTACTTATATTTTCAATGGAGCCATTCATCGCATTAGCGAGTGCCAGGAATTCACCACCGTAATCATTGCGCATGGTTTGGGTTAAATCACCGTCGGCTAGTGCTGTGGCAATATTAATGGCATCATTAATAGGCTCAACAATAGAGTCCATCAAACTATTAATATTAGTGCCTAACTCTTTCATAAAACCTTGATATTCTTCCACATCAATTCGGCTATCTAATTTACCGGCGATAGCATCTGAAATTAATCTATCTATCTGACCTTGCGCGTCTTTTTCTTCGGTTAAATCTACCCATTGCACCCCTGTACCAACATGATTTCCCTCGCTATCGAGTAAAGCCATGGCAATCAGTTGAAAGGTTAATCCTGCCACCGAAATTTCAGTGGTATAGGGTAAGTTATTAGGATTACCTAATAGATTTTGTTGATGTGCTGGGTTTTTATGGAAAGTATCAAAGTTAGTGCCTACCATGGTATCCACACTAAAAGAAGGTAAGACCGTGCGTAATGTAGCTTCACGGCGACGTAACATGGTTTTTACCGAGGGATTGGCGTAGACAATATTACCCTGAGTATCAGCCATCATTATATTTGTCGTCATGCCTTCCATGGTCGAGGTTAAACGCCCTACTTCAATAGAGTTTTGTCTTGCTGCTGTGACATCTTGCCATTCAAGGGCATTACCTATGTACTCGCCGCTCGCATCCATAATCGCGGTGACATTGAGCTCAAAGGATAAATGTTTAATTTGAATATCGGTTTTAAACGGTAAGTTATTTGGATCATCGAGTAATTTACGTTGATGTGCCGGGTTTTTATGGAAGGTATCAATACAGGTGCCAATAATCACTTCGGGATCGGCGACAAAACCCGGCCAATTCTCAGCAAAGGTTGCTTCATGTTCTTTCAGTAAAGCTAAGGTAGCGGCATTAGCATAGGTAATATTAAAATCCCTATCGATCATAATGTTAGCGGTACCCGATTGGTCAATAGCCCCTTGTAACTGCGCAGTTTTGTTTTCTTGTGCTCGTATGGCAGTAACATCTTGCCATTCCAGGGCATTACCTATGTACTCGCCGCTCGCATCCATAATCGCGGTGACATTGAGCTCAAAGGATAAATGTTTAATTTGAATATCAGTTTTAAACGGTAAATTATTGGGATCGTCGAGTAATTTACGTTGATGTGAGGGCACTTTATGAAAACTATCAATATTGGTGCCAATAATCACTTCGGGATCGGCGACAAAACCCGGCCAATTCTCAGCAAAGGTTGCTTCATGCTCTTTCAACAAGGCGAGGGTGGCGGCATTAGCATAGGTAATATTAAAATCCCTATCGATCATAATGTTAGCGGTACCCGATTGGTCAATAGCCCCTTGTAACTGCGCAGTTTTGTTTTCTTGTGCGCGTATGGCAGTAACATCTTGCCATTCCAGGGCATTACCTATGTACTCGCCGCTCGCATCCATAATCGCGGTGACATTGAGCTCAAAGGATAAATGTTTAATTTGAATATCAGTTTTAAACGGTAAATTATTGGGATCGTCGAGTAATTTACGTTGATGTGAGGGCACTTTATGAAAACTATCAATATTGGTGCCAATAATCACTTCGGGATCGGCGACAAAACCCGGCCAATTCTCAGCAAAGGTTGCTTCATGCTCTTTCAACAAGGCCAGGGTGGCGGCATTAGCATAGGTAATATTAAAATCCCTATCAATCATGATATTGGCGGTACCCGATTGGTCAATAGCCCCTTGTAACTGCGCAGTTTTGTTTTCTTGTGCGCGCATAGCGGTCACATCTTGCCATTCCAATGAATTACCTATGTACTCGCCGCTCGCATCCATAATCGCGGTAACAATGAGTTCAAAGGATAAATGTTTAATTTGAATATCAGTTTTAAACGGTAAATTATTAGGGTCATCGAGTAATTTACGTTGATGTGAGGGCACTTTATGAAAACTATCAATATTGGTGCCAATAATCACTTCGGGATCGGCGACAAAACCCGGCCAATTTTCGGCAAAGATGGCTTCATGCTCTTTCAGTAAAGCCAGGGTAGCGGCATTGGCATAGGTTATATTAAAATCCCTGTCGATCATGATATTGGCGGTACCCGATTGGTCTATGGCCCCTTGTAACTGAGCGGCTTTGTTTTCTTGCGCTCGCGCCACGGTCACATCTTGCCATTCAAGGGCATTACCAATGTATTCATCATTTTCGTTGAAGATGGCGCTAACATTAAGCTCAAAGGTAAGATGTTTTATAGTGATATCAGTTTTATATGGCAGGTTATTTGGATCTGATAATAACTCCCGTTGATGGCTCGGGTTGGTATGGAAACTATCAATATTGGCCGACAGAATGGTGTCTTTATCTGCCTTAAAACCTGGCCAATTTTCCGCAAAGGTAGCTTCGTGTTTCTTTAATAAAGACAAGGTCGCCTGATTAGCATACGTTACGTTAAAATCACGGTCAATCATCATAAATGCGGTCGCAGATTGATCAAGTGCCCCTTGAAATTGTGCGGTTAACTTATTGCTTTGCTCATTTTCGACAGTATTCTGTTCCATGTTAGGTCCTTTTGCTGACTGAGTTTTTGCGGCAGCATTTGCGCCGGCAATCATAGTAGTTGCTAAGGTTTGGTATACCACTGTCCAAGCCTTTTTAATGGGTGCGGTAAAGTCATCACCTAAACCTTGTGCTAAGGTTTTGAGTAACGCGGCGCCAACCGTATCGTAATGTTCAGGCTCTGCCCCGTAATGATGATGTTTGGCACCTAAGTTTTCTAATGCAGGAATTAATTTATCTGGTTTATCAAGTAACTTAACCGCGGTATCGAGCATCGCCATTAATTTTTTGCCTTGCTCGGTAATATCGTTGGGAAATAGCGTTTTTAATGAAGGGTCCATTTCAAACAAGGTGTCATAAAATATTTCTGCGGCTTGTGGCGCGATGGGTAATACTTTTTGCCAACTGTTTTGCACTAAACTTATTTGTTTGGGGGTCATAAGTTATTTTCCTGTGTGGTTATTTTTAATAATGGCTGATTGGGGGTAACTCTCTTTTACTCTCGATTTTAATTAGCTAGATATATTCTCGTTAAGCACTCGATAAACTAGGTGCTGAGGTGGTTAGCGCTTCGCTACCCGATAAGTTAACGGTCTCCTGCTCAGTACTTTTTTCATTTTCATGAACAGTACGATATAGATCGTCTTCATTTAATAGCGAGTCACTATCGAGTAAAATAATTAACTTCTCATCGACTGACGCTAGCCCTTTTAGAAAACAGCTATCTATATTGCTGCCAAAAGTAGGTGCTTGGCGTATAGATTGCTTGGTAAACTTGTAAACTTCTGAAACTGCATCGACCACAATACCGACAACCATAGTGCTCGCTTTAGATTGCTGGCGTAAAATGATGGTGACGGTTTGATCATTATAAGCAAGTTTTGGCTGACCAAAACGTAAACGTAAATCGATAATTGGAATAATTACGCCCCGTAAATTAATTACCCCTTTGATATAACAGGGTTTGTTAGGAAGTTCGGTCACAGCGCTCCAGACACGGATCTCTTGCACACATAGAATGTCAACGCCATACTCTTCACCCTGAAGTATGAAAGTAAGATATTCTTGTTCTATATCAGTCATGCTCTTTCCTTAAACAAAATAGTTACGGTATTACTACTGTTATATAAATAACCGAGACATTTATACTGCGGTTTGTTGCAGAGGCTTTGGTAAAAATCAACTATGCAATCTGTGCTGCTCGACTTTCTGCAAGTGGGCAACATTGAGTATGGTTACTACCTTATTTTCACTATTAATTAAGCCCTCAATATATTGTGGACCAACACAGCCGCCAAATGCTGGTGCAGGTTTAATATCAGCATTGTCAACATTGAGCACATCAGAAACGGCATCAACAACAAAACCAATAGTGCGTGAGTTACCTTCGTTGTGGTAAGTAAGTACAATAACTACCGTTGTATCTAAGTAACTCGCTTCGCCAATGCTAAATTTGAGACGTAAATCGACAATTGGCACGATAATCCCTCTCATATTAATGACACCTTTAATATAACTTGGTGCATTAGGTATTTTTGTTGGTTGCTCCCAACTTCTAATTTCTTCGACACACAAAATATCAACGGCATATTGCTCTTGTGCTAATAAAAATGTCAGATATTGATCACCGCTGGTGATAAAGTCGACACCTTCCATCGTGTGTTCACCTTCGACGGGAATATCTTGTGCCATCGCTTGAATATTCATAAACAAACCTCCGCTGTTACACTAGCATTGCCGTCGGTTTTTTCCCGTTGGGCATGCTGAGCTTGGGCTAACGCCATATGAATGATACCCGGTATATCCAGAATCATAGCGACTGAGCCATCACCCAGGATTGTCGCCCCTGAAATACCAGCAACTTGTTGATAATTATCTTTTAAACTTTTTATAACTACTTGCTGCTGGGCCAGTAAATCATCTACCATCAAGCCTATTTTTTGACCGTCAGCTTCAACAACGACAAGTAAGGCCTTATCTATTTCCGTGCATTTTGTCGCTAAATTGAACAGTTGATAAATGGGTAAAATGGGCACGTTGTCATCACGTAAACGATAAAGCACCATATCGCCAGACACACGATTAATTAGCTTGTTATCAATTTGCAGGGACTCAACAATCGCAATGAGGGGGATGATGTAGGTTTCGCTACCCACTTTGACTAGTTGCCCATCTAAAATGGCGAGTGTTAGCGGCAGATGCACCTTAAAACAGCTGCCTTTCCCCAGGGTTGACTCAACTTGAATTCGACCGCCAAGTGATTGAATATTACGCTTAACCACATCCATGCCAACACCGCGGCCGGATATATCAGTGACTTCTGCCGCGGTTGAAAAACCTGGTTCAAATAATAAGTCATATACCTGGCTTTCCGTTAAAATAGCATTGACATCAATCAAACCTTTTTCGACCGCTTTTGCTAACACGATTTCGCGATCGATACCGGCGCCATCATCCTTAATTTCAATAACAATATTGCCACCTTGGTGATAGGCGTCTAATGAAATGGTGCCTTTTTCCGGTTTACCCTTAGCAAGTCTAACTTCGCATGATTCTATGCCGTGGTCAGCAGCATTTCTTACTAAATGTACTAAGGGATCGCCAATTTGCTCCATCACAGTTTTATCTAATTCAGTTTGCTCACCCTTAATCACTAATTCCATTTTCTTACCCGTTTTTATCGCTAGATCATGGACAAGGCGAGGAAAACGATTAAAGGCAAAGCTGATAGGCAGCATACGGATACGCATAACGCTTTCTTGTAATTCTTTGGTGTTTTGTAATAGTTGCTCAAGACCACTGGTAAGGCGATCAACCTTGTCCATGTCAAAATCATTGCCTAACTCTGATAACATAGATTGGGTGATAACTAATTCACCAACTAAGTTAATTAAATTATCAATTTTATCTACCCCAACCCGAATGGAGCCAACATCTGCTTTAGCTTTAGCTTTAGCGGGTATATTTTCATCTTCAACCTTGCCGTCTTGAGCAAGCTCTGTTTCAGTGCTCGACTTTGGTGTATTCACAAGTGATTCTTGCTTGGTTGTCGTGCTCTGCGATTGCGGTTCTTCTTCTGAGGCTAGTACGTCAATATCTTGAGATGTATTTGAGGTGTCTGGTATTGGCACTACTTCTAATAAACACTCATCTTCAACCCATTCAAAAATTTCTCTAATCTCAGCTTCATCTGCGTCGGTGTAAAGCGTTAGTTGCCAGCTTAAATAGAGCTCTTGCGGATCAATATCGACTAAAGCAGGTAAATCATTGCAGTCGGCACTGAGTGTTAACTGGCCTAACTCGGCTAAGGCACTGAATATAAAAAGGGGATCATTACCCGTTTTGGCTAAACTATGCTCTGGAATGAAGTTGATGGTATAGCCGCAGACATTACTTGCTGCAACCATGTTTTCACTTTGATTATCGCTGTCACTTGACGGTTCATCGCCTAATGTTTCAGCTAAGCGGCTAGTGGTTTGTGCAACCTTATCCTGATCATACTCTTCATCATCCCGTGCAGCTTCAATGAGTAAACGCATACAATCGACAGATTCAAGCAATATCTCGGTATCTTTACTATTAATTTCTCGTCGGCCATCACGCATTTCATCGAGTAAGGTTTCCACTAGATGAGTAAACTCGGTTACTTTAACAAAGCCAAAAGTTCCGGCGCCCCCTTTAATCGAGTGAGCAGCTCTGAAAATTGAGTCAATAGTTTCATTATCCCCCTCTTTCAAGTTTAATAATTCTGACTCCATTAACTCGAGTCCTTCAAAGCTCTCTTCTAAAAAACTTGGAATAAATTGCGATAAATCAATACTCATAAGTGATTACCTACTCTTTCCTTGTCAAAATCAGGGGGTATTATCACGACAAGATACTTTTATTAATAGCACCTAAGATAATTAAGTTACTGATCTAAAATGATTAAACAGTTTTTTATATTAATAAAGTTACTTAACCACACGTTTAATGGTAGCTAACAACTTTTCTGGGTTAAACGGCTTAACCAACCAACCAGTTGCACCAGCCGATTTACCACGCATTTTCATCTCGGCAGAGCTTTCTGTGGTTAACATCAAAATAGGGGTGAATTTAAAATTAACTAGCTTGCGCAACTCGGTACATAAGCTTATACCATCCATATTGGGCATATTTACATCGGAAATCACCAAGTCAAAACTACTACTTTTCGCTTTATTTAAACCCTCTTGACCATCTTTAGCTTCAACCGTTTGGTATCCCGCACTTTTTAAGGTAAAACTGACCATGTCTCTTATGGAGTTTGAGTCATCAACAACTAACACTTTAGTCATACTGGTTTCCTCATCGTTTAAGGCATTGGAGTGCTGTATTCTATTGATTTATTTTTAATAAGAAAAAGTTCTCAATCCATGATGTATTGCAATAAAATGGCATCACTGATACCAAGTTGTTGAATACTTTCCTTTAAAACACTGGATTTTGACTGCCACTTAATTTCTTTACCCTGGGCAATGATGTAGGTAACAACGGCAAGGATAAATTGCACGCCGATAGTATCGATTCGTGTTAATTCACTGTCATCAATGGTTATTACATCTTGGTCATCAATTAATGGAATAATTAGAGCTCGATACTCGTCAACCTGAGCAATGGTTAAGTCATTGGGGAATTTGATCATTTATTAAAATATCCGTATTTTTATTATTGTGCTTTGTGCCTTAAAGCATATGACAGATTTAACGGAATGCAAGAAAGAGTATTCAAAAATATATAAATGATTTAACCTGTTGATAATAATGGAACTAATATCCTATTTTGTAACTATACTTCAATATTTAACTACATCATTTCAGCTAGCACAAAATATTAAAAATACAATAAAAATACAATAAAAGTTAACTAGTCTTAAATTTTTTAGAGGGTTATTAATAAATAATTTGGGTTTTAACGCCAAAGATAGAGAATATTAACAGAAAAAATAACAGGTCCTAACCAAACAAAATAGGGTAATAAACCCGAAAGATTTAACCATTATTTTGTAAGCGCGTAATTAGCCCCCCTATACCAATATATACCCGTTACCATTCAAAGTGCATGTTTCAGAGTGCTTGAGCAATTTCAATTCAAGGCGCTGTGATGAAATAATGGTTGTTTCATTATGAGTTACAGCAACGATGAAGTGATGTTGCTCAACCGCTTCTTCGATGGGTTTAAAATGACTTTATACCGCGTTAAATAATGAAACCCTAGCATGACTATGCTTCAATTATTTCCCTTGCCTAAAGCGCTTTTAATTCCCACTGAAATCGAGCACTTTGAATGGTGACGGGTATAAATCAAGGCTGTGCATAGTTACCTCAGCACATTAAGAGGAGATAATTATGAAATAACAACAAAATATTTTTCACGGGCCAAAACCACTTTAAACTACACAAAAGTAGTGGTTTAAGTCTCATGCAATTTTTTCACAACAATAACGTGAACCCCGCCACTTTTTAAGCCTGGGGGTAATCGTCTATCTGGCGAAATACTATCCGTTAAACCTCAACAGGTGAACAAGCAGCTAATACCAATTCCAATAAGTTGCTTGAACGTAGTCTGTCGGCAGAGAAGTACTTAAAAGGCTCTGTTGTAGAACACTGTTGTCTATAATGTAACACTCTGATTTAAAGGAAGGTATTGCTGATGTGATAAGATCGAGCTTCACAAGCATGACGGTATATGGATATACCCTTATTAGACTGTGCAGGAGCACACTGTCCTGATGTTTATGTGGAGCCCCATGGAGGGATTATGTTTAGGACAAACGGTATATCGCGGTGACAGGATGTCAATGAGCGTGTATGTGTCTCGCTCGTTTACTCAACAACACAAAACTACAACAGAGCCACTTAAAAACAGATTTAATATTGCACTCAGATAATGGTGCGCCGACGAAAAGCTTAACCATGCGAGCTAGAATGGCTGATTTAGGTGTCGTTAGCTAGACGCTTACGATTAATTTAGACGTTTTAATCCTACAACTTTTAACGCTAGTATAGCCATATAAATACAGCTAACTGGAAAAATAAAGTCGATAAAAAAACGCTAAGCAGTTTATCTGCTTAGCGTTTTTTATATCGATTACTTATCTACTAACTTATAATTGAGCTTATCAGCAGTAAAGACTAATTAACTAACGTTAACCTAGTGATCGTGACCACAGCTGCTATCAGCACTATGTACATGGCCGTGTTTCACTTCGTCTTCAGTCGCTTCACGCACGTCAACGATATCAAGGTCAAAAGTAAGTACTTTACCTGCTAGCGGTGGGTTAATATCAACCGTTACCATAAATTTACCGACTTTAATGACGGTAACTTGGCGTTGACCTTGTTCAGTTTGTATAACAGCAGTCATGCCCTTTTTCCATTTAGCACTTTTGCTCACTAAGCCTTGTAAGTGTTTAACTGGTACACGTTGCTCTAAACCTTCTTGATACTCACCGTAAGCTTCATCTGGTTGTAAGGTTACGGAAAACTTATCTCCGGTTGCTTTACCCGTTAAAGCTTTCTCTAAACCGGCTAAGGTATTGTTAGCGCCATGTAAATAGGTTAGAGGCTCATGACCGTTTGATGATTCTAATTCTTCACCCGCTTCATTTTTAAGGGTGTAATGAAAGTGAGCAACAGTTTTTTCAGCAATTATCATAGTGATCTCTTCGTTAATACCCGTATGAGTATAATTAATACTTAATGTTATATCGGGCAGTTTACCTTGCTTTACTCGGTAATAAAATATATTTAAAGGGCAATGCCATGGCTTTAGTCTCTAAGCAAGTCAATTTACGGCCATACTGTTATGCCCGTACTTTTATATCTAGCGAGTTACGCCCATACCAGTAAGATAACCACACTTAATATTATTAAGAACATACCAAGGTACTCTTTTAAGCTTACCGTTTCTTTAAATACCCGATAGGTCAATGCCAAGGTAATAAAGAACTCAACCTGCCCTAATGCTTTTACATAGGCGGCATTTTGATAACTGGCGCCGGTAAACCAACCAATGGAGCCCAGTACACTGGTAATGCCAACAAATAAACATAAACGCCAATGTTTAAGCATTAAGGCTAATTGTGATTTGTCTTGCAAGTAAATATAAATAAATGACATAACTGATTGCACCGTGATCATAAATACCAAGGTGACCGCAGCACTGACCATTAAGTCGGTATTAAGCGCCAAACTCGACTCACGAATTAACAAGGTGGTGATCGCTAAACCTAAGCCAGCCGCTAGGCCATATCCCATACCAATAAGGCCTTGTGAATCGGCTAAGATATCTCTCAATCTCAACTTCACTTTCGATACAAAGAACACACCAACAACACCGACAACAACACTGAGCCAGCCTAAACCGGACAGTGTCGCACCAAAAAATAAAGCGCCGACAATGGCCACTTGAATGGCCTCCGTTTTAGCCAAACTGGTAGCAACAGCAAAATTACGGTAGCGAAAAGCAGCCACTAAACAGGCGGTGCCCCATATTTGCATGACACAGGCCACTAAGGCATATTGTAAAAATGAGGTATTTAATGCGGGTACTGCTACGTCCCTAAAATTAAGCAGCCACCAAAGGTAGCACCAGGCAAACGGTAAAGCATAAAAGTAACGTACTCCTGTGGTCGCCATTGAGTTGAGCTTAGCGGATAACTTTTTTTGTCCTGCGGTTCTTACCGCCTGCATAGTCGCCGCTAAGAGGGTGAAATAAATCCAAATTTCCACAGATTAATCCTTTAATATGACTAAATAAGTTTTCAATATCGACCGCTTAAACAAGCTATCTTATTGCTTCAATTCAGTAGCTGTCTCAGCATGAAATTCATATTGTTTATCTAAGCTGCTTATCCCCAAACCACTGAGTTTTCTTACTTTAATCTGCACACCAATGCGCTCTTTTAATGCCTCAACATGGCTAATGACACCAATCATTTTGCCACTGGCGTTTAAATTATCAAGAGCATCAAGCGCCACTTCTAAGGTATTGTTATCTAAGGTGCCAAAGCCTTCATCAAGAAATAAAGAGTCAATACTGGTTTTATTACTGACTAAATCTGAAAGTGCCAAGGCCAGTGCCAAACTTATCAAAAAGCTTTCACCGCCAGATAAGGTTTTAATATCGCGAGCAGTATCTCCTTGCCAGGTATCAACCACTTCTAAAGCTAAAGTATCGCTTTGCTGACATTGCAGTTGATAGCGGCTAAATAGTCTATCGAGTTGTGTGTTGGCAAGATGTACTAAATTGGCTAACGTTAAGCCTTGGGCGAAGCGTCTAAATTTGGCGCCATCGGCTGAGCCAATAAGGGCATTAAGGTGACTAAGATCATCCAAGGAGAACTGCGCTTGTTTGATCTGCGTAAGTAGATTTTTTTGCTGAGTTTTATTGGCTTGATCTTGGCTGATTTGTTGACCGAGCTGACCTGTTTTTTGCTGGCACTCTTTCAACATGTCCGACATTTTCATTAAGCTTTTCGACACTGATTTTTCATCAAAATCGACAGCACCATTTTCCTTTAACCTAGCCTTTTGCAGGTTCAATTCAAGAGTGACTTTTTCAGCTTGGTTTATCAATACTTGTGCTTGTTTTTTACTATCACCAATATCATCGGCAAGTTTGCTCAGTTGCTGCTTTTTATCGGGACTAAGCAAAGCGGATAAAACCTGTTGTTCATCGGTAAAATCACTGGCTGCTAGGAGTTTTGTCCAATCACGGGTTACGCTGTCACTTTGCTTAGCCACCGTCTCTAATTGTGTTTTTTCCGTGCTTAGTTGGCCTTTACTTTCCTGCTGTGCTGATATTTCTGCCTGATACAGACGTTTCGCCTGTTCAAGATTTTTATCATCAGCCAGTCGCTCAGCAGTTATTTTTTCTGTCAATATAACCGTATCTTGCATCTGTTTATCGGTGATACCAAGCTCAACAAACAAGGTGACACGTAAGGTGTTTTGAGCGGAAATTTCACTTTGCTGGCCACTTAATTGTGTTTTTACTTGGTTATATAAGTGCTGCTGTTGTTCAACCTGCTGTTTTAGTAAACCTAGCGTGTGCTCAATGCCAGTTAAGAGCTCTTGTGCGGCTTGCTGGTTACTGACAATTTGTTGGTATTCTTGTCCCTGTTTTTTTACAGAGCCTAGCCAAGTTTCATCAATACATATTGACTGAACTTGTCCGCTAGTCTCATCACTTACCGAAACATTAGGCAAGGCTATTTTACTCTCAATTCCGCTCACAGTGATGTCGGCTAATAATTGTCCATTGAGGGTGACCATAGCTTGCTGTGCTAAGGCTAAATCCTTGGCTATCTTTATCTTAAGGTCACGCTGAAAATTGCCTTGTTCGTGCAATAGTTGTAATTGATTTTTCTGACTAGATAATTGCTTATCACCAAGGGTGATTTGCTCAAGGTTTTGTTGCTGAGCTTGACTGTTTTGCTGCAGTGCTTGTTGCAAAGACAGTAACTCATCAAGCTGCTGACTTAAGGTATTTAATTGCTGAGTTAACGCTTGCGCAGTGCCTGCTTCTATTAATGAAATCTGCTGTTCATTTTGCTTGCTAGTAATATCTTCCTTGATAAATGGCTTAACAGTTAACGACTGCCAATTTTGCTCAAGACTCTGTTGCTCGTTAGTGATGCCTTGTAGACGAGAATGTTGCATGGCAAGTTGCGCCGTTAACTGCGCTTGCACACTATTAAGGGCTTTACCTTGTTGTTCTAATTGCGACAATTCATCATTGAGCCGTGATAAACGCTGTTGCTGCTCATCACTATCAAGTGCTTGATAATCATTTATCGCTGGGTGTTCACATGAGCCACATAAGGGGCAAGCGTCTTCGGCTTGTAGTTTTGCTCTGTGCTCACTGAGCGCCATAATAGTTTGCTGCTGAGCAAGTAAACGTTCAACGTCTTTTTTCTGTTGCTGATTAGCACCATAACTTATGCGTAACTGTATTAGCTCTTGCTCTGTTATGGTCAGTTGTTGCTTATCTTTTACTTGTTGTCGTGACAAACCTTGTTGCTCATCAGCCAACACCTGAAACCGCTGTGCTAGCTGCAGGGCTTGTTTTAAGCTTAGTTGTTGCTCTTGGCTATCAACAACCGCTTGATTAAGGGTCTCGCTGGTTACCTCAGTTATCGCTGCTGCCTGATTTACGCCCTTATCCTCTGCGTTATCATCACTAAAGCGAGCAAAGATAGCCTGCGCCGCTTGGCTGTTTTGCACCCCTTGCTGTGCTTGGTCGACCAGGGTTTGCTGTTGTTCATTAAGCGCGAGTAACAGCCCTTCACTCTGCGTAATGTGCTGCTGTTGTGTTTGATGTTGAGCTTGTAAACCAAGCAGCGTTTGCTCAAGCTTACTTTGCTCGGTTAATAAGCCCTGCACACTCACTTGCTGTTGAGTTAATTGCTGATATTGATTTTGCCATAAGGGTAGTTTTTCCGGCAATTGCTGCAAGGCATGGCCTTGAGCTAACGCTTCTTGTTGCTGCACCACTGTCTGTAATATTTGCTCTTGCTCGGTTTGAGCCGTAACTAAAGCCGCTTCGTTAACCGTTAATTCCTTGCTTTGTCCCGCGACACTATTGTTAGTCTCTTGCCAAGCTGCTTGTTGGTGAGTAATGGCATGTTCAAGCGGTTGGATCTTTTCCTGCAATACTTGCTCAATAACGTTACGTTGTTTTTCTGCCGTAATTTGGCTGGTTTTTAGCTGGGTTAAGACACTATCACTGGCTAAAACCGCTTGCTCCAGTGTTGCTAATTGCTCGGTTTGACTAGTCACTTGCTGCAAACTTTGCTGGTATTGCTGACGATAATGCGCCATTTGCTCATAAGGCGCGCGCAGCGGCTCAGCCAAGGTCGACTGGATGAGTAAATCAAGATCGGCTTTTGCTTGCTGCTCTTGCGTCTCTATCACTGTTAACTGCTGCTTTGCCTCTTGTTGTGCTTGTGCATTAGTCGATAAATTCGAGCACCAATTTTTTACTTGTTGCGCCTGCTGCACTTGTTCATTTAACTGTTTTTCTTGCCTTGTGGTTTGCGCAAGTTGTCGCTCAAGCTCACTGACCTGTTCTTCATCAAGTAAGGCTACACCTTGGCTCTGAGCTTGTAATAACTTCAATTCTTCACTGGCACTGCGGTGATTATCAAAAACTTGTTGGGAAATATCGCCGTAAATTTCGGTACCGGTGAGCTGTTCAAGTAATTGCGCGCGCTCATTGGCCGGAGCATTTAAAAAGGCGGCAAACTCTCCTTGGGAAAGCATCATTGATTTGGTAAAACGTGAAAAGTTAAGCCCAGTTAAATCGCTAATATCGCTGCGCACTGTTTTAAGCTTATTTGACATTATGGTGCCATCGAGTTTAGCGAGTTCCGCCACAGGCTCTAATAAATTGCCATCAAGCTTATTGCGGGCTCTTTTTTGGCTCCAAAAGGCCCGATATCCTTGACCTTTCACTTCAAATTCAACCTCAGCCATACAGTGACTAGTATGGCGGGTCATTAACTGGTTTTGTTTTTTAGAAACAGTTAAACGCGGTGTTTGATGATAAAGCGCTAAACAAATAGCATCGAGTATGGTGGTTTTTCCGGCCCCAGTAGGACCGGTAATGGCGAATAAACCGCTGCTATCAAAAGGCGCGGCACTAAAATCTATTTTCCAACTGCCTTTGAGAGAATTAATGTTCTCAAAGCGTAAAGTTAAAATTCTCATAAATTGTCTTGCTCAACCTCTTCAACCTTGCCATTTTCCTTGCCCGCATCACTATCACAAGCCTCGCTTTGTCCTTGTTTTTCAGCCTCACCTTGCTTAACTTCAGCTGAGCGCTTAGCGGAAAGCTCCACCGATAGCTCAGTAAACAATAATTTCAAGCGCACTTTACGGGCTAATTCCTCCTCTGTTTGCCAATCCAGTTGTGACAAACGCGAATCAAATACTTCTGCCAACGATAATTCGCTTAAAGTACTGTTATCTTGCTGTGACAGTTGTGCTTGCAGACGTTGCCGTGCTTTTTTACAACGACGCACCAATAACACTTCAAACGGCATATCAACAACAAGCTCACTGACTCTTTGTGATAAATCACGCAAGTGATCGCCATTATCAATTTCGATATCAAGCCAAGCTTTGCTCTCAATCGCTAGCTCGGTTTGCGCACTCTGCTCTTTAAACAATTCAAACTCTACCAGGGTCTTTTTTAAGTTGCACTCAAGCTCATCCACGGAAGTTTTTACCATATATAACGCTTGAAAACACGGCACCATAATATCGTTAACCTGAGCAAGTTTGCCCGAGATGAACTCAACCATAAGTACGCGTTTTTCCTGTTTTGCTTCATCAAAACTAAGCGCGATTGGCGAGCCGCAATAACGAATGTGCTCTGATTTCGCCACGTGTTGCGCTCTATGGATATGACCCAGAGCTATATAGTCTGCTGGCGGAAAAGCGCTAGCAGGAAAAGCTTCTAACGAGCCTATATAAATATCTCTGACCGAGTCACTTTTACTGTCATTTATCGAGACACCAAGGGCGGTTAAATGTCCGGTGGCAATAATAGGCAATTGCTCGCCCTGCTCTACATCTTTCGATATTTCTTTGGATGGTGCTTTAGCTTGTGTTTTGGCTTGCTCTTTGAATAACTTTTTAGCTAAAACAACCGCGTGTTGATAAAGGTGCTGATAATGAGCACTGATCGCCTGTTGTAAATTTTGCTGTTTATCACTGGCTGACTGACCAGCACGGCTTTTAATAACATCACGTGGACGGACAAAAGGAATGGCACAAATAATGGCCGATGCTTGCCCTTTGGCATTCATTAACGGAAAAACTTGCTGTGCCAAGGCCTTAGCTGCCGCACTTGTTTCATTACTTAAATCATCTTCAGCAAGTGACACAGGTATTACTTGGGTAATAACGCGGGTAGATAAACTGGCTAATACCGCTTGCGACTCAGACAACATCGCCACTGAGTCATGATTTCCAGCCAATATAACCAATTGGCAAGCAGTCAGATGTAGCTTGGCAATAAAATCATAATACATTTCACGGGCATAACTTGGTGGGGTTGAGGTATCAAAAATATCACCGGCAACAATAATGGCCTCAATATTATGTTTACTAACTTGTGCTATCAACCAGCTAAGAAATTGTTGATGTTCATTGGCGCGGCTTTTGCCGTAAAAATATTGGCCAAGGTGCCAATCTGAGGTATGGATAATGCGCATAAAACGGGAAAAACTGTGCAATGAAAACGTGCCCGTAGTTTACCTGAACAAGTAAATTAAGTGTAGGCAGTTATCACTATCCTTTAAGGCTAATTAATAGTAACGACCAAAAAGCTCACACTGACCACCCGCTATACCATTACAAATATCTCTTCGGCTTTAGGTAGCCAAATACATGGCTCATAAAATTCATTGTTAGGCCTTTTTCCCTTTAGGATTGCCAATATGCCCCTTGTGTAGCAGAAACACTCAGAGCAGAGGTTTTTGTCCCGGCACAATGTTCCGACCCTCATTAAAAATATCGTGCTCATCGGTAGCATTTTTGCTATTAACAGGTTAAGCAGCTGAATCGAATTACTCAATTAATGAAGGCTTTATTGGTCTTATTTAGCCACTTATTAAGGGTCTCCGTTAATATTTCTAACTCTATTGGCTTAGTTAAATAGTCACTCATACCCGCAGCAAAACATTTCTCATCATCGCCAATCATAGCGTTAGCAGTCATGGCAATAATAGGGATGTCTTTATAGTTATCCCCTGCTTCGCCCAAGCGAATTTCTCTGGTCGCTTGATAGCCATCCATGGTTGGCATTTGGCAATCCATTAACACCAAAGTGAAGGGGTCGTCTGCATGGGCGTTAGCCAAAACATGTAAAGCTTCTTGGCCATTCTTAGCCGCGGTAACATTAAGGCCAATGGCATTAAGCATTTGCGTCGCTACCACAGTATTAATTCGGTTATCTTCGACCAATAAAATTTTAACATCAGCTGACCTGCTTATAGGCTCGACACCTTGGTCACTGCTAGCGCTATTATGTTCAGCTAATTCATGCTTTTCATGGGAAAATGAAGCTAGATATTGATGGGTAATAATAGGTTGCGAGCCGTTAGTATCACTGGCAGTGGCTTTTATTATTGCTAACGCATCCAAAATATCGGCTCCGGTAACCGGTTTTGAGAAATAGGCACTAAAACCTAAATCACTAAAGTACTGCTTATCTCCTTGTGCTGACATGGATGTCATCATTACCATAGGCAGTTGATTAAAACGCTTATCGCTTCTTATTTTCCTAGCAAAAGTGGCACCGTCCATTTCCGGCATCTGCATATCAACAAAGATCACATCAAACAAAGCCTGCTCATTGTCATAACACTGTGCCAGTTTGAATAACGCCGCAGCTGCACTGTCCGCTTCTTCTACATAACAGCCCCAGTGCTCTAATTGTCCCCTTAATACTTCCCTATTGGTGGCGTTATCATCTATCACTAATAAGGATAACTTGCTGACATCAATATGGGGGATTACCTGTTTAGATTGGTTACTTTTTAACAAAGTAATATTAAATTTAAAACAACTGCCCTTAGCCAAGGTACTAGTAACGGATATGGAACCTTGCATCAATTCACATAATTGTTTGGCTATGGATAAACCGAGCCCAGTGCCGCCATATTTTCGGGTAGTGGAAGAGTCAACTTGGGTAAATAGTTGAAAAAGCTTATTAATGGCTTTTTTCGGAATACCTATGCCACTATCCTGCACGGTACAAGTAAAGATTAACGCACAATTTTCGTCCTCCACTAGTTCTGCCCTAACGATAATCTCGCCCTTTTCGGTAAACTTTATGGCGTTTGAAACTAAATTAGCAATGATTTGCCTAATGCGGTCTGGATCACCTTTGACCATGGAATGTTCAATATGAGTAATATCGAGAATAATTTCTAAGCCTTTACTTTCAACTTGTAAGGCTACAGATTGAGCAAATTCAATTAATAAACTGCGCACATCAAAGTCCAGTATTTCTAAATCTAGTTTCCCTGCTTCCACTTTGGAAAAGTCTAAAATGTCATTCAATAAAACTAATAATGACTTAGCGCTAGAACGAGCGATAGTTGCCTTATATAGTTGATTTTCATCCAGGTTTGACCTAATCAATAAATCTAACATGCCTAAAACGCCATTCATTGGAGTACGAATTTCATGACTCATGCTAGCTAAAAACTCGGCCTTTGCTTTAGTTGAAGCTTCGGCATCAGCTTTGGCCAGCATGAGCTTATTAAACATTTTGTTGATGATGTTAGAAACGACCGCTAACATAGATAAAAAAAGTGTGGCAGCGGTTAATATAACCGTCATCATGGCATGTGAATTACTAGATTCTCCGTGGGTTAAATCGCCTGTTGCCAAAAAGATCGATGCTTGCATACCCATATAATGCATACCGGTAATAGCGGCACCAACTAACGCCGCAGAGCGTATCAACTGGTATTTCCCTTCCCTGGTAGAATTAACAGTATATTTTCCGGCATACAGAGCAAAAATAGCCAAGACTACGGCAACAATGATAGAGAGCAGGAAAAACCAGGGCTGGTAAACTAAAATGAAATTACCATACATTGCTTCCATGCCCATATAATGCATGGTGCCAATACCCGCTCCTAAGATAATTCCAGCGCCGATAAGCTGCCAACTATCATATTTATCACGATCAATAAAAAACAACGCGATGTAACTGGCCGCAATAGCAGGCAGAACAGATAATGCGGTGAGTACAAGATGATGGTGCACGGCTACGGGTAATGATAACGCCAGCATACCAACAAAGTGCATCGACCATATTGCGCACCCCATGGCGATAGAGCCGCCAATATGCCATAAGCGCTTAGTGGTAACTGACTCAGCATTACGCATAGAAGGAATGGTAGATAACCCCGCGTACACCCCAATCCAAGCAACGATATAAGAAGCAAAGACAACAAAGTAATTATAATCGGTAGTTAATGTCAGCAAGAGATCGGTATTATTATCTATAAATTCTAAGCCAAACATATTTTGCGTCTCAAGATTGAAAGAGGAGGAGATAAAATTTACAATTCATTAGCATTTAGCATAGACCCATTTAGCCCTAGGTCAATTTCACCTTAGCGTGATCCTTATTTTCTCTGCTGTCAAAAAAGTTGCCTTCGCGAACAGGTTGGCAATTAAGCTTATGACTATATAAATGGGCTATTTCTCCCGCTTTATTCAAAAATCAGTTAGCTTAAGCTAACTTCAATAGTTACCTTTAAAAATCTATTGCTCTGCTAGCACTCGCCAATTGTCTATTAACATAATAAAATCGCCTTTTTCGCTTAGCTTAAGTCCAATTGAAAGTACGGTGTTTTCATCGACTAGGTTAATGTCTTTGGAAAAGTTAACACCGGCAGATAGACCGACTCTCTTTTTATTGCCCGCTTTTCTTTCAAGGTTAATCATAGCTAAATTTTTTATCGCTTTAGCATTTAGCTTTAAAATATAAATATCCATTGCCGGCCGACTAGAGAAGTAGCTTTCTTTAGCCGCAAGCTTAGCCAAACTTACCTTTTCTAAAGGAAAGTTATAATGTCTTTGCCCTGCTTCATCTTCAACCGTTGCCGATAAAGTTACCGAAACGACAGGATCAAAATTTGCGGCACTATTTATCGTCACTTCGATGGTAATGCCACGAGGATCCACTTGGAAAAAATCATCGGGTTTAGCATCAGCAAAATGCATCATGGTAGCTAGTGGCACACTTGAGCAGGCGTTTATCAGTAAAGTAGCAAGTAAAATTGAAATCAGGTTGAACTTCTTCATTATTTTTCCTAATGAGAGACTGTAGCAAAAGGTTTAGTGGTAGAAAACTCCCGATATAATGGCTTAGTCATCAAGCGAGTCTTCTGGCTTGTAGCGCTGTTAAGATAAGGTGAACATTGCTTATGCTCTAATAAATAGACCGCCTCGCTTAACATAGGATCCTTACTCGAGCCCCAAGGTCCTGCCACACTATCAATCGCTGGACAATCCACTGCTATGCCGTCAAAAAAGTCACCATAGCCGTCGGCATTATGGTTATGATGAGTAATAGCAAAGATAACTTCATCACAGAGTTGAGCGACTCTCATGCCCACGGGTTTACCATAGGTTTTTTGACCCACTAATTTTACCTCTAAAAAAGGTTTTAGCGAGTTGATCAATACTTCACTACCCGAAGCCGATTCTCCCGTAGTGATAAAAACCACTTTCGACAAACTTAAATAGTGTTCCGCCTTGTTAAGATTAAAAATCTCAACAGCACTAACATGGTTGGCGTTATTGGTTGGCGCATTATAAATTTCCCCAAAGACATTATCACCACCAATTTGACTGGCTAATTGGTTAGACATGCGAGAGGTACCACCATGGTTATAACGTAAATCGACAATGAGTTCATCGACATTTTGCTCCTTAAAATAGCGAAAAACTTGATTTAAGTCCTCACTACTGGGGTCAATAAAACTGTTATAAACCAGATAACCAATTTTCCCTACTTCGGACTCAATCACCTCAGTAGCAAAAACGGTATTGGTGGTTACTTTACTTTGTATCATTTCTCTGGTGATTACGGTGCCATCGAGTTGTCGCCAAGTAAAAGCAACCAACTGGCTTTGCTCTATAGTGAGCCAGAATTCTGCCCAGCTAAAGTCTGCTTTACTGAGTAATTCACTTAAATTATTGCCGGCTATGTGAGTAATACGATCGCCTCGACTTAAGCCTATTTTTTGTGCATTGCTATCGTCAAAAACAAAATTAACGATTAGCTCATCCGTCATTTCATCCGTGCTATTAGCCATGCCATAACCAAACGTTTGTGCATTAACAAACATATCGTCACTTTCTTGTTTAGAAACAACAAAACTGTAACGGTCGAGCGGGTTTTTCTCTTTAATGTCAGCTAATAAATCGTCTATAGAAAGAAAGTCTGCCAGTACGGAGTTTTGATCTAAGGCATCATTCCATAAATACCAATCATTCATGTATTCCCACATGGCGATATTTTTTAGGCTTTGCTCACGACAAACTTGTTCATCCATAGTGATTATTGGACTGTCTTGTTGACCTTCTTGTTGACCTTCTTGGCAAGCTGGCAGCAGGCATACCAAGAGTAGAATATTCATTATTTTTAACATTAATCCTTTACCCATTTATTTATAAGTCGCTTAAAACGTCGATAAATAGTCATACAGTTTTGCCTGAGAAACTGTGCTAACCGACGATAGAAACGCTACTTTAATGACATAAAAAGCAAACAACAAGGGGTAAAAACTCATTGAATTTTCAGATAAAAGTGAAGCGTATATGTCAGGCACTATAAATACATTAACTAGTTGTTATATATGGTAATAACAAGAATACAGCCGTTAAATTAATTATTGAACGGTAGATGTTTTTTTCACAAAAAGTAGAGCTATATGACTCTAAATCAACTTTTTTGTTTGATTTAAAAACTTTCGACCGACGGGGACGGTTTCGGTGTCTAACTGTAAATCATAGTCGGCTGAACTTCTGCGTTGTAATGACATAGCTTGCCGTGGATTAACTAAGTAGGATTTGTGTATGCGTATTAAATACTCGTCACCAAAGCTTTCAACTAAATTTTGTAAATTACAGGCAAGTTCAATTTTGTATTTACGCTGATTCTTTTTATACACAACTAAGCTCTTATTTCCTAAGGCTTGCACATACATTATTTCAGGTAAAAAAGCAGTTACTTTAGCCAGTTCAGGAAAGAGTTTATGAGCAATCACATTGTTTAAAACTTTGTCTTTAAGTTGGTTACTGATTTCTAATTGTTTGACTAGTTTTTGCTGAGCCTGTTGCAGCTGTATCTCAACTGCTTTTTCATTTTGTTGCTGTTGATAATATATCGACACTAAACCGGCACTAAAAATAATAATTTCAATGGCTGAAGTCATTTGTAGTAAAGGCCATGAAAAGTGAAAATCAATAATATTCCCCGCGGATAAACCCATGATACTAGCCATAACAAAAAACATAATGGTGGCCGCTAAATAATAACCAGCGGCAGTTTTCTGTTTGTGAACACCGATAATAGCAGCAGACAAACAGGCAATAAAAATCACCAAGCAAGTGAATAAGCCAAGACCATAACAAAACTGTCTAACGGATGAGGGTAATAGACTTTGCAAACTTAACCTAGCAAGCAATAATAGCAGTAACAGTAATTGAGCAACTATCAAGACTTGGTATATCCGGCGCGAAAGTTCCTTAATTTGTAGATAATGTTTAGCAAATTCACCAATAGAGACGATTAATAATCCGCCAATAATCACGGTAATATTTTTTACATAAGTCACGTTTGGCAACAGATACTCTAACCAGCCTTGTCCGGATAAAAACCAGCTAGTCAGTAGTAACAACATTACGCTGTAAGCCAGGTAAGCCGGCGTTTTTAAACGCAGGTATAACATGAGGTGATAAAGCGAAAAAAGTAACAACATACCAAAAAACAAGCCGCTATATAACGAGGAAAGTTGCAGATCGGCAAAGAAGGCTTCATCATCAAATAAGTAAAGTGAAGTTCTTAAATACTGGCCCTGTAATTTCAAGTAAAAAGTCTTAGATGCCATTTTTTTAGGTAGGCGAATGACAATATTTTGATGAAATTGAGCACTGCCATGGACGATTTTTTTGACCCATCCTGCTTTTAACGTTAAATAGTGCAACTCAACGGGGGTATGAATGCGGTTTTTTTTAAGCACTAAAATTTGACTTTTTTTACCGTTATTCTCCGCCTTTGTTGGCGCTAAGGTTAATTTTAACCATAAGAAATCACGTTTGCCCAAATTGATAAAATTGCCCTGATGAGGGCTAAAGCTTACCTTATTCAAAGGCGAAATAAGCGCTGTTATTCCCCAATCATTCTCGGTGATAGCCGCTACTTCAAAGGTTAATGGGCTTTGATCTACTTTATTTTCCGCATCGGTTTCCGCAGCTGAATGAATAAGCCAAACCATGCCTATTGAAATAATGGCCATCAGCAGCACAATAAAAACTAAGCGATTATATTTATCATTAAATAGTCCTAACTGATGGCCAATAAAACTATCAGTGATTGTCACCGGCCGTGTTAGACGAGAAAAATTCATAATAAGGTGAGCATCCTGACTGCCGCATTGAATTAGCTATGGTTATTATCACTGAACATATCTACTTGTTACACTTTTGTAAAGTTGCTAGCCAGTGTTTTTCATTAATTCTTTTATGCGGTAACCATCCCTTGTTAAGTTAAAAACAAAGCTCTTCATTCCAGCTCAGCTGAAAATGTCCCCTAGGATAAAGATATAAACTTGCTACATTTTATCACTTATTAAGCTGCACTATGGTGCATACCAACCGTTCCCAAACTTAAAACAAAATAAATACCTTTAAATATCAAAGTGTTAAATGATGGCTCATTTTTTGCTGATGATTTACTATTGTTTGAAAATTTACCCTAACTAAATCAAGGTTTTGTATGAGTCAATCATCGTTAAAACATAATTTTTTATCCTTTCAGGGCCGAGCCAGAATTCTCCATAGTACCTGGCTAGCTTTTTTTATCACTTTCCTTGTGTGGTTTAGCCATGCACCGCTCATGTCTACCATACAAACCAGTATGGGCTTAACAGATATTGAAGCTAAAATATTATTGATTTTAAATGTGGCATTAACGATACCAGCACGAATTGTCACGGGTATGTTGGTTGATAAATATGGTCCGCGTAATTCTTATACCGCAATGTTGGTGGCTACGGCACTATTATGTTTTTTCTTTGCCTCTGCGCAAAGTTTTGAAACCTTAGCGTTAGCTAAGTTTTTAATGGGTTTTGTTGGTGCGGGTTTTGTCATTGGCATTCGCATGATCAGTGAATGGTATCCAGCAAAGCAATTAGGTTTAGCCGAAGGTATATATAAGGGCATGGGTAACGTAGGCTCTGCCGTTGGTGCCGGTAGTTTAGTGTATATCGCCAGTTTATTTGGCGGCGAAGATGGCTGGCGTTATGCCATTGCTTCAACCGGCGTATTGGCACTGTTATATTCAGTTTGTTACTATTTTGCCGTAACAGATACACCGGTAGGCTCTACTTATTTCAAACCTAATAAGTCCGGTGGTCTTGAGCTAACTAGCAAGCGAGATTTTGTTTTCTGTCTATTGTTTAATATTCCTATGGTGGCGGCATTGGCCATCTTAACGTGGCGAGTAACCGATGCTGGTGTGGTTGCTGGTACAGGTGCCGAATTAATTATTGGTGCCGGTTTACTCAGTGATTTTGCTTCCTATGTTATTTATGGCTTATTACTGGCATTGACCCTTTATCAATCGTGGAAATTGTATCAGGTGAATAAAGACATGTTGCAATCACCGCCTATGGATGAAATCTTGCAGTATAAGTTCAAACAAGTAGCCATCTTAAGTCTTGGTTATGCGGTAACCTTTGGTGCTGAATTATCGGTGATATCTATGTTAGCGCAATACTTTGAAAGTCAATTTTTAGTCGCTGCTGCTGCTGCCGGTATATTTGGTGCTTGTTTCGCCGCCGTTGATGTATTTTCTTGCCCCTCAGGTGGTCTGTTCAGTGATAAGTTTGGTCGTAAAGTTCCCTTGATCTTTTTATTAAGCGGCGCATCATTAGGCTTTTTTGTTATGTCATTGATCACCCCAGCATGGCCTCTTGCGGCAGTGGTTGCCACCATGATGATTTGCTCATTCTTTTTAGGCTCGGCCGCCGGATGTATTTTTGCGGTAGTGCCCCTAGTTAAACGTAAATTAACCGGACAAATTGCCGGTACGGTTGGTGCCTACGGTAACGTTGGTGCGGTAGTATTTTTACTGGTATTTTCCTTTGTTTCTCCATCGGTATTTTTTGCTACTATCGGTGCCGGGGTAGCCTTTGCCGTTTGTTGTTCGCTATTTTTAGATGAGCCAAAAAGTACCATGGCCGAAGTGATGCCTGATGGCACAGTGCAAATGATTGAAGTACATTAACACTGATTATTTGATAAAATTTTATGGTCGCTTAACGCTTACCGGTATAAGATTCAAGCGATTTTTAACCTAGATAAAAAACAGGATGGAGCGATTTGGCCAGTGCATTAAGCTTTACTGTGGCACAACGTTCAGTAGCAGGTAAAAAAGCTCAGAACGAAGATGCCATTGGTATACGACTTCCTAAAGATTCGTTACTAACCAACAAAGGCGCTGTAGCGGTAATTGCTGACGGTGTCAGTGCGGCAGAAGCCGGTAAAGAAGCCAGTGAAACCTGTGTGCATAATTTTTTATATGACTATTATTCTACGCCCGATAGTTGGAGTGTTAAAAAATCAACGTCACAGGTGTTAACCGCGCTTAATCGTTGGTTATATGGTCAAGGGCAACAATTCAATGACGTACAAAAAGGCTATATTAGTACCTTCAGCTGCATTATTTTTAAATCACAAACTGCCCATGTTTTTCATGTGGGTGATAGCCGTATCTATCGTTTTCGCCACGGTGAATTAGAACAAATAACCCGTGATCACAGCACTTATATTAATGCCAAACAAAGTTATCTATCTCGAGCCATGGGTTTAGATGTAAAGCTCGATGTCGACTGTCACAGCTTAGCGGTAGAAGTAGCAGACATTTACTTGTTAACTACCGATGGCATCCATGACTTTGTTAAACACAAAGAGTTAGCCGCTATTTTAGCTAAGCTAACACCAGAAAGTGATGAAGCCTGCTTTGAGCTGGCATGCGAAAATTTTATTGCTCTAGCGCTAACCAACAGCAGTGGCGATAACTTAAGTTGTCAAATCTTACGACTTGATAGCCTGCCGGCACAAACCATCAATGAAGTTGGCCGCAAGCTGTCAGAATTACCTTTTCCACCTTATTTAGAGCCTGAGATGATATTGGACGGTTACAAGGTTGAAAAGGTCTTACATGTCAATACCCGCAGTCAAGTGTATGTGGTGCGAGATGTTGACAGCGGCGCACGTTATTGTATGAAAACACCGTCGGTCAATTTTGACGATGATTTACCTTATATCGAACGTTTTATTATGGAAAGTTGGATGGGTAGTCGCATCAATAGCCCTCATGTAGTTAAAGTAATTGAAGGTAATAGAGAACAGAATTGGCTCTATTATTTAACTGAATATATTGAAGGCATAACCCTAGAGCAATGGATAAAAGAACACCCAACACCTGCGGTGCAAGATGTAGTCTATATTCTGGCTCAAATTGAAAAAGGTCTACGGGCAATGCACAGGCGAGAGATTTTGCATCAGGATATCAAACCAGGCAATATTATGATTGATCATAATGGCGAAGTTAAAATCATTGATTTTGGCTCATGTTATAGCAAAGGTATTGCTGAAATAGCCACGCCACTGGACGAACCAGGTATTTTAGGCACTGCGGGCTACTCTGCGCCAGAAGTCGTCATCACAGGAAAGAGTACGGTGCAATCTGAAGTTTTTTCATTAGCTGTGCTCGCCTATGAAATGTTAACTGGCAAAGAGCCGTTTTCTGGCAAGCTCAATAAATGTCGAACCGTTAAAGCCTATATGAATACCAAATACATTCCCTGTTTTGATATCAATCCCTTGGTGCCTATCTGGATCGACTGCGCGATAAAAAAGGGCCTACGTTTTAAAGCTGAACGTCGCCATGAAGACGTATTAGAGTTTTTACATGAATTACAAAAGCCCAATCCTAAATACAAAAGTAACCACAACGCGGTATTAATGGACAAAAATCCACTGTTATTTTGGCAAGCTTGCTCCGCATTTTGGTTGCTCGCTTTTTTTATCTCGCTAGTATTTTAACTTAATACCAAATTGATTAAGTTCTTTCCCACTCAGCGAGAATTAAAAGGCTTAGAGGCAAGGCATTGATTGAAGAGAATGGGTTACTCCCTTCTCAAAATCAATAACGCTGTGTGTAATCCTTTTAAACTCGCCCTCGGGAGCTTATTCGATGGCCACTAACTTCGTTAAATTCATTTGATTTAGAGTGACTAAACCGAAACGAATTTACCTTGTTATTGAACATCGAGCATAACTCTGAGTTGGGAAGAAATTTAATCAAATTGGTATAAGTCCATTATTTCAAAAAAAAAGGGTAACTTTCGTTACCCTTATATTTTTTTGCTTACTCGCTTATTTTATCAAGCTATTTTACTTAGCTAGTACAAATTACTGTGGTGTAGCTTGTATGTTTAACGTTACCCCTGATGCGGCTGAATACCCGTAGATATCAACATACCAAGTACCCTGTGCTGGGTCAGTAAAGTTACAGCTTTCATTGTTGCCATTTTTATAAGGGCGACAATCATAAGTAGACGATGTTGATTGCTTACCTTGAGTAACATACAAGTCTGCATCACCACTACCACCAGAAAGGCTAACCGTTAGGTCGGCGTAACCCGCTGCTAAATCAAGGGTATAACGAGTCCATTGTCTGCTTGCCACTGAGATGTTGTTCACTGTGCTATCAATTGGGTTAACAGCACCGCCGCCACCCGTACTTGGCTCAATGTAACTAGCGGTTAAACTAACGCCAGTAAAATCACTATAAGCTTTGATTTTCACATAATAGCTTCCGCCAGCTTCTGTACTCGCACAAGATTCAACATTACCTGCTCTATATGGACGACAGTCATAAACACTGTCCGTTGGCTCAGCACCAAATTTCACATATAAATCCGCATCACCACTACCACCTGTGATGGCAAAGTTAATATCGGTTGCACCCACGGGTACTTCCATAGTGAAAACAAGTTCATTACCCGTAGTAGCGGCTAGCTCTGTTTTAACGACACCATTTTCAAGTACGGTATCGTCTGGGGTTGTACCACCGCCGCCACCTGTACCACTACCATCACAACCATTCGCGCTGATGTAATCAATGGCATCTTTAGTTTGCGCTAATCCATAACCAAATTTAACATCCCGGCCAGTTGCACCAAGATCTTGTGCCGTGGCATTAAGTACATTACGAATTTCGACGTTAGTACAGCTAGGATGATGACTCCATACTAAGGCAGCGACACCAGCAACATGAGGTGATGCCATTGAGGTACCACTCATCTTGCCATAATTACCCGCGCCAATATTTACCGTTGCACTCGCGCCTAAGTGACTTAACATGGCTGCACCATCAGTATCTGAAATAGTAACACTCGGAATGCTAGTCGCGTTGGTGGTACCTAGGGTGCCACCAAAACTGCCCGCTACGTTATTATAAATAATAGCGCCAACACCACCGCTGTCTTGACAAGCTTTGACTTTATCGTGAAATGAAATGCTACCGCGAGCAATTAAACACACATTACCGTTAGCACCCGAATCAATCGACTCACCCGTGCCAAAGTTATAAATAGCACCTGTGGCACTGCCCTGGTTTGCCATGGCATTAGCCGAATAGCCAATACCAGCAACCGACACTTCGACCACTGAACCCAAACCTTCCGGGTAAGTAGAGTAAACATCGACACCTGGGCCTGATATTTCAACCTGACTATTTTTCTGTGAAAAATCAGCTAAGACTTTATTGCTATCAATAGCTGCCACTGACATGACTGAGTCATATGAAGCGGGAAAGCTTTCAACGTCAGTTGTACTGGTAGCAACACCATCATTACCCGCCGCTGCGATAAGTAATACGCCAGCATCATAAGCGGCTTGCATGGCATTAGCTTCACTGGTACTTGAGCCCGTACCGCCTAAGCTCATATTAATAACATCTGCGCCATTGCTGACACAGGTATTAATAGCGCTGACTAAACTAGAGGAGTAGCCCCAACCTGATTCATTAAATACTTTAACAATATGCAAGTTAGGATCGGAACCAATAACACCACGAACACCAATACCATTATTAAGGGCAGCAATGGTACCAGCTACATGAGTACCATGTGGGCCGCCATGATCAAACCAATTACCCGTACCACTATCATTAGTACCATTAACCGTACCGCCTTGCGCGCCCATATCTTCATGAGGCATATTTAGACCTGAGTCAATAATACAAATTTTCTTACCACCGGCGTTCGCTGAAGCAATACTGTCATCAACTTGGTCCGCTTGTACCATACCAATACCATAAGGTACGTTTTGCGCCATAAAACGACGTGGTAAATCTTCTTCTACGTATTCAACATTATCATCCATCGCTAAACTCATCACATCGGCTGGTGATAACTCAGCGGTGATGATATTCATATTAGGAAATTCAGCGCCAACTTTAACACCTAGAATTTTAAATTTTTTCTTAATGGCTGCCAACCGAGTAAAAGCCATAGGGCTGGCCATATCGCTCAAAGTGCTAAAATTACTTATCGTTGATTGAACGTTAGCGGATTGCTTATATTTGACAATAAAGCGTTTTGGTAAAGGTGAGCTTGCCACGGCTGATAATAAATTATCTGTGGTCTGCACACCTACGGGTTGCGCTGCATATAAAGCTGTTGATATTGATAGCGACAAGATACTTGCCGTTGTTATTATTGCGGCCTTATGTAGCGATATTTTGTTGCGTTTTATATTGTTTGACATGACTATTTCCTGTACGTTGAATGATATTTATTGATTTTTTTATAAAAATTCAGTACACAATGATATAAATCAAAGCCAGACAAACATAACATCAATGCCACGAATGTTACAAGTATGTTACAAAATATTTATTATTAAGTTAAATTACCCCTAATATGCAATATAAGAATGTCTGTTAAATTTACGCAAAATAGCTTTAAGGATTAATAATGAGCCAATTTATAGGTGTGTTTGACCACGCACTATCCGATGATCTGTGCGACAAACTAATCAAAGGTCATCAAAGCAGTGATAAAGTAGTAAAAGGTCGTGTAGGTCATGGGGTGATGACACATCTGAAAGATAGCATGGATGTCACTATGGTTGAAAAAGAATGGCAAGCACTACAGCTTGAGCTCATCAACGCCAGTTACCCCCATGTCAAAGCTTATTTGACTGAGCATTACATGGCGTTAATTTCAGCTTTAAACCCTACAGTTACAGATCCTGAAACAGGCTTACCTACCTCGGTAACGAAAGAGAATTTTGACCGTTTAGGCACGGTTTACCTAGACCAGTTGATCCAGTACGTTTTTTGTTACGACAATTTCACCGTGCAACGCTACGAGCAAGGGGTTGGTGGCTATCATTACTGGCATTCAGAAATTTTCCCGCAGTTACCACACAATAAGCCATTACACCGAGTATTAGCGTTTTTGTATTACTTAAATGATGTTGATGAAGGTGGCGAAACAGAATTTCATTATCAAGGAATAAAGGTTAAACCTAAAAAAGGCTCATTAATTATTTTTCCTGCCGGTTTTACTCATACCCATAAAGGTCATATTCCTTTGTCGGATGAGAAATACGTGGTGACTTCATGGCTAATGTATAACAAAGCTGAACAGCTCTATGCTAAGAAGGGCTAGCTGTATTCATTTCAGCACACAAAAGCCCAATAACACTGAACGCAAGCCAGTTGAATGACTAGCGTCTAACCTCTGCCTCCGTATATAATTGATTCATGAATGGTAGTTGAATTTTTGCAATTGTCTGCGTCGTTATTTCAAGGTGTATTTTGTGTCTAAACATTTCAGTAAAAAGCCCAACAAAGCCGGTGGTTTTTCCTCATTAACCTCGACCTTAAAACACATCATGCAAAGCCAGCAACCACAGACTAATGTCAAAAATTTATTAAGAGCAAATAAGGATAAAGGCTTTGATTGTCCTGGCTGTGCTTGGGGCGATGAAAAAGAAGGTTTATTGCAGTTTTGCGAAAATGGCGCCAAAGCCATTGCCTGGGAATCTACCAGTAAAAAAGTCGATGCCAATTTTTTCGCCCAATATAGTGTCCGCCAGTTACAAAAACAAAGTGATTATTGGTTAGAGTATCAAGGTCGGTTAACTGAGCCGATGAAGTACAATAAAGACACTGATCATTATGAGCCTATTGACTGGCACGATGCCTATCAGCTGATAGCCGATAAACTCAACAGTTTATCTTCGCCCAATGAAGCAGAATTTTATACTTCTGGCCGCGCCAGCAATGAAGCCTCGTTCCTTTATCAATTATTCGGCCGACTCTACGGCACTAATAATTTTCCTGACTGCTCAAATATGTGTCATGAAGCCAGTGGTATCGCGTTAAATGAAGCGATTGGTATTGGTAAAGGCACGGTAATACTAGATGACTTTAACCACGCCGAAGCGATATTTGTTTTTGGACAAAACCCGGGCACCAATCACCCTAGGATGATGAATGCCTTGCGTAAGGCCGCACGAGGCGGTTGTAAAATAGTAAGCTTTAACAATTTAAAAGAAGTCGCACTGGAACGTTTTGCCAGCCCACAAGATCCTATCGAGCTTTTTACCCCCAAGGCAACAACTATCAGCCACGCTTATTTCACCCCTAAATTAGGCGGTGATATGGCGGCTGTTCGTGGCATGGTCAAAATAATTCTCGCGCGCAACAGCGAGCAAATAGAAAACGGCAAGCCCGCACTAATCGATAATGACTTTATCAAACAACATTGCCAGCAATTTGACCAATATCAGCAGGTAGTTAACGACACCTCATGGCAACAAATTGAACAACAATCTGGCCTATCGTTTAAAGAATTGTCGCAAGCGACGGATATATTTTTGCACGCAGACACGGTAATTTGCACTTGGGCCATGGGCATCACCCAACATAAACATTCTGTAGCGACCATTCAAGAAATTGTTAATTTACAGTTGTTGTCTGGCAATATTGGTAAAAAAGGCGCTGGTTTGTGTCCGGTACGTGGTCATTCCAATGTGCAAGGTAATCGCACCATGGGCATCAATGAAAAGCCTACGGCGGCGTTTATCGAGCAACTTTCACAAGCCGTTAATGCGCAACTACCCAAAGAAAAAGGTCATAACGTTTATTATGCGTTAAATGCTTTTTTACAGAAAACCAGTAAGGTACTGATTTGTTTAGGGGGTAATATCGCCCAAGCCGCGCCCGATACTAAACAAACCCATCAAGCATTAAAAAATACCGAGTTGAATGTGCAAATAAGTACCAAACTCAACCGTAGTCATTTATGCATAGGTGAAGACGCGCTCATTCTGCCCTGTTTAGGCCGCACTGAAATAGATAATCAAGCCACTGGTGAGCAGTTTATTACCGTGGAAGATACTTTTAGCATGGTGCATGCATCACAAGGTAGCGTAGTGCCCCTAGCAAAGACCATGCACTCTGAAACCGCCATTGTCGCGGATATTGCTGATGCTACCCTCACTAACTCCCCGATAAACTGGCAACAGCTAAAAGGCAATTATGATCTTATTCGTGATTTAATCGAACAAGCCATCCCAGGATTTAGTAATTTTAATCAACAGCTTGAACAACCTGGTGGCTTTTATCTTGGTAACAGTGCCGCACAACGCCAATGGCACAATCCTCAAGAAAAAGCCTTGTTCGCTGCTAATTGCCTGCCAACAAATATTATCAACATATCTACCGAGCAAGTAAACGAACTGCAAAAAAAGAATCAGCCACTGTATACCTTGCAATCTTTGCGTTCACACGATCAATTCAATACCACCATCTATGGCATGGACGATAGATACCGAGGTGTAAGTAACGCCAGAAATGTATTATTTATCAACGAAAAAGATGCCTTAAAACAAGGTTTTAAAGATAACGACTATGTTGACATCACCTCTATTTGGTCGGATAACCAAGATCGCACGGTAACTAACTTCATCTTATGTTTTTACGATATTCCGCGAAGTAATCTGGCTGCTTATTACCCAGAAACCAACCCGCTGGTGCCGCTGGACAGTTATGGTGATCGCTCTTATACACCCACCTCAAAATCGGTGGCGGTGATCATCAACAAAGCGGCACAACCACCGTTGATTTAACTGGAATTACCGCAGGGGCTCGTGCTGGTGTTGCTGCTTGATTATTTTTACTCTAGCCTTTACTCCATATTTATTCGATATAATCAGTTAAGCATTAGTTAAGCGCCAATCACCATGATAGACATTAAAGCCTTTATCACTGGCAAAACCAATCAAGGTTAAATCAAATTGCTTAGCTGCTTGTATGGCAAGATCAGAAGGTGCACCAACACCGACTAAAACATGAATACCGGCCATGATGGTCTTTTGTACTATTTCAAAGCTTATTCGTCCACTAACAAGTAGTAAGCATAACCTTGCTTGTTGCGACGATTTAGCTAAGTTACCATGCATTGACTTATTTTGAACGTCGTTGGATGTTAATAAAGCGCCAATCACCTTATCTACCGCGTTATGACGACCGATATCTTCATAGATATGTTGTAAATTTAGCTTTTGATTCAATGAGCGAGCCCTTGGTAGCTCAGCTGCTCCTGCTGACTCTGTGTTACACTCTAGCCAAAATAAGGCTACGCCATGTACGCCACCCGTTTTATCAAATAGACCTTGTTCACGACGCATTTTACTGGATAATAAAAGTAATGAATGTGCCACCAGAATATTTTTATGTTCAACAAAAGATAAATTTATTGTAGTTTTAAGCTCTAGTGTTTTTAAGGAGGTAGTGCCACAAAGACCACAACTAGAATAGCTCAACATATATCGTTCTAATGAGGATAAGTCGGGGATAACCCCCGCAGTAAAGAGTACTAACCACTCATTTTGCCCGCCTTGCCCCGTTATATCGTCAGACTCTAGTTTTATTGACTCAATATCACTAAGTTGCTTTATCACCCCTTCACTATGCAATAAGCCGATTATCAATAAGTAATCGTGTCCCGGTGTGCGCATGGTAATAGTGAATACTCTGTTTTCCACCACGCCTTGTGCAAGCCAAGATAAAGTGATCTGCAAGGGTTGTTCAACAATAACCGTATCGGTACTGGTTTTCCTTATCAGTGTGCGCTGATTATTTTCTGTAACAGCCGCTAAAACGCCACTTACCCCCGTTCCTCCTGGACTAAACGTGTAGTTTACCTTGTTGATGGTTTTTGTTGAACCTTGAGCGCTTTCAGTATTTTCCATATGAAATTGTATTACTATTTTAAGGGTGCTTAATGAGTAAAGTTTACCGCCTAACCTTAAAACAGGAAAGCGCTAGTTACCTTGATTAACGAATAATACTTTAAATATGGTCTAGCTTTTGTTGCATAACAATTTATGCAGGCTAAATTATCTTTTGTCTATCGAACCTAGGTAAAATTCACTAAAAAATAGAGTAGATGTTTGTTTTATCGCTATAATTAGCACACTTAGGGTCACACTTACCACCAAGGGAAAGTGTGCTTGTTATTACGTAGGATAGTATGGATAAAGTAGATGTGCTTATTGTTGGCGCTGGTGTTATTGGTTTAGCCATCGCAGCAAAACTCAGTCAACAGTTAGATGATGTGTTAGTGATTGATAAAAATGCTAGTTTTGGTGAAGAAACCAGTAGTCGCAACAGTGAAGTAATTCATGCGGGTATTTACTATCCACAAAACAGCCTAAAAGCAAAGTTCTGTGTGCAAGGCAAAACCTTGCTTTATCAATATTGCCAAGAGCGCCATATTCCCGTTAATAAAATCGGCAAGTTATTGGTTGCCCAAGGCCCAGCAGAAGAAGCTTACCTTAAAAAAACCATGCTCAGCGCTAGCAAAAATGGTGTTGATGATCTTATCTGGATTGCTCAAGCCCAATTAAAACAGCTTGAACCTGAGCTAAGAGCAACGGCGGCTTTACATTCTCCTTCAACGGGCATCATTGACAGTCATGCTTATATGCAAAGTTTATTAGCACAAGCTGAACAAGATAACGCTATGTTTGTTGCCCAAACCAAAATGATTAGTGCCCTAGCTACACAAGATGGTTTTGACGTTAGCTTAGATAGCCAAGGTGAGCGGCTATCCATACATTGTAAATATTTAATTAATTGCGCGGGATTACACAGTGTATCGTTGGCGCATACCATTAAGGGCTTAGATAAAACTTTTATTCCCCAGCTGCATTGGTGTCGTGGTCATTACTTTTCTTATCAAGGAAAAAGTCCTTTTAAACAGTTGATATACCCTATCCCTCGTGACAATGGTTTAGGTATTCATGCCTCACTTGATATGGGTGGACAGTTAAAGTTCGGTCCTGATACTCAATATATTGAACACTTGGATTATGACTTTCCAGAGAAACTCAAAGACAAGTTTATAACGCAGGTATCGCAATATTTTCCCACGTTAGCAATCGATAAGTTACAACCGGCTTACGCGGGTATTCGCCCTAAGTTACAGGGGCCTAATGAGCCTTTTAAGGATTTTGTGATTCAAACAAGTCAAATACACCAACTTAAAGGCCTAATAAATTTATTTGGTATTGATTCACCGGGTTTAACGTCTAGTTTGGCCATCGCTGATTATGTTGCTGAGCGGCTAAAAGTTGTTTAATTGCTCATGCTGTATTACGTTTAAAGGAGTGCCACTTTTTACCTGCTAGTCGCTCTAGCGAATAAATTAACGTTCACACTCAATGATTTTTCTATCCCTCAATGGTGGCATAACAGCCATAATTTAGCGTTAACTCATGGCGACACCGATTTTGCCAACATCTTAGTATAGTCATAGCACCCAGTACAAAAGCACAAGAAGGCAACCACAAGATAACCTTGTAACGTATTGAATTTAAAGGTAAATATATTATCTCAATCACGCTGATTTCAATGTTAATTGCCATATGGAGTTTAGCGCTAGGTTATTTAATCCATCGCGCTAGTCGCCCGAAAGAGCGCGCAGCTAAAGTTTTAGCTCAACCTGCACCAGCAATAGCCTTTGGTGCTAAGAGTGATACTTAACGGGCGCACTTAATTGTATTGGTTTGAGAAAATGTTTTGAGCAACTAGCGTCAACTGACTTACATAATTTAAGTGTTATATTTTTCAATGTAGATGATTGTTCAGATTTATACCCGAAATACGGTCAGAACATGGCCAATAAGCTTTTACAACAATTTGTCAAAAAAATTAATAGCTCCTGCCGATCTAGCGATACGATAGATCGCTGGAATAGTGAAGAATTTTTATTGGTCTGCCCCGATACCAGCCTGGCACAAGCCGTGGCAGTAGCGGATAAAATTAGAGCCAGTATTTTAGCGACTGCTTGGCCAAACGACATCCAACTATCTTGCAGCTCAGGTGTTGCGCAAATGCACGATGAAGATTTAAATGATCTTATTGCTCGAGCTAATAAAGCGCTTTATAAGGCAAAAAACACCGGCAGTAATCGCACGGCGGCCGCTTAATTTATACCTTAATCACTGCACTGATCTAATAAATACAGTATCGATTGATAAGATATGCCTGAATGCTCGGTTAGCCCTATTTCACACGTGCGAGAGTTACTCAAACCTCGTTGACAACCCGGTGGTATTTGAGCTTTTAAAGCCGCCAAGGCACTTTTATTGAGTTCCGGTAAATAAAAACCTTTATCTCCGGCAAAACCACAACAACTGATATTTTCTGGTTCAACAATATTGTCACTACATAGCTTGGCAAGTTGCTTTAAATAACGGCCCTGGTCCATTTTTTCACTGCTACAGCTATTGTGTAGCATAAAACATTCATCGCTTTTATTAATCTGTAATTTATCCACCACATACTTGGCGATAAACTCAGTCGCTTCAAATATTACCAAGCTAGTGGCAGAATTATCTCTGTCTTCCCCTTGATTCAAGGTCAGTGCACATGGACTAGCATCGGTGATGACCGGCCATTTACCTTGCTCTGAAGCCGTGACTACTTTTGCTAAAAATTGCTGCCTTTTATCTTGAGCAATCTGTGCTAAGCCTTTTGACTGCCATGGCATGCCACAACATAATTCACCACTGCCCTGCGGTATAATGACGGTAATATTGGCTTTTTTACATAGTGACAATACGACTGCAACTAAACTGCGTTTATCTGGTGCTTGTTCATCACAACCAAATATACGATTGGCACATGAAGGGATATAGACAACTTTGTTTGCCGCCTTAGTTGTTGCTACCGGTGTTGCAATATTGCTGGCAACAGGTGCTGAGAGCAGCTGATTTTGACCATTAAACTCACCTTCAGCAATGACTTTAGCACCGGCTGGCCAGGCTTGAAACCATAAAGGTATGGCATTATTACTCAAGGTACTAACAGCCTTAAAGGACTTTTTAGTGAACTTATTACCGGCGATATGATTTATCGTAGCCACTGTATTTAAACCCAACCTAGCAATACTCGACACCGCAGAAAAATTATCTGCGATCACTTTAGCCGAAAAGGTTTTTACCTTACTGCCAGTATTTTTCTTTTCTCTTAGCGACTTGATAAACATGCCGGTATCAATACCCACTGGACATTGTTGACCACATAGCCCAGTGGCCGCACAACTATCGATAGCAAAAAACTGATAATCTTTTTCCAAAGCTCTTAACTGAGCTGTTAACGCTATTTTTTCCGAGTCATTGGCATGGGTAATTTGTTGGCTTAATAGGGCTTTTTGTCGCCATAACGCAATGCGTTGACGTGGGGTGAGGGTAAAATCTTTCGAAGGGCACACGGGTTCACAAAAGCCACATTCAATGCAGGTATCAATAATGTCATCTGTCGCCATCATGGTTTTTAAGTGGCGTAGATGGGCCTCGCTATCGTCATTGATGATAACGCCAGGGTTAAGTATGCCTTTAGGATCAAACAATGTTTTTATTTGTTTCATCACTTGATATAAGTCCCCGCCCCACTCCATTTCCACAAATGGCGCCATATTACGACCCGTACCATGCTCAGCTTTAAGCGAGCCTTGATAGTCAATGGCAACCATTTTAGTTACCTTGGCCATAAAGTCACGATAACGACTGATTTCCTTGTCACTGGCAAACGTTTGAGTGAAAACAAAGTGTAAATTTCCGGCTAAAGCATGACCAAAAATAATCGCTTCATCATAACCAAATTGCTTAAATAATTGCTGTAAATCGTTAACACCTTCTGCCAGCCTTGCCAGTGGCAGAGCAATATCTTCAATGATTACTGTGGTTCCCTTTGGGCGAACTGAGCCAACGGCAGGAAACATGCCCTTGCGTATTTTCCATAACGCCTCGATTTCGTCTTTATCAATCGTAAAGGCTTTTTGTGCTTGAATAGACTTTTCCACCATTTTAATATGGACCAATAATTGCTGCTCATTGACTTGCAGTTGTCCGACGGTATCGGCACTTATTTCAATTAACAAGGCCACGCTTTGTGCGTTTAAAGGCTTATCAAGACTTACAATCGAGGTAAGTTGACCGTGGACACTATTTAATGCCCGAGCATCCATGATTTCTACTGCATCGACACGTTCTTGAGCTAAGGACAAAACAAGATTACAGGCAATGTCCATATTATCAAAAATAAATAGCCCGGTAGATTTATGAGGCAAGACCTCGATCGTATGGAAAGTAATGTTATTAATAAAAGCCAGTGTTCCTTCTGAGCCTATAATTAAGTGACTAATAATATCGATAACATCGCTATAATCAACCAGCGCATTTAAGCCGTAGCCGGTGGTATTTTTTAAGCGGTATTTATGCTTAATTTTAGTGACTAAAGCGATATCCGCATTGACATAGTCAACAATTTTCATCAAGCGAGTGGTAAAACTTTTGTTTTGCTGAAGAAATGTTTCCCTTGACTGACTATCAGCGGTATTTAACTGGCTGCCATCAGCAAATATCAAATCTATATCCGCCAGGGTATGATAACTATTGTCTTTTACCCCACAACACATGCCCGAAGAATTATTAGCGGCTATGCCACCTATTTTACAACTATTGATCGAGGCGGGATCAGGACCTATTTTACGGGCATAAACCTGTAGTGCTTTATTTGCGTGAGCGCCAATAACGCCTGGCTGTAGAGAAATTTTTTCTCCTTGGTCTAAGATCTTTATTCCCTGCCAGAGGTTTGATAAAATTATCAACACTGAATCACTAATGGCTTGACCGGACAAGCTAGTCCCAGCTGCACGAAAAGTGATGGCTACTTGATATTTATTAGCCAGTTTTATCACTTGGCGTACCTGAATGTCGCTATCAAGTTGCAAGACAACTTTTGGTACTAAGCGGTAAAAACTCGCATCGGTGCCATAAGCAAAGCGTTGCAAATAGCGCTCAATTACATTGTCTTTTGGTAGGATTTTGGCAACAGCCTGACTAAATTCTATAAATGCGCTTGCCGCTACGGTTTGCTTCGCACTAGCCATCCAAATTCTCCTTATAAAGCGGTCGTTCCATAAAAAGTTCTTCGCTAATTAATATCGGGATAGAGCAAATAAGGCCGACGCTTTGCTCTAAAGCTATCGATATCAGCCTGCCAACTTTGTTTTATTTGTTGAGCACTTTGTCCCGAAATAATTGCTTTTCTTAATTTATCCGTGCCTGCTAATTTATCCATAAATTTTGGACTGTTAAAGAAAATAAGGCCTTTTTTTGCAAAGGCTTGATACCAAGCCAGTAAATAATGTAAATTTAAACCTTGGCTAGCAACATGGCGAAGATCTTCTCCCTGTAGCTTTACCTGCATTAATTTTGGCTTAGTTGCGGCCCCTGGCGTTGACACTGGGGTAAAGGTAAAACTGCCTAGATTAACTTTATCATGACCGATCACCTGAAAGGGAAATGGCGTGCCCCGACCAATACTTACCGGTGTGGCTTCAAAGAAGGTTAATGAGGGATATAAAGCGATGGCCTGATCATTAGGTAAATTAGGGCTTGGTTTTATCGGTAGGCTATAAGTGAAATCTCTCTGGTAATTTTTTACTTTAACTACCGTTAGCGCCAAGTCCTTTTTGCTGGTTAACCAAGCTTCTCCTTTAATCATTTGTGCAAGCTCTGCTACCGTCAGCCCGTGTAGAATAGGTATGGGGTGCATGCCAACAAATGAGCGAAATTCTTTTTCAAGTACGGGACCATCAATAAAACTACCATTAGGATTAGGTCGGTCTAAGACGATAAATTCAATACCCGCATCCGCTGCCGCTTCCATCATGTAATGCATAGTACTGATATAAGTATAAAAACGCACACCAACATCTTGAATATCAAAAACTATGACATCAAATTTTTTCATGATATTTAATGAGGGTTTACGGGTTTTACCATACAGTGAAACCAGCGGGAGACCTGTTTGACTATCAAGGCTTGAAGCAAACTTTTCACCGGCATCTCGATTACCGCGGAAACCATGTTCTGGGGCAAAGATAACTTTAATATCTATATGCTTTTTTAACAAAAAATCCACTAAATGCTCATCAAAAACCTTAGAGGTCTGATTGACCACTAAAGCAACTCTTTTGCCTTTTAGTTGTGGTAAATACCGTGATACTTGCTCGGCGCCAACGATTATAGGTTTTGCTGTCATCGCACTTGCCGGTAAATTAACTAAGCATAGCGAGCAGTAAAACAATAACGTCAGCCTTTTTATAAACATCATAAACACAGTATTAACAGCCTTGTTGCTCAATAGCTTTACGCAAAAAGCCTTTATTTGCCAATAATGCTGCTTTAGCTTGGCTAAGGTCTAAACCAGTTAAGACCATTAAACTGGCAAGTTTTGTCTGATTATTTGCTTGGCCAAGGGCGTACTCTGCGGTAGAAAAATCACACTCAGTGGCCTGCATGACTATGCGGACGGCTCGAGCATATAACTTTTCGTTACTGGCATTGACATCTATCATTAGGTTTTTATAGCTTTTGCCACTACGGATCATACTGGCAGTACTGAGCATATTTAAAATGAGTTTTTGTGCAGTTCCTGACTTCATCCGAGTAGAGCCGGTTAGCACCTCGGCACCAACTACCGCGCAAATATCAACATCACTATTTTGTCCATAACTACTGTTAACACTACAGCTAATACCGATAACTGCAGCACCCTGCTCCTTAGCAAATGCCATTGCTGATAACACGTAAGGCGTTCGACCACTGGCAGCGATGCCCACTAAGACATCTTTGCTAGATAAATGCACCGCTTTCAAATCATCTATTGCCAGTTGTCTATTATCTTCAGCACCTTCAACAGCTTTATACATAGCGCCAGCACCACCAGCAAGAATGCCAATAACTTGCTCACTCGACACACTAAAAGTAGGTGGGCATTCAACCGAGTCAAGTACTCCTAATCGACCGCTGGTACCGGCGCCAATATATATAAGTCGACCACCACAGGCAAAAGCCTCAACGATAAGATCAACCCCTTGCGCAATTTCGGGTAACAATTGACCGACAATAACCGCTACTTTTTGATCTTCTGTGTTTATTTTTTTGACAACACCAAGTGAATCAAGTAAATCAATATCTAAGGTATTGGGGTTTTGCCCTTCAGTGCTAATGTTTTTAAGCTCATCAACTAAATCTGCTTGCCTGTTCATAGAATCATCTCGTTGTGGTTATCTGGCCTAATGGTTACTTCATTTCATTGACTAAATTCAGCTTGAATTTGTCAACGAATGATAAAAACACGATTAAGATAAGGTGCACTATAGTTATCATGGTACACTGATAACTAATAATAAATAGAGAAATTAACGACCTTTTTCATAGTCGAATTGATTTTTTTCGCCACTTTTCATCCGTTAATTATCACCCTATTATATGAGCTATATCTCCAGACTTACGCAAGCCGTTATCGACCTAGATGCCTTAGTTAAAAACTACCAATATATTGATAGCCTCGCCCCTAACAGCAATACCATTGCGGTGATTAAAGCCGATGCTTATGGTCATGATGCCAATAAAGTTGCCCATGCACTAAGCGCAACCGTTAATACTTTTGCTGTCGGTTTTATTGATGAGGCAATGGCACTGCGCAGTGCTGGTATTAATAATACTGTGCTTATTCTTGAAGGGCCGTTTAAAGAAAATGACTTTGAGTTGGCACAGCGACATAATTTTTCATTAATGCTGCACAGTGATTATCAAATAGCCTGGCTGAGATCTCTTAACATTGAATTTTCTGGTGATATTTGGTTAAAAGTAGAGACTGGCATGAACCGCTTAGGTTTCCACCTTGAGCAAGTCGACCTCATCATGACACAGTTAAGCAATCAACAAAGAAGTAAGCTAGTATTGTGCTCGCATTTTTCTTCGGCTGAGCAGCTTGATAGTGTAAAACCTATAGAGCAATTGGCTAAGTTAATGAGCTTAGTCGCAAAGTATCATTGTCAATTTAGTATGGCGAATTCCGCTGGTATTTTAAATTGGCCCGCAAGTCATGGCGATCACACTCGATTAGGCTTAGCACTTTATGGTATTTCTCCTATTGGCGAGAGTCCACTAAGCCAACCACTCATCCCAGTGATGACCTTACAAGCCAATATTATTGCGATACATACCTTGAAAATTGGCGAAACCGTTGGCTATGGCGACACTTGGCAAGCGAAAAGAAAATCAACCATAGCGACCATTGCGATTGGCTATGCCGATGGTTACCCTCGCAATGCAAAATCTGGCACTCCGGTATTCGTTAAGGGTAAAGTTGTCCCGCTGGTTGGTCGAGTTTCAATGGATATGATCACCGTAGATATCACCGACTTAGCAAACATTAATATTGGCGATACTGTTGAGTTATGGGGTAAAAACATCAGTATTGATATCGTTGCTCAACACAGTGATAGCATAAATTATGAATTATTAACCCGCGTGTCAAAGCGTGTCCCCAAAGTGGTTACGGATTAACGTTAGTCACCTAAAAAGTAAAACTAGCAAGAGCTGTTATTCAATACCGATATATTTGTGTACTTGTATCGATAAACGCCAGTTATTAGCGATACATGTTGCTATCGCTAACTCTGTTGCTCGCTTCTTTTGGCTAATCGGCTGTAAGTAAATAGCAGTATTTTCTACCTTATGCAAGGCCAATAAAGCTTTCAAGTCATCGACATGTTGCTCTGTCGCAATAGGATGCTTTATTTCATTTGCACGTGACATAGCGCTTGCTAAAATTTTATAGCCACCGCGCATATTAATTTTAGGCGAAACGGTTACCCAACATTTTTCTGTGGTAATAATCTCAAACGTGCCAGACGTTTCAATTTGTGTACTATAGCCTTGTTGTTCAAACAACTGGCATAATGGCGTTAAATCAACCATACAAGGTTCACCGCCAGTGATAACTATGTGTTTCGCTTGAAAGTGCTTTTCTTGCACTAAGGCAAAAATTTCAGCAACAGTAAAACTAGACCATTGAGATGTCTCCGCTTTTTTAGCTAACATAATGTCAGGACTGACTTGATCATCAAGCTCAATGTTCCAAGTATGTTTAGTATCACACCACGAACATCCTACAGGACAGCCTTGTAATCGAATGAAAATTGACGGTTGTCCGGTAAAAGAACCTTCACCTTGAATGGTTTCAAAAAGCTCATTAATTTTATAGTTCATGGGTAATATGGTTTTCTCTGCTACATTGTGGTGTGTCTTATTAGGCATAGTGCTCACTTTCTGCTTTAGCCCATTGTCTATTTCAAGTAAAATAACAGGCGTTTTATATTATACCTTAGATCAATTAAGAGAGCTTCAAATGACTGAAAAAGTTATTGTTATTTATTCTGGTGGCATGGATTCCTTTACTGTATTAAACCGTGCTCGAAAAGACGGTAAACAAGTTTTTGCTTTGTCATTTAATTATGGACAACGCCATGTAAAAGAATTGCAGTGCGCTAGCACTGTCTGTAATGGGCTCGGTATCAACCATAAGGTAATTGATATTTCGGCAATAAATCAATTATTTACTGGTTCTTCTCTCACCGATGATATCGATATTCCCGAAGGCCACTATGAGGCTGATAGTATGAAGTCAACCCTAGTGCCCAACCGTAATATGATTTTACTTTCTTTAGCCGTTGCTTATGCAGTGTCGGTTGGTGCTAAGCAAGTTTATTATGGTGCCCATTCAGGTGATCATGCCATCTACCCAGATTGTCGCCCTGAGTTTGTCGAAAAGATGAATGATGTTTGTAAAATTGCGAATTATGAAAGTGTTGAAATATTTAGCCCCTATTTAACAGTGAATAAAACCGCAATCCTCGCTGATGGTATTGCTATGGGTCTTGATTACAGTAATACTTGGACCTGTTATAACGGTCGAGATAAAGCCTGTGGCAAGTGTGGCGCATGCCAAGAGCGCTTAGAAGCTTTTTCTGAAAATAAGGTTACAGACCCAATTACCTACGAATAAGAAAGCAAAGAAATTACCGCAAAAGTAGTTGAAACAGTAAAGTGATAACCAATCAAGGTTAGCTGCCAATATGACCCTAATTATTTTAGTAGCCTCGCAGCTTTAGTACCATCGTTTTAGTCCCCTTATGTCAGGCTAAAACGTATCAATTACTGGCAATAAAATATAAATATTAGGCTCTGTTATGGGGCAATATTTTAACTTTATTTTTGATTATAGCCTCGATGACTAATGTTATTACTCACATTTACCTGCTTATTAGTATCGAATTAATTACCCTAGCGGCAAGATTGGCTGACAAATTAGCCATTAACCACCTCGGCAGCGACCCTTATTGCGCTAAATAATGAATGAAAAGCGTAATTTCAAATTATTGGCTATCATTAACATAATGCTTTTTAATAACTTATCCGACTATAGATTATTATCTTCCATGGATTTATTTTTAAGATAAAAAATGTATAACCACTAGGGCACTTTAGCCCTAGACTTATAAGGTGTTCAATGAAAAGTTGAGGTTGTCTTATGAGTGCTACGTGGAAGCATCAAGCACGACGTTTGAAGCAGATGATTGATGCAAATAATGAAACTCAAGCTCACCTTTATATGGAACGGCTATTATTATTTCCCATCGATATTCAAGATAAAATAATAGAAGATATTAGTCACCTTCCCCACTGCAGTAGTGATGCGGTTGCTAATATTCTTGGCCAATACTCAATACAAGAGCTAAAGTAGCTGCATAGCTACTTTAGCTGGATTCTGGCAGATATTTATTGATATACATTAGCTTGATAATTGCTGTATTCGTAGTTTGGCAATTTTGTCCCGTACCGCGGCAGCTTGTTCAAACTCTAAATTTTGCGCGTGATTCAGCATTACTTTTTCAAGACCCACTATTTTAGTATCTATTTGCGCAGTGGTTAACAGGGGCTCTTCTGCTTGCTGGTTAATATGATAATGTGCATTAGCTTCTGCTACCTTATCAAGTGCTTTGGCATCGCTATAACTGCCAACATCCATTACATCGGTGATTTTACTGGTAATACCTTTGGGAGTAATATTATTATCTAAATTATATTGGTGCTGTTTCTCTCTACGTCGATCGGTTTCATCTATAGCCCGTTGCATTGAACCCGTTACTCTGCCTGCATATAAAATTGCTCGACCATTGATATTACGCGCAGCTCGGCCAATAGTTTGAATCAAAGAACGTTCAGAGCGTAAGAAGCCTTCTTTATCTGCATCTAAAATCGCGACTAAAGAGACTTCCGGCATATCTAAGCCTTCACGAAGTAAATTGATACCAACTAAGACATCAAACTTACCCAACCTAAAGTCCCGTATAATCTCGACCCGTTCCACCGTATCAATATCTGAATGTAAGTAGCGGGCTTTAATACCATGCTCATCCAGGTAATCGGTTAAATCTTCGGCCATACGTTTTGTTAACGTAGTTGCTAAGACTCTTTCATTTAAAGGTAAACGTTTATGTATCTCTGATAACAAATCATCTACTTGTGTTTCAACCGGTCTAACTTCAATTTGTGGATCAAGTAAACCGGTCGGTCTAACCACTTGCTCCGCAACATCACCCGCAGATTTTTCTAATTCATAGTGACTTGGCGTAGCAGAGACGTATATGGTTTGTGGCGAAAGCGCTTCAAATTCATCAAACTTCATTGGTCGGTTATCTAAAGCCGACGGTAGACGAAAACCATATTCCACTAAGTTTTCTTTACGCGACCTATCCCCTTTGTACATGGCTCCAATTTGAGGCACGGTAACATGAGATTCATCTATGATAAGTAAACCATCATCAGGTAAGTAATCGAATAACGTTGGTGGGGCATCGCCTTGCTCTCTGCCAGATAAATAGCGAGAATAGTTCTCTATACCAGAGCAATAACCAAGCTCTGTCATCATCTCAATATCAAATAGGGTTCGTTGCGTAAGACGCTGCTCTTCAACTAACTTATTATTATCTTTGAGTTGCTGTGCTCGGTGTTTAAGCTCAACTTTAATTTTTTCAACTGCCGCAACAATTTTTTCTCTCGGTGTTGCATAGTGTGTTTTAGGGTAGACAGTAACACGAGCCAGTGTTCTTTCCACTTGTCCCGTTAGTGGATCGAATTGACTAATCCGCTCTACTTCTTCATCAAATAGCTCAATACGTAAGGCGAGCCTGTCGGACTCGGCTGGAAATATATCAATGACATCTCCACGTACTCTATAGGTTGCTCGCGCAAAAGCGACATCATTACGAGTATATTGCAGCTCAGCAAGTCGGCGTAAAATGTCACGCTGATTAATAATGTCACCTTGGCTAATATGTAACATCATCTTTAAATAGGAGTCAGGATCACCCAAGCCATAAATAGCAGAGACAGAAGCAATAATAATAACGTCTCGACGTTCTAACAACGCTTTAGTAGCCGATAAACGCATTTGCTCGATATGTTCATTTACCGAGGCATCTTTTTCGATAAAGGTATCAGTAGCTGGCATATAAGCTTCAGGCTGATAATAATCATAATAAGAAACAAAATACTCAACCGCATTGTTAGGAAAGAACTCTTTCATCTCACCATAAAGCTGAGCTGCCAAGGTTTTGTTCGGCGCTAAGATCATGGTGGGTCGATTAAGCTTTTCAATCACATTAGCAATGGTAAAGGTTTTACCTGAGCCAGTTACACCTAAAAGAGTTTGATGGGCTAGACCCGATTCAATACCGTCTAAAAGTTGTTTTATTGCCTTTGGTTGATCTCCGCTTGGGGTGTAATTCGAGCAAAGGGTTAGATTTTTCATAGCACTTGCTCCGTTGTCCCAGGGTCAAGAGGGGTGAATTGCTTGGTAAATAGTCGATATGAAATCATAGCCATAAATACATTGCCGAGTAATGCTCCGGCAAAAAGCCCTGCTAAACCGTAAAATAGATTACCTAAATAGGCTAAAGGTAAATAACAAACAAAGAGTCTTACAAAACTTAAAGCTAAAGCTATCATAGGTTTATGCAAAGCATTAAAGGAAGAATTTGTTAAGATGATAATGCCTTGCAAGCCATAGCCCAAGGGTAGTATCCAAATAAAGAGTTTAATTAAGTCCGCAACTTCTGCCTCATTGGTAAAAACACTCGCGATCCAATGTGCGCAAAAAGCCAATAAAAAATAAATTAAAATTTGCCAAGCTAGGATAAATTTTATCGCGACTTTATAAGCTTGTTCGACACGATGCAATTGACCAGCGCCGAAGTTTTGGCTAATAAAGGGTGGTAAAGTCATAGAAAGAGCAAGTACTATCAAACAAGCTATTGATTCCAGTCTTGAACCAACACCAAAAGCAGCGACAGCTGATTCACCATAGGTGGCGACTATGGCCGTCATTATAGCGGCAGCAAGCGGCGTTAACATATTTGCACCCGCTGCAGGTAAGCCAATTTTCAATATATCTCGACAAGCACTGAGCAGCTCTTTTAAAGGCAGCATACTAGTATGAATAAGATCATATTTTTTAGTTAAAATGTACAGTACAAAGCCTAAACCAAACAGCCAAGAGATCAGAGTAGCAATGGCTGCCCCTTGTATTCCCATCGCTGGTACTGGACCTAAACCAAAAATAAAAATGGGGTCAAGTACCGCATTAATAAGGCCCGCACTACCCATAATGATACTGGGTGTTTTAGTATTTCCTGAGGCACGTAGAATAGCATTACCTATCATAGGCCCAATTAAGCAAACACTACCTATATACCAAATATCCATATACTGATGGATTAAAGGTAATAAAGACGGCTGGGCACCCAGTAGAATAAATAAAGGATCGGTAATGAGATAACCGATGAAAGATAAACAGGCAACGATAATAGCGGCTAAATACATGGCGGCTGTGGCGACATTTTTTGCTGATTTAGTATCTTTTTTACCTAAAAATCTAGCAATAACGGCAGAGGTCCCTATGCCCAAACCAATAGTTAAACTCAGTACGGTGAAGGTAACAGGAAAAGTAAAACTTATTGCTGCTAAAGGTTGAGTGCCGAGAAGACTGACAAAAAACGTATCGACTAAGTTGAATGTCATCAACAGCACCATGCCATAAATCATTGGAATGGTCATACGCTTTAGCGTGTTAGCAACGGGGTCTTCAAGTAGGTTAATTTGCTTGTTATTTTGTTGGGATAAATCTGTTTTGGTCATTTGGTTACTATCGTGATTCTAATGGTAAGACAAGGTGAATTATAGGCAATGATGTATTGTAAAAGATTAACTTACTTTTACCTAGTGTAGATTTATTCGTTTAACTTTGATTTATGAGCAAGTAGCCGCCAATAAGAATTATTTTTAATAACCCTACTGAGTCTTAAAGCTGAAATTCGATAGCTTAAAATACAATAAGCGGCTCGCTAAAGTAAATGAGTAAATAAAACAACAGCCCGTAAAAATGATTAGCGGTCTAGTTGTTCAAAATTCAGCCAAAATTAATAAAAAAGCACAAAATCCAGCTAAGACATTGAAAACAAATAGATAAATTATATAACACCAAATACGTTGACATCGAGCCAAGTCAAACAAAACGTTATTGTTATGCTACTTTACACTTTAACTCACATAGTTATCCACAGGAACCGTGGATAACTAAATCTATAATTAATTGAAATTATTTAACCACTTTGGCTTATGGAAAGTATTTCAATAATCGACGTGTTTAAAAAACACCCTAAAACTGTTGTAAAAGCCACACTTCTGAGTACATTTTCAACAAACAAATATATTTTTAGATTTTTATTGTTTTTGTGTTGACACTTAGGCCACAGGTCTTTAATATTCCGCCCCGTTAGCCACTGAGGTTAACGCGAGATTCCCCAATAGCTCAGTTGGTAGAGCGATGGACTGTTAATCCATGTGTCACTGGTTCGAGCCCAGTTTGGGGAGCCACATTACTATTAGCGATAATAACCAAGTATCGTTAATTGGTTTTCTAAGTCTAACTTAGAAACAAGTTTCAACTTCATTGATAAACAGAAGTTAAAAGTTTATTCCCCAATAGCTCAGTTGGTAGAGCGATGGACTGTTAATCCATGTGTCACTGGTTCGAGCCCAGTTTGGGGAGCCACATTTACTATTAGCGATAATAACCAAGTATCGTTAATTGGTTTTCTAAGTCTAACTTAGAAACAAGTTTCAACTTCATTGATAAACAGAAGTTAAAAAGTTTATTCCCCAATAGCTCAGTTGGTAGAGCGATGGACTGTTAATCCATGTGTCACTGGTTCGAGCCCAGTTTGGGGAGCCACATAGAATGAAAAAAACCTGCTCTGGCAGGTTTTTTTTCGCCTAAAGAATGCCTATAGCTTATAGCAGTATTTCGTAAAAACATATCCCCTAGGACTGTCCTATCAACACTCTACTCTTCACGACAAAAGGGCATCTGTCACTAGTGCCCATCACTTTATGTGAAGAGTTAGCCGCTATATTTAGCTAACAACCTACCGGTACCGTATTTTCGCCTCCAAAAACCTATTAGCAGCTAATAGAGCAAACATATGAGCTCATAGCATCGCCGTGTAAGCGTGAGCTATACATCTTTACACTCTCGACAATAAAGGGCATGTGTTACGGTTTAAGGCCTTTAGATGAAGAGTTGACTGTCATATAAAAGCAATAAAACTGCTATTAGCGGTTTTTCTTGCCTGGTATAAGTCTATACCCGTCACCATTCAAAGTGCTCGATTTCAGTGGAAATTAAAAGGGCTTTAGGCAAGGTAAATAATTGAAGCATAGTCATTATATGGTTTGATTATTTAACGCGTATAAAGTCATTTTAAACCCATCGAAGAAGCGGTTGAGCAACATCACTTCATCGTTGCTGTAACTCATAATGACGCTACATGGATGGAGCTGATTAGAGAATGCAGACGGTACAGGAGTCCCTTATTAGATAATGCAGGAGCAATTATCCTGAGCATATTCTCCTGAACAACCATTATTTCATCACAGCGCCTTGAATTGACATTGCTCAAGCACTCTGAAACATGCATATTGAATGGTAACGGCTATATAACGACAAAATGCATGGTATTAGCCAATGCTCTGTAATTTTAGTTTGTACCATACTGTTTAAATATGTGATTTATATTACGAAGGAATAATTAGCACTAGTAAGACGCGTGATTGATTAATAGCGAATATTAGGATTGAGCGTAACGCAGTTACTGTTGATTTTAACAAGCCATAGTGGCTAAATATTTATGCGCATTGGTATTCTCTTAATTGCAGACACTACAGGTTTTTTTCGTTATTAGCTGCCATGCATAAAAAAGCCCTACGAAGTTTCCTTGTAGGGCTTTAGATTAATTACTGTGAATTATTATTTTACGGTGATCAATTCCTTTTTACTTTCGTAGTTAAACACCAGCTTATCTTTTTTAACATCAACTTTAGCTACGCCACCCTGTGTTAACTCACCAAAGAGTAACTCATTAGCCAATGTCTTTTTCAAATGCTCTTGAATCAGGCGAGCCATAGGTCTAGCACCCATAGTCTTGTCGTAGCCATTATCAGCTAACCACTGCCTCGCTTCTTTACTCAATTCAAGTGAAACACCTTTATCATCCAGTTGTACTTGTAATTCAACAATGAATTTATCAACCACTTGCTGAATTACAATGTGATCTAAATGATTAAACCAAACAATATTATCTAAGCGATTTCTAAACTCAGGTGAAAATATCTTATTAATTTCACTTAATCCATCAAGACTGTGGTCTTGTTGTTTAAAGCCAATGGATTGACGCACGGTCTCTTGTACGCCAGCATTGGTTGTTAACACTAAAATAATATTTCTAAAGTCAGCTTTTCTACCATTATTATCCGTTAAAGTGCCATGGTCCATGACTTGTAGCAAAATGTTGTATACATCTTCATGTGCTTTTTCAATCTCATCTAACAAGACAACGGCATATGGATGTTTTAACACAGCATCGGTAAGTAGACCACCCTGTTCATAACCAACGTACCCAGGAGGCGCTCCAATAAGGCGGCTAACGGCATGTTTCTCCATATATTCCGACATATCAAAACGGAGCAATTCAACGCCTAAAATTTTAGCCAATTGTTGAGTTACTTCTGTCTTCCCCACTCCAGTAGGACCAGCAAAGAGGAAAGAGCCAACGGGCTTTTCTTCACTGCCTAGGCCAGCTCGAGATAAACGAATAACGGATGAAAGTTCACTAATAGCTTGGTCTTGACCAAAAACAACAAGCTTCAAGTCACGATCAAGATTTTTAAGACTATCCTTTTCAGTGAGTGATACTGATTTTTCAGGAATTCTAGCCATTTTAGCGACAATGCTTTCAATATCAGTATTATCAATGACTTTTTTCCGCTTATTAGCCGGAACAAGTTGCTGCTTGGCTCCCGCTTCATCAATGACATCAATGGCCTTGTCTGGCAAAAATCTTTCGTTAATATATTTAGCAGATAGTTCCGCAGCAGCCTGTAGCGCTTTATTGGTATAACGAATACCATGATGGTTTTCATACTTCTCTTTTAGGCCGTGCAGTATTTTAGTGGTATCGGCAACGCTAGGCTCGCTAATATCAATTTTTTGGAAGCGACGAGCTAATGCGCGATCTTTTTCAAAAATACTTTGATATTCTTGATAAGTAGTAGAGCCTAAACAGCGAACCTTACCAGCAGAAAGTAGCGGTTTGAGCAGATTAGAGGCATCCATCATGCCACCAGAGGCTGCTCCCGCACCTATAATAGTATGGATTTCATCAATAAACAGTACCGCATTTTTCTCTGCTTCAAGTTCTTTCAATAAAGATTTAAAGCGTTTCTCGAAGTCGCCACGGTATTTAGTACCGGCTAATAAAGCGCCCATATCAAGAGAGTAAATGGTCGCATCGGCTAAAAACTCAGGCACCTGTTTATTGACAATCATATTGGCTAAACCTTCAGCAATGGCGGTTTTACCAACACCTGCTTCACCAACCAAAAGAGGGTTATTTTTTCGCCTTCGACTCAATACTTGTAATGTACGTTCAAGCTCCTCATCACGACCGATTAAAGGGTCTATATTGCCTTTGCGAGCTTCTTCGTTAAGGTTAACTGAAAAGTTTTCAATAGTACGGGGTTCATCTTCACTTTGTGGTTCACCATCGAATGCTTGGGTGGAACTTTCATCAATTTTCGCGATGCCGTGAGAGATATAATTAACAATATCAAGGCGACTAATATCTGATTTTTTCAAAATATAAGCGGCTTGCGATTCTTGTTCGCTGAAAATAGCGACTAATACATTCGAGCCACTGACTTCATTTTTACCCGAGGATTGCACATGAAAAACAGCTCGTTGGAGCACACGTTGAAATCCTAACGTTGGCTGGGTTTCACGTTCTTCTTCCCCTACAGGGATCATTGGCGTTGTTTCGCCAATAAAGTCTAATAAGCTTTTACGAAGTTTAGCCAAATCAGCACCGCAAGCTCCAAGTGCTTCAATCGCTGAGGGGTTATCTAATAATGCCAGCAGTAAATGTTCTACTGTCATAAATTCGTGGCGAGATTCTTTAGCTTGGCGAAAAGCTAAATTAAGTGATATTTCTAAGTCTTTGTTTAGCATAACTACTCCAACTTTTACTTTAGGCTTTTTTCATCACACACTTTAATGGGTGCTGATGTTCAAAAGCGTACTGGACAACATGTTCTACTTTTGTTTCTGCTATCTCTGCAGTATATATGCCGCAAAGACCCTTTCCTTGATTGTGAATGGTTAACATAATATCTGTTGCTTGTTCTGCTGTTTTGTTAAAAAAATTACACAATACATCTACAACAAAGTCCATCGGGGTATAGTCATCATTAAGTAAAAAAACATGGTATTTAGCCGGTTCTTCTATTTGCTCTTTAACTGCCTCTTCAACAATGGTTTGGGTATCAAATAACTCTTTCCTGTTGCTCATATATTTATCTTAGTCTCTGCTTTTCACTTTTGCTGTAACTTTTTGTGGAATTAAGCCTAAAAAACGGTAATAAAACATCTTTTTAACTTGACAAATTCCATAACTTATCTACGATTCTATAGGTGACTAATATGTAGTCGCTTAGTTTGTGGTCTATGCACTAATTTATCCTTTGCTTATCCCTCTGGGATATACGCTGCAAGGATAAGTTAAACATAATTAAATACTAAAGGATATAGAAGGAAGTTGAAGTATGGCACACGGTACAGTTAAATGGTTTAATAATGCAAAAGGTTTTGGCTTTATTCGTCCAGATAGTGGTGGAGAAGATATTTTCGCGCACTATTCAACAATCGACATGGATGGGTATCGAACATTAAAAGCCGGACAAGACGTCAATTACGAACTAAATGAAGGCGCTAAAGGTCTCCACGCAGCTAGCATTAAATTAGCTGAAGACGAAATAGAATAAAAAGCCTTAGCGCTAAAGTAACATAAAAAAACACAGCTATTTAGCTGTGTTTTTTTATTCTCTTACAGCCTTCAGCTACATATGTTCAATAATACAATCACCAAATGCTGAACAAGAAACTAAAGTGGCATCATCCATCAATCGCTCAAAATCGTATGTTACTGTTTTCGCTTTAATGGCTCCCGACATCCCTTTAAGGAGTAGATCAGCCGCATCAAGCCAGCCCATATGTCTTAACATCATTTCAGCGGAAAGAATCACTGAGCCAGGGTTTACTTTGTTTTTACCGGCGTATTTTGGCGCTGTGCCATGAGTGGCTTCAAACACCGCAACTTCATCGCCCAAATTTGCCCCGGGAGCAATACCTATACCACCAACCTGAGCCGCAAGAGCATCTGATAAGTAATCACCATTCAAATTTAAAGTAGCAATTACACTATACTCTGCTGGTCGTAATAATATTTGCTGTAACATAGCATCGGCTATAACATCTTTAATGATGATATCTCGACCTGTATTAGGGTTTATAAGGGTGCACCAAGGACCACCATCGATTAAGCTTGCGCCGAATTCTTCTCGCGCCAGTTCATAACCCCATTCTTTAAACGCGCCCTCGGTAAACTTCATAATATTACCTTTATGAACCAGAGTTACCGAATCTTTATCATTATCAATTGCATATTGAATTGCTTGTCTGACCAGACGTTGAGTGCCTTCTTTAGATACTGGCTTTATACCAATACCACAATTTTCAGTAAAACGAATATTACTAGCGCCCATTTCATTAATCAGAAATTCAATCATGGCTTTAGCCTTATCACTCCCGGCTTTAAATTCAATACCGGCATAAATATCTTCAGTGTTTTCTCTAAAGATAACCATATCGACTTCAGCCGGTCTTTTTACCGGGCTTGGCACACCGGTAAACCATCGTACTGGACGTTGACAAACATAAAGGTCAAGCATTTGTCTTATGGCGACATTTAAAGAGCTCATGCCACCCCCTACAGGTGTTGTCAGCGGTCCTTTTATGGAAACCTTATATTCCTGTAGTATGGCAAGTGTCTCATCTGGCAGCCACGTTTCACTATCATACATTTTGGTCGCTTTCTCACCAGCATAGACTTCCAGCCATACTATCTTCCTATCGCCACCGTAAGCTTTAGCGACAGCAGCATTTACAACTTTTAACATAGGTGGTGTCACATCCACACCTATACCATCGCCTTCGATGAACGGGATTATCGGATTATTTGGCACTATTAACTTACCGTCAATAAAAGTTATTTTATCTCCAGCGGTTGGAATGGTGATTAGATTCGTCATAAAGTTAGCTCCACATTAAGCAAGAATGAAAATGTTGCACTACTAAACTAAATCAAAAAAGTTCAAGTCACTAATCACTTTTGGATTATATCCGTTATCACTAAAATGAATAAATAGCCTTTAGACCAAAGTCTAATAAGGAATATCGGTAAAAAAAAACAAAAAAAAGCTAAGTATTACTACTTAGCTTTTTATTTCGGTACGCTTGGTAAGCAGCTTAACTCTTTGTTTACCCTAAATTTTGCTAACTATTTTATAACAGTGCCGATAAAATAGTATTAAAGGTCTCACTAGGACGCATTGCTTTTTCGACCAGCTGAGTATCCGCAAAATAATAACCATTGAGATCAACCGCTGGACCTTGAACGGCATTTAACTCAGCAATAATCTTTTCTTCCTGCTTGGTCAGCGCTTGCGCTATACCGGTAAAGTTGTCTTTAAGCTCAGTATCCGTTGTTTGCTCTGCTAGTGCTTGCGCCCAAAACATGGCAAGGTAAAAATGGCTACCGCGGTTATCTAATTCACCCACTTTACGTGATGGTGATTTGTTGGTAGCTAAAAACTTACCCGTGGCTGCATCTAGTGTATCAGCTAATATTTGTGCTTTAGCATTACCCGTCGTTACCGCAACATGCTCTAGTGAGGCAGCAAGTGCTAAAAATTCACCTAAAGAGTCCCAACGTAAATGGTTTTCTTTTTCGAATTGTTGTACATGTTTAGGTGCAGAGCCACCAGCACCCGTTTCGAATAAACCACCACCATTCATTAATGGCACGATCGAAAGCATTTTGGCACTAGTACCAAGCTCAAGAATTGGAAATAAATCCGTTAAATAATCACGTAATACATTACCGGTAACAGATATTGCATCTTCACCTTTAGCAATACGGGCAAGGGTATATTGACAGGCTTTTACTGGCTCAAGAATTTGGATATCTAAACCGCTAGTATCATGGTCAGCTAAATAAGTATTAACTTTTTTGATCATTTGTGCATCATGGCCGCGATCTTCATCTAACCAAAATACCGTCGGAATTCCCGTTGCTCTAGCACGAGTTACCGCTAATTTAACCCAGTCTTGAATAGGGGCATCTTTAACCTGACACATTCTGAAAATATCACCTTGAGCAACATTTTGTTCAAGCAGTGTTTCACCCTTATCATTTACAACACGAACAACACCGGTACCTGACATGGTGAACGTTTTATCGTGTGAACCATATTCTTCCGCTTTTTGCGCCATTAAACCAACATTAGGTACTGTACCCATTGTTGTTGGATCGAAAGCACCATTTTCACGACAAAAATCAACTACAGCCGAGAAAACACCCGCATAGTTACGGTCGGGGATCATAAATTTAGTGTCTTTTTGCTTTCCATCAGGTCCCCACATCATACCTGAGGCACGAATTGCTGCCGGCATTGACGCATCAATAATGACATCACTTGGCACATGTAAGTTGGTAATGCCTTTATCTGAGTCAACCATGGCTATTTCTGGGCGAGTAGCATAAACAGCTTGTATGTCTGCTTCAATTTCTGCTTTTTGCTCAGCCGGTAAACGGGCGATTTTAGCGTAAACATCACCAATACCGTTATCAGCGTCAACACCTAACTGTTCAAAAGTAGCCGCATGTTTAGCAAAGACATCTTTATAGAATACTTTTACTGCGTGGCCAAACATGATTGGGTCTGAAACTTTCATCATGGTTGCTTTTAAATGTAATGAAAGTAAAACATCTTCTTCTTTGGCTTTATTTATTTCCGTTTCAAAGAATTCGACCAATGCAGATTTACTCATCACTGAAGTATCAATAATTTCTTTATCCAGTAATGGCAACTTTGATTTTAATAAAGTCACCTCACCGTTTTCAGCAACAAATTCAATATTTACCTCGGTTGCACCAGCAAGTGTTACTGACTTTTCACTGCCATAAAAATCACCTGAGCTCATATGAGCCACATGAGATTTTGACTCGCTAGACCAAACGCCCATTGAGTGAGGGTTATTACGCACGTATTGCTTAACAGAAGCCGGAGCACGACGATCAGAGTTACCTTCACGTAATACCGGATTAACCGCTGAGCCTAATACTTTAGCGTAAGTTAACTTAATCGACTCTTCCGCTTCATTTTGTGGCTCAGCCGGGTAATTAGGTAAGTCGAAACCTTTTGTTTGTAATTCTTTAATAGCCAATTCTAACTGGGGAATAGATGCTGAAACATTTGGCAATTTGATAATATTTGCTTCTGGTTTTTTCGCTAATTCACCTAACTCAGCCAATGCATCATCAACACGTTGCTCTTCAGTTAAGTATTTTGGAAAGTTAGCTAAGATACGAGCCGCTAGTGAGATATCACGTGTTTCAACATTAATGCCTGAAGAAGCGGTATAAGCTTGAATGATTGGCAATAAAGAATACGTTGCTAAGGCAGGCGCTTCGTCGGTAATAGTATAAATGATTTTTGAGTTATCAGTGCTCATTGAGATTCCTACGTTAATTAGCTAAACGCTCGAGTGTTCGTATAAAAATTCACTAAAAATTAATTAAAATTCACTCAAGCTAAAATTTATTTTTCGCGCGCATAGTATAGTAATTCAAAGCGTATTAATATAGCCAAGCAGAAAGCCATCACATATTTTTAAGGATATTTAGTCTAAAAATGAAGCAGAGCAAAGGCTATACAAGACATAGCGCTAAAAACCAACAGAAGGTACGACCACTTAGCGAAAAGCGAATAATTGTGCTTTTCAATAAACCCTTTGATGTGTTATGCCAATTTACCGATGAGCATAATCGCAAAACCTTAAAAGATTTTATCACTATACCTAATGTATATGCAGCAGGACGACTTGATAGAGACAGTGAGGGTTTATTGTTATTAACCAATGATGGTAAGTTACAGCATCAAATAGCCAATCCGGTTAAAAAAACAGAGAAAACTTATTGGGTGCAAGTTGAAGGTGCGCCAACAGAGCAAGATTTAGTAAAACTACGACAAGGCGTTGAATTAAAAGATGGTATGACTAAACCAGCTAAAGTGGCCATTATGCTGGCACCTAAAATTTGGCCACGTATTCCCCCGATAAGGGAACGTGCCAATATTGCCACCACCTGGCTGGAAATCACCATAACTGAAGGTCGTAATAGGCAAGTTAGACGCATGACGGCAAACATTGGTTTTCCTACCTTGCGACTCATTAGATATCGCATTGGCAATTGGACCTTAGATAATATAGCCAATGGGGATTTTAAAGTTGAAGAGTAACGCCGATATATCAACGAGCAATGAGCACGGCTCAAGCCAATTTAAGCCCAATACCACAGTTGCCGCGGTTATTCATCACCAAGGTAAATTCTTATTTGTTGAAGAGTATGAAAATAACCAAGTCGTTTTTAATCAGCCTGCTGGGCACTTAGAGGCGAATGAGAGCCTTACAACCGCCATAAAAAGAGAAATACTTGAAGAAACGGGCTTAACATTAACGCCTGATTATCTGTGCGGCATTTATTATTTTCATCGACCAGATCTGCAACTGTATTTTTTACGTTTTTGTTTTGTCATCGAATTGGATCAATATTTAACCGGCCAGCCACAAGATAGCGAAATAATAGCCACTCATTGGCTTACCCTTGAGCAAATAAAAGCAAAAGGTCTGCAATTGCGTAGTTCCATGGTATTAGAGTGCATTGAAGATTACTTAGCGGGTAATAAAATCCCCTTATCACAACTAAAATCTAATCTTTAATCTATATCCTGTTAGTTGTGCGTGTTATAATTTTGCGCCTCTTATTTTAGTACACTTATTTTTAGTTATAGATAGTTAGTACGCTTAATTTTTAAAGTCTATTGGTCAAACAAACATGTTAACAGCTACAAATAATAAAGCCCCAGAGCAAACAAAAGTCATTGTCGGTATGTCTGGTGGTGTCGACTCATCGGTCTCTGCTTACTTGCTTAAGGAGCAAGGTTATCAAGTAGAAGGTTTGTTTATGAAAAACTGGGAAGAAGATGATACTGATGAGTATTGTGCTGCTGCTCAAGACTTAGAAGATGCCCAAGCTATTTGTGACAAACTAGATATTAAATTACACACCATCAATTTTGCTACCGAATATTGGGATAATGTATTTGAGTATTTTCTTGCTGAATATAAAGCCGGACGTACCCCTAATCCCGATATCATGTGTAATAAAGAAATAAAATTTAAAGCTTTTTTAGAGTTTGCTTGTGAAGATTTAGGCGCCGACTATATTGCCACTGGCCATTACGTGCAACGTGAGTTTCGTGATAATGGCTGGAAGATGATACGAGGCCTCGATAGTAATAAAGATCAAAGTTACTTTCTTTACACTTTAGACGAAAAGCAATTATCTAAAACCTTGTTTCCGGTCGGCCATATTGAAAAACCGAAAGTACGCGCTATCGCCGAAAAGGCTGGCTTAGTTACCCATAATAAAAAAGATAGCACGGGTATTTGTTTTATCGGTGAGCGTAAATTCAAAGATTTTCTTGGTCAATATCTACCGGCAAAACCAGGCATTATTGAATCAGCCGAAGGCGTTGCTATCGGCCATCACGACGGCCTTATGTATCATACCCTAGGTCAACGAAAAGGCTTACGTATCGGCGGTTTAGCTGATGCAGGTGAAGCACCTTGGTACGTGGTTGAAAAAGATTTATTACGTAATGTTTTAATTGTTGGTCAAGGTCACAACCACCCTCGCCTATTTTCTAAAGGTGTCATAGCAAATCAATTACACTGGGTTGATAGAAAAGCACTCAGTAACAGTATCCAATGTACCGTTAAAACGCGTTATCGCCAAGAAGATGTCTCTTGTACGGTAACCCCTTTAACGAGTGACGTAAATGTTAGTGTAGAAAAGCAAGAATACCAAATTGATTTTAATGAAAAACAAAGCTCAGTTACCCCTGGGCAATCGGTGGTATTTTATCAAGGTGATGTCTGTTTAGGTGGTGGTATTATTGATACCCTCATTCGTTAAAATTAACATCGTTTAAGCCAATATAAGCCAAAAACTAGAGATAAAATGAAAGATCAAACCATTACTTTTGCCGCTATTTGCCAAGTTGCTTATCAAGTACAACAAGTCTCACGCTCTGGTCATATCACGGATGAAGAATTCCGTGTGTTACTGCAAAGTATTATAGAAACCTCCCCCGATAATACCTTAGCGGTTTACGGTGGCAAACTCAGTAATATTAAAAAGGGTCTAGAGTTGTTAATTCAGCATCTAGGCAGTGATAAAGAGACAACCAGTGCTAGCAAACAAAAAGATCCTGAGTTTACTCGCTATATCATTAGCTTAATAAACTTAGAAAGACGCCTTGCTAAACAACCTAAACAGCTCAATGCCTTGGGTGAACGTATCAATGCAACTGAGCGACAGCTTGCCCATTATGCAATAACAAGCGAGACCTTAATTGCTAGTTTTGCCAGTATTTATAGTGATATTATTAGTCCCTTAGGTCATAAAATTCAGGTCACTGGCGAGCCCAGTATTTTAAAGCAAAGCGCAAATCAATATAAAATTCGAGCGTTATTGTTAGCCGGTATACGTGCGGCAGTCTTATGGCGACAAACGGGCGGTAAAAGACGTCATATATTATTTAGTCGTAAAAAAATAGTTGATACCGCTAAAGGCTTACTCAACAGAATTTGATAAAAATCACCCTCTATTTAGCTCTGTAACTTAACAGCTTAGTTACAGAGCATATTAATATAACCTACATATAACCTAGGAAAAGATTATGGAACTTTCAGCATTAAGTGCAATATCACCAGTAGATGGTCGTTATGGCAGCAAAGTAAAATCATTACGCCCTATTTTTAGTGAATTTGGCCTAATTAAATACCGCGTAACCGTAGAAGTACGTTGGTTACAAAAGCTTGCTGAAACAAGTGCTATTGTTGAAGTTCCAGCATTTTCCACCGAAGCGAATGCTGCTTTAAATGCCATTATCACTGACTTCAGTGAAGAAGATGCGTTAAGCATTAAAAAAATTGAAGCGATAACCAATCATGATGTTAAAGCGGTTGAATACTTCTTAAAAGACAAAATTGCTGATAATGCTGAATTGCATGCAGTCACTGAATTTATTCACTTTGCTTGTACCTCTGAAGACATCAACAACTTATCCCATGGTTTAATGTTGAATGACTGTCGTGAAAAAGTATTATTACCAGAAATGGACAAAATTCTAGCTGCTATCAAAGGGCTAGCGGTTGAATACAAAACTATACCTATGATGTGTCGTACTCACGGACAACCTGCTTCGCCAAGCACCCTAGGTAAAGAAATGGCTAACGTATATGTACGTTTACAGCGTCAACGTGAGCAAATCGCCAAGGTGGAGTTGTTAGGTAAAATTAACGGCGCCGTAGGTAATTACAATGCTCACCTTAGCGCTTACCCTGACATTGACTGGCATGAATACGCTAATGAATTTGTTACCTCATTAGGTTTATCATTCAACCCGTTTACTACCCAAATTGAGCCACATGACTATATTGCTGAGCTATTTGATGCTATCGCTCGTTTTAATACCATTTTAATCGATTTTGATCGTGATATCTGGGGTTACATCGCTCTAGGTCACTTCAAGCAAAGAACTATTGCCGGTGAAATTGGCTCATCAACCATGCCACATAAAGTTAACCCGATTGATTTTGAAAACTCAGAAGGTAACCTAGGTATTGCTAATGCACTTTTCACTCACCTAGCACAGAAATTACCTATTTCTCGTTGGCAACGTGACCTAACTGACTCAACAGTGTTACGTAACCTAGGCGTTGGTTTTGCCCATGCGATGATCGCTTACGGCGCAACCCTAAAAGGTATTAGCAAGTTACAAGTTAACGAAGCAAATCTAGCCGCAGAATTAGACAATAACTGGGAAGTATTGGCTGAGCCAGTACAAACAGTAATGCGTCGTTACGGCATTGAAAAGCCTTATGAAAAACTAAAAGAATTAACACGCGGCAAACGTGTCAATGGCGATTCAATGCGTAAATTTATTATGACGCTTGATTTACCAGATCAAGCTAAAGCGCAGTTATGTGAAATGACTCCGGCTAGCTATATTGGCCGTGCCGTTGCTTTTATTGATGAGCTAAAATAAGTTATTTTTAAGCACTGACATTAAAAAGAAGGCGCTATGCCTTCTTTTTTGCTTCTAGCCCCATGCTCAAGGAAGTATTTATTTCCAATCTATTAGAGAAAGTATATTACTTTACTCAACATGATTTTTACCCGATTGGCTCAGTTTATATGGTGGCTGGCATGCCAAAACAACGGATGGCATGCGCGATCACTAAGGCCGCCGTCCCGGCAGAAAAAGGCAAGTGCTACCTAAATCATTAATGTTTTTTCTTTGATGTTATAACTATTTAGCTTGCCACAGAGACTCATCTTCATACAATTTATACAAGCCATCGGCGCGGCCAATTAATAACTGAGCAAAGTCATGCTGCTCTTCACTTTTTGCTTGTAAAAGATTTTCTGCCTGCATTTGCCATTTTAGCGAGAAATGTCTCAAGGCATCACGTGCATTAGTGGCAATCTCAGCACTGCTGTGATCACTTGGTAAATCACCACATAAGACCCAATAGCTTTTCCCTTCAAGGGAGGTTAATTTCCACAGTGCTAACAAAGGCACTAAGTAACGGCTATCTTCCGTTTTAACGCTATTGGTGACAATACCTTTCTCCGCTAGATACTTAGTGGCTGTTTGATATTGCTCTCTTATCCATTGCTGCTGTTGCTCTTCTGTCATCTTTACTGCTTCGTTCATTTTATCCCTCTACTTATTCAAATTCATCTTGGATTATTGATTTATAGCCGGGGGCAAGTAGGTCACCAATAATGTGCAGTTGTAGCTTTTCGCTTACAGCTAGCATCCTAATATTAAATACTTAATGTTACTCGTGACTAGCTTGGCTATTTTCTAGGTGCTATGGTTCGGTTAAAACATTACAACACATTTAAATTGCCTTTTCTAGCAAGAAAAAATGGAGATAAAAAGATGGCTTTATTTGATTTACCTGATTTTGACGATCACGAACAAGTTGTTTATTGCAGCGATAAAGCAAGTGGACTAAAGGCAATTATTGCCATCCATAGCACTAAACTTGGTGCTGCCGTCGGCGGCTGTAGAATGTGGGATTATGCTAGTGATGAAGAGGCTCTCATTGATGTTTTAAGACTATCTAAAGGCATGACTTATAAAAATGCTTTAGCGGGCTTAAGTATGGGCGGTGGTAAGTCGGTCATTATTGGTGATGCAAAAACACTTAAATCAGAAGCGCTATTTAAAGCCTTTGGTGCAGCATTAAATAACCTAAATGGCCGTTACTTAAGTGCAGAAGATGTCAATATCACCACAAGTGATATTGCTATTGCTAATACCGTCACCCCTTTTGTCACCGGCACTGAAGGGAAAAGTGGTAACCCGGCTCCCTTTACCGCCCACGGAACTTTCCTCGGCATCAAAGCGTCGGTCAAACATAAACTTAATCGTGATGATTTAACTGGCCTCAAAGTTGCCGTACAAGGCCTAGGCAGCGTTGGCTATCTTTTATGCGAACACCTCCATAATGCTGGGGCAAAACTTGTCATCACGGATATCAATCAAGCGGCTTTAGATATTGCCGCAACTCAGTTTAATGCCAAGGTGGTTGGTTTAGATGAAATTTATGATCAAGATGTCGATATATACGCCCCTTGTGCATTAGGAGCTACCATTAATGATGAAACCATCAGCCGTTTAAAAGCCGTAATTGTTGCTGGTTGTGCAAATAATCAATTAGCCGAGCCGCGCCATGACCAAGCTTTAGTAGACCATGGCATATTATACGCACCTGATTATGTTATTAATGCCGGTGGTATCATCAATGTCTCCTTTGAAGAGGATTACGATGCTAAAAAATCGACTCTAAAAGTTAAAGAAATCTATCATACCCTATTAGATATTTATGCTAAGGCGGATGCACAAAATAGACCTACCGGTATTATTGCTGATGAAATGGCCCGAAAAATAATTAAAAATGGTGGTAAATAGCTGTTAGTTTTTCAAGCTACATCCAAGTAATCAACAAAGTAATCAACAAAGTAATCAAGGCTACACTATAATTGCTACAAGCCATTCATAGGGGATAGCAATGAAAGCTTTGCTCATTTTGTTGTTACTTGTTTCAGCCCATTGTTTTGCTATAACAACAGTAACAACAACGGGAAAACAAAAACCTGATGATGCCAGTCACGATTATTTTACCGGCTTACTCCGCCTTGCCTTAATTGAAACGGCAGATGAGTATGGTTACGCGGTTTTGCAAACAGTACCCTACCCTGGCCAAGAGCGAATGTTAAAGTTATTAGCATTAGGTGCTTTTTACGATGTTGTCTGGGCTGGTAATTCAGATATTCGTCAGTCTAACCTTCATAAGGTAGCTTTTCCTTTATTCCGTGGCGGTTTAGGTTGGCGCGGTATGATAATACGTCAACAAGACAAAAATAAGTTTTCAGCTTATCATTCCGTCGAAGATTTAACTAAGTTAATTGCTTGCCAGGGTCTACACTGGCCAGATGCAGATATATTAGAGCATGCTGGTCTTGCTGTAGCACGTGTTGGCTACTTCGATGCTATGTTACATATGGTCGAGTTAAAGCGTTGTGATTATTTACCCTTAAGTATTTTTGAAGGCCAAGCTGAACTTGACCTAGTTCATAGCAGTTTTCCAAACCTTATCTTTTATCAAGACTTAATTATTCAATACCCACTTACCATGCATTTTTTTGTCAAAAATAATAATAAACAGTTAGCCAACAGGTTAACTTTAGGCTTACAACGCCTTTATGATTCCGGCGCGTATGATAATTATATGCAAAAACATCAATTAACCCAATATGCTTTTCCTTTAAGTAAATTTAAAAATTCAAGAGTAATCAAATTAGAGAACCCTAATAATAAACAAACAGAATTGGCCAAGTTTAGTTTATCTTGGCCCAGTGATAAATAACAAAAACCCAGCGACAAGCTGGGTTTTATTTTCTTGAGTAAGTATTTTTTAAATGAAAAACTAATCAATCAACTGATATTGCTCACGTAATATTGTAATTATTTCTGCTTTTGGGTTATCAGATAAGATAATTTTTTCACCGGTAATTTTCTCAGCAATATCTATATATGTTTTAGAAACGTGCATTAAGACATCTACTGGTAATTCATTATCCGCAGCAAGTGCTAAACGCTCGTTCATACGATCTTTATTGAGTAAAACATCTGCATCTGCAAAGTGATTCAATAACCACTGACGGAAACCTTCTTTGGAGTTTTCGACGACGTTACCCGCGCGGTATTGTGCACCATCCCATATACGTGATGAGTCTGGTGTGCCTACTTCATCCATATAAATCAATTTATCATTACCATCAATATCTTTCACATAACCAAATTCAAACTTAGTATCGACAAAGACTTGGTCTATGTTAGCTAACGCCGTGGAAATAACATCAAAACCTTCGGTAAGTAGTTTTTCATATAAGGCTATATCATCAACCGACTTAAAATTAAAGGCGGCAAAATTATCTTCGATATTTTTACGCGTTATATTAACATCATCAACCGCTGGCACACCGGGTATGCCTTGCAATACGCCCTTGGTTGAAGGGGTTTGTAGCAGTTTGGTTAGCTTACTATCTTTTACTAAGCCATCAGCAAGCTCAATGCCACAAAATTCACGTTCGCCTTTAACATAACTGCGCCACATAGAGCCGGTAATATACTGACGACAAATGGCTTCAATCATGACCGGTTTAGCTTTTTGTACAATCCAGACAAAGGGATGAGGTATATCTAAAATATGACTATCGGCAAGTCCTTGCGCTTTAAACAGCTTAAACCAATGATTTGAAATGGCATTCAAGGCCGCACCTTTACCGGGTACGCCGCGCATGCCATCTTTACCCGTCCAAATGCAATCAAAAGCTGAAATTCGATCGCTGATCACCATAATAGCTAAAGCTGTATCACTCGGGACATCATAGCCTTTCTCTTTAATAAGGCGCTTGCTATCAGCTTCAGTTAACCAATAAACAGAGCGTACTTTACCACTGTGTACTGGAGCATCCGTACGGATTGGCAAGTCGTTATTAACGGCTAAAACTTTATCAGCTAGGTTCATAATTAATTCTCTTATATATTCACAAATATTTTCAGCTTTTTAAAAAAACTACCACTTAACTAAAATAACTTTTATTCATCACTCTTATCCATAACCAAGCAATTTTACCATAAGTATATTTTAGTTAAATCGTAATCGCTTAAAAGTAAAAAGGACGCTATAAAGCGTCCTTTTTTCAAGCTTAACTAAACATTAGTTAAGCTTACATTCTTCTGCTTAAGCAGCTAAAGAAGCTTGCGCTTTTTCAACTAAGAAAGTGAATGCTACTTTATCGTATACTGCGATGTCAGCTAGGATCTTACGATCAATTTCAATAGCAGCCTTTTTAAGACCATTAATGAATTTGCTGTAAGATAAACCATTTATACGAGCTGCTGCGTTAATACGAGCAATCCAAAGTTGACGGAATTGACGTTTACGTTGACGACGATCGCGGTAAGCGTATTGACCTGCTTTAGTTACTGCTTGGAAAGCAACACGATAAACACGACTACGTGCACCGTAATAACCTTTAGCTTGCTTTAGAACTTTTTTGTGACGTGCACGAGCTTGTACACCACGTTTTACTCTAGCCATTTTCTATATCTCCTAATTAACCGTGACGTAAAAGTTTTTTAACTGACTTAATGTCAGCTGCGGCGATCATGCTTTTAGCACGAAGATGACGCTTAACTTTAGTACGACGCTTAGTCAGGATATGACGAAGGCCAGCTTGTTTGAACTTGTAGCCATTGGCTGTTTTTTTAAAGCGCTTTGCAGCACCTTTATTGGTTTTCATTTTAGGCATGTGAATAACTCCGCATTTATACCCTTCTAGAAGAAGTGGTATATGCCAAATATTAAGTAGCGAGGGCGAAAGTGATTTTCTTTAGTTAACTAAAGTCGGTCACTTTACTTGCAAGCCTTTACTACCAGCGTAAAGATAAAGTTGGTGAATAGAAAATCCGAAAATCTCCTATTACTTGTCAAACCAAGTTTTATCTATTTTTAGGGGCTAAGACCATCACCATTTGACGCCCTTCCGCACGACGCGGGAAGAACTCAAGCACAGTAAGCTCAGCTAAATCGTTTTTAACACGAGTTAACAAATCTAAACCGAGTTGTTGGTGGGCCATTTCACGGCCACGGAAACGTAATGTAACCTTGACCTTATCGCCGCCTTCTAAAAAGCGTTTCAGGTTGCGTAGTTTTACCTGATAATCGCCTTCATCTGTACCAGGACGGAATTTAATTTCCTTAACCTGAATTTGTTTCTGATTTTTACGTTGTTCTTTCTGCTCTTTAGCTTTTTCATAGATAAACTTGCCGTAATCCATCACACGACAAACGGGTGGCTTAGCAGTAGGGCTAATTTCAACAAGATCTACACCAGCATCATATGCTTGGTCCATTGCTTCATTTAATGTAACGATGCCACCGGCTTCTCCGTCAAATTTAATTAAACGAACTTCATTGCCTGAGATATCTGTAATTAACTCATTTAAACGATGAGCTGGCTCTTTACGCCCGCCTCGTTGTCCACCTTTAATAGCCATGTTCCTCCAAAGAACTCTTATTTAGCTGTTTATTAAATCTCTGCCTTTTAATGTCTAATTACAAAAAAGGCAGACTAGTTTATGTTTTTACTATCCGTTTAAAATTTATCGCTGCTTTAACTATGACTGACGCGTTTTCACTTCATCAGATAACTTAGCGATAAAGTCATCAACAGACATTTTCCCTAAATCTTCACCACTTCGAGTCCGAACGGAAATTTCGCCGGATTCCATTTCTTTGTCACCAATAACCAACAAATAAGGAATACGCTTCAAAGTATGTTCGCGGATTTTAAAGCCTATCTTCTCATTTCTCAAGTCTTGTTTTGCTCTAAAGCCATTTTCTTTCAGTTTTTTAACGATTTCTTTACAATAATCACCTTGTTTATCGGTAATATTCATAATTATGGCTTGAGTGGGTGATAACCATGTTGGGAATTTACCCGAATACTCTTCAATTAAAATACCAATAAAGCGCTCTAATGAACCTAAAATGGCTCGATGAATCATCACCGGAGTATATCTTTCGTTGTCTTCACCAACATAAGTGGCACCTAAACGCTCTGGCAAAGCAAAATCAAGTTGCACAGTACCACATTGCCAAGCTCGTCCTAAACAGTCCATTAAAGTAAATTCAATTTTAGGACCGTAAAAAGCACCTTCACCGGGTAAGTATTCAAATTCAATATTACTGTCGGTTAATGCTTTTGCTAAGCCCGCTTCCGCTTTATCCCAAATCTCATCACTACCAATACGACTTTCTGGACGTGTTGATAATTTAACAATAATATCTTTAAAACCAAATGAACCATAAATATCGTAAACCATCTCGATACACTTTTTCACTTCGTCTTGAACTTGCGATTCCATACAGAAAATATGGGCATCATCTTGAGTGAAACCACGTACGCGCATTAAACCGTGTAACGAGCCTGAAGGCTCATTACGATGACAACAACCAAACTCGGCAATACGTAAAGGTAAATCGCGGTATGATTTTAAACCTTGGTTAAAGATTTGTACATGACCTGGACAATTCATTGGTTTAATCGCGTATTCACGCTTTTCAGAGGTAGTGGTAAACATACCATCTTTATATTTTTCCCAATGACCGGACTTTTCCCACAAACTTCTGTCCATCATCATCGGCGCTTTTACTTCGTCATAATCGTACTCGCGTAATTTCTCACGCATAAACTTCTCTAACTCAGTATAAATAACCCAACCATCATTATGCCAAAACACCATGCCCGGCGCTTCTTCTTGCCAATGAAATAAGTCTAAGGCTTTACCAATTTTACGGTGATCACGTTTTTCCGCTTCCGCTAAACGCACGATATAGGCTTTAAGTTGCTTTTTATCTGCCCATGCTGTGCCGTAGACACGCTGCAACATTTTATTGTCGCTATTGCCACGCCAATAAGCACCGGCGAGCTTCATTAATTTAAAGTGATGACAGTGACGCATGCTCGGCACATGTGGGCCTCGACACATATCTATATATTCTTCATGATGATACAAAGCAGGCATATCATCTTGAGAGATATTTTCATCTAAAATTTCAATTTTGTAACTCTCGCCGCGCTCAGCAAAGGCATCACGAGCGGTTTGCCACGACCCCACTTTTTTCACCACTTGATAATTAGTACGGGCAAGTTCAGTCATACGCTTTTCAAGTTTAAGCAAATCATCTGTAGTAATGGTGTGCTCTAAATCGACATCATAATAAAAACCATTGTCGATAGTAGGACCAATCGCCATTTTCGTATCTGGCCATAGTTGCTTAATAGCATGCCCTAATAAATGTGCACAAGAGTGACGAATAATTTCTAAACCTTCGCTATCTTTACTGGTGATAATTTGTAAGGACGCATCTTCTGTTATCAATTCACACGCATCAACTAATTCACCATTGATACGGCCAGCAATGGTCGCTTTAGCAAGACCTGGGCCGATATCAAGCGCGACGTCCATTACAGAGACGCTATTATCAAATGAACGAGTTGAACCATCAGGGAGAGTAATTACAGGCATGTGTTTCCTTATCAGTGGCGGCGCACACAAAGCGTCGCTTGAATTTTAATAGTGTATTTAAATGATTAAGCCATGACAAAGGCATAACTTATATGTGCTCATAGTGAACATGACAGCACCTTGCTCAGGAGAATGTGCTCAGGATAATTGCTCCTGCATTATCTAATAAGGTACTTCCTGTACCGTCTGCATTCTCTATTAAGTGACATCCATGCCACGTCTGCATGTGCTTCGCTAACTTAAAAGAGCTATGAGCTCTTTTTTAATGTGCTGATTGTAAAAGCCTTGCCCTGTTAAAACAAGGATTTTCAACAAGATCTCAACACTTTTTTATCTTAAAAAAGATAAAAAAAGTCTTTGGCCATACCAATAAAAGTTTTACCGCCCTAACAGCACAGTCTATACCGGGCACTCGTGTTATTGAAAGGATTGAAACTCAGCAAAGAATTGAGTCATAAAAATGCTTTAATTGAGATTTTGCAATCGATTTCCTATAGTAGCAAACCGATTGCGGCTAAAGCGATGACCCTGCTATTAAAAGAAATCTGCATGGCACTTTACCGCTAAATCAGTAATAATCTTGTTAATGCAATTAACAACTAGTTAATTTAAATGAAAAGATTACTATTCCTTACCGCTCTTATTATGTGGCCAGCTCAACATTTTGTCCATGCATCACAACCCCCTTGGAAAATATGGAAACAGACTAGTAGCCAAAGTGTTAGTTATCGTACAGCTGCCCACACAGGTAAAACTGATAAAAAACTTATCGAAATTAGAGCCACCACGACAGTCCATTCAAGCATTGCTGGATTCTTATTATTTTTACAAGATGTCAGTAACACGCCAAATTGGTTAGTGAATGCCAGTGCAAGTGAAATTATTAAGCAATATTCAGCCAAAGAACATAGCTTTTATATAAAATTAGCAAAAATATGGCCATTTAAGCCCAGAATCTTAATACTCAATTCCCGCTATTGGCAAAACGATGATCTCAGTGTTGAAATCAACATAACCGATATAAGCGCTATGACGACTGATAAAATAAGTCCGCTAGCGCTTACCAATATAGCAGGTTATTTAAAAGTGAAAGTTCATCATGCCCATTGGAAAATTACACCTAAACTAGCAGAAGATAATGATTCACTAAAACTAACCGAACTATATATTGAGTATATTTTTACCGCCGATGGTCGGGGTGACACACCAAAATGGCTGGCGGATCATATAGCGCTTAAATCAATTTGGAAAAGTATGCGCAATATTAGGCGTCAGTTGCCCGAAGAAAAGTGGCAACAACAAGCAATTAAAGGTATTACTGAATTATCGGTAATACCTTAATAAATAGACCTTAACTAATATTCCTTCAACATTAAAAAACCATTACTTTTATTGTTCAGCGGTAATCGCTAACGCCATCGCTTCTGCGATTTTAATACCGTCAATAGCGGCAGATAAAATACCACCGGCATAACCGGCCCCTTCGCCCGCTGGATACAATCCTTGGCTATTAAGACTTTGCATGGTTTCTTTATCACGAGTAATTTGAATAGGTGATGAAGTTCGAGTTTCTACTGCCGTTAGTGTTGCCTCTGCCATGGAAAAACCCTTAATTTTCTTTTCAAAAGCAGGTAATGCTTCTCTAATGGCTGCGATGGCATAATCGGGTAACGATTCACTTAAATCGCAATAAGTAACCCCTGGTTTGTACGACGGCGTGACACTGCCGTGTTTACCGCTTTTACGCCCGGCGAGGAAATCACCCACCAGTTGTACTGGCGCGTCATAGTTTTCACCGCCAAGTTTAAAGGCTTTTTCTTCTAATTTCCGCTGAAAATCGATGCCAGCAAGAACGTGATCACGTTCACTAGCAAATTCGCCACTTTCATTCTTATTACTAAAATCTGCCGGTTCAATACCAACAACAATCGCACTATTTGCATTACGCTCATGACGAGAGTATTGACTCATACCATTAGTCACTAGGCGACCTTCTTCAGATGCAGCTGCAACAACGGTGCCGCCAGGGCACATACAAAAGCTATAAACCGAGCGACCATTACTACAGTGATGAACTAATTTATAATCGGCAGAGCCTAAAATTTCATTACCGGCATTATCACCAAAGCGTGCTTCATCAATGACCGATTGCTCATGTTCAATACGAAAACCAACGGAAAATGGCTTAGGTTTAATGTAAACACCTGCATCAAATAACATTTCAAAGGTATCACGAGCGCTATGACCAATCGCTAAAGCGATATAACTCGTTTCAATATGATCACCGCTAGAGAGAGTTACACCAGTGACTTTTTTATTTTGGTAGCCTTCAATACCTTGGGTTGTACAGGCATTACCGTCAACATCGGTAAAGTGAATTTTATCTACCCGCTGGTTAAATCGAACTTCGCCGCCGAGTGCAAAAATTTCAGCGCGCATTTTCTCAACCATAGTCACTAGTTTAAAGGTACCTATATGCGGTTTGCTGACAAAAAGGATTTCTTCCGGTGCACCTGCTTTAACAAATTCATGCAGAACTTTACGACTGTAATGCTTCGGGTCTTTAACCTGACTATAGAGCTTACCATCTGAAAAAGTTCCGGCACCACCTTCACCAAATTGCACATTAGATTCAGTATTTAAAATCTTTTTCCGCCAAAAGCCAAAGGTATCTTTGGTACGTTGTCGCACATCTTGGCCGCGCTCAAGGATAATGGGCTTAAAACCCATTTGCGCTAATAATAAGCCGACAAACAAGCCACACGGTCCCATACCGATAACAACAGGACGACTGGTAAGCTCTTTGGCAGCTTGGCTAACAAATTTATAGGCCATATCTGGCGTTTCTTTTACCTGAGTATCATCAGAAAATTGTACCAGCAGCTCTTCATTAAACGTCGTTTCCACATCTAAGGTATAAATAAGAAAAATATTATTTTTCTTACGGGCATCATAACCACGTTTAAACACAGTAAAATTGACTAACTGAACCTTTTTAATGGCTAATTTAGTTAAAATAGCTTGTTCAATTTCGTGCTCTTGATGGTCAAGGGCGAGTTTAATATTAGTTAAACGAATCATTCTTTAAGATCCAGCATAGGAAGAGTAATATTTTTCACTATTTTACCTGTACGCTATCATTTTAGAAACAAGAGATTGAAATTGCGCTCAACAAAGGTATGATCAACACCACTTTATGACCAACATTAACGATTTTAGATAACACTATGACATTTGTGGTAACCGATAACTGTATTTTATGTAAATACACTGACTGTGTAGCAGTGTGCCCTGTTGATGCTTTTTATGAAGGGCCTAATTTTTTGGTTATTAACCCCGATGATTGTATTGATTGTGATTTATGTCCGGTTGAGTGCCCTGTTGATGCTATTTTTCAAGAAGATGCTGTGCCCGAAGATCAGAAAGAATTTATTGAGCTTAATGCTGAATTATCCAAAAACTGGCCGAGAATTACCGAAGTAAAGCCTGCTTTAGCACAAGCAGAAAAATGGGATGGAGTAACCGATAAAATCCAGTATTTAGCAACACAAGCAGATGACTAATGCTAGCCCCCCTTAAGTAAGCTACAGTCGATAGGAAAGCAGCTATACTAAAAAAGATATTACAACCCTTGGGGATAACTATGTGGCATTGCATTGAACAAGCCATTAGCATTGAAACTGGGCAGCCATTTCATATTTCAGAAACGCAAGAAATTTCTATTAGTGGTACTAGAGCCTCTTCATTCACTAGTTTACTTGATAATAAAGAGCCACCATTAAATCTCTCTTTTAAAATTTCTGATGGCCAGCGTTGTTATTTTTTAAAAATAAATAGCAAAGATTATCTAGATAATTTTCAAGCCGAAGCCTATTCATTAAAGCAACTGAACACACTAACCAATATTGCCAGTCCAAGCGTAACGACCCTAGGAACCAGCTTAGATAAAAGTTTTTTAGTGCTCGATTATATCGACTTTAGTACCGCTAAACCTATGCTTTGGTACCAACTAGGTCAACAACTTGCACAAATGCATTATGAAACTCGCCATGGTCAGTTTGGTTGGCAACATGATAATTACATTGGTAGCACAATTCAGCCTAATCATTGGAGCAGTAACTGGACCACCTTCTTTGCTGACCAACGCATTGCTTGGCAATTACAATTACTGTCCGAACGTTCCATTATGCTAGGGAATATTGAACACATAGCCCAAGTTTGTCACGATGCCTTACTTCATCATCAAGTGACCCCCTGTTTAGTTCATGGTGACTTATGGCAAGGTAATACCGGTTTTACCGGTGAGCAAGCGATGATTTTTGATCCCGCTTGCTATTATGGTGACCGAGAAGTAGATATTGCTATGACAGAATTATTTGGTCATTTTCCTGACGATTTTTATCATGGCTACCAAGCAGAGTACCCGTTAGATGATGGCTATAGCCAAAGAAAGCTAGTCTATAATTTTTACCATATTCTAAATCATGCTAATATTTTTGGTGGTATCTATATAGACCAAGCCAAAGCAGCGTTATCACGAATTATGTCTCTACCCTTACACTAATAATTTAAGATATAGAGCAAAGTTTTAGTTAATAAGCACTAAAATTAACCGCTATTTTTGGTAATTTAATTAAAAATAGTCATACTTAATAAAGAAGATATAAAACCCTTTCCCCTTTTGTTATGGCAGGCTATATGATTAATAAACTCACTGAAAAACGCATTTCTTGTCCCCACTGTGGCCACCACTTACACGCGACCCTAGATGCTTCAGCGGGCGATCAAGACTATTACGATGAATGCCCATCTTGTTGCATGGAAATTCACTACCATTTACACGTCGATGAATATAGAAAAAAAATTCACTTAACCATTGATAGTGATGATGAACAAGTATTCTAACCACTCCTTAAACACGTAAATTCACTACTCACTAAACAGCTCACCTATAAACTAGTTTGACTTTATTTTAAGACATTTTTTGCCTTGTTTGCACAAGCTATCTCCTCTATCATGCTTGAATTTAACGATAGTTAATATTCGTTTCCCCCTGCCCCCTTTATTTAAGTTACCGATAACATGAACTTAGCTGACTTCCGTACCCATAGCAAAAGCTTATTAAAATTGACTTACCCCATTTTAATAGCCCAATTAATTCAAAACTTAATGGGCTTTGTTGATATTGTCATGGCGGGACGTGTTAGTGCGACTGATTTAGCCGCCGTTGCCGTGGCCAATAGTATTTGGCTGCCACTGATATTGACCATTTACGGGTTAATTATGGCTCTGGCAGCTATTGTTTCTCAGCTTGCCGGTGCCAACAAGTATAAGGATGTGGTCGAACAAACCTATCAAACAGCCTGGATAGCTGTGCTGCTCGGTATATCGTTAATCGGCCTTTACTACATTCTCACCCCTATTTTAGCGCCACTCGTTACCTTAGAGGGTAACCTTGAAGCATTGATGTTTGACTACCTAGGCTACATTGTTTGGGGCGCACCAGGCTATTGCATCTATTTAGTACTAAGAAACTACTCTGAAGGTCTGTCGTATACTAAGCCAACCATGATTATTAGTATCATTGGTTTACTGGTAAATATTCCAGCAAACTATATATTTATCTATGGTAAGTTTGGTATGCCGGCCCTTGGTGGTGCTGGATGTGGACTAGCAACCGCGTTAGTCTACTGGTCTATGTGTATCAGTATGCTTATTTATTGCTTTTATTCAAAGGTGCTAAAACAAGCCAATTTATTTAGTACTTTTTATTGGCCAGTGTTAGCTGAGATAAAAACCATCCTTGCCTTGGGTATTCCAATTGCATTGTCATTACTGTTTGAAGTCAGTCTCTTTGCCATTGTCGCTATCATATTGGTCCCTTTTGGCGCACAAGTTGTCGCCAGTCACCAAGTTGCCTTAAACTTTACTGGTCTAGTGTTTATGGTGCCGCTAAGCATTGCCATGGCGACAACCATCAAAGTAGGTTACGCCATTGGCCATGGCAATTTCAAACAAGCTCGAGACTATACCAAGTATTCGATAGTGCTTGGCCTAGCACTTGCCTGCTTTACTGCGTTAATAACCGTGCTTTTTAGAACACAAATCGCCGGTATTTATAGTACAGAGGCCCCCGTGATAGAATTAGCGGCCAGTTTAATGTTACTTGCTAGCCTTTATCAATTCTCAGATACCATTCAAGTCATTTCAGCAGGTGCCTTACGCGGTTATAAAGACACTAAGTCCATTTTATATATTACCTTTGTTTCTTATTGGGTCGTTGGTTTATCTGTGGGTTTAATGTTAGGAATAACCGATTGGATTGTCCCTAAAATGGGTCCATATGGCTTTTGGGTAGGTTTTATTATTGGTTTAACTACCGCGGCAATATTACTGGCTTGGCGCTTACACGTCATTCAACAGCGAATTAAAAAGGCCATACCCGCATAAGAATAAACCAACCCAGTAGGCTCAACTTAAAGTGATAGTGCCATATTCAATCACTTTGTTGCTTTAATCAGCAAGTAGTACTTATTTCTCAATGAATTACACAAAACCACTTGCAAGGTGATTAATCAGAAGTTAACATAGCCCTCGTTGAGTTATCAACAGCTGCTCGCTTAGCTCAGTTGGTTAGAGTACTTGCATGACATGCAAGGTGTCACAGGTTCGAGTCCCGTAGCGAGCACCAAATTAGGGTTTAATAACCCTCTAAAAGAACCCGTAAAGCCCATAACCAAAGGTTTTACGGGTTTTTTTATGTCTACGTTCCGTGACATCCGCACTTTTTAGGAGTACTTTTAGTAGTACTAGGCAAATCTATCAAGTTGCGGTACCTACCCTGAAGTTTCTTTAGCCAATGCTAGAAAAAGCGTGAACAACAACTTGCCGCGACCAATACATTAAAATCGGCTGCTGAAAGTTGGTTTGCTATTAAGAAAACGACTATTGCAGACAATACCACTAAAAGCTTATGGCGCAAGTTTGAAACTGCTAAGGCAAAACGAACTAGCCAATAGATGCTTCAGTGGTTATGACGATATTGTTGATGCCTGCTCTCTAGCATGGAATAGCTTTATATCTGATGTGTCGAGAGTAATGGAATTGTGTGATCGAGACTGGATAAAAGTGGGAACTTAATTAATGTAATTGGTATAACATCAACAAAAATTAGAAATAAATCCATTTTTTAAGATCAAAAAATCCGCTTTTAAAGTGCGGCTTTTGGTCGATAATATCTGTAACAAATAAAATCAACTACAAACTTTAGACTCTTCAATCATAGCACGTTGAACAGCAACCGTTTCTTTAATGACTTTATCAAAAAATTTACGCTTTTCTTTAGATGAAGCGTTACGTACGAATTCAGAAAAAGGTGTAGACTTAACTTTTTCTCTAGTGTTGCTAAACATGTCGTACTCTCCTTTATTCTTTAGGTTGGCTGATGCCAGCAATGGCTTCAAGCGAGGCGCGATTATACTTTTTACCGAGTATCACGTCAATGTCAGTTACATTGAAATGAGGCTTTTCCCGAGTGCCGTCAAGATTTTTTTCTATAAAAATAATATCTATTTGATTAGTAAATAGTTTTTTTAGCTCACTGACTACTCGCTGCGACTCCAAAAATTGATTAACAAATACTTCAGGGGGAACTCTACGTCCCTCTACAATCTCTCTTGCTTGTACTAAACACCAAGCCTGTTCTGGCTCTTGATATACAAAAATTATCAATACATAACGTCCTTTATTTAAAGAACGTTCAATATTAGATTTTGCTTTCTCAAAGCTAGAAAGTGTTGAATCTAACAAGAAACTCACTTTCTTCTTTAACGCTCTATCATGTATTGCTTCTACTAGAAGTGTAGCGGGTCTTTGAAATAGAGGCGAATTGAAGCCTTGGTAATCATCAAATTCTTTTCTTAATTCATCATTTTCAATATGGATCACACCCAAAGCATGCTCATTTTTAAACTGCTCAATCATACTTTTAGCCGTTTCTGTTTTACCCGCACCAGGTGAGCCTGCCATAAATACAGAAACAGCACTTTCTTCTTCGGGCAAGTGGTCAATCATCGCCTTAGCTAACTTCTTTTTCATTGCTTTAGCTTGTGCTATTGCCTTAGCTGTTATTTCTTCATCTGTCATCCGCTACCTAACTTTTACTATAAATATTAATCACTGGTGTTAAGCATTCCTGCAAGCTTAAACCACCATGATTGTTAAAATTCACCGGCATTAATAAAACCTTGCACTCTGTGCTTAAGCTCAGTATCAAGTTTGTTTTTGTGTAATAACTGAAAGTAGTCCATTAACTGACGAGAACACTCTCGCTTAAAGTATTCTTTGTTCATACTTTCTTTATGCAAAATATAAAGTCCTTATCAGGTAATTAAATAGCCTTGATGAAACAAAGCAATAACTACATTCATCTGGCTATTATGGGCTTTAGGCTCGGCATTGCTAACAACCTTACCCCATAATTCTTTTGTGGTTAGCGTAGGGCTATTTTGTAGCAAGTCAGCGGCATCGTTTGCATACGCTTTATTAGCCTTAGAGCTGGTATAATTACCCGATTTAACGCCTTTAACTTTACCCTCTTCACATAACCCCAAAAAAGCAGATCGTGGTCAGCCTTTTTTTCTAGAGCTTAACTGAGTCGGAAAAACTACAACAGCTGCTTCATCCCACGCATTACCGGGTTCAATGTCTTGCGCGATATTAAGCTTATTAACGGCGTTTAAAGCAACTAATCCGTATTTACCATAATTATCCATATTTTCTCCATTTCTGCTTAATAAGTAATGATAACCTCAAAACTATAAGGTATATTTTGATTAGCAAAACGATAACATGTTAATTTTAAAAGTAAACTTAACTCGTTAACTTAAAAGCGTTTTAAAAATATTTTAAAGGAATAAAAGTGGCTGTCTTTGATAATGTTGATAATGACGACCGATCATACTTAACTTGGGTTAATAACTTTTCCAATGGCTTTGTTGCTAATGCATTACGAGCGCCAAACTCTAATTACTTTGTTATACATCAAAGCAACTGCTCAACTATAAATGGCAGTAAAAAGGACTATACCGAAGACAGCTTTACAAAAAATGACTACATTAAGATTTGTACTCATCATTACCACGAGCTGATACATTGGGCACAAGATAACAGACTAAGAAGTAAGCCCATTAAAAACTATGGCACGTGTAAACCTCAAGCAGAGCCCTTAACAGCATGAAAGATCACCAAGAAAATACCACTTGGCTAACCAGTAAAGAAGCACAAAAACTCCTGAAAATATCAGGCTGCGAGTTAATGCACCTTAGGGTCAGTGGTAAGCTAACGTTTAAAAAACAAGGTAATGCTTATTATTACCTTGTACAACAGAATCAAGTAGACCAAACAAAGCCTATCAAATAATGAAATTTGTTGAGTACCGCGAGCAAGTTAAAGCACTAAAATACGGTAAGCAGCTGCCCACCGCTGTTTACCTGCACCGTTCAGCAATAGAAGAAGTGCTAGCAACACCTTTACTTGGTTTAGTTTTCGATAGCATCAACAATCTAAATATTACCGAGCCTTGGAATTTATTAAAGCTATATAAACGTGACTTTAAAATTACCCTGCTCAATTACCCTGATTTTGATACCTACGCCTACCCTGCACTTCACACCAGCATAACAATTGATTTAGAAGAGCAAACAAAGCGCAAAGCTAACTACCAGCAATCAGAAAACCCTCCCATACTGCACCGCAAAGAAACCTTTGTATTAGCTAACTATCCATTAATAGATGTATTCAAAGCAATAACCGCAGAAGGCGAAGCAATTGAGTTATACAAAAAGACTAAAACCATAGGTTTTAAGCAACAGTGGCAAAAACTCATCAAACGCAGAGGTTACCAGCTAAATAGCGAAGGGAGACTGCTAGCTTTAGCTGAGATAATAGAGGTTTCGAATAACATACACCCAGCGCTAACCAGTGAACCTGACACCATTGCCAGGCACTTAACCGCAATAAACAGAGACAAGCTCTCAGCACCTTTTCAAAGGCTTGCTCGGCATGGGTTTTTAGACGGTGATTACAGCATATTCGATTATGGCTGTGGTAAAGGTGACGATGCAAATGAGTTAGCAGCTCATGGCTTAAATATAAATAGCTGGGACCCTGTACATAAACCTAATAGCAATAAAATTAACAGCGATATTGTTAATTTAGGCTTTGTACTAAATGTTATTGAAGTAATAAACGAGCGCACTGAAACCCTTAACAGAGCCTGGCAGCTAAGCGATAAATTATTAGTGGTATCTGTGATGTTAGCGGGCTCTGCAAGGCTTGAACAATTTACTCGTTATAAAGACGGCGTTATTACCAAGTGGAACACCTTTCAAAAATACTATAGCCAAGCAGAAATACGCTCATACATAGAGCAAGTGCTTAAAACCAAAGCAATTGCCTTAGGCCAAGGCATATTTGCCATTTTTAAAGACAAGTCACTGGAAGAAGAGTTTTACCTTAATAGACAATATCAACTTAATGAGCAACCGGCCAATGCGCTTTGGCAACAATTAACATCCAGGCCAACAGCGAAGAAAAGCCCAGCTACTACGCAAGTAAAATCACTGTATGAAAAGCACATCGAGCTATTTAATGATTTTTGGCAACAGTGCCTAACACTTGGACGAACGCCAGCAAATGATGAGTTTGAATACAGCGACAACATTCGCCGTATAATAGGTAGCCATAAAAAAGCCTTTGAATTAATGGCTGACACCATGGGGTTAGCCAGTTTTGAAAAGGCGCAGCAACAACGTCGCAGCCATGTACTTGTTTACTTTTCCCTTAGCTTATTTGAAAAACGTAAAGCAAAATCTCACATGCCAGCAAGGTTACAACGAGACATAAAAGCGTTATTTGACTCATACAATACGGCCATAGAGCTAGCACAGTCATTACTCTTTTCAGTAGGAAAACCAGAAAACATAGCAAACGCTTGCGCCCAAGCATACAAAGCGTTTAATTGCGGCAACCTATTAGACAGTAAGTCATACTCATTCAATCAAGCTTTGCTAAATCAAATGCCTGCGGTAATTCGAGTATATGTTGGTTGCGCCATCCAACTTTACGGTGATATAGACGATATAGATGTTATTAAAGTACATATTCGCTCTGGCAAAGTAACACTACTGAAATATGATAATTTTACTAACAAAGCCCTGCCCTTACTTACCGAGCGCACTAAAATTCGCCTGCACGATTTAGACATAGATTTTTTCTTCTATGGCGATGAGTTTCCGTACCCACCGCTTTACGATAAGTCCGTTTATATGAAAAAAAACACCAAAGAGCATGCGCAACAGTTAAGATTTGAGAAAAGAATAGCCAAACAACTTCATGGTTTACCCTTAGAAAAAGAACCCGACTGGGAAGTACTTCAAAAGATATTTCAATACCAAGGTATTGAGCTGAAAGGCAATAAATTTTACACCTTGAACAAAACGTAATCAAAGAAACGTTTTGACGTTAAATAACCTATCTTAAACTGGTTTTATCCACAGTAAATGTTATTATTCCAAATTGAAATAACGGTAGTTTTATTATCATAAAACAATATAACGTAATAATTATTACGTACTACTATTAAAGTAACGTAATAATTTAACGTCAGGTACGTAACCATGAGTAACACTCAAGATTCAGGCTATTGCTTTTCATTTCCTGCTGTTCGAGGCACGCAAGCCGGTCGCCCGTTTTATATAGCTACATGCCCTCTTCGCACAATACCTAAGATATTTGTCTTTGATGAAGAAGAAGTGCCGCCAGAATTAAGAGCACAGCGTACCTTAAATAAATCGCGCATCCCAGCCATGGTCAAATATCTGGTGGAGAATCCAGATGATTACGTGTTTTCAGCATTAACGGTATCGGTAGATGCAAGTGTAATCTTTGAAGAAACCAAAGCCGACAATACGCCAAACCTTGGCACGTTGAAAATCCCCTTAGATGCGCAGATTCTTATTAATGATGGTCAACATCGACGTAAAGCCATTGAAGAAGCATTAAAAGAGCGACCTGAGCTAGGCTCAGATAACATCCCAGTATTGTTTTTTGTTGATGAAGGCCTAACCCGTAGTCAACAAATGTTTGTTGATTTAAATAAATATGCCGTAAAACCAAATACTTCGTTAGTTGATTGTTATGACAAACGAGATCCCAGTGCAGATGTTGCCCGTTATTTGGCAAATAATTTATTACCATTTAAGGGCTTTACCGAAATGGAAAAGTCTAATATTAGTTCTAAAAGTGGCAAGTTATTTACCTTAAGCAGTATAAAACAAGCAACCCGTGCCCTTATGGGCAAAGCGCCAAAAGAAACCTATACCGATGAAGAGAAAAAAGTCGCAGAAGAGTTTTGGTCATTGGTATATAAACACACGCCAGAATGGCAAATGGTCTGTAATAAAGAACTGTCCCCGTCTTTATTTAGGCTCGAGTATATTCACGCACACGGAATTGGCCTTCATTCACTAGGCGTTATGGGCCATACCCTGTTAACAGAGCAACCAGAGCAATGGCGTAATACCTTATCGAAATTAGAGAATATTGACTGGCGAAAATCGAATTCAGAATTGGCTAGCCGTTGTATCAATAAACAAGGGCGATTATCCAAAGCAACGATTAATATTCAGTTAGTAGCCAACACATTAAAAACCAAACTAGGTTTGGCGCTCTCTCCTGAAGAGCGCGCTTTAGAATTACAGGCATAAGAATGAGCAACATATTTCAAGCAGACAACCTAGCTGAAGAGCAACTCGATTATATTAATAATGAGTATTTTTCTGGGTTTAAACGATACAAAAATTGGAAAACTTTACCTCCTAAATTAAAGGAGCATTTACCCAAATATATAGCTGACAAAAATGCTTTAAAGATTAAAGTTGAAGAAAACACCCTTAAACTAAAATCGTTAATTAACATCGTGTATTCGCTATTTTCAGAAATTGCTAAGAACGATAAAGTTACCGACAGTATGCAGCAGTTAGCTGAAATTAATAAAAAACACGCTAAAGAAATAGCTTTTGGTGAACATCAGCAAAAATCTGTCGCGACTTATTTAGACCTCGTTCATGAGTCTAAGTCGGAAATTTTCACTTGCCCTAGTGATATTTATAATCATTTACAGCAGCAATACCACAGTACTCAAAATACTGAAGCGCATTTAAGGCAAGCTGAAAATACCTTAAGTTTATGCATCAATTTAATAAATCAATATATTGATGATATTAAAGGTATTCGCTATAAAAAAGTAAAGAAAACTAAAAATGAAATAGACAAAGAGGTTATAGAGAATAAAGTTCAAATAAGTGATGTAGATGAGTATAAGGATGTACGCGTTGTTTTAAACGCCCAACAATGCGAAAAACACCTCGATGAACTGATATTTCAAAATGGCAAGGTTGCTAATTATGAACCTCATTGCAGCAAAATGTTAATCGACATAATTCATCGTATGCACTCTGCCTATACGTTAGATAATCGCCCTTGGGTAATTGGTTATAGTGGTGGTAAAGATTCTTCTGCTGTTGCAACCCTTGTTTATTTATCTGTTTTAGCTATGGACAAAGCAAAGCGCACTAAAAATATCTATTTAGTTGCTTCAGATACCTTAGTAGAAACGCCAAAAGTAGTTGAGCATATAGATAACTCGTTAGCTGCGATACATAGACAAGCTAAACTTGATGGATTACCTATCACCACACATAAGGTGATGCCAGAAGCTAATCAATCCTTTTGGGCGTGTTTACTTGGTAAAGGTTACCCTGCTCCCACTAAAAGTTTTCGCTGGTGCACCGAGCGAATGAAAATCAACCCAGTAAGCGACTTCATTAAAGAGAAAATATCGCAACATGATGAAGTTATTGTCACTCTTGGCTCACGTAGTGATGAAAGTGCATCTCGTGCGCAAATCATTGCAAAACACAAGATAGACAACTCACGCTTTGCTCGCCATACCACCCTAGCAAACGCTTATATTTATACGCCTATTGATACCTGGAGTATGGATGACGTTTGGAAAATACTTAGAGCCTGTAGCTTAGAAGTAACTACCTCACCATTAGGTATAGGTAAAAAATGGGCTGACAAATACGATCTTGAATGGCAAAACCCATGGGGCACTAAAAACCTGACTCTCTGGAATCTGTATAGAGACGCATCTGACCAAGGTGAATGTCCTATGGTTATTGATGACAGCACGCCCTCTTGTGGTAACTCTCGTTTTGGTTGCTGGACATGTACGGTAGTATCTAAAGACAGAGCAATGGAAAGCCTGATCAAAAATGGTGAAAGCTGGATGCTGCCCATGCTTAAGTTTAGAGACTTACTCGCGCATACCACTATTCCAGAAAACAAAGACAAATACAGAAATTACAAAAGACGTATTGGTCGAGTTAATTTCCAAAGGGCTAAAGAAGGCGAGGATATCAGCGTTGAACGTGCTCATGTCCCTGGTCCTTATTGGTTAAAGTACCGAAAAAAATGGTTAAGAGAACTATTAGTACAAGAGAAACAGTTTAATGAAGATGGTCATAAAATTGAGCTAATCACCAAACCTGAATTACATGCTATTCGTCAAGAATGGTTAAATGATCCTAACGAGCCTGATTGGGATGACTCATTACCCGGGATTTATCGTGACGTTTACGGCAAAGATTTAAATTGGGTTTATAACGATAACTCAACCTTTGATAAACAAGGCGCTCATATTCTTACCGAATTAGGGCAAGAATATAATGTAGTTCCGCAAATGGTAATGAAGTTATTAGACTTAGAAATTTCAATGGAAGGATTAAGTCGACGTAGCGGTGTACAAAACAAAGTAGCCACCATCTTAAAACAAGACTGGGGCACATTAGAAGAAATTAAAGAGAAACAACAAGGTCAGCAAAGTAAGGCTGGATACGATGTTTTTCAAGAAGAGATAAGCTCACTCAATGACAAACTTGCCACTGTTGAACAGTTACTAAAGCAGGAGTTTTAATATGATCATCAAAAGCCTTACTTTAAATAACTTCCGTGTCTTTAATGGTGTAAACGATATAAACCTTGCACCTACCGCTAGCAATAAACCGATCGTTTTATTTGGTGGTTTAAATGGCTCAGGTAAAACGTCAATCCTTACCGGAGTTAGAGTCGCTTTATATGGCCGTGCCGCATTTGGTTTCAACATGACCTCAACTGAATATCAAGAGCAACTGTCAGCCTTAATACATAAAGGCAATGGTATTCAACATAACAATGCATCCATTGAGTTAGTTTTTACTTACAGCCAACAAGGTGTAGAAAATGAATATAAAGTTATTCGCAGTTGGAAAAAAGGTCAAAAAGACAAATTAGCCTTATACAAAAATGAGGTGAAAGAAGCCGCATTAGGGTATGAGCAATGCCAAGCATTTTTAAACGAGCTGATCCCTATTGGTATAGCTGATTTATTCTTTTTTGATGGCGAAAAAATTGCTGACTTAGCCGAAGATCAATCAGGTGCGGTATTACAAACAGCTGTCCGTCGTTTATTAGGTATTGATGTTATTGAGCGTTTAAAAAATGACTTAAACATTTTTTTGAAACCGCATCAAAGCCAATCAATGCCTGACAAGGTTAAAAATGAAATTGCCCAGCTTGAGCAACAAAGAAAAGACCATGAAAAAAGTTACGATACTTTAGTTAATGATGCTGATGAGCTAGTAAGCCCAATTAACGCCATCAACGACGACATTAAAAAAGCACAAAACGATGTCATGAGCTTAGGTGGCGCGTGGGCTAAAACAAAAGCACAAGAAGAAGCCAAAGTTAAAGAGTTACAACTGACTAAAGCTAACCTTGAAGCGAGCATGCGTAAAGAAATGGAGAGTTCTTTACCTTTTACACTAGCAACAAACACCTTAAGCGGATTGCTTAAAACGTTAGACATGGAAGCTGAAACAAAACAAAAACAAGCCTTTGTTAGTGAGTTTTCAAAGTATAAAACACAACTGCTTGCAAGTTTAACGGGTGATGCCGCAGCAAAACAAAGTGCAGAAACCGCAATCGAAGCCTGTTTAACTGACTATCAAACGGCAAATAGTACTGATGATTCAATAGCATTGCAGTTAGATTTATCAGAGCGTGAACGTGGTCAAATTGTTCATCAAATTGAAGTTTCTGCTCCTAAGTCACGTAATGAGTTTGAACAACTTAAATCGCAGCTTTCCAATGTTGAATTCGCATTAGATGGCGCGGCAATAAATATTGCCCGTGCACCGGATGAATCTCGTGTTGCCGACAAGCTTACAGATATAGCCGTATTGAATGAAGCTAAAACAAAAGCTATTTTAGCGCGTAACAATAAACTAACCGACGCTAAAACTGAAATAGAAAAAGCAGTAGAGTTAGCGAAAACCATTCAAAAAATTCACGACAAATATAAATCAGCAAGTAACGTATCTGAAGCAGTAACAAATGCTCAAAACACTAATTCATTACTGGAAAAGTTTGCCAAAGAGTTAACTGAAGTCAGAGTAAAACAGCTGGAAGCTGAGTTTATAAAAAGCTATCAGAAGCTTGCCCGTAAAGAAGATTTAAACATATCAGCGCGTATTAATACCACCAGTTTTGATGTTGAATTAATTGATGAACATAATAATACCATCAACCGTAAAGAGCTTTCCGCAGGTGAAAAGCAAATATACGCTATAGCTATTCTAGAGGCCTTAGGCAAAACATCGGGCCGTAAGCTACCTATCATTATAGATACACCATTAGGGCGCTTAGATTCGCACCACAGAGACAAATTGATCGAGGGATACTTCCCAGATGCCAGCCATCAAGTGATCATTCTATCTACCGATACCGAAGTTGATGAAAAATATTTTAACAATGGTAAATTTGCTAATAGCATTTCCCATGCTTTTGAGATTAAGTTTAATGGCGAAACTAAAGCGTCTAAAGTAGTCGAAGGCTATTTCTGGCAAAGTAAACAAAGTGCGAAAGTTGATAACGCAGTACAAATAGTGGAGGCCGTATAATGTTACCGAACCGTATGCAATTAACTAAAACCGTTGAAGAGCAACTTAAGCGTTTAAAAAGCAATACTGACATAACCCCAAACGTTTCTGCCCGTATTGCCTTTTTCCGCTCAGTTGAATCAGGTTTTACCTTCACCAAAAATGATGAAAAGAAACTCGATGGCAGTTTAGTGTTAGATAAAATCACTTGGCTCGGTGAAACACAATTGATCACCGAGCAAGTATTAAAGCTTAAATACCCAGAATTAGCCGGTAAAGCATTACAATCTGCTTGGGCAGCTCATGTCGAGGATGGCATTGCTGCGTTAAGAAATCATAGGACACTAAGCTATTTTTCATCTGGAATTTGAATTGTAGTAGATAGCTAACAATCAATTAGCTATCTACAAAAAGCTTTATTTAACCAAAGTCCGCATTAACAAAAGTTGGATAATATTTATAAATTTTAGAAAAATCCTCAACATCACTCTCTACATATATATTAGCGGGCAACCGTTTACGATCAATTGGTTTTTTTAACGGCATACATTCAAGTAAATTATTAATCTCTTTTATAGTAAAATTAGGGATTTTTATCTCACAAACTCTTTCATTCGAACTATAAAACTCTGAAGAATCAAAATCACATAAGTTATATTTTGAATGTTCACACTGCTTATAAAATACCCAGCCCCATGTTGCCATTGGAGCACCATCACTATACAAAAAATTAAATATTTGTTTAAATTGCCATTTGTCCTGTACTTCTAATGCTGAATTAATTAAGTTAAGTTTATTAGTTATTTTATTAATTAATATTTGCCTAATTATTTCTGAAACAGTTGCTGCCTTATTCAAGCCTTGTTTAGGGATTAAAATAGGAACGAAATGACTTTCAACTAGTTTGTCTAATTTTTGTTTTAATAATTCTTGGTGTGTACCTTCTGCATTTTTAAGTTCTTCTTTTAGTGTATTATGATTATAAGGTCTAACATTCAGTGACATGGCTATTATTGAACCTGAGTTATTCTCAAGATTTTCAAGAAGGATATCTATATCATCAATGACTGATTTTTTTATAGCATAGTCATAATCAAGCCAACATATATAAGGCTTGTCATACTTTAATTCTACTAGTACATCCGTTGAGAAACCAAAGCGTAAATCTATACAATCGAATGGTTTATTAAATTTATACTTTTCGGAGTATTCTTTATCGGCTTCAATACTAACCATGTCATTAATATGTAAATCTTTATGAAAAAGTTTAAAGTCAGAAAAGTATTTGGAGCCAAATCCTATATACTTATAATTAGATAAAGGCTGAAATGCCGTTAATTTGGAGAACAGATCTCTAATGATTTTTCTTTCTACTGTTTTCGCTGGCCTAATTGAATAGTTAATAACATCACCACTTGCCATGTTAAACCTCATTTTCCATAAAGTACTCAAATGTCAGACGACCAACATCTGCAGCAGTTGTTACTGTCAATGTATCTTTTGCAACTGATAATTGCTCATTTGTTACAACATAGGAAATTCGTTTAATGTCACTTCTAGGAATTGTTGGACTTGTTTCTCTAACGAATGTTTCATTAAAATCAGCATCAAAAAAACTTACTTTATCTGCACTTTCTATTGAATCATTAATAGGAGTAGAGTCAATTACACCAGTCTCAAAAGCTGTTTGTTCTTTTGTGCGGTCTTTTAGAAACTTGTCTATTATTTTAGTCTGCCTTACCATTTCAACTAAAACTGACTTATATATAGGGTTATCAATATCAACACCATTCTTTGTCGTATTCCAAGGTAATAGCGCCCCATCTTCAGAATTAAATTCAACCATTCCTCGGAAATATGCTAAATCAGTATGGTATGCTCTCATCCCCTGAGTACCCCAACCCGTTACTTTAGTTTTATTGGCCCCTTCAATGAGACGATTATTACAAAATATATTCCAACCACCAGCTTTAAGTATTCTCTCACCTATCCCACTAATAACTTTGACCTTAACTCCTTTAATTTCATATTCTTTACCTAGAATACCTAATTGCGCGGATTTTTTTATTTCTAAATCTCTACACACAACTCGCTGTCCATTAACGTTTATTTCTATCCCTTCACTGATCGCTTTATGATGGGCGTCAGCAATGAATTCTGACAAAGTAATTACATACACCATATCAGAAAATTCAATGGAAACAGTTTCATGTAAATTTTCAATATTAATTCGTACGCCATTTTCAGTAAGGTTTGGTGTGTTATCTTCTAAATAAAACTCCCAACCAGCTGTTTTTTTCCACTCTTCAGCATCAATTATTATTGAAAAGGAATCTTCTCCACATAACGAGTCAATTTCAATGATATTGCCAATTTTAAAAAATGCTCTTTTCATCCCAACACCAAACTTACCTATGGCGTTTGGTGTCATAGGTGCATCTATATCTCGTCCAAATTTGAAAGCATAATGCTCAGCAACATGTTTGCTCATACCTCCACATGTATCTTCCATTTTGAATGTACTTTCATTTACCTCTAAATTAATTTTTTTTCCTCGGCAACCACCATTACTCTTCGCTGCATCAATACAATTATCCACAAGATCCAATATTGCAGATGTCAACGATATATCACGCGTTAACATTGTCATAAAAAACTCTTTTGTAGGGTCTGCATTTACTTTCATATTTACCTTCATCTATAAGTTTGTAATTAAATTTTTATTATTTTCTTCGTAATAACTACTGATAACAAATATATTACTTAAACACCTCTTTTTGGTGCCAATTCAAATACTGCACATTTGGAAGCCAGTTATCTTTTATTGGTAAACGTATCGCCTTACCTTCAAAATCAAAAAACAAGCGTTCTACTTGAACTCCACCATTAAGGCTCTCAGAAAGTTTAATCTTAAAATCTTCAGTAATGGTATACGCACCTTTATCAAATGCCTTATGATGTACTGCACATAACGTCAAACCATTACTTACATCACATGGACCATGAAATTGCTTCCATTTGATGTGCGCGGCCTCCAGTCCCACTGAAATATCATCCATGCGCAAATCATAACCACATACAGCACATTGGTAGTTATACGCTCTTAAAACCTCACGCCTAAAATTAGGGTCTCGTTTAGTTATTTTTTTAAAAGTAAACTCCAAGCCTAGTTGTGCAGTAATTTCAGGAATAATACTTTCAGGAAAGCTATCCGTTAAAATACGTTCAAGTAACTCCATGGAAAATTTCGTATCATTTTTTAATAACGCAAAAGCATCATCACTAAACCCAGCTGTAACGCCATGCTTTATTAACTCAGATTTAGGTGGATCGGTATTACTTTTTCTTGGTAGGCACTCTTCAGCATTATCTAAGCGCCAAATACCATCGTTGAGTAAACGCCAAAAAGGATATTCAGGGTGATATACTTTTCTTGAAGGGCCAAAACGTTTTAACAAAGCATGTAAATCACGATCTACTTCATCTTCATAACTGAACATCTGTTTATGGCCTTGAACATACTTAGCCAAAACATAGGCCATCATCAATGGTTTATTAGGTGCACGTTGATCACTACGTGACCAACGTTTAACGCCAAGTACTGATTTTCTTAGCTCATCAGGTGTCACTCAATAACCCCCAAAATGCTTTATCTTTACTTTTCTGTACTTTCTTATCACCATCAACATAAAGGCTATAATGCTTATCAAGCCCTCGAATAGTTTTCATCAATTGCTCTTGACTGGCTTTATCGTCTTTGTTGAAAATGGACTTAATGTCTTGATTTTTTATTTGTGAAACGCGATGAACAATCCCGCTAAAAATGTAAGTTGAGTAATCGCTCTTAGTGTTTAACTGTAAAGCGATCATAACCGATCACCCAAAGATGCTACTTTAACCACCTTTGCCCCTTGCTCAACAAAGCCACTCGTATTCATATGCAAACCTACAGATATGCATTCACCTTTCTTCAGCTTGGCCAGCTCTTGCAACCAGGCCTTTTTAGTTGTGTTTGGTACCGCTTGCTCTAGCAATTTGGCATAACTGTCAATCTCTGTTTCTGCCGGAGCAAAAAACAATTTATGTGCGGCTTGAAACAAGCGATCTTGTTCATCCTTTTTAAGATTACTTAATGTTTGCGTGGCAAGAATTAACGATACGCCATATTTTCGCCCCTCAGTTAACATTTTCCCTAATGGGCTATCAAGCTTTTGATCTAGGTTCTGCACTTCGTCTAACACTACAGGTAGAGGATTATTTTTACTGCCATGTGCACACACATAGGAGTATAAATCCCAGAGTATAAATTCAGTTGCTAACCGCCATATATCACGGGATAGTGTTGCTAATTGTATTAATCGGGTTGTCGGTTGTTCAGCTTTGTATATACCATCCCAACCGGTACTCAAGTGCTCACAAGAGAAAATATTCGCTTTTACCATAGGGCTTAACTTATTTGCTAACGCTTCGCCATGTTTACCTGCATCCATTAGGTCTTTTAACATCCGTTCAAAGTTAAAGTCTACGCCATATAATTCGATGCCATCTTCAATAACATCGATTAATGTAGGAAGTTGCTGGTCTCCTATATTTGGATATACAGATTTAAATACTGAAGCGACTCTAGAAGCTACGTCATGCGCTTTATCTGTTAACTTGATACCAGCTATTGTCTGAGCTTGTTTATTGAAAGGATTTAAATCTAAAGGCTTATGTGCAACTAAATCAGTTTGAGGCTTAACTTTATCTTTAAATTCGGGCTCTAAATGTTCAGGTAAAAAACCGTTGGTATAATCTACCACCATAGAATTTAGCTGCTGTTTAGCCATTTCCATTAATAGACCTTGGATGCAATAGGTTTTTCCTTGTCCTGAGCGACCAAAGATAATTAAGTGCCTATTGGCTAAATCTTTATTTCCATATTCCCAATAAATTGGTTTTTGATTATCAAGTGCTTGGCCAATCAAAATTCTACAGCTTTCTATGTTTTTTTCTTGTGGGGAATTTGATGTAGCTAAATTATCCATTTGAGTTTCAATCACTGTAGGGATTTCTACTGTTTCAACTTTAGCAAAGGGTGTAATATCAATCGTAGTAATATTTTGGTCAAAACATCGTTTTAATACATGCTCATGGATACACACCTTATCGTTAATATAAGCATATGCTTCTGCTTTATTCGATGTGACCTGTTGGGATTCTCTGCAAATATCCGATAAACCTGTATATTCAATTTCATATTTAGAAATCAGGTTTTGTATAAAGTAATACTGCTTTCCATAATCACTAGCATGCGCCTTTAGCAATGAAATATAAAAGTATTTGTTGAATTCTTTATCTAAGTGTCTATTCAGATATGATTGAATTTTTTCACCTTCGATAATTCTTTCTTCATTATCGATAAAGCTAATTGCTAAGGTTATTGCTTCCTCAATATCTATTTCAAGAAAAGCGTTATCAACATGAGAGAAATGTGTTTCATCAATACGTACAATCTCACCTTCTGTTTGCAGCTTATCTAAATAAAATGCCGCATGGCCAAGCGTTTGGCTTCGTATTTTAGTCGCTATGTATTTTTTCGATAATGGCTCTAAAGATTGTTTAAATAAATCAATTAACACTGTTTTTTGAGATGCTAGGCTGAAATCGCTAACTAAGCTGACAGTATCAGCTCCGGATCTGCCATTAAAATAAATACCGACGGGCTCACCGAATGCTCTAACAATATGCCTGACGATAAAGTAATCATCCGATAAGCCAAGTTGTTGGTATATATCTACAGATAAATTTACCGACTCTCTGCCGGCATGCTTATACTCATTCAATTTTGACAGCACTAAATCCAGTATCCGCTTTTTCTCATCCTCACTAATATTGAGATATGTAATATGGCGATAAGTACCACGGCCACTCTGATATACATATTCTTTATCTGCTGCGTAACCTAGGCTATTTTCTGGCCTATCGGAATAAAACTGTCCAGTTATAATGTTCTTTGCATTGGCATGATTTTGAATGATTTTCCAAACATCACCATTTGGAAAATCTAACAATGCATTGGTTATTCCTGGAACCTTTGATAATAAAAGTGGCTTAACTTCTTCCTCTATACGCTCTAAAACGCCTTCTTCTATCCAAATAGCGATTTGATTCTCAGCAACGGCTAACTCAACATTCATATTTTCATGCAAGTACCAAGATAGATCTTCAATATTCGCAGGAGATTTATTCCATACCCAAAACTCCTCAAATATGGCTTTATTAAGTGTTGGTGAAGTAACTTTTTTAATTTCATTTTCCTTAAGGCCACAGCAAACTTCTAGAAATGAATAGAAATTGTTATCTGTATTAAAGTGTTTTCTTAAACTAGGGAAAAGAGGGATTCTGAGTTCACTTAAATTACTCTTAGTTATCGCCCAAACAACTTTTGGAGATATACTCAATTTTGCAATGAAATTCTTCTTAGCTGTTGATTCTATTTGTCTAATTCTTTCTCTACTGACATCATAACTTTGACCAATTTCTTCAAGAGTTTCACTATCGCAATTTACGCCTAATCTTCGAGATAAAATATCATTTTCTCTGGTTTCATCTTGTAAGAAGTAATTTTGCAGATCATTCACTAAATGCTCTTCAAGTTCATCTAATGGTAAGTCAAAGTTTTCTATTTGTTGATGGCTGTTTTCCTGGTGATTTATTGAAAATGATCCTTGCCCTAAATGGTTAGTGAATTCAAAAAATCTATTCACTTTAGTTTTACCAAAACCATTGATATTTTCAAGTGACGGTACTCCTATTTCCATTACTTGGTTTACCGTTATATCTTCGCCAAACTCTTTAAGCAATGTATTAACCAAGGCTCTATATTCGCTGGTAACATTAATAGTATCTAACTTTGCTGAATTATCATTTGTTGATGGTTGTTCAATACTAACGTCTGGCTTATCCGTTGTTAGTGCATCTTTCAAACAATAAAAAGATATAACATCTGAGGCTTCAAAGTGTTCACTACTATTAAAGTCACTCTCAGTTAATGACAGAATATCTACAATAGATATGTCTCTCTGATAAAAACCTAATAATTTTTCTACGAATACTTTTAAGTGTTCGGGGTAGTCAAATAAAGTAATAGGACCCTCTTCTATTTTTTTATTTGGTGTATTATCAGCGATATTTGTTGTTTCGCTATCAACATCGATAGAAGAATTTTTACCGTTGTTAGCTACAGTCGTTTCAACTTGGTTTATAAATGTTGTTAGCTCACTATTAAGTAGATTCAATTTACTTATTTCAGGGTAAGCGGTCTTGTCTTGAAATTTAAGCGATAATTTTTCTATGGACTCCTCATGAAGCATTTTAACTAACCCTTGAGGTAAGCGAAGTTTTAGAATTTTTTCTTCTTCGTCAAGGTCACTCTCAATACGAGATCGCTCCATGCCTTCATTTACCGCAAGAGCAATACCTTCGGGGTAATTTGAAAGGTCACAAATTTCATAATCACCTTGGAGTAAAACATCAGCTTTAAGGCGTAAATTTGAAAAATAGTGTTCAGGAAATACACCGTATAGCTCGAACTTATCTACTTGCGTTAATATCTGCTGAATAAAGAGAGACCGATATATTTTTCCTTTAAAGGTTTGAGGCTCAAGCAGACGCTTCATATGATCAGCCAGTGCTTTCGCTTGTTTTACTGCCTTGGTAAAATCAGTTCCTTTTTCTCTAGTTTTTACTTCTAGAGGAAGTAGTACTAATTGCTCCCCCTTAATGCCTACAAAAAGAATATCATCTGACAATGCGCCCTTTGATTTATTATGTAACCGTGCGGCAAAATCATTATCTTTAATTTCTAAACCAAGGTTTCCTGTAACTCTGAGCATTTCTCCAACAGATAACGGTACCCAAATAATATCACTTGTTAAAAGAACACTTGATAGGAACTTATAAGCAGCAACAATACCTTGTTTTTCTTTGATCTGTTTTTTTGTATTAGCGGATTTATTCTTACCGGCCTCTTTAACAATACTCAATAACCATTGCCCGTTTAAAGCATTAAACGAATTAATTAACTCATCTGACTGGCTTTGTAATAAGTCTTTATATAGCCCTACACGTGATGATACTGTAATAGCATCATATGCAACTGAATTAGTGTATTGGTCGGCATAGTGAATTAAGATAGTGTCTTTGGTATCAAAGAATTCAAGGGTTACCTTGGGGTCAATAATGCAGGTCCAAAGACTTGATTCATAGGATTTAGACAATTTGTCTCGAAAGGTGTCTTTTACTGCTAAAACAGGAACTAGGTCCTTGTTATATCTTGCAGATTTATCCCTATAAGCCAAAAGTAGCTGATTATAAAGTGAAGCAATACTTACAATATGATTATCAAACTCTATATTTTTTTGACCAAAACCAGTGTAAAAACTTCCATTTTCTAAATATGAAGCTTCACCAGACAATATCCCCTGACAAATAATCCCTGATTTGGCACTGCCTACATTTGTGGTTCTGAGGGTGACTTCTTCATCATTTTTAAAGAAGCTTAAATGCGCATAATCGTACTCATTAAACTCTCTTACTTTATGAAAAGTAACATTTTTTCTAATTTTAAATATTAGATCATCTAAAGCTGCTTCTTTATCTGAACTATTTAAACGAACTAATTCCCTTAGAGCATCAATTTTTCTTGTTTCTGAAAATCGTTCAAAAACAGTAAGATGATAAGCTTCATCGTAAACATTAACCTGAATTTTTTTGACTTTATTTTTTGATTTTTTATAATAATTTAAGATACCCTTAAAAATATGGGTATTATTCTGATTATTAATTGAATTAATAATCAGCGGAGCATCGGCACTTTGCTGGAACAACATATCAAAGCATGATAAAAAATCTTGTATTTTTTCATGTACTAGCGTTGGAATAAAACTACTACCTGATTCCTTTTGCGGGACGACTTCAAGCCAAAGTCTATTGTGACTTATCGGCTGTGTAGTAACATAATTTTCTTCTTCATCAAATAAAACAGGTAGAAGACCGCCCGCATGAAATTTTTCAACTGTGGTCGGTGGGATTTGTGTAAATGAATTAGATTTATCTTCAATTCTTAGTTTTGCAAACTCTAAAGCATATGCCAGACAAACCGGATGAAAAGGAGTAAAAAATTCTTGTGAATTTTTTTTGATCATACCAACCTGTAATAAATTTCGATGATGTTGACTTAATGCTTGTTGTGGAATAGCTTCTAATTCGGTCTTAATACTAGAAAGTACACTCTCTAAAAGCTCAAGTAACTTAGGAGGCCAATTAGTTATAGATAGTAATGTTTCTTGCTCTGTTAGCCATGCATAAAGATCTTTGTATGCTTTCGATACTTCTGGAAATTGATTTTTCAAGTCATCTAAATATATTGTATTTGAAGAAATGTCATCAAAATAAACAACACCTTCACTTATAAATTTATACTCATCAATACAGAGCTCTTTTGCTTTAACTGAAAGTTCTTTCTCTCGCCCATTAATAATAATCCGTGAGTTTGATGGTTTATATTTGGATGATCTTTCAATCTCAAATACATCCATATTACGATGAAGATCAAATAAGCTAGGGAGCTTGATGCTCTCGAGCAGTTTTGTACCTGTAATAGTAATAGGTAAGCTTGATCCATTTGAGATTAACTCAAAATCGCCTAGAATATCTTCTTCATCTAATTCACTAAAATCAATTGCCCCTATAGCTTCACAATGAATTTTTGTACAAGTATTCGTTACAACATGGCTGTCTGACTTTTCTGGGTCTAAGGCTATTTTCCCTTGAATATTTTCAAGTATTATTTTACCTTTGTTTCTTTTAATTTCTACTTCAAGTTTTTCAAAATAGTTACCAATATAAAACGTTTCTTTTTCTACAAAACAGCAATTAAACAGGAAGCATTCAGGACCAGAAGGTCTTTTAAGTTTCAGCTGTACGAAGATTGGTTTGCCATCAAAGGGGATTTTCACATTTAATGTGGAATGCAAATCATGATTAGAAGTACTCATAATAATTTGGTTTGCCTTTAAATCTCCATGAGACGTTATTTGATCTAACTTAAGTAAAGGCTCTCCTCTTGTCATTCGGATCTTCAGTTCGATAGTGCCAGGCGTAACTTCTCCGACTAGAGATATACTCTTCCTGGCTGCGCCCGTTTCAGAAAGCCTTTTCCATTGTTCTAACTTCTCCCCATTTAACTCAATATTAACTAAGTCAAGCTTCCTATCTTTATTAAGCTCTATCTCATTTTCAATTTCAGCGAAGGTTTTATTTTTATATTCATTTTTATTTTTTCCAATAAATTGGTCTTTAATAAACCTTTCGCTTAACCCTATATCTTCTAATTGCCTTTGTAACTCTGTTGGGTCGTCACCAAAATCATGAACTCTTGCAGCTATTTTTTTTGATAAATTAGAATTTTTATCTAGCTCTTTTTTTAATTCTTTCTCATTGTCAATATCAAACAATCTTGGTTCATGGAAAAGACCGTGTTCTTTAAGATCTATCGTTTTATTCTGGATAGATTTATATAACGATTCATAACCAAATATACTTAAGTTTTGCTCTCTAATATTAATTTCATTGGAAGAAATCAGATAATTAAAAATGAGTTCATCTTTAAGACCCAATCCTAATTTTTTTAATGCTTTATTCACGTACAGCGGTGTATAAACACTGCCTTTTGCACTTACATCTGTGCATGTTGATGTTATTGTTTCTAGTGAACTATTGTGAATAACGAAAAGAATAGCATTATCGATTTCATTGATAGCGTCCCTGATACTAGCGATATAATCTTCGTGATTAGAATGGCTGTCTTGTTGACCTAAGTGATGGAGCATAACAATGATTTTTTTCCCATTGTCTGCTTCTATATACTCTAATTCTGAATCGCCAATAGTTATGGATTTAAAGTTGATTTTTTTAAATCCATTATATAACTGAATTGATTGATCTGGGTTTGAACTAATAAAATGATACTTAGTATCTATAGAATTGGTCGTTGTTATAAATTGACAAAACAACCTCGCTAAAAATTCTTCAAATGGTTGTTTTGACATAAACTGCATCTCCACTGTCGCTTAATTTTTCAATATTCCCTACATTTTCGTAGAACTTTAATAGTGCTTTTTTAGATTTTATATCTAAACAAATCCCTCTTTGTTTGAATCCTTCAATAACATCATCAATTAGTAGCTGGTCATCTTCCGCTCCACCTATAACTAGATTAGTCAGTAGTAGTATGGTACTTGAATTCAATACGAAGTATTTCCCTGCGGATTTTCGGTCACTAATAAAGCCAGCAGCAAAGATTTTTTCGAATATCTCGACCACTTTTTTATTAGCCGTTTTACGAGAACCTTTTTTTGAATGTTGTAGTGATTCTTCAAACATTTGTTTTTGAAACGTCGCGCCTTTGTTTAAAGCTCCTTGAAGCGAATTATCATATTGATACACTTCACCAAATAAATTGGCTAGTTCATTATTAAATTCATTTATTTTACGAGTAAATTCTTCATCTTCATTTAGAGGGATTTCCCAGCTAGGTAACTCTGAAATGCGATTGAAGTACCCTAGGTTTGGAAAAACACCTAGAGCTAGTCCTCGAGTTTTACTAAATAAGTAGTCATATCCATACTGATTACATTCATGTCTCTCTCTGCTAGCGCGTTCTGTTTCTAAAATAAAGTAAAGCGGCTTGGCCGATGGTGTTTTAAATCGATTACCAGAAACACATAGGTGAATAGTAAGTTGAGTTAGATATAGGAATGTATAGAGATTTAAGAAGCTGTCTAATTCGTTTAAAAAATAGCTAGGTGTTTCAGCAAGAGTTTTAAGGTCTATGGAAAATATATCACCTAAAAATGGCAAATAAGTATTTCTTTTACTATTAAAAGGTTTGAACTGGCAAAGCTCATGCATCTTTTCTATTAACAAAGACTCAAGGGGGTTATTACCAACAAGCTGTGGTTTACTATTTAAGGGAGAATTTATTAGACCTTGAATAACATTAATCATCGTTTTTGTTCTGCCTACTGGAGCCTCTTGATTGCTAACAAGATATGCCAACGGAGTAATACTATTTATAGCTTTAGAGGATAAATACAACTCATCAATTAATCCAACTAGCTCCTTAGTATCCCGGCTACTACCAAAAGAGGCTTTAATTTTTTCTCTTAAACTTTCTCCATCAATATCACCAATTGTTAACTGATATAAGTCTTCGATTAAAACTTGGTTAACTTGGTCCCAATCTAGTTTATGATCTTTAAGTGTTTGTGGTCCAATTGGAAAATATCTATCTGCAACATTGTGATATGCAGAGTCACTATTATTTTCTATACACTTTTTTACAAGTTCAATAGAAGAGTTGATTGTTTTAAGGTAATTCATTTTTATGCCTCTACTGTATATCTACGTCTGCTTTTATTGACGACTATAGTCTTTTTATTACTAATCACTTTCATAGATTCAGTGTCTATTGTTCTTGCTACTATATGGCCAATCAACTCATCGAATTTTGCGATAACTTCTAGGTTTTGACGGTTGGGTCTAAAGCCATTTGATATAGAAATGGCTTGAATCATAGTATTGAGATCAATGTTAAATATATAAACGGGTCCATTATTTATAATTAGTGGTATTGGTATAACGTCTGTAGATATTAATTGATGATTTTCAACCCAATCTACATCTGCTTCTATGCTCAACTTATTACAAATTGAGAAGTCTTTAAGCTGCCGACTTACAATAAAACCATCGACTTTATAGGGTAATAATCTATTGGCATAATCTAACGCTGAATTAACGAGTAATTTTTCAACAATGCTAAAATAGTTGTCTTCATCATTTTCGGAAAGTTCATCTTTTTCAAATATATCAATTAAACATAAATAATTATCCAGAGCTTTTTGAAGATCTGACTTTTTGTAAGAATGGGCTAATTGTGAACTTAATCCCTCATCACTTAATAGGAAAGAACCTCGAATCACACCTTGAGGAGATAGAGAAATACTCGTTAATGAATATAGTGAATCAATATCTTTTTTCACTTCTTTCGAAAGCGTATGAGTTGCACACTCTAGGTAAAATGAATCAATTTCACGATTACGTGAATTAATAGGATCTACTTTTGCAAAGATATGACTAAACTCATTATCAAATTTGGAGAAGATATTACCAATAATTCCGTCGTCATTTTCTCTTGTTAAAATTTGATAAATGAAATCAACAAAAGTTCTTGGAATTAAGAATTGCTCCTCCAGTAACCTTGCTAAACCAAATAGTTCTATTAATTTATTTTGAAAAGATTTCAATGATAAAACATCGAAATTCTTTGCTACATGAGAAGTTGATTTATTCTCTAATTGATAATATGCCCAAAACGGATTAGTTGGAGTTTTTTCAGTTAATTTTTGTAAAAATTTTGAGATAAAGTCTGAAGTTATTTTTTGTGAAGAAAACAACAACCGTGGGTAACACTCAAAATCAAAGAAGGTTACGTTATTAGACTTAAAAGCTTTTTCATGCCGCGTTTCGAAGTATTTTTCAAATGATTTTTTTATATCATTATGGCGTTCACTACCTTGTTTAATAAACTTTTGTAGCATGCCGATGTTAATACCAATAGCTAGTGGCTTATCATTTGATTTAAACTCATCAAATTTGTCATCTAAGCAATCTATAGCTGATTTATGCTGACTTTTACTGTGAGTTGCATCTAAATGAAAATCAATGGTATCACTAAATTTTTTATACAATTGCGTAAGAATTTCCGACTTACCGTCACCAGAACTTCCGCAGAGACAAATGATATCATTGTCTTTGGCTTTGCTAAGAGCTTGCTCAAAGTCGAGCTGAATATCTGGTGTAATGTATAAATGATCTTTAAGTTTTTGCAGATCATCTACAGTATTTTCAGTACGTAGCGTCGATACAGAATATTTCGAAGCCCTGGATAAAACGCCTAAAGCTTTTCGTAGGTTCAACCTTATCTCCTTATAAAGGTAATCCTATAACTCGATGATAAATGAGTAGGAAAACCTGAAATTATACAAATATATAGTGTAGTTCTGCTCGTAATGTCAACGATGCTGACATTATTTATTTAACATTGAGTGATTTTGAATGTGCAGCTTTTGGGTGTGATGACTTAAGCTATCGTCGCTGATATTACTAGTTAGAATCTTATTTTTTTGCAGATTGTGGGGGATGTACAAGATGCCTTCCTTAACGTTGACAATAGTTTATTTCCTATAATACGTGATTAAGGTGAAGGATTTGTTACATATTGTCAACATTTTCCATTAAATCAAAGGGTTTTAATGGTTTATATCCATATATCGGCTAGATTATCACCCAATATAACAGCGTAACTCATAGATTAAATTTCATATTGAGACAGTTATATTTAAGAAAAATTTGTACCTGAGCTAATATTAAGGGAAATAACCAACCCCGATTTCAGTACGTCACGTACCCAACTAGCAAAATTCAATAAGCATTCTTCGCTAGACTTTACTTGTTCATTACAACTTCGTACTTCGTTATTCCAAGCTTGAGTGAACAAGTATTATGCTAAATGATGTGCTTTTATTGCTACTCCCTCTGACAATAGTATTTCTTCTAGGCTACCTTACCCAAACTACTGGGCTCTGCATGGTTAGTGAAGTAAATGAACTAAAACAGGGTAACCCTGCTTTCTTATTAGCGATTATCCTCAGTGGTACACTTTCTGGGGTTACTGCGCTTTAAGCATTTGATTTCGATATTGCCATTCACTTTAAAATTTATAGTGCCAGTACTTGGATTGCTGTAGGAGGGCTGGATTGTTGGTTGGTCTCTGCTCGAAAATTTATAACTCAACGTTAAACCAAAGCAACTATCGCTTCCCGCTGAGATTGAGTATTCAATATTGCTCGTTATTTCAATTACTTTAAGCATTCGGGTATTGCTCGGTGATTCACAAAAAAAGAAGCTGTGGTTTGGCATAATGGACATAGGAGTATTAGCTGGATTTCTATTTTTAATAGAGCCTAGCTGGCCGCCAAGTGGCGGACTTGTCGATTTAGGTTAGCCTTGCCTAATGTTAAGCAAAACACTTTACATTTTGTTGCTGGAGTATTTATGGGCTTAGGTGCCTCATTGTCAATGGGCGGTAACGATTCACAGTTATTGTTAGCATTACCCGCCTTTTCACCCGCCGGCTTTGTCGCGGTTAGCGCTATGCTAGTTGGTATTGCTATAGGACTAAAGGGGCAGAGATAACGCTGGCACGATGATAAGACTCTTGGATTAACCCCTTATATATAAGCGCCTACAACATACATCTTACTAATTATATCCTACTACGTGTCCGAGTTTAAAAGTGACCCTCTAAAGCGAGACCAAATGACTAAGCCAGATACCATACGTTTCTGTTAGGTTAAAAACACTCCTCATGCCTACGCTAAATACGTGATACATCTTTAGCGATAACTTGATTACCAGTTATCTCTTAATGCTCTTAAACTGACGAAAACAGCTTCATTATCTATTTGCTGATTTGCATATTTATCTTTTAAAGTATCAATGATTTCGTCATTGTCTAATCTGAAAAAAGGGTTCATTTTTTTCTCAACCGACATCGTTGTTACGGTTCGTTGTTCAGGGGTTTGCTCACTGACAATTTTTAATAATTCTTTGGCAAAGCTATTGCTTGGCTCTAACGATAAAGAAAAATTGAGATTGTTAACAATATAGTCATGGCCAGGATAGATGGCGGTATCGTCGGGTAAAACCGCAAGTTGTTTTACAAAGGTATGATACATTTTGTGGACATCGCCACCATGACTACAATTACCAGCACTTGCGTTAAATAAAGTATCACCACAAAACAGCACTGGTTTACCTATCTCTGACAACAAACAAATATGCGCTAAGGTGTGACCAGGAGTATCAAGAATACGCAAACGCACCGTGGTACCAACTTCAACAATATCACCGGCACTTAAGCCAATATCTACATTAGGAATACTCTTTATTGCGTTCACATGAGCGTGAATTTTTGCCCCGGTAGCAGCGACAACGCCTGGGTTACCGTCAATATGGTCAAAGTGTTCATGGGTGTTAATAATCTTAGTGATTTTACAACCGAGCCTTTCTGCCGCCTTCAAACACTTAGTTACGTCCAATGGATCTAAGACGATGGTTTCATTGGTTTGTTCACAAATGATAAGGTGACAATAATTTCTTAAATTATTATCCATATAAATTCTAACAATTTTCATAAATGAATATTTCCGTTAATTTTAAAAAAGGCTAACTTGGCTAGTTACTTTAACTCAGTCACATTAGAGCTAAGGTCTATCAATTTAAATGACATACATTAAGTTAATTAGAGTTGATATATGTTCGCTTCTGCTTAGCGGACCAAGAAGTCTTTAACGCTGATCTATTTTTTATTGGTGTTGATTATAAGCTAGGGCTCACTTTTACCACCATAGCCGACAAAATTTATTCGCTGAAATCATTCAACATTAGGCTCACTCTCGAATTATAAGCAGACATAAATATATGAGATAAAATGAGGACTCTCTTTCCATAGATAACACCAGGTCTTAATTTTAAGAGCCTACCCTCCCCACAACAGCTTTAGACTTAATCAGATAGTAACAAAAATCAACAAAGCTTAATCTTGTTAAAACTCATTAAATATAGAACATAAATATAGAAGAAATATAGAAGACATCCCTCTTAAAATAATCACCATAAATTGCCACAAGCCATTTAAATTTCGTCAGTAAAGTCACCTAATAATCGGTTTTTTCATGTGAATTGAAATTAATACTTGAGAAGTTATAAAAATAAGATCATTGGTGAATTTTAGGCATGCTTAAGCTTTAATACACAATCTGTTAGCTTAATTGGTTATGAAGTGGTACTAAGCGAATAGCTTTTGACAAACGGATACTGCCGCGCGTTTTTTAAGGTGTTGATGCTGACAAAACTCCGTTAAGGCTTCAGGATGACCTACCGCACCATGAAAGACCTTTCTAAATTGTGTGGTTAAGGTAAGCCAGTTTTCTGTACTGATATTTAATCGCGTTAATATGTTGGGCCGGTTATTGTCAATGTAACCTCGTTTATCTTCTCTAATGCAACGACCCGTTAACTCTACTAGCTCAATATACTCTTTTAGTTCAAACATCAAACCTTTAGGCGAATTTTGTCGGGGGTTACCGACAAAAGGACAAAGTTGCTTGGGCTGTTGTGCTTTTTTAGCAGCACATATACGCTGTTGAATACTGGTGTAAAGTGAATTTTCAGGGGTTGTCGCTATGTTGGCTCTTATTGGGTTTAAATCAATATACGCCATACAGGCCATAACGGCGGCTTCATCTAATAAGGCTTGGGATTTAAAACGACCTTCCCAGAATCTGCCTGTGCATTTATCTTCTTTGTTGGCTTGTACGGCAATGCTTTCATTTAGAATACGCATAAACCAGCTGATATCGATTAATCGCGCTCGATACACTTGTGCGGTTTCTTCCACTATTTGTTGCAGAGGCTTAATCAGTTTCCCACCACGCAAGTATTGTTGCGTGATTAATGTGCCTTTAAATAATTGATGCCAACGGGTGATGACTTCATGCATTGACCATGCTTTGGCTTGTTCAACATCAACACACAACACAATATGGGTATGATTACTCATTACCTCATAAGCACATACATCAATAGCAAACGTTTGGCTTAACGCTAATAGCTTATCCTTAACCCAACAGCGCCTGTGCTCAAAGCTTTGCCCTATTAGCTTATCTTCGCCACATAAAAAAGCACGGCGAACACAACGGGAGATACAGTGGTAATAACAGGTATCAATTAAACTCACTTGCTGTTGCCATAATAACCTCAACTGGTTTTATTGGTGATTAAATAAGCATAGTTGAGGTTACTATTTATTTCCATTGAGAGGGGTGTCTGCTATTTATTCTTCTACTATTTATTTTAGCTTTTGTATATGTATTTTCTCATGCACACGCTATTGCACTTTATTGTGCGCATGGCAAACATGAGCATAAGTAACTCAATTTAAGTGTGCATGCTAGCTATCTGGTTGGGTATCCATCATTTTTTTATACATAGCTTCAAATGCTACTTGCATTTCGGGACTTTGTTCCGCTCTAGGTTCTCGTAGCTTTTTCAATAACTCTGCTTGTCGGTAGTCTTGTACTTCACCATAGCTATAAAATGTTGTTAAAACTCCTTCATGGCCTAGGTTTTGACTCCATGCCTTAAACTCTTCGGGGGATTGGCAAATATTTTGCCCTAGTGCTGAAAGCGTATTGCGGAAGCTATGCGGGTTATAATACGGCAAACTAACATTTTCAAAAGCTTGTTTAAATATTTTACGTATCGGGCTAGTTGTTAGCCAGTGTTCACGAAGTAAACCACAAGCTTTAAACCTCCTGTCATCGCCAACTACCATTTTAGTTTTAGGAAATAACGGATCATCGGGGCTAAATAATAATTCTTGGGTTAAATATACAATCCATGTTTTTACAATATTTAACGGTAATTCCCCCACAGGAAAAAAGTAAGTATTAAACGTTTTACTAAATTTTGTTTTAACTTCTCTGGCATCTTGAAATAAGCTTTCTTCATGTAAATTAACATGCTTAATTTTAATTGATGCTATAGCGCTATCTCTTGCCCCTGTTAACAAAGTAAAAGCAATTAACGCCCGATTCCGTTTTTCAATATCGGTGCGTTTTGGCATATTTTCTAAAACATGAATTATTTGTTCAATACTCGGTACTGGTTTTTTACGTTTAGCGTTGGCTACGCGAGTATCTTTTTCTGATAGATTAAAGTATTCGGTTTCACTGTAATTAATCCGTGATTTATATCCCGTTTGCATTGCCAGCCATTGAAAGAACGTTTTTAAATGACGCAACGTAGTATTTAATGTTGCCTTGCTTAATGGCTTGTTGGTCACTTCATTCTTTTGGTTCGTTAAATGCTTTTTAAAACCTACCGCTTGTTGATGATGAAACGATTTGAAGTCTTTAATTGTTCGAAGCGATTTATGGCTTTTGCTACGCCATCAATTGATGATTCATCTTGTCGTTTAGCTTCTTGTAAAAAGATGTAATATTTGCGGTTAATTCTTACGTTATTTGGGTTGTGCTTATTCATTGTTTGACCTCATTACTTTAAAGTACAATTCAGGAAGGGTTTAGCTATCTAACCTATGTGTTTTTGTTGTAACGGTAATATCACCGCAAGATCACGCTGAATTGACGTTATATTTTTCAAACTGAAGTATTTATTCATCTGTGAATTACACACAGAACAAGCGGCAACAACTCGGCCTTTGGTGTTAGTTTCTTCGATGAATTGAAGCGTGTTTTGATCGGGTAATCGCGGCTCTCGACACTTGAAACAATAAAGCTCAGACGGTTTACATTTACGTTTATTTACCTGCCGTTGTTGTTTTAAAAACAGCTTTAACTCTGTGCCTAAAATAAGTAACGGGCGTTTATCATCACAAACGGGTAAGCCTTTAATTATCCAATTCCTTACCGTTCTTTTATGCACTTCTAAAAGCAAAGCGGCCTCCTCCACCGTATAACTACGGTGGATTTTGCACTTGTTAGGGTTATGGGTTCGTTTCATAAATTACCCCTTACTTTTTGCTTTTAGCAATACTGAAGTGGCATAGTAAATTTGGCCACCTCATTAGAGGTGCTATCACGCTGTTCATCCAGCCAATCATGCTTATTATAAATTGGCTTGTTTATTACCTGCTATTTACCTGCGCCTAATGCCCTTATTTTCTAGCCGTTTCAGGCGCTAGCATTAATCCTCTTGGTATTATTTATCAAGCTGCTATAATTCGCGCCGTCAATTTCAATCAAAAAAGTATCCTACATGACTGCAATATCGCCAACGTTAACCACGGCTGAACTAACACCTTCACAAAAGGTACAATTTACTAAATTAGAAAAAAAGCTTAGACATCATGTTGGTAAAGCAATTGCCCAATACAATATGATTGAAGACGGCGATAAGGTCATGGTTTGTTTGTCCGGCGGCAAAGACAGTTATGCCATGCTCAGCATATTAATGCTGTTAAAAGAATCAGCGCCTATTCATTTTGACCTCATTGCCGTTAATTTAGACCAAAAGCAACCGGGCTTTCCTGAGCATATTTTGCCGGAGTACTTAGATAAACTCGGCATTGAATATCATATTGTTGAAGAAAACACCTACAGCATTGTTAAAGAAAAAGTACCTGAAGGTAAAACCACTTGCAGCTTATGCTCTCGCTTACGCCGAGCTATTTTATATAAAACAGCAAAAAAGCTTGGTGCCACTAAAATCGCGCTAGGACATCATAGAGATGACATGCTTGAAACGCTAATGCTGAATATGTTTTATGGTGGTAAGATGAAGGCAATGCCGGCTAAGCTGGTCTCTGATAATGGCGAACATGTAGTTATACGCCCATTAGCTTTCTGTAAAGAAAGTGAGCTGATTCAATACAGTGAGTTGAAAAAATTCCCGATTATTCCATGCAACTTATGTGGCTCTCAGCCGAACATGCAGAGGCAAAATATTAAACGCATGTTAAACGATTGGCATGAACAGTTTCCGGGCCGAATAGAGTCTATGTTTACCGCAATACAAAACGTAGTACCTTCTCACTTGTGTGACGGTAATTTGTTTGATTTTAAAAGTATCAATAGTAGTTCCGGTATTATTAATGGCGGTGACACCGCGTTTGATCAAGTAACTATTGAAACGCCAAAAGATTTATCGACTAAAGATTATCTTACCGATGCTCAGCAACTCAATGTTGTTGAAGTAAAATAATAGCAAGCGGATAAATATCAGTTATACCAAGGTAATTAAGATAATAAAAAGCCCAATATCATAGCTATTGGGCTTTTTATGTTGTGCCTTATCTAAACCGTTATTTACGCTAATCTGCTAAAGCCGTTTGTTGACCACCAGGCTCAACAAAATAACGCTGGTTATGGCGTAACATATCGGTGATGTCTAACACATAATCAGCGCCACGCTCTGAATAAGGTAATAAGCCTGTTGCTAATATTTCAGCATCAAGCGGCTGTTCTTGCCCTCTCAATTCAGCTCTTATCGTTCTAAAAACATGATAAGCATTATGCTTATTGATATTATTAAAATAGCCCGAAACCGCAGCATCAACACTTTCAAAGGCTGCTACTTCATGTTGGGCACCCGCATTACGGCCAGCGGGCACCATGCCACAACCCGGTCGGTAACACCAAATACCAAAAAAGTTTAAGCCGATACGAGCAAAACGCGATGTTCCCCAAGCAGATTCATTAGCAGCTTGTACCAAAACAAGTGAGGTAGGAATAATATCAACACGCATTAACAAATCATCTATCTGCTGAAAAGTTGAAGCGTCTTTATTTATACGATAAGCCTTAACTAACGTGTGCAATTTAACTTGCTCTGCATCTGTTAGCCCTAATCCTAATGATATCTGCTCATGCCAATATTCGAGCTTGGCTCTATCTTTGGCTAACTGCTTATTTTTAGCTTCAATTGCCGGGCGGATAAAATCAAAAAATTGACGTTTTTTAGTGGTTATATCATATATAGCGCCAAAGTCAGGTAAATCGACCTTATGTAGCGGTTTTTCAATGACTTTTACTGCCGAAACTACCGGTACTACAACCACTTCCGGCACTACAACCACTGCCGGTACTACTTCTTCCTCAGTAACTATCACTACGGGCTTAGGCACTAGAAAAGTAAAAGGTGCGAGTATCATGACAACTAACGCAAGACATAAGATAAAGCGAACAAATAATATGCTTATCATAAAAACTCCTTATTTATGATAAAAATTAAGCAGAAAAAGTATCATCTGAGCCATTATGACCAGTGTCTTTAGTCGTAGGCTTACCTAAGTCGCTCGCAGAGCCACTGTCGTCGGTATAGACGCCAAATATTTCCCGGTACAATACGCCTTTAACGTTGTAATACCAGGGTGCTAAATAAGATAAACCAAATAAAAATACCATAATAGCGAGGGGGGCCAAGCTCGACTCCATTAATAAAACGATGGGAACGAGCAGAAAGATTAATGACATAAATAGCACTAAATAAATAACGAACAAAGGCATAATTTTAAAACGTAATGCTTTGACCGAGAGAATAATAGCTTGCATTGGTGTTAGCTTTTTTTCGACCACTAAAGGTATGGTTAATGACAATAATACGCCTAACAACACCCCAGGAATGAGGAGTAATTGAAAGCCAATACTGATGAGAATAGAGGTTAACAACGCACAGAGCGCTACCCAACTACCGCGATGTAAGAAAGATAGCACCATTTTGCTCTGGGTTGGTTTATTAACGGCGTGGTACACGCCCATCATTTCAATGCCGGCGATAAATGGCCAAACAGCCATAGTAACAATGACATTGAGCAACTGCATCGACTGCGGGTCGGCGATAACCTGTTCGATACCACCAAAGAAACTACTGGCAATATACGACACTATCATGCCAAAAATCAACACAAAAAACAGCGCTAGATTAATCGACATTCTCGACTTTAAAGTTTGCTGCCACGCTTCACTAAGCACAGCTTTCACATCAATTGAGTATTCGCCTTTTACTGCGCGCTCAAGACTACCACCAATGGATGCAATTATATTTTTTTCTGGCAAAGCTAACCCTTTTAATACATTAATACTAGAATTTGTGCACTATTATACTGGAAATACCAACAGATTGCTCATGGCGTAAATAAACGACAGATTTAAGCGGTAAACTGAGTGCATACAATAGCTTATTGAAGATCACTTAATACGAGCTGAATGGCTAGTGCCAATAAAATCAACCCCATAACACGATCAAGAATATAACCTTTACGTTGTAAGACATAACTAACTCTTTCTTGCGTAAGTATATAAGAGAGGAAGCAAAACCATGCTGCTGTAGCCACAACTAGATAAGCACCATAGGCAATTTTAATACTTAACATTGTTTCAGGGGCAATGACCACTGAAAACAAACTGACAAAAAACAATGTTGCTTTGACATTTAAAGCATTGATTAAAAAACCATTAAGAAAGGCGCTTTTAGCCGATGGACAATGGCTATCCGCATCGGTTTTTGCTGTACCACTAGGTGAAAGCATAATTTTATCAGTCGCTTTACCTGTTGATGCTACTAACTCATTATCAGGCTTCTTCGACCTAAGGCAATGCCATGCTATATAACAAAAATAACTAGCCGCTAGATATTTTAATGCGGTAAATAAACGCTCATCACTAGCAATTAATAGCCCTATACCCACCAATGAATAAGTCACATGGACAATAATGCCTGCGGCGATACCAAAACTAGTGTAGACAGCGATACGTCGGTTATAACGGATACTCTGCTTTAATATAAGCGCAAAGTCGGGGCCAGGACTTGCTACAGCCAGAAAATGTACCATAGCAATGAGTAAAAACTGTTCTAAAGCAGGCATATTACCTCGAGGAGTTTAATGAAACGTGTGTCATTTTACCTAAGAAAGCAAATAAAGCGACCTAAGCCCAGTAAAAGTATCAATGCCTTCTGTAAGCAATTAACTACTAACTACTAACTACTAACTACTAACTACTAACTACTAAGAGTATCTTCCGTCTTGAATAATTATCAAGAAAGAGTTTACTTATACCCGTTACCATTCAAAGTGCTCGATTTCAGTGGGAATTAAAATGACTTTAGGCAAGGTAAATCATTGAAGCATAGTCATTCTATGGTTTAATTATTTAACGCGGTATAAAGTCATTTTAAACCCATCGAAGAAGCGTTTGAGCAACATCACTTCATCGTTGCTGTAACTCATAATGACGCTGCATGGATGCAGCTTGTTAGAGAATGCAGGAGCATATTCTCCTGAACAACCATTATTTCATCACAGCGCCTTGAATTGAAATTGCTCAAGCACTCTGAAACATGCATCTTGAATGGTTACGGGTATAACGACTTTATCACCAAGTATTTGATAAGGTTTTAAAAGGACTATTTTGGCTGGTGTTTTTGATGAATACGGCTCAAAACATTTTGAAAAAAAGCACTACCCTTTTGCTCTGCTAAGGCGATATTATTTTCAGGTATTTTTTCTGGTTCCTTATATAGAGCAAGCACTTTTGCCATACTTGCTTCACGAATTATATGAAGCATAGGATAAGGAGAGCGATTGGTGAAATTACTGGCGGCATCAAAATCATCATCGGCAAAACAATATTCTGGATGCATAGTTGCTAGTTGAAATATGCCTTCAAAACCTGAATCAATCAGTAAATCATTAGCATAGTCAACCAGATCAAGATAACGGTCAAAGCCACGAAAACCATCACTATAGATAATTAAAGTGGTTTCAATATCATCATGTTTCTGCAAATACTGACATTGCTCTAGTAACTCTTCTAGTGCGGGCTTAACTTGCTCAAGCGTCGACTGATGGTAACGAATGCTATTATTAACAAATTCTTTTTTAGCAAAGGGACAAAAATTTAAGCCGATGATAATTTCATCTAACCACTGTTTAGTGGCATTCACGGCTGCTGATCCTTGCTCAGGTGTTTTTTTCTGCGCTGTGCTTTCTTTATCTTCTTTATTCATAACGGAAACTCTAAGATTGCTGTAACTGCCACATTTTACTGTATTGCCCTTGCAGAGCGAGTAATTTTTGAATGAATTTTTTGTTCATAACTGCCTGACTCTACGATTGCTGTAACTGCCACATTTTACTGTATTGCCCTTGCAGAGCGAGTAATTGTTGATGATTGCCCTGCTCTACTATTTCACCATGACTCATCACAATTATGTTATCGCTATCAACTATGGTTGATAGTCGATGGGCAATCACTAAACTGGTACGATTCTTTGCCACTTCATTAATGGCCGTTAAGATGGCTTGCTCGGACTGACTATCAAGGGATGAAGTTGCCTCATCGAAAACCAATATTTGTGGGTTTTTCAAAATGGTACGCGCAATAGCGACCCGCTGTTTTTCACCACCGGAAAGTTTTAAACCACGCTCGCCCACCCTTGTTGCTAAACCATCGGGTAAACTGGCGATAAATTCCGATAAATGTGCGAGTTCAATGGCTTTTAATACCTGCTCTTTACTTGCCGTTGGACAGCCATATTGCACATTATTAAATAAAGTATCGTTAAAAAGTACCGTGTCTTGCGGCACAATACCAATATGAGCACGCAGTGAATGTTGGCTCACTTGACTAATATCTTGGCCATTAATGCGAATAACGCCTGAGTCAACATCATAAAAACGAAACAATAATTTCACTAAGGTTGATTTACCCGAGCCACTTTGTCCCACCACGGCGACTTTTTCTCCCGCTTTGATTTCAAATGAAATACCTTTAATGATCGGCCGCTTTTCATTATAGGCAAAAGCAATATTATCAAAGACGATACTGGCTTGACTGGTGGTACTATCCCCTAGCTCGGCCAAGCTTAACGCGGGAGCTTGTGGAACATCTTGTACCTTGGCTTTTTTAGCGAGTAAACCAAACAAATTTTCAATGTTAGCCAAAGAACCCTTGATCTCACGATAGACAAAGCCTAAAAAATTTAGTGGTATAAATAATTGCATCATAAAGGCATTAATCAAGACAAAATCACCTAAAGTCATCACGCCAGCAGCTACTTCCTTGGCAGCCAAGGCCAACATAGCCGTTATGGCAAAGGCTATAATCAACGCTTGCCCACCGTTAAGGGCAAACAATGATAAACGGTTTTTAATTTTAGCCTGCTCCCAAATTGACAGATGCTCATCATACGCCTGCGCTTCATACTCTTCATTAGTGAAATATTTTACCGTTTCGTAATTCAGTAAACTATCAATAGCGCGGGTATTGCTTGATGAGTCTGCTTGATTTGCCGCGCGGACATAACGTGTACGCAGCTCAGTGACGTAAACAGAAAAGGCGATATAGCTAATAATCGAAGATAAGGTAATTACAGCAAACCATATGCCGTAATTAACAAAGAGAATAGTCACCACCATAACGATTTCAAGTAGGGTCGGCACAATATTAAACACCATAAAGCGCATTAAAAAATTGATGCCGGTGGTGCCCCGCTCGATATCTCTGGATAAACCACCCGTTTGTCTATTTAAGTGAAAATCTAAATCAAGCGCATGAAGGTGGCGAAATACCTTTAAACCTATGCGCCGAATAGCGCGCTCAGTAACCCGGCCAAATAATGTATCTCTGATCTCAGCAAAGACCACTATCGAAAAGCGTACTACCCCATAGGTGGCAACTAAGGCTAGAGGCACAATCATCAGGGCAGAGTTTTGCTTATCGGTGTTATTAGCATCTAAGCTATCAACAATATCTTTGAGGATAAAAGGTAAATAAACACTGGCAATTTTAGTGAATATTAGACACAACATAGCGAAGGCGATGCGTTTTTTATACTCAAACAAGTAAGGTAAAATCAGTTTAAAAGCTTGCCAGTTAATAGAGCGGACTTCTTGGTCGGGATAACTAGAGGGGCGCATAGACTACCTTATGAAAGAAAAGCTAATGTATGAAAAGCTTATAAAAGAAAAAGCTATGATAAAATATAAAGGCAATATAACCTACCTATTATGTAATATTTCTTGCTTTTATAGGGATTTTTTCCTTAGAATTCAAATATTAAAAATACGTTATCCCTCAACTACGAGTACGTTCAAAATAACGTCACAAAACATCCATAATGATTTTCTAAGGAATAGAAATGTTAATGCAAGCCGGTATATTAATTGTCGCCATTATATTAGCTGTTTTCTCAGCACAAATCCTTGTCACTGGTGCTATTAGCATTGCCAAACGTTTTGCCATTCCAGAATTCATTATCGGGGCTTTTATTATCGGCTTTGGTACCTCCCTGCCAGAGTTTGCCGTTAATATTCAAGCAGCCCTTGAAGGAAATACCGAGCTAGCGATGGCTAACATTTTGGGTAGTAATTTATTTAATACCTGTGTCACCTTAGGTTTACTCGGATTATCTGGCCAGCTAATTATCAATAACAATGTCAGAATTAAAGATGCCCCCTACAACTTAATGGCCGCGTTCATGATAGCTGTCTGTGGCAATCAACTCTATTTAGATCATATAGACTATCATCAGCTGATGATGAGCCACGCATTAATTTTCTTATGTTTTTTTTGTATTTATGTTTATTACACTTTACTGGAAGTCAAACAAGGCGCGCCCCATAAACAACCACTACATAAACACCATCATCAAGCAATACAAAGCGATGCTCCGTCGTCTTCCTTTAAAGCTTTTTCCTACATTATCGCCGGCTTAATCGGCTTAGTTTTTGGTGGCGAATTAATCGTAAACTCGGCAGAGAAAATTGCTCACCTGCTAGGTTTATCCAACCGTTTAATCGGTTTATTGATTGTTGGACCTGGCACTTCAATACCAGAATTAATTGCCAGTTTGGTGGCACTACGTACAAAAAGCACCGCACTTATTTTAGGGAATATTATCGGTTCAAATATCTTCAACATATTTTTTACCCTAAGTATTACCGCCACCATACAACCGGTACCACTAGACTTTTCTCTCAACCAAGCAGTGTTCTTTAATATATTAGCAGCGGCGCTGCTCGCCATAAGCTTTTGGCTGGTGCCGAAAGAAAAAATAAGCAGAATAACGGCATTGTTATTGCTGCTTATTTATGGTGTTTATACCGTATTAGCTATCTACCAATAACAGATAACCACACGGTAAGTTTTTCCCTCGCTGAAAAGTTGCCTCAATGGGCATTTAACGATGGCAACACTGCATGGACGAAAAATACCACTCTGAGCCTTTCTATTAGCGACGCTAAAGCCTTAATTAAATAAATGGACACCAGAGTAGCCGTAAAAGTAAAGGTCGCAAATTTCAGAGCACACGAGCGTATTAACCTAAACCGTGATTAATAGCTGTGCATGAATACTTACCGGTAAAAATATCGCGAATAAAGACTGAGTATATTTTAAACAGAGCACGTTAAACATAAAAAACCCGCATCAGCTTTCGCTAATGCGGGTTTTATTCTTTATTCTTTATTCGGTATTAGTTGTTAGCTACCGTTTTGGCTCAGTATCTACTGAATTTCGCTCAAAACAAAGCAGAAACAGCGAGCAACAAAGCTCGCTCAGCTTAAACTAGCCAAACATACATTCCGTGTATTAGTCACTAGATTATTTGCTATTTCCTGCTTCTACACGGCTTTTCAGTTTCTGACCTGGTCTAAAGGTAACGACTTTACGGGCAGAAATTGGAATATCTTCACCAGTTTTAGGATTACGGCCAGGGCGTTCGCTTTTTTGTCGCAAGTCGAAATTACCAAAACCCGAAAGTTTGACTTGATCGCCACTTTCTAAGGTCTCGCGAATCTCTTCAAAAAATATTTCAACCATATCTTTTGCGTCACGCTTGCTCAGCCCAACTTTTTCAAATAAATGTTCTGCTACTTCTGCTTTTGTAAGCGCCATTGCTTAGTCCCTCAGTGATGCATTTAACTCTGTTTTTAAGGTTTCAACAACTCTATCGATAACATCGGTGATGTCTTTTTCTTCAAGAGTTTTACTGGTATCTTGTAATACTAAGGTGATGGCTAAACTCTTATAACCATCTTCAATTCCTTGACCTTGGTATACATCGAATAAGTTTAGATCAATTAAATAATTTCCGCCAACCTTTTCAATAAGTTGTAACACTTTTTTTGCATCAACGTCTTCTTTAACCACTATCGCTAGGTCGCGACGATTGGCAGGAAAGCGAGATATGTCGCTGGCTTCAGGAATTTTTTGCACCAGTACTTCTGATAATAATAGCTCGAAAACTAAAGTACGGCCGTTCAAGCCTAATTTTCTTTCTAATTCAGGGTGTAAGGTTCCAACATGACCTACCAAAACACCATTCTTAGTAATTTGTGCGGTTTGACCTGGATGTAAGGCCTCAACCTCAGCTTTTGAAAACTCATAAGCTTGAGCATCACCCGTAAGTGCTAATAAAGCTTCAACATCACCTTTAATATCATAAAAGTCGCTGGCTGCTTTTTCCATGCTCCAATGTTCATCAACACGAAGACCACCGATAACACCGGCTAACATGTTTTGCTGACGAACACCGTTTTCAACACTTTCATCGGGCACAAAACGCAAACCTGCTTCAAATAAACGCACGCGACCTTGCTGACGGTTTTGGTTATAAACCATAGACTGTAACAAACCCGTCCATAAACTTAAGCGCATTACCGACATTTCAGAAGAAATAGGGTGTGGTAACGTCATCACCTCGGCCCCTGGATGTAATAATGTTTGTACTTTCGGGTCAACAAAACTGTAGGTAATCGCTTCTTGATAATCACGATTGACTAAGACTAGTTTTAGGTTCATTAAAGAAAGCTTGGCTTCTTTTTGCTCACGCATTTTCAACATTGCTTTTGGCGCAACATTGGGGATATTGTTATAACCATAGATGCGGGCAACTTCTTCTATTAAATCGACTTCAATTTTAATATCAAAACGGTAAGCGGGCACAATCACTTGCCACACCCTAGCAACACCTTCACCCGTTGTGCTAACAGTAAAACCAAAACGGGTAAGAATTTCGCTAACTTGCTCATCATCAATGTGATGACCAATACGGCTATCTAACTTTTCACGACGTAAACTTACGTCTTTTGTTTGCGGAATGTCAGCCTCAGATTTAGCTTCTACCACTGGACCGGCTTGACCACCAACAATACTGAGTAATAACTCGGTGGCACGCTCTATGGCATCATGCTGTAACGTTGGGTCGATACCACGTTCATAACGATGGGAAGAGTCGGTATGCAAACCGTATTGACGTGCTTTACCTAAGATAGCTAGCGGTGCAAAAAAGGCACTTTCTAAAAAGATATCGGTAGTGTTACTGGTAACACCTGAGTCAAGACCACCAAAGATACCAGCCATGGCTAATGCCTTACTGTCATCGGCAATCACTAAAGTGCCTTCTTTTAGCGTAACTTCCTTCTCATCTAATAAGGTTAGCTTTTCGTCTTTATTAGCGAAACGGACGGTTACTGTGGCATTAACGCCGCCGTCTAGTTTGGCTAAATCAAACGCATGCATTGGGTGACCCAATTCAAGCAATATATAGTTGGTGACATCAACAACAGGGTCGATTGAGCGGGTACCACAACGGCGAAGTTTTTCCACCATCCACAGTGGCGTTGTTGCTTTTGGGTTAATGCCTTTGATAACACGGCCTAAGTAACGAGGACAGGCTTGCTTCGCTTCAACATTGATAGTCAGCACATCATCAATCGTTGGCACTACCGCGCTAATGGTTGGCTCAGTAACGGCTAAAGAGTTCAACACACCGACTTCACGGGCTAAACCTTTAATGCCTAAGCAATCACCACGGTTAGCCGTTAAATCAACGTCAATGGTAACGTCATTTAAATCTAAATATTCACGAACACAGGTACCTACTGGTGCATCATGGGCTAATTCCATAATGCCCGCTGAGTCATCGGCTAAACCAATTTCAGACTCACTACACAACATACCAAAAGAGGCAACACCGCGTAATTTTGCTTGCTTAATGTTAAAATCGCCTGGCAGTACCGCGCCGACTGTTGCCACCGCAACTTTTAAGCCTTTACGACAGTTTTTAGCACCACAGACGATAGCAATCAACTCGCCTTTTTCTACGGTAGCAGAGCTGTAATCGCCTAAACTGATTTTTGTTACTTGCAACTTATCCGCATCAGGATGTGGGCCACATTCAACCACTTCACCAATAATAACACCACTAAACTCGCCCGCTACTGGGTCAACACTGTCAACCTCTAGACCGGCCATGGTAATTTGATGCGCTAATTCATCAGAAGAAAGTGCAGGATTAACCCACTCACGTAACCAAGATTCACTAAATTTCATTATGAGTTTTCCTACTTGAACTGTTTTAAGAAACGAAGATCGTTTTCAAAGAATGCACGTAAATCATTTACGCCATAACGCAACATCGTTAGACGTTCAACCCCCATACCAAAAGCAAAGCCGGTATAAACTTCTGGGTCGATACCAACACTACGTAAAACATTTGGGTGTACCATGCCACAACCTAATACTTCTAACCATTTACCATTTTTACCCATGATATCTACTTCAGCAGAAGGTTCAGTGAAGGGGAAATATGAAGGACGGAAACGAATTTCTACCTCTTCTTCAAAGAAGTGATGCAAGAAGTCATGCAAAATGCCTTTAAGGTGAGTAAAGCTAACGTCTTTATCGACCATCAAGCCTTCTACTTGATGAAACATTGGTGTATGTGTTTGGTCATAATCATTACGGTACACTTTACCTGGAGAGATAATGCGTAGTGGCGGCTTTTCAACTTCCATGGTACGAATTTGTACACCGGATGTTTGCGTACGTAATACTAATTTTGGATTGAAATAGAAAGTATCATGATCTTGACGGGCCGGATGATGCTCTGGAATATTTAAGGCATCGAAGTTGTGATAATCATCTTCAACTTCTGGACCGACTTTAACTTCAAAACCTAAATCACCAAAGAAGCTTTCAATACGGGCAATAGTGCGCGTTACTGGATGTAAGCCACCTATTTTTGTACCGCGACCTGGTAAAGTGACATCGATAGACTCTGCCGCTAGTTTTTCTTTAATCTCTTGGGCACGTAATAATTCACCACGGTCGTTAAGTAATTTAAGTACAGCTTGTTTAGCCGTATTAATTACTTGTCCCATTTTAGGCTTTTCTTCTTTAGGTAATTTACCTAAGCCTTTCATCTGCTCGGTGAATGAACCTTTCTTCCCTAAAAAGTGAACGCGCACTTGATCAAGTGCAGTTGGATCTGACGCTGCCGCAATGGCAATTTCTGCCTCCGCAACAATAGCATCTATAGTGGTGGTGTCTAAGCTCATGATTTCCTCTAAAACGGGGGTAGATAAACGACTTTAATTAGCATTCTTATGAAAAGGCCAGCGAGGTAAAGTATTTACCAATAGACTAATTCATATAATAAAAATGCGATTGATTTTACACGAAAATCAGTTATTAGGTAGGAGAAAAAGCGGATTTTTCATGATTAAAGGTTATAAATAGTATATTTATGCGCTACAGACGCAAAAACACTTTTACCTGCTGAGTAAATAGTGACGGTTATAAGTCGCTATTTAGGAGTTTTCCTTGTTTTCCTTAGCGGCCTCAGCGTTTTTTTCCGCTTCTCGCTTCATTAAGATAAAGGTCAAATACATTTTAGTGGGCAAGGAAAAAACCATACCAAAGGCGAAACATGTGGCGCTAATGAGAATACCGGTCACCCCCAGTGAGGTCATATATACCCGTTACCATTCAAGATGCATGTTTCAGAGTGCTTGAGAAATTTCAATTCAAGGCGCTGTGATGAAATAATGGTTGTTCCATTATGAGTTACAACAACGATGAAGTGATGTTGCTCAAACGCTTCTTCGATGGGTTTAAAATGACTTTATACCGCGTTAAATAATTAAACCATAGAATGACTATGCTTCAATTATTTCCCTTGCCTAAAGTCCTTTTAATTCCCACTGAAATCGAGCACTTTGAATGGTAACGGGTATAAGCACTGAACAAATGCAAATAAATCCCTAGCAGTAATAGGCATAGCCCAATAGCCATAGAGATTTTTAGTAATAACATTAAGTACCGATCAGACAAAGTGACTATCTTTTAGGAAACAGTGAGCAAACGTTAGCAGACCAGCCTTTAGAAAACAAACATCATGCCAACTCCCGTAGCACTTTCACCAAGGTTACTGCTTGCCACTTGTCTTTCATTCGATGGGACATAACAAATGTATAACGAGAGAAGCCATCATTGATTTACGCCGTTGCTAACGAGGTTTCTTGTGCCTTGATTCAACTCCTTAAGTGTATAATGTCGCTTATCTAGCTATCTATCGGCTTTTTTTTACATAGCGGCAAGTATTGCAGCTACCGGATGTCTAGCTTTTAACGCGCTAAAACGCTTCACTTGCGAACGACATGAAAAACCGGTTACTAATATTTGCTCGCTATCTAAAGCCTCTACTTTAGTTTGCCAACTTAACTCATATATACCTTTAGAGTTCTCAAAGTTGACTTTTTCATGACCATAAGTCCCGGCCATACCACAGCAACCCACACTCACTTTTTCTAAGGCTAAACCAAAATGGGCAAAAATGCTTTGCCATTCATTTTCACTGTTGACTAAGGCCGTTTTCTCGGTGCAATGAGCAAACAGTTTGAAAGGCTTACCTTTTGAGCGCTCAGTTGAGAGCAATGTCGATTTAAAAGTACTATCTTGCTTAATAAAGTCTAATAACCATTCATGAGCCAGTAACACCGAAAAATCGCCGCGTTTTTCTTGCAAGGTTTTAGTGTATTCATCGCGATAACACAGCACCATGGACGCATCCATGCCCAGCATTGGGATATTAAGCTTGCTAAGTTGATTTAAAAACTCACTGCTTGATTTTGCCGTTTTAGCGAAACGCGCTAAAAAGCCTTTGACATGTTGCGCTTTACCATTGGGTTTAAAAGGCAATAATATTGGCTCTAAGCCCAGTTTTTTAATCAAGCTCATCATACTTTGTACCGTATTGGCATCGTAAAATGAGGTGAACGGGTCTTGTACTATCAGTACATGATTTTTACGTTGTACTGGGGTTAACGCTTGTAACTTAGCTAAGTCAAAACCTGAAAAACCGGCTTTATGCACTTGTTTTTTCAAGGTGGGTACCGACAACAACGGCGTATTAACATAGCCTATAGTTTTCGCTGAGAGCATCTCATAAGCTTTACTATTAAGGACCGCATTAACAATTCTTGGTACTTTGGCCATTAGCGGCGCAAGTATTTCCACGTTAGCAACCAAGTGATCTTTTAAGGGTCTAGCGTAACGTGAATAATATATATTGATAAAACGCGACCTAAAGTCAGGTACATCTACTTTTACCGGACATTGACTGGCACAGGCTTTACAGGCTAAACAGCCTTGCATGGCGTCCATTACTTCATGGGAAAAATCGCCATTACCGTTGTCATCTTGCTGTGGTTTACTGATGAAATTAATGCGCAATTTTTCCGCGGCACTACTCAGTATCTCTTTTATCGACCAAAAACTTTTCGAGCGATTAATATTGTCTTCCAGGGCAAGAATATCAACACCTTGTTTCTCTAATAAACGTAACCATTCACGCATTAAGCCAGCACGACCTTTAGGTGAATGTCGTCTATCGCCAGTAATTTTGCTCGACGGACACATGGTACTATCGGCATCATAATTAAAACATAAACCATTACCATTACAGTCCATGGCAGCGGTAAATGACTCTTTAACCGTGACTGGAATTTGTCTATCAAAGAAGCCACGTTTGGTATCATCTACACTAACTAATTGCTCATTAGAAGCAAATGGCGTACAAATTTTACCTGGATTCATTTTATTATGTGGATCAAAAACCGCTTTAATTTTTCTCAGCTCAGTAAATAATTTATCGCCAAAAAATTCTGGCCCATATTCAGAGCGGTAACCTCTACCGTGTTCGCCCCACATCAAACCACCATATTTGGCCGTTAATTTAACCACTTTATCAGATATGATCCGTAAGAGCTTTTCTTGCTCTGGGTCACACATATCAAGTGCTGGACGCACATGTAACACTCCCGCATCGACATGACCAAACATGCCATAATTTAATTTATAGCCATCGAGTAGCGCGCGAAATTCAACAATATAATCGGCAAGATTTTCTGGCGGCACGGCCGTATCTTCGGCAAAGGCAAGAGGTTTTTGACTACCGGCGGTTTTACCTAATAGACCAACCGCTTTTTTACGCATGGCATAAATTTTATTAATACTGCCAAGATCAGAAGTCACTTGATAACCAATTACGCCACAATTACCTGATAAAGCGCTATCAGAACTGTCACCTTGAGCAATCAAATCATCCAATACCGAGGTAAGCTCACTAACCTGTTCGGCTAAATCGGCAATGCTATCGCCGTTATATTCAACGATATTAATGCCATCCATCACTTTTCCTGGCACATCGGTGATTAAATCACGAACACTATGCCAAACGATGTCTTGCTTAGCCAGATCCAATACCCGTGAATCTATAGTTTCAACCGAAGTTGCCTTGGCTTTAACCAAGGCTGGGGAGTGACGCAAGGCCGAATCAAAACTGTCGTATTTTATATTAATGAGTGTTTTAGCAACACGGATAACATTAATGTTTAGCTTGGCTGAACAGACAAAAGCCAATGAGCCTTCGGAGCCGGTGATCAAGCGTGATAAATCAACGCCAATAATATCGCCGTCATCATTGGCCGTTAACACATGTTCTAAATCATAACCGGTTAAAAAACGATTTAAGCGGGGAAACTTCTCTAACACCAAGGCACGATTTTCAATACATGACTCAAGTACTTGCGCCATTATTTTAGCATAAGTCTGGCCATGACTACTTTCCAATCCAGCTAAGTCCTGTGCTTGCGCTAAATCCATCGGCTCCGTATTAAATTCCTCGCCATTAGCTAATACCGACTCAAGCGATAAAACATGGTTTGACGTTTTCCCATAAACTAACGAGCCTTGTCCTGAAGCATCGGTATTGATCATACCGCCTACGGTAGCGCGATTTGAGGTAGATAAATCAGGGGCAAAGAAAAAGCCATAAGGGCGTAAATAATCATTCAGTTGATCTTTAATGACACCGGCTTCAACACGGACCCACTTTTCCTCAACATTTATCTCTAACACCTTATTCATGTATTTAGATAAATCAACCACCACACCTGGGGTTAAACTTTGCCCGTTAGTACCAGTACCACCACCACGAGCACTGAATTTAATAGTCAGGTATTGCTCATTACTGGCTGTTTTGGCCAATAAAACAATATCGGCTGTTGTGCGCGGGTGAATAACAAGTTGCGGTAACTGCTGATAAATACTGTTATCGGTTGCGACAGCTAAGCGAGCGCTGTAACTGGCATTAATATCACCAGTAAAATTATCACCTTTTAATGAACGGATAAACTCGTCATATAAGGGCGGAAGATGATGTTGATGACTAATATGGGGAAGCATAACGACTTAACTTTAAAATTAAACAGGACAGTGGACTGAGTATATCATGGAAGAAATGGATTTTTACCCTAAAAACGACCCTATATTCAATATATGGCAACTAAAATGAATAGTTTTGTATACTTTATGCAATAAGTATTTATCTTATTATTAAGCTTTTGATTAACATTACGAAGTTAGCGCTTATTGAAACAACAGCAAAGGTAAGCCTTAAAAAGTAACATAAAAAAGCGACTTACCCAGTAACCCGAGTAAGCCGCTTATTTCTAATTATTTTTACTCAGCTAAAGCTAACTTTTAGCTTTATTGGCTAATTGTTCCGCAAGGTATAACCAGGTTGGTAATACGGTATCAGGGTTTAACGAAATACTATCGATGCCCTGCTCCACTAACCAAGCAGCAAAGTCTTCATGATCTGAAGGTCCTTGACCACAGATACCCACGTATTTACCGCGTTTTTTACAGGCTTTAATGGCCATAGATAACAACATTTTTATCGCTGGATCACGCTCATCAAATAAATGAGCGATTAAACCTGAATCTCTATCTAAACCCAGTGTTAATTGCGTTAAATCATTTGAACCAATAGAGAAACCATCAAAGTAATCAAGAAATTGATCGGCTAATAAAGCGTTTGATGGTAATTCACACATCATGATGACGCGTAAACCATTTTCACCACGTTTTAAGCCATTTTCAGCCAGAATATCAATAACCTCGGCCGCTTCTTCTAGGGTACGAACAAACGGGATCATCACTTCAACATTGGTTAAGTCCATGTCATTACGAACACGTTTTATTGCTTCACATTCCAGGGCAAAACACGCTCTGAAATCTTTAGAGATATAACGTGCTGCACCGCGATAACCTATCATAGGATTTTCTTCGTGCGGTTCATACGCTGCACCGCCAACAAGGTTAGCGTATTCGTTTGATTTAAAATCAGACATGCGCACTATCACTTTCTCTGGTGAGAATGCCGCCGCTAAGGTTGAGATACCTTCAGTCAATTTGGCGATATAAAACTCAACCGGACTGTCATAACCGGCGATAATGTCATTAATTTCATCTTGTAACTCAGCCGGCTGTTCATCAAAATTAAGTAACGCTTTCGGGTGAATACCAATCATTTTATTGATGATAAACTCTAAACGCGCCAAACCAATACCCGCATGTGGTAAACGAGCAAAAGAAAAAGCTCGGTCTGGATTACCAACATTCATCATGATTTTAAGCGGTAACTCTGGCATATCATTAATTTCAGATCTTTTCACCTGATAATCTAATTCGCCACTATAAATAAAACCGGTATCACCTTCGGCGCACGATACAGTTACCTTATCGCCCGTTTTAATCAATTCAGTGGCATTACCACAACCCACTACCGCAGGAATACCCATTTCACGGGCAATAATGGCGGCATGACAGGTTCTACCACCGCGATTAGTAACAATCGCTGAGGCGCGTTTCATGATAGGCTCCCAATCAGGGTCAGTCATATCGGTAACTAACACATCTCCGGGTAAAATTTGATCCATGTCAGCCAGTGACGATAATACTTTCGCTACACCACTGCCTATTTTATGACCAATTGAGCGTCCTTCACAAACCACGGTAATATTGTCATCTTTTTGTAAGTGGAACTGCTCCATGATATTAGCATTTTCACGACTCTTAACCGTTTCAGGACGTGCTTGTACAATATATAACTTGCCATCTAAGCCATCTTTTGCCCATTCAATATCCATTGGACGACCATAATGTTTCTCAATGATTACCGCTTGTCTAGCTAGCTCTTCAACTTCGCTATCGGTTAATGAAAAACGGTTAGAGTCCGCCGCATCAATATCAACAATTTCAACTTGCTTTGAATGCTCTTGGCTGTCTGTGAACACCATTTTAATGGCTTTGCTACCAATATTACGACGTATTACCGCAGGTTTACCTTTAGCAAGTGTTGGTTTATGAACATAAAATTCATCGGGGTTTACTGCCCCTTGTACCACCATTTCACCTAAGCCAAAGCTTGAAGTAATAAAGACCACTTGGTCAAAGCCAGACTCAGTATCAATAGAGAACATCACCCCTGAGGATGAAATATCACTACGCACCATACGCTGAATACCCGCAGACAGTGCCACGCCACGATGGTCATAACCCTGGTGAACACGGTATGAAATAGCTCTATTATTAAACAATGAGGCAAATACATGTTTAATGGCAACCATTACCGCGTCAAAACCCCGTACATTTAAGAAGGTTTCTTGTTGGCCGGCAAAAGAAGCATCCGGCATATCTTCAGCGGTGGCTGAAGAACGTACCGCAAAAGAGGCATCATCAGAGAAATCACCGGCAAGTTTTGCGTAAGCCGCGGCAATATCTTGCTGCATTTGCGGGAGAAATGGTGTGTCAATAATCCATTGGCGAATAGTAGCGCCACATTTGGCTAGCGCATTAACATCGTCAACATCTAAACCATCCAGTAATTGGTAAATTTTTTCATTAATTCCGCTTTGCTCTAAAAACTCATTAAAGGCAAATGACGTGGTCGCAAACCCCGTAGGCACTTGCACACCAACACTCGCTAGATTCGAAATCATTTCACCAAGTGATGCATTTTTACCACCGACGCGGTCAACATCATTCATGCCTAAGTTTTGATACCAAAGAACATTTTCTTGCACGACACTTCTCCAATTAAAAAATAAATTTGTTTAATCATACTAATTCTATTAAGTTAATTCTCAACTCAGAGCTTCATTCGTAAATTTAAAAGCATTACCATGCAGCATTATTGATTTTGATAAGAGAATAATCATTACCTTCAATCAATGCCTTGCCGCAAAGCCTTTTAATTATCACTGAGTGAGAAGCCACCTGATAGACTTGGTATTTTTTGTAGTTAAGTACATTCTACACTGCCAGTTATAGTAAATAAAAGTCATAATAAAATATAAGTTAAAAGTTTTCATACTCGCTTTCACAATAAATTCACTACTAATAAATAACTATTCAATTCACTATCAATTAAGACAATAAAATTATGCGTTCAGCTTTTTACATCTCTGATGGCACCGCCATCACTTCTGAAGTCTTTGGTCATGCACTGCTGTCTCTGTTCCCTACTGAATTTGAGCACCATACCATTTCATTTGTTGAAAGCACTGAAAAAGCGCAAGAAGCAAAAATACGTATAGATAAAGCAACACGCCGTGCAGGCAAACCGGCCTTGGTTTTTCATACTTTTGTTAATAATGATATCCGAGAAATCATTGAGAGTTGTGATGCTGTGCTTTATGATTTTTTAGAACCTTTCGTGGCGCCACTTGAACAAGAATTAGCCCTTAAAGCTAAACCTAAAACCCATAGAACTCATAGTATTCATGAAAAAACCTACGATTATCGGATAGAAGCAGTGAACTACGCACTGGCAAATGATGATGGTTCTAATATAAATAATTATGAAGAAGCGGATGTTATTTTAGTCGGTGTTTCCCGCTCAGGTAAAACACCAAGCGCGTTATATCTAGCACTGCAATATGGTATTAAAGCGGCAAACTACCCTTTTACTGATGATGATATGGAAGAGTTAAAAATCCCGGTATTTTTAATGCCATTCAAGAAAAAACTATTTGGCCTAACCATAAATGCACAGCGGCTAATGGATATAAGGGAAGGTCGTATGTCTAACAGTAAATATGCGTCGGCCAGACAGTGTCGTATGGAAGTCAGAGAAGTAGAAAAACTCTATAAGAATGAAAAGATACCTTTCATCAATACCACCAAGTTTTCAGTGGAAGAAATAACCGCTAAAATACTGTCTCAAACAGGCTTACAGCGTTACAAATATTAATTTCAGCGAACTAATAGCACGCTAATATCAACTTATGGTGATATTATCGCTGTTATCGCTTTTTATTAGTAATAACAGTTCACATTAGCGGCTAATTTAGCTATGTTAGCGCGCATAAATTAGTTTATGCGCGCCCTATTGCGAACCAAACTAAAGCCAAACTAAAACCAAAAACATTAGAATTTCATGACCATTAAAACCGATGAACTACGCACCACGCTAATTGAAAACTTAACATCTCCCGCTGAGCTTGCTGAACAAATTCCCCTAAGTGCTGCCACCGCAGCTTTTATTATGCAAAGCCGCAAAGAAATTGAAGCCATTATTCGTGGAGAAGACAAACGTTTACTGGTAATTATCGGCCCTTGCTCTATTCACGATACCACTGCCGCTATTGATTACGCTAAAAAACTAACGGTATTACGTGACAAGTATAAAAATGAATTACTTATTGTTATGCGTGTTTACTTTGAAAAGCCACGTACTACCGTGGGCTGGAAAGGTTTAATAAGTGATCCTGACTTAGATAAATCTTTTCACGTTGCCAAAGGGCTAAAATTAGCACGCGGCTTATTAGTCGCTATTAATGACTTAGGACTCGCGGCTGGTACTGAGTTTTTAGATATGGTTACCGGTCAGTATATTTCAGATCTGATCAGTTGGGGCGCTATTGGCGCACGTACTACTGAAAGCCAAGTTCACCGTGAATTAGCTTCTGCGCTGTCTTGCCCAGTGGGTTTTAAAAATGGCACTGATGGTAACGTTAAGATAGCCCTTGATGCGATTCAGGCGTCAAGAGTACCGCATGTCTTATATTCGCCGGATAAAAGTGGCCAGATGTGTATTTACCAAACCCATGGTAATCCGTTTGCTCACGTAATTTTACGTGGCGGCAAGGTCCCTAACTATCATAAGGCTGATATTAAAGAAACCTGTCAACAACTTGAAAAAGCATCATTATCACCAAGCATTATGGTTGATTGTAGCCACGGTAATAGCGATAAAGACCATAATAAGCAAATAGATGTTGCTCGCTCTATTGCTGAGCAAATCAGCCAGGGTGAAGAGAGTATTTTTGGTGTGATGATTGAAAGCTTTCTAGTTGAGGGCAAACAAGCGGTGAAAAAAGAAATACCGTTAACCTATGGACAAAGTATTACCGATGCCTGTGTTGATTTAACGGTCAGTGATGACATTCTGGCCTTACTGGCTGATTCGGTGAAAACGCGCTTCGCCAGTTAAACTGTAGGGCTTGACCTGCTCTACCACTGAGCAAAAACTATTAACTAGATAAAAAACCTTAGCTTTTGGCCAAGGTTTTTTTATTTTTAGTGGTGGTTTACATTTTTGCTAATAAACCATCACTGGCCGCCTCAACCAAATCGAGTACATAGTCAAAACCTTTAGCGCCACCATAATACGGATCGGGTACCTGCTCTTCTTCATGGCCAACAGCAAAATCTAACATTAAGTGTATTTTACCTAACATAGCCGGCGGTGCTATTTTTTTTAATTCGTCAATGTTGTCATGGTCCATCGCTAGTATGAGATCAAAATCGCTAAAATCTTGCACCGTCACCTGACGTGCTTTAATACCGTCAAAAGAATAACCACGGGCAATACCCGCTTTTTGCGCACGATGGTCGGGTTTTTCTTTGGCATGAGCACCCAGTGTCCCTGCAGAATCGACTTTCAGACTTAAGCCTTGCGCTTTCATTTTATGTCTAAAAACGGCCTCAGCACTGGGCGAGCGGCAAATATTGCCCATACAGACGAAAAGAACACTGTTAATTCCTTTTAAATTCAACATTTTACCAGTCATTCAACCTTCCTTTACCTGTTGATTATTGAGTATTATCACTCTAATAAAATCAACAACTTGTAGTTTTGTTTTGGGGGATATTTATAGGAATATATACCCTAAGTTAAAACGCTAAGTTTGAATAATAACCCGATTAATAAAATAAAAACATAGTTTGCTATAATTAAATGTATAGCTAAGTAACCTGAACTCTGGATAAGCAGCACTTGCTCAATATTCCCCTTTATCTGATTATCAGCGTTAAAACGTCGATAAATAACCCGTTATTCATAAACGTTTTGCCTTGATAATCGAATAAATTGAAACATTGATAATATATATCGCGACTAATGTTGTAAATTTTATTCTTAATAATCGTAAATTGTTGTTTTTACTTAACCATCAAGCACTCATTATCCAGAGTTCAGGTTAAGTAAATTAATAAAAAGTTGAATTGTAAGCTTTGAATAAGTTGGATTGGCTTGAAAGATTCGAGTTATATTTTTTATATTTATTATTAGCCCTATATTCCTATTCTATAACGCTTATATCATGATAATAGAGTACTAATAGTTAATCATTTAAATTAAAAAACATTCAATCGCGGGGTGCTTGCTCGATAATCAGTTTAAGCTCAATGTGTGATCGTATACCCCCGAAATGACTGGTAAGAATGCTCCCAAACTTACCAATAAAACCATCCATGAACACAGCTCATAGTTCAATGAAATAAAATCATTTTTATTCATGTAACCAACCCAGTATAAAATACACTTTGCTTTTAACTTTAGACAATATTGCCGTTGGTTCTCAATTAAGCCTTTAGGCATAAACCCAAAAAGACTGTAAATACTACTGACTGAGAAAATCAGTAAAGACGATTGGAACGTCCAGAAAGAGTAAGCAATAAATTTAGGTTTTATCTCAGGATTTCACTTCAACTTTTATCTCAGAAATAGGATACCGGATCACCATGAATAAAGACTTTACCTTTACGATTAGGAGCATTTGTTTCGATGAAAATTATCACCCAGCAGACAATACACGTATCACTACCAACTTTGCTAATTTGGCCAGAGGAAGCTACCGCCAAGCGAACTTACGCAACACCTTAAAGATGATTGACAATAGGTTTAATGCCTTAGCGCATTGGGATAATCCCAAAGGAGAACGATACTCGGTCGAACTTGACATCATTTCGGTTGATATAGATATTGAAGGCAGTGGTCAAACCTTCCCATCGATTGAAATATTAAAAACGAATATTGTTGATCATAAAACTAACCAACGCATTGCAGGCATTGTTGGTAATAATTTTTCTTCTTATGTACGAGATTATGATTTTAGTGTATTACTGCAGGCTCATAATAAGAATCAGCCAAAATTTAGCATTCCAGATAACTTTGGCGAACTGCATGGCAAGCTCTTTCAGTCTTTTGTCAATTCAAATATTTATAAGCAGAATTTTAATAAGCCACCGGTAATATGTCTCAGTGTTTCAGATAACAAGACCTATCATCAAACTGAAAATAATCACCCGGTATTAGGGGTTGAATACCAGCCAAATGAATCTTCTTTGACTGAGCAATATTTCAAAAAAATGGGCTTACAGGTTCGTTATTTTATGCCACCAAATAGTGTTGCGCCTTTGGCTTTTTATTTCTTTGGTGATTTACTTAATGATTACACCAGTCTTGAGCTTATAAGTACCATCAGCACGATGGAAACTTTTCAAAAAATATACCGACCTGAGATTTATAATGCCAATGCTGTTGCAGGAAAATGCTATCAACCAAATTTACAGAACCTAGATCATTCATTAACTCAAATTGTTTATGATCGAGAAGAGCGTGGCCAGTTGGCTAATGAGCAGGCAAAATTTACTGAGGAGCACTTCATCAAACCCTATCAAGCTGTTCTTGAGCAATGGTCTGCTAGCTACGCTCAATAACTAGGTTCAAAAATCAATCCAAATTTACGGCATCATCACTTATGAAAACTAATATTATTAAAGCATTATTACCTACTTCAACTGCAGGCAGCTTACCTAAACCGGCTTGGCTTGCACAACCTGAGACACTTTGGTCACCTTGGAAATTGCAGGGTGATGAATTAATTGCCGGCAAACACGATGCGTTACGTTTGTCATTACAAGATCAACAACAAGCAGGGCTTGATATTGTCAGTGATGGCGAGCAAACCCGACAACATTTTGTTACTACGTTTCTTGAGCATCTCAACGGTGTTGATTTTGAGCAACGTAAGACCGTTAAAATTCGTGATCGTTATGAGGCAAGTGTCCCAACGGTCGTTGGCCCTGTTAGTCGCCAAAAGCCAGTTTTTGTTGACGATGCCAAGTTTTTACGTCAGCAAACCAAGCAACCCATAAAATGGGCCCTGCCTGGTCCCATGACGATGATAGATACGCTTTATGATGATCATTATAAAAGTCGCGAAAAACTCGCCTGGGAATTTGCCAAAATCCTTAATCAAGAAGCCAAAGAGTTAGAGGCGGCTGGTGTTGATATTATCCAATTTGATGAGCCTGCCTTTAATGTGTTTTTTGATGAGGTTAATGATTGGGGTATTGCTTGTTTAGAGCGAGCAATTGAAGGGCTTAAGTGTGAAACGGCGGTACATATTTGCTATGGCTATGGCATAAAAGCCAATACAGATTGGAAAAAAACCTTAGGGTCTGAGTGGCGACAATATGAACAAGCGTTTCCCAAACTGCAAAAATCTACTATCGATATTATCTCGCTAGAATGTCATAACTCTCGTGTGCCAATGGAGCTACTTGAACTTATTCGCGGTAAAAAAGTGATGGTCGGTGCCATTGATGTCGCAAGCAATACCATTGAGACACCAGAGGAAGTCGCAGATACCCTACGAAAAGCACTAAAATATGTCGATGCCGACAAGCTATATCCTTCGACAAATTGTGGCATGGCGCCTTTATCTCAGCAAGTGGCAAGAGGCAAGCTAAAGGCTTTAACTGCAGGCGCAGCAATAGTGCGAAGAGAGCTCTCTACCAGTAACTAACCCATATAATGATGCTTAGTAGGGGTAGCTAAATTGGTAAGCCTTAACTGAAGGCTAAAAATCATAGGGAGGCATACCATTTACTGTTCAACAACAATTAACAGCAGTACCCTTGAATTGAGAGTAAGGTCTTTGCCGTTATTTAAAAATAGAAGTAGTCGTTAATGAATATCATTGAATTTATAACAAATAATATCGCCACCATTTTGGCATTGGTTGCCACAGGTGTATTCGCCGGCATTTTAGCTGGCTTGTTAGGCGTAGGTGGCGGTATCGTAATCGTACCTGTGCTATTTTTCTTGTTCCAGAGCTTTGGCGTATCACCAGAGTCGGCGATGTTAGTTGCGACAGCAACCTCACTGGCCACCATAGTACCAACGTCTATTAGTTCAATTCGTGCTCACAATAAAAAAGGTAATGTAGATTTTGACCTGCTCAAACGTTGGGCGGTATTTATTCTTATGGGTGTATTGGTTGGTAGCTGGTTAGTGACGCGTGTTGAAGGGTCTATGCTTGCTATGTTGTTTGGGATAATAGCGGTTTTATCGGCACTAAACATGCTGTTTCGAACGGGGAAATCCGCTCTGTACCAAAAACTGCCTAATAGAACAGGACAAACGGTTATGGGGGTATCCATTGGTTTTTTCAGTTCTATGGTGGGGATCGGCGGCGGCACACTCTCGGTGCCACTACTCACCCTATATAACTACCCCGCCCACAAGGCCATTGGCACAGCTGCGGCAATAGGGTTAATCATTTCGTTGCCGGGTGCGCTAATAATGTTGATAATGGGCAGTACACCAACCGATGCTCCCGCTGGTACCTTTGGCTTGGTCAATCTATTTGCCTTCACTTGTATTGTGCCGCTAACGGTATTATTCGCACCTGTAGGGGCATCACTGGCAGCAAAATTAGATGCGGTAAAACTGAAAAAGATCTTTGCCTTCGTCTTACTATTTACTGGTTCACGTATGCTGGTGCAACTTTTCTTATAGGTTTTATTGCTGTTAATAGGGGCTGTGAACAGTAAAAGTTCAAGGGGCAACTGCAGCCTGCGTTGTTAGGTCTTTACGTAAAACAACAGTTCAAGCATGTCCCAGCAGCTCGGCTCTGGCAAAAGCCAAGGTAAGGTATGGTCGTAATTATTTATTCCTATTGTCATTGTAAATAAACTTGTTTGATTGATATAATTTCATCAATCAATGAACGAATGAATGAGTTCATCATTAAAGCTAAAGATAGGAGTTAACCGGTGTTAGAGAGGATTCATTTAGAAATACTAACGGCAATAAAAGAACATGGAACTCTGACTAAAGCTGCTGATTCGTTGCACTTAACCCAATCTGCGTTAAGTCACAGTATCAAAAAATTAGAAGGCCAAATTGCTACTCCAATATGGAAAAAAGACGGACGAAATTTGCGTCTTACGGCTGCAGGAGAACGCATTCAAACGCTTGCTAATAGAGTATTGCCTCAGTTTTTACACGCGGAATTATTACTGAATCAGATTGCAAAGGGAGAAATGGGCTCGCTACGCATAGGAATGGAGTGCCATCCTTGTTATCAATGGCTACTTAGAGTCATTCAGCCTTATCTAGAGCAGTGGCCAGACATTGATATGGACGTGAAGCAGGAGTTCCAGTTTGGCGCTTTAGGTGCATTACTTAACTACGAAATAGATATACTTATTACCCCAGATCCGCTTTTTAAACCTAAAATAGACTACATCCCCGTTTTTTCCTATGAACATAGACTCGTCGTTTCTGCGTCTCACAAATTAGCCAAGCAAAATTTTGTCTTACCCGAGCAACTAAGCGAAGAAGTACTGTTTACTTACCCTGTTGAGCCCCTGAGGCTCGATATTTTTAGTCAATTTCTTAATCCAGCAAAGTGTTCAGTAAAGAAACACAAACACATTGAAACAACTGAGATCATGTTACAGATGGTCGCCGCTGGTCGAGGTATTTGTGCCTTGCCGGGCTGGCTAGTAGATGAGTACTCAAAATCAATGCCTATCAAGAGTATTCGTTTTGGAGAGAAAGGCATTAGTAAACAGATCTTTGTCGGTATTCGCAAGACCGACCAGCATATTGACTACTTAAACGATTTCATTGCTAGAGCTAAAAAAACAAAATGATCACTTGGCGAGGGTGTACCTTGTCAATCAAGTTAAGCGGTAACCTTATTTTTAAAGAATAAATAGAAGAATAAATAGAAGACACCCCTTCCAATGGAAATAAACAAAAACCTCAACTATGCTTATTTAATCAGCAATAAAATAAGGTTGAGGTTACTATGGCAACAGCAAGAAAACAGCAAATCAGTTTAAAATTAAATAGAAGACACCCCTTCCAAAAATAAATAGAAGACACCCCTCCCAATGGAAATAAAAAAAAGTCTCAACTATGCTCATTTAATCAGCAATAAAATAAGGTTGAGGTTACTATGGCAACAGCAAGAAAACAGCAAATCAGTTTAATTGATACCTGTTATTATCACTAAATAGAAGACACCCCTTCCAATGGAAATAAACAAAAACCTCAACTATGCTCATTTAATCAGCAATAAAATAAGGTTGAGGTTACTATGGCAACAGCAAGAAAACAGCAAATCAGTTTAATTGATACCTGTTATTATCACTGTATCTCTCGTTGTGTTCGTCGTGCTTTTTTATGTGGCGAAGATAAAGTGACAGGGCAAAGTTATGAGCACAGGCGAGGTTGGGTTGAAGATAAACTATTAGCGTTAAGCCAAACCTTTGCCATTGATGTATGTGCTTATGCGGTAATGAGTAATCATACCCATATTGTTTTATATGTTGATGTTGAACAAGCCAAAATATGGTCATTACATGAAGTTATCACCCGTTGGCATCAGTTATTCAAAGGCACATTAATCACTCAACAATACTTACGTGGTGATAAACTGATTAAGCCTCTGCAACAAATACTGGAAGAAACCGCAGAGGTGTATCGAGCCCGGTTAACCGATATCAGTTGGTTTATGCGCATTATAAATGAAAGCATTGCCGTACAAGCCAACAAAGAAGATAAATGCACAGGACGCTTCTGGGAAGGTCGCTTTAAATCTCAAGCCTTACTGGATGAAGCCGCTATTATAGCCTGTATGGCGTATGTTGACTTAAACCCAATACGGGCCAATATAGCCATAAGCCCCGAAACATCTAATCACACCAGTATTCAACAACGTATAAGAGCCGCCAAAAAAGCGAAACAACCCACCTTACTTTGCCCCTTTGTCGGTAACGCCCGACAAAATTCGCCTAAAGGTTTAACGTTTGAGCTAAAAGATTATATTGAACTGGTAGAGTTAACGGGTCGTTGCATTAGGGAAGATAAACGTAGTTACATTGACAATAATTTGCCCAGCATATTAACGCGATTAAACATCAGTACAGAAAACTGGTTAATATTAACGACACAATTTAGAAAAGTATTTCATGGTGCGGTAGGTAAGCCTGAAGCGTTAACCGAATTTTGTCAGCATCAACACCTTAAAAAACGCGCAGCGGTATCTGCTTGTCAAAAATTATTCGCTTAGCGTCACTTCATAGGGAAAAGTCATAATAAATTAAGCTGATTTATTGAGAATTAAAGCTTTATGACGCCTAAAATTTATCAAATATCATATTTTATCCAAACCTCTCAATAATTTATTTTTGTTCATATAAAAATCAAGATATCAGGTGATTTTAATGATGAATATTAAAGGGCTTGTGACAATTTATGGTGATTGTTTTTAGAGGGGTGTCTTCTGTGTTTTTCTTCTGTATTTTTGTTAGGCATTCATGCAATTTCAATCAGTTTTTTTAAGTCCAACCCACTTAAATGATTTTAAAAGAAACTCAGTGGCATTACTGTAAATACACTCCCCATGGGAGATCACAATCTTGTTTGGTTTCCAGCTAATTATTTTCGCCAACGATTTTCGCGCTTCACTTTTTCCAAATATAAATGATGCTCGCCAATCAAGAGGAGTTTTACCGTTGGGACTTACTATTCCAGTAAGTTTTGCTATAACTTTTTTGTAACCCGAAAAATGATTAGGATGAAAGTTCTCTATTAAATCAGTGAGTATTAATACTCTGCTAGTTTTATGGAAAAAAACCACCTCTTCCATTGCACTACTCCCCTTAAAAATCACTTGATCAATTTCTGCTTCCCATTCCTGTTCCGGAGCATCCGACAAATCTTTGTCAAATGAGATATCCTTTCTTTTCTCTCTTAATCCCGGTGATGAATATGAAATAGCATTCGGAAAAACATTTATCCAATCATTTATAAATAGATGATGTATCTTATTTGGAGATACCAAATAGGATACTTGACCTAAAGATTTTATTTCATCAATCATTTCTTCGATAATTTTTCCTGGAGAATGAACCCATAACTTCCCATCCTTCAACTTTACAATAGTCATACGGGTTGTATAAGCCATTCCATACCAAGAAACAGCGTCACCATCGCTAATCCAAATGTTATCATCTAATTTTATCAAAAAATTCATATTGAATACTCACTCAAATTTAGACCGAATGCCTAACGCCCTGTTAACATGCAAAAAATAGTTGGTTAAAATTAGTGACGAAGGAGCAAAACCAACTGTTTTTTGTCCTTGTTTAACAGCTTGTTATGTTTTGGTAACTTCACTATAAAAACGATCAAGACCTTCACTCAACATAGAGTGGCAATCATTGTTTTGACTAATCTCTCCGTCGAGCATCACGCTACCTAATAATGGGATTGAAACATAAGCAGTCTCAATGATAATTCCCGACATGGTAGTTAACACTTATTTTAATGACTCTAATGCATGAGTAGCGCGTGGGGACGTATTGATTAACATAATAGGAATATCAGGAAACTCATAACTGCTCACTAACCAATCTAACACATTTTTCATTGGCGCACTGATGCCGTGCGCATACTCTGGGCTTGATATAATTAAACCCGAAGATGATTTAATGTTTTTAGAGGGGTGTCTTCTGTTTTTTCCAAACAGCATAAGGTTATTTATCATCTACATGAGTACCAGCATGATTCAACAAATGAGTCTTATGGTGGTCAAGCAGCACAAAAACTTGGCATAAGTGAAAATAGAGTTTTTAAGACCTTAGTGGTGAGTATTGATAATAAAGCCTTGGCTGTCGCAATAATACCGGTGTCAGCCATGTTAAGCATGAAACTGATAGCCAAGGCATATTCAGGAAAAAAAGCCATAATGGCAGTAAAAATCGATGTTGAACGCTCAACCGGTTATGTACTTGGCGGTGGTAGTCCGCTGGGACAAAAAAAACGCTTGCGCACTTTTATTGATGCAACTGCAAAACAATTTACTACCATTTTTGTTAGTGCTGGCAAAAGAGGCTTAGAAATAGAATTAAGTCCCTATGATTTGGCTAACATAACTCAGGCAACGATGGCGGACATTTGTCAGTAAATTTATTATGCTAAAAAACAGCAAAAAAAATAGGTAGTGCCATACGACACTACCTTTTTGCTTAATCATTCAAGACTACTTTAACACCTTTTCTTAACGCTTGAACTCAGAGGTTTTGCTCCATTGTGGCCATACGCCAGATTTAGATAACTCTACGCCCACGTCAAAGAACAATTGCATATCTTCAACAGCACCGGTTAAGTCCCACTCTTCGCTGTATTCATCACAAAGACCGTGATAACACTTAGCTAAAATTGGGTCTAACTTCGCTCTTAAATCTGCTGTTGCTTGGTCGGCGGGTATAGTTCCACCTTTTGCATATAACGCTGGAATACCAACGTTAGCAAAAGCAAAGTGATCAGAGCGGTAGTAAATACCTGCCGCAGGTCTTGGATCGCCCGAAATAACACGGTTTTGCTTTAACGCCGCTTTAGTTAAAAAGTTATCAAGCTCTGATTGCCCTAAACCATAAACAGCAACGTCTGCACTCTTACCGTTTACATTCAAGGCATCCATATTAATATTAGCAACGGTTTTCGCCACTGGGATAATGGGATTTGCTGCATAGAACTTAGAACCAAGTAAACCTTGCTCTTCCGCAGTTACCGCTAGAAAGGTGATTGAACGTTCAGGTGTGTGAGGTAATTTTGCAAACGCTTCAGCGACTTCAATTAAGGCGGCAGTGCCCGTGGCATTATCACGAGCACCATTGTAAATTTGGTCACCCTTTTTAGATAAATCAGTACCTAAGTGATCCCAATGGGCAGAATATATAATATGCTCATCGGCATTTTTCTGTCCAGGTAAGGTCGCAATAAAGTTGTACGATATTGATTTTTTGATGGTATTTTTAATGGTAATAGAGGCATCTAAATCACCCATATCTATGTTAAAACTGCCTTGGGCGGCACGCTCCTTCATTTTAGTAAAATCTAGACCTGCTTTGGCAAACAATTCTGTGGCAACACTACTACTAATCCACCCTTCTACGGCAACGCGGTCTTTATTTAAATCGTCACGTTGAAAACTAAACTGAGGACCTGTCCACGAGTTTTTTATCACCGACCAACCGTATGATGCGGGTGCCGTTTCATGAATGATAATGGCCCCTTCAGCGCCTTGACGACTTGCTTCTTCATACTTGTAAGTCCAACGACCATAGTAAGTCATGGCATTACCGGTAAATAACTCAGGATCTTGCGTAGCAAAACCCGGATCATTAACTAAAATGACAACCGTTTTACCCTTAACATCAAGATCTTTATAATCATTCCAATTATATTCTGGCGCATTAATACCGTAGCCAACAAAAACCAATTCAGAGTTTTTAAGCTGCTCAAAATCACTAATTCGCGCACTGCCCATGACCATATCAGTACCGTATTGGTAGTTTTTACCGCCAATAGCCAAGGTCATATCACTTGATACTTCAATAGATACCAGAGGTACTTCTTGTAAAAAACTATCACCATTACCTGGCTTAAAACCTAAAGCTTTAAATTGTTCAGTTAAGTAGGCAAGGGTCAGTTTTTCACCTTCGCTTGATGGTGCACGACCGCCGAACTCATCTGAGGCTAACACTTTTATATGCTTAATTAATTGCGCGGTATTGATACTGTCATAGCTAGCACTAATGTCTTGAGCACTGTTCACTGGTGAAGAGCTAACGTGGGAAGAGTTAGCTTGGGAAGAGTCATCAGACGTTGTTGCCACACAACCTACCAGCACGGCGACCGAAAGAAGTGATAATGCAATTTTTTTTATCATAATAATTATACTTATACTGTGAAAAAGAGGGTCGCAGTATAAATGTTCTCAAAACAACTAACCAGTATGGATAGGTAAATCAACGCAGGTCAAGGTAAGTTAACTGTCACGCACCGTTGCCACAAGGGTAAAGCAAAGGCTTTACTTAGCGATAGATTTTACCTGCTTGCTAGTTTACAGTAAGCCCAATTACTTGCCGGTCTATACCCAAGCCACCACACTACTGATAAGAATAAAATGAAAGAATCCCTAACACAGCTCTCAGATATAGTCGCCACCGCCAATGATTTATTTTATGACCGTAATAAAAAGGTAGATACCTTGATGGGTATTATGGATAAAACATTACGTAAGCAAGGCATGAATGCGGATGCGATAACCATTGACTGCATCACTATGGATAAAAAAATTGTCTTAGTGCTACATGATAGCAAGCCGGACACTGTCGACATTGCCTTTGGAGATAAAGCGGGTGTAGTGCATTCTTCAGCAGAGCATGTATTAAAAGACGTTAGCGTGAAGCAAATACTCGCTATGATGGAAATAAATTTTCTTAATTAATTAAAAATAAATGCATTTTAAACAACGCTTTTTCCGCTTAAGCGGACTTGATATGGCAGTGTCATCATGAAATCCTGGCTCCTCATCATCATACTATTAAGCCTTACCTCAACCTCGGTATATGCAGAAGATGAGATTAAACCGTTCACCTCTGATGGCTGTAGTTCATTTCCAGATGGTACTCTTAAAGATAAAGAGTTATGGCTTTCTTGTTGTACCGCTCATGATTTTTCATACTGGATGGGAGGGACTTATCAAGCGCGTGTTGAGGCTGATGAGTTGCTGCGTCAATGTGTTTCAAATGTAGGAGAGCCCTTCATTGCAGAGCTTATGTTAGTAGGAGTGCGTGTAGGTGGCACGCCTTACCTTCCGACTAAGTTTCGTTGGGGATATGGTTGGCCTTACCCTCGAGGGTATAAAGCAATTAATGAGAAAGAAAACAAGAAAATACAGATTCAACTAAAGCTTGTAAGCAATTAAGAACGGACCCGCGACACAATTTTATGAGTATAATTTTGCTGGTACTAATATTGCTAATATTTTAACTACTTCGTCTGCATCATTGTTGCTTACCTTTGATAATCCTATTTTCGTTTAACAGGCTATTTTACCCATAGAATAGTTATTAAGCATTTGATTAAGCTAGTGAAATAAACTAAGGTTTTTACTTAGTATTTTTATATGCGGTGCAAATCACTCCACTCCATATTTTAGCCACTTAAAACAGCGATATAACATCTGAGGAATTAATGATGCCGACAAATAAGCACAAACGAAAAGCGTCAAGCAAGGTAAAATTTAAAGCAGTGAAAAATGTTCACTCATCGGGGCTCATCTCTGCACACCCAAAACTTTTTGTGCTAGTGGGCTTGCTCTTGGTTACCTTAGCTATATACCTTTTGGCTTTCGAATCCCAGTTTGGCTTTGCCATGCTTGCTCTTATTACGGGTGTGACGCTAACCATTTATGCAAACTTTGCTAGACCTAAGAAAAAACAAGATTAGAGTAGTTATAGGACAAACAAGAAAACCTGAAATGGACCTTTATAGTACCGTGTGTGCTATTCAAAATAGGTGGTTAGCGGCAATATTGATTTAGCCTGGGTGAGCTTCATACATGATGCCATTAACATGGCATGCAAATATAGAACACCTAACCGACAAAAAAGCCAACATTAACTTAACGCTGGCTTTGCTTTTACTTTATCTTTTTGGCTCTAGCTTTGCGCTATTTTCACTCTAATTTTATTCTTTGCAACTCTACTTTCATGTAAAGCAGACAGTGCCGCGGCTGCTTCCTTTTCATTAGGCATTTCTACAAAAGCAAAACCTTTTGATTTAGCTGTTGCTTGATCTAAAACTAAGTTACATTCAGTGACTGAGCCATGTTCAGAAAATAAAATACGGATTTCTTGTTCAGTGGTTGAACGGGAAAGGTTACGAACTAAAAGTTTCATAATGGACCATGTAGTATGTGATTTCGATCTCAATTATCTCATAGTTTACCGCAGACTAAGTAACTTTTTTTACCCTTACGGTAAAGGTAAGCCACACCGAGCGGATGGCCTGCCTTTGCAGGGGGGTGAAATGACCTTAAAATCGAAAAATCACTCAGCAACGGATATTAAGTAATCACCTTAAATAACGGAGAAAAATATGCCACATTGCGTGATTGAGCATTCATCAACGATAGACAGTAATACGTTAATGCCTTTAGTTTTTAACGCTAGCCTAGAATCGGCATTATTTGAACAAGACGGTAGTGATATCAAAGTGAGAGCCGTGTCCTTTGTTTATTATCAAACGGGTGCTTTACAAAATACCTCAAAGCAAGATTATTTTATTCACGTGACCTTAAAAATACTTTCTGGTCGAAGTACTGAGCAAAAACTTATGCTGTCAAAACGAGTACTCGCCAGTTTAGAAACACTTGCGATAAAGGCCTGCTCAACCTCGGTTGAGGTTGTTGATATAGAGCGCGCTAGTTACGTAAAGCTGGTCTCTTAAGTAAAGCCGTTAAAATCCCGCTTAACTACTGTGTCTAAAGAAAGTAGCGAACAGGCGATATTTTAGTCGCTGAAGTAACATGGGTATATCAGCAAGATTATTACTTTGCTATCACCGCAACAAAGTGTCCGTAATAGAGCTTTTTACCTACTAAACGATCTATTTCCGCTGCGCTTGGGTAGGTTGACCATTTGCTCGAACTTGCCTCAACAGCGGCAACGTTTGCCCAAGTGAGATGCCAACAAACTTCTTGTACACCCTCGACTGAATTCTCTTTTAAGTGCTCTTTGGCAAGAGCGGTTTTTACTAATATTTCATGCGCAACAATGTTCTTTTGCTCCGCATTAATTTCAGCAAAAAGCGACTCACTTAAGGTGATAATTCGCGCTAAATTGGCGTGCTTGACCTCAAACACGGCAAATTCGGTACATGTGGGCATATGAATTCCTTTAATGAATAACCCCACGCCAAGGCTTCTAGCTTCGGCTTAAATTCGCTACGCGAAGAGGGGCATCTTAATTAGACGAAGGCCAAAACCATTTACGCCGCAAACGACGGGGACTTATACCCGTAAAGATTACATACCAGCTGGCTAATCATCAGTACGATAACTGGCCAAGTCAGTAGTTAACGTTACACCTTGTAACTTTAACTGATTTACCCGTTGTAAATACGCCGCACCTTTTAACATGTGCAAAGCGACATCTACTGCGCCACGGCGAGTATAATCTTCCAAATAAGTACCTTTTACCCAAGTATTAAAAGCGCCTAAGCTTGGACCTGCCCAAATTTGATAATCCATTTCACGGCCTTTTTCACCGGTATTTGACCAGCGAGAACTTAATCCTAAATACCAACGGAATATAAGTGCCATTTTACGTTTAGGGCTCGATTGTGCACGCGTTAACATATCTGGATCACGCTCTTGGAAAAATGCTTCGGTGCCAGACCAAACTTCGTCTAAGTTTGCCCGGAAGATTTGTTTCTCAATTTTTAAACGCTCTACTGCCGGGATCGCTTCAATTGAATCATAAGTAACATAGAGCTCATATAACTTTTTCGCGCGCATGGCAAACATTGAACCACGTTTAACCACTTGTAATTTAACGCCCATTTCAAACATATCTGCCGCAGGCGCCATAGTAACGTCAGCCATTTCTACTTTCGATAATAATTCACGGGTATATTCAGAGGCGCCAGCTTCAACACAGGCTTGGTTTACTGAACCAAGCACTATATAGGCTGCGCCCATGTTAAAGGCAGCTAGTGCGGCTTCAGGCGTTCCGATACCACCACCGGCACCAACGCGTAATGCTGGTGAGAAATTATATTGCGCTTGCACTTCATCACGTAACGCGATGATAGTTGGTAATAACGTTAAGAAAGGGCGGTTATCGGTATGGCCGCCCGAGTCTGCCTCAGCGGTAATATCATCAGCCATAGGAACAAGCTTGGAGAGCTCGGCTTGCTCTTGCGTAACTTTACCTTGAGCCAATAATTTATCAATCAACTTTTGTGGTGCCGGCTCCATAAAGCGGCGCCCTACTTCGGTACGTGATACTTTGGCTATGACCTTATTACCAATATTAACACTACCATCCGCATTTCTACTTAAACCTGCAAGGCGATACCAAACAATATGCTCGGTCAAACCCAAATATGCTGAAGCCTCTACGGTGTTAACACCCAACTTTAAAAAGCGCTCAACCGCGCCACGCTCTAATGCTTCTTCGCTAGGTGCATGAATAAGGTTGACCGCGTAAGGACCGTTAGGCAATTCAGCTTGAATACGTTTAATGGCATCTTCCACCGCATCTGGTACTAAACCTGCTGCGCCAAATGAACATAAAAAGCCGGCTTTACCCAGAGCAACTACTAGCTCAACCGAGGCAATACCATTAGCCATAGCACCGCCATGGTAAGCGTATTTAACGCCATGTTGCTTTTTATAGGCATCATCACCTAAATCTTCAGGGTTTAACTTTTGCGCAAACGCTAAAACATCACTGGCACCTGATGTTGAAGTAATATTGGCAACACCAAAATCATTACCCTTTTTAGCCAGGTACACTGGTTTACTTAAATCCAGTAAAGCTGATTTAATTTCAATATTGCTGCTTTTAACGTCTTTGGCATCCACTTTCCATGCCCAGTCGATGGCATTGTTATTATTAAAACTTAAATTCGACATGTTATTTTCCTGTGTGTTCTTGTTCGGTATTGGCATAAGCATTGTTGAGTGAACAAGCAAGACGCGTAAACCCATCCGTGGGGCTAAACACAAGCATCCATGCTTGTGAAACTTGCTTTTATCACATCAACAACACTTAGGCTGAATAAGTATTATGCTTCGATGATGGAAAGAACAATATCTTTCACTTCGTAAATGCGTAAACCATCTTTCGATAAATTAGCATCACCGATTAAACGCACTTCACCCTCTTTACGAACGATATCAGTGATATGTACATCAAGTGACATTTGTTTATTGAGTGGCGTGATTTGACCACGGTATTTCCATTTCACTAAGGTTGCTGGTGCAATAAATCTTGGATTAGTGAACTGGGCACCTAAATCATTTTTCAGCGCGTAGGTTTGCATTAATTCAATAATCGCTTCAACACCTAATGAGCCTGGCATAACCGGATCTTGATGGAAGTGATAACGGAAGAACCAATCAGTGGCATCTATGGTGCGTAGTCCATGTACATAAGCGACACCGGCTTTACCGCCACCTTCAACAATAGAGACGGTATCGATAAAGTTCATTTGTCCGCCAGCAAGTTTATAATGCGGTTTATTAACCGGTGCTTGGTATAACGCTAACGTTTTATCGGTTAGGTCAAACACTTCAATGTCTGCTTTGGGGGTATTATTGTCAACAAACCAAGGATAAGTGACTTTACCGTTGTCTATGCCTAACTGGTTCGTTAAGGCATCCGCGCCAAAATAACCAAATACTGCCTTGCCTTTATAAAATAAATCATGACTGGCAAGGGATTGTGCGGCTTGGCTATCATCTTTAACATACAGCTCAAAGGTGAAACTTTGAATGATCATACCGCCAGCCATGGTGGTACTTAACAATTCCGATTTATTGACGATAGTTTTACCGCGTAAGTCGACTTGTTTAAGTAAGTCACCACTACCATCTAAGTTACGGAAAAATAAATCTTTTTCTGGATAAACTAAAGTAGTGCCCATATAACCTGAAATAAAGCCATTTGGTTGTAGCGCTATTTCCATAATTAATGAATATGGCATCCAGTTATTGACGCTGTTTTTGGTGAAATACCATGCGTCTTCAGGCACATAATATTCAGCAATACAGCTGGATGGTTTTTTCAGCTCTAAACGTGTGCCAGTAACTTCAACCACTTGCGTGACAACTTGTAAATCGCCACATGGTGTACGCGGAGGAATTCTCCCCTTGTAGACGTCAAAATCAGCACCAAAACATTTTGAGATATTACCCGTAGCAAATTCAAACATATGCCACGGGGTAAACGGCGCGGTATCAGGCACGCGATTTTGCCCGGCAACCATTGGCGCTTCAAAATGCTGCAGCGGGGTTACACCCTTTTCTTTTGGCGCATCAAAGTCAGACATTACTTTCATTAACGGCCGTTCAATATGTTTAAACGGGTTAATGCCACGCTCGTCTAACTCGCCACTTTCAACAATACTTGCCACTTCATCAACCGCAATATTACTTACTAAGGCGACATTGTCAGGTAAGGTTACTGGGTACGGCGAGTTGTCATCTTGCTCGGTGATCATCATCGCCAAGTTTTTAAAATCAACCACTACTTTGCCATCAAGAATAATATCAATATTGGCTTTAAGATACGGATATGGCTGCATGCCCATTTCCGTGACTTCCATGCGATAAGTCAGGGTATTATGCTGGGGCTGAACTTGACCACGACAACGAACCGTTTGCGACTGACCCGGCATAGGTTGGAAACGCGCATTGTTCATATTGGCGTGCATGCCTAATGACAACATCAAGAACATCGCCATTTGACCACAACCTTCACTCATTAATGAGCCAGCCATCACTTCATCACCTTTAAAGTGACAAGGGAAGTACCAATGATCAGGGGCTAAATCTTTCTGACCTTCAATAAGTCCTAAACCCCAATGGCCGCCACTGGCATCAATATTAATAATACGTTCGATCATTAAGAACTTTTCTGATGAAAATTTTAATGACGGGTTACGGCCTTTTTGATCATAATCAGCGCCAAAACAACCGGCAACATCGCCATTCACTAACTTCATCATATCAGCGTAATCGTATTGATCACGTGGACGATTTAATAAAGGTGTGAATGAACTTTTGACTGCATTGGCAAATTCCGTTTTGTCTTTATCGTTATGAATAACACCTTTACCGTCTTTTAATTCGTCGTCAGTAAAGAAGCCGGCACAACCTTTACGCATGATTAAGACTTTCTTATCACCAACATAACAGTCGTAGTGAAAGAAGAATAATAGTTGTTCGCCATTTCTCGCATAAGAGTCTATGTGAATTTCATAACGCAGGGTTTCGCCACCAAAGGGCATTTCTTCCAAGAAGGTTAATTCACAATCCAGTAGTCGGTAAACACGCTCACCTTTGGCTTGAAAATCAATACCTATATAAGAAATTAATAATAAATCACATTGGCCTGATTCAACCGATACCGACCATGGAATCTGGCCATCAATTAAAAAAGGTGCATCGACAGGAATATCATACTCAGTACACATATATGATTTTTTATATTCATTGATGGTCGCGTCAAGCTCAGTTACCCGTGATACCAACAAATAATCTGTAGTGGGTAAACGTACCCGACGTGAGTAACTGTCAATAATTTTATATTCTTCACCAAAAACATTACCGATATCACCTTCAGCAAATTCAACTAAATCAGCGGTATCCCAAATAATGTTTTCCGGTTGACTAAATTGCTCTTTTAATTGCAGTGGTTGATAGTTATAGCCTTTAGGGCCTTTAATTTTAAAACCAGCTTGCTCTGCCCAATTATCATTAACCACAGCTAAAGTTGCTGTGTTAACCGTTGAGCTAACAACAGCAAGTTCAGGTGTATGCGCAATACTTACCGGCTGCGACTCGGCGCTATAAGCGGGTTGGCCGGCACTGGCGTTGGCTTGCATTGCTATCAGCTTAGAAATTTGCTGACCGGCTACTTGACGAGTGGTCAAAAACGCCTGATGCGTAGCAGATTCTTGATAAATTTCTTTACTGGCCTTATGTTTTACATTGTTTTTAATAGTCGCTTGAGAGGTACTTTTCACTTGTGCTCCAGTTACGATTGTTGATCGGGCTTTGGCTTGAGTTTGAACATTAGCTAGGGTTTGAATTGGTCTATGAAGTTTTTCTTGCCCCGCTAGTTGCGCAAGCAGCTTAGGCTTGACATTATTTAAGGTAATTCCTACTTTTACTGGCGCTAATACTTTGCCCGTAAAAGCGTGTTTAATACTCACCATTTCTGCTAGTTGCCCTTTGGCGACAATAGCATCGAAAATGGCATTACCACCTAGGGTAATGGTTTTAATTAATTTAGGTTTTGGCTTACCTGCTAGTGTCGGAATAGGTACAGGTGCTGACTGATGAGCATATTTGCTCGAAGATAAAATAAGGTGAGCACAACTGCCATCTTTTCCTAAACCATTCACTGCAATGTGAGAACGGGCAATATCAGTCGCTGTATTCGTTTTAGCTGATCGCTCATCTAAAAGCAGCGCACTTTTAACAATACTGGCAACACCTGAAGCATTAAAGGTATGGCCGATATTGCTTTTAACCGAGCTGATAGTCTTGCCTGAGTATAGTTTTGGTAACGCTAGCTTTTCTGCACTATTCTCGGCAATAAAACCACTGGCATGGGCTTCCACCTGGCTAATATCTGCGGCTTGAATACCGGCAAGCGCTAATGATTTGTTCGCTGCTTTGGTAATAGCTTGTTCGTCACAGCCGTTAGCAAAACTAATGCTGTCGATTGTGGCGTAGACGCTGCGCTCTCCAATTTTTGATTGCGCTACTTTGGACTCAGGAATAATAACAAAAGCCGCCGCGCCCTCACCGACTAACCATTGCTCTTGAGCCAATGTATTAGTGGCACTTTCAGCATCAACAGATACCTTACCAAAGTGCTGTCTTAAGGTGATGTTTTCTATCGAACCGGCTAGATCAACCGAAGCGATAATCACCGCATCGACATCTGAGGTTTGGAATAAATTTTCCGCTAATTCAATACAGCGATAAACAGAATTTTCTTCCGCCGACAAGGTAATGGCGGGGCCAGAAAAATCCCATAAAGCTGAGATACGTGACGCCATAATATTACCAATAAAGGAGGTATATTGGTTTAGCTGGGCAGCGTGGGCAACACCATCTTTGGCAATATTGGTTAAGGTTTCGCGCTGTTCATCGCTTAAGCTAATACCTTGTTGCAACAAACTTTCTTCAATTTGTGTGCTTAGGTTTACTCGGCCACGGTATTGATGCAGTTCTAACTCAATGCCCATAGCAACTAAAACCGCAACATTACTACCCTCTTTAAGGCCAGCATCTTTAGCGGCGTTGTCAGCTACTTTCATCATCATTAGCTGCTGGGGGATCAAACAGTCTTGCTCATTAGGTGGCACTTTAAAACGTAAAAAATCGATATCAAAATCTTCAACATAGCCACCTACTGGTGCTTTAGTTAAAGATAAGGCCTTCATCACGTCGCTGTTCTTTTCAATACCTTTCCAACGCTTAGTCGGCAATTCTCTAAAGGTATTACCATTACTCTCAATAAGCGTTTTAAAACTGGCCAAATCTTTAGCGCCACCAAAGTGCGCGTCCATACCAATAATAGCTAGCGGTTCACGGGCTTTGGGAGCAGTAGTTACCGGCGCTAGCGTCTGTGTTGGCTGTTGCAAAACCAAATGCGCATTAGAGCCACCAAAACCAAATACGCTAACCCCTGCTGTTCTAGGCTTGTTATTAGCTATTGTCGGCCAATCAATGGTCTCCGTAGGCATTTGTGCGCCAGTTAAGTAACCCTTTTTTGAACTTAAGGGTTCATTTAGGTTTATCGTCGCTGGAATTTTTCCTTCTTTCAGTGCCCAAATCGCCTTGGTCATGCCCGGCATGCCCGCGGCGGTAAGTAAGTGACCTAAATTTGATTTTACCGAGCCAAGTAATGGTTTATTGCCATTTTCTCTGGGAAAACGACTAAAAAATGTATCCATTGAGCCGAGCTCAACGTTATCACCTTTGGGCGTACCTGTTGCATGACATTCAAGGTAATCAACATCACGTGGGTCAACACCGGCATTTTCATAGGCACGTTCGTAAACCAAAACCTGACCTTTGGTATTTGGACTTAGAACAAACTCACCTTTACCATCATTCGATAAAGCGCCGCCTTTGATAATGGCGTGAATTTTATCACCATCACGTACCGCGTCACTATGGCGTTTAAGCACCATCATGCCAGCGCCTTCGCCAGCAAATAAACCTTGAGAGTTTTTATCAAAAGGTGCGTGAATATTGTTGGCTGGATACGCTTGAAAAATAGAGAAACCCATATTAACAAACATAGGATCAGCGCCAGAAACTGCGCCGGCTAACATCATATCAGCCTTGCCGGTATGCAGGTAATCACAGGCTAATTTCACTGAATAACAACTTGACGCACACGCCGCATCAAGGGAAAAGTGTGTACCACCTAAACCGGCCGCTTTGGCTAATAACGCCGACGGATAACCGGCAACTAAAGCATTATCCGCATGAATATTTTCCGCTAAATTTGCTTGTTGCATAGGTGAAAAATGGCTTAACTGAAAATCTTTATGCAGGATGTTTTTTAATGCACTATCAACAACTTGATGATAAAGCGGCATAAACAGATGATTAGATGACTTAGTTGGAAACGATAAATTACCTAAAATCACCCCACATTGTTCAAGTTTATCGCTGCGCCAATAGCCAGCATCGGTTAACGCTTGCTGGGTGACATAAAGCGCCCATTGGTTTAAATCATCCAATTGATTGAGATAATCAGCGGTTAAACCATTTTTGGCTTGCACAAACGATGTGGCATCAAAGTCGAAACCTCGGATATAACCACCTTGCACACAGTAAAACTTATCAGTATCACCCTTCTTGCCGGTGTACTTGGCCGGATCAACACCCATTTGTTCTTTGGTGGCTTTGCTACGGCAATCTTGTTTATTCAGTAACTGCTGCCAAAATTCTTCCGGCGCACTTGAGCCAGGGAATAAATTAGCAATACCTACTACGGCAATATTTTCCATACTTTCCTCAATAAAGAGTCTTTAATGCTCTTTGCTCTGTTTGAATACTTTTATTCAAACAGCCTAATTTCGTCATACTCGAATTATTTTATCGAACATGCCATGGATGGCATTTATTAGACAATGCATGGAGTTGATTGTCCTGTAGCCAATTTTTTATTTTTTCTGTACTATGATTGAACCATAAAATAAGCGACGTAGATCTAGCTTCACGCCATGGCTTATCAATTTTGCCACGGCTCTAAAATAGGTTAATTCATCACTGGTGCCTTTGGCATTAACTGGCACAGCAACACGAGGTTTACGCTGGCCATTACCCTTACCGTCAAGGTCAAAGTCTAAAATCTTATCAGTCCAACTACACAATGAACGACCAGGCCCCATTTCAATAAATACCCGTGCACCTTGGTCATACATGGTATTAATCAAACGAGGGAAATCAACGCGTTCACACAAGCATTTAGCGACACTGTGAGCAATGGCTTTACTCAACTGTGGTATAGGTAAGTAACACGAGCTTGAGTACATTTTTGTGGGCAAACGACTCGTCACGTCCATGGTATAAAGTTCAACCATATCATCATATTCGATATTTGCCGGTGCACTATGAATCGCATTAGCCATGTTTAACGCCATAGCGCGTACACCTAACTTTTTAATGACCCGTAGGCAATCTTCTGGGTAGCCGGCAATTAATAAGCTGTCTGGGGTGTTGATTATGGTGCAATAAACTCGGTCTTCACCTTCACTGGCAGCTATAACTTCAGCTAACGTTGCTTTAATGGTGTAGGTTTCCCAAATAAACTCATCATTTTTACCGGTCGTTTCGCTAAGTTCAGGTAAGCCCCAATGTTCACGCAGCGTTAATAAATCACCACATAAACGTTCATTAAAGGTGTCAGAATTGGCTAAACGTGCGCTCATTAAACCCGGTTGCTGCCACGCACCTAACGCCGCATACATACTCACTTCGCCCATGCTATAACCTGTGGCAAAGTCAGCTTTAAGTTTAAAAACATTTTCAAAGACTTTGGTAAAGACACAAGCAAAACCAACCCCTGCTTCAGCGATATCGGCTAAATTACCGCGCAAGTCTAAATCAAGCTGTTTAAGGGCTTTAAAACTAGGTCGAACAACCGAGCGGGGATTTAATAAGGTATCTTTTAAACTGGCGCCAATATCATCAGCTAAATTGGCAACATCTTGATATATTTCAGGAAATAAGTGCAATAAATCGCGACCTAAACCTATATAAGTCGCGCCAATACCCGGATATAAAAACGAGACATTGTTGGTATCTCCATCTCTATTTACCGGCTTGGGGGTAAAATAACTGCCTTTTGGCGTTCGCCATTCTTTACCCGTTGCCAGTGCAGTAACAATACCTGACTTAGCCGAAGCTACTTCTTTTAATAACTCGGTTTTTGATTCACATAACAACACAATACTGTAGGTGTTTTTTATAGATTTAGCTTGCTGGTAATAACTGAGCGCAATAGCTTGAATTGATTGCGCATGCTTTTGTAGGGAGCTTTCAAGCTCAGTGAGCTTTGATAATAAGCTTTGCTGGTTATCTGCTGCCACCAGTACCATTTTCAAATCACTGCAAGCAATAAAACCATTGTCACGAATATCCACCAAGGGATGTTTTTCACCGGCAACAATAATTTTGTTTTCTGCCAATATCACATGGCAGTAATCATTGTTAGCCGCCAAACAACTATAAGCGGCAAGATGAGCATTACCCGCTGGATGTGGATACCAAGGTCTAGCCTCGGTAGCTAGGTAAAAACTTGAGTTTTGCCAGTGTATTAGCTCATTTTCTGCTGGCTGTTGCCAGTCAGTGATAGCAGGAATATATCGCTGCTGCAAAGCAATAATAGTACGTAACAGTCCGAATACTTGCGAAAAACCCGCACCTTCACCGGTAAGACTACGGGCACAGGAAACGGCCGTGTTTAGTTTTTTCTGATGAGCATAACTGGCAATTAAACCGCTAGACTCAGCCGTGGCAAGCTTGCTATCCGCTAAGGCTGAAACTTCTAACAAAGCAATATCATTAGCGCTAACTTGAGCATTATCTAGTGCTGATGCAGTAACCTCGGTCACCTCAGTAGAATTAGTGACCTCATCACCAACGGCAAAACCTTTTAACCATGAATAAACATAACTGTTATTGCTTTGCGCAAAACTTATCGAGGCAAATAATATCGCGGCTAGGCCATGACAGTTTTGATAACCGCTAAAGTTCTCATCAAAACTGATAGTAGTTACTGTATCTACGGCTAAGTCATTCCCAGCAGAACTTTGTTGCCCTGGCTCTGCTGACAAAACGTGGCTAAGACTTTCAGCTAAGTTAACACCAACTAAGGCCACTAAGGCATGTTGGCCAATAAGCACATCAATTTGTAACATGGCCTGAGCGAATGAACTCACCACAATTGCACTATCTACATCAACATCAATGTCGACCATTTCGCTGACAGCGCTTTCAGCAAGAAGGATAACCTTGATATCAGCGCTGTTTACTTTATTAGCAAGCGCCATTCGCTCAACAGATGCTTTAACGCTTAGGGTCAGCACTTTATCTTGCTCTTCACCTTGCCCTTGGCCTTGCTCTTTACCTAAATTTTTACCTAGATATAGCGCTCGCTCGACATTATCAATATTATTTTGAACAGTGAATTGGTTTTCAAATTGTGCATCTAAACCAATAATGGCGCTGCTATAATTACCTTTCGCCATTAAGCACTTGCCTCATCGTTGCCCTTTTTAGCCGTACTTTTAGGCGTAACTTTGGGAAGAAACAACTCATTTAAATTGGCACTGGCGGTCACTTTAGCGGACTTTAATTCAGACAATACTTGCTTATTTTCAGCAATAAATTGTATGTCTGCCACTAACGAACCACGTTGTTTGCCTTTTGCCGAGCTTTTAACCACGGTTAACTGCAGGTAAAAACGTTCTCCAAGCGCTACTTCACGATATACCGTCCAGCTTTGCGTACTTGAAGGCAAACTGCCTAAACCGAGTTGTTTTTTCACCCACACCAACATCGCTTGGTAAGCAAGGTCATTGGCGAAAATGTTACTTTGGTTTTTGCCTATGATATTGCCTAAACATGGCAGCGCGAATTCACCTTGCTTAGCACTGGCTACTTCCGGTACTTGGCAACTTAATAATAACCCTTGCTCGTTACACTCAAGTATTTCACTTATGCCTTGTAAGCTTGGCCCATGGAATAATGTGCCGTTGCTATAAAGTTCCGCGGCACTTTCACCTGTAGTCGGTACTGTTAACTCAACCGTTGGACTAACGGCTAACTTGTTCACTAACGTCAGCTGTGCGCCATAATGAAATACGGTTTTACCTTGCGCATTGATGCTTGAGATCTTAGTTTCAACCACTAAACGAACGCCATCGTCAAACACTTCGGCGTTCATGTCAATTTTATAATCACTCGCTTCATTGCCATCAAAGATGATGCCTTTAAAGAGTTTGTAATTTTCTAAACCTTGGTAGTGATAACCTTGATAAGCTTGTTCGCTGGCATCTTGCATCCAGGCAATAGCACACACAGTTGGTAATACTTGCTCATCACCAATAGTGTGGTCAGCTAAAAAAGCATTGTTAGTCGCTAAAAGTGTTTTACTAACACTTATTGTTAAGCGACTAACTTGTGGCTTTTTTACAGAGTCACCTGCTGCTTGGTCTTTAGAAAGGTCATTACCAACAAGAATTTGTGCACAACGGTTATTGTCCGCCGCTAATTCACTGACCAATAATTTTGCGCCAGCATCAAGCGGAATAATATAAACACCACGGTCGTTAAACATACGTTTAAGTTCAGGTGTTACCATGCCACCATCCCAAGGACCCCAGTTAAAGCTAAGCACTTGCGCACTTGGGTTTAATGCTTTAAAGCGATAAGCAGTTTTATTTAAAATATCGTTAGCAATTGAGTAATCAGACTGACCTGGATTGCCGTAGAAACCTGCTGCTGAGGAGAATAAAACCAGGTGTTTAATATTCTTTTGCTCGGTAGCAGCAAGTAGTGATAACAGACCATCAATTTTTGTGCTGTATACCGCATTAAATTCTTCTAGCGTTTTTTGCTCGATAAACTTATCAGCTAACACGCCAGCGCCATGGATAATGCCGGTAATTTTTGCATAGTCAGCGCCAAAGTCTTTAATAATGGTCGCAACAGCAGTAGTAACACTATCACTGTTAGTAACATCGGCAGCAGCATATTGTGCTTGGCCGCCAGCAGCTTTAATAGCCGTTAATGTTTTGGAAATTTCACGATTTGCCAATACTGGACGAACAAATTGTGTCACTTTCACTGGCGTTGGTTTATCACCTGCGGCTATCAAGGCTTGCATCGCGGCTTTTTTCAGCGCTACTTCTTCCGTAATACCTTGTGCCCAGCTTGGCTCATTTTCGTCAAAGACACTACGACCTAGTAGGATAAAAGTAGACTGGTATTGTTTAGCAATTTCGATAACACAATGGGCGGTTACGCCTTTTGCGCCACCACTGACTAAAAATACTGACTTGTTATCAATACTTGAGCCAGTTGCCAGTGCATAACTGTCGGTAGCCACACCGGTTAGCGTTAAACGTGTTCCCGTGTTGTTGCTAAGGTTGTCAGTATCGTGAGCAACTTCTATGGTTGTTGTATCGATATCAAGTAATTCATCACTGATAATAGTCGCCGCTTTATCTGCGGCTAATTTACTTGATAAATCAACAATACGACAGAAAACACTATCCTCTCCTTTACCTTGAGAAGAGCCCCATTCATGAGACAGGGTTTTCACCAAACCGGCTAAACCGGCTTGTACTAAATCCGCTTTAACATCAGCCTTAACTAGATTCGCACCCTCGGCATTAGCAAAACCTAACGCGCCACCTTGACGTGTTACCACAACAAAGGAAGCACGTGCTTTAGTCGCATTCTTAACCTTACACAGTTTGGCTAAAACAAAGGCTAACATTAAGCCTTGTTTTGCCGCTGCTGGGTATTCAATAGCATCAACGGTTTGCTTACTTTGCAGATAAATAACCGCATCAAGTTGTTCGTTATTTTCGATGATGTCTTTAATTTGTCCTTCATCAAGTGTTTTTTCGCTGCTGCCAATTTCAATAACATTAACGGCTTTGCTAAAGGCTTTTTTAGAGCTACTCACCACCCAGTTAGGTTTTAAGGCGGTGACCTGCCAACCTTGTTTAATAAGCTTGGCACTTAGTGCCACTGCTGTGCCAGTGCCGTCATCGACGACTAGCGCGTTTGCTCCACCATTACCTGTTAAGTCTTGAACTATTTTATTAATTGAAGATAATGCAGTTAACGCCACTGTTGCACTAGGTGCCCCTTGAAAGCTGGCACTAACGTCGCTAGCTTTTTCAGCTACTGGTACTGTTTTAGCGCCAGGACCTTTTGGGTCAGTCGGCTCGGTCGGTGCAACTTTAGACTGCATATAACTAACGATTTCGCCTAACGTTCTTAATTCAGCTAAATCTTCTGGGTTAAGCTCAGGCAAATCTGGAATAGTCTCTTGTACAGCACCTAAGATTTCAACACGTTTAATAGAGTCGATACCTAAGTCTGCTTCCATATCCATTTCAAGCTCTAACATTTCCGTGGGGTAACCGGTTTTCTCGGCAACCACTGTCATCATCACTGATTGGATGTGTTCAAGGTCAATTGTTGGTGCAGCTGTATTAGCTTGAGCACTTTCATTGGCTGACGCACTAACTGCTGTGCTTACAGTTTCATTAGCTACAGGAGTTGCTGCTACTTTAGATTGCATGTAACTAACAATTTCGCCCAAGGTACGTAGCTCAGCTAAATCTTCTGGATTAAGCTCTGGTAAATCTGGAATAGTCTCTTGTACAGCACCTAAGATTTCAACACGTTTAATAGAGTCGATACCTAAATCTGCTTCCATGTCCATTTCTAGCTCAAGCATTTCCGTGGGGTAACCGGTTTTCTCGGCTACTACTGTCATCATTACTGATTGGATGTGTTCAAGGTCAATTGTTGGTGCAGCTGTAACACTTTCTATGGCTGAAGCTCTTGGCGCACTTGCTACAACAGCTGTAGGAGCCGCTGCTACTTTAGATTGCATGTAAGCTACAATTTCGCCTAAGGTACGTAACTCAGCTAAATCTTCAGGGTTAAGCTCAGGCAAATCTGGGATGGTTTCTTGTACAGCACCTAAGATTTCAACACGTTTAATGGAGTCGATACCTAAATCTGCTTCCATGTCCATGTCAAGCTCTAACATTTCCGTTGGATAACCGGTTTTCTCAGCAACTACTGTCATCATCACTGATTGAATGTGTTCAAGGTCAATGGCTGGTGCACTTTCATTCGCTGGCGCACTTTCACTTTCTATGGCTGAAGCTCTTGGCGCACTTGCAGCAACAACTACTGGAGCTGCTGCAACTTTACTTTGCATGTAAGAAACGATTTCGCCTAAGGTTCTTAACTCGGCTAAATCTTCTGGGTTAAGCTCAGGAAGGTCTGGAATAGTTTCTTGCACAGCCCCTAAAATTTCAACACGTTTAATGGAGTCGATACCTAAATCTGCTTCCATATCCATGTCAAGCTCAAGCATTTCCGTTGGGTAACCCGTTTTTTCAGCGACCACATCCATCATCACGCTTTGGATGTGTTTTAAATCAATGGCTGGAACACTGGCAGTATCTGTCTCAACTAAGTGCAGTGCTGGCGCGCTTTCATTAGCTGACGCACTTGGCGCAACTGATTCAGCTTTAGACTTCATATAGTCAACAATTTCGCCCAAGGTGCGTAATTCAGCTAAATCTTCTGGGTTAAGCTCAGGTAAGTCAGGAATTAATTCTTGCACCGCACCTAAGATTTCAACACGTTTAATGGAGTCGATACCTAAATCTGCTTCCATATCCATTTCAAGCTCAAGCATTTCCGTTGGATAGCCAGTTTTGTCGGCAACTACATCCAGCATCACTGTTTGAATCTTTTGTAAATCAATCGATGCTACTGGAGCTGTTTCAATGGCAACGGCAACAACAGTTTCAGCCACAGGTGCGAGTGCTGCAGCGGTTGCCACTGTTGATATCGGCGCTGGCGTTTGCACTATCGGAGAAGCTACAGGAGCTACCGTAGTTACCGGTGCTGGTTGCGCTACTTTTGGCATTGTTGGTGCAGCTACTTGCGCTTTAACTTCGGCTGTTTTAACTGCAACCGGAGCTGGCGTTGCTGGTGCATTTGTTTCAGCAGTCGACAACATGGCAGCCATATTATCGGTTTGATTATTTAGATATTGCTCATGGACACGTAAAGTTTCTGATTGGAACTCGTGGTACATGCCTAAGGTACGATCGAGACTTTCAGGTAATTCACCTGGCTCTTGTGAAGAAAGTACCGCATCAAACGTTTTCGCGTAGTCTTTTGGACCTTGCATGTATTGCTCATGCACATTTAATAACTGTTGCTGATGATCGACAAACTGACTAACACTGCGTTCAATACTGCTCACTAAGCCATTAGCATCACTGGTAGTTGGAGCGGTTATCTGGCTTGGGTCAGCAATACTGCCATCAAGGTTCAAATAAACAATCTTCTCAACTTCAACAATGCGTTCTACTTCAACAATTTTTTCTACTATTTTAACTTGCGCCTCTGGCACAGCAACAGGTGTAGTATGCGCTTGTTTAATAGTCCAACCATCATTTAAAGCATCATCAAACGCTTTTTTTGTTTTAGGGCTAACATAAGAGGCACCGGTAAGCTTCATTGCTAGTGGTGACATTTTAACTGGCTTTAAAGGGCGTTTTATCGCGCTGTACGGGTCAATCTCATTAAGCGCTAAACCTAATACCGCCATTTGTACTGCGGCTTGGCGCATTTGCATATCGGCTGATTTTTTAGGATTGGCATTAACGGCGATAGCAACAACATCGTCTTTATCTTTTAAGATGTTTTCAACCAGTTTGGTTAACACATTTTTTGGTCCAAACTCAACAAAGATTCGACCGCCATCTGCGTAAATATTGTCAATTTCTTCATTAAAATGTACTGCTTCTAAAATATGCTTTTTCAGTGCCTTTTTAATATCCGCTGGTTTGTTGGAATGGGCTTTTGCCGTGCCATTTGAATAAACCGGTACAACAGGCTTATTGAACTTAGCCTTATCGATTGCGTCGCTAAAGGGTTTTTGTGCATGACCAACCAGTGGTGTATGGAACGCCGCCGATACTGGTAAAGGCACAACCTTATAACCTTTAGCTTTAAGCTCTTCAATGGCAATGGCTATTTGACTGGTTACCCCGGCAACCACTACTTGGTTATTCGAATTGTAATTAGCAATTGAAATATCTTTAATGTCTTTAATATCAGCCGCTACTTTATCCGCTGCTCCCACAACGGCAATCATAGTACCGGTATCAACCGAGCTGTCTTTCGGCGCAGCCATGGCTTGACCGCGACTACGAGCCAACATCATGTAATCTTGCTCGTTTAATACACCCGCTGCCCAAAGCGCTGTTAATTCACCAAAACTATGTCCGGCAGTAAAGTCAGCTTTAAAACCGGCATTAATAAAGGTTTTATATAGGCCAACACTTAAGGTGCCAATAGCAGGTTGCGCGTGTTGCGTTAAACGTAACGCTTCATCTTGTGCTTTACGGGCATCATCACTAAAAACTGGAATAGGATAAGTAGTTGGGGTTAATTGGCCTAAACCGGCATTAGCAAATTCAGTATCCATATCTTGCGCTGCTTGCATAACACTGGGGAAATTACAGGCAAGCTCTCGACCCATGTTAACGTATTGTGAACCTTGACCGGAAAATAACGCCACCACTTTACCGGTTAACGCTAAAGCAGATTGTCGGTAATAAATGCCGGTTGGTACTGACCAGTCTTTACTGCCTGCTTTGTCAGCAAACTGTTTTAATGCGCTATCAATCATCTTAATGGCTTCATCGGCATTTTTAGCAACAAACCCACAACGGGCTAGGTCGCTAGCAGGTGTTGATAAAGTGTTTTCGGTCACTAAGGCATTAAATGCATAAGGCTGAGCATCACTATCAATGGTTAATTTACTTTTCCAGTCGGTTAAGGTACTTACTAAGCCTTGTTCATTGCTCGCCGTCACTAAAATAGTTTGTGGTACGGCATTTAAACGATACTGGCCTTGTGCTGTTGGCGTATATTCTTCTAATACTATGTGGTAGTTAGTGCCACCAAAACCGAATGAACTAACACCGGCGCGACGTGGTAAACCATCTTCGCGCGTCATCCATGGACGGGTTTCATTGTTCAAATACATTGGGCTATTTTCAATGTCTAGTGACGTATTGGGTTGGTCGATATGAATGGTCGCTGGCAATACTTTATGATGTAGTGCTAACACCGCTTTAATCATACCCGCAGAGCCGGCAGCTGCTTTGGTATGGCCAATTTGTGACTTCACCGAGCCCATAGCTATATGTTGAGTTTGTTTGTTGTTCAAACCAAAATGTTTAATTAAACCACCAAATTCAGCCGCATCGCCAGCTTTAGTACCCGTGCCGTGCGCTTCAATTAAACCACAAGTACGCGGGTCAAATCCGGCATCATCATAGGCACGTTTTAACGCTTTAGCTTGTCCGTCTGGACGTGGTGCATAGATAGATTTAAAACGACCATCTGAAGAGGTACCAATACCTTTAAGTACCGCATAAATTTTATCGCCATCACGCTCAGCATCTTCTAAGCGTTTAAAGGCCATCATGCCGATACCTTCACCTATCATCATGCCTTTTGAGTCATTATCAAAGGGACGAATATCTTCACCTGTGGTGAAAGCCGGTGTTTTTGAGAACGACATATACATAAAGGGTGAGTTATCACAACAAACACCACCAGAGATCATCACTTCTGAGCGATATTCTAATAAATCAGATACGGCTAATTTAATCGCCGCTAATGAGCCCGCACAAGCCGCATCAACCACACAGTTAGTACCACCAAAATCAAAACGGTTAGCAATACGACCAGCAATTACGTTACCTAACATGCCAGGAAATGAGTTTTCTTCCCAACCGATATAAGCTTTCTTGAATTTTTCGATGATCATGGCGCGATCTTCGGCGTCAACTCCTGACGCTTTTAATACTTTTTCTAATACTGGGCCTTGCAAACGAGACGTTAGTGGTGAAATTTGTTTTTGTCCACCACCGACACCTAAAGTAATACCGATTTTATCGCGGTCATAACCTGAGCCATCACCAATGCCGGCATCATTTAAAACATCACGAGCAACCACTAGTGATAATAATTGCGCGATATCGGTTAATTCTAAAATATTTGGTGGCAGACCAAATTCCATCGGATCAAAATCAATTTCTGGTAAAAAACCACCACGCTTACAGTAGGTTTTATCGGCATCTTTTGGATTGCTTGAGTAATAATCATCAATGGCCCAGCGATCACTAGGAACATCTTTAATTCCATCTACTGACTCAAAAATGTTATCCCAATAATTTTCTAGGTTTTTTGCATCGGCAAAAATAGAGGCCATGCCAATAATAGCAATTGGACATTCTTGCAAACGAGAATTAAAGCTTTGTTCCTCGTTATCCATATTTGTTGTTTTTGATGCAGTTTTTGATGATTTTTGCTGTTTTTTAGCCATTAATATTACTCTACTGTTAGTATTTATTTGCATTTTCGCTATCGATATTTTGATCATCACGGTTGGAAGACAGCGCACTGGCTTCATCTGGACTTTCATTTAATAAACGAAAACGACTTAAAAATTCGGCATAGTTCCCCGCTAAAATGCGGCGAATATGAAATGGGGCTTTGGTGAGTACGTAACTCATGTAACGGCTGGCGGCTTCTCGCTCATTGCCATCATAAATATCCACATAAACCCAATTGGAACTGGGATCATTGGCAATTAATAAACGGCGGTGCTCTGAACTTTTACCTGCATCTGCCGTTGCTGTTTTAACTTTGCTTTCGTCTGCAAAGTGAGGTAATTGGGTAACTTTTATCTGTACCACTTCATCGGGTGATAAATTATTACTTTTATTTAAGACCTCACGCATAGCTGAGGGTGATAGCTGAGAGACAAGTAGCTTATTTTCTTTAGTGTCTTCAATTGCCACGGCCACTGTTTCATCAGCAACACTATCGGCATCACGCATTTCGCCACCCTCTTGCATATCAGTAAGGCGTGAAACACCATGACGCTTTAAACAACGTTGCAGACCCGCACGGGATACATTGACGTTAATAAACTGTTTGCTCACCGCGAGCAATTCATCAAGCGACAGTAATAAACGTGTTCTCAACTCAACAACAACATACTCTTGCGCTTCGCTTAAGGTGGTATTTAACTGCTTAGGTACGTGAGACGCATCGGCAAGAGATTCTCGTTTACGCCATTTACGTACGGTTGATTCGGAGATTTTCAATAAACGGGCAAGCACAGCGGTCGGAAGCGCTGACTCGTGGATAAACGCCCTCATTTCGGGTGTGGTCGTTGCATTCGCATGTTGCTTAGTCATTTATCACTCGGATATTGCTTAAGGTAATGTTCACATGAATAACAGCTCGCAGCTCATTTTTAAGGAACGTGCTAGTCGCATGGGCATCATGCGTGATAGTACTTGTAGTTTGCTTGCTCATTTTCATCGGTATATTTTTTCCGTTATATTCATGAGTAAATAAGACACGACAAATGACTTACCGCGGCTAATATACACAGGTTTCAAATCCAACACAATCACCCGATACATGATTTTCACTAAAATAGACTAAGGTCTTAACTCATCTGTTCGACCAGTTGGCAAGATATCTGTACTGTTAGCGGTGTATACTGTCAAATAGCTAGCACTAATGACAGCTAGCTATTTTTTACATTTAACAACATTAAATAAACCCATAAAAAAAAATTACCACTGAACTCTTTATGATAAAATTATCTTTCAGTAAACATTAACTACACGTTAAATAAACAACACAAGCTACCGATACTTTATGACCTCATTCTCTCAAGCTGAACTTTCAACTAGATCAAAAAAAAAGCTCACCCTAGCTAACAATGAAATTCATTTATGGATGACCAAGCCGGAAGAGTTACTGGGTAATGATGAGCTATTAACAACTTACGCAACATTACTAACCAGTAAAGAAACAGCAAAACAGCAACGATATAAGTTTGTTAAGGACAGGCACGATGCCTTGATTACTCGCGCTTTTATACGTGACTTATTGTCTTATTATGCGGATATAGCGCCACAGGATTGGCAATTTGAAAAAGGTGAAAAAGATAAACCGGAAATCGTTAATTGCCCACTACCATTACGCTTTAATATCAGCCATACCAAAAACCTCATTATTTGTGCGATAACGCTTGAAGATGATATTGGCTGTGACGTTGAAAATACCGGCCGTAGCAATGACGTATTAGCCATTGCCGAACGTTATTTTTCCCCTAAAGAAAGCCAGGAACTTTTCGCACTGCCACTAGCACAACAACGCAATCGATTTTTTGATTATTGGACCTTAAAAGAGTCTTATATTAAAGCGTGGGGTTTGGGTTTAGCGATACCACTTAAGGATTTCAGTTTCAGTATTACTGACACCGAATACAAACATAAAAACCTATTTACCATCAAGCAGAATATTAGCCTGAGCTTTGCAGCACATCGAGTAGATGAACCACGAATATGGCGTAGCTGGTTAGTTTACCCAACGGCAGCAATTGATGAAAACCAAGAGCACCGTATTGCCATCTCTTTAAGGACTAAAAAATCAACCGAAAAAGGCGATAATCAAAAGGCTGATTACCAATTACGCTTCTTCAACACCCTACCCTTACTTGGTTACCGAGAAATATAGGCACAAATTGTGGTTTACACTGTTAGCTACTGATTTCCTAGCGGTATTACATCCTTATTTGGATGGTTGAACTAGCATACCTTGATATACCGCGACTTAAGAGTTAATTAAATCCTGACTTAGGTAAATTAGTCCTGTTGTTGTTCAAGTTTTAGTAAAGCTGTTTAACGTGTTCTAAAAAATAATTTTTAATAACCAAATAATCTTAATAAATAACTCAAAAGCACTGTATAAATAAACAGCCACTGCTACTTATTTCTTTCTACAAGAAAACGGGAATAATTCCTGCTTTCACACATCAACCAGCTTGGTAGTTGAATGTATAAGTTATTGATTATCCGATAAATCTGTTGTACTGTTGTTTTTTAACAAAAAACATGAAAGTATGAATTTTTCCGTGTTTAAATAAGGAAAAATTCCTACTAATACGCTGTTATGTTTTAGTGGTGATGCTCAGCTTGCGAGTGAACAACAGGGAGGTGTTATGAATGTAGATGAACTTTATGAACTTATTGATAATCTAGAAGAGGTAGAAGAGCCTAAGCGAAAAAGTATCAACGATGCCGAGAAACTTATCTTAAGTGAACTTGATACAAAACTCCTCCTTAAGAAAAATTTCTATCAACATTATATTCTTGACGTTGTAATTTCTAAAGGATCACTTGAATTTATTAAAAGTATTTTTGGTCATGTACCAAAGTTACCAAATAGAAATGAATTTTATGAAACCTTGATTTACTCTAATGATGCTGAAGAAAGGATAATAGATGTATTAAATATTTTTGAGGAGCTAGGTTTTTTCATTAAAGCTGAAAAATATAGCTTAATGATTAAAAAAATGGGGAACGCTTGTAAACAATACCGTAATTGTTATGACCTATGCTTTGTAACAATCAAGTATTTACTATCTAAAGGTGGTGAAATAGATTTTACAGGTAAAAGCAATAAGGATTCATCTTTATTAATGGAAGTTTCTTCTTATGGTGATGCTCGGTCAGTTTGCCACTTAATCAAACTTGGTGCTGATCCAAAGAAAAAATTAGCTGATGGCTCCACTGCATTGACATTTGCCGCAGGGAAACAACTTCCAGACCTTACCACTTATAATTTCAATTATAGTGGACGCCTTGAAGTTATGTATTTTTTGAATAACTCAATAGATGTGCCATATGAAAAAGAAACAGTTAAAAAGGCTCTGTATTTTGCTAAGAAACTTAGGAATATGTTAAAAGAATACGATAGCTATTTTGATAATGACATGGTGGAGCGTTTAAGTAAAAAAACATAACAAGGCATTTAAACGGAAAATTTACAGTTGGCTGTTTTTCGTGCCTCAAACATTTTAGCCAACAGTAATTTTCCGCTTAATGCGGCGTTAGCTTTATAAAGGATTATTTGTGCTATTTCTATTTAATACTCATCAACCAAAATATCTGTATGTGATTCAATCATTCATATTAGCTCTTTGTTTGGCACTACCTGCTGCTTACGGTGTGCATATTTTTTTTCCGTTATCAGAAAGCCCTGATTCTGAATTAACTATATTAAGTTTTTTTAGTGTTATTATTTTTGGTCCATTTATTGAAACTCTCTTAATGACCTTAAGTTTTAGTGTAATAAAATCATTCACTAATAAATTCGGTATTATTTGTTTTGTTAGCGCTTTATTTTGGGCTGGTTTACATTCATTATTAATACCTGTTTGGGGGCTTGTTACATTTTTTACTTTTTTAGTCTTCTCAATTGCTTTTCAAGTTTGGGATAAGGTTTCGAGAAAAGATGCATATATAATAGTTTTTTCAATTCACGCTTTAATAAATGCATTTGCTTTTCTAATGCCGGAGTAATAAAAAGCTAACAAGCCATTCAAAAGGACAAAAAACAGTTTGCTGTTTTCGTTCCTCAAACATTTTAGCAAACTATTTTATTGCCTCTTAATGGGGCGTTAGGCTTACAGGCAATTTGTGTATATATACTTAGAGTAGTATTTGATGAAACCGAAATTATTTGTTTTAAAAATGCCATTTGAAGATGGTCCCGGAAAAAGGTGGCTATGTTCACATTGTGCACTTATTGAAGGTGCATTATCAGTAAACACGCACTGGGAGAGTATGGTGGATATTCGCCGTATAGAGTTCCAAAAACCAAGACAAGAAGTAGTGGATATTTTAGGTGAAGGTAACCAGTGGCTTCCTGTACTTATACTTGAAAATAATGAGACGATCACTGAACCAGTGGAAATTATTAACTATTTAGCAAATGAATTTGGTGGGGCTGCGGTACACCCATAGTTCGAGCAAAGTAAGCCTAACAAGCAAATTAATCAGGACAAATAACAGTTGGTTTTTGCTCCTGCGTCGCCTATTTTAACCAACTGCTATTTGCCCATTATTTGGGCGTTATATTGCCATAGGGAATGGAATCAACATGGGTGCTTCTAAGCGAATAATTCTAAGCCAAGAAAGAATCTTAGGTAAATTACTAAAAAGTATGGGCATTGGTTTTGGGGTTATGGCAACTATTCTATTTGTCTCTGATTTCAAACTAATCGGCTTTTTTGTGTTTTTCATGATCCCGACATTAGGACTATATTTTATGGGTGCCTATCAAGATAGAAAGTATAAAATGTTAGGGAAAACCCCATTAGAACTAAACTCTAATTACTGCAAAAAGGGTCAAGTAACGAAAGCTAAAATCATAATAAACCGAAAGAATTTTAATAAAGTTAAAGAGATTAAATTGAGTTGTCTTCGATCTCATGGTGACTCTTCAGGCATTAGAATTGTTTGGAAAACGACCATTGAGCCAACAATCCATTTTATAAATAATATAACTCTTATAGAGTTTGATATTAATATACCAAAACGGCTCCCTGAGTCTAGTAATGGGTTTTCCTCGTTTTCCCCCCGAGGTAAATGTAGCTATGAGGCTTCATTCAAGTTTACTGAATCAATGGAGTTTGTAGAGAGAACTTGGAAGATTCCTGTAAAAGCAATATAACAAGCAAATTAATCAGGACAAATAACAGTTGGTTTTTGCTCCTGCGTCGCCTATTTTAACCAACTATTATTTGCCCATTATTTGGGCGTTATGTACTCAGTGGTAAAATTCAGGTTTAAATATGCACTTATCATCCTTATTAAAAACCAAAGCAAGTAAGGCATTAGTTTTTTCTCTTGCTCCATTATGGTTTGCTCCAATAGCTTTCTGCCTTATGCTTCTTGAAAATGCAACGTCTGCGGGTGGATTCGCTTCTGTCGGTCGTGGGTGGCTTGTGTTAGGAATATTGATTTTTTGCGTTGTTGGGTTACTTTTAGCAGCATTATTTTACTTAATATTAATTTTCGTTAAAGAACGTCCTATTAATCAAAATCCTGAAAGGTTAAAAATTTACGCCTCATTATCAGTGTTTCTGTTGTACCTTATTGCTTTATCAGGCTTTCTTGGTGGGGGAATGGATGCATTTAAAGTAACTATTTATATATTAGTTTTATTAGGTTTATTGATTTTGGGTAAATACACAATTAATAAAGTTCGGAACCGTACATAACAAGTGACTATGGTGTCAAACCCTAATATTTAATTCATTTTAGGATCCCAGTAGACACCATCTCTCACCATCGAATTGAGCGTGATAACTAGCTTTCTAATACACGCGATTATCGCTACTTTCT
>NZ_LJYX01000067.1 GCF_001440345.1 Colwellia sp. TT2012 | reverse complement strand
CAAGGTCAAGAAGGCCGATGCCCAGGTGCTGCATTTTTCCCAGGCTCGCCAAGGGCTGATGCCATCTGGGTACAAGGGCGACTGGCAGAACATGAAAACCATGGCCGGGGTGCTGACCAACAGCGGCAACTCGAATGTAGAGACCTTCTACACCGGCGCGCTTAGCCGTTTTATCGTTGACGATCTGCGCGGTATTCCATCGCGATAGCGTTACCTGCGGCCTCGATTTACCACTTAGGAGCACTACGTGAAATCACTCTCAAAAATCCTGCTGTCAGGCTTTGCCGGCGCAGCGCTGCTGGCGCTGGCCGGTTGCGCCACCGAAAGCTCCCGCGCACTGCCGATCGAAAAAGTCGCCAGCGCCAGCGTTGTCTATTCGGGCGTACGTGTGCCGATCGCCGTGGGCAAGTTCGATAACCGCTCCAGCTACATGCGCGGGATCTTCTCCGACGGCGTGGACCGCCTTGGTGGCCAGGCCAAGACCATCCTGATCACCCACTTGCAGCAGACCAACCGCTTCAGCGTGCTGGACCGCGACAACATGGGCGAAATCTCCCAGGAAGCGAAAATCAAAGGCACTGCGCAGAAGCTCAAGGGCGCTGACTTCGTCGTGACCGGCGATGTGACCGAGTTCGGCCGCAAAGAAACCGGCGACCGCCAACTGTTCGGCATCCTCGGCCGTGGCAAGACCCAGGTGGCCTACGCCAAGATCAACCTGAACATCGTCAACATCAGCACCTCCGAAGTGGTGTACTCCACCCAGGGCGCCGGTGAATACGCGCTGTCGAACCGTGAAGTAGTGGGCTTTGGCGGCACCGCCAGCTACGACTCCACCCTCAATGGCAAGGTCTTGGACCTGGCCATGCGCGAAGCGATCAATCGCCTGGTCGACGGCATCAACGCCGGCGCCTGGAACCCGCGTAACTGATTCACGTGTTTTCAAGGAGCAGTACACGGATGAGCAAGGCAGTGAAGTTATCGCTGATGCTGACAGCAACCGCGCTGGTTGCAGGGTGCCAGACGGCACCCAAGCCCCTGTATCAATGGGAAAGCTATCAGCCGCAGGTTTATGAGTATTTCAAGGGTGAGCCCAAGGAAGCCCAGGTCGAAGC
>NZ_LJYX01000066.1 GCF_001440345.1 Colwellia sp. TT2012 | reverse complement strand
ATTGGCTTGACTAGTAATAGATATAAATGAACTAAACAACAATATATACAGTTGAGTAAATATTATTTTCATTAAATTCCCTTTTAAAGTTTTAATTATGCCGAAGTCTGCAAAACCATTTAACGCCGCATTAAGCGGCAATAAAATGGTTGGCTAAAATAAGCGAGGCACGAGCAAAAAGCCAACTGTTTTTTGTCCGTTTGAATGCCTTGTTATGTTTATAGTACGCCAAACCGTCTTCTTAGGCTTTTTGCAATGCCATCTAAGTCTGGAAATATAGATAAGTCATTAATCCCCAGCTTATCTAATTGCTTCCGTATTTTTGGTTTAGCATCTTTTGCTACTGAAATTTTAGATAGATTTACTATATCCGTTTCTGGCGCAAAACCATGTTTTAAAGGCTTGAAGCTTTTCAAATCGGTTCTTTGAGGAAAAACTGTAAAACATCCTTCTTGTGAAGCGACACGGTCGTTAATAATATCTGGGTAAAAAGCTTTCATAGTAATAATTGAATCTAAATCCACGCCGTAAGGAGTCGGAGACCAAGAAGAAGGGCTAAGTAAATATACACTACCATTTTCACTATCATACGCAGGATTTTCAACAGCAAAATATAACGCTTTTAAAGGATTTGAAGACCAATCTAAGAGTCTTGTTGGAACACCATGATGTTGAGCTTGGATCATCCATTCTAATTTGTTTTTGGGCTCTTTAGATATATAACGGACAGCATGTTGTTTGAAGCTATTTAGCAAATCAGTCTCTATACTTTCCCATCCACCGTTTTCATAATTCGACTCTAGTGAATCATGATTGATCCGAGCAATAGAAGGTAATAACTCCCATTCGTAACTCGCATGTCCCCTGAACATTTTAGCAATCTCATGGGTATCAACTTCTTGAAGAAATGATATAACTGAATCTATTTCCAATCTGCAACCTTATTGATAAACATAACGCCCAAATAACGGGCTAAGTAATACTTGCTAAAATATGAAACGAAGTGGAACCGAGCAAGTGTTACGTGTCCCTGTTGATTTGCTTGTTAGTTGCAACATACTTTCACCAAGTACAACAATAACTTAAACGCACCGTAATGAAAATACCAAACCGTGAATTTG
>NZ_LJYX01000065.1 GCF_001440345.1 Colwellia sp. TT2012 | reverse complement strand
CCATCTTGCATACGTCTCAGTAACCCCTAGGCCGCCGATCCTCACTAATCGTGTGAAACCCTGTTCGTACTTGTTCTCCGAATCAGCTGACCACTCGCTGATCGGTCTGCAGTTGAGCTTGTTCTCGAAGATCCAACGAGCGTTTTCCAAGGTGGCCATCCCTTTGACAAGGTGCCCATTCTCGTCCAACGGATCACTGCCTCCATGGAACGAGACGTAGTCCTTCGCCAGCTCATTGGCCTGTTGCCTCTCCATATCACAGGCTTGCTGGATCGCCGTTCTCGCAAACTTAGGGTAAGGGCGATACATATCAGTTTCCCGACCGGTGTCGAACCCCTGCACATCAATAAAAGATGTAAGGCCAAAGCCTCGAATCTTCACTGTGCGCTTTAACATTGAACGGACTGCCGACAAAACCCCATTAGCATAATTCGACGTTAGAGTGCCCGATTCCATTTGGTCTACAAGGTACTTCCTGAGTCGCGTTAAGTAGTGGGCCGTGACATATTCACGAGGATCCTCACCTCCCTCGAATCCTACCTCGGTCAAATGCATGGCCATCTGCCGGAAGGCGTCACTGTAGTTTTGCTGGCCGGATGAGGATTTCGACTTCATCGACGCGGCGGCGAACATATGCAGGAGCTTGTTGAAGGGCCGACCGGAGTTTCCCGCCAGATCTCCGAACTTCGAAAGTGCGACCAGCCTGAGCTCAGAGAGTGACTTAGTAACAGAGTCTTTTGGCATTGCTACTTGTTTTTTCTGCCCGCCTTCAGCCGCTCGCTCTTTGCAGTTCTTGTAATCGGCATTGATTACGCCAAGCCTCGTCAGGTCGAGGAGGATCTCTTGGAAGGTTTGTTCAACGATGGGGAAATCGGCGCGGCCGAGGCGGCGGTGCAGCCACTGTTGGCGCAAGGCTGGGTCAGTGAGCAGGGGCTGTTATCGATTGAGGAGCTGTGGGGCCAGTTACAGAAAGCAGAGATCCTGCAGGCGTTCAAGCCTTGGATCGAGCAACCCAAAGGCAAGAAAACCGACTGGTTGGCGCCGTTATCCAGCCAATTCACAGAGCAGCGTACCTTCGACCAATGGTGCCCGGCGCTGGACGACCGGCTTTACAGCCTCACGGTG
>NZ_LJYX01000064.1 GCF_001440345.1 Colwellia sp. TT2012 | reverse complement strand
GGGCTTGCTCGCGATAGTGGTGTATCAGTGCCAGATGAGTTGCCTGAAACACCGCATTCGCGAGCAAGCCCGCTCCCATATTTACGGTGTACACCCGCAAAATAGAGCTGTTTCAGGGGGTATAGAATTTTTGCTCTAAAAATGACTACTGCATATTCTTGAGTCATGTTTATGACTGTAGGGCCCTCTTTTGGCTCTAGGCGGCCCTTTGCAAAGCTGCTACTCCCGGCGCGCTTTGTGACCTCTCGGCCTGCTTGAAACAGCCAGAATCACCTTCAAAATCACCAACAACTCAAAACAGCATCCAATGCTGTGAATGAAATCGCCTCACTGAGGAGTGCGATTCCATGATCGAAGACTTTTGGAAGGTTAAGTACCCCGCCGGGATTGCTGCAGACATCAAGCCAGACGAGTATCAAAATATTCAGGCGGTACTGAAACAGTCCTGCCAGCGCTTCGCCGACAAACCGGCTTTCAGCAACCTGGGCAAGACAATCACCTACGGTGAGTTGTACGAATTGTCCGGTGCTTTTGCCGCGTACCTGCAACAGCATACCGACTTGCAGCCCGGTGATCGAATCGCCGTGCAATTACCCAACCTCCTGCAATACCCGGTCGCCGTGTTCGGGGCTATCCGTGCCGGCCTGATCGTGGTCAATACCAACCCGCTGTACACCGCGCGGGAAATGGAACACCAGTTCAACGTCTCCGGGGCCAAAGCCCTGATCTGCCTGGCCAACATGGCGCACCTGGCAGAAAAAGTCGTACCCAAGACTGCCGTCAAGTACGTGATCGTCACCGAAGTGGCTGACCTGTTGCCGCCGCTCAAGCGGCTGCTGATCAACAGCGTCATCAAGTACGTGAAAAAAATGGTCCCGGCCTATCACTTGCCCCAGGCGATCAAGTTCAACGACGTCCTGGCCAAGGGCCATGGCCAGCCGGTCAACGAAGTCAGTCCCGCCAGCGAAGACGTGGCCGTGCTGCAATACACCGGCGGCACCACCGGCGTGGCCAAGGGCGCGATGCTGACCCATCGCAACCTGGTGGCCAACATGCTGCAGTGCAAGGCGCTGATGGGCTCCAACCTCAATGAAGGCTGCGAGATCCTGATCACACCGCTGCCGCTCTA
>NZ_LJYX01000063.1 GCF_001440345.1 Colwellia sp. TT2012 | reverse complement strand
GCGAATGATACGTGGTGGGCGACATCAAATACGTACTGCCATGTTCATGTCAATGATGTCGGCCATACAATGTAACCCTGTATTTAAGGCGACTTATCAGCGTTTAGTCGCCGCAGGAAAACCAAAGCAAGTAGCGATAATTGCCTGTGTAAGAAAGATGATTGTGATCTTAAATTCGATGGTAAGAGATGGTGTCTATTGGGATCCTAAAATGAGTTAGAAATTAATAATTGACACCATAGTCACTTGTTAGGCTTTTATTAGCTCCGAACAAGGCAGTCCATTTAAGTGACTATTTATTAAAAAATTAATCTTTCCTTTTAACCACACTGGACCAAAATCAGAAATATCGTTATGTTTTGCCATAGGAATATTAACAATGCAGCTCCCATACTTTTCTTGTTCAATTTCCGTTGGTAATACACCTTTATCTGCAGGGAAGTCACCAGCCCTAATAGATAGTATTTGGAGATTACTATTACGAGGTAAAGGAACGCGTCTATGATCTAGTGTTATAATTTTTTGAATATAACTCTTATTTTCATTACCTAACCACGCTGAAATATCACCACCATTAGAGTGACCAATGAGTATCAGTTTCTCAAAATCGTACTCATTAAAGCGTTTACTCAATGAGCTTTTTAAGAAATCTAATGTTTTTGCACCGCGACTCCAATTTTCACTTCTTGTTTCATATAAATTACCCGATACAGACAAAGCTGGATCGTTTGGCAACTCATGACCTATTGCAATGACAAGGTAACCAAGTTGGTTGAATTGCTTAGATAAGAAAGTATATTTTGAATGCGATACTCCATATCCTGCACTTAAAAAGACAACAGGACACTTTGATTTAGTCGAGCATGACTCGAGATTATTAGGGAAAGTAATTTCTATTGGGATAGTTCTATCTCTGGCTTCATCATAAATGGTCTCTGCATTTACGCTATTCACCCAACACGTAATTATGATTACGATTCCTTTTAGATAACTCATAACTCTCCTGAAAGCCTAGACATAATGACTCCCACGAGGTGCTAGCCTCCAGATTCGTGGGTTAGTAAAACCAGAGCCATAATATATGTGTTAAACAATATAAACTGGAGGCTAACATGTACAAACATAACATACTTTTCATT
>NZ_LJYX01000062.1 GCF_001440345.1 Colwellia sp. TT2012 | reverse complement strand
CGCAGTTTGCAGGAGTGGCGCCAGGGCGGTGGCGAACTGGATGATGAGTTGATCGGTGAGTCGTTGGTCACCTATGGCGCCAGCTACGGCTCGGCGTTGCGCACGCGGTGGCGTTTGCCCCTTGAGCTGCGCCAACTGATCGCGGCGATCTATTCCCTGGAAGGCGGAGTGTATTCCCGTGAAGCGTTGGTGATGAACATAGAAGCGCAACTGGCAGGGCTGACCGAGCATGAAGGTATCGAGGCGCTGGCCAAGGGCAAGACGGCGCGGCTGCTGAAGGTCGGGCTTTCAGAGCTGATGCGCATCCGCAAGCCTGCGTAGGTACTGTGTCAGGTAGCCTACGGACATTCAGCCGACAATTACCCGGTTCTTGCCTTGGCGCTTGGCCTCATACATGGCCGCATCGGCCCGGGCGAATAGGCTGTCGAGGGTTGTGTCTTCGGCGCTCAGGCTGGCCAGGCCCTGGCTGACAGTCACCACATAGGGCTGGCCTTCGTGACTGAACCCCAGTTGCTGGATTTCCTGTCCCAGGCGCTCGGCGACCTGTATGGCTGGTTCCGGTGCGCATCCAGGCAGCACGGCGGCAAACTCTTCGCCGCCAATGCGGCCGAACAGGTCGCCACGGCGCAATATGCCTCGCCCGCTCTCGGCGATACGCAACAGCACCTGATCGCCCTCCAGGTGGCCGTAGGTGTCGTTGATGGCCTTGAAGTGATCCATATCCAGCATCAGCGCACACAGCGGCTGATGGGTGCGCTGGCATTGGTCATACAGCACCTGGGCTTTATCGAAGAATGCCCGGCGGTTCATCAGCCCGGTGAGTTCGTCGGTCTGCGCCGCGCGCGTTGAAATACTGTGGGCACGCTCTATTTCACGGGTCAGGCGAAAGGCCGTCTCCAGCGCCTCGGACAATTTACGCGAGGCACCCACCACAAATGACGAGAACACCAGCACGGCGATCGCCATGCCCAGCTGCATCTTGGACGGTTGAAACAGCAACCACAGGGTACACGGCAACAACGCCAGCGCCATGGACACCATGGTCAGGTAGCGGTAGGCCGAGTAGCACGACACCGCGCTGACCGACATGCCCACGGCAAAAAGCAGGACCAGCGCCTGGGTCAACCGATCATCCGCGGGCATCACGGCAAAGGCTCCCA
>NZ_LJYX01000061.1 GCF_001440345.1 Colwellia sp. TT2012 | reverse complement strand
ATCGCGTAGTTTTCGCTGGCCATTCTGTATTCTCCGAAAAAATTAATCTTCAGGTTGAATTGAACAGTGGTTGCTGCTTGGAGGGCTATTTTTATTCGTCAACTATGGCGCTGTAAATAGCAGGTAGACGACTTATCCTACAGATTATTCCTTATGGTTAACTGTTCGTTATATTAACCTGGCAAATAAATAGGGCATATTAGATAATCTGTCTCCATGAAAATAGATGCCCGTAAACTCAGCCCCCAAGAACAACGTGAAAAGCGCTCCACGGCCCTACGCATGCGTGAGCAGGGTTACACCTACAAGGCTATTGGCGAAGCGGTTGGTGTTCACCCCCGCACTATTGCTCACTGGGCGCAGGTCGCAGAACATAAAGGCGAAAAGGCTGCCATTGCCGGCGGCCAGCGTGGTGTGCGCCAGGGTGATCGCCGCAGTTTGAGCTCCAGCCAGGAAGTGCTGATTCGCACCTTGATGACCGATAAGATGCCCGACCAACTCAAGCTCGGCTTTGCGCTCTGGACGCGTGATGCGGTGCGAGAACTGATCCGCCAGCGCTGTGGTTTTCTCATGCCGGTTCGAACGGTTGGTGAATACCTCAAGCGTTGGGGCTACACCCCGCAGCGCCCACTGCATCGGGCTTATCAGCAGAAACCTGAAGTGGTTCAGCACTGGCTGGATAATGAATATCCACGCATCGCACAGCGGGCCAGGGCTGAGAATGGTGAGATTCAGTGGGGCGACGAAACCGGTATGCGCAGTGACAGCCATGCTGGCCGCAGCTACGCCCCTATTGGCGAAACGCCGGTGCGCCTGGTCAGCGGCAGTCGTTTTTCCACCAACATGATTTCCACCGTGACCAATCGGGGCAAACTGCGCTTCATGCTGTATCGGGAAACGCTGACAGCCCCAGTGCTGATTCGCTTCCCGAGTCGCCTGATTCGCGATGCTCAGGGCCGCAAGGTGTTCCTGATTCTCGACAACCTGCGCGTACACCACAGCAAAAAGGTGAGCGCCTGGGTTGGCGACCGCAAAGAGCAAATCGAACTGTTCTTCTTGCCGGCCTACGCCCCGGAGTTGAACCCTGACGAGTATTTGAATTGTGATCTGAAACATCAGGTTCGCATGGGCTTGCCGGCACGTAATCAGGACGAACTGGAAAG
>NZ_LJYX01000060.1 GCF_001440345.1 Colwellia sp. TT2012 | reverse complement strand
GCCTTCGTCAAACAGATGCATGGCCTCGTCGCGGATCACTTCCCAGTTGTCCTTGAGCACATCCAGTTCCGGGAACTTGCTGCGGTCCAGGTAAGGCTTGGACGGCACGCCCGAGAAGATGTACATCAAGGCGTTATACGGGGAGAACAGCGCCGAATGGTTGACGAACTGGCGCAGCACCGGCAAACGCGCCTTGCCGCGCAGATGCACGTAAAGCGTACTGCCGATAAACAGCAGCAGCACCGACAGCTTGGCGGCCAAAGAAAAGGTCATGCAGCAACTCCTGGAAATAGCCTCCCGGCAGCGGGAAACCAGACATAGCAGACGGCCATGATAAACATTCCAGGCCGGAGGAAAAACCCGCGATAGACAACAATCCGTATTAAAGGGGGCGCGGCGGGTGATCAAGTATGCATACAGGGCGTAAAACCGGGCTGATAGGGATCAACCGGTGTTCTGTAGGAGCGAGCGTGTTTGCAAGGGGCATTCAGGCGAAAAATGAAAACGGTACGCGTGCCTTCTGATTAGACGCGGCGCCTTCAGGGTCTTCGCGAGCAAGCTCGCTCCTACAAAAGCCTTACCGCGTGCCCAACGCAAAGTTGGGCAATGCCTGTACCGGCTGCGTGAACTCATACGGAATCGACACCCACCCCGCCCCCGTATCGCGCTGCACCACAAAGTGCAGGTGTGGCCCACTGCTGTTGCCGGTATTGCCCGACAGCGCCAATGGACTGCCCACCGCCACCCGCTGCCCTTCCCTGACACTGACCGACCCCAGCTTGAGGTGCAGATACACACTCTGGGTGCCGTCATCGTGCAACACCCGCACGAAGTTGCCCGACGGGTCACTGCCCCGCCCCGATTGGCTGTTCTCGGTCTTCACCACCACCCCGCCTCGCGCAGCGATGATCGGCGTGCCTTCGGGCATGGCGATATCCATGGCGTAGCGGCTCTTGACGTCAGAGTGGCTGAAGGTGCCGCCAGGCCCCTGGGTCAGTCGAAAGGGGCCACCGCGCCAGGGCAACGGGTAGCGCTGGAACTGCGCTGGCCGCAGGTTGCGCGGCGGCTGGGGATCAAGCACTTGGCGCTTCACCGGGACGACCCGGCGCTCCTGGAACACAAACGCCTGGGCGCCAGGGGTTTTCTGGTCGCTGAAAAACACCACGCC
>NZ_LJYX01000059.1 GCF_001440345.1 Colwellia sp. TT2012 | reverse complement strand
GGCTTCGAAGCCGACGAAACGTGCGCGCACGCCCGAGTAGGTGTACTCCGGGATACCATCGGCGTCTTCTTCGCCCTCGTCATTCAAGGTGCGGCCGCTGTTCAGCAGGCCGATGTAATTGGAGAAGTGGCTGTAGAACACGCCGAAGCTGCCCTTGTGGGTGCCATTGTCAAAGCGCAGGGCCAGGTCGCTGGCGACCGCTTTTTCCTTCGACAGCTTGGCATCGCCCACTTCATAGGTACCGGTGGCGACGTGGGCGCCGTTGGCATACAGCTCGTAGAAGGTCGGCGCGCGCTCGGTGTAGCCCAGGGTCGCGGCCAGCGACCAGATGGGCGTCAGCGTATACACCGCGCCCGACGACAGGCTGCCGGCGGTGAAGCTGCTGGAGCTGTTGGCCTTGGCGAAACGCTCGTTGCCCTTGCCATCCGGGTCGACGGTGGTGTGTTCCAGGCGTGCGCCCAGGCTGAGTTTCAGGCGCTCGGTGGCCTGCATTTCTTCGAGGATAAACAGCGCGCCAGCATGGGTATCGGTCTGTGGGACGAAGGCCTCTTCGCCCAATGCCGAGAATTCACTGCGGCTGACCTGCGCGCCGACAATGCCGTCGAACGGCCCCAAAGGTTGGTGCCGTGCTTCGACACGGGCTTCATAGCCTTTGTTCTTGAAGGTAGTACCGGTTTCGCCGCCTTCGATTTCGCGGTGTTCGTAATCGGTGTAGCCGGCATCGAGTTTCACCGAGGTAAACGGGCCTTGCAGGTTACGAATCTCGGACGCGAAGGCGTAGTGCTCCTGCTGCATGCGGATGCGCACATCCTGTTCGGCGGGCGAGCCGTAGTTGCTGTCGGAGTTGCTGTAGGACAGCCCGGCGTAACCATCGTCCCACGTGTAGGAGCTGCCCACCGCGCCGCTGTCCTGGCGCCCGTTGCTGTTGCCCAGGCGGCCGTTTTTGCCGGGGCCATTTTCGCTTTCCGGGGCATGGCGGCTGCGGGCAAAGCCTGGGATTTTCAGGTCGTTGAATTCCCGCGCGCTGGCATCCAGGTGCAGGGCGAAGGTGCCGTTGCCGGCCTCCAGCTTGCCGGCGCTGCTGCGGGTGGTGTCGGCGCCGCCGTAGCGCAGTTCACCGGCACCGTGGATGCCTTCGATGGCTTCGGTGGGGATGCGGTTGTCGAAGGTGTTGACCACGCCACCGAT
>NZ_LJYX01000058.1 GCF_001440345.1 Colwellia sp. TT2012 | reverse complement strand
CCTAAAACTGGACGCCCACCGGTAATCGCTGCGCACCATTATCCTCTGCTGGCCAGGCTCGCTCATACGCAGCCTTATTCCAGTCAAGCCGAACTGGCGCAAGCATTCCATGCAGAAACGGGCATCACCGCGCATCCCGACACCTTTGCAAAAGCGCTGAGACTGGCCGGGATCGTTCGAGTAAAGGAACGTGCCAAAGGTAGCTTCCAGCCTCCCGAGCCTCGTAAGTCTTATGGCTATACCGAGGCACACCGGCGTCAGTTGCCGGAGCAACGCTACCCCAGTTGCCTGACTGATGCAGAATGGACGTTGGTCGCTGATTTATTTGAAGTCTCGGGAGGTCGAGGCGTACCGCCTCGCTACTCCCGGCGCACTCTTTTGGAAGCCTGCTGTTATGTCGTGCGCACAGGGTGCTCCTGGCGAATGCTGCCTCGCGAGTTTCCCCATTGGGACAATGTCTATAAAACCTTTCGGCGCTGGAGCGCTCAGGGCAAGTTTGAGCAAATGCACGACCGGCTCCGTGCCCAATGGCGAGAGCGGGTGGATCGTGATGAGCGGCCGTCAGCCGCTGTTCTGGATTCCCAATCAACGCGCAGCTCTCCCCAAGGCGGTGAAAGCGGTTACGACGCAGGCAAAAAGGTAAAAGGACGTAAGCGAAGCCTTATCGTAGATACCTTGGGCCTTCTTTTGGCCGTGAGCATCAGCGCAGCCAGTGTGCAGGATCGAGATGCGGCAGACGACGCCGTGACCTCCTCGATGGACAAGTACCCGTCATTAAATACCCTGTTCGTCGACAGTGCCTACGCTGGAAAGTGGGCCCAGCGTATGCAGCACACTCATTCGCTCGAGATCCAGGTCATACGAGGAGCGAACAATCGCCGCACCGGGAAATGGCATTCAGAGCAAGGCGATTTGTTCACGGCAGCGCCGGTTGCGAGCGGCTTTGTGGTCATGCCCAAGCGCTGGGTGGTGGAACGGACTCATGCCTGGAATGAGCGAGCCAGGCGGCTGATCATGCACCACGATCGGTTACTGGATGTGAGTGAGGCTTGGGTATGGCTGGCTGAGGCTCGCATGCTCGCTCGTCGACTTACTACTTGATTTTGTCTACACCCTCCTAGCAGCAAAGCACCGACGATTGGAAGCAGGGACAACCCCTTCAGCAACCGAAAGGTCCTGGTGAGGGTTAGGCCTTGCTTG
>NZ_LJYX01000016.1 GCF_001440345.1 Colwellia sp. TT2012 | reverse complement strand
TTTTTTGTTTAGCGACCATAGCGCTGTGGCCCCACCTGATCCCATTCCGAACTCAGAAGTGAAACGCAGTTGCGCCGATGGTAGTGTGGGAGTTCCCATGTGAGAGTAGGACATTGCTAAACTTCTATTTGTGCTTAGGCACTGAGAAGCCCGTTACGAAAGTAACGGGCTTTTTGCTTTATATAAACCCGTAGTTAACACTGCGGGTTTTCTATTTATTTTCGTCAAATTATGCTGATCTAATTTCTGGAGTTGTATTCGTAAATGAGAAAGTTTTTATCTTCCCCTGTAAAAATGGCACTAAGTGATGCCGAAAATGCTTCGTACCAAAATGCTTTAAAGCATGTTACTGAATTAAGTTTAAACCTTATTGCTGTTAAAGTGGAAAATAGACCTGAAGATTTTCTTGGTTGGTGTACAGAATTAATAGATGTCTGTCGTAACCGTATAAATATGAATCTGCTTGAAGAACATCAACTACCCATTCTAAAAAAGCTAGAGCAAGTACTTGTATTAGGTGCAAGTGTGAGCCAGTTTAAAATGGCCCGTATTGCGCCCTGGCCTATATTTACCGCTTTTATCGAACAGCAAGCCAGTTTACATGCTCTGGAAGAACGGTTAGCTTTACTTGATTATATTCAACTGATAAAAGTAAAAAGTTTAACCGAAATGACTGAACTAGAGCGTCTTGCCTTTGCCGGTAAACATACTAATCAGCATTGTCATACCCAATTTAATTTTGATGTCGAATGGTTTGCTTCAACCAAAGGCGCTAAAGTGTTTCATACTTTATTAGCGCAGCAACCTGAAAGCTTTGATCTAGCATTAAGTCATATTCCAGAGTCTGGTGATGTCACACCCAAGCAGTATCAAAAATTTGTCAGTGCCTACAAACAAATATTCACCCGTTACACCGTTGAAAAGCAAACAGGTGAAAAGGCGCCATTAGCACCGGCGACCCGTTTATTAGCCATGAAACGTCCAGATCAATTTATTGCCTTAACCAATGCAAAAATAGATGTTCTTTGCCAAGGGTTATCGATAGCCAAGTTTAATGCTTTTGACTTTGACAGCTATTGGCGAGATATGATTGGTACTCTTAGGACTTTTGCCTGGTGGCATCAAGTAGAGCCTGAAGATGAAAGGGAAGCCAAACTTTGGCAAGTCCGTGCCATTTTAGTTGACCTATTTATGTTTGCCGATGAAGACTTTGCCTTTGGCTCTAATTACCTTCGCATTCGTGACAAAAAATTAAATAGTGTTAAAAGCACCTACAAGTCAACTCGTCGAAGTCGTGTTAAATTAACGCCTGAGGAAGTTGTTGAACAAGCACTGGCACAAGAGGGTATACCTGACTATATTCAAACCAATCGAGATACCATTCTTAAACAAGTTAAAGCCGGTAAGGATGTAGAACACGTAATTGGTTTAATGCGAGCCATCTTTGGCTAGATTTCCATTTAACAGCGGGATAAAGCAGTTTTATCTCGCTAAGTTAATTTTCATTCTTTACTTCACTCATTCGAATTAACTTAAGGGACTTACTGCCCTTTAGGTGCTTTCAGTAAACATCATTCTACTCAGAAGCAAATATAATTAACTTAATTCACATTTGATCTATTCAACTGAATCAGTAAGCACAAGGTAGTTCGCCACCAATCTCGCTAATACAGCGCTAACTTGGCCACTTAATTAATCCGTTTGCTATAAGTAGCAAGCTGTTCTTTTATTGGAATTGTCCTTATTTTGATAATGCTGGCTTTTCTAAATAAATACAGCACAGATACTCCAGCAAATAAATGCCCTAGCATTAACGCAGGGTAAAGTGAATATTCACCATCACTGAAGCCAAACCAGGCAAGGGGTATTAGCAGTAATAGACGGTGTATGATCCCTAATACACTGGCGTTGATGGCTTTATCTTTGGCGTTCAATGTTGATTGATAAACAATGACGCAGCCTGCGCCAATATAACCCCAAGGTAACCAGGTAAGATAATGTTTTAAGTGTATGGTTACGCTATCGTGTGGACATAATGAGTTTGCCCAAAAATCAACTGTGTAGTTTAACACTAGGGCAATAACAAGCTGTGCGATTAGTACAGTGGCAAACATATATCGGTATGCCTGTTTTACTCTATCATGATGACCTGTCCAGTAATTAAAGCCAATTATTGCTGGCATTGATGTTGTTAACGCCATAGGGATTAACAAAATTATGGCTTCGAGTTTGAAGATTAACGCAAATGCGGCGACATAGGTGTGATTATAACTAGCGGCAATTATCGTTAATATCGCTAAACTTAAGGGGGTAATCAACTGTTGGCCAATAACTAGAAAGCTGGTTAGTTTAGGTTGGTTACATTGAGTTTTAAATGCTTTGACTGAAGGCCAGCTAAGTTTTACTTTTTTATGCAATATATAACAAGAAATAAGGGTAAAGCTAATATCACTGATAGCGTGAATTAGTGATAGGGCGACTAAACTGTCGTAATACCAAGGGCTTTGTGGCAGCAATAGTAATAATGCCAAACTAGCCTTAAGTACTACCCAAGCAACCATAATATTACTGGCAAGCTGGGTGAAATTTAACGCTCGCAAAATACCATTAATTTGCCAAACAGCACCTAAAAAAAGCCAAGTAAAATATCTATTATTGATATAACTCGATTGCTCTGCGGCTAATTGTTGCCCGTTAATGATATATTCGGTTGAAAGCCAGTTATTGTTTCCTAATAAAGAAAGTAGTTGTTCGGAAAAAGTTAATGCCAATATTGTCATTATTAGCAAGGTTAGTGCTGAGGTTAGTAGTGTTAGGCTTATGTTCTGACTGAGGTTGTTTTTTTCAAGGCAAGCAGACTTCACCACTTTATTGTTACAACGAATACTTGTGCCAACGGCAAGTGCTGTCATTGCTGCTGTGATGGGGACAGTAAAACCAAAGGCGGTTAAGGTGGCGGTACTACTTAATGCAATCAGGCCTGATTCCAATAATTCGTACATTAATAACAATAGAATAGCCATAAACATCGGCTGGCTATTACGCCATATTATCGATGATATGTTTCCTTCAAGTAAGCTAGTGTGGTCTTTTTCTGTCATTTATAGGTCTGCTGATTTGTTGTTATGGAACCATACAAGAAGAACCGCAGTATATTAATTAACTTTCAATATTCAATGTAACAATTTTTGTCATAAGATAAACAAGTTGTCACTAAAGGCGTTTCTAATTCCAGTTGAACCCTGCATTTTGAAGTAACATGGATATATATATTTATTGAGCCACTTTTATGCGGGGCATTAACAATGGCTGGGGTTTTCGAGTTTTGACTTTAGATGAAGCATAACCAGTTGATGTGTATTGTTTAAAGCCAGTGATGATTATCTTTATACAAGACCAGAGCAATAAGAAGAGTTATGATCAATGCAACGTGTCCGTTCAGCAATAGAGGCTTTATTGACACATATACCCAAGCGACTTCAATATTCTCGTTTGAGGACACCTGAGCGACTCATGATCAAGGCGCGTATTTTATTCATGGTTGTTCAGGAGAATATGCTCCTGCATTCTCTATTAAGCTGCATCCATGCAGCGTCCTTAATTACATACGCAAAGATGAACATGATTTGCTCAGATGCCCGTAGGGCTGGTTTAGAAACGCTTTATCCATCGTTATTGATTTCGATAATAGAATAACTATTCTCTTCAATCAATGCCTTGCCTAAAGGCGTTTCTCATTCCAGCTCAATCCTGCATTTTGAGGTGGCTTGGGTATATAGCACAGATGAATAATGAATTTAATAGTAAAATATTTCGTGTACTTTCAAGAACGAACCAATACTGAGCAAGAGTAATAGGATTAACATTACCATGTATAACAAAAAGAAAAATATCGAGCCTGAAGATATTTCTTATAAACGCGTCTTATCTTATATGCAGTGGCTGATCGAGCGGTATGGTGCTTACTCAGCTAAAACATTACTGCAAAAGGCTAATTTACTGTTTAAGGCCGATACACAATTCAATGAACCGGCACTAAATTATCTAATAGAGCGAGGAATTGTTGATGATCTTCGCTTTGCGGAACGTTTAACGCTTAGTTTTTCAGAGAAAAAAATAGGCCCTAATAAAATAAAAGAGAAACTGTATGCAAAAGGGTTCTCATCGCAAACAATTAATGAGTGCGTTAGTGCCATAGCAACAACCGAGGAAGAGTATTTTGATAAAGCGCTAATCCTAAAAACAAGAAAATTTTCTGACGAACCCATTGACGATATAAAGTTAAAACAGAAAGCGTTACGGTATTTGGTATCGAAAGGATTTTCATATTCAATCGCCAATAAAGCAGTCAGCTATTCATCTAACGAAGACTAGTGCCGCACAGTTTTTGATAACAAAATCCCACGCTAATGTGACAGCAAAGTGTTATTATGAGCTATATTCCACTTTATTAGATTATTAATTAAATGTTAGTTTTACCTGCTAAGACAGCATGTCGTTGAGCCAAGCGCAAACAACTCATTCTGGTGGTGACAAATCACTGTTTGAATTAATAGCTAATGACATTGTTGAAAAGGGGTACAGTATTCACCCTCATGCTTTGCCCGAAAACTTAAGTCAGTTGTTATTACAACATATTAGCAAACTGCCTGATGAAGACTTTAAACGTGCAGGTATTGGTCGCAGCAAAGACCATATTATTGACGATTTTATTCGCACAGACGAAATTAGCTGGATCACCAGCAACAGCGAAGCGGGTTGCTCTTGGATAAAATGGTCTGAGTCACTACAAGCTTATTTAAATAGCCATTTGTTTCTTGGTTTATTCTCTTTTGAAAGTCATTTTTCTCATTACGCTAAAGGCGATTTTTATAAGAAACACAAAGACGCTTTTAAAGGTGAAGGTAACCGTGTGTTATCTATTGTGGTGTATCTTAATCAAAATTGGTCTGCAGATGATGGCGGCGAGTTAGTCATTTATGATGAGAAATCACCAGATTCTCCCGTTGGTGATAACAATCATATTCGCGTAACACCTACTTTTGGCACTGTTGTGGTGTTTTTAAGTGAAGAGTTTCCTCATGAAGTATTACCCGCTAGGCGAGACCGATATTCTATTGCTGGCTGGTTTCGCTTAAATAACAGTATTGCCAATAATATTGACCCACCAAGTTAATGTTAATTTATGGGAAAGTATCCATTGTCTAAATTGCAAAAAAAGCCTCATTTACTCAGTGAATTAAATGAGATTAATAAAAAAATAATTCCTTTAAAAGCATTAGCAGATAGAGAACTTGCCTCTATTTATGGTTTAACTGGAATGGTTTATACTCCTTATCTAGATGATTATATGCAGGTCAGTGTTGATAGGGCAGCGATATTAGCGTGTTTAAAAAGACAAAAAATATTGCCATTATCAGAGGTTGAGTTAATAACTACAGCCTTAGATAGCTTATATAAGAGAGCCAAAAGTAATGCTACTGTTGAGTATGAAGGTAATTGTTATCAACGTCGTTTTTCGCCGCTAAAGTTAAGCAAGTCAGGAAAAACGGTGCAAAAATGGGCTAGATATTGGCTGTTACAATCGGCTGATGGCAGCGTTGAGCCAAATTGGCAAGCTCAAGTTCGAGAAATTTGGCCCTCTTACTTTTTAATTAGAACAGTCGGTTTATAGTTATCCAAACTTTATTGATTCGCTAAGCATTTTTTAAGCTAATATAAGAATATTAGCTGTTTATGACTTGCCTATTTACCGCTTTGATCTAAGGTTAAACGAAAAATCGTTACAACTTTGCTTTGAATTTTTAACCCTCTATACGAAAATGACCGTATGAATTCACCTGTGATACTTGAAAAGGAAATAATATGTTTATAGTGGCAAATCGCATCCCAATAGCAGAAGAATGGCAAGATGAGTTTGAAAATCGTTTCCGCAAGCGTGCTGGAGAAATCGATAAGCAACCAGGCTTTGTCTCCATGCAAATATTAAAACCACTAAGTGCCGATGCCCCCTATGTAGTACTTACTCATTGGCAGGATGAAAACGTTTTTAAAGAATGGATTAATAGCGACGATTTTAAACTGGCCCATCAAAACCCTTTACCAAGAGAAGCTTTTACCGGTAAACCTGTGATGGAAAAACACCAAGTAGTTATTTCTACTCAATAAAAATCGGTGGGAAATAATTGCTTATGCACAAAAAAATTATATTTCAACGGATAGGTGTTGGCCAGGGCAATAAATAGTTCTTAACTCTGAAGGGAATATTATCAATATATTGAGAGATAAATTTAATATTTATTTAACCCGAAGGCGAACTTTGGACGATTCAGTTACCTCGTCAGGCAGTGTGCATGAAATTGTTAATTTAATTTTACGTTACCACACGAAAATTTCAAATCTCAACATCAAGTCTAATGTGTTTTTGTCCCATCAGTCAAATGATGGCGGCAAACTCAACCTTAGTCATTTATTGCTAAGGCCATATCTTTTTGAAAATATGGCAGGATGTTATAACCTATGATTGAATTAATTATAAAAAGCCGCCTTGAAAAAACTGAGTAAATTAATATTGAATTCGTCAGGTTTGATACAGCAATCAATCTGATCTTTATACTTAGCCTGGCTAAGATCTAGTTCTTTCATGGCAATGGCTTGATTAAGCCGAGTGTTATAAAACACTCGGACAAAGGGTAGTAAAGGCTTACTTTTATTTAAACGACTTATCAGGCCCAGTTTACCACTGGTAAGTTTTACTAATGTTCCTATTGGGTAGATGCCAAGGCAGTTAACAAATTGTTCAACTAGAACCTTATCATAACTATTTGGCGCATCTTTCATTAAAAGATTAAAGGCTTTGATTGGATGCATACCGGCCTTATAAACTCGCTCTGCCGTCATAGCGTCATAACTATCGACAATAGCTATCATACGGCCATGCTGGGTGATTTGTTGGTCATTTAGCTGTTTAGGGTAGCCTTTACCATCGAGGCGTTCATGATGTTGTTGCACTACTTCTATGACAAGTTCAGACAAGTCTGCACTCTCCTTTAGCACTTCCATACCTAGGTCAACATGGCTTTTCATCACTGTAAATTCTTGGGCAGTGAGTTTGCCCGTTTTGTGTAATATTTCTGGCGGGACTAATACCTTACCGATATCATGTAAAAATGCCCCGAGTGCCAGTTGTTCAATAATTTCACGGTCAAAGGCTAAATGTTTAGCAAATAAAGTCATTAAGATGGCAACATTGAGGGAATGTTCTACTAAATACTCATCTTTTATACGTAGTCGTGTCATGCAAGCTAAGGCATCTTGATTTCGAAAGATGGAGTCGACGATGGCATCGGTAGACTCCTTTGCTTCTACTACATTAATAGTCTTGTGTTCGCTCAGGCTACTCAGCATTTTATGTTGTAATTTTTTTGCGTCATCATACAGTTTACTTGCCTTGGCCATTTCTTGATCTAATGAAATACCATTACCGGATTTTTTTGACTCGTTTTGCGTTTTTTTTTCTTTAACTTCAGGCCGGATTTTATCTACTTGTTTTTGTCTGCTGGCATCTATGGTTAAGTGAGTAATGCCTGCTTTAATCAGTTTTAGAATACTTTCTTTAGAACTTACATAGCCTTCAGATTTTACGCTGACAGTTTTACCTTTAGTACGAACAGACAAAACATACATGCCAGGTTCAAGCTGATGGACTGCTATTTTCTGTATGGAGGATTCAGGTTGTTTGTTCATAAGATGTTACTCATAAATTTGTACTTAGGAAAAGTAAACGATAAAACCCCAGCATATGCGTTTAGTAATCATAGTATAAGTACCTGTCATGTCACCTTTTCGATGGGCTATTGATTTTTTTAGTGACATTTTGTCCGAGATAGTAGCGTTTAAATCGTGACAAGTGCTATTAAGATGAACCGTTATTAGGGCTGCTCAGTAAGCTTTAAAAGTTCTTCCATGGGTAACCATTTTTCGCCATCTTTGGCCCATGGTAAAGCTTGATGAAATTGCCACATCAAGGTTTCCCATCTTTGTACTTCTGGGCAAGCAGCCTCGGCAACTTTAGCAAATTGTGCAGTGCCTAAACCGATAGTGCCAGCACCTAATACCATTATCGTATCGTTTTTCGATACTTCACCACGGCGAACCGAGTGAGCGCCAATAGCTAAACACTCAACTACGGCTAATTGGTCAAAAGGTACACCTTCAGTAATCACCAGGTGAGATGCAGGTAAACATAAGTATTCATACCTTAGTTTGACTCAAATAAAGTAATTTCTTGATGTTTTTAAACGGGAGTAATAAAAAACAGTTTTTAATTTATACCCAAGCGACTTCAATATGCTCGTTTCAGGACACCTGAGCGACTCATGATCAAGGCGCGTATTTTATTCATGGTTGTTCAGGAGAATATGCTCCTGCATTCTCTATTAAGCTGCATCCATGCAGCGTCCTTAATTACCTACGAAACGATGAACATGATTTGCTCAGATGTTCCCGTAGGGCTGGTTTAGAAACGCTTTATCCATCGTTATTGATTTCGATAATAGAATAACTATTCTCTTCAATCAATGCCTTGCCTAAAGGCGTTTATCATTCCAGCTCAATCCTGCATTTTGAGGTGGCTTGGGTATATAGGGTAACTAAGTAATTTGTAACCCTAGTGATTGATTGTATGGCGTGTTTTATATGTAAATGATATTTTCATTCGGTCATCATAAATATGTACCTTATCATTGTTAATCAGATGAAGGCGACTCAAGTACTACAATATTCCCGACAACGTTAGCTATAGATTTTTGGATTTACAGCTATTCCTTATCATTTGAGCTGAACTATTAAAATCAGCCACTTAGTAAAGTGGAGTTTTATTGGTCTTGACTATATTTCAAGCATGTACAATATAATGGTACACCGACGGGGTTTGAGGGCACTATTAAATCGTTATTCACAGAGTTATCCACAATAAATGTGGAAAACTTAGCTAACTAACGGTCCAACCTGTGAGTGATTTGTGAACAACAAATAAGCGGAGCACTGTATAAAACTCGCCTTAATGCTGTTCATTGAATATTACTTTTGCGCAGGAAGTCTAGCTGCACCTGAGTCTATCGCGGCCAGTACGGCAAAGTCGCGGAGAACTCAATGGTGATGAAAATATAGAGTTGATCTTAGCTAGCCTTTATACGCGATGGTTTGCTTAGCGGGTAAAAGTTTTCTAACAATACGTTTGCTATCGTTCAAACGGCACTAGTAGGTATTAGCTGCGACTGTAATTTTTGGCAAACGAGGGTTATATACCCAAGCGACTTCAATATGCTCGTTTGAGGACACCTGAGCGACTCATGATCAAGGCGCGTATTTTATTCATGGTTGTTCAGGAAAATATGCTCCTGCATTCTCTATTAAGCTGCATCCATGCAGCGTCCTTAATTACATACGCAACGAGGAACATGATTTGCTCAGATGTCCCCGTAGGGCTGGTTTAGAAACGCTTTATCCATCGTTATTGATTTCGATAATAGAATCACTATTCTCTTCAATCAATGCCTTGCCTACAAGGCGTTTCTCATTCTAGCTCAATCCTGCATTTTGAGGTGGGTTGGGTATAAACCTACTCGTGTTAAAGTAATGCTCATTGCTCACATTGCCTACTAAAGTGAGATAACCAAACTACAGGAGAAAACATCATATCAAGTTGTGCCTTTATCAGTTGATGGTCATGTTTAGGTGAAAACCATAAAACGATATCTTTATGCTCGCCAACTTCAATCACTTTAATCGTGGTTAGCTTACCCCATTTTTTATGGTCAATAACTTCCAAGCCGGCCACTTCAAATTGATAATTCTCCACTCTGCTACTTGCTTGTCTAGATAGGTTAAAGTGTACTTTCCCTTGCAGTAAATTGAGCCGAATTTGCGCCCCTAAGCTATCAATATCGTATAGCGGCTGTTTTTCACTTTCATTAATACTTTGGTAGTGAGAAACTTCACCGTTTAACGTTACGGTTGATGAAAGGCCATTAGCCGACATTTTCGTTTTCATTGCTCTGGCTTTAATACCAGTTAGTTTTTGTGAAAAACTGGCGGTTAAAAAGTGCTGATACTGAGGCGAATATTGCATAGTACTTTTTTGCTGGTAAGTGGAGTCAATCCAAAGGAAGCTTACTTCGCCGTAAGAGGTTATTACTGCCTGAGGCGAGGTTGAATTCTTATGCCATTGTATCGTTCGATGTAAATAACCAACCTTTTTCCCTAGAAAATAAATATCATAGGCAAACTTTTTATCACATTGATGAAGTTCGCTAAACTCTTCTGCGGTTAACGTGCTAGGCACAATCGTTTGTGCTTTTACTATGAATGCCATTAAGCCACAGCTAAATACGGTTAACAGTGTTAATACATGCTTAGTAAAAAAGGTTAATCCGCTCAATTTAATCACCATGGTCTGTTAGAGGTATGTTGGTTAGCCGTGGCACAGCAATATAGCAGTGCGGTTAGCACAGCTATATTTGCCACAATAGTAAGCCAATACCTTATTTGAAAAGTTCTTTTTCTATTTTTATGTTTGAGCCATTGCTGTGCGATGGCCGCAGCTGGCCAGCCACCTAACAAAGCAAGTATATGCAGTGTTGTTTCTTTGATACGCCAATAGCCATTTTTTGCTTTGTATTTGTCGACTAGATAAAACATAAAGCAAAACACATTGATGCTTATCAATAAGCTGAACATAAACTTAGGGATATACTGATAAAAAGATAAAGTAGCAAAAGCTAACCGGTAAACCACACTTAAAAAAAATTGCCAACACTTTATCCAAGCTCCATTAAGCTGATGTTTAGTTATAAAAGTTAGTTATACAAAATGATGATGTCGTCAATTGTATTTAATTGTTTTGATAATAACTAGCATAAACGTAGATAAATAATAAGGACATTTGCTAGCGAGCATAAGCAAAAGGTGTTGCGCTTTATTAATGCTATTTTCGGTGATGAAGTTGGTCTTTTTGTTTAGTTAGCGTATTTGTTGGCTAGTTTATTCGGTATACGTTGCTAAAAGTTGTCAGTTCAACTAATTTTTAAAGTAAGGGGAATCATTAAGGTTATTGTCTAAGTTAATAGAGATGTTTATTAAAGTATTTGTATTTATAGGCTTGATACTTAGGAGGAAATTATGAAATTAATTAACAAAATTTTGGTGGTTATGGATTCGAGTTCTGATCACCAAGCCGCATTAGTGCAAGCTATTAATATAGCGAAGAAAACTTCAGCAAGTATCGAGCTTTTCTTAGTAGCCTATAATAGTGAGTTTGTTAGTCATTGGAACTTTAATCAAGCGCAATTAGCGGCTTTGAAAAAAGAATACATAGCCTCTAAGTTACGTTGGTTAGAAACGTATTTACCTGAAGTTAAATTATGTGATCTAGACGTTAACATGGCTGTTGTTTGGCATGCTGATGTTAGTTGTGCCGTGTTGGCTCAGGTAGCAAGTAATGGCGTGTCACTGGTGGTTAAGTCAACCAAGCAAAACTCAATTATCAATAAAATATTTTTTACTCCTTGTGATTGGCAGTTACTGGAGCATTGCCCAGTGCCTTTATTATTAACTAAAAATATTAGCGACTATTCGTACCGTAGAGTTATGGCGGCGGTTGATCCGGAAAGAAGCCACAATAAAGCCGAAAAATTAGATGCTGAAATCATCCAAGCTGGTTTGCTCATGGCAGAGCTATTTGACGGGAAAACCCTTATTTGTCACTGCTATCAGCCAATAGGAGTAGAGCTGTGGCAAGGCATGAGCTCTGTGGGTATGGATCATAGTTTAATGAATGGTGATTTTCATGAGTATAGCGATGCAATTAAGCATCATCACCAAGTCGCTTTTAATGAATTACTAAGTGACTATGCCTTTGATGAAAAGTCGACTCATCTTATTGCTGGTTCTGCCGAGTTTGAATTACCTGAGTTGGTTAAAACGCAGCAAGTGGACTTATTAGTGATGGGCATGGCAAATAACGGTAAATTTATTGGCAATACCATAGAAAAAATACTCGATAATGTCGGTTGTGATATTTTATCGATAAAGTGCTAAAACAAGACCCGTTGTCATTGCCCTAGTCACATAGTCGGCAATGACATTTTTTAACTACTTAAAAATAAATGTTTACTTTCTAAACAAAACATTGTAGATTATCCTTGTTATTTAGCAATCCTCGGCTAAATAACGTAAATCCTCAGTGATTTTTCGTGTTTTGTCTTTCCCTTTCACAGTCAGCCAACACCTTATAAAAGTTATTTAATTAAAGCTTTTTGCTGTATGAAATTCCGATTTTTTTTCGGTCAATTCATCGTATTATTTTCGTTTTACACTGTACAGCTATAGAGCTTTATAATATTGCGTTTTTGCGCAATCATACCTCTGAGCATAAAGAAGTTAATCCTTTTTTATACGGAGCGTTATAAAGGAGTTATATTATGTCTTATACTTATCAAGGTAAGGTTTATGCCATTACAACACCAGTAAAGTCTATTTCAATCAACAAATTAAATGTTGTTGTTAAAGACCAAGCGGGCTCGCAATTGTTTAAATTTACCAAAGTGAATGAGTCTAAAGATTTTCTAGCTATGTTATATCAAGCATAACTAGCACAAATCAAAACCGTCAGTAAAACCGACGGTTTATACAAAAAACCAGAGTTACCTTAATAGGGTATTCTGGTTTTTTCGTTTTAACGTCTTTTCTTGCTAAAGGTAGATTGGCTGAGCGATAACACTAGGCGTTAATCTACCTTAGTAACCGTCACTTCTAGATACTTACTATTACCCGCATACCATTTTTGTACATAAATAGCGCCTAAAATGGGTGGCATGCCATCTTTGGGGATTTCTTTATAACGAACACTGTTTTTGTTTTCTTTTTCTAGTTCAAACTTGATTTTAGTTTCAGACATTTTGATTGTTTAGCTAAGCGAAAGTGCCGTTATTGTAAGCTATATAAAGTAGCTGTCGAGGTTTAAGCTAAAAACTTCCGTGCAATCGCTTTTGACCTTATGCCCCTCAGGTGAGTTTATACCTTTATCTTCTATACTGTTTAAGTGCTTGCTATTTAGCGATTATTTTTCTGTTAAAGCATAAATACCACCGACCGTGAACTTTATGTTGTTAACTGTTTTTATGCTCTTAAAGTTATTTAGTTGCTCATTGTATATTTTTAACGACTCATCCTTTAAATATAGCCTTCCAATGTTGGGGCTGATGCCAATTTTGAATGGCATGTGCTTGGTATTGTACTTGTAAACCTTTATAAAAATTATATTACAACAAATAGAAGGATTTAAGTTCATGATAGATAAACATCAAAAGACAAAGGTATTTTTCACACCGAAAAATAGAATAGCTAGTGTCAGTATAGCGCTAGCGGTGGCTATGGCATTACCTATGGTTGCACAAGCGAATGAAAGTGCTGAAGTGAAAAAACTTCAACAAAAAATTGCAGAACTAAGCATAGCGGTAGCAGAAATCAAACAAGCGCCCAAAGTTAAAACCCAAGGCGGTGGTGTTAAGATTAAAAGCAATGATGGTAACAAATCTTTTAAAATAGGAGGCCGATTCCAACTGGACTATAACCGTTTTGATGGTGCCTATAATGCGGATAATAATGGTAAAACAGGTTCAGACCTTTTCCCGCGTCGTGTTCGAACTTATGTTCAAGGTCAGGTCGATAATTGGGATTACAAGCTATTGCTTGATTTTTCTGAAGACAAAGGTGAAATTACTTTAGCTCGCTTACGTTATAAGGGTTTTGAAAATGGCCCAACCATAAAGTTAGGTAAAATTCGTGAAGATATCAGTTTAGAAGCATTAACGAGTAGTAAACACATTACTGCTATTTCTCGACCTATGTTAGCTAACGTAATGTCACCTTATTTTAAATATGGTGCTTCTGCATATCAATACTTTAAAAGCACAGGTCTTCGTTATGCTGTTGGCGCATACAAAGGTGGCAGTTTTGGTACTAACGGACAAGATGAAAATGGCGATCTTAATTTGTCATTGACCGGTCGTTTTACTTGGTCACCAATTCATAATAAAGGTGAAACCTTACACTTTGGTGTTTGGGGATCACAACGTGACATGGGTGGTGATAAACTGAGTGCCAAGTTTGCTCGTGGTGAAGTGCGTAATACCAATGTTCGTTTGGTTAACTATGCCGCCGGTGGTGATACTTTTTCGGTAGATAACATGACTCAATTTGGCTTGGAGTTTGCTGGAGTTTACGGACCTTTGTCTATTCAGGCGGAATATGCCGTGAGAGATGTCGATGCCGTTGAGAGTATTAATGACAGCAGCTACGATGGTTATTATGTTACCGCCAGTTACTTCTTAACGGGTGAGCATAGAGTATATAAGAAACGTGGTGTTTTCAATTCACCAACACCTATTGCCGACAGTGGCGCTTGGGAAGTGTTTGCCCGTATTAGTCAATTTGATGCTACGTCAAATAATCAAGGTACAGAAGCTGAAGTACTAACATTGGGTACTACTTATTACCTCAATAAAAAAATAAAATTCATGGTCAATTACTTGCTCTCTGATGTTTCTGGCCCTGGCGCTGCAGATTTAGTTGGCGAGATCACGGATGGTAAAGCCTTGACCGCTCGTGTGCAGTACTTATTTTAGCGGTACTTTTTTACCAGCAAATGATTATTTGGGCTTAGGAATAAGTGCAAGTTAACCTTAATCTAAAATTTTAGGATTCAATATGAATATTAAACAACTTACCTTAGCCTCAATGGCTATTGGTCTTCTTTCGTTTGTGTCAACTTCAGTAGTGGCGAACGAAAAAATAGATATCAAAAAGATACATTTTCTTATCCCAGGTGGCCCTGGTGGAGGTTGGGATGGTACGGCTCGTGGTACAGGCGAAGCCTTGATGAAATCGGGGAAACTCGAAAATGCCTCTTATCAAAACATGTCTGGCGGTGGCGGTGGTAAAGCCATCGCTTATATGATTGAAACCGCAGAAAAACAAAAAAACACCCTGATGGTTAGTTCTACCCCCATTGTTGTGCGTTCATTAAGTGGTGTTTTCCCGCAATCATTCCGTGATCTTAAGCCTGTTGCCGGTACTATTGCTGACTTTGGTGCCTTTGTGGTACGTAAAGATTCTAAATACTATGATTGGCGCGATGTATTAGCTGATTTTAAGCAAAACCCACGTAAAGTGAAGTTCTCTGGTGGTTCATCACGTGGCAGCTTAGATCATCTCGTCGCGGCTATGGCAATTAAAGCCGGTCGCGCAAAACCACGTAAATTAGTTTATGTTGCCTATGATGGCGGTGGTAAAGCCATGGCCGCTTTACTTTCAGGTGAGACAGCCATTCTTTCTACTGGTGTTGGTGAAGCACTTACCATGGCAAAAAGTGGTGATGTGCGCATACTCGCTATTACTTCAAAAGAGCGCCTGAAGGTATTACCTGATACCCCGACCTTAACTGAAATGGGCTATAACGTAGTCTTTGCCAACTGGCGTGGTTTTTTTGCGGCACCTACAATGTCTGATGAAAAAGTTGCCGCTTATGCAAAGTTATTGGGTGATGTACAAGAGACACCTGAGTGGACCGAAATCCAAGAGCGTAACGGCTGGGTTAATATGTACAACCCAGACAGTGAGTTCTATGCCTTCTTAGAGAAGCAAGAAAAAGATCTGGGTGTACTAATGCGTGAATTAGGCTTTTTGAAGTAACGTTTGTTGAAGTAACGTTTTAGTTGACTGCTGTATTATTCGGTTTTATCTGTTTAGCCGGGTAATGCAGTTTGAGGTGAATTATGAAAATCAGTAAAAATGTCATTGGTGCATTAATATTTTTTATTTTTAGCGTCAGTTATGGCTACCATGCCTACCAAATTCCTTTATATCCTGGTGAAGAATATGATGTCTTTACATCACAAACCATGCCTAAACTCTACGCATTCTTAGGGATTATAGTCTCAATTTTGGCCATTATCATGTCTGTTCTTAACGATAGTCGCACGACTAATGACACAGAGAAATCGGCCGATGATTTTGACAAGAAAAGCTGGCTTCAGGTGGCAAGTCTTATTGCGTTAATGGTGTATTACGGCGCAACCTTAGAGCAGTTTGGCTTTATTTTATCAACCATTTCTTTTCTTATATTTGGTTTTCTTATACTGGGTGAGCGAAGTAAAAAACGACTTTTCCTTGCCTCCGTACCCGTTGTCATTGTCTTTTGGGCAATTATGACGCAACTGCTGGGGATTTATTTATCACCCGGCGACCTTTGGGGATAATACTATGTTAGACGGCTTAATTATCGGTTTTCAAACCGCGATGTCAATGCAAAACATAATGTTTGTTATTTTTGGTTGTTTTGTTGGCACTTTTATTGGTATGTTGCCGGGCTTAGGGCCTATCACTGCCATTGCCTTAATGATTCCTATTACGTATGGTATTGACCCTTCATCGGGTATGATCTTAATGGCAGGTGTTTATTACGGTGCTATTTTTGGTGGTTCTACCTCCTCTATTTTGATTAATGCGCCAGGTGTTGCGGGCACAGTAGCGACATCATTTGATGGCTACCCTATGGCTTGTAAAGGTCAAGCAGGCAAGGCGCTTGCTATTGCCGCTTATGCTTCATTTAGTGGTGGCACTATTGCTGCCGTCTTTTTACTAGTGGCTGCACCTATGTTATCGAAAGTTTCTTTAAGCTTTCAATCGCCGGATTATTTTGCCTTATTATTATTGGGTTTAACTGCTGTTGCGGCTTTTTCTAATAAAGGTAGTTTCCTTAAATCAATCATGATGACCTTATTTGGTTTAATGTTATCAACGATTGGTACGGATCAAGCTTCTGGCGTAGAGCGCTTTACTTTTGGTCAAATTGACTTACTTGATGGTATTAGTTTCTTATTAATAGCTATGTCTATGTTTGCTTTGTCAGAGGCCTTACTCTCTATCATCAGTAATAATAGAGATAAAAAGTTAGGTATTGCTTCGGTTACTACAGAAGTAGGTAGCTTAAAACTCACTCGAGCTGAAATAAAAGAGATGGCGCCTACCGTTGCTAGGTCATCAGTGTTAGGCTTCTTTGTTGGTGTGTTACCTGGTGCCGGTGCTACGATAGCTTCATTTCTTGCTTATGGTATGGAACGAAACTTAGCTTCAGCGAAAGAGAAACTAAAATTTGGTAAAGGCAGTTTACGTGGCCTAGCCGCTCCTGAAACCGCAAATAATGCTGCTTGTAGTGGCTCATTTGTACCTTTACTTACCTTAGGTATTCCAGGCTCGGGTACTACCGCGGTAATGTTAGGTGCGTTAATGTCCTATGGCATTGAGCCAGGTCCACGCTTATTTGTTGATAACCCAGAAGTGTTTTGGTCAGTCATTGTTTCTATGTATATTGGCAACGTCGTCTTATTGTTTATCAACTTACCCTTGATTCCTTATATTGCTAAAGCATTGACCTTACCTAAGCAATTATTAACCGTGTTAATTTTGTTCTTCTCACTGATTGGTGTTTATTTAGTATCATTTAATGCCTTTGATATCTTTATGATGGCCGGTTTTGCCGTAATAGCCATTGGTTTACGTTTATTGAACTTTAGTATGTCTCCGTTGATCCTTGGTTTTATTTTAGGTGGTATGTTAGAACAAAATCTACGTCGTTCATTAACCTTATCTGATGGTTCAATCTCTTTCTTATGGGATAGACCTATTACCCTTGGTATATTAACGGTGACGGCCTTAGTGTTACTTATGCCAATTATCTCTACCCTGAGACAGGCTCTTAGCTCAACTAGCCAAGAGAAGGAGGCTGATATTTAAATGAGTTAGTTTTACTGATAAGCGCAGCAATGGTATACTGCTTCGTTTATCAGTCTGAACTATATTTAAAGTACTATTGATGGATGCTCTTATGTGCTTATTTACAAGAAATACCGATGAAGATCGCCAATAAGTTAAAAAAAATGGGCTTGCATAACAAGTTAGCCTTAGTGTCGGTGTTATTGGTTATGTTACAGATCATTTTTTTGGGTATGTTCAGCGTTGCCTATCTTGAACAAGAGTTTGAACAGCAACTCGGTGAAAAAGCACTTGCCGTGGCACAAACGTTGGCTAAAAATCCTATTATTCAGCAATCGCTGCTCGATAAACAAAGCCAACCTATTCAATCCTATGTAGAACCCATTCGCCAAGCTATAGCCGCCTCTTTTATTGTTGTTGGCGATAGTCAGGGTATTCGATATTCTCACCCTAATCCGAAAAAAATAAACCATGCCATGATAGGTGGCGATAATATTAGAGCACTTAGGCTCGGACAGTCATATATTTCCAAAGCCGAGGGCTCATTAGGGCTATCTATTCGTGGGAAAACGCCCATTGTATTAGACGACGGTACCATCATCGGCTTGGTTTCGGTCGGTTATTTAGAGCACGGTATGATGCTCAGTATTAGTAATTACCGTGATACTTTCTTATGGGTTTTTGGTATTACCTTGATCGCCGGTTGTTGTTTGGTTTTGTATATTGCTAAACGTTATCGTGATGAAATATTTGGCTTAGAGCCCGAGGAGATTTCACGGGTTTATAGTGAACGCAAAGCGGTACTCGAATCAATTCTTGAAGGTGTGGTGGTTATTAATGAACAGGGTATTATTACCAGTTGCAACCCTATTGCGATTGAGATTTTAGCCAATATTACCGAGCAGAGCTTAATTGGCTCCGCGGTGCATGAACTCTTACCCGATTACCAGTTTATTTTTGCCAGTAACTCTTCCCGAATATGGCGAGATGTAGAAGTTGATATTGAAGCTGGGACGATAATCTTAACAAAAACGCCGTTAATGATTGGTAATAAACAACACGGCGTGGTTGTTTCCTTTCGCCGTAAAGATGACCTAGTTGATTTAAGTGAGAAACTGTCGCAAGTAAAACAGTTCTCAACCATGTTAAGAGTTCAGACCCATGAATATTCGAACAAATTAAATACCATAGGGGGTCTTATACAAATTGGCTCTTATGAAGATGCTTTAGATTTGATTATGGTGGAAAATTCAGGTTATCAGGAGATAATTGCCTTTTTAATGCGCATTGTGCCAGACCCGATAATAGCAGGGCTTATTCTGGGTAAATATGATGTAGCTAAGGAACGAAAAATTGAGTTGATTATTGATAAGGATAGCAGTTTGTTGCAAGTACCGAGTAAGCTACCACGCTCAAAATTGGTGACTATACTCGGTAATATACTCGAAAATGCCTTTGATGCCGCCAGTAGCAATAAAGCGCAACCGGCTCAAGTGACATTATCGTTTACCGATATGGGTGAAGATATTATCTTTGAAATTGAAGACTCTGGCGTCGGTATGAGTGATGCGGCCATTAAAGACATTTTTACCTTTGGTCAAACTACAAAACGTGCCATGGGTCATGGCATAGGTATGTTTTTAGTGAAAAACTGCTTAGATCAAGTGGACGGTACTTTAGCCATAACTCGGGCAAAAACAGGTGGTACCATTATGACGGTTTATATACCTAAATAGCCCAATAAGAACGAATAATAATAACTAAAAGTAGCTATCGAACAGGAGTGAATTAGGTGATGAAAAAAAACAGTGTACTGATTGTTGAAGATGACATGCGTATTGCTAACATCATCTCGAAGACTATTAATAATGAAGAGGGTTTTGAGGTTATTGGTATCGCGCAAAATACCACTGAGGCAAAAGACCTACTTGACAGCTTTAAGCCGGAACTTATTTTTCTTGATGTCAGCTTAGTAGATAGTAATGGTTTGGACGTATTAAAATATGTCAGACAAGACTTAAGTGCCGCTGATATCAGTATTGTTATGTTAACAGCAGCCAAAGATAGCGAAGTGATTCAAGAGGCTATGTCATACGGTGCCTTTGATTATATTTTAAAACCATTAGCATTCTCTCGGTTAAAGTTAACACTAAAGCGTTATTTGCAATACCGTGAGCGTTTAAGTGCTGATCAACCCTTTGAACAAGATGATCTTGATGAATTATTTCATAATAAGGGTAAGTTAATTAGTCAGTCAAACCCAGCAATAATCATCAATGAGCAAGCATCATTACCTAAGGGAATTGATTCGTTAACGCTAGATAAAATTCGTACTGTGTTAAGTGATAATGCTGGCACTGCTTATACCGCTGAGTCTATGTCTGAATGTATTGGCACTAGCCGTACCACAGCAAGGCGCTATTTAGAGTACTTGTTAAGCTGTAATGATATTATCGCCGATATTGAATATGGCACAGTCGGACGACCTGAACGCCATTACTTATTAAAATAAACCTATTGAAATAGCCGCTAAGGAAATCGAGCAACGAATGCTCCGCACGGCTATGATGCTTTTTCATTATTAACCCTCATCATTTATAAAAATCAACTAGTTATAGCCCAGAATAAAACTTGGGCTATCTAAGTCAATTTGCTCCATTTTTTCTACCTTATTGGCGGATAACGTGGCTTTATTTTGCTCACTTTTATCCGTCATTGGTAAGTCATCACTAGACTCTACCTGTTTAGTACTTATCGCAACTGCTTGCATTGATGCTTGGACTGATGTCTCGCTACTCTTATTCATTATTAATATTCCCTAGTAATAATTCGTTCTGCTACACGCTCAGGAATATCATGTGGGGAATTTCAATTGAAGTAAATAATTTCGCCATAATGAACTTTAGCGAAATAAAGTGCAATAAAGTTCATTTTGGCTATGGGTTGTTTTATTGTTCTACATGGGGTTTTAAACAAGAAGATAGTTGCTGCTTGCTTTCTTTATTTTCAAAAATTTGAAGGTAGGGCGTGATGCCATACTCTTGGTAAAGGCTATCAATGGTACCGGCATTACGCAGCTTAAATAATTTGCAATTGAGTTGATGGAATCTAGTCGCTAAGGGAGAACGCTTAGGAATACTGATGTATTTAGCACTGACAAAGGACTCTTTAAACTCTGCTATTTGATAATGTAGCCCAGTATATAAATGCCTGACTTGTTGGTAAGCCGCTTCAGCCCAACTTAGATTTTGGATTGGCATTACATCTATACGGCCAGCCAGTAATAATGACATCAATTGATTAATATCATGTGCATAAATGGTACTGACCTTGGTATTGATGTTGTCAATATAAGGTCCGTAATATGACCCTCGTAATAAACCAAAAATTAAAGGGCCAAAGTGTTTGGGCGAGTGATACCGTTCTATATTTTTGATAGTAGGCGCTAGTAAGTAATGAATACTTCGTTGTTCGTAGCCTAACAACATAGGTAATAAATAGCGCTCTCTTTCAGCAGTCATTGAGTGGCGGGGAATGATATCGACCTGACCCAATTTAGCTCTGAGCAAGGTTCTTGGCCAAGGTATTACTAACCATTGCGGCTCTAGGTTAGCATCAAGGAGTAAAAGCTTAATAATATCGATTAAAGGGCCATAATACTTTTTATCAACTATCGACATTTCGGGGGGGCGGTGACGAAGGTCAATGTGCACTGGCTCGGTAAAACCACTGCTGGACAGTAACAGTAAGCACAATATTATCGACTTCATACCCATAACTAGCTAAGCCTCAGTATTAGCTGAATCTTAAGTATAGCGGGTGAAATAGCATTTGCTGGTCATCACTATCACCCTAGGTCATCTGTTCGCTATTAATGTGGACTTTTAAGGGGAGATGCTAGCTAATTCTTCTAAGTGGGTGAGGTAAATGCGCAGATCTAATTCTAATTGGTGATAATCGGGCAGCATGCTTTGGCAAAGTTTATAAAAAGCCTTGTTATGCTCTTTTTCTTTTAAGTGAGCTAATTCATGAACAACGATCATGGCTAAAAAAGCCTCGGGCGCTTTTTTAAATAGACTACCAATGCGAATTTCATGTTTACTTTTAAGCTTATTACCTTGTACGCGGGAAACATAGCTGTGTAGGCCTAGCGCATTATTAATAATATGAATTTTATCATCGTATTTTATTTGGCTTAAAGGCGCTGTTTTTTTCAAATATTGGTTTTTGAATGTCATCACATAAGTGCGTAAAGCTTTATCATTACTTATCTGATGAGTATTTGGGTATTTAGTTAATAAGTATTGCGCTAATTTCTTTTGCTCAAGCATTTGCTGAACTTGTGTTTGCACTTGTGTGGAGTAGGCAGATAAATATTTTAATTTGGCTAGTCCCAATACTAGAGGTTTAAATTTTGATGGCATAATTCTTCATAGATAGTTAGCAAGGTTGGCGTTGAGATTTAATATTAACTCAGGTTTTTTAATTTAGCCTAGGTCGGTACAACGCTATTATACCCAAATTACTTCAAAATGCAGGATTTGAGTGGGAATTAAAATGGCTTTAGGGAAGGCAAACTCTACAGGATAAAATTAAATAGATAATAACGAATAAGCAATTTTTTGATAAGTGCTCTTTAATCTTTATCAAAGCGTTATATTTGTTAACATACCCCAAAATGAATACAGAACTTAAGTTCTGTATTTTATTATATCCTAATACGAGATTGTTAAATGAACCCAATTATTCAAATTTTAAAAGAACTAAATATCAGTGATGAAAAAATTAGTGAGTTGTTTCAAGCGCTGACTGAAAACCCTATGATGGCTATGGCATTCATTGGTCAACTTGGCATTCCGCCAGAAAAACTTCAAGCCATTATGAGTTTAGTGATGGCAGATCCGGGTCTTATTGAGCAGGCTGTTAATGAATTAGGCTTAGACTTCTCTAAAGTTGAGGAAGCAAAAGCTAAATTAAAAGCCGGTGATGCTTAGTGGCTAGCGCACAGAAAAACATGACCTTGGCACATTTACTTAGCCAATTGAGCTTAAATTCAGATGAAGTGACCTTTGAGCAAGTGATGCAAGTAGTCAGTGATAACTACAGTTATACACCAGTAACCTTTAGTAATGGTGATTTTCTTAATGAAGCCGGCACCAATGAAGGCTCTTGTAAAATATTTTATTTTGCCAAATTAAATGAATTAACAGAGCAACAAACATTGGCGTGTTTTGGCCGTTATTATCATGAGGACGTTTTACAAAACCCTCAGGGCAGTGATCACGGTAATATTCGTAATTTTATTAAAAGTGGTTGGCGTAAGGTTGAGTTCAACTCTACTGCACTGACTCCTGTAGTGAAAATCCAGTAATTTAAACCCTCTAGTTTAAGCTATTTAGTTAGTGTCCTTTACTGTAAACAAAGCGCTTAAGCTTTTACCTTAAACGCTTTGTTTAACTCACCCGAAAAAACTGATTTTGTTACTGACGCTAAAGTAAATACGCCTACTTGTTCGGTGCCGTATGTGCTCGCATCCTGAAACTCGCATTTTGAGGTGGCTTGGATAAGCTTATTTTACTTCTTCACCAGCCGCTTGTTTATCAGCATGGTAGCTTGAGCGAACAAGTGGACCACAAGCCGCATGTTCAAAGCCCATTTTGTGTGCGGCGCGTTCAAACATGGCAAAATCGTCAGGGTGAACATAACGCTCAACCGCTAAATGATCTTTACTCGGTTGCAGGTACTGACCAATGGTTAACATAGTTACGCCGTGGTTGCGTAAGTCTTGCATTACTTCCAATATTTCTTCGTTAGTTTCACCTAAACCGACCATTAAACCTGATTTAGTGGTAACGCCTGGATTTGCTTCACCAAAACGTTTTAATAGGTCTAGCGACCATTGATAGTTGGCGCCTGGGCGTACCTTAGTATAAAGGCGTGGCGCAGTTTCCATGTTGTGGTTAAACACATGAGGGGGATGTTGATTAAGGATTTCAAGCGCTCGGTCCATACGACCACGAAAATCAGGTACTAAAATTTCTATTTTGGTATTGGGTGCTTGTTTACTAATTTCTCTAACACAGTCGGCAAATTGTTGAGCGCCGCCATCTCGTAAATCATCTCTATCTACCGAGGTGATAACCACATATTTTAAGCCCATATCTTTTAAACTATTGGCCAGTTTTTTCGGTTCATCTTTGTTGGGCGGTAGTGGGCGGCCATGGCCAACATCACAAAATGGGCAACGTCTGGTACATAGATCACCTAAAATCATAAAGGTAGCCGTACCGTTATTAAAACATTCTGCTAAGTTGGGGCATGATGCTTCTTCACAGACCGAGTGCAGATCGTGTTTACGTAAATTAGCTTTGATGGCATCAATACGTTCACTAGAGCGAGGTAACTTGATACGTAACCAACTTGGTTTACGTAACATCGTCGCTTTTGTTGAGCTAACTACTTTAATTGGAATGTGAGCTAATTTATCGGCATCGCGAAATTTTTCGCCAGCGGCACGATTAGCTGTTTTTGTTACTGAGGTTAAATCACTATTCATGATGCGTGTTATTCTCGTTTGGTAAACCGCTTTGATAACTAATATTATTAGCATCAAGTAAGTTTATTAAATGTTTCACTAACGCAGTACTTGCACTAGCGGTATCTTGTGGGCCTTGTAAATCAGCAGTTTGCACCATTTTCAGACCGGCATAACCACAGGGGTTGATACGTAAAAAAGGTGATAAATCCATATTCACATTGATGGCTAAGCCATGAAAAGAGCAGCCTTTGCGAACTCTTAAGCCTAAGGAGGCAACTTTTTTCTCATCAACATATACACCCGGTGCGTCGGCTTTGGCATAAGCGGCAATATTATAATCCGCTAAAGCCGAGACAATACTGGTTTCGATCAAAGTGACTAACTGCCTTATGCCTATTTTCTTGCGGCGCAGGTTAATCAGACAATAAATAACGAGCTGACCTGGACCGTGATAAGTGACTTGACCACCACGGTCAACTTGTACTACCTCAATATCGCCAGGTAGTAACAGATGTTCGGCTTTGCCAGCTTGGCCTTGGGTAAAAACAGCAGGGTGTTCCACTAACCATAATTCATCAGCAATGCTGTCATCACGATTATCGGTAAAGCTTTTCATGGCATGCCAAACTTGGCAGTAATCCATGGTATCTAATTGTCGGATGACTAATGAGTCGGCAAGGTTAATAATGTCTCGCTCGACGGTTGAATTTGACTGCACTCGGCAAACCTCGTTAATCTAGGGTGTTGAAAACTGATAGCGTTAAAGGGGGTTATAAAACGTATCGTACTTGTTCAATAGCCATTAAGGTTTTATAGATAGTTTCAATGTGCTCTTTACTGGTAACGGTTACCGCAATAGAAACCGCATGATAAGTCCCTTTGGAACTGGCTTTGATTTTGGGCGTGTAATCGCCGGGTGTGTGCTTTTGTAGTTCCGCAATGATCAAGTCCGGTAATTCGTCACAGGCAAGGCCCATCACTTTAAAATTTAATACCGTTGGGAACTCTAATAATTCGTCAAAATGGGTTTTCATAGTCATTTACTTCTTTATCTAGCGAGGTTTTTACTTTAGCGCCATTTTATCATCAATTATCATGTGCTGATATTGTTTTTATTCTTTGCCTTATACGTTTTGTTGCTAGGGCAGCATTAGTCGTGTTTAAGGGGGCAATTTTTTCTTGGTAAAAATAAAAAAACCTCTATCAAGAGGCTTTTTTATTCATTCATTATTAATAATTTCTTTTATACCATAAGGAGCGTTAATTAATTAGCAAACTGTAGTTTTACATAGTCAGCCAAACGACTAAATAGGCTGCCTTCATTTATTTCCTCCAGTGTTACCAGAGGGTATTGCGCTATATCTTTATCATTGAGTTGTAAAAATAAAGTACCAACTACCGTACCTTTAGCTAATGGCGCTGTTAATTGTTGGTTTAATTCAAAGTTTGCTTTTAAATTTTTACGTTGGCCGCGAGGAATAGTGATCGGCGTATCAGAGATAATGCCTAAGTCAACATTCTCTTTGTCGCCCATCCAAACACGGTTAGCAATAAATATTTCACCGGCTTTATAAGGGGTGATGGTTTCGAAAAAGCGGAAGCCATAATTTAATAATTTTTTACTTTCTACTTTTCGTGCTCGTTCACTTGCAGTGCCCATAACAACGGTAACTAAACGCATATCGCCTTTAGTTGCTGAGGTCACTAAACTGTAACCAGCATTGGATGTGTGACCGGTTTTCATACCGTCAACGTTTAAGCTTTTATCCCATAATAAACCATTGCGGTTATACTGTTTGATATTGTTATAGGTGAAAGATTTTTGTTTATATATCGCATACTCTTCTGGCACATCGCGGATCAACGCGATAGCTAGTGTTGCCATATCTCTAGGCGTAGTCATATGTGAGTCGCTGTCTAAACCATGACTATTTTCAAAGAAGCTGCTGGTCATACCAAGTTGTTCGGCATGGGCATTCATTAAATCTGCAAAGGCACTTTCACTGCCGGCAATATGCTCAGCCATAGCAACACAAGCATCATTACCCGAGGCAACGATTATTCCTTGGTTTAACAAGCTAACCGATACTTCAGTGCCCACTTCAATAAACATCTTAGAAGAGTCAGGGAAATTTTTCGCCCAAGCCTTTTCACTGATCATCACTTTGTCAGTGTTTTTAATATTACCGTTCTGAAGCTCTTTACCAATAATATAACTGGTCATTATTTTGGTTAAACTTGCTGGCGCTAATAGAGTATCTGCATTTTCTTCAGCAATAATTTTACCTGTGGTGTAATCAATTAAGATAAAACCTTTGGCATTAATTTGTGGTGCATCGGGGATAATGGTAATGGCATAAGCCGTTGGCGTAAGAATAACCGCCGCGCTAAAAACAGCGCCACTGAAAAAGGTAAATAATTTGTTGACGTTATATTTGCCAGAGAAATTTGTTGTTTTAGTCATAGTATTAGTCGTGTGTGAAAAGTTAAGGGAAAGCAACTGCACGAAAGTATACCACTTCTAAAAAGCTTGGCTACGGGAAAAAAACCGATATTATCAATAAATTCGCAGAAAAATCGTTATAAATGTAACAAGGTTTATAACCATTTGTTGTAGCTACTGCTGCTGATTTGACTCAAGCTTGGTGCTGGCTTCTTTTTAGCCTGGTTATGGCGAGGTTCTTGGATAAGCATTAGGGTAGCCATTTTGTTTTAAGGCCAATAAAAGCGCATTTAACGTGGCAAGATCGCTAATAGGTCCAAGTTGAATACGATAAAGCCCTTGATGTTTGGCATAGCTTGTTTCTTGCTTGTATTGAGTTTTTAGCTGTTTGGCTGTGTTGCTAGCTAGCGCTTTGTTGCGGGTTGCCAAAACTTGAATAAAAGGTGTGGCAATGCCCATATTATCTTGTGTGTTTGGGGGGACCGGCTTTTTCTTAATGGCTGGACTTACTATGACTTGAGATGTTGCTTGGATAGTGGTGATATCTTTAACTTTACCCGTTTTTTTGTCGAAATCAGTGATTGCGCTTATTTTTACGTTTGCGATGCCAGTTTTTAACATGTCGAGCTTATAAGCGGCACTATAGGATAAATCAATAATACGTGACTGATGAAAAGGACCCCTGTCGTTCACGCGGACAATAACCGATTTATTATTGGCAGTATTAGTGACTTTTAAATAGGTGGGTAAAGGTAAATTTTTATGGGCGGCGCTCATGGCATACATGTCATAGATTTCACCATTGGAGGTGAGATGGCCATGGAACTTTTTCCCGTACCAAGAGGCAGTGCCGGTTTGTTCAAAGCCTTGCGCCGTGGTTAAAACTTGGTAAGGTTTACCAAATACTTGATAATCTTTATTACCGCCGCGACTATAGGGCTCTGCGCGGGCTATAGCATCTTTCAATTCTGCTTGGTTTGGTAGACGCGTAGGTATACTGTCATGCTTTTGTTGATAGCGGCCAGAGCTGCAAGCACTTAACAAAGTTAGCATGGATATTAACAAGAGCAGTAGCAGTTTTTGGTTCATCACTTTTATTACTTTCATCGTACAGGGAATAGGGGACATTTTTAAGCTCAGCTTAAACATGGATACGTCTATGGGTACTAATGGCCATTAATATGCCAAAACCTACCATTAATGTCACCATAGAAGTACCGCCATAACTCACTAAAGGTAATGGCACACCAACAACCGGCAATAAGCCAGACACCATACCTATGTTGACAAAAACATAAACAAAAAACGTTAGCGTCAGGCTGCCAGCGAGTAACTTAGTAAAGGCGTGTTGAGCATTGACGGCAATCCACAAACCGCGCATTACCACAAATAAATAGACGCCAAGCAGGGCGGCAACACCAATTAAGCCAAACTCCTCACTGAATACCGAGAAGATAAAGTCGGTATGGCGTTCTGGTAAAAACTCTAATTGAGATTGGGTACCTTGTAACCAGCCTTTACCGTCAATACCCCCTGAGCCAATGGCTATTTTAGATTGAATAATGTGGTAGCCTGAGCCTAGGGGATCTTTCTCTGGATTTAGAAAGGTCAAAACCCGTTGTTTTTGATACTCTTTCATCAAGAAGAACCATAAAATAGGTGCAAAGGCTGAAGCTAAACCAAGACAAACAACAATTAACCGCCAACTGGCACCCGCAAGAAAAATAACAAAAATCCCTGAACTTGCTATAAGCAAGGATGTGCCTAAATCAGGCTGCTTAGCGATAAGTAATGTGGGTAGTAGTACTAGAATAAAAGCAAGTATCACCGTTGATATTTTTACCGGTAAGTTTTCTTGACTAACAAACCAAGCAATCATAATAGGGACGATCAATTTCATAATCTCAGAGGGCTGAAACTTTATAAAACCTAAATCAAGCCAACGCTGTGCACCTTTACCGACATGACCAAAAATTAAGACACTGATCAGCAATAATAAACCTAAGACAAAAACCGGTACCGCCCACTTACGATATACCAGTGGCGGAATTTGCGCGACAACAAACATGCCAACCAGAGCTACACCGATACTTCGAGCTTTTCGATAAACCACGGCGGTTTCCTGACCACCAGCGCTATAGACCAGAAAAAGCCCTAAAGCTAATAAGGATAAAATACCTAACAACAAGGGTATATCTATATGAAGCCGCTGGGCAATACTGTGATTTTTTTGTTGCTCTTGTCTGTTTCTGCGCATTAGTCAGCCTCTTGGGGTAACATTGCTATGGCTGCAGGTATTTGGTATGTCATGGTAGACGCTTGGCTGGTAATCACTCTGTCACCAAAATACTGATCCATAATCTGCCTTGCCACTGGCGCAGCATTAGTGGCACCACCACCTTTGGCGACATTTTCAATGGCTACCGCAATGACAATTTCAGGGTTATCAAAGGGAGCGAAAGCAATAAACATGGCGTTATCACGTTTGTTTTCGGATGTGGTTTTAGCGTCATATTTTTCATCTTGTTTGATACGTGCAACCTGAGCTGAGCCAGTTTTACCTGAGACATCATAGGTAGTGCCTTTAAACGGTTTGTAAGCGGTAGCACCAAATTTTTGCACGGTATTATGCATGGCATTTAAGACCAGATCCCAATTTTTTTCTTGCTTTAATACTAAAGGAGCGGGTGGCTCATAATTGATGGGCGTAATTTGATGATAAGTATTGCCATTACTTTCAATAATCAACTCAGTATTGGCTTTTAATAGGTGTGGGATTTTACGCTCACCATGATTTACTAAGGTTGTTAACGCTTGGGTTAGTTGCAGTGGTGTAACGGTCCAAAAACTCTGGCCAATGCCCACTGAAAGTGTTTCTCCGGTGTACCAAGGTTCATTATAACGGGCACGCTTCCAAGCGATACTGGGCATAATACCTTTGCTTTCTCCGTGAATATCGAGACCGGTACGTTCGCCAAAGCCAAATCGTTGCATCATATTACTGATTTTGGTGATACCTAATTTAAAGGCGAGATCATAGAAGTAGATGTTACAAGACTGTTCAATCGCCTTGTTTAAATTCACTATACCATGGCCCCAGGGCTTCCAATCACGGTATTTATTAGGTAAACCTGCCAACTGATACCAGCCTGGATCGTTAATGGTTGTGCTTGGCGTGATCACATTCTCTTCTAAACCGGTTAACGCCAGAAAGGGCTTAACAGTAGAGGCGGGTGGATAACCACTTTGTACACTGCGGTTAATAAGCGGTAGATCCTTTGATTCAAGTAACTTTTTATAGTTTTTAGTGCTAATACCATGAACAAACAAATTACCGTCGTAACTTGGATTTGAATACATGGCTAAAATGCCCCCCGTTCGTGGGTCCATAGCAACTACAGCACCTCGTTTTCCGGATAAGGCACGTTTAGCGATCATTTGTAATTCAATATCTAAGGTCAAGGTCAGGTCTTTGCCCGGTATAGGCGGCGTGTAATTTAGCGTGCGGATCACTCGGCCTTGGTTATTGACCTCTACTTCTTGATGGCCAATGGTGCCATGCAACATGTTTTCATAATATCTTTCAATACCCAACCTGCCAATAGCATAGGTGGCTGCATAGTTTTCAGACTGATCTGCTTGCTCTAATTTATTGAGATCTTTTCTATTGATACGAGCCACATACCCCAGGGTATGGGTGGTTAAATCAGCAAAAGGGTAATAGCGTTTTAAACGGGCATTAACAAAAATTCCGGGGTATTTATGTTGATTTACCGAGAACAAAGCCACTTGTTGATCACTTAAACGCGAGTGCAATTCTACAGGTTTGAAGCGACGCTTGCGTTTCATCGATTTGAAAAACTTACGTTGTCGGTCTGCGCTGATATTTAGCAACAGGCTTACTTGCGCTATGCTGGCTTTTATATCGTCGACATCCTCGGCTATCACTTCTAAACTATATACTGGCTTATTATCAGCAAGTAATACGCCATTTCTGTCATAAATCAAACCACGATTTGGCGCTACCGGCAGTAGCTTAATACGATTAGAGTTTGAGCGTGTTTGATATTTCTCGAAAGATTCAACTTGTAAGTTATAAATATTGGCAAAGAGTATCAGCACTACTAGCACCACGCCGATAAAAGCAATAAAAGTCCGTCGGGCAAATAAGTTTGCTTCAGCGGAGCGATTGCGAATGACAATACGACGTGGAGACACTAGCGCACGCTATCAAAAATAAAATTATTTACTAAAAGTATGGCTAACGTAGTCATCAACACAAGCTATTCTCTATGATAAGGATGGTTAGTATTGACACTCCAAGCGCGATATAGACTCTCTGCGATGAGTATTCGTACCATGGGGTGAGGTAGTGTTAAGGCGGACAATGACCACTTTTGCTCAGAGGCTTTAATACACGCGGGCGCTAAACCTTCAGGCCCACCGACAAGTAAAGCGACATCTCTGCCATCAAGTTGCCAGCTTTGCAGTTGCTTGGCAAGTTTTGGTGTTGTCCATGCTTGTCCTTCAACTTCAAGGGTGACAATACGGTTGCCCTTAGGGATTGCCGCCAATAACAATTCACCTTCTTTCGCTAGGATACGGGTGATATCTGCATTTTTACCGCGCTTTCCTGCGGGAATTTCAACTAGATGAAAGCTTAAATCACGGGGGAAGCGACGGCTGTATTCAGCAAAGCCTAGGCTAACCCATGCAGGCATTTTGTTGCCAACAGCATATAAGGTGAGTTTCATAAATCTATTTTGATTATTAGGTTTATTATCATAGAAAAGGTTATTGCATTCTTTGTTCGGTTAAAACTAACGCGCTGCAAAGTAGACTCAAGCGAAATGCTACTGAAAAAAGTAACGAGAGCTGGCGGTTGACCGAGGACAGTACGTCCTCTCGTTTAAAACCCACTCGCACTCGTTTTTTCATTAAGCAAAGTTAACTATTCTGCCCAAAGCTGCTCTAGGTTATATTTATCACGCTGTTCATCCGTCATTACATGAACAATGATATCGCCTAAGTCGACTAATGCCCACTCACCAACATCGAGACCTTCCATACCACGCGGCTCTTGGCCTTGAGCTCGATACTCAATAGCTACCGATTGCGCAATAGATTTTACATGGCGTTTTGAATTACCTGAACAAATAATCATGTAATCAGCAAAGCTTGCTTTGTCGCTAATATTAAGGGCGATGATATCTCTGCCTTTCATGTCTTCAAGTGTTTTTATGACAAATGCTTTAAGTTGTTCAGTTTGCAAGGTGTTATTCCTATCGTTAATCGTAACGTTTGAGCTGCTCTTTACGAGCAACAATACATAATATTGCAATATTAACACTTTTTACGCTCAGGGTTAACGGTAAAGCTTATTTTTGTGAATAAATTCTGCTATTGCCGGTAGTAGCTGCTGCTGACAACTTTGTTGATGCGCTAAACGTTGACGAATTTGTGTTGATGAAATATCAAAGAAATTCGCTTGGGCAAAAAAAATATTACCGGATGTTTTACAAGATAACTGTGTAATATCAGTTGTTTGATAATTAGCGAGCAACTTTTTTGTGGCCTCATTAAACTGTGCCATGGGGTAGTTAGGCCGGGTATTAACCACTAGGTGACAAAGGGTTAATATGTGCTGATATTGATACCAGGAGGTAAAACTCATCAGTGAGTCCATACCAATTATAAAATAAAGGGGTTGCTCAGGGTACTGCAGCTTTAACTCTTTCAGGGTATCAACAGTGTAAGAGTGGCCAGCACGTTTTACTTCTCGTTGATCACAGCTAAATAGTCTACTGTCCAGGCAAGCAATTTCTACCATAGCAGCGCGTTGCTCAGCACTGGCATTGGGCACAAGCTCTGCTGAGGCTTTATGGGGGGGGATATGGGCAGGAATTAACAGTACCTTAGTTAAACCCAATTCATTGGCAACCGCTTGCGCTGATTGAGTGTGCCCTAAGTGGATTGGATCAAAAGTACCGCCTAAAATACCGATACCCTTAGTCATAGCAAGCGTTGCTGAAGTCATGTCACTAGTCATCAGTATTAGCCATAGTTAAGGCTAAAGGCGGCAGTTTTTTCGCCGTGATACACAGTGATACACAAGTCAGCTAACAAGATAAAAACATTAAATTCGCTGCTGGTTTTACTTAATAAATCTATATCTGCAATACGACTGATGGCACGTTTTATGTTATCAAGTTTGATGTGAGTTAAGGCATGTTGGTACAAGGGTTTACGCTTGTCCCAAATACGATATTGTTTATAAATATTAGCAAGACTCTCACCTTGAGCCAATTGAGTTAGCATAGTGTAGAGCTGGTTTACTTCTTTATGGAAAACCCAAATTAATTGTGCGGGTGCCATGCCTTCTTGCTGTAGTTGATCGAGCATAACGATACATTTTGCGCAATCTCCTCTAAGTAAGGCATCGATAACTTGAAAGGGGTTAAACTTTGCTTGTTTTAGTATTAACGGCTCGGCTTGCTCAATGCTGATGGGTTGTGAGCCAAATACTAAAGCAAGTTTATCTAGCTCTTGGGCAAGGGCGAGTAAATTACCTTCATAAAGTTCAATAAGTAGCGCGTTTAACTCGCTAGATATATTAACGTGCCGCTGTCTGGTTTGATTATTCAACCATTGCGGCATGGCTTTTAATTCAATATCGTACAAGGGTAAATAGCAGCCTAATTGCGATAGACTCTTAAACCACTTTCGATTAGCACTCGCCGCATCAAGTTTTGCGCCGTGAAATATGAACATTACATCTTGTGGGGCATGGGCACCCGTGAAGTCTTGTGTTAATCGTTCTGCTAAAGCTAATAAGGTTTTATTACCTGAATCGCCTACTTTTACCGTAGTTAACTCCACTTCAATGATACGTTGACTGGCAAAAAGACTTAACGCTTGATACTCATCAAGTAATTGTTGCCAGTCAAAGCTGGCGTCACTGCTAAAACGAATAACTTCACTAAAACCTTGGTTTTTTGCATGAGCTTTAATAACCGCTAGGCTATTATCTTTTTGCCAAGGCTCATCACCAAAAACCAACCAAACAGGTTTTAACCCCTGTCGTAAGGTATTGTCTAGCTGGTTATGGTAAATTTTCATAAATACCCTAGGTAAGTTTACAGTAACGGGATTTTTAACAAAATCGCTTTGCTAATAACAAATAACTAACGTTGGATTCTTGCTAAATCACGTAGTATTTTATCGGCCGCTGATGTTCTCATTTCACTCAACAATAATGATAACTCGCGACTTTTTGCTAGGGCGAGGTTAGGATCGTCTTGATAATCGCGATAGAGTTCAAAGCGAAAATCTAGCGCATCTTCGCCGGTAAAGCGTACTTGATAATGCACTGAATAAATCAATTCATATTCTGCCACCTGACCGTTAGAAAATACTGATAAGGTTCGTCTATCTAATTTATCAGCAAGAATACGTAATTCAGGAATGTCAGTTTTAGCGTGCTTTAATACGTTAACTTGGTTGCGAGTTAAACTGAGTTTAACTAAGCGAGTTAATTCACCGTGCACATCACTTGAACTAAGGTAAAGTGTTTGCAACTCATCGTCGAGTAAATAATCACCGCGAAGTTGAAAACCACAAGCAGACAATAAGCTTGTGGTTAACAGAGCGATAGCTAATTTTCTAAAGGTTAAGCTTTTAATGACAAGGCTTAATTTAGTCATTGGGCATTTACCACGTTAATTAGCGACAATATTAAGTAACTTACCTGGGATATAAATAACTTTTCGTACCGTTTTACCCGTGGTAAATTTCAACACGTTTACATCATTTAAAGCCAGTGTTTCAACCTCTTCTTTACTGGCATCAATAGCAACGGTGATTTTTGCCCGTAACTTGCCGTTCACTTGTACCACAATCAATTTTTCATCTTCAACGAGAGCACTTTGGTCAACGACTGGCCAGCTGACATCTTCAACATGTAAGTCGCTACCGCCAACCGCTTGCCATAAGTGATGACATACATGCGGGGTGATAGGTGTTAGCATTAACACCACAGCACGAATAGCTTCTTGCATTACCGCTTTATCTTCAGCGCTTTCAAGTTTAGCTTTGCCTAAGTGATTCATTAACTCCATGATGGCAGCAATAGCCGTGTTAAAGGTATTACGACGACCTATATCATCGGTTACTTTTGCAATGGTTTTATGTAACTCACGACGTAACTTCTTCTGGTCACTGTTTAAGGTTAAGCCAGTAATATCAGCCACGGGGGTATCCGTGGTCATTTCAACGAAATCATGGGCTAATTTATAAACACGTTTAACAAAACGATACGCGCCTTCGACACCGGCATCAGACCATTCTAAAGTTTGCTCTGGTGGTGAAGTGAACATGATAAATAAACGCACGGTATCAGCACCGTATTTTTCAATCACTTTTTGTGGGTCAATACCGTTATTTTTCGATTTAGACATCTTGCTCATGCCAGCAGATAATACTGGCTGACCATCAAGTTTACTTATTGCTGAAGTAACATGACCTTTATCGTCACGCTCTAATACTTCAACATCAGTTGGTGCAATCCAATCTTTCGCGCCATTGTCAGCTTCACGGTAATAAGTTTCAGCTAATACCATGCCTTGACATAACAGCTTTTTAAACGGTTCATCGCCTTTTACTAGCCCGAAATCACGTAATAATTTATGGAAAAAACGTGAATATAACAAATGTAAAATAGCATGCTCAATACCACCAATATATTGATCGACCGGTAACCAATAGTTGGCCTTTTCTGGATCAATCATTTGGCTATCGTCATTGGGTGAACAGTAACGCGCGTAATACCAAGATGATTCCATAAAGGTATCAAAGGTGTCAGTTTCACGTAAAGCGTCTTCGCCATTATAGGTGGTTTTTGCCCAAGCAGAATTATCTTTAATAGGTGAGGTAACACCATCCATTACCACATCTTCTGGTAATACTACCGGCAGTTCAGATTCAGGTACAGGGACAGACTCACCATTAGCAAGGTTGATCATTGGAATAGGTGTACCCCAATAACGTTGACGAGAAACGCCCCAGTCACGCAAACGGTACTTTGTGGTAACTTTACCTTTATTTTCACGGATCAATTTATCGCTAATGGCTTTAGATGCTTGTTCAAAATCTAAACCATCGAACTCACCAGAATTAATTAAGGTCGATTTTTCTGTGATAGCGGCTTTGCTAATATCATCAGACTCTTGACCAGCAATTACTTGCTCTATGGCTAAGCCATATTTAGTGGCAAACTCATAATCGCGTTGATCATGACCGGGTACTGACATAACTGCACCTGAGCCATAATCCATTAAGACAAAGTTAGCCGCCCAAACAGGAACTAACTTACCCGTAATAGGGTGAATAGCTTTAAGACCGGTATCGACACCTTTCTTTTCCATTGTTGCCATGTCGGCTTCAGTGGTTTTACTGTTTTTACATTCAGCAATAAAAGCCGCTAAATCGGCATTGTCTTTTGCTGCTGCTAGCGCTAATGGATGCTGCGCGGCGAGCGCTACATAGGTAACACCCATTAAGGTATCAGGTCGGGTGGTGTAAATATCAAAACTTTCTGTTGAATCTGCAAGCACAAAAGTCATCTCAACACCTTGCGAACGACCAATCCAGTTGCGCTGCATGGTTTTTACTTGCTCAGGCCATTCAGTTAACTGATCTAAGTCATCGAGTAATTCTTCGGCGTAATCGGTAATTTTGATAAACCATTGTGGAATTTCTTTACGCTCGACAATAGCGCCTGAACGCCAGCCACGACCGTCAATCACTTGCTCGTTTGCTAGCACAGTTTGATCAACGGGATCCCAATTGACGGTAGAATTTTTCTTATAAACTAAACCTTTTTCATAAAGCTTAGTGAAGAACCACTGTTCCCAGCGGTAATAATCTTTTTTACATGTTGTTAACTCTCGAGACCAGTCATAAGAAAAACCTAATGATTGTAATTGGTTACGCATATAATCAATGTTTTCATAGGTCCATTTAGCGGGTGCGGTTTTATTTTTAATGGCGGCATTTTCAGCGGGTAAACCAAAAGCATCCCAACCCATAGGCTGCATAACATTTTTGCCCTGCATACGTTGGTAGCGAGAAATAACATCACCTAAGCTGTAATTACGCACATGTCCCATGTGTAACCGACCACTTGGGTAAGGGAACATAGCTAAACAATAAAACTTTTCTTTGTCAGGGTCTTCGGTCGCTTTAAATGTGTTGTTATCAGTCCAAAATTTTTGTACTGTTGCTTCAATCGCTTGATGATTATAAATGGCTTCCATTAAGGTTTTCTCGAATGCTTTTAAGGTGTTACCAGCTTGCTTACTACCCAAGGGGAATTTGCATGAATAGTGAATAAACCAATGTTAGATTATCGCAGTAGAATACCTTATCTCGTTGGGTAACAACAAGCATATATTTCAACTTTTCCTATACTTGAATTTATAGTGAAAGTAATACGCGTGAGGGAGAATACTAATGTCACATCAAAATGATTACTTTGCTGATATCTACAAAAGTCTCAATAACTGGTTAGTCTCAGTAAAAGCTGAGCAAAAGCCACACATTGATGAGTTTATTAAACAGGCAAAGTTGTATGCTAATGCCGCTGAAGCTATGTCTGAAGAAAAGCTAAAACAATTTACCGATAATTTAAAATATGATCTCCATGATTTTTATCAATTAAATCGCTCACAAGCCAAACATTCGCTCTACTTGGGTTTATTAAATGAAAGCCTTTGGGATACTCTTGCCAAGTTAACCGATAAATCACAAGTGGAATGGGCAGAGCTTATTGAAGACTTTAATCATGATGGTTTATACAAAAGTGGTGACTTCATTGGCTTTGGTGAGCTGCAATGTCAACAATGCGATGAAAAAATAACTATTTTGCATTTTAGTGAAATTGGTGACTGTGTTCATTGTGGCTCAACAGACTTTATTCGTCTGCCCCTCAACCCTTAGTTTTATAATCAACTTGTTAGCCTAAATGTTTGCCAGTACACTAGCGCAATTTCCGATACCTTAATTCGATGCAATGATTTCCAAATATTAGCGTCGATTCGTTATTTATTAGACTCGTTATTTAATAACGCTCTTTAAAGGATTTATATGACTAAAACTTTTACTTCCCTTGCAGATCAAACCCGTATTGGGGTAGATGATCTAACGTCTCCCTTGTCAGCTTCATTATTTTCCGATAATCAAAAATCAGCCAGTACCGCCCTTGATGCTGACTCACAAGGCTTTGTTGGCCATGAACGGGCCAAAGAGGCCTTAGCATTCGGTTTATCAATGTCGACCATAGGTTTTAATGTTTTTGCTATGGGTGAACACGGCACGGGGCGACAAACATTAATTAAGCAAATGTTAACCTCGCTGGCCACTGAGAAAAAAGCACCTGATGAATGGTGCTACATCAATAATTTTGATGAAAGCCATATTCCATTAACCTTGTCCCTTAAACCTGGCGAAGGTAAGCAATTATTAGTCAGCATGAATAAGTTTATTGATGGTTTACTCAGTTTATTCCCTGATGTTTTCGATAACCCAGGTTACCAAAGACAAAAATCAGCCATTGATAGGGAGTTTAATAAAAAATACGATCAGGCCATTGGTATTGTGGAAGACGCCGCCTTAAAAGATAACGTGGTTTTATATGAAGAAAATGGCGAATTGGGCTTCTCGCCTTTGGTTGACGGTAAACCCTTAAGTGATAAAGAATTTGCTAATTTAAAGGAAACAGAACGAACCAAGTTTTATCAACTACTGAGCGTGTTAGAGAATGTTCTTTCTGAGCAATTATTAGAATTACCACTGTGGAAACGGCTGTCTTTTGAACAATTAAGAAAACTTAAAAATGATACCGCTGAAAAAGCCATTAAACCTTATTTAACTGAATTAGAAAAATCGTTTAGTAATAATCAAGATGTATTGAAATATTTAGAGACAGTAAAAAACCATGTAGTAGATGTGGTATTAGAGATTTTAGTCAGCGAATCTGATGATGCACCAACAGATAAAGAGTTACGAAAATTGATGGTGGAGCGTTTTTTGCCCAATTTACTTGTGCCTCGTGATGAATCTCAAGGCGCTCCGGTCATTTATGAGCAAAACCCAAGCTATCAAAACCTATTTGGTCATGTCGATTTTGCTAGCTTTCAAGGCAGTAGTTATACGAGTTATCGTTTAATCAGACCTGGTGCTTTACATAAGGCTAATGGCGGCTATTTATTATTAGATGCCGATAAAGTGTTAAGCCAACCTATGGTGTGGTCGCGCTTAAAACTTGCCTTGAAAACTCAGCAAATTACCATTGAAAATCCTCATTCGGAATATAGTCAGCCAAATGGCTATAGCTTGCAGCCAGAAAAAATCCCTCTGCAGGTTAAAGTGGTACTACTTGGTGATGCCGAAATTTATTATACCTTACAAGATTATGATCAAGAGTTTACTGAACTTTTTCGGGTGTTAGCTGATTTTGATCGCCATCTCGATAAAACAGATAGTAATTTAATTGCTTTTGGTCGTTTAATAAGGCGACGTGCTGAGCAATATAATTACCCCGAGGTTAGTAATGAAGCCGTATTAGAGCTAGTTCGTTATGCACTAAGACGCGGTGAACATAAATACAAAATTTCAGCCAATATAGTGCAAGTAAATGATTTACTCGATGAAGCAAATTATTGCTGGCAACAGCAAGGCGCTACGGGTAATTTAACCGCACAGCATATTGCTTTGGCACAAGCGGCTAAAAAACGTCGTATTGGTCGAATCAGTGAAACCTGGCTCAGTGAAATTAAAGAGCGGCAAGTTTTAATCAATACAGAAGGGGAGTGCCTCGCTAAGGTAAATGGTTTAACTGTATTAGAAATAGGTGATAGTGTTTTTGGTACCCCAGCTCGTATAACCGCAACCGTTTATGCGGGTAGTGAAGGCGTAACCGATATTGAAGGAGAGGTAGATTTAGGCAAGTCTATTCATTCAAAAGGGGTTTTACTGTTAACGGGATATTTAGGCCATAAATACGGGCAAAATTTTCCGGTAAATATTTCCGCTAATATTGCCATAGAACAATCCTATGGCCATATTGATGGTGATAGTGCCTCAATGGCTGAACTTTGTGCACTTATCTCTGCCATTACCTTATTACCGATAGATCAAAGCCTCGCGATAACAGGTTCCATTAATCAACATGGTGAAGTGCAATCTATTGGCGGTGTTAATGAGAAAATAGAAGGCTTCTTCCAGTTGTGCCAAGACAAAGGTTTAACTGGAAACCAAGGGGTCATCATTCCACAAACCAATGTTATTAATTTAATGCTTAATGATGAGGTGATAGCGGCGGTTACTCGCGGTGAATTTTCCATCTATGCCGTTGAAACTATTGATCAAGCACTGGAACTCTTAATGAAAGTTGATGCCGGTGTTATTAGTCGAACTGGGCGCTATCCACGTAAATCTATTCATGGTTTAGCCCTTGATAAACTCAAAAACTTTGCCGATTTACTTAATGGTGCTGAGGAATAAATGGCGCCGAAGAGTAATCTTATTTGTATTCATGCCTAGTGGAAATATAAGCTTCGGTAGCTCAATAATTGCACTGTGTCCAGGTTTTTGTTATGGTATTTTACCTAACAAAACCTGCGGCATGACATTTAAATGGAATTCTCGACGGAAGAATTGGATTTTTTCAATAATATTTTTACTAAAACATCAACTGATTGTATGGAGACTGGTACACAACACCAGCTCAGTACGCAGACAGATGTGCCTCAATCATTAAAACAAGTGTTAGTTGGCAGTAAATTAACACTATTAGCAGAAATTAGTCACTATCAATTATTGTTTCCTGTCTCACTATCACTGAATAAACAAGGTGAGTTCTCACCTAAGTTAGGTACTCCCGAAATAATTGATGTCAATGGTAGTGGCCGTAGTTGGCGAGTTAATACACCTAAAAATGTGGCAATCTTTGACGTATTTCATGAGCGAAAAATTGAAATTCTATCACTTTCTGCCACTGGGTTAACGTTAAAAATTGCTAGCTCCGAGGGTAAGATCTTAGATCTACAGCAGGCTTCATTAGAAATGAGCTTAGCGGGTGAAGAGCCGCTAAAACTCGAACTTGACTTGGTTCGACATGAAAAAAATGTTGTTGCCGCTAAATTTAAAGACTTACAACAAGGTCGGGAGGCATTAAGAACCTTTCTATTTAATTCACACAAAATCAAATACCCCAACCTATATCAAGACGTTATTTTATAAAGTTCTTGTTAATTGTATCGTTCTCTGTATAATGCGCGCCTCGATAACAAGGTGAATGTTTTTCACCTTAAGTTAGTCCGACGGCTTACTTATACTAATTATCAAATAGTTAAACAAATGTATAAGTATATCGAGATGAGTGGGGTTTTACCGCCCAATAGACTTGCCCAGCTAATTCGCCCCTAGAATTAGCAAGAAATATAGCGTCAAGAGCACGCTATATGCCTAAAGTCTTCCTGGTGGTTTCCTCGTATATTTACGCAGGTTAAGACTTAGCAATTTAAATCAAATGCTATATAAGTGCAGCTAATTAACAACCGTTAATTTAGCGGCATCTTTGTGATTGATTTTTAATATTGCTCCCAAGTAATATGCCTGCCTTGAGAAGATGAAAATTTATTATGACCGATCAAAGCAATACTGAAAATACCGAAAATACTGAAGCTGTTTCTTTTGATTCTTTAGGTTTACCTAAAGATTTATTATCAGCGATAACGTCTATCGGTTTCACCTCAGCAACTGATATTCAAGTACAAACTATTCCTCCGCTTTTAGCTGGTAAAGATGTTTTAGGTGAAGCGCAAACAGGTACAGGTAAAACCGCCGCTTTTGGCTTACCTGCACTAGCAAAAATAGATACTTCAATTAAAAAACCACAATTGATGGTTTTAGCACCAACACGTGAATTAGCAATGCAAGTTGCTGAAGCCATAGAATCTTTCGGTAAAAACATGAAAGGTTTACGTGTTGCTACCTTATATGGTGGTCAATCCTATGGACCACAATTTCAACAACTAGAACGTGGCGCACAAGTTGTTGTCGGTACTCCAGGTCGTTTAATGGACCATTTACGTCGTAAAAGCTTAAAATTAGATGACTTACGCGTCTGTGTATTAGATGAAGCCGATGAAATGTTAAACATGGGTTTCTTAGAAGATATCCAGTGGATTTTAGATCACTTACCAAAAGCCACACAAATGTGTTTGTTCTCGGCAACTATGCCACCAGCAATCAGAAAAATTGCTAACCGTTTCTTAAAAGATCCGGAGCATATAAAAATTGCAGCATTAAAAAAATCCAAAGCAAATATTACTCAATATGCATGGAAAGTTAGCGGCATTAGCAAAATGACGGCATTGGAGCGTATTGCTGAAACTGTTGAATTTGATGCCATGCTTATTTTTGTTCGTACACGTAATGATACCGTTGATGTTGCTGAAAAGTTAGAGCGTGCTGGTTATCCAGCACTAGCCTTAAATGGTGATATGAACCAAGCACAACGTGAACGTTGTATTACTCAAATGAAGTCGGGTCAATCGTCTATCTTAGTAGCAACCGACGTTGTTGCCCGTGGTTTAGATATCCCACGTATTTCTCATGTAATTAACTATGACTTGCCTGGTGATAACGAAGCGTATGTGCATCGCATTGGTCGTACCGGACGTGCAGGTCGTGAAGGCACGGCAATCTCATTTGTTCGTCCTCGTGAAATGTATTCATTACGTCACTATGAGCGTTTAACCTCTGGCACAGTGAATATGTATGAGTTACCAAATATTGAAGAACTTGGTAAAAAACGTATTGAACGTGCTCGTGTTGAAATTTCAACTATTGTCAGTGATAAAGACTTAACTAATATGCGCGAAATTATTGAAGCCATGGCTGCAGAGTCTGAGTTGTCAATGACTGATTTAGCCGCTGCTTTGTTATATCAAAAACAGTTAAAGCAACCACTACAGCCGAAAGAAGATCCTAAGCCGCGTCGAGATACTCGTGATTCTCGTGATAATAATCGCGACAGAAGCAGCCGAGATCGTAATGACCGCGGTGGTAGAGATAATCGTCGTGACGCCCGTAGTGATAGCCGTGGCGACCGAAATGGCAACCGTGGTTCACGTGATGACAGACCTCGTAAAGAAAAAGTAAACCGTAACGATGTCGATTGGCAGACTTACCGTCTTGAAGTAGGTAAAGATCATGGGGCACGTCCAGGTGATATTGTTGGTGCTATCGCCAACGAAATTTCACTTGATAGTAGCTATATTGGTGCGATTAACTTGCACGAGAAGCATACATTTGTACAATTGCCAAAAGGCATCCCGGCTGACTTGTTCAATCAATTGAAAAGTGTACGTGTTCGTCGTCAACCTCTTGCTATAACTACTTCAGACGAAGTTATTGTTAGCCAAAATCGTACCCCTCGTCGTGCTGAACGAGCGCCACGTAATAACTAGTTGATAATGACTTAATTGTCTTTTAAAAAGCGCCTGATGGCGCTTTTTTTGTTTTTTAATATAAGAAAAGTATTTTTATCACTTTTTATGCTAAATAATGTAAGTTTTTATCTCTGCCACCTTGTTTGCCTGTTGCTTTATCTATTACTATAGAGCCATCTCGCTTAAGTCATCAATCAACTACAAAATAATACCCATAGTATATGTCTGAAGAAGTCTCTAAATTATCAAAAGCAACAGCGCATCATTTCGCTATTCGGGTCTATTACGAAGATACGGATGCTGGCGGTATTGTCTATTATGCCAATTACTTAAAGTTTTTTGAGCGAGCACGTACCGAGTGGTTACGAGAAATAGGGATAAATCAACAAAGTTTTTTGCAACAAAAACTAGGTTTTGTGGTCAGAAAGGTTGAAATGGATAACCTAGCCTCAGCCAAGCTCGATGATTTACTTGAGGTAAAGACAACGATAATAACCTTGAAACGTGCCAGTTTAGTGTTTCAACAACAAATAACCAACCAAGCACAGCAAGTACTTTGTACCGCTAAAATACGTGTTGCTTGTGTTGACTTTAGCCAGCATAAACCCTGTGCTATTCCCAAAAAAATACTAGGAGCCTTTAAACGTGTCAGCTGAAATTTCCTTTTTTCGATTAGTCATAGAAGCAAGCATATTAGTGCAATTTGTTATGCTTGTTTTACTCATCTTCTCAATTATGTGCTGGGCAATGATATTCCAGCGGAGAAACGTACTGAAAACGGCCGAGTTAGCGTTAAAGGCGTTTGAAGATAAATTTTGGAGTGGTGCCGATTTAAGTAAGCTCTATAGTGATATCTCGGCTAAACCTCAAGTGCAAGGTATTGAAACCTTATTTATTGCCGGCTTTAAAGAATTTGCCCGATTAAGAAAAAGTCATATTGATAACCCACAAATTATTATCGATGGTACTTATCGTGCCATGCGTGTCGCATTATCCCGAGAAGTAGATAGTTTAGAGACCCACTTGCCCTTTATGGCAACCGTTGGCTCTATTAGTCCATATATTGGTTTATTTGGTACCGTGTGGGGTATCATGACTTCATTTATTGCTTTAGGTGCGGTAAAACAGGCGACACTTGCTATGGTGGCCCCCGGCATTGCCGAAGCATTAATCGCTACCGCCATGGGGCTTTTTGCTGCTATTCCTGCCGTCATTGCTTTTAACCGTTTTAGTCATAAAGTAGAAAAGCTGGAGAACAGCTATGGCAATTTTATGGATGAATTTTCAAGTATATTACAACGTCAATCCGCCGCTGAGCAATCTGCACGTAAGGCATAACTATGTACAAAAGAGTTAGACGCCGTATAGTGGCTGAAATTAATGTAGTACCCTATATCGATGTAATGTTGGTATTGCTAATTGTTTTTATGATTAGCACCCCGTTAATTACCCAAGGGGTTAAAGTTGACTTACCACAAGCGGACGCCGAGCCCTTAGATGAGCAAAGTAAAACGCCATTAGTGGCCAGTGTTGATGCGCAAGGACGGTATTACCTCACCGTCGGGGCCAACGATAAAGAACCTATGTCGGCAGAAGAAGTGGCAATATTAGTAAAAGCGCATCTAGCGATTGAACCGGGAACACCTGTGCTGGTAAATGGTGACGGCGCTGTTTCTTATAATGCGGTTATTCAACTTATGGTCTTGTTGCAAACTGTTGCCGGTGTGCCATCGATAGGTTTAATGACAGACTCTATAGGGGAATAGCGTGGCACAGCAACGAGCTTCAATTTTTACTGTTGAATCAGTTTACTTCAAAGCTATCTTGTTCAGTATTGCTTTACACCTAGTGTTACTTTTTGGCTTGTTTGCCGGGGATTTTTCCTCCATTCCCGAGCCGAAACCCACCCCGTCAGCACAAACTTTAGAGCCGATAAAAGCTGTGATTATCGACAAAGCAAAATTTGAACAAGCAATAAAGAGAATACAGCAACAAAAATCAGCACAACTTGATGCAGAGAAAAAACGTTTAAAGGCGGTAGAAAAACGGGCAACTGATGCCAAAAAACGTCGGACCAGAGAAGAAGCTCGTATCAAGAAATTAGAGCGTCAGCGTAAGCAAAAAGAACAAGAAAAAATTAAAGCGGATAAAGCGGCTAAGTTATCGAATGCAAAAGCGGCCAAGGCTGAAAAAATTCGTCAGCAAAAGGAGCAAGAAAAGCAAGCGGCTGAAAAAGCGGCTGCTGTTGCTCGCTCAAAGCGTTTAAAAGAAGAAGCTGCAGCTAAAAAAGTAGCAGAGCTTCGTCTTGAAAAAATTGCTGAACGTAAGAGACAAGAAATAGCCGCTAAAGAACAAGCAATTCAAGATGATATGTTAGCAAAACAAATGGCGGCTGAAATGGTAAGTCGTAATCAAGCTCGTCAGCAACAAGTGATGACCGAGATAGCACGGTATTCCGCCTTGATCACCCAGAGTATTAACCGTCATATGAGAAAAGATCGTAGCACCATGGCTGATAAGTCTTGTAAATTGACCATCAGTTTGGCGCCTTCAGGCTTTGTTACCGACGTTAAAGTGGGGCAAGGTGATAAAACGGTATGTGCTGCGGCTAAAAATGCTATTTATAAAGCGGGTACGTTACCTGTATCTAAAGATCCTGAAGTCTTTAAAGAAATGCGTCGATTAGCGGTAACCGTTGTACCTGAGTTTTAGCGTTCATTAGCGATAACGTGGTTATAAGTAGAGTATATTTAGTGCAGGACGTAGTTTTGCCCTAGGTATTACGTTAAAAGTGCATCTAGTTAAAAGGAATAAAATAGAGAACATGAGATTATTACCAAGCATACTAATCAGCGCACTTATAGTGTTGGCCTCACCTCGTGCGATGGCAGCATTAGAAATAGTCATTACCGGCGGCGTAGATAGTGCTCGTCCTATTGCTATAGTTCCTTTTCAATGGATGGGTAGTGGCGTCAGACCTGAGTCATTAGCACAGGTTATTAGTGATGATTTATTGCGCAGTGGTAAATTTAGTCCTATTGCAGCAAACAAATTTCCTGAGACTATTATTGATGAGAAAAATATTGATTACAGTGCTTGGGCTAGCTTGGGTGCTGAAGCCCTTGTTATTGGTCAAATCAAAGAAATTTCCATCGGCCGTTATCAAGTAAGCTACCAATTAGTTGATGTTATTCGCGGTCAAATTACCGGCGGTCAAACGTCAATGCTCAGTAATGGTAAACTGGTGCAAGCGCAAGATCATATTTTAGCGCAAAGCAGTGCCAATATTAATACTAACCAGGCTCGTCGTTATGCTCATAGTATTAGTAATGTTATCTATGAAAAACTCACCGGCACCAAAGGGGCCTTTTTAAGTAAAATTGCCTATATTATTGTTCGCGATCAAGGGAAATACCCATATCAACTCGCTTTTTCTGATTATGATGGTTTTAACGAACACGTCTTGTTAAGTTCTAAAGAACCACTAATGTCGCCCACCTGGCGACCAAATGGCGAGCAGTTGGCGTATGTTTCCTTTGAAAATCGTCAAGCACAAATACATACCATTGATATCTATACTGGTGAGCGAAAGCTGATCAGCTCATTTAAAGGCATAAACAGTGCGCCGCGTTTTTCTCCTGACGGCAAAAGTATGGCTATGGTATTGTCAAAAGATGGCAATCCTGATTTATATATTATGGAGTTAGCTACGATGAAATTACGTCGTATAACTCGTAATAGAGCTATTGATACTGAGCCAAGTTGGACCCCTGATGGTAAATCATTGATATTTAGTTCAGAACGGGGTGGAAAACCTCAGCTATATCGCGTAGATTTAGCCGGGGGAAAAGTAAGACGTTTGACATTTGATGGTGAAATGAACCTTGGAGGTTCAGTAACCCCTGATGGTAAACAGCTGATCATGGTCAATAGAACTCGCGGTAAATATCGTTTAGCGAAACAAGACTTAGCTTCAGGCTTATTCCAGGTACTAACCGAAACACGGTTAGATGAGTCGCCAAGTGTGTCACCTGATGGTGGTATGATCATATACAGTACCTTACATAATAATCGACAAGTGTTGGGTTTAGTGTCGGTAGATGGACGATTTAAAGCTAGATTGCCGGCACTTGATGGTCAAGTGAAGGCACCAGCCTGGTCGCCATTTTTATAATAATATACAAAAATCGAATGAACTTTTAATTTATATTTTAGAATAAAGGAAAATAAAATGCGCTTTAATAACATAGTAAAATGCTTAGCAATTGCTTTACCTCTTACCGTTTTGTCAGCTTGTAGCTCAAACTCAGATACAGATGAGCAAAGCCAAGTAGATACTAATGCCCAAGTTACTCAAAATGCTGAAGCCGCTCAAAAAGAGCAAGAAGCCGTACTCGTTACTGCTGCTAAACGTGCTGCAGAAATTGAAGAACAAAAACGTCAAGAGTTAGATACATTACGTGCAGAGCACATTGTTTATTTTGACTTTGATGTTTCAAATGTAAATGAGCAATTTTCAGCAATTTTAGATGCTCATGCTCAATTTTTGACTGCTAATTCAGAGGTTAAAATTTTAGTTGAAGGACATGCCGATGAACGTGGTACGCCAGAATACAACATCGCTTTAGGTGAACGTCGTGCTAAAGCTGTCGTTACTTATTTAGAAAATATGGGTGTTGCCGCTAGCCAAATTACTGTGGTTAGCTATGGTGAAGAAAAACCAATGCTTAAAGATCGTAGCGAAAATGCTTTTGCTAAAAACCGTCGTGCCGTATTAGTTTACTAATACTTACTAAGACTTAATACGTCTCAACTAAACAGGTAACTGAATGAAACTAAATAAAGTTTTATTTGGCATGATGATTACAGCTAGCGCCATGAGTGCGTTAGCTGTAGCTAAAGCGCCAGTCATTGATGTTAACGCTAATTCTATTGATTCTGCTGCATTGATAGAGCAATTAAGCACCTTGTCACGTAAGTTAGACTCACGTAATAAGGCGCAAGTAAATATTCAGCGTCAGTTGGACCAATTACAAAGCGAAGTCAATGAACTTCGTGGTATAACAGAATTACATACTCATAAATTAGGCCAAGTATTAGAGCGCCAACGAGAGCTTTATCAAGAAATTGATAGACGAGTCAATGAAGTACTTGCCTCAACCAGTAAGCCTGCTTCAGTGACTACTCGTCTTAGTACGAGTCTTAATACGGTAGTCAATGCGGGCAGTTATAGCGATAATTTAACTGAAAATGAAGCGTATGACCGTGCCCTTAATTTAGTGTTAAAGGATAAACGTTATCAGCAAGCTATTCTAGAATTTAAAGGCTTTAATAAGCACTTTCCAAATTCTAATTACGCACCCAATGCCCATTACTGGTTAGGTCAGTTGCTCTTTAATCAAGGGAAACTTGCCCAAGCAAGCCAAGAGTTTATCATTGTCGTTAACCAGCATAAAGGCTCATCTAAGCGTCCTGATGCGCTATTAAAACTTGCTATTGTTGCTCAAAAGCAAAATGATAATAAAAAAGCCATTGCTCGCTATCAGCAATTATTAAAAGAATACCCGGAATCAACTGCAGCAAAACTTGCCAAGCCCCGCTTAGCTAGTTTAACAAATTAAGCTAATTGGACAAAAATCACAGTTATTGGTTTTCGTTGTCGATAAAACTAGCGTATTGTTGAGAAAACGCACTAACAGAAAATAATATCGATAAAAATTGAATTTATTGTTGCACTTAAATATATTATGAGTATTATATGCCCCGCGTTGAGGCAGTGACTCAACACAACGTCGGCCGTTAGCTCAGCTGGTAGAGCAGTTGGCTTTTAACCAATTTGTCGAAGGTTCAAATCCTTCACGGCCGACCACTTTCTAATTCAATGTAATGACTTTATAAGTTGTTAAGCTGAGTTTGAATAAAAAGTCTCCCTATCGTAAATAGGTAGTGGAGCAAGTAGATTGTAAAATAGAAAACTTGAATCGGCCGTTAGCTCAGCTGGTAGAGCAGTTGGCTTTTAACCAATTTGTCGAAGGTTCAAATCCTTCACGGCCGACCAATTCAAGACTATTTATCGTTTACTCACAATTAGACACGGCCGTTAGCTCAGCTGGTAGAGCAGTTGGCTTTTAACCAATTTGTCGAAGGTTCAAATCCTTCACGGCCGACCACTTTCTAATTCAAAGTAATGACTTTATAAGTTGTTAAGTTGAGTTTGAATAAAAAGTCTCCTTATCGTAAATAGGTAGTGGAGCAAGTAAATTGTAAAATAGAAAATTTGACTCGGCCGTTAGCTCAGCTGGTAGAGCAGTTGGCTTTTAACCAATTTGTCGAAGGTTCAAATCCTTCACGGCCGACCACTTTCTAATTCAAAGTAATGACTTTAAAAGTTGTTAAGTTGAGTTTGAATAAAAAGTCTCCTTATCGTCATAGGTAGTGGAGCAAGTAAATGTAAAGTAGAAACTTGAATCGGCCGTTAGCTCAGCTGGTAGAGCAGTTGGCTTTTAACCAATTTGTCGAAGGTTCAAATCCTTCACGGCCGACCATTCAAGACTATTTATCGTTTACTCACAATTAGGCACGGCCGTTAGCTCAGCTGGTAGAGCAGTTGGCTTTTAACCAATTTGTCGAAGGTTCAAATCCTTCACGGCCGACCACTCCTAATTGATAACACTTACTGGTAATTCAAGTACTCATAATTCAAGCCAAGCTTTTAACCGTTAACTCAGTTAGCTCGAAGGTTCAAATTCTTCACGGCCGACCACTCCTAATTGAAAGCACTTACTCATAATTCAAGCCAAGCTTTTAACCGTTAACTCAGTTAGCTCGAAGGTTCAAATTCTTCACGGCCGACCACTCCTAATTGAAAGCACTTACTCATAATTCAAGCCAAGCTCTTAACCGTTAACCAGTTAGCTGAAGGTTCAAATCCTTCACGGCTGACCACTGCTAATACAGATAAAATCCCCAGCCCTACTAATAAATAAAAAATTATTACTTATAACTCCCTGAATAAAATTTAATACACCTCATTTACCCTAGCTAGCTTATTTAAGCCAATTTCACTCAGTTAAAACACTTTATTAACATGTCTTGATAGATAGCTGACAGTTACTCTATAGCGAAGCGGTTATACTGCTTATTCTATACTACACATTAGTAGCACTTTCCCTTATAATTACCGCGTTTGAACGTGTCCTGATTTAGAGAGAACCCATGAGTGTAAGTAATATCGCGGTAGATTTTGATTTTCAATTCCCAGCTAAGCCAAAGCCTTTAACAAATGATGAAAAGGCGCAATACATAAAGAAAATTAAACTGCTCTTAGTCGAAAAAAATGCCGTATTGGTTGCTCATTACTATACTGATCCTATAATTCAAGCGCTTGCCGAAGAAACGGGAGGCTGTGTTGCTGACTCTCTTGAAATGGCTCGTTTTGGTAAGCAACACTCAGCAGAAACATTAATCGTTGCTGGTGTTAAGTTTATGGGCGAAACGGCTAAAATTTTAACGCCCGAAAAAAGAGTATTGATGCCTGAACTGGAAGCAACTTGCTCATTAGACTTAGGTTGTCCCATTGAAGAGTTCTCAGCTTTTTGTGATCAGCACCCAGATCACACCGTGGTAGTTTATGCTAATACCTCTGCTGCCGTTAAAGCGCGAGCTGACTGGGTGGTTACTTCGAGTATAGCCTTAGAAATAGTCGATATGCTTGATAGTCAAGGTAAGCCGATTTTATGGGGTCCTGACCGTCACTTAGGTGCATATATAGAAAAAGAAACCGGTGCCAAAATGCTGATGTGGCAGGGCACTTGTATTGTCCATGATGAGTTTAAAGCCTCGGCACTACGTGACCTTAAGCTGCAATATCCGGATGCTGCGGTATTAGTACACCCTGAATCGCCTACCAATGTCATAGAGCTTGCTGATGCAGTGGGCTCTACTAGTCAGCTAATTCAAGCAAGTAAAGATATGCCGAATAAACATTTTATCGTCGCAACCGATAAAGGCATTTTTTATAAGATGGAACAAGCCAGCCCAGAAAAGACCTTTGTCGCTGCACCTACAGGCGGTAACGGCGCAACCTGTCGTAGTTGTGCTAATTGCCCTTGGATGGCAATGAATGGCTTGAAATCGATTCATGATGCGTTAGTAAGTCCAGTGGGTAAAGAAATAAACGTAGATGAAGACTTAGCTGAAAAAGCATTAATTCCGTTAAATAGAATGCTTAACTTTGCTGCTAAAAATAAGTTAAAAGTTAAAGGTAATACTTAGTTAGTCGCCTAGTTTATTCATTTCTTGGTATTTATGAATAAATAAACAGCAGTTAAACTGTTTTGCTCAAATTAAACAACAATTAAGCTAAAATAGCCTTGCACCTGTGCAGCTTTTTTTTTACCATAGCGCTTGTTAAATTGTAGTGCGCTAGCTGAGTGGTTGGTAAGTTGAATTGACACACATGGAAGAGTGTTTAGATTTACTCCCTAACGAGAGTTTAAATGCACACCATCACGTGTAGAGTTATTACTAAAAAAATAACTTAGAATGCTGAAAAAGAGATTGTTATACAGTAATTATACAATTTCGATAGACAGTTTTTTATACTATCGGGATTGAGAAAGTTTTGGAGAGTTGGCTGAGTGGTTTAAGGCGCTCGCTTGGAAAGCGAGTGAAGGTTTATCCCTTCCGTGAGTTCGAATCTCATGCTCTCCGCCATTATTAAAGGGTCTTAGATTAATATCTGAGACCCTTTTTTTAGACCTATTCGAAGAGGTCTTGATTAAAATCGACAATAGAAAGCTTGAATTTCTTCTTGTCTAGAATGACGTATTGCTTTTATTTTTATTCAATAATGCCGGTAATGTAATGGTTACTTTTAATCCTTCTTTTGGTTGGTTTTGTGCCAATATCTGACCTTGATGTAAATGGATAGCTTGCTGGGCAATGGCTAAGCCTAAACCTGTGCCACCGCTACTGCGTTCTCTACCATCAGCAACTCGAAAAAATGGCGTGAAAATTTTTGCTATCATATCACTTGGTACACCAGAACCCTGATCGACAACACTTAGCCTTATTTTCTCATCTTGCTGAGATAATGCTACCGTCACTACTTGTCCATTAGGCGAATATTTTATCGCATTATTTAATATGTTACTAATAGCACTGGCGAGCAGTTTACTGTCGGCGAAAAGGGTGCAGCTAACTAGCCCCTTTATCGCTATCGTGACATCTTTACTGGTAGCAAAGTATTGGCAATCATTAACAACCTGGGTGAGTAATGTCTTTAACTCTACCTCATCGACAGTAAAATTATTATGGCTATGCTCGAGTCTTGAGAGCGTGAGTACATCGGCTATCATTTCATCTAGACGGTCGACTTCAGTTTCACAACGGGTCAAATGTTTTTGTTGCTCAGCGCTATTGCCGATATTTTTTTCTGCTAAAGCGATGGCTAACTGTAAGCGCGTTAGTGGCGACCTTAGTTCATGGGAGACATCACCTAATAAACGTTGATGCGTGGTAATATTGTTTTCTAATTGCTGCGCCATTTGGTTAAAACTTCGTGCTAGATCACCAAATTCATCTGAGCGTTGATCAAATTTTGTGATGCGGGTTGCTAATTTACCGTCACCTAAGGCTTTACTGGCTTTTTGCAGTGCGATTAAGGGGCTAGTAAAACTTTTTGCTAGTAACCAGCAACACAAAAAACTAATAGCAAGCAACAAGATCAGACGCAAAGCAACCGGGAGTTGGTAGACCAAGCTAACCAAGCGTTTATGGTGTGGTTCACTGGCAATAAATAATTGAAACCATTGACCATTGAGCATCATAGGTTGCGAACTGGTCACTTGGGTAAAGGCAAAATCAATAGTGACTGGGTTCTCTAACGGGTGTCTTTTTAAATAGTTTTTTACTTTTGACCAAATACGCTGCCTTGGTGTATAGATATCGTTGGTACTTAGTCTTTTAAAAATTAAATACTGTTGATGTTTTTGGTGAAACTTATGCTGTATTTCCCTAAGTCTAATGTGCGATTTACCCGCCAGTTTCTGCTGGTAGTTTGTTAATAGCTTTAATTGCTCAGGGTTGGCTTGCTCCTGAGTGGGAGTATGCCTAAATTGTATGGTCACTAGGTAGCTGATCAGTACTGAGGTGAGAATGACCAGCCAAAACGCCAGAAAGAGCTTTAAGCTAATGCCTAAAGAAAAATTTTTATACCACTGTGATAATTGCTTGAGCATAGTTACTGTTCTCCTTGTAAAAACACATAACCCGCTCCGCGCACTGTTTTTATCTTATCTATTGGGTCAATAGCGAGTAGCTTTCTACGGACATTGCCGACATGCACATCGACAGTTCTATCATACGGGCTTAGTTTACGTTGTAACACTTGCTCGGATATTTCTGCTTTACTGAGAATTTTACCGTGATGTTTAAGCATATAAACCAGTACTAAATATTCAGTGCCCGTTAGTTCAAGTAATTTATTTCGACAAAATATTTCACGAGTCGCTTGGTTTATCCTGACCTGATTAATGAAAAGTTGCTCGGTCGGTTCATTTATCGCTGTGGTATTTTGGTTTTTTACAATGGCGATACGTCTAAAAATGGCATTTATACGTGCTAATAACTCTCTATGTTTGAACGGTTTTGCTAGGTAATCATCGGCACCTAACTCTAGGCCTAAAATTTCATCATTATCATCGCCTCTAGCTGTTAGCATTAAAATAGGGATTTTATGATTGCCTCCTAATGCTTTTAGCACTTCAAAGCCATTGAGTACTGGCATCATGACATCAAGTAAAATCAAATCAAAGCAGTCGTCAAATGCTTTCGCTAAACCACTGGCACCATCTAAACAATAGGTCACGCGGATGTCTTCGCAGGCAAGGTACTCAGTAAGTAGCTCGGCAAGTACATTATCACCATCTATCAGTAAAATGTGTTTAGTTTGCTCTGGCTGCGGGGTCATTTCAATGGCTTCTTTTTGAATGTTAAGCGGGGATCACCGTCGGTTGCACATTACTAGTTTACGTCATCTTAGCTAAGCAGAAAATAACTTTACATAGCTTTACACTGCCTTGCACTGTATTTGCAAAAAACCTCGATATACTAAAACAGAACTAAAACAGAACTAAAACTGAAGAGAACTAATGTTAGCTCTTTATCAATAAACTCATAATAGTTATCAAAGGAATCATCACATGAAAAATGTACTTAAAAATATTGCCATTGCCACGTCACTTTGTTCAGCGCTGGTTTTAACGCCGGTAAGTTTTGCTGGTAATGACAGTTCAACCCATCAAGCTGGCCATGATAAAAACCATCAGCAAATGAGTGAAAAAAAACTGGCTAAACTTAGCAAAAAACTGGGGTTGTCAGAGTCTCAACTAGTTGAGTTTAAGGCCCTTAAAAGTGAAGCGAAGATAGATATGCAAGCATTAAAGCCAGCAATGCTTGCTTTTCGAGAACAAGTTAAAACCTTAATGTCGGCAGAAAGCTTAGATGAACAAGCTTTTAGCCAATTACAAGCAAGTAACCAAGATGTGTTTGCGGCTATGGCGCTAATTAAGGCTAAGAGTAAGTTTGCCATGAAAAGTATCTTGACTAAGGAGCAACGTGAAAAATTTCGCACCATGAAAAATAAACGTTCACAGCGTTAAGATTTGAATTGTTTGAATTGTTTGAATTGTTTGAACTTTTTGAATTCAATAAAGGTGTCCGATAAATTTACACCTAGGTGAAAATTTAATAGCTTAAAATAATTTTGTGATACTAAGTTATTGTTTTTGATGTGTTAATTATTATTGGTCTGGTATTTGCATGTTGCGAGTAACTTTGTAATGTTATTATTAAAATAACAAACTCATTAATTAGGATGAAAAATGAATCTTTTAAAAATTGCTACGGTTGTTGGTTTAATGTCAATGGCAGGTTTTGCTCAAGCAACACCAATGGCAACTGGCCTTATTCAGGATGGCTCTACTTACAATAATACTAATGCTTTTCGTTTTACTAATACCTCTGACGCTGGTGAGAGTATTATTAAACTAGTATGGGATTTAAGTCCTATTAATGGTTTTTTTGATAGTTATGGCACTGCGCCAGGTACTCAACCTAAGCCGCTAACTTTAGGTAGTTTATCTGACAATGTTGGTCATCTTTTCCCCTCAAATTCAGCTCTTGATGGGTCTAGTATTTTAGAAATTTCATTCTTAAATTTTAGTGTTGGTGAAACGTTCACGTTTGGTGTTGATACCGATAAATTTAATGCCATTGACCAACCAGGCATTGATGGCAATCAATTTGTTGGCGCAACTGTTACCGCGTATTTTGATAATGGCTTAAAAACAGTCGGTACTTATACTTTATCGCAATTAGCCGGTTTTGGTACTGAAGTAAATATCTCTACGCTAACAACAGCGGTACCTGAGCCAGCTTCATTATTATTACTTGGTTTAGGTCTTGCAGGTATTGGTGCTTCTCGTCGTAAAAGTAAGCGCTAAACTGTAGTTTTAAACTATACGTCCTGTAAAATATACAAAATCCGACCGAGTGTCGGATTTTTTTATTCAGCTATTTCTTAACCCCCCTGTTAATTGAACATCACTCCTGGTATTGAGTTTATTCAAGGTAAAGTCAACTAAGCCATCAAATCCAATTAAGCCAATTAATCAATAGCATATTACTTTGCTAACCTTGCAAAATCCTAAAAAACCTGCCATTTTTACTAGCATTAAAATCAGTTTTTTTCGATTCTCACATCGATAAAAAAAGATAAACCTACGCCCGAGTAAATAACTTTGCCAGCTAATAACTTCTTAAAGCGTTTTAATTTATCAATACGCAATAAAATAATTTTGGGCTTTTGTGTACCTTTGTTGCTTATGGTGGTTATTTCTACGCTTTTATATGTGAGCACCGAGCGACAACATGCTACGGCTAAGTGGGTTGAGCATACCCATCAGGTTATTTCACAAGGGCATGAGTTAATAAAATTATTAGTGGATATGGAAACGGGTGAACGTGGTTTCCTTATCACAGGAAATTCATTGTTTTTAGAGCCCTTTGATAATGCACTAGAGGTTTGGTCAGCTAAAATAACTAATTTAACCGAGTTGGTTGCCGATAATCAAGATCAGGTAGAGCGATTAAATAAAATAGATGCCTTACAACAACAGTGGTTAACACAAGCTGCAGAGAAAGAAATAACGGCGAGAAGGCAGATAAATGATACTGAATTAGCGACTATGGAAAAAGTCATTCAGTTAATTGAAGCGCAAACGGGCAAAAATATTATTGATCGAATTAGGCAAATTAAACAGCAGTTTATTCAGGTAGAACAAAGGTTAATGACCGAGCGGCAACAGGCAGCAAGTCAAGCGATTAACCATGCTAAACTAGTGGTTTTAGTTGGCGGTGCATCAGCCGTTATGCTAGCAATATTAATTGCTTTGTACATAACCACTCAGCTTGTCAAAAACCTTAAAATTCTAGTAAGTAGCACCGAAAAAATATCAGAGGGCGACTATGACCATAAAATACAAGTAAACTCTCAAGATTAGTTTTCTTTACTTGCCGATAGTTTTAACCGCATGACAACCTCGGTAAAACAATCGATTGAAAAAATGGAGTCGGCGGTTCAGGTCAAAACTGACTTTTTAGCAAATATGTCTCATGAAATACGCACACCAATGAATGGCATATTAGGTATGCTTACCTTGTTGGAAGATACTCATCTTGATAAACAACAGTCAGAGTATATTGAAAGTATTCGTTCTTGCGGTGACGGTTTATTGGTTGTTATCAATGACATTCTTGATATTTCAAAATTAGAGGCAGGCAAGTTAGCGCTTGAGCAGCAATCGTTTGATTTGAGGGCATTGATTAATGAAATTTGTTTTTTATTGGATAGTTTAGCATCACAAAAAGGGTTAACTATTTCCATCTCAATGGATAATAATCTCCCTGGTTACCTCGTAGGGGACAGATTACGCATAAGGCAAATATTATTAAATTTATTAAGTAATGCCATTAAATTTACCAATCAAGGCGATGTTCAAATTATCCTTACTATTGACTCAATGACTGATAATCATTGCAATATTAATTTAGAAATTATTGATCAAGGTATTGGCATTTCTACCGAGGATATTGATAAATTATTTAAGCCATTCTCTCAAGTTGATAATTCAACAACTCGATTATACGGCGGTACAGGTCTAGGGTTAATCATTTGTGCGCAGCTTGTTAAGCAGATGGGGTAGTATCACCGTTATAAGTAAAATGGGACAGGGCTCTACTTTTTCATTAAAGCTAAGCTTAGTCATTGACCATAAAGAAAAAAGTGTAGAGCTAAATAAGCGGACCTTAGCCGATAATCATCAAGATGATCTAGCCTGTGACATTCCATTAACTATCCTTGTTGCAGAAGATAATAAAATTAATCAAATTATTGTGGGTAAGTTATTTAGCAAACTGGGTTATAAAGTAGATATTGTCGTCAATGGTTTATTAGCGGTAAAAGCCATAGAAAATAAAACGTACGATATGGTGTTTATGGATATGTAAATGCCAGAAATGGATGGTGTCACAGCGACGAAAGAAATCCTGAAACTCCCTGGCAGCGATAATATTGCCATCGTTGCCATGACCGCCAATGTCTTGCCACAAGACAAAAATAGATGTTTTGAGGCTGGCATGGTGGGTTTTGTTGGTAAACCTATTAATATTGGGGATGTTATCAGTGAAATTGTCCGGCTAAAGAGTTAGCGACAATAGGTGTCAATGCATCTTGTTGTTAGCCGTTAGCAATGGCAAACCTTTGCCATCAAAGCTTGCCATTGGCTATTTTATCAAGTGACACTTCATCGTCTGACTTGTATAGAAAAGCTAAGTTACTCAGTAGCAATTATCTACCTATATACCCGTTACCACTCAAGATGCATGTTTCAGAGTGCTTGAGCTATTTCAATTCAAGGCATATCAATGTAGCCATGGTTATTCCATTTCAAATGGATGTAACGATGAAGTGATTTTGCTCAAGCGCTTCTGCGATGGGTTTTAAACGACTTTATGCAGCGTTAAATAACAAAAATATAGACTGACTATGTTTACGTTTTTCTCCTTGCCTAAAGTCATTTAAATTCCCACTGAAATCGAGCACTTTGAATGGTAACGGGTATATAAGGCAGCTGACGATATTTTTGCGCGTAATCAATGCCGACACCAACGACAAACTCATCGGCAATTTCAAAACCTACCCATTTAACATCGACATGTTTTTTACGGCGAGTCGGTTTATCTAATAAAGTACATATTTGGATAGAATTAGGGCCACGTAAATTTAATATCTGCAGCACTTTACTTAAAGTATTGCCAGTATCAATAATATCTTCTACCAGCAAAACATCTTTTCCTTCAATATTATCATCAAGGTCTTTTCGAATATGAACATCACGAGAGCTTTCCGTGTTATTGCCATAGCTCGATGCGGTCATAAAATCAACGCTATGATTAACAGAAATGGCTCTGGTTAAATCAGCCATAAATACAAAGGAACCTCGCAGTAAACCAATCATAACTAAGTTATCACTATCTTGATAATGTTCACTGATTTGTTGGCCTAATTGGCTTGCCCGTGTTTTGATTTGCTCTTCTGAGATCATTACCTCAATGGTATGTTTCATTGTTATTTATTTCTTATTGAATTAATTATTAAAGGCAGCGATTAGCTGCCTGGTCGGATATCGAACTGATATCAATAGTAGGTGTTAGCTTTTTGTAACTATTATTCATGTAAAAAAGCCTTTGCGAGCAAAGGCTTTTTATTAACGTTAAGGAAATGCTGTTTTATTAGTTTAAGAAGATAAACTTAGCAATAAATAAAACAGTTAACGCCCAAACACCTTTAGATACTTGGTTAGATTTACCTGTACCCACTTTTAAGACAGTGTAAGTGATAAAACCAAAAGCAATACCGTTAGCAATAGAGAAAGTAAACGCCATCATAATCGTAGTACACACAGCTGGAGCGTATTCCGTCAAGTCATCCCAATCTAAACCTTTAAGTGAACTCATCATTAACATAGCTACATAGATAAGCGCGCCATCTACGGCAAAGGCAGGTAGCATTTTTGCCAGGGGTAAGAAGAACATACCAACAGCAAATAATAAGCCGATGGTTACTGCGGTTAGACCAGTACGACCACCAGCAGCTACACCAGCAGCAGACTCAACATAAGAAGTTACCGGAGGACAACCAAAACCTGTACCAATAACAGAAGCAATAGAGTCAGCTTTTAAAGACTTGCTTAAGCCTTTAATCTTACCATTTTTGTCTTGTAAGCCAGCGCGCTCAGCAACACCCATTAAGGTACCCGCGGTATCAAAAATGTTAACGAATAAGAAAGTTACAATGACAGGAATTAACGCTACTTGAAAAGCGCCAGCAATATCGGCTTTCCATAAAATGGGTTCAAGAGCAGAAAACTCAGGAACAGCTAGTATGCCATTATAAGCAACAAAACCAGATTGAGGAGCAAAAGATTCAGCAGCCTCTGCAACAACAAAGAAATCAACAGGTAACACCCAAGTCATAACAAATGCAAGTAAGGTTACTGACGCAATACCAATGATTACCGCACCAAAGACTTTACGATAGCTAAGCACAGAAATAAGTAAGAAACTTAAGAAACCTAGTGCTGGTGCTTCTGGCCCAAATTGACCAAAGCCAAAGTGAGTCATGTCGCCAAGGGCAACTATGTTATCAGGACTAGCAACAATAATACCGGTGAAACGTAGGCCGATGAAGCCTAAGAAAAGCCCAACACCTGCGGTCATGGCAAGCCGCAAGCTCATGGGAATACTGTCAAGCATCCATTCCCTAAGTCGGGTAACACTCATAAAAACAAAAAGAACCCCTGACAGGAATACCGCACCTAAAGCAATTTGCCAACTATAACCCATGCCACCGACGACGGAGAAAGTGAAGAAGGCATTTAAGCCCATTCCTGGCGCAAGACCAACAGGCCAGTTTGCGTACATACCCATTATGATAGTGGCAATAGCAGCACCTAAACAGGTTGCTAAGAACAAACCATCAAATGGCATGCCGGTATTTGACATAATAACCGGGTTTAAAAACATAATATATGACATGGTCACGAAGGTGGTAAGACCGGCCATAAGCTCAGTTTTTACCGATGTATTATGCTCTGATAGTTTAAAAAGACGTTCTAACAGACCGACGTCATTAGTTTTATCTTCTTGGTCTTCTTCGTTTTTGTAAGATTTACTAACCTGTTCCATAAGTACAGTTCTCTCATTGGTTTATATTTAAGGTCGTTTATTAGTGTTTTTTTAAGTGTGACCTGCTTGTAATGATTTTAAAGTTTGACCTGTTTGTCGTAGTGCTACCGATAAAGCAGGTAATGCCAGCGCTTGCTAAGTATTAGAAAGAGGTTGTGTTAGACCCATTTCCGTTTAACTGACTCATTAGTGCACAAATAAAATTTAAAGTTAATAAGTATAACAGTTTGTTAATTCCACATGGTGAAACTCATCGAAACTATAGGGTATTCGCTATAGCCTATAAAATTTAAGTTGACTAGAAGTACGGTGAAAAATTAAATGTTACAATTTTACTTGGTAAATCGAGTTGAACTTAATTATATAAATTCAAAGGTTTAAACATGGCTCTCAGAATTTCATTCTTGTTAAAGTCGTTATTGTCTTTGGTTTTTTATCTGATAATTACCACTTCATCCTATCCTTAAAATAGAAAACTTGTCAATAGTGTCAAGAATGTCTTTTTAGTGTACAATTTGAATTAGGTTCTGATTCGAGTTATAGCAATAATGTTGTAAATCGTTTAGTAATAGTGTTTTCATGGCATTACGCGAGAAAAGTATGCGATATCTATCTGCGAGAATACTTTTAAGGTAAGTAAATGCCACTAACAATAAATTAAATTAGGTAGCCATGCTTTCTCTAGCACATTTTAACCGAAAAACCATTAAAGGTGATATTTTTGGTGCGTTAACATCAACCATCGTTGCTCTACCTTTTGCTTTAGCTTTCGGCGTCACCTCGGGCGCGGGTGCTAGTGCCGGTATTTATTGTGCGATTATAACCGGATTATTTGCTTCTTTATTTGGTGGTACCAATCAACAAATTTCGGGCCCTAATACCGGTTTAACGGTTGCTATGGTTGCTATATTAACCAGCTTTGTCGCGCAATCTCCGGACAATGGTATTGCCGCAGCATTTACTGTGGTCAGTCTGGCGGGTTTATTTCAAATGTTATTTGGATTTTTTAAGCTAGGTAAGTACTTCATTTTAGTCTCATATCCGGTTATTTCAGGTTTTACCTCGGGTATTGGCATACTCATTATTCTCTCGCAAATTGAGCCCTTATTTGGTCACTCATTAGCTGAATTAGAGCTGTCATTAAGCACTTTAACTAGCACGAATACTTTATTGGGTTTAGCTTGTTTAGCAATACTCTTCATTTGGCCGCAAAAATATAGTCGGGTAGTACCCGCCAGTATTATCGCGGTTGCTGGCGCAACCTGTTTTTATGTTTTTTCTGGCGCAGAAATGCCGGTTGTAGGCGCTATTGCCAGCGAATTACCTGCTTTTAATATGCCGGTGTGGGAGAGTTCTTTAGCCAGTGAAATGATTAAATCGGCGTTATTAATTGCCACCTTAAGCACTTTAGATTCGTTAATGACTTCATTAACGGTGGATAGTATCACCAACGAATTACATGACTCTGACCAAGAGCTTGTCGGCCAGGGTATTGGTAATATTGTTGCCGGCCTTTTTGGCGCATTACCGGGTGGTGGCGCGACTATGCGCACAGTAACCAATTTAAGGGCTGGAGGTACTACGCCTTTATCGGGCATTCTTCATGCACTGTTTATTTTAGCTATTGTCTTATGGGCAGGGGAATACACAGCGTATATTCCTGTGGCTGTGTTAGCGGCAATTTTGACCCATGTTGGCATCAGCATTATTGATTGGAACTTCCTTAAACGCCTTCATCAAGTGCCTTTGTTTAGTGTCGGCTTGATGATCTCTACTATGATAATGTCAGTCGCCTTTGATTTAGTTACCGCGGTATTAGTGGGTGTTTTTATAGCAAACCTAGTGACAATTCGCCGTTTGTCAGACATCCAACTCGATAATATAAAGCTATGCACCGCCAAAGAGGCCGAGCATCTATCAAAGCCAGAGAGACAGTTATTAGAATCTATGGATGATAGCGTGTTATTACTTAATATCTCAGGTCCAATCGGCTTTGGTGTGGCGCGCGGATTAAAACAAAGTGTTTCAGAGACGGATCAAAATAAAACGTTATTGATTGATTTAACCGATGCCCGCTTTGTTGGTATTACCAGTACCATTGCTATCGAAGAAATTATTGTCAGTTATCGAAATCAAGGGCGCGATATTTTACTATCGAGTGTCTGTGAGCGTGTACGAGAAGATTTTAATAAATTAAAATTACTTGATAAAATTCCTGCTGAGCATGTCTTTGCAACCCGCTTAGATGCACTGACTTACCTTAAGGAAAGGGCTTAAGGAAGAGTTTAAAGAAAATATAGACTGTTAACAAATACTGAATAAGGTTTGGCAACCTCATTGCCTGATGGTAACTACTCTGATCAAGATTTTACTATTAAGCCAACAGAAGCTGAAGAACAGACGGTCAGCTTTACTTTTAAAACTTAACCTGAAGTAAGCGCTATTTCATCGAGAAATAGCGCTTTATTCATTTTATTTCATTATTGCTTAATTAATCCAAGACTAATGGCGCAAAAAATCCGATAATTAACGCCATTAACACCAGTCTATAGATTGGCTGCATACAACTTCGGAAATATATCAATGGAAATCAAAGTTAACTTTCTCGACAACCTAAGGCTTGAAGCCAAGTTTGACGACTTTTCTGTCATTGCTGATCAGCCTATTCGCTATAAAGGTGACGGCTCAGCACCAGGTCCTTTTGATTACTTCCTAGCATCTTCGGCGCTTTGTGCAGCGTACTTTGTTAAGGTATATTGTAATGCTCGTGATATCCCAACCGATAATATTCGTTTGTCACAAAATAATATTATTGATCCCGAAGACAGATATAAGCAAATCTTTAAAATTCAGGTGGAGTTGCCTGACAGTATTTCTGAAAAAGACAAAAAAGGTATTTTAAGGTCAATTGACCGCTGTACCGTGAAAAAAGTCGTGCAGAATGGGCCAGAATTTAAAGTTGAGGCCGTTACTAGCCTTGAAGAAGATGCTCAAGCTATGTTGATGCAACGACCTGAAGATGGTGTTAGCACCTTTATTTTAGGTAAAGATTTACCACTAGAAGAAACCATTGCCAATATGTCAGGCCTTTTGGCTGACCTTGGCATGAAAATCGAAATCTCATCGTGGCGCAATATAGTCCCTAATGTATGGTCATTACATATTCGTGATGCGGCATCGCCACTGTGTTTTACTAATGGTAAAGGCGCAACCAAAGAAAGTGCACTTGCTTCAGCCTTAGGTGAGTTCATTGAACGCCTTAACTGTAACTTCTTTTATAACGATCAATTTTTCGGTCAAGACATTGCTAACAGTGACTTTGTGCATTACCCCAATGAAAAATGGTTTAAGCCGGGCAATGATGATGCGCTACCCAAGGACATTTTAGATGACTATTGTTTAGCTATATACAATCCTGAAGACGAGTTGCGCGGTTCAAATCTGATAGATACTAACTCAGGTATGACTGAACGTGGTATTTGTTCAATTCCTTATGTACGTCAGTCTGATGGTGCAACGGTTTACTTTCCATCCAACTTAATTGAAAATTTATTTTTAAGTAATGGCATGAGCGCCGGTAACAACTTAGCCGAAGCGAAAGTACAATGTTTGTCAGAAATATTTGAACGTGCGGTTAAAAAGCAAATTATCGCCGAAGAAATTGTTTTACCTGATGTCCCTAAAGAAGTTATTGCTAAATACCCTGCTATTTTAGCGGGCATTGAAGGCTTAGAAAAACAGGGCTTTCCTGTGGTAGTAAAAGATGCCTCGTTAGGCGGTAAATTCCCAGTGATGTGCGTCACCTTGATGAATCCTAAAAATGGTGGTGTATTTGCCTCCTTTGGCGCCCATCCAAGTTTCGAAGTAGCGTTAGAGCGTAGCTTAACTGAATTATTGCAAGGTCGTAGCTTTGAAGGTTTAAATGACGTACCTAAGCCAACGTTTAATAGCATGGCGGTAACTGAGCCGGAAAACTTTGTTGATCACTTTATTGACTCAACCGGTGTTATCTCATGGCGCTTCTTTAGTGCCAAGCATGATTATGATTTTGTTGAATGGGATTTCTCTGGCAGCAATGAAGAAGAAAACGCCGGTTTAATGGCCATTTTAAAAGACCTAGGTAAAGAAGTGTATATTGCTGAGTTTAATCAACTGGGTGCTACTGTTTGTCGTATTCTAGTACCAGATTATTCAGAAATTTATCCAGTAGAAGACTTGATTTGGGATAATACTAATAAGTCACTTGCTTATCGCGAAGATATTTTAAATCTACACAGCTTAAGTGAAGCGCAATTAACCAGTTTGTTTGACCGTTTAGAAGAAAGCCAACAAGATAATTACATCGACATCAAAACCTTAATTGGTATTGAATTTGATGAAAATACCGTTTGGGGCCAGTTAACGATTCTTGAATTGAAAATTCTCATCTGCTTAGCATTAGGCGCACTTGAAGATGCTATTGAGTTAGTCGCCGAGTTTTTACAATATAACGATAATACCGTAGAGCGCGGTTTATTCTATCAAGCAATTCATGCTGTCCTTGAAGTTACTATCGATGAAGAGATGGAACTGGAAGACTTTATCGGCAACTTTAATCGCATGTTTGGTGAAGAGAATATGGCCAATGTTGTTGGCTCAGTATTTGGTGAAGTAAGATTCTTTGGTCTAACACCTACGAGCATGAAACTTGAAGGTTTAGATAAACACCAACGTTTGATTGAGAGCTACAAGAAACTGCATCAAGCACGTAAACTTGCGGCAGAGAAAACAGCCTAATTAGTCACATTTCAGACATAAAAATTACTTGATAGAAAACCTTTATGTGAGAAAACTAGTACGGTAGAAAACTCAATGATGAAAAGCCAATATTTGTAATGAATATTGGCTTTTTTGTCTGTAAAAAACAATCTCATAATCTACTGTTTTGATACAAATATAGTTATTTAATGAATAAGCTGTAATGACTTTTCTGTTGTCTTAGCCCGTTTTCGTGGACACACTATAATTGTTGTAGAGATACAACAGTGCGCATACCCATTTCAATCGTTCCTATAACTCCTTTAATAACAAATCATAAACGATTTGATGAAACTAGACTTTGATTAGTTTTAAAATTTGACAGTCGAACTTTGAGTTGATTTCAATAAATGGCATGGTAAGTTGCATTGCTCAAACTTGGTTTTATAGTATGTGATTTTGGGGGAAACTCAATTAAGACAATCTAATATTCACTTTTGCCACACTGCGCTCATTAGCAACCCTCAAATTCATGCGGATAAAATGGTCATCAAATAATCTTCCATTACCCAGTATAGGAATAACACAGGAAAAAGTTAAAACTTGCAAAAAAGCACAGATATTTTTTAAGAAATATTGCTGATATAGTACAAGCTTAGCTAATAATTAGTATGAATTACCAACAATATGGTTGTTATTTGCTTTGTATCAGTTGATATTTATGTTGCATGTATAACAATTAACTATAAGATATGCCTAGTTCTTCAGGGCAAGCATTGACGAAAGTCTACGCACGCAAAGCAACCGGTCTGTGGGTTAATACTTATGACAGCGGGGCTTCATCGAACGGAATGATTGATTTTTGTCTTAACATTATTGCGCCCTGAATTTTAGATGTTTTTAGGGAGTGTAATAAATGCCATTTTTCCAAATCAAAACTTTTCAGATAAAACCTTCCTTAGTCAAGTTGCATGCCATTTTGAGTGTATCCGTGAGTAGTTTTCTTAAAAAATTAATACTCTTATTGATACTGACATGCTCATGTATTAGCACTACGTTTGCAAATGAGTCATTGCGTGTCGTCAGCGGCGAATGGCAAGGTTACAGTGAAGTTGACGGCACCGGTATTTACTGGAACCTGATGCGTGCACTATACGGGGAATATCCCTTGCAATTCGATGTCTTACCGTATAACCGTGCATTACGTAGCTTCGCAGACAGTGATGTCGACATCATTCTTGGGGTTTATCGTGAAGATGTTGAGCATGCTGTACTTCCTCGGTGGCACCTGGATATGGAAGCCCCCTTGTTAGCTTTTTATAACAAAAATCGTGTGCATCTGAGCAAAAAATGGCAACTCAAAAATTTACAACTTGCTTGGGTTGATGGCTACAATATTAATCGCTTTATTGGTGAGCATTTACAGCACTACCCAGTGGACAACTTTGAACTGGGTATGAAATTATTACAGGGCAACAGGATTGATGCCTTTATTGATTACGATTATATGTTACCTGGTACTCGACCAAAAAATTTGACGAGTTTTGAAATTGCGCCAGCTAAACGAATTTATGCTGCATTTCAAAACTCGCCAAAGGGGGAGCAGCTAGCCAAGCAATTGGATTTAGGTATGGCTAAACTAAGAGAAAGTGGTGAGTTACAGCGCATATTTGGTGACCTATATGATAGAAGCATACTGGCTACAGTAGATGTAAAAAAGCCCAAAATAATCTGGTTGGTTGATAATGCTAAATCTTATATAGGTCAAATTGATTATAAATATTTGTCTAGCGAGCTACAGAGCCGCAAGCTGTTGTTTTCTCAACTGAATAACTATGACATTGAAGCCCATGTAATATCCTTGGACCAAGCCTCAATGCTTTTGGAACAAAATTACAATGTTTGTATGGGGGAGCAGTTAAAAACCCCAGAAAGGGTAGGTAAGTACCTGTTTAGCCAGCCATATACTTTTTCATTAGGGCAAAGGCTGTATTATGTGGCAAAACATAATAACAAAACAGAGGAGCCTATTTTCTTAACTGCATTTATGGCACAACAACCGGGTAAACGCCTAGGACTGGTCAAAGCGCGCTCTTATGGCAAGGCACTGGACCAACAAATTTCCCACCTACCTGAAAGTAGTCGATATACCACCGAAAAGGCCTTGCGTGAAGATAGCATGTTGCAATTATTGGTACAGGGTAAATTTGACTACCTTATTGAATATCCAAACATAGCCAATAACTTTTTAAGTCAAACAGATGATAAAGTGCAATTTAGCAATGCGCCTTTGGCAGCATCTTCTGCTTACGCCGTAGGTCATATAATGTGTAACAAAACCCCTGCCAATAACGATTTTATTGGGCAATTAAACCATTATTTAACAGGGCTTTATGGTAAAGACATATTCAAAAAAAACTTACGAAAAGGAGTGGCAATGCAGGACTCTGTCCTATTCGAACAGTATTATCAGCAGGTATTTAACTCATACTGAGCACTTTATTTTCCACAGTAGGAGTAAGTAATTGAAAGCTGCTATTAAATATCCATTACTATTAAGCAACAATACAAACCTTAGACAACCCCCGTAATGAGTAATTAAAGGCGTTTCAAGTTCTGACAATAAATGGACTTTTCCAGTATATTCCCTCGAATTAGACAATTGCCCTAGTAAATGTCTTCACTTTGCAATAAAGACAGTTAAACAATCATCCTAGAAACACCTAAAAAGGTCATTGAAGAGCAGTCAGTTATTTTCACAGCCAATGCTAGCCAAGGTGAACACAGTTCAAATCACGCTGCAAAGATAGGAGTCGTCTCTCTTGGCGACCTAAACTAATCCAAGCGTTGTTTTGTATATTCAAGGGGTCAGAACTGTTAATTTAATTTACTTACTAGCCAAGTACATAGTAATTAATTAAATACACGCTAAGTTTAAATTATCATCACGTAAATGGACTTACACTATGCCTAGATTACCCCGCCTTAATTTAGCAAATATTCCACAGCATGTGATACAACGTGGTAATAATCGAAATGCTTGTTTTTTATTAGACAGGGATAGGCAATATTACTTGAACAAACTGCAAGAATATAGTCAAAATTCATGCTTATGTGCTGATGAATAACCATGTCCATTTATTGCTTTCACCAGAAGAAAAGTTTTCAGTAAGTCTGTTAATGCAGTCCCTTGGTAGAAGTTATGTACGTTATTTTAACAAAAGTTATAAGCGAAGCGGCACCTTGTGAGAAGGGCGTTTCAAATCTTCATTGATTGACAGTGAAAATTATTTCTTGATTGTTAGTCGTTACCTCGAGTTAAACCCAGTGAGGGCTAATATGGTTGAAAAACCAGAAAACTATGATTGGTCGAGTTATCGTACTAATGCATTAGGATATTTTGATGAACTAATAACACACCACCAATGCTTCATGATGTTGGGAAAAACGAATTTAGAAAGACAAAAAAATTACAAATCACTATTTGAAAATACAATTCCATTAAAAGTTCTTACTGAGTTGCGTTTATCGGCACATAAATCACAAGCGCTTGGTAATAAAAAGTTCATTGTTGAACTTGAAAACTTATTAGGAAGAAAAGTTATTTCTGATAGCCATGGCGGTGATCGAAAATCTTCAGTGTATAAACAAAAAAATCAAGGGTTCTGACCCCTTGATTCGTTTTGTTGAAAAATTAAGTTTAAAAGGATTAAAGTAATCAGACACTTAAATAATCGTAAGTAATTATTATTGTCGTTATCATTTAACAAGTGCTAATAGCTAGGCCCTAATAGATTCCTGTAATTCCCGTGCTTTAAATAAATGCCTATGTGATCATTGAATTTGCAATAAAGGCAGTTAAACAACCACTTATGGTGCTGTAATCACCAAGTCCAAACACTAAAGACATCTCCGTCAATTTCCTGTATAATCTGCGCACTAAAATTCACCTGAATCATTTACTATTGTAAAGGCGCCCTATGACAGTTACTCAATTTGACCCGAAACAAACTACCACCCTAGAAACACCTAAAAAGGTCATTGAAGAGCAGTCAATTATTTTCACCTCTAAAGCTAATCAAGGTGAGCAAAGTCCAGTTCGCGCTGCAAAGATAGGCTTCGTCTCTCTTGGGTGTCCAAAAAATTTAGTCGACTCAGAGCGTATTCTTACTCAACTTCGTACCGAAGGTTACGATGTAACCAATAGCTACGAAGATGCTGAACTGGTGATTGTTAATACCTGTGGTTTCATTGATAGCGCAGTACAAGAGTCTTTAGATACCATCGGTGAAGCCTTAGCTGCAAATGGCAAAGTGTTGGTTACTGGTTGTTTAGGTGTTAAAAAAGATGAAATTATTGAACTTCACCCTAATGTCCTCGGTGTCACTGGCCCCCATGCTTATGATGAAGTATTAAAACAAGTGCATGAACATGTTGCTAAACCTGAACATAATCCATTTATTGACTTGGTTCCGCCACAAGGGGTTAAACTTACGCCTAAGCATTATGCTTATTTAAAAATATCAGAGGGCTGTGATCATCGTTGTACTTTTTGCATTATTCCATCAATGCGTGGCGATTTAGACTCACGCCCCATTGGTGATGTCTTAGGAGAAGCGCAGCGATTAAAGAATGCTGGCGTTAAAGAGCTATTGGTTATTTCTCAAGATACCTCGGCTTATGGTGTTGATGTTAAAAATAAAACTGATTTCTGGGATGGTATGCCGGTAAAAACAAGCATGCTGGCGTTATGTGAGCAGCTTGGTAAATTAGGGATTTGGGTACGTTTGCATTATGTTTATCCGTACCCAAGTGTTGATAAAGTTATTCCGTTAATGGCGGCAGGTAAAATCCTTCCTTATCTCGATATACCATTACAACATGCCAGTAAACGTATTTTGAAGTTAATGAAACGCCCTGGTAGTTCAGATAGAACACTAGAGCGCATTAAAAAATGGCGTGAAATTTGCCCTGAATTAGTCATTCGTTCAACCTTTATTGTTGGTTTTCCAGGTGAAACCGAAGACGAGTTTCAAGAGTTATTAGATTTTCTAGAAGAAGCACAATTAGACCGTGTTGGCTGTTTTGCCTATTCCGATGTGGACGGCGCTACCGCCAATAATTTGCCAGACCATGTTGATGAAGCGACTAAACAAGCCCGTTTACAAAAATTTATGGCGGTGCAAGCCAAAATTAGTGCTGATAAATTACAAGCACGCATTGGCCAAGAATATTTAATTCTCATTGATGAAGTTAATGAGCTTGGTGCGGTAGGGCGATCTTATGCGGATGCTCCAGAAGTTGATGGTAAAGTTTATTTGTCTGATGATTTTGATGCCAAGCCTGGCGATCTGATTTGGGTACAAATTATTCACGCCGATGAACATGATGTTTGGGGCGTTAGAGTAGAAGATGAAGAGGCTTAACTCTAGTCGCCTATAAAAGCTGAATTACCCAAGTTAAGTTTTCGCTATCAATATAAAGCAATAATCATTTGGGTTGTTGCTTTATATTATCCCTGCACTTTGGCATTAACTAAGTGCTGACAGCGTCTGTAATAAATATATTTAAAAAGTCGACTTAACTGAATCATCTTAACTTAGTTAACCACGCCAATCGTTGTTCTTGCCAATTTCTTTCTATTAAACATATATTCAGTTACTATTTTAACCACTAATTTTGGGTATATAATCCTTGATAACAATATGTTTTGATTGATTAGATGATTCATTAAATAAAACACTGGCGACAAATAATGGCAATGAAATTAAACTGTGATTTAGGGGAGAGCTTTGGCGCTTGGACCATGGGACTCGATAATGAAGTCATACCCCATATTGACCAAGCAAATATTGCCTGCGGCTTTCATGGCGGCGACCCCTTAGTCATGCAAAAAACATTGGCCTTAGCAAAACAACATCAAGTGAGTGTCGGTGCACATCCTAGCTACCCTGATTTAGTTGGTTTCGGCCGACGTGCTATGGTTTGCTCAACCGAGGAAATTATTGCCCTAATCCACTATCAAGTAGCAGCATTAGACGGTATGGCAAGGGCACAAGGACTGTCGATAGATTATGTAAAGCCACATGGTGCGCTTTATAACGATATGATGCAAAAGCCGGCAGTATTTACCGCTATTTTAATGGCCTTAAGTCAATATCCACAGCAACTCACTCTGATGTTACAAGCTACGCCCGAGTTGGCGGCGTTTAAAACACAAGCTAATACGTTTGGCATCTCAGTATACGCAGAAGCCTTTGCCGACCGCTGTTATGACGATGAAGGTCGGTTACTAGCACGTAGTCAAGCAGGGGCCGTGTTAAATAAATCTGCCATGTTGGCGCAAGTTAAGCAACTAGTTGAACAGGGCACAATCACTACTGTATCAGGTAAGGTACTTGCACTGAACGTCGATAGTTTATGTGTTCATGGAGATAACCTTGCCGGGGTGCAAGCCATTAGCGAAATTAAAGCTTTACTGAGCTGATACCATGGTAGTAAAGACTAATGATACTTACCGCCGATGAAAATTAACGATACTATCCACCTCGACGTTGCCGGTGAAAATGCTCTGATACTTTATTTCTCACCCCGTGAGCAGAGTTCGCTTGTTGTTTCTGCTGAAATTAACCGCACAGTTCAGCAAGCAGAGCAGCTTATTCGGCAACATCTATCAGCCGTGATTGTTGATCTTATCCCTTCATATGCCTCTATTTTAGTGGTATTCGATTTACTTAAAATTGACCATCACCATTTACGTAACCAGCTGCAAGAACTATTAAAGCAATGTAACCAGGCCAACAGTAAGCCGGGCAGGTTAATTGAGCTACCTAGTTATTATTCGCTCGAATCAGGCATGGATTTAGTGCGCATTGCTAAACACGCCAAGCTGAGTGTCGAGCAAGTTATCGCTTTACATCAAGGGCAAGAGTATCGTGTTTATGCCATAGGTTTTGCCCCAGGTTTTGCTTATCTAGGTGAAGTTGATGAGCGCATTGCCATGCCAAGGCTAACTAGCCCTAGATTAAAAGTGCCCAAAGGAGCGGTCGCTATTGCGGATAGACAAACAGCAGTTTATCCAGCCCAATCTCCCGGTGGTTGGAATATCATAGGTTTATGTCCTGTTGATATGTTTAATCCGCAGGCAAAGCCGGTAATGCCACTTGCAGTAGGCGATAGGGTAAAGTTCATCGCCATTGATAGACAGCAGTATCTTAACCTAGGTGGTAAATTATCTTGATGTTTGTGACGATATTCAATAGTTATTTAAATAAGGTTAGACGAGGGCCGGTGAGTACGGATATGAAGGTTATAGCCTTATGAGTAAAGTACTAACTAAAGCGGATAATAAGCCCCGCGGCTTTTTAGTCACTAATGCAGGGGTGTTGAGCTTAGTTCAAGATGCTGGCCGTTTTGGCGTCTTTAATTTAGGATTGACCAACGGCGGCCCTGCAGACTCCTTAGCCTTTTATTGGGCCAATAGCTTATGTGGTAATGCACTTAATGCGACCGTTATTGAAATTAGTTTAGGTGGTTTACAGTTAATAGCACAAGTCGATTGTATTATTGCGGTTACCGGTGCACCCATGCCGCTAACCGTCAATGGCCGCGCAAAAGCACTTTGGCAAAGCTTCCTTGTTAAAGCCGGTGATAGTGTTTGCTTTGGGTTTGCGCCCGTTGGTGTACGTTGCTATTTAGCGGTAGCGGGTGGCTTTGTCATTAAAGCCAGTTTTGGTAGCACAGCCACCGTTTGTCGAGAGTCGGTCGGCGGCTTAAATGGTGAGAAACTTGCCGTCAATGAGGTATTACCTTGCCATATTGTGTCGAGAGAAGGTTATCAGCGAAAACAATTAATGCTACCTGAGCATCGACAACCTCACTATGCTAAAGAGGTGCTATTACACACGGTACTCAGTTATCAGCAGCAACATTTCTCTGCGATAGAGAAAAGGTTGTTCTTTACTAATGAATATCAAGTTAGTAAACACTGGGATCGTATGGGCTATCGTTTGCAAGGGCGAGCGATAAAGGCTGATATTAATGGCATATTATCGGAAGGAATTTGTTATGGCGCGGTGCAAATACCGGCAGATGGTCAGCCGATAGTGTTACTTAATGACAGACAAACTATTGGCGGCTATCCTAAAATTGGTGCGGTTATTTCATCCGATTGCGCGAAGCTTTCGCAATTACGCCAAGGTGATAGTGTGCACTTTGAGGCTATTTCCATGTCACAAGCAGATAACTTATTTCACCTTAGCTTAAGTCGACTTAAACAAACGCAGCTTATTCACTTATAACTAGCGGCATTACCAATATTTAAAAGACAAAACGGCAACACTAGGGTAGTTTTGCCGTTCATTTAAGCTATTCGTCTGCGCGGTCCGTTTAATCAGCAAGTGGTGACACATAACCATCAGGTTTGAGGGCCAGTACATCACAGTTTAACTGGTCAATAACATGTTCGGCAGTATTACCAATCAGCGCCGCAGAGATGCCGGTACGACCAACAGTACCCAAGATAACTAATTCGGCATCAATTTTTAACGCGACTTGCTCAATAACGCTTTCGGGCAAGCCTTCTTCAACATAAGTGTTAGCTAAGGGAATGTCAAAGCTATTCGCGTGCTGGTTCATCGCTTCTTGATGGTGTATTTGCATGGTACTGTTGTATTCGCTGGCATCAAACTCTGGGATTTCAATAGCAATATTGACTGGTGTGCCCGGGTAAGAGTTAACTAAGTGCACATTTGCAGTAATTAACTGCGCAAGATTTTTTGCGTGTGTGGTTATGGTATTATTTAAAGATAAGTGTTCAGTTTCATCACTACCAACATTGACCGCCGCTAATATATTGCCTTGTAGTGGCCACTTGTGCTCTTTAACGAGTAACACCGGACAAGGACATTTTCTCAATATATGCCAATCAGTTGGGGTGAAGACCACCGATTTAAACTTATCATGTTGATGTGTGCCTTTAATTACCAAGTCATAATTATGTGCAATAACTTGCTTGATAATGGCTTCAAAAGGTCGGTTATGCCAAACCACTTGGCTGGTAATCTTCATTTGGCAATTTGTTTCTGAGATAATGTCATCTAGCCATACTTGTCTTTCATTAATAACCATTTGGCGCATGTTATCCCGGTCGACACTGGATAAAATAGTGGTCATTTCATAAGAAAAATCAAAAATACTAAAAAAAGCGGTAATATTTATTTGCTGATCAGGGCGAGCCGTGTGAATTCTTTCAGCAAGGTCTATAGCTCTTTTAAGTGCTTTTTGTTCTTCTGTTGTCGGATCAATCACAACAAGGATATTTTGATACATGTCCATGGCAACCTCTAGCAAAATAAAATGTAAAGTTCAGCAACGCTAGCTTATTTATAGCAAAGTTGACAAATTAATGCTTGTTTTAAATCAAGTTTAATTTTCTTTGGTTTTATTCTTTGTTAAAAGAAATAAAATCAAGAGCAAGAAACTAGTTGGGGGGCGTTAGAGCGCGGCAGTCTCACAGAGTTTTTCGGTATCTAAGATGGTAATTAATTTACCATCGACTTTGATTAAACCACTTTTATGGAAGCGATTAAATAAGCGGCTAACCGTTTCCACGGTTAAACCAATATAATTACCAATGTCACTACGGGTCATGGTCAAACGAAACTCTGTCGCAGATAGACCACGGGCATGGTAGCGCTCACTTAAGTTAACGATGAAAGTGGCGACACGTTGTTCGGCATTCTTCCTATTAAGCAGGGTAAGCATTTGCTGATCGGTTTTAATTTCGTGACTCATCAAGCGTAATACCTGTTTTTTCAGCTTAGGCATAGTATTAGATAATACATCTAACTGAGTATATGGAATTTCACAGACCATTGAGGTTTCTAGTGCTTGGGCAAAACTTGGGTGAGAATCTTCAGCGATGGCATCAAAGCCAAGTAAATCACCCGCTAAATGAAAGCCAGTAATTTGCTCTTCGCCTTGTTTATTAACGGTGAATGTTTTGAATGTACCTGAACGTATGGCATATAAGGCATTAAATTTTTGGCCATCATGAAAAATTTTATCGCCTTTATGAACCGGACGTTTACGGTCAATAATTCCGTCAAGGGTATCAAGTTCTTTATCATTGAGAGAAAAGGGTAAACATAGCTCACTAATACTACAGTTTTGACAATTGATATGTTGTGTCGAAGGACAATTTATATTGGGCATGTTATTACTCTGTGATCTAACTAGTTACACTAAAATAAGGCAAGTCTATGTTATTAGAACATAAGTTGATATGCAACAATAAAACTATAGCAGCCATAGCCAATAAGTGTAATTGCCATGATTTTCCTAAAAACGTGGTTGACTAGTAGTTTTTTTATGCTAACGATCCCCAGTGATAATGCTATTAAGGCAGGTAATGTGCCTAAACCGAAAAAAAGCATAATGGCTGCGCCTGTTAGGCTACTACCGCTAGCGAGTGCCCACGTTAGGGTCGAATAGACTAAGCCACAAGGTAACCAGCCCCATAAAGCGCCTAAGCCCAGTGCTTTTTTACTATTATCAACAGGGATCACATGTTTGGCCAAGGGCGATATAAAAGCCCATAAACCTTTACCAAGTGATTCGACTCGGTTAAGCCAGAAAAGCCATTGTCCTATATATAAACCCAATAAAATAAGGAAAACAGCGGCGAGTAAACGCAAGCCAGCAATAGGTACACCAATATTCTTAGCGGCAATAGAACCAGTAAAACCGACAATCGCGCCAATTAAACAATAACTGGCAATACGTCCCATATGGTAGAAAAAGACTAAATTCAAACGAGATGTTGGTGGGGAGCAGTTAGACGGTGCAAGGTTTACCTTAACTGGGATATCGCCTGGGCTGGTGTTTTTAGCCCTTGCTAAGTGAGTCGGTTTGATAGCCGAGGTCAGCATAGTGGTAATGCCTCCACACATAGCCAAGCAGTGACCAGAGCCGAGTAAACCGATGATAAAAGCGGAAAATAGATCTAAGCTCATTGGTTATTTGGGACTTTTCTGTGGTCTGGTACTGCTTGCTATTTCATCATCAGGCCTTTCTTTGTTACTTTTAGGCGGTTGTTCTTCATCAAAAAGAATACTCATGCCTTGTTTTTCAAGGTCATCAAATTGTTCAGCCTTCACCGCCCAGAAAAATAGGTAAATCGCTAAAATGCTTAATATAACGGCGACTGGGATTAAAATATACATAATGCTCATTCTTAATTTACCCTGTAACTTACTGTTTAAGTATACGTAATGAATTAGTAATCACTAGAATCGAGCTGGCCGACATACCAATGACTGCCATATAAGGTGTTATATAACCTGTCACAGCTAAGGGTAATACCATAGCATTATAACCAAAGGCCCATAAGTAATTTTGGAAAATTATTCGACGCGTTCTACGAGAGATTTCTATCAAGGTATTGATACTGCTTAGTTTGTTATTAAGCAATATGACATCGGCGCCACTTTTAGTAATATCTGCACCACAGCCCATGGCAATAGACACATGGGCCGCGCCAAATACCGGTGAATCGTTAACACCATCTCCGATCATAGCGACTTTAAAACCTTGCTCTTGGGCATATTTAATTTGCTGCATTTTATCTTGGGCACTTAATCCGCCCAAGACGATATTAAGCGGCAGTGTTTGCGCTAAATTGTCGCAAGCTATTTGACCATCACCCGATAACAATAAGGTTTTGTTGTCTTTGTTTAAGCTAGATATGGTGGCAAAGGCTTCATCGCGAACTTTATCAATTAAGTAAAAAGCAGCAATAATCCTTTTATTAGCCATTAAAAGGCAGCTGGTACCATTAAATGATGGTGTATGACTATCCTTTAGAACAGCGTTTTTCTCTAACCAGGAGCGTTTACCAATGGCATAGTCAATGTTATCAATAATACCACTAACACCTTGACCAGAATGTACTTTTATCTGTTGCGTCGTTAAACTGTAATCTCTATGTTCGCCAAAAGGCTTGGCAATAGGGTGCTCAGAGTGCGCTTCTAATGCTGCGGCAATGGCGAGTACTTGCTCTTTGCTGTATTTTGAACCAGTAATACTTGCATCGTTATCGATTAACTCAACCTGGTGAATGGTAAATTCACCCGTGGTCAAGGTACCCGTTTTATCAAAAGCAAAACAATTTATTTTTGGCATGGTCTCCATAACATGACCGCCTTTAATCATAATGCCAGCGCGATTTAACCGCGTGGTTGCACACGTTAAGCCGGTAGGTGTTGCAAGAGAAAGTGCACAAGGGCAGGTAGCGACTAAAACGGAAAGGGTAATCCAAAAGGCTTCTTCTGGCAGGTGTTGCTGCCAATAAATTGCCGTAGCAATGGAGGTTAATAGAATAAGGGCAACAAAGTACTGAGCTATTTTATCCGATAACTGGGCAATTTTGGGTTTGTGGGCTTGTGATTGCTCACTTAAACGAATCAGTTGGCTCAAAAAAGATTGGCTAGTCGCTTGTTTTACTTGTACGGTAATATTGCCGTCACCGTTGAGTGTACCAGCGAAAACACTGTCATTTATTGTTTTACTAATAGGTAATTGCTCGCCCGAGAGCATGGCCTCATTTAATTGGCTAATACCCGAAATAATAACACCATCAGCGGGGACTACTTCACCGGGTTTTATAATAACGATATCGCCTTTAAGCAACTGCTTTGCGGCTACTAATACTTCTTTGCTGTAAGTTTCTTTGTTTTGCGTTTTAGCGTCAATACTATCGCCCACCTTGCTATCATTTAAAGAAAGCACTTTGGTTGCCATCATCGGCATTAATTTTAATAAGTTAGCCGATACTTGTGCGGCGCGCGAGCGGGCTCTAAATTCTAAAAATTTACCAATAAGCAGCAGGAAGGTGAACATAGCAACTGACTCAAAGTACACTTCTCCTTGTTGGGTAATTGTTGCCCAAGCACTGGCGGTAAAGGCTAAAATAATGGCAATAGAGACGGGCACATCCATAGATAAACGCTTGGCTTTAAGGGCTTTTATTGCCCCAATATAGAAGGGCCAGGCACCATAAAAAATAATGGGTGTAGTCAATATAAAGCTGACCCAGCGTAAATAGACTTTATTGTGTTCAGTCATATCTGTAAAGGCACCAAAATAAAGACCAAAGGCTATCATCATGATTTGCATCATTAAAATACCGCTAATACCCAAGCGTTTAATAAAAGCTTTACTTTGTTTTTTATTGCTTAATTCCGCATCATTGGCTTTAAAAGGCAGTGCTTGGTAGCCAACTTTTTCGATAGCTAATAAAATAGCACTTAATTTTATCGCACTATCTCGCCATTTAACCGTGGCTCTTTGGGTCGTCGCATTGACGTTAATACTAAGCAGGCCGGTTAGTTTACCTAGCTTCATCTCGATAAGCCAAGCACAGGCAGCACAACTCATGCCATCAATACTTAGTATCGCCTCTTTACTTTCTTTATCTTGATAAATAAACTCACTTTGCAATACCGCTTCATCAAGTAATTTATGCTTTTGTAATTGTTCAGGCACTAACGCTTGGCTTTTATGCGCCGGTTCAGTTCTTACGGCATAATATTGCGTTAAACCATTATCAACAATGGTTTGAGCTACCGCTTGGCAACCCACACAACACATTATTTTTGCTGTGTTATTAATGGTAACAAACAGCTTAATACCCGAGGGAATTGCTTCATTGCAGTGAAAACATTGGCTAGTCATGGCTTACTTTCTTAAGGGCTGGGAATAAAATAGTGAGCGATAGGTGCTCACTATAATAATGTAATGTTGATATGTTTAGCGGAGTTTAACTTATTGAGCATTTACTGAGCTTTAATCGGATTTGGAATTAAATCGATAAAATCACTTTGTGGTAAGTAAATGGTGTCTTGAATTTTCCAATGGCCTTCAAAAGGACTGATAGTGAGTTTCCACTTGCCGGTAACTGCTTGCTCAAAGTGGTGTCTGAAATAACCATTACCATCTTGTGTTAGCGCCAGATAAAAATCTCTGTCTTCAAGGGTAGGGTGAAAAAAAGTCACATTGAGTAACGGAAAAGATTTTTCAATACCCGTTGGTTTAATTATTAACTCATTATCCTTTAGCTGCAGCGCAAAGCGCATACCCAATTTTTGCGCCATTTTTACTTTGCCAACTTCTAAGTTGATGGCTTTGCCTTTTTTATAATAATCACCAATAACTAAGGTATCGGGATTAGTATTGGCAATAATATAAGTAGTAATACCTGCTACAACAGCAGTAAAAGGAAGGATAAAAACTAACCAAGCCCAAGGCTCGCGGTACCAAGAGGTTTTCATAAAATAGCTTATTTTGACAGTAGGATAGGGGGTGTGATTATACCTTTTTTATCAACTAGCAGCTAGTTTTCTCCTCGGTTAAAGGCATAAAAAAACCCTTGTTACAATGTGTAACAAGGGCTTTATGTTCAGGATGAACGGTACTTCTCGATCACAAGGATGTGAAGGAGAGAGTATGTTCAGGATAACGGTAGCTCACGGTGCCATGACGCTACACGGATGTAGCTTACTAGGCAATGCAGGATGCACATTGTCCTGATGGCTGTAAGCAACACCGCTTAACCTTAGTGTTTTTTGATTATTAATCTTGAGAAAGACTATAAACATAGGCACTAATTAGGTGAACTTTCTCTTCACCAAGAATGTCTTTCCAAGGAGGCATAACACCGGCACGACCATTACGGATTGACTCTTCAATTACCCGTTTTGAACCACCATACAACCAGATGTTATCGGTTAAGTTTGGAGCACCCATTGGTAAACCTAAGGCTATGCTACCTTTGCCTTCAGGGCCATGACAACCAGCACATAAAGCAAATTTACCTTGACCCGCTTTCGCTAATTCAGGGTCAACAGAGCGACCACTTAAACTAATAACGTAAGCGGCAACTTCTTTAACACCTTGCTCGCCGCCTAATACGCCTTGCCAAGCCATCATGCCAGATGCTTTACGACCATTCATAATGGTTTCTTTAATGGTTTGCGGACTGCCGCCGTATAACCAGTCTTTATCCGCTAGGTTAGGGAAGCCTGTCGTACCATGTGCATCAGAGCCATGACATTGTGAACAGTTTTGAATAAATAAGCGTTGGCCTATTTTTAATGCTTCCTCATCAGTGGCTAAATCTTCAATGCTACGCGCTGCGTAAGCCGTAAAAATCGGACCGTACTTAGCATCTGCTTGTGCTACTTCACGGTCATACTGCACCAAAAGCTGAGAGCCTTCCGCTAAACTTGCGGCCGTTTTAGCTTTTGATTCCGCCAGGTTTAGTATGCCTTGATTCGAGCTTTTCCAACCTAAAAGCCCACCCCAACTGCCTAGGCCATAAAGTGACAAATAACCAAAGGCCCAAACAATGGTACATAAGAAAAATGTGCTCCACCATTTTGGTAGTGGATTATTTAATTCTTCTATACCATCGAAGGAGTGCCCCATAGACTCACCTTCTTTAACACCAGTATGGTCGTTTAAACACCAACGTAGTAGTAGAAAACAACCAACGAGTGAACCTAGGGTGAGCACCCAAATCCATATATTCCAGAAGCTAGACATTATTAGTCTCCTGTTTGTTGTTTATGCCAAGGTGGCTTTGTTTTGTTTGCTTGTTTAGTTCATCTTCTTCAAAAATAGAATTTGCTATATCTTGAAATGCAGCACTTCGTTTTTTCGAATAACTCCACATGACAATAATAATAAACAAGGCGAATATAAGGAGGGCCACTAGCCCTCTAAGTGTTCCGTAATCCATCATTACTCCGGCTACTTCAAAGCATGGCCAAGTGATTGCAAGTAAGCAATCAAGGCATCCATTTCTGTTTTACCTTTAACCGCATCTTTAGCGCCATCAATTTCTGCTTGAGTATAAAGCGGAATTGCTTTGCCATTTTCGTCTTTATGACTACGGTTTTTTGTTAACCAATTAAAGGTAGCTAGTTTCTTACCCGTTAATTCACCATCAAGGATATTCTCAGCTAACCATTTAAACGAGGGCATATTAGACTCAGGTACAACCGAACGAGGGTCTAATAAATGTGCTCTATGCCAATCGTCACTGTAACGGCCACCAACACGTGCTAGATCAGGGCCAGTACGTTTTGAACCCCATAAGAATGGATGTTCCCAAACGTGTTCACCCGCAACACTATAGTGACCGTAACGCTCGGTTTCTGCTCTAAATGGACGAATCATTTGGCTATGACATACGTGACAACCATCACGAATATAAATGTCACGTCCTTCCATTTGCAAGGCAGTATAAGGTTTTAAGTTATCAACCGGTTGTGCTAGCTCTTTTTGAAAAAATAAGGGGGTTATTTCGACTAAACCACCAATACTGATAGCCATTACCGTAAACAGAAAGAACAAGCCAACATTCTTTTCAACTTTTTCATGTATGTTTTTCATCTTTGTTCTCCTTATGTTTCTTCAACAGGCTGCAGACTTCCGTCTTTCGCATAAATGGTTTTAAACATGTTGTAGCCCATTAAGATAAAGCCAGACACGACTAACACACCACCAATGAAACGAATAAAATAGAAGGGGTATGATGCGGTTAAACTTTCGACAAAACTGTAAGTTAAGGTACCGTCCGTATTAACTGCTCTCCACATTAACCCTTGCATAACACCTGAAATCCACATGGCGACAATGTAAAGAATAACACCCGAGGTGTGAATCCAAAAATGCACGTTGATTAGGCGAATACTGTACATGCGACCTTGGTTAAACAATATTGGGATTAAGTGGTACATGGCACCAATTGAAATCATAGCAACCCAACCTAGGGCACCAGAATGAACGTGGCCAATAGTCCAGTCAGTATAATGAGATAAAGCATTAACTGATTTAATTGCCATCATAGGTCCTTCGAAGGTAGACATACCGTAGAAAGATAAAGAAACAATTAAGAAACGTAAAATAGGGTCAGTACGAAGTTTATGCCAAGCACCCGATAACGTCATAATACCGTTAATCATGCCGCCCCATGAAGGCAGAAATAATACGATAGACATGGTCATACCCACGGTTTGTACCCAATCAGGTAATGCCGTGTAATGTAAGTGATGAGGACCGGCCCAAATATAAAGCGAGATTAACGCCCAGAAATGTACAATGGATAAGCGATAAGAATAGACTGGACGCTCTGCTTGTTTAGGAACAAAGTAATACATCATACCTAAGAAACCAGCAGTTAATAAGAAACCAACGGCATTATGTCCATACCACCACTGCATCATGGCATCAATGGCACCAGAATAAATGGAGTAGGATTTCATTGCTGAAATAGGTATCGCCATACTGTTACCAATATGCAAAACCATAATAACCAGAATAAAGGCACCAAAGAACCAGTTAGCTACATAGATGTGTGAGGTTTTACGTTTGACCAGTGTGCCAAAAAATACAACAGCATAACTAATCCAAACCACGGCAATAAGAATATCGATTGGCCATTCTAGCTCAGCGTATTCTTTTGAAGAGGTATAACCTAAAGGTAAGCTTATAACTGCGGCTACAATGACTGCTTGCCAGCCCCAGAAGGTAAAAGCTGCTAACTTACCACCAAACAGTCGTGTTTGGCAGGTACGCTGGACAACGTAATAAGATGTGGCAAATAAAGCACTTGTACCAAATGCAAAAATTACAACATTAGTATGAAGTGGACGAAGACGGGAGTAGGTTAACCAAGGTGTATCAAAGTTTAACGCAGGCCAAATTAATTGTGCCGCGATAAGTACACCTACAAGTGTACCAAAGATTCCCCAGATTACAGTCATTACAGTAAACTGACGTACAACATCGAAGTTGTAGTCTACTGCTGACGTATTACTTGTGGTCATGTTAAGAATTCCGCAGTGTTATTATTAATCAGAAAGTATTTCTTGCTGTAATACCTAAACGTGAAAAGTCTTAGGTATAGGACACAATTTATACTAATTCTATGTGTTTGCTCATTGAGCCGTGAGATATGTAGCATCGCTGTAAGCAAATGTGTCAAAATCCCAGTAATTTTACCCTTTGGCGAGGCTATAAATCAACAACTATGCGCGTTTTAATTTGATGTAGATCAATAAATGATAATTACTCTGTAATTAGGGGTGGATATTAACTGAACAATAAAAATACAATAGTAACCTCAATGAGTTAAAAAACATTCGATGTGGTTCACTTTTTATCAATTCACCAACATTGCCACGCACCGGAATAACCTTATTTATAGACGTTTCTCAACAAATTAACAGTGCGGCTAAGCTATTAATCGTTAGCAAGGTGACTATTAATAGCTTTAGTCCGTTGCTTTGATGAATGATGTTCTGCATTAAGCTCAACCCGCTAAGACTAATAGTGGCTAGTTTATTGACGTTAGTGGATAATAGCTTTTTTTCAGAGAAGGTAGGCTATAACGTGTTCAAACAACTCCCCCTGGTAGGTTTTTTATTCTTTATTAGTGCTTGTAAGCCAGTAAGTGAACAGGGTTTGGCTGATAGTCTGCATACCTTGGCGCCCTTATGCATTACTAGTCAGAGTCAATGCCAAATCAATACAGATCTGGCTGATTTTACCATTAAATTTTCGCAGCCGCAGTTAGCCGATAAGATTAAAACAGAGTTACCTTTTTTCATTGAGTTAACTGAATTAGTTGAATTAGCTGAGTCATCTCAATCTGAACAAGTTACTAAGCAAAACATAACTCACATCTCAGCTTATTTAGAGGGTAAGGAAATGTTTATGGGCAAGGTGCCGGTTTTTTTTGAACAAACCGATAATACCGGGGTGTTTATAGCGCAAAGCTTGCTGGCCAGTTGCGGTGATGAACATATGGCTTGGCGTTTATGGCTTACGGTAGAGTTAAAGGGGCAGGAGCAAACATTTTTTGTCGACTTTACCAGTCAGCGTCTATAAGGAAAAAGCGAGCCGTGTTGCTCGCTTTTTTGTCAGAGGAGGGCTTGAATAAGTTATTGAGCTAAGTGTTAAATATTATTGGTCACATCAACCGATAGTTTTAAGCGTTGACCTGGTTGAAGGTATTTTTTTCTATCAAGGTTGTTCCACCGCTCAATATCACGGATACGGACATTAAATTTATCCGCTATACGAGCAAAAGAGTCACCCCGACGTACCTTATAAGTAATATTACGTATGATTGCATTTTCTACAATGTTACCCATTTTACTATTGGCGTAGTTCGATGCGTTGGTTTTACGGCCATTCTTCTGCCAAATTACTAATGTTTGACCTAGCTTTAAGGTATCTCTTGGGGCAAAACCATTCCACTTAGCAATACTTTTACCATTGACTTTATATTTACGGCCAATGTCCCACAGGTTATCACCGGATTTTACTGTATGGACAATCTTACGACCTTTTTGAGGTCTATTTTGTTTTTTTGCAATGCGTTGATCTTGTGAGAATACATAGCTGTCGAGTGACTTCGCGGCTACTGGAATAAGTAAATATTTACCAGCACGAATTTGATTACCGTTGATATTATTAACTTGTTGTATCAAATCAATACGAGTATTAAATTTATTGGCAATGACACCTAAATTATCACCGTTTTTGATTTTATAGCGTTGCCAAGCTAGACGGTCATTTTTACTGAGTTTACTTAAGCCCAACTCAAATTTTTCTACCGTATGCGAGGGTAATAATAACCTATGTGGTCCGTCAGGATCCGTTGCCCAACGATTAAAACCAGGGTTTAAGCGTTGTAATTCTGCTAATGACAAACCTGCCAATGTTGCCGCTTTTGCTAAATCAAGTTGTGATTTAATATCAACTTGTGTCAAAACACTTTTATTGTCTATGGGGTAAAGTGATAAATTAAAATCTTCCGGGCGCTTTATAATATCGGCTAAGGCTAATAGTTTTGGCACATAAGCGCGAGTTTCTTTTGGTAAGTCGAGCGACCAAAAGTCGGTTGGTTTACCTAAACGTTTATTTTTTCTAACGGCATTCCTGACTCGACCTTCACCTGAGTTATAAGCGGCCAGCGCTAACATCCAGTCGCCATCGAAAAATTTATGCAAATACTTAAGGTATTTAATGGCACCTTCGGTCGAGGCTACAATGTCTCGCCTGCCGTCATACCACCAGTTTTGTTTCATGCCAAAGCGTTCACCTGTGGCTGGGACAAATTGCCACATACCTGAAGCCCTGCCGTGTGAATAGGCAAAAGGGTCAAAGGCACTTTCAACCACGGGTAATAAAGCCAATTCAATAGGCATATCATTTTTTTCTAATTCTTCAACAATATAATAAAGAAAGGGCTCGGCGCGTTTAGCGACACGTTTCAGGTAACTTGGGTGGTTAACATACCAATTACGCTGCGCTATAAGGCGCTTTTCTTCAGGAATATCAAAGCTTAGTTGGCTGCGAATGCGTGGCCAAATGTTATGCTGTTCAACACTGTCTTGGTCTGTTAAAACGATGTCTACATCAGCAAAGGGGTGAATAACATCAATGTTTTCGTCGGCTAACAGTGCTTGATTAATTTCTACGGAATTTGCCGCTTCAAGATGGGGGGTAGCAACGGAGTCATTATCGGTATTAACATCATTTGGGGAAAGGCTTTGACAGCCAGCTAAAAGAACAATTGCAGGTAATAATAAATACTTCATGGATAACCAGTAAAATCAGCGGGAAATAAAAATGATTTAGCAGATTAGCATAATTCACCTAACTAGTCTTGGGCGGTAAATAACTTCCGATATAAGCTAAGTTGCTAGAAATTATCTTTCCACGCTCGAATAGCGGCAAAAACTTCACTGTCGCTACTTTGACTTTGGTTAGTATAAGCTTGTGCTGCTAATTTAATGCTGGCTTTATGACAACGTAAAAAAGGATTAATTTGACGTTCTAACGCTATATTACTGGGCAGAGTTGTTTGGTTTTGCTGACGTTTTAAATTTACCTGCTCGGCATAGGTATGCAGGTCGCTGTTACTGGGCTCAACAGCTAAGGCAAATGCTAAGTTTGCTTGAGTATATTCATGGGCACAGTAAATTAGGGTATTTGTGGGTAAATTTGCTAATTTAGTCAGTGAACTATGCATTTGCTCCGCTGTGCCTTCAAATAACCGACCACAGCCACCTGAAAATAAGGTATCGCCACAAAATAGCAGGTCATTATTGTAATAAGCAATATGGCCGCTAGTATGACCGGGAAGGTCGAGTATGTGCAACTGACAATTGAGCTCTGTTAAGGTGACAATATCGTTTTCTTTAAGGGTAACATCGAGCTGAGCAATATTTTCATTAGCTGGGCCATAAACAGTCACCGGCCATGCATTATTTTTGGCATAAGCCAGTAATTTTTCGATACCACCGACATGATCGCGATGATGATGGGTGATCAAAATGGCTGATAAAACTAACTTATTCGTTTGTAAATACTCAATACATACCAAGGCATCACCGGGATCAACTAGGGCAATTTTATCACTATTTTCACTTGCTAGCGCCCAAATATAATTATCGTTAAAGGCCTTTATTGCGCTAACAATATGATGAGTATTAGACATATGAGATTTTACCTTTCGTTCGTTATATACTTAGTGTTTACCGTGTTAACTTGCAAATAAAGCTTTTACATTGGCGCTATTTGTGGCATCACAACAATTTTTCTCATTATACGCCTAAAGAAGACTCTATGAAACCAGCGTTAGCTTTTCGACAACCGTATTATCCAAGCTCGTGGCAGGCTTTACCTAATGGTGAGGTCATTAAAAAAGCCATTGAGCAAGAGCTTGCTCCTTGGTGGCAAAAATTCTTCGGTTATCATTTGGTTAAACTGGGTGCCTTAAGTAGTGAAATAGAGATAAGCAATTGCACCATAAACCATCAAGTCAGCATCAGCGGTAAAAGTAATTTAGCGGATGTGCTCGGAGATATTGATGATTTACCCTTGCAAGAGCATAGTGTCGATGTTTGTTTGTTGAGTCATGCCTTAGAGTTTTCTCTTGATCCTCATCATGTCATACGTGAAGCTAATAGAGTGTTGATCCCTAATGGCTATTTAGTGTTAACGGGCTTTAATCCGTTAAGCCTGGTCGGTTTAAATCGGCTATTACCCTATCGGCGCAGTAAAACACCATGGAATGAACATTTTTTCTCACCGATGCGAGTCAAAGATTGGCTGCACTTAATGGGCTTTGAAATTTTAGCCGACCAACGCTGTTTACATTCCGGATTAACAGGGAAGTTGAGCACTGACACCTTAAATAGCAGTTGGCATAATTTTGCTAAAAACTATTTACCTGCCTTGGGCTCTGTTTATGTGATTGTAGCGAAAAAACGCGTGTTACCGCTAACACCCATTAAACCTAAATGGCAAATACGGCCTGAGTTTAATCCAGTAAAAGTGACTACTATGAATACACATAGAGAGTCAGTCGAAAATAACAAAAAAATCCCTAAGAGTAGATAGCTATTTATCTTTTGAAATGAACGATTAGCTATTCATTATTGCCCATACTTAAAAAGTACCTGACTTATGCAAAGTAAAGATTTAGAAGATTATTTAACTGCTTTATTAAAGCCAGAGCAAATAAAAGACTTCACCCCTAATGGTTTACAAATTCAAGGGTGTAAAGACATCAATAAAGTGATCACTGGGGTTACCGCCTCTAAAGCCCTTATTGAACGTGCAATCAGTGAACAAGCCGATGCCATTCTGGTTCACCATGGCTATTTTTGGAAAAATGAGTCCTATGTTATTCGCGGCATGAAGCATGATCGCATCAAATCGTTATTGGTCAATGACATCAACTTATTTGCTTACCACCTACCGCTAGATATTCATCCTACCTTGGGTAACAATGCCCAGCTTGCTAAGTTATTTAACATTGAAAATGTCGCGCCACTTGAGCTGGGCAACCCATTAAGTGTGGCTATGCAGGGCTGCTTTAAACAAGAGTGGCGTGGCGAAGACTTTGCCACGCTAATAAACACAACCCTTGAGCGTGAATGTTTGCATATAGCCCCACCGAGTAATAAGCCGATAAAAACCATTGCTTGGTGTTCTGGCGGCGGGCAAGGTTATATCGAACTTGCTGCTGAGCAAGGTATTGATGCCTTTTTAACGGGAGAGGTTTCTGAACAAACCACCCATATTGCACATGAGATGGATATCCATTTTTTTGCGGCGGGTCACCATGCTACTGAGCGTTACGGCATAAAGGCGTTAGGCGAGCATTTGGCCAAGGAGCATGGGCTTGAGGTGCTCTTTATTGATATTGATAATCCTGTTTAAGGTTTAAGGTTTAAGGTTTAAGCTGGGCTCAACTCAACTTAGCTGGGCTCAATTCAATAGAAGCAACTATCTAACGGGGGGAAATGTCTGAGCAAACCAGCCGTACTAGTCATATAATTGCTCATGAGATGGATATTCATTTTTTTGCGGCCGGTCACCATGCCACTGAGCGTTACGGCATAAAGGCTTTAGGTGAGCATTTGGCGAAAGAGCACGGTCTTGAAGTGCTCTTTGTTGATATTGATAATCCCGTTTAAGGTTTAAGCTGGGCTCAACTCAACTTAGCTTAACTCAACTCAATTCAATAGAAGCAACTATCTAACGGGGGGAAATGTCTGAGCAAACCAGCCGTACTAGTCATATTATTGCTCATGAGATGGATATTCACTTTTTTACGGCCGGTCACCATGCTACTGAGCGTTACGGCATAAAGGCTTTAGGTGAGCATTTGGTGAAAGAGCACGGTCTTGAAGTGCTCTTTGTTGATATTGATAATCCCGTTTAAGGTTTAAGCTGGGCTCAACTCAACTTAGCTTAACTCAACTCAATTCAATAGAAGCAACTATCTAACGAGGGGGAAGTGTCTGAGCAAACCAGCCGTACTAGTCCTATTATTGCTCATGAGATGGATATTCATTGTTTTGCGGCCGGTCACCATGCTACTGAGCGTTACGGCATAAAGGCTTTAGGCGAGCATTTGGCGAAAGAGCACGGTCTTGAAGTGCTCTTTGTTGATATTGATAACCCGGTTTAGTAACTAACAAAAAGCTAGTGGTCGTTTTTTAATGTAGTTTGCTAATTAAACAGCGACTTAAACCACTGCACTAATAATCCTAAACTTTCATACCAGGCAATAGTGCTCTGCTGTAATTTTTTACTGTCGGGTACATAATGTGCCCAGTTTTTGCTACTGTCTGGATTTTTAACCCAGTAACCTGTGGGTGCCGCAATAGGGTAAATACCTTGTGCCTGAAAGTAATTCATCGCTCTAGGCATATGGTCGGCATTGGTCACCAGTATTATTTTTGTACCTTGCACCCTAGGCGCAATCAGCTCAGCTTCTTCTTCAGTATCTTTGGGGAAGTTCTCCGTAATGATTTTTTGTGCCGGCACACCTAAAAGTACCAATGATTGCTTGACGATCTCAGCATTAGATATCAGGTTTTTTCCACCATAGCCTGAAGTGATTATTCTTGCTTCAGGATGTAATTGATATAGTCGCAAGGCTTCAACCATGCGCTGTAATGAACACGTTGCTAATTGGCTGGTAACCGGTAAATTGCTATTGTTAGTATGGCGACAACCTAGCACGACAATATAATCGATACTGTCATTGCTGTTAACATAAGCTGGGTAATCATTTTCAATCGCGGTCATAACAGTATCAGAAAAGGGCGGAAAAGCGCTGATCAGTAAGATGAAAATTGCCGCCGATAAGCTTTTTATGCTTTTTTTTGGCTTTCTCCCATGAAGAAAGAGGGCAAGAATAAGTAATAACAGCACTATATTAATAGGCATGATTAAGACAGTGATGATCTTTTTAAGGAGAAATAAATCCATAATTTTTGCTAACTTACCGACAACATTGATATAAAGCTACTATATCAAGTATTTTGCTAAAGTGCTTGTTGAAAAATGTCAATTGGATAAACAAAAAACTGTTGCAATAATAGCCAAAATCGGGTCTAATATAGCCTATTGTGGTTTAGGGTTAATACTCTATATTTCAATACACCAGAAGAGGTGCGAAACTTAGGTAGAAAACGTGAGGAACCACACTTCCTATGACCGTTTTTGAGGGAGGTTATCGCCGAGAGTATTTGATGGTGGGCTTAAATACTCGGTCACTAAGGTTGAATCCTTATGGCTGTCACCTGACGTATTTGTTAAATATAGCCTAGTTTATTAGGCATCATTAACATTAAATAAAAGGGTGGAGAGCTTCTGGCTGAAAAAGTTTCGTCTCTTTTGCCGTTTATGAGCTGGGTCTGCTAACAAGGCAGAATACCCATGCGCTAACTACTCAGTCATGCTCTTCCAATCGCTAGTTTACTCAATTATTAATTCAGTAAAGAGTTCCGCAAAAGCTCGGTAACTAGCTAGTGTTTTTAGGGGAGAAATTTGTGAATCCAGTACAATCTATATCATCATTAACCGTAGCCAAGTTTGGCGGCACCAGTGTCGCTGATTTCCAAGCCATGCTGCGCTGCGCCAATATTATTAAAAACGATACCAGTAATCGCTTAGTGGTTGTTTCCGCCAGTGCCGGCGTAACCAACTATTTGGTGCGCTTAAGTCAGGAAAATGTTGCTGTTGATGAGCAAAAAAACATTGTGGAAAATATTCGTACCATTCAAGTTAATATTACCCAGCACCTAGCCAAGGACGTTGCCAGTGAGCTTAATCAAGAAATTAATAGCTTGCTTGATGCATTAACCCAGCAGGCTTTAACACAATCACTACAATTTAGTCGTAAAACTACCGATGCGATCCTTGCCTTTGGCGAGCAATTAAGCTCACGTGTTTTTACCCAAGTTCTCCAGTCGATTAACGTAGCGGCTGAGTATTTTAATGTTCAACAAGTGATGAAAACCAATAGCTTATATGGTAAAGCTGTAGTTGATATCAAGCTGCTGGCAACACAAAGTGCACAATTATTAGTCCCTAAACTTCATGATAAAGTTATTGTGACCCAAGGATTTATTGGTCAAGATAGTCAAGGCCATACCACTACGCTAGGGCGAGGCGGCTCAGATTATTCAGCCGCATTACTGGCTGAAGCGATAAATGGCGATAATTTGTCTATTTGGACCGATGTAGAGGGTATTTTTACTACCGACCCACGTATTACCGATCAAGCTCGAGCGATTAAAGAAATCAGTTTTGGTGAAGCGGCCGAAATGGCAACTTTTGGCGCTAAAATATTACATCCAGCGACACTTATTCCGGCAATGCGTTGTAATATCCCTGTTTTTGTCGGCTCAAGTAAAGAGCCGGAAAAGGGTGGTACCCAAATTAAGCAGAAAGTCGACTCAAACCCTACCTATCGCTCAATTGCTTTGCGACGTGAGCAAACCTTAGTGACGGTAAAAAGTCCTGCTATGTTACATGCCAGTGGTTTTTTAGCGAAAGTATTTACTGTGTTAGCAAAACATGATCTGAGTGTTGATTTAATCACTACCAGTGAGATCAGTGTTGCTTTAACCTTTGATAACCCAAGTGGCTCAACACAATCATTAATTACCAATGCAGTTGTTACTGAATTAGAACAGCTTTGTGAAGTGACTGTCGAGCATGGTTTATCACTTGTTGCGGTTATTGGTAATGGTTTAACGTCTGCGAAAGGGATAGGCCAAAGCATTTTTCAAACGATAAATGATATCAATATTCGTTTGATTTGCCATGGCGCTAGTGCCAATAATATATGCTTTTTAGTTGCTGAAGCTGATGCTAACTCTGTGGTTGAGAAATTGCATAACAGCTTATTTTCCTAAACTATAAATTAATAACACCTTATATTAGCCCAAGCTTATGTTAACAGCCTTGGGCTATACATAGCGCAACCCGCCTAATTACTTAAATGTTCAGCGTTTAATTACCTATATTCTCAATAAGCTGATCAAGTGTCAGGTTTAATGCTTGCAGATTTTCGGCAGACAAGCCTGTCACAGCAAACATTTTAGCGGGAATATGTTCGGCGCTTTGTTGCAAGTTAATGCCTGCTTGAGTGAGCTTGATAAGCACTACTCGTTCATCTTTTGTCTGACGTTCTCGCTTGATAAGCGCTTGCTTTTCCATACGTTTTAATAACGGCGAAAGGGTGCCTGAATCTAAATCAAGCTGACCACCTAAGTCTTTAACCGAAATCCCCTCTTGATATTGCCATAACACCATCATGACTAAATATTGCGGATAGGTTAACGCTAACTCTTTTAATAGCGGAGCATAAAGGCGGCACATTAATTTATTCAAACTATACAGGCGAAAACACAATTGCTTTTCTAGCTGTAAATTATTACTCATTCTCAATTACTTATTCTCAATTGGTTTTCAGCGGCACTGACAATAACTTTTCAATATCAGCGGTTATTGCTTCAGGTTTAGTTGTTGGTGCATAACGTTGTACGACTTCACCTTGGCGATTAACTAAAAATTTAGTAAAGTTCCATTTTATTGATGTAGAGCCGAGGATGCCAGGCGCTTGTTGTTTTAAATAGTTAAACAGTGGGTGAGCGTTATTACCGTTGACCTCTATTTTATTAAATAAAGGAAATTTAATGTTGAAGTGTAAATCACAAAACTGCTGAATTTCTTCATTGCTACCACTTTCTTGTTGCTTAAATTGGTTACAAGGAAAGGCCAAAACTTCAAAACCCTTTGCTTTAAAAGTATCATGCAGTGTTTGTAAACCCTGATATTGTGGGGTAAAACCACATTGACTGGCAGTATTAACGATAAGTAATACTTTATCGGTAAACTGAGTTAAATCAGTCTTTTCTTGTTTATTGTTCTCAACTGAAAATTGATAAATATTACTCATATTGGTTATCTCCTAAAGATAAAATAGCAAGCTGGTTTTACTAAGCAAGCGGTCGATATTATAGTGCCAATTTAAATTTTGCGCTATTTGATTGTGTACAACTCATTTGTTATTCTAGATGAAAAACTGCTGGTTTGCAAAGTTGCTAGAGCAAAATAGTAAACTATCGTAAACTGACGCTATTGAATGAATTAACAAATTAATGAGAAAAGGTTGGCATATGAAAGTAGCGTTTATTGGTCTAGGTGTCATGGGCTACCCAATGGCCGGGCATTTACAAAAAGCAGGATTTGACGTTTGTGTTTATAACCGTACTTTAGCAAAAGCTGAGCAATGGCAAGCTGAATATGGTGGACGTTATGCTGAAACACCCGCTAAAGCTGCACAAAATTGTGAGATTGTCTTTTGTTGTGTCGGTAATGATGATGATGTCCGCCAAGTATCTTTAGGTGAACATGGTATATTAGCCGGTTTGCCTCCAGGTGCTATTTTTGTTGACCATACCACGGCATCCGCAGAAGTCGCTCGTGAATTAGCAGAAAATGCTAATAGCCAAGGAAAATATTTTTTAGATGCGCCAGTATCAGGTGGCCAAGCGGGCGCTGAAAATGGTCAATTAACAGTAATGTTAGGGGGTAATGAAGCGGAATTTGAAAAAATTTCCTCGGTAATTGCGGCCTATGCAAAATTTAGTAAATTAATGGGGCCAGTAGGCAGTGGCCAATTAGCTAAAATGGTCAATCAAATTTGTATTGCCGGCATAGTACAAGGATTAGCGGAAGGCTTTAATTTTGCTGAAAAAGTTGGTTTAGATCCAGAAGCATTAGTAGAAACCATAGCCAAAGGTGCTGCGGGTTCTTGGCAAATGGAAAATCGCTATAAAACTATGTTTGCCGGTGAGTATGACTTTGGCTTTGCCGTTGACTGGATGCGTAAGGACTTAGCTATTGCTTTTGAAGAAGCAAAGAAAAAACAAGTAGACCTACCTATGACCAAAATGGTGGACGGTTTTTATCAAGAAATTCAAGAAAAAGGTGGTAACCGCTGGGATACCTCAAGCTTGATATCACGTTTTAAAAACTAACAAACTGATTTATATTAAAGGTTCGAAGGATAAAAAGCTAAAAACCAAAGAGATCGAACGACTTTGGTTTTTATTATTCATCGCAAGTTAGCACTATATTATTTATAGAAAGCTCAAACCTTTTTTAAGTAAGCCGGATGCTTCACCGTAACCATATTTATCTAAATAGCCAGTAACTGAGTTAAGCATGGCCGGAAGTTTATCTGGAGAAATGCCTAATTTTTTAAAAGAAGAATTTAAATAATCCATGCCTACAGCTGCTTTACCGGTATCACTACTTTTGCTTAATAATGAGGTAAAAGAAGAGCTAGAAGATTTTGGCGCTTGGTTTATATAAGTATTAATGCTTGGAATAGCCTTAGTGATCATCGCAAAATTATCTTTACTCAAGTTATCTTTAGCCACTTTAAAAAGAGAGCCTAAACCCGAGGTAACGGTATCTTCAGACATGCCTAATTGATTAGCTGCATAACTAACTAATGCATTTGATTCTACTTTTTTAGTATCACTTTTTTGTAATTGGCTGGTTAATGATTTAGTAAAGTCATTAGCGTGTGCAGGCATAGCCTGAACGATAAAAAGGCTTGATATTAGTAGCGCTGGTAATTTCATTGACGTTATTCCTTTAATTTAAAAAGTAAGTCTAGCAAGTTAATTGATTTGACGTTAGCCTTTTATTTTAAGAGCTAAGGTAGTTAAATTAATCAAGGTTGAACATAAAGATATAGTGCTTTTAATACCTTCATCTTTTCATCATTATTTTCATATTGATGAGCTAAATTTTCAACTTTTTGCATATACTCTTCAATGCTCAATAACCCTTTTTCACCATCTTGTAATTTGTTACTACAATACTGCTGCCACTTTTGTTGTTCTTCACTCGTTAAGGTGTGTGGGTAGTTTCGTGCTCGATATCGAAAAAGCATGACTGCAAGACGCTGGTCTTGAAATTTAAAAGGATGACTGCCTAATTGCTCTGGCGGTAAATCACGTAAAATATCCATTTGCGCTTTATCGCTATGGCTAAAGAAACTACCACCGTATAACGCTTGCTCGGCATCTACGTCAGTATTATCAAAATCAGAGGTGGCAAAAACATCACTGAGTTTATCTCTTAGATCAGCATGCTTTTTCAATAACGCTAAATTCTCTAAACAAAAATCCCTTGGTATGGCCAAACGCTTGGCGTTTTCAGGTAATAATGTTTTTGCTGGCGCAATAACCGGGCATTTATTTACATGAATAAGCTTGACCGGAATAGGCTTTTCGTCCGGCGCTAACTCATCATGACGGGTATATAAACGCGCTTTTATTTCTTCACTGCTAAGTGTCAATAATGGTGAAATATCTTGGGCCAAATCGACACAAATTACCGCATTTTTATTAACGGGATGATAAATTATCGGCGCAAACCAACTGGTACAACCGTGTGCCGAGGATATTTTACTTGAGGTATGCACAATGGGGGTCATGTCTGCAGTATTAATCAAATCTTTAACGTGGTTTTTATTTTTTAAGTTAAAAATAAACTCATAGAGTTTCGGCTGTTTTTCTTTGATCAACTTTGCCATGGCAATAGTGGCGTAAACATCACTCATGGCGTCATGGGCAGACTCATGACTAATTCCATTGGCTTTGGTTAATAACTCTAAGCGGAAACTAACAACTTCTTCGCCGTCGCGATCAACGGTTGGCCAGTTAATACCTTCAGGGCGTAGGGCATAAGTGGCCCGCACCATATCGATAATATCCCAGCGGCTATTACCATTTTGCCATTCACGCGCATAAGGGTCGTAAAAGTTACGGTAAAATAAATAGCGAGTAACTTCATCGTCAAAGCGAATATTGTTATAGCCGGCGACACAAGTATTAGGCGCTGAAAATAATTCATGTATGCGCGCAGCAAATTCCGCTTCGGTTAACCCTTCACGTTGTGCTTTTTGCGGCGTTATACCGGTTACTAAACATGCTTCAGGGTGCGGCAGATAATCAACCGGCGGTTGACAATAAAACATTTCTGGCTTGCCAATAATGTTTAAATCGAGATCGGTACGAATGCCGGCAAATTGAGAAGGCTTATCAAACTTTGGTGATATACCCCAGGTTTCATAATCGTGCCAAAAAATTGAGGGCTGTTCGGTGTTGTTCATTAATGTTAACTCTTATCTTTTTAGTTCTTTTAATCAAAGTGTTTAGTATTGTTGTTAGTTGTTTTACGCATTTTGGAACAATTACTTTTCAATATTTTACCATGATAAACCATCTCGCATTGCATTGGCACGTTATCCTGATATTTCCTGGTAACAAACATGTGAGCGTTTGCAAAGTCGCGCTTACAGCTGTGATTTTAATTCATTTTAACCTGATATTTGTTGAATAAATTGGCTTAATGAAGAGGGGAATACACCGAAACCTATCACTAAAAATAATATAAGTATATTAAGTGATAGGCTACTGCCAGATGAATTAATATCCTTAAATATCAATTCATCTGCGGGTGTTTTTAACATCGCCATAATCACTCTTAAATAATAGAATAAACCAATAATACTGCTGAGCACTAACGCAGATAATACCAGCCATAATTGTTGACTGACGGCGGCCATGATCAAATAGAATTTCGCCATAAAACCTAAGGTTAAGGGGATACCCGCTAATGAAAGCATTAACAGCATTAACGTGATGGCGATAACTGGGTGGTGCCAGAATAAACCGGCTAAATCATCGAGTGTTTTTATTTTTGGCAATTGCATAAAGATAGAAAAAACACCGACTAGGGTAAATAAATAGGCCACTAAATAAAAAAATAGGGTTTGGGTATTAAAGCTTTGGCTGGAAAATTCAATGGCATTGTTATTGATTAATAACAAAACTATTAATAAATAACCAAAGTGTGCGATAGAAGAGTAAGCCATTAAACGTAATAGGTTTTTTTGTAATAAGCCTAAGAAGTTACCGATAAACATAGAGGCAATCGCTACCATAGATAAAATATCTATAATGAGTGGATATTGTTGCCAATGTCCTAAAGTGACTAAGCGCCATAATATAATGAACGCCGCTAACTTTGATAAAGTTGCTAACATAGCCGCAGTCACCAGCGGTGCACCTTCAAATAAGTCAGCAACCCATAAATGACAGGGCACTAATGAAAGTTTAAAAAATAGCCCGGTAAAAATAAAAATGATCGCCGTTATAATAGCCCACGGAGGTAAAATTTGGCTCGAAGTATTTGGCAGCAAGTTTGAAAAAGATAAAGAGCCAAATTGAAGATATAAAATAGCCGCGCCCATTAAAATAAAGGCGGATGCGAGGGCTGATAAAATTAAATATTTAATGCCTGCTTCTTGTGCTTTTTGATCAGGGCCACAATAAGCAATTAAGCCAATAAACGACAGGCTCATTAATTCTAAGCCGAGAAAAAAACTGGCAAAATGATGACTCGAAACCATGATCAAACCACCGATGGTGGTTAATAAAAACAGTAAATAATATTCCTCTTTTTGCTCGTTTATGGTTTTAAGCCAATGATAAAGTTGCGCCCAAATTAAGCCGACCACCATTAATAATAACAGCGAGACAAAGCTTGTTTGGGCATTCAAAACAAATAAAACATCGCTAGTATCAGCATGGTTTTGTAAATAAAACTGCGTTAATAAGGCAAGAAATAAGCTGAGTCCTGAAATTAAATAGCTGGTGATATGGCTTCTTTTAAAGCACAGCTGAATTAATATCATCAAGGCACCACACATTAAAATGAATGCAGGGTAATAATTTACATTCATAATAAAGCTCCAATATCATCGGCTATAAAGCTCAGTTTCATCAAGGTAATCGGCACCAAATCAAAAAATGGTTGCGGGTGTAAGCCTAAATAAATGAGAATAAAACACATAGAGATAAGGGTGCACCACTCTTTGGTATTGGTGTCTGCTATTTTACTGTCGTGCGGACGCTTTGTTTGGCCAAAAAAGGTTTTATAAATTAATAATAATGAATACACCGCCGCTAAGATTAAACCTGATGCCGCCAATATAGTAAGTTTAGGGTATTGTGCAAAACTGCCAATTAATATCAAGAATTCAGCGACAAAGTTACCTAAACCAGGCATACCTAAAGAAGCAATACCAAAAAACAAGCCAAAAGCACTGAGTTTAGGTAAATTAAGCCATAAGCCGCCTAACTCATTGAGATCTCTGGTGTGGTATCTATGTTGTATCATGCCAACCAAAACAAATAGTGCCGAGGTACTGATGCCGTGGGCTAACATTTGCATAACAGCCCCTTGCAGGGCATAAATATTAAAAGCAAAACAGCCTAATAAAACAAAACCCATATGACTGACACTTGAATAGGCCACTAAACGTTTTAAGTCAGTTTGCACAAAAGCCATCATAGCGCCATAGATGATGCCAATTACGCCTAACAACATCATAAAGGGCGCTAGTTGTATCGATGCCTGTGGAAATAACGGCAGCACAAATCGAATAATGCCATAACCACCGGTTTTTAATAATACCGCCGCGAGTATGATGCTAGCGGCGGTGGGGGCTTGAGTATGGGCATCGGCTAACCAAGAATGAAAAGGTAATGCCGGTAATTTTACTAAGAATGCGATGGTAAAGCCCAGTGCGACCCAAAAGGCTAAGTCACCGCTAATGGGGTTTTGTATTAAAATAAGATAGTCAAAGGTTAATATGCCGGTTTGCTGGTAGTGAATACCCACTAATGCGCATAGGCTGATTAGCATTAATAGTCCTCCCGCTTGAGTGAAGATAAAAAACTTAACTGCCGCATAGTGGCGCTGTTCGTAGCCCCAAATTGAGATCAAAAAGTACATAGGTACTAACATGACTTCCCAAAATACAAAGAACAGAAACAGGTCAATCGCTAAGAATACCCCTAAGACACCGGCCAAGGTCCAAAGTAGGTTTAAATAAAATAGCCCTGTTCGCTTGGTAATTTCATGCCAAGCTGAAGACAGAGCGACTAAGCCCATTAACAGCGTCAGTAAAATTAATAATAAACTTAGGCCATCTAGTGCTAAATGGGCGTTGATATTAAAGAATGGTATCCAAGGATAAGATTCATCTATAAGCCACTGTGATCTCGGTAATGAACTGGCATCAAACGGCATGCTACTAAGTAAAGGAATTAAAGGTAACCAGCACAGAAGTAAAGATAGCAAAGCAATTTTTTTGGGTAAACCAGCGTCAAACCTTTCGCTATACCAAGCAAGTAGTCCGCCCAATAAAGGCATTAATAAAAGTATAAATAAGGTCATAGCATTAACTCCCCACGGATAAACCAGGCAAAAGCTAAAATACAAAATATGACCAGGCTGGCGTTATAACGTCTTAATTGTCCATTTTGAAATTGGCTAAAAGCCATATGTAATCTACCACTGGTTTTTTCTATTAAACGATAAAATAAATCAATAAAATCACCTTTGTTTACTTGGCATAAATATTTAAAAGGCGAGACAAAAATTGTTTGATAAAGGTGATCAAAGGCCCAGCCACTTTTAACTAACTGATGAACACCTTGCATAAAAGTAGGTACTGGTTTGCCAAAGCGCTTTGTTTTGAACAGCCACCACGCCAATGAAATAGCAATAAAGGGTAAAAGAATAGGCAACCAATGTTGTAAAGTGCTTAAGCCGTCAGTATCTAGTTGCGGCATTAAGTTTTTTAAGCCTTCAGGATGTATGCCACCAAATAATGACAATACCGATAAAATAACCAAAGCTAGGCTCATCGACTTTGTTGGCTTTGCATTAGGCGATAACTGTGTTGGACCTAAAAATACGACAAAAAATAATCGGGCACTGTAAAATGCTGTGAAAAAGGCACCTAATATTGCCGCCCACCATAACCCGCTATGACCGGAAGCAATTACTTGCGCTAAGATTAATTCTTTACTGAAAAAGCCGGCAGTGAAGGGTAATGAAGCCAATGCAGCACAGCCAATGGCAAATGACACCGCTACAACAGGAAGTTTTTTAAGCAAGCCGCCCATTTTAAAAATATTATGTTCATGGTGTAGGCTATAAATAAGCGCGCCCGCGGCTAAAAAGAGTAGGGCTTTAAAAAACGCATGGGTCATTAAGTGAAAAACGGCACTGGCCCCCGCGCCAACACCTAAAGCTAAAAACATATAGCCTAATTGACTAATGGTTGAATAAGCTAAGATGCGTTTTAAATCAGTTTGCACCATAGCGGCACTGGCACCGAGCAATAAAGTGAAAGTACCAATAAGGGCAACGAGATAAAGCACATCGGGAGCCAGTTGAAATAATTGACTATTGCGTGCTATCAAATAAATTCCGGCGGTAACCATAGTGGCGGCATGGATCAAGGCACTCACAGGCGTGGGGCCTGCCATCGCATCGGGTAACCAGTTTTGTAAAGGTAACTGCGCTGATTTGCCCACCGCGCCACCTAATAATAATAAGCAACATAAGCTTGCCATTGTATTGTTATTATTATCATTAGTAAGTGACCAAACAGCGTGCGCTTTAATTTGAATTTCTTGTATATCTAATGTACCCAATTGCGTGAACAATAAAAATAAGCCAATAGCCATGGCGGTATCGCCAATTCTTGTCATTAAAAAGGCTTTATTGGCCGCTAAGTTGTTTTTTCGATCTTGATACCAAAAGCCAATGAGTAAGTAGCTACATAAACCAACACCTTCCCAACCTAAATACAGCAGTAAAAGATTATCTGCGAGTACTAAAAAGAGCATGGCAGAAATAAATAAATTCAAATAAGTGAAATAGCGTTTAAAATCACTATCTTGGTACATAAATCCAGTTGAATACAGATGTATTAATGCACCCACGCCCGATACAATGGTGATCATCACCAAAGATAAGGGATCTAAATATAAACCAAAGTTTATATTTAATTGTGCAAGGTTAATCCAAGTGCCTAAACTGGAGGTAAGAACAAAATCGCTTTGTTGCCAAAATATAACATTTAAAAATAAGCTGATTAAAGCAACGCTGGCAACAGAGCCTACCGCGAAAATTGAAATCCATAATTTAGGTAACTTGGAAAATAATAAAATAAGGGCACTAAAAAGTGGCAGCAGTGGCACAAGCGCTAATAAACTTGAATAATCCGTCATATTAATCCCTTAACTTATTGAGTTTATCTATATCTAAGTGATGATGTTGACGGTACATATGGACCACTAGACTTAATCCAACGGCAATCTCAGATGCCGCTAAGGTCAGTATTAACAAATACATTATTTGGCCATCACTATTTGCCATCGACGCTGAGTGATAGCGACTGGCCGCAATAAACAAGATGACGACCGCATTTAACATTAACTCTAAAGAAATCAATATAAATAACAGGTTTCGTCTAGCAAGAACGCCAAAAAGTCCAATAACAAATAAACTTAAACTGAGCAAGAAAACCCAAGAAATAGGGATCATAAATTATCTGCCTTTGTTTTTATCTCACTAGTGACTGGGCTTTTACTGATATGAATGGCGGTGATCAATGCACTAAGCAGCATTAAAGCGCTGATCACCACGAGCAATGAATACGGGCCATACAATTGTGTCCCTATATCTTTCACGGTGATAATTGCGGATGATGGCGCCGTTACCAACCTGTTAGCGCTATCAGCAGGCGTTAAAAACAACATGAAAATCAATTCAAAAAATAACATGCTAGATAAAAATAAAGCGGTTATTGAGGTGGAAAAGTTAAATAAATGTCGCTCTTGCGCTAAAGACTTTTCGCCTTGATGCAGCATCATGGTGACAAAGATGAACAACACCATAATGGCACCCGCATAGATAATAATTTGCAAAGCGGCGGCAAATGATGCGCCTAAAATAAAAAATATTAAAGAAACGGCTAACATAGTGACAACTAAATATAACAAGGCATGTACGACGTTATGCGCAGTGATAGTTAACAGCGCACTGATTAAAATGATGGCCGCAGTAATAATGAAAATGGTGTTTAACATATCATCTAACATAACAAGTAAACCTTTTATTTCAGGGTAATAAACTTTTAATATCTATCGGAGGTGCTTCGTTATTTGCTTGCCCTTTGGCTTTTCCTTCAATGGCTTTACCACACACCTGATAAAAATTGTAATCACGATACTTTCCAGGTCCGTCAATCAATAAATGTTCTTTTTCGTATACTAGGTTTTGCCTATCATATTCAGCCATTTCAAAATCAGGCGTAAGTTGTATGGCGTGTGTTGGGCAGGCTTCTTCACAAAAGCCACACATAATGCACCGTGAAAAATTGATTCTGAATGTTTTTGCTTGCCAGCGGCCACCTTGAGTTTCATCTTTTTCAACGAAAATACAATCAACAGGACAGGCTACTGAACACAAGTTACAGGCGACACAGCGCTCATCGCCATTGGGATCGCGCGTTAACACGATACGACCTCTATACCTGGGCGATAAATAGGGCTGTTGCTCTGGATATTGCACCGTGTCAGCTTTAGTAAAAGTATGTTTGAGTACTTTTAATAAGGTTCTAATTTGGCTCATCATAATAAATGCTCCTGTTAGCCTAAAAGACTTAACTTAACCGCACCTGTGACTAATAGGTTCAGTAAAGACAAAGGTAATAGAATATACCAAGCGAATACCATTAATTGGTCGTATCTAGGTCTTGGTATTGCCGCTCGTAAAAGAATAAAGAACAGTATGAAAAATCCAGTTTTTAAGATAAACCATAATAAAGGCGGTAAGAAAGGGCCTTGCCAGCCACCAAAATACAAGGTAGTGATTAAGCTGGAAATTAATATCACGCCTAAATATTCACCGATGAAAAACATGCCAAATTTCATACTGGAATACTCGGTATGAAAACCTGCGACGATTTCTGTTTCCGCTTCAGGTAAATCAAACGGCGCACGATGAATTTCTGCTATACCGGCAATGAAAAATAGCACGAAGCCTAATGGCTGATAACAAATAAACCAAACATCTGCTTGTGCTGCAACGATGGCTGATAAACTAAAGTCATCGGCTAAAATCACCACGCCCATTAACGCTAACCCCATAAATACTTCATAGCTGATCATTTGAGCTGCGGTGCGCATAGCCCCTAACAGCGCATATTTACTATTAGATGAAAATCCCGCTAGCATGATGCTGTAAACAGATAATGAACTGATGGCTAATAAAAATAATAAGGCATGATCAAATTGGGCAATTTGTATATTCGGCGCAAAGGGAATAATGGCAAAGCCTAACAGTGTCATGATCATGACTATCATAGGCGAGATGATAAAGAGCACTTTATCAGCAAAGGGTGGCACCCAATCTTCTTTGGTGAAAATCTTTATCATATCGGCAACAACTTGCAATAAACCAAAGGGGCCAACACGATTTGGTCCTAATCGGTCTTGCCATAAAGCCAGCACTCTGCGTTCTAGCCAAATAGACCAAGCTCCTAATAGTAGCAGTACAACTAATATGATTAAGGGTGTTAACCAGCTATCCATTTTGCATCTCCATCAAGGTTATTTAACGAAGGCTGGATATTTTTAGTCGCTTGCCATAAGGATATAAATCTATGCACTAGCGGCGTAGACCAAGCAGCTAACATGAAGAGCAAGACGATTAAAATGATCAATGGTGTTAACCAGCTAGTCATTACATTCTCCATCAAGGTTATTTAACGAAGGCTGGATATGTTTAGTCACTTGCCATAAAGATATAAATCTATGCACTAGCGGCGTAGACCAAGCAGCTAACATGAAGAGCAAGACGATTAAAATGATTAAGGGTGTTAACCAGCTAGTCATTACATTCTCCATCAAGGTTATTTAACGAAAGCTGGATATGTTTAGTCACTTGCCAGAAAGACAGCACTCTACGTTCTAGCAATGTAGACCAAGCAGCTAACATGAAGAGCCAAGCAATTAATATGATTAATGGGGGGGAACTGCTATTCATTGGCATCTCCATCAGCATTGCCAGCAGAGTGCTTAGTTGCAACATGCATGTTAGTTCCTAAGCGAAGAAACTCGGTAAAGGGTACTAAAACAACTTGATCTGCTAGAGTCTTGCTAATAAAACAGGGCAAAGAGATATTATAATCATCAGAGCTGATAGTGATATTTTCACCTGATTTAAGGGATAAATGTTTTGCTTGCTGTTGATTAAGTGAAATTACCGGCTCAGGTCTTAGTTGTTGAATGCTTGACGAATAATCGGCAAGCTCGTCATTGCTATAAATATGATGTTGAGGACAAATACTTAGGTTATTTAATGGCTGACTTGGTGAATATATTTGCGCAGCAGGCACTGTAAACTCTTGTCTATTGATACGGTCAAATATTTTTAAGCCTAAGTTTGAGTCCGCTTCATCTTGAACGCTTGAGTCATTTAAGGTGTTACTTAAGCTTTTACTCAGGGCTTGATTTGAATTCCATTTAGGTGACCAGACACCAGTTACTGGCGTGGTTATTTTATGCTGGCTATTATCGAGTGTTTGTTGCCTAAAGCCAGCAACGCCTTCCATAGTAAAGGTTAAATTGGATTTTTCATCACGTTTTGGCGCATATTCTTTAACATCTATATTAGCAAAAAAAGCCGTTCGAGCTGATGAACGCATTGGTTGGCGAGCGACGGGAAAGTCACTTTTATCAGTCGTTACAAGTTGCATTATCGGTTGTAAAAGAGGCGTGATAGTTTGCATGTAGCGATAAAGGTTTTGTCCATCATCAAGTGCATTATGTTGTGCTAGCCATTGCACTGGCGTTTGTCTCATATCACTTGCTGGCATAACGGCATAAGCGCGTTGTAATCTACCCTCATTATTTAACCAGCTGCTATGTTGTTCAGCAAAAGAGGCCGCTGGCAATACTAAATCTGCCATTTTTACGGTATCGTTCATTATTTGTTCAATAACAACAATGTGTTTAATGTTATCTAAATATTCACTTAGTTTTTCATTGGCGCAATACCGGTATAAATCCGTTTCCATGATGATAAGTAGGGTCGGCGGGGTAGCTTTTATCGAGCGTAGTAAATTGTCAATATCATGTTCAGGCTGTGCTAATAAAGACAGTCCTAAGGCATTAATCGATGATGTTGCACAATAAAAACCTGAGTTTTTTTTATGTTTTCTTAATAAAATACTCAGCCTCAAGCATGCTGATAATAAGGCAATATCAAAACTATGGGTGCCAGTGATCAGTACCGGGTTATTTGCGGCAAGTAATTCATCGGCGATAGCGATGGCGAGGTCAGAAAACGTTTCAGCAGAAGGTGTTGGCGCATATTTACAGGTTAGATAAGCTTCAATCTCTACAAGCAGCTCAAGCTGTTTATTCGGGGCTAGGTTTAGGTTATATTTTGCCACATCAGCTAATTTAGTTTCATCAGTATTGATAATAATAAGCGGTGATTTACTCTCTTGGCTTATATTTCTCACGGCTTCATCTTGCCATGGTTTTATCCCCAGTTTAGCGGCTTTAGCAATGCCAGCATTTTTAGTCATTTGTCTTATCGATAAGGCTAATCTAGGTGCAGTTTGTGTTACATCTTCACCCACTAAAAGTACCGCATCACTTTGTTCTATTTGGCTAAGAGAAACTAAAGCCACTTGCTTACTTTGATAGGTTTTAATTAATAACTGCAGTTGCTTTAATTCATTATTGGCTATGCCGGCATAAAAATTATTGCCACCAACTAACTTATGTAATGCGGCATTATTTTCAAGGGAGGAGCGGGCAGAGCCAATGCCTAATACTTGTGCATCAGTTTCATTGAGCCATTGTGATAATTGACTATGAGCTTGCTCATTATCCAAAACATGAGTTATTTGGCTTTGATTCTTTTGTTGATTCTCTTGTTGAGAGTTTTGCTGAGTACGAGACCATACCTGGGTTAATTTATTGTCATGATTGACATGTTGATAAGCAAATCTGCCACGGTCACATAAAAAATGACCATTTATTGCTGCATTATATCGATTGTTGATCTTGCGGATGATACCGCCACGTTCAGTGACATAAGTATTACAGCCGACACTACAATGAGTACAAATTGACGGTGCTGATTGAAGGTCCCATTTGCGAATGTAGTGTTGGCTAAACGGCTTATCGGTAAATACCCCTGTTGGGCATACTTCAGCCAAATTACCACTAAATTCATTTTCTAAATTCCCCGGTTCAGCACGCCCAAAAAAAATGTTGTTTTTTGAAGAGAAAACATTTAAATCATTACCGCCACAATAATCACGGTAAAATCGTACGCAGCGATAACATCCTATGCAGCGATTCATTTCATGGTTTAAAAAAGGCCCTAGGTATTGATTATTATGAGTACGTTTTGTGCCAGGATAACGGCGTGTTATATGGCCAGTGAGCAACGTCATATCTTGTAAGTGACAGTCGCCACCCTCTTCACAGACCGGACAATCATGAGGATGATTGGTCATCATGGCTTCTATATTGGTGGCACGAAAAGTTTCGGCTTTTTCATGGTTAAATGATATGCGCATGCCCTCAGATACAGGCGTCATACAAGACATCACTAATCGGCCTCGGGTATCTGCTTCATTTTGATATTGCATAACCGCACATTGTCGACAAGCACCGACCGAGCCCATCGCAGGGTGCCAACAAAAATAGGGGATATCTAACTTTAAACTCAAACAAGCTTGCAGCAAGTTAATATCATCAGCTACTTGATGAGCTAAGTTATCGATATAGATAGTGACCATGTTAGTCATGAGTTGTCTCCGAATGGATTGGTTCGCAATAAGGACATGACTTTTGTGTTATATGTTTTTCAAAATCATCTCTAAAATAATTGAGGGCACTTTGCAATGGTTCAACCGCACCAGGGGCAAGGGCACAAAAAGTATTGCCGGGGGCGGCAAATTTACATAAATCTTCCAGCTGCTTAATGTCAGCTAACTCACCTTTACCTTGTTCAATTTTCTCAAGTAATACCGCAGCCCAAGGTAAACCATCCCTGCATGGCGTGCACCAACCACAGGATTCTTGAGCGAAAAATTTAACTAAATTTAATACCATAGCCACAGGACAGTACTTATCATCTAAGACAATAATGGTGCCTGTGCCCATACGGCTTCTTTGTTTGCCTATTTCGTCATAATCCATCGGGGTATCGAAGTGCTTCGCTAATAAAAAATCCGTTGAACCACCTCCTGGTAGATAGCCTTTTAACTTATAACCATCGGACATTCCGCCGGCGTAATGCTCAATAATTTCACCAATGGGTGTACCCATAGGTAACTCCCATAAGCCAGGGTTTTTAACCCTGCCACTAACACCAAATATTTTTGTTCCAGCATCTTTAAACCGTCCCAAAGATTTAAACCAATCGGCTCCAAAATTTAAAATATGAGGTAAATTACAAAAAGTTTCGACATTATTTACTATGGTAGGTTTACCCCATAAACCGGCCACTTGTGGAAAGGGCGGTTTTGCTCTGGGGATGGCACGTTTGCCTTCAAGGGCATTGATTAAAGCGGTTTCTTCGCCGCAAATATAGCGTCCAGCACTGGTATGGATATGTATTTCAAAATTAAAACCACTGCCAAGAATATCTTTACCTAAGAGGTTATTGTCGTAGCATTCTTGCAGTGCTATTTCGATATGTTGGATAGCGCTATAATAATCACCTCGAATAAAAATATAGCCTATGTCGGCATCTAAGGTATAACCCCCGATAAGTAAGCCTTCTATGATTTGATGTGGTGTTTTTTCTAATAATAATCTGTCTTTAAATGCGCCGGGTTCCATTTCATCGGCATTAACTATTAGGTATTTTGGGTGAGGGGCATCATCACCTTGCGGCACAAAACTCCATTTTAATCCGGTAGGAAAACCCGCTCCGCCTCGGCCTCTGAGATTGGATGCCTTTATTTCATCTAGTACCGCGGCTCTCGATACGGTTAAAGCGCGTTTAAAGCCATCATAACCGCCTAAGTCTTGATATTCTTTTAACTGCCAGCAGTTAGCCTTATCGGTGATAAAACGGGTTAAAGGCTTGCTCGGATAAGTACTTTGCTCGCTACTTTGCTCAGTATTCATGTAGACTTTTCCTCGATTAAGTTATTTAAAATCAAGGGCAAATTTTCTGCTTGTATTAGCTCAAAAAGTGTTTCATTGGCTATCATTACTGGCGCTTTATCACATGCACCTAAACAGGGCAGCGGGATCAGGGTAAATTGATTATCATCTGTGGTTTGGCCATTGGATATTTTTAGCTGTTTGTTTAGGCACTGTCTGATTTTTTGGCCACCCATAAGATCGCAACTAATGCCATCACAGGGATGCAAGACAACTTTTCCGACCGGCTGGCGAAAAATAAGGTTATAAAAAGTGGCTACGGAATCTAGATCGGCTAAGGGTAAATTTAAATAAAGCGCTAAAGCTAACAGGCTGGCATCGCTAACCCAGCCGCGATGGTTTTGTATTATTTTTAAGGCATCAATACTCGCCCCAGAGGCATAGGGAGTTTTAAGTAACAAGGTATCAATTTGGGCTTTTTCAACATCACTGAGCTCAACGGTTTCATTTGTTGGGATCTCGTTGGCTAATGTCATAGAGCATCTCCTAGTCTATTTTTACTTCAAATATCAACATCATCTATCTACATCAGCCATGACAAAATCTATGCTGGCTATAATGACGATTAAATCGGCAAGCATTAAACCTTTTGATATTTCTGGGATCATTTGTAAATGTGGAAAAGAAGGGGTTCTGATGCGCGTACGATAACTTGAGCTGGTACCATCACTGATAATGCTATAACTGTTGATACCTTTAGTGGCTTCAACGGCAAAAGATGATTCACCATTTGGCATAACAGCACCCCAACTGGTATTTAAAAAATGCTGAATTTGTGTTTCGATATCATTTTTACTGAGGTTATTCATCGGGGGTGTTGTGCATGGGTGTTCGGCTTTATATGGACCTTGAGGCATATGTTTAATGCATTGCTTAATAATACGGATACTCTGGCGCATTTCTTCTACCCGAAGTTTACAGCGAGCATAGGCATCACCTTGATCATCGAGTGGTACGGTAAAATCGTAATTTTCATAGCCGCTATAAGGCGATACTTTTCTTAAGTCATAATCACAGCCGGTCGCGCGTAAACCAGGCCCAGTTACACCCCAGTCAATGGCTTGTTTTTTGGTATATTGACCTATACCTATGCTACGTTTTTTAATAATGCTATTTTGCATCACCATGACCTCGTATTCATCTAACTTTTTTGGAAAATAATCAGTGAATTCAAGCATCATTTTATCCCAACCTTGGGGTAGGTCTTGAGCTAAACCGCCGATACGAAACCAGCTGGGGTGCATTCTTGCCCCTGTTATGGCTTCAATAATGGCAAATAATTTTTCTCTATCGATAAATAAATAAAATATAGGTGACAACTGACCTATATCTTGGGCAAAGGTACCAAAAAACAACATATGACTTAATATTCGAAAACATTCAGACAACATTACGCGAATGCACTTAACCCGCTCAGAGACTTCAATACCGGCTAATTTTTCAATGGCTAAAATATAAGGGAAGTTATTCATCACTCCGCCTAAATAGTCGATGCGATCTGTGTAGGGAATAAAACCATGCCAGGTTTGGCGTTCTGCTATTTTTTCAGCGCCGCGATGATGAAAGCCAATATCGGGTACGGCATCGATAACACGTTCACCATCGAGCTGTAAGGCGATGCGAAAGACACCATGAACACTCGGGTGGTTTGGTCCTAAGTTAAGGAACATATAGTCGTTATCATCGTTACTTTTTTTCATGCCCCATTGCTCAGGAATAAATTTTAGTGCTTGTTGTTCCTTTTGTAGTTTTTGTTCATCTAAAGTAAAAGGGTCTTGCTCTGTTGCTCGACAAGGAAACTCTTTACGTAATGGATGGCCCTTAAATGTTGGCGGTAATAAAATTCGGGTTAACAGTGGGTGATCAATGAAGGTTACGCCAAACAGATCCCATGCTTCTCTTTCATACCAGTTGGCATTTTTAAATATGTGCGTGATGGTTGGTATGTGTAGCTGTGCTTCCTCTAGGGCAACTTTAAATCTAATGTGTTTATTTCTGTTTATTGATAACAGCTGATATACCACAGTGAAATCTAAAATAGGGTACTGGTGTTTATCTAAACGTAGCCTTTCATCAACAGCATATAAATCGTATAACATATCAAAGGGGTCAGTGATGCTTTTCATAAAGGATAAAATTGCAATTATCCTTTTACTTGAAACCCATAAAGTCACTATGTCGTCACAGGTAGTTTGAGGGGCAAAATGCTCTTTATTGAATTGCTTAAACAGTTCAGGAATTTGCGCTATTAGCTCATCGGTTATCTTATTATTATGCTCTGATGTCATAAACTAGACCCCATCGGGAGTTCGAAGTGTTGTGACGGCCATACGAGAGGCGTTTTTTTCATCTCTTAGATTACGGGTGGCAAATTTTTCAATTTCTTCAGCGGTGATAATGCGATTAAGCGGCCTTTTTTGTTTTGAGTAACCTTCCTTGATGGCTTGTTGTAATAAGGTTAAGCCGTACATTAAGGCTTCAGGGCGAGGCGGGCAGCCAGGTACATAGACATCAACCGGTAAAAAACGATCTGCGCCTTGTACAACACTATAAACATCATACATGCCACCAGAATTAGCACATGAACCCATGCAAATCACCCATTTAGGCTCAAGCATTTGCTCATAAAGGTATTGTATAACGGGGGCCATTTTTAAAAAAACAGTACCAGAGATGACAATTAAATCAGCTTCTCTAGGAGTAGCACGTATTACCTCGGAGCCAAAACGGGCGATATCATGACGACTGGTAAAAGAGGTTGCCATTTCAACGTAACAGCAGGATAAACCAAAATTAAAAGGCCAAAGGGAATTTCCTCTACCCCAAGCCACTAAGTCATCTAATTTAGCTAAAAGTAAATTTTTCTCGGTGAGGTCTTCAATACCCGCAACTTGAGTATCGATTACTTGCTCGGGTTTAGTTAATTGCCAACGCATTTTAAGCCTCTCTACTTAACGGGTTGTGCACAGTTTTAACGGGAATTTTCTCACCCCAGAGAAAGGCGCCTTGTTTGATTTCATAGAGTAGGGCGGTTAGTAATATGAATATAAAAAAAGAAGTGATAAAAAAACCATGCCAACCAGCTTCCATCACCACGATTGACCAAACATACAAAAAGACTGCTTCTATATCAAAAATCACAAACGAGATAGCCACTAAAAAGTAATTTATATTCCATCGAATATCAGTACTTCCTTGACCAACGATGCCGGACTCGAAGGGCTCATTATTGGTTCTTGTGGCTACTTTAGGGTTGAGTAAATGAGACACCAATAACATGGTGATGGTTAATAATATAGTGGCGATAAAATAAACTATAAAACTGGTTGAAAGCATAAGTCACCTTAACCTTTATTTTCTTTATTAGTTAAAATCAACTGAAAATCAATTAAATATGAGGAAGTTACAGCACTTGGTAAAAGCATAGTATATATTTTACACAAACCAAGGCTGAATAAAGTTTTTTATCTATGAATTTTTAACGGTGTTTTGTTTTAAAACAGGTGCTTTTTTTAAAGAAAAAGGCCCAACAAATAAGGCTTAAATAAAGCCAGAATTGAGCATTTGTTGGAAATATAGACTGCGCTATCGCACATTCATGTAAACACAGCACTGAACGTACTTTTACTTGCGTAAAAATTTTATAGCCATAACTTATCTAGATACCTAAAACGAGTGTGTTTAAGTATTTTGGCCGCTATTTATACCAAGCGACCATGGCCTTTTTCATAAAATGAGCGAAGGTGAATATCGATAGCGTTTAAAATATCACTGCGGGTAATTATGCCTAATAAGCGTTTATTCTCATCAACAACAGGGTAAAGCTTTGGTTTGTTTTTAGTCATTTGTTGTGCTAAATCTACAACAGAGTGTTCACAACCTACCGTTAGGACATCGGTTCGCATCATATCTGCCACAGTCGTGTGGGGCTCACTTAAATAGGTATCTTCAAGCAGGTGAATTAAGCACTCTTGCTCTGATACAAAACCGATAACATGTTGGTAAACATCGAGTACCGGTGCACCGTTTTGAGGGGAGTGAATTAATTTTTCTGAAGCTTCTGCAACTGACATATTAATATTAAAGGTTACAGGGTGTTTGTTCATGTAATCCGCTACTCTAATGGATTTCATTTGTTTCTCCTGATCTGTTTTATCCTTTTAAACTTATACAACTAATCTTAGTTGCGTTTTAATATTTTGCATTTAATTCTTAAGAGTTAAATTTTTACAGTAGCCAAAAGTGCTAACTGACATCTTTATAAATACTTTCTGTTTTTGATGATGAATTTAATGAGTGTATTAAGGCTATCTACTTTGATTATCACTTCATTTGTACCTGAACACAGCACTAATGATAGAATAATCATTCTGGTGTTTTCTCTTTTTGTATTTGGGTTTTTATTGTCAATGAAATGTATCTCTTCAAGTTTTTTTGGCCGATTTATTGGTCTCTCAACGGTAATAAAGATCAGTGAAAGTGGCTTAGTTATTGACGTTGACCAGCGCTTACTCACCATTCAATGGCAAGAGTTGCTAGTACCCCCTGAATTTCACCTGAGTTTCTTCGGGCAAATTATTTCCTTTAAAACGGCAAACAAAAACTATGTGTTTACCATGCTTGCGTATAATGCTAAGCGCAGGCAAAAGAGTAACGTTGAAATGCTGTGGGCATTAGCCAATATTAACCGTGTTGACACGTTATTAACGGCGATAAAAAAAATCACTACTAATCGCTACTTACGCCAATCAAGCATTGAACGTATGCAATTATCGGCACATGAAGAAGGTAAACGTTGGTTCCCTTGGCTTAACTCAAGCAAGTTAAGCCAGTTAAGTAATGCTAGTAAAGCAATGGTCGAGGTTGCTGAAAAACTGCAACTGTTATCTTATTACCAATGTTGGACAGAGCAGGGCATAGCTGAGTGTCGTGAACGTTATATCAATAAACAACTTCAAATCTATAAACGTTTTTTTGATACGGTTGAGTCTAATCCGTTAACACCACGTCAGCGCCGGGCATGTATTATCGATAATGATAATAATCTATTACTAGCTGGCGCGGGCACGGGTAAAACCAGTGTTATGGTTGGTCGCGCAGGTTATTTATTAACTAGCCAGCAGGCTGGTAAGGGCGAAATATTATTATTAGCCTATGGTCGTAAAGCGGCTGATGAAATGGATGAAAGGATAAAAGACAAGTTATCGACTGATAAAATCAGTGCGACTACTTTTCATAGCTTAGGACTGAGTATTATCGCCCAGGTCGAAGGAGCTAAACCGAAATTATCTGTATTTGCACAAGATGAAAAAGCAAAGCTTCAATGGATTCAACGTTATTTTGACCAGCTAATTAATGAATATGGCCATTATCGCCAGCTTGTGCTCGAATATTGCAGTCAATATTATTACCTTGAGCGTAACAACTTTGATTTTGATAGCCTTGGCGAGTATTACCAATATTTAACCGATAATGATATTCGCACCTTTAAAGGCGAACAGGTGGAAAGTTTTGCTGAGCTAAATATTGCCAATTGGTTATTTTCTCATGGTATCGAATATCAGTATCAAGCTGACTATGCTTATGAAGCGAAAACGCTAGGTGGTAAACAATATCAGCCAGTTTTTTTCTTACCTGAGCTAAATCACTATATTGAATATTATGGGCTAGATGAGCATGGCGATACCGCCGCGTATATCGATAAAGACGAATATCATCAGGCTATTAAATGGCGACGAAATACTCATGAAAAATTTAACACTCAATGTTTAGAGTTTACTTATGCTCAGCATAAACAAGGTACCTTGCTTGGCGCCTTAATGACGTCATTGACGGCTCAAAAAATTCAATTCGAATTATTATCAACCGAGCTTATACTGGCAAGGCTAAAAGAAAGTGGCAGAATAGCCGAGCTTGCCAAAACATTTGCTCAGCTTGTTGGACTCTATAAAGCGGCTGGTTTAGACCGCACTTTAACCGATACAGTTATCGCTAACTCAGCGCAGCCAAAACAGACAGAAAAGGCTTTAGCGTTACTTAAGCCAATTTTAAGCGCTTATGAACAGCAGTTAAAGTCTCACGGTGAGATTGATTTTGACGATATGATTAATAAAGCGTTAGTGTATGTTCAAACGGGAAAGTTTCATTCGCCATGGCGTTTTATTATGGTAGATGAGTTTCAAGATATCTCTGAGCCGCGGGCTCGTTTAGTCAAGGCTTTACGTGATAATAATAAAGCATGTTCCGTATTTGCAGTAGGCGATGATTGGCAGGCGATTTATCGCTTTAGTGGCGCTGACATCACCTTAACTACCGAGTTTGCACATTACTTTGGCGAAACCACGCAAGCAGAATTAGACCTGACATTTAGATTTAATAACAAAATAGGGGAAGTCGCCACAGCTTTTATCAGTAAAAATCCTGCACAAATACCCAAAACGATAAAATCGTTGAAACAAGTGCAAGAGCCAGCGGTATCACTGCTCAAACGTGATAGTAGTAATTTCAGCTCACAAAAATCAAATATCACAGATGAAATGGCAAATGGTGCCATTGATGATGTTTTAGCGGCTATTTCAGGGAAAGTAACTCAGCCCGTTAGCGTGTTCTTATTAGCGCGTTTTGGGTTTCTTTTGCCAAGCCAGATAGATCTTAAACGATTGAATAGCCAATACCCGTTATTAAAGATAGCGTCGCAATCTTTTCATGCCTCAAAAGGGCAAGAGGCAGACTATGTCATTATTGTCGGGCTGAAAAAAGGGGCTCATGGTTTTCCTGCTGAAAAAATAACCCCAGCATTTGTTGATGCGCTACTGGCGAAAAAAGAAACCTTTGCTTATGCCGAAGAACGACGATTATTTTATGTCGCGCTTACCAGAGCCAAAAACCGAGTTTATATCATTGCCGATATGACAACGGCTAGCCCCTTTGTGCAAGAGCTGATGGATGAACATCAAATTGAACTAGATGAATTTTGCAGCACGGTTAGTCAATCAGTGGTCGAGGATATAAATTGTCAGCTTTGTGATACGGGCGTATTAAAAAAACGCAGCGGCCGCTATGGGGTTTTCTATACTTGCTCTCACTTTCCTCGTTGTCAGCATAAAGAAAAACCTTGTGCAAAATGTGCAAGCCCCATGACACGAAAACGTTATCCAGGCTTTAACTTTTGCTTAAATTATTCATGTAAAAGCCTGATCCCTACTTGTGATAAATGTGACGCTGAAATGGTTTTTCGTACCAGTAAAAATGGTGAATTTTGGGGCTGTCAAAATTATCAGGGTGATGAGCCAATGAGCTGTAAAAATTCTTTAGATAATGCAAAAATAAATTGGCCAGAATTGCTTGATTAAAGCAGGTAAAATATTAATGAGCCAAATGATTAAAGGGGATAACAGAAAACATGACTAATATAGGGTTTGGTGATAGTGCTTTTAACTTTGCTGTTTATATAGCAAACAAGCCAAATATGCTTGAGTATCAGCGCTTAAATGCAGTTATGCCACTGGTTGAAGGTGAAATTAATGCGATTAACCAATCGTGTGGCAATGGCTGGCGCAAAGTATTTAATGTCTATGCTAAGTTGCTTTATGCTTTAGATAAAAAGTATTTTAACTTTTCAACGCAAGCACCAACCTGGCAAGACTACCGTGATAAAGTCCTATTACAAGCACAAAGAAAAACTGCCTTGCTCTTTTCGGCACCGAAAATAGAGCCGAGCAAAGATATAGTGCATATTATTTGTGGTAAAGGCCATGCCAAAGCGTTAATCAGTAATGGTAAACTCAAGACTAATTTAGTGTGGTTAGATGATGAATTTGCTATTGATAGCCAGAATAAACTTATTGTTTGTCCATACTTTGATTACCGTCAACTGAGTAATATTAAAATAGCGCGTTTGGCTGATTTATTAACAAGCGCGGAAAAGGTATAAAAAAACTTTAGCTCACTTCTCCTGTATAGTAAAAATGGCCCTGTGTCCTCAGAGGTGAATAAGTTTACGTCATTGCCGTCATTCCCGAAGTTATTGGTCGGGAATCTATTTTTCGTTGCTCGGTGCAGCGTAGCCTCGGTGTCCTCTGTAGTGGGAATGTTTGTTCTGGTTGTTTTTTAATTTTTATTATTAACAACACCAAGCACTTTCCCCCTTTGACTTTGTTTTGATTCTTCGCATAATGCGTGAAATTTTATTGTCGTTCGTTAAGCTAATAAAGCGAATACGAGTAATATATGCCAAGTGGATATGGTGAAAAGTGTCAAAATCAGTAGCTCATTCAGAAGATAAGTCAGTCGAAAGTTCAATCAAAAACTCTCAAGCAATGCCAAATGATGCCAATGTGCAATTGTTGCAATAGCAGTTACTTCAGCAACAACTACTGCTACAAAATACTCAAAACCAAGATGATGAAATTGATCTAGCTGAACTTTGGCACGCTATTTGGGAGGGTAATTTTACTATCAGTATGATATTTGCTGTTGCTTCTGTTTTCTTCGCCCTGTCTAAACCTGACATTTATAAAGCATCCGCAATATTAGCTCCTGCATCCAGTGAGGGCGGAGGTGGAATTAACGCAATGGCAGGTCAACTTGGTGGTTTAGCTAGTTTTGCAGGTATTAACCTTGGTGGCGTTGGGGTTGATAAAACGGCGTTAGCGTTAGAGATCTTAAAGTCACGTTCATTTATTGAAGCATTTATCAGTAAACATGAGTTATTGGTGCCATTGATGGCAGCAAAAAACGGGATAGGGCAAGTGATACTTTAATCTTAAATGAAGAAATGTATGATGCGGTAAATAAAAAATGGTTGAAAGTTGTTAAAGTACCGAAAAAGCCTCAGCCATATTCATGGGAAGCATATCAAGCATTCTCCGGATTAGTAACCGTTGCTCAAGATAAAAGTACGTCAATGGTAAATATAGATATTGAATTCTATTCACCGATACTTGCAAAACAGTGGCTAACGTGGTTGGTTAAAGATATTAATGAGTATATGCGCGAGCAAGATAAAGTTGAAACAAAAGCGTCCATTGATTATTTAACTAATCAGTTAGCTAATATTAAAATTGCCTCCATGGAAATGGTGTTTTACCAGCTAATTGAAGAGCAAACTAAAAAACATGATGTTAACTATGGTTAAAAAAGAATATGTGCTTAAAACTATAGACCCTGCACAAGTCCCTGATACCAAAGATAAACCAAAACGCGCGTTAATTGTGGTATTAGGTACTATGCTTGGTGGCATACTATCAGTACTAATCGTATTAATTCGATACTTTAGCCGAAAAGATAAGTAACTTATGTAATCCTAAAGGGCAGGGTCAGTAATTATTGCTTATAGCAGAGAATTAAACTAGCTAGGGGGAATAAATATCTTGGGCTGTTAATGTTTCATTATTAACCTTGGGTATAGATTAAGGTTACAATAATAAACACTTTCTTGCTGCAATAGTGTATTAACTCAAGTATACTCTGCCCGTTAGAAAACTCACTAATATATAATGAAATAAAAACAAGGTAGTTGATTGATTTAATAAACAATAGCTTTATATTCTTTTGTTGTTTTTTCTTATCCCCTTTGAAATTAATTTTCAATTACTTTGAGCCTTTAGGGCGATTTTTAGCTAATACTATCGGAACTTAACTATGTATATTCTTGCTACAGCTACTACCGCATTCATTTTTGCGTTTTTAGCGATTAAATTTTTTAACCCAGTAGCAATAGAAATCGGCTTAGTTGATAAGCCTTGTGAGCGCAAACAGCACTCCGGACATATTCCCCTTATTGGTGGTATTTCAATATTCATAGCGGTACTCGCTGCCAGCCTATTATGGTTACCTAACACATTAGAACTGCGTATGTACCTTATTGCTTCGGCAATGATGGTCTTTATTGGCGCCCTTGATGATAAGTTTGATCTACGTGTACGTGTACGCATAGTTGGCCAGATTATTATTGCCAGTTTAATGATCTATGGTGTTGGTGGCTATATTTCAAACTTAGGTAACATCTTTGGTTTTGGTGATGTGACGTTAGGCCCCTTGGGTATAATCTTCACTTATGTCGGTATTATCGTCGTTATCAACGCTTACAACATGATTGACGGTATTGATGGTCTGATTGGTAGCCTAAGTATTAACACTTTCACTTCAATCGCCATTTTATTTATTATGAGCGGACAAAAAAATTATTTAAGTTACCCCTTGATACTAGCAACGGCAACAGTACCTTATTTAATGTATAACTTGGGTTTTTTTGAAAAGTTTTTTAATAAAAAAGCCAAAAAGATATTTATGGGTGATGCGGGCAGTATGTTTGTTGGTCTAAGTGTTATTTGGTTGTTAACCATGGGTACTCAAGGTGAACAAGCTTCATTTCGTCCTATAACAGCCCTGTGGATTTGTGCAATCCCACTAATGGATATGTTAGCCATTGTAGTTAGACGTTATAAAAATGGTAAATCACCGTTTAAACCTGACAGAGACCATCTACATCATATATTACAACGTGCTGGTTTATCCTCACGTCAAACCTTAGTTGCTATATCAACAATCGCTGTCATTATGTCGGTAATTGGATTGGCAGGTGAGTATTTTCAAGTTGCTGAAAGTGTAATGCTGATAGGATTTTTAGTGATGTTTTTTCTTTATGTTTCTACTATCCGAGTTATTACAAAGAAAATTTAATGCGATAAAAGTATGTTTTAAATTTTGAATTAAAGAGTTTATTAATGATATTACCAGTAATTATGTCTGGTGGCAGCGGAAGGCGATTATGGCCGTTGTCACGTGCACTTCATCCGAAATAACGATGGTGGGTTTAGGTAATAACCCGAAACAGTAAATTAAGCATGCTAGCATCGGTGTTGGCTTTTGTATTTAACCTTATAGGTAATTACTGCTAGTACCCAAATATGGAGCAGCAGTCTCTACCGCTATTTCCTTTTGGCTATTGGATTTATGGTTTATGGTGATGAATATTCGGGATTATTTATTTTACTGTGGATTCTGTTATTATTTTTCATCCTAATTTTAAACAGAGTTGAGATTAAAAAATTATTTAATCTCATTTATCTTAATTCCGAATTGAAATAAATGTTTAATATTTGTTTTATACAGGTATGTAATAGATGTTGATACGTAAACTGGTCTTTTTGTGGTCTTTCTTTCTTTGCACTTCCTTTAGGTATGTTTCCTAAACTGGGTTTTCTGAAAATAGATGATTTATTGTTAATGATAATTATTAGCCTTATTTATATAAAAGACTCTAAAATAGCAACAAAACCACTTCTAATGTCTTTAACACTTATAAGTTTTTTTATTTTCATTGCTTAATAGTGATTTTAGTCCTGAAAAAATTAAAATTGTTGTGCGAGTGGTTCAATGCGCATTGATAATCGTTTTGTGTAAAGGAATGGTTCAGTTTCGTTTAGATGTTTTTAAAGGATATCTGTTAGGTTCATTTTATTATCTCTTTTTTTTTTATATTATTTACTTAGTTATTTTGAATTTAGTAATTTTTTGCTATCGTTTCAATATCATGCGAAAGATTATTTTATGTATCACAATGAAGAGGTCTTTTCAGTCCATATTAACTCCATTGCTGTAATTCAAATGTCGTCAATATTAATTTCATATTTTCTTTTTCAGCATACAAATAAAAAAAGGTACTGTATCTCTATTTGTATTTCTTTAATGGTATTAGTTTTATTGATTGCGAAAAATGCATTAATAGCTCTTTTGTTAATTTCAATGATTGTGTTTTTTTATAAAAGAAATATCCATCGGAAAGGAATTCTTATTTTTACTTCCATCTTTTGTGTTTTCTGGGGGATTTTATTAGCTATTAGTAACTTTGAATTTTTAATTGAATTATCTTCGAATAGGTACTCAATATATTCAGCCGCGATATCGTTGATTGGTGATGATTTATTTGGTTATGGAATTGGGGAGCAGACTAACATTTTACAAAGCGCTACAGGGTTATCTTATCCAGCACATAATGCGGTATTAAGTATAGGTTTAGAATTGGGCTTTTTTCCCATGATTGTTTATATCATTTATAGTATTTTTTACATACAAATTCAAAGGGTATGGGAAATTTGTTTTTTCAGGGTTTGTATTCACAGGATTATTTAGTAACTTACTTTATTTTTATAAATATCATTACTTTATGATGTCCTGTGTTATTTATGGATACTTTCGAATTAGATCTCAACTTAATAGCCCCATTTCTTTTGTTTTAAACAGTCATGAAGTAGCTAAATGACTGTTTTATATATTGATGAATCCAAAATATTTGGTGGTCATGAAATTATGTTTTTATGACACCTTTATGGAGTTCTAAAAAATAGCAAACATAGTGTTGTTATGTTAATTCATCAATACAATATAAGGTTATGTGCAGAACTTTAAAAATTGAGTGATGAATTTAAACCGTTTAGTTTTGAAACGACCCCCTGTGTCAGGGTTGTTGTCGCCTCAATTGATTTTATAAATAAACAGGGTGCGGTAAGTTTAAGTTAGTGGATTATCAAAGGTATTCAAGCCAGTTTAAAGAAGCAATATTAAATAAACTGAGTCAAAGAGGCTTGTCGGTCAAAAAGTTTGTAGAGCAAGAAGGTATAAATATTTCAACCCTGTATAGTTGGCAAAAGCAATTCAATGTCTCAGGTTTAAAAGTGTCAAAAGTTAGTTCGTCAGATGAGTGGTCAAGTGAAGAGAAGTTTGCTGTTGTGCTCGAAACATCCACATTGTCGGAAGTTGAGTTAAGTGAGTATTGTCGAGTTAAAGGTTTATATCCAGAGCAGATGAATCTTGGGAACTAGCTTGTATCGCAGGTAACACAACAAAGCCGAAAAAAGAGTAAAACAAACGCTAGAACAAAAATCTGACAAGCAACGCACAAAAGCATTAGAGCGAGAGCTGCGCCGAAAAGACAAAGCCTTAGCAGAAACCGCGCATTGCTTGTATTAGGAAAAAGTTCGATGCCTATTGGAAGGAAAAAGAGGACAGCTAATTTTTCTGACCGATAGGCAGAAGCATGCACAGTTGGTCAGCACAGCAATCGAGTCAGGTGCGAGGCAAGATAAGGCCTGTGAGATTATTGGTTTCTCAACAAGAACCTTACAGCGTTGGCGAATAGACGGGGAAAATTGGCGCAGATAAAAGGCCAAGAGCAACAAGGCCGGAGCCTGGGAACAAACTGGGTAAAGCTGAAAGGCAAGCAGTGATTGATGTTTGTAACAGCGAAGAGTTTTCCCCATTACCACCAAGCCAGATAGTACCAATACTGGCAGACAGAGGTGAATATATTGCTTCTGAGTCAAGTTTTTATCGCCAATTAAAAGCTGAGAATATGCTGCACCATAGAGGGAAAGCTAAGCCAAGAAATCCCCATAAAAAACCGACGAGCTACACGGCTAAAAAAGCGAATGAGGTGTGGCGTTGGGATATCAGCTACATGCCGACAACCGTGATAGGAAAACACTATTACCTGTATATGATTGAAGACATTTACAGCCGAAAAGTGGTTGGTTGGGAAGTCCACCACAATGAAACAGGTGAGCAAGCGGCAGCGTTACTTGAGCGAAGTGTATGGACAGAGAAATGCTCAAAAACAGAGTTAGTCTTGCACTCGGATAATGGAGCGCCGATGAAAAGCTTAACCATGCGAGCTAAAATGGTTGATTTAGGTGTTGTTACCTCACGCAATCGCCCCAGGGTGAGTAATGATAAACCGTACTCAGAGTCACTGTTCAGAACGGTGAAATACCATCCACGTTGGCCTTCGGAGGGTTTTAAACCCTTAGATGAAGCGCGAAAATAGGTAAAAGAATTTGTGTCTTGGTATAACAATGAGCATCGCCATAGCAGGATCAAGTTTGTCACGCCATGCCAGAGACACGATGGTCTTGATGTTGGGATACTGGCGAAGCGAAAAGGGTTATATCAGACATAAAGAAATGAGCATCCTGAACGATGGTCAAAAAGTGAAAGAAACTGGCAGCCAATAGGCGCTGTGGAGTTAAATCCAGAGCAATACAAAGAAGCTGCTTAACAATTTAGGCGACAACTACCTTGAAAAACACCGATTAAATTGGCAGCGTTTCTTGGTGGTTTTTTGAAAATAATAGGGGTTAAATTTCCTTTAACCTCTTTTAGGTTAAAGAATATGATGACAAATAATGTTTATGATCCATTACCTGTAAATGATATTAATATTTTTGATAATATATCGTTAGAGCAGGGTGTGCAAAATACAGTTGATTTTTTAAATGAAAAAGGTTCATGAATAATGAAAGTTAGCATTATCACCGCAACAGGTGATATTGTTGGTTTCTTACATTCAGATGATTTATTTACCTACTCTGATGCAGTCAAAGATATTGTTGATACTTTTAACGCTAATAACTGTGAAGCGATTTATGCTGATATCGAATATGTATCAAAAGACAATACTAATAATATTGTGCGATTATGGAAATCAGGCGACTATTCAAAGCAAAAACTTAAAAATGGTTGGATGCCTCCACACCCCACTTTTTATATGAAACGCAAACTCTATAAAAAATATGGCTTGTTTGATTTAAGTTTTACAATAGCCGCTGATTACGACTCTTTGCTACGTTATCTTTGGACTAATAAAGTAGAAATGAGTTATTTACCATAAGTGCTTATAAAAATGCCAGTTGGTGGTGTGAGTAACCGAAGTTTTAAAAATATTATTCAAAAAACCAAAGAAGATATAAATGCGTTATCAAATAATAAAATTCCCTTAGTAAAAGCTATTTTGAGGGAAAATTTATCTAAAATCCCTCAGTTTATATTTAAAAGTAATTAACTTATAGTAAATGGATAACAAATGAAAATCACAATAGCAGGAACAGGCTACGTTGGCCTTTCAAACGCAGTATTACTAGCTCAACATAACGAAGTCATAGCTGTAGATATTAATGAAGAACGTGTTAATTTAATTAACGATAAAAGATCAACCGTAGCTGATAGCGAAATCGAAGATTTTTTAGTGAATAAGCCGCTTAACCTAACAGCGACGCTTGATCAAAAACTAGCATACTCAAATGCTGATTACGTGATAATAGCAACACCAACCGATTACGATCCCGACACCAATTATTTTAATACTTCGTCAGTAGAATCGGTAATTAAAGCGGTTATGGCAATTAACCCGACAGCGGTTATGATAATTAAATCAACCGTACCCGTTGGTTATACTGAGCGTATTAAAAAAGAACTTAGCTGTGACAACATCATTTTTTCACCCGAGTTTTTACGTGAAGGCAAAGCGCTTTATGATAATTTGCATCCTTCAAGAATTATTGTCGGTGAGCAGTCGGAACGAGCCAAAGTATTCGCTAATTTATTAGCGCAGGGCGCGGTTAAAGAAAATATTGATATTTTGTTTACTGACTCTACCGAAGCTGAAGCGGTTAAACTTTTCTCTAATACTTATTTAGCCATGCGGGTCGCTTATTTTAATGAATTAGACACCTATGCTGAAACTCATGGCTTAGATACTAAACACATCATTGAAGGGGTTGGCTTAGATCCTCGTATTGGCAATCATTATAATAACCCTTCGTTTGGTTATGGTGGTTATTGTTTACCTAAAGATACAAAACAACTGCGAGCGAACTATAAAGATGTTCCTAACTCGTTAATTAGCGCGATTGTTGATGCTAATACTACCCGCAAGGATCACGTAGCAGCGGCTATTGTGAAGAAAAATCCAAAAATTGTAGGTGTCTATCGTCTTATTATGAAAAGTGGCTCAGATAATTTTAGGGCGTCTAGTATTCAAGGCATTATGAAGCGTATTAAAGCTAAGGGTATTGAAGTTGTTGTTTATGAGCCTGAGCTTAATGAGGCTGAGTTTTTCCATTCTCGCGTAATTACAGATTTGGCCGAGTTTAAAGAGATATCTGATGTCATTGTTTCTAACCGTATGTGTGATAATTTAGCAGATGTAATTGATAAAGTTTATACCCGTGACCTTTTCGGTAATGACTAATAGCAATAGTATTAATATATAAATAATAAATGGAAGTGAATCTTGAATAATAAAATTACAAAAGCAGTGATCCCCGTAGCAGGCTTAGGCACAAGAATGTTACCTGCCACAAAAGCCATACCCAAAGAAATGTTGCCAATAGTCGATAAACCCATGATTCAATATATTATTGATGAGTGTGTGGCTGCGGGTATTAAAGAAATAGTACTGGTAACTCATTCGTCTAAAAATGCTATAGAAAATCACTTTGATAAATCTTTTGAACTTGAAACTACTTTAGAGAATCGTGTAAAGCGTCAACTTTTAGCAGAAATTCAGGCTATTTGCCCTAAAGGCGTTACTATCATGCATGTCCGTCAAGGTGAAGCTAAAGGCTTAGGTCATGCGGTGCTAAAGGCGCGACCTATTATTGGCGATTCGCCTTTTGTGGTGGTTTTACCTGATGTTATTTTAGATGATGCGTCAGCAGATTTAAAAACTGAAAACTTAGCGGCTATGTTAAAGCGTTATAACGAAGTAGGGCATAGTCAAATAATGGTTGAGCCTGTTCCTATGGACATGGTCAGTAATTATGGTGTAGCTGATTGTGCAGGGCACCAACTTGCTGCCGGTGAATCTAAAGCGATGACTGCCATTGTTGAGAAACCACCTATGGATGAAGCACCGTCAAATTTAGCTGTGGTTGGTCGTTATGTGCTATCAGAGAAAATTTGGGACATGCTCGAGTTTACGCCGCCTGGTGCCGGTGATGAAATTCAATTGACCGATGCTATTGCCAGTTTAATGAAAATCGAAACCGTTGAAGCGTTTCATATGACGGGTAAGTCACATGATTGCGGTTCTAAGCTGGGTTATATGAAGGCGAATGTTGAGTACGCTTTACGTCATCCAGAGTTGGGCGATGATTTTCGAGCTTATTTGCAAGAGATAGTGAAAGGTTAGGGTTTCTGTTTTCAGCGACATTGGTATTAAAGACACTAGTAATTTTCACCACAGAGAATTGACTGGTGATTAAGTGATGAAATAAGTAATGGATTCAGGAGAATGTGCGTCCTGCATTCTCTAATAAGTAGCATCCATGCCACGTCTGACTAAACACTTCGGGAATGACGATTTCAAGGATGAGGAACCGGCTCACTATGGCTGAAATGCCTTTATCTTTGTTATATCTTGCTTCATCACAAACTCATTAAAACATTCTGCTAGCCTATCTGTTTGTTCTAATACCTTTAACCAATACTTAATTCGAGTTGAAGAGTCTAGTTCGGTAAAGTCAGTTCTATCGGGGATCTTTTTAAAAGGCAGTGATTGTATAAACTTCGCTGAAGGAGCTAACAGTACAGTATTTTCATAACTGCTGGTGAGTACCTGACGAGTTGAGTTTTTATCAAACCATCCCGCTTTTGGTGCTGAGCAAAAGTGCGGATATAGGGTTAAACCGTCGTTTTTCCCAGCAATTACAACTTCTTGACTGTCTTTATCGACCTTGTAATTATCGGAATTATGATTTTGAGTATCATTGCGCAAGGAAAAGTCAAAGTGATAATCGATAATGCCACCATCTCGGTAGGTGCCTTTAGCTGAACCAGCAATATGTTTGATGCCCGACATCACCATAGGGATTGAACCGGAAGCGAGTAGGGCACTTTTAATGTTATCGCGGGTTAAGTTTTGATAAACATTACTGAAATTATACGGGTCATTTATTGCTAAGGTGCTGCTTGGCTGTTTGAATATATATCGTTGGTATTGTTTGTTAAGTAACCTTCTAGCTACTTTATTTAGCAAGATACTTTTAATTAAACCAGCACCTTGCAATAGCTTATTATCAAAAGCGGTTAAGCCATGGCATTTAGATACCAGAAAGTGGGCTTTAAATACTTTATTGTTGATAACCTCAACGGCGCCATTAGTCGAAAATAGCTGGTCAACTATGTCCACCGCTGTACTTGCTATTTCCTCGGCACTCGGTTTTTTTGAATAAACAGTATGGGCATAATTATGTGCTAAACGCTCTATGGCTTGTACCGGGTTATTTTGGGTTAAACATGCCGCGCGAAAGGCACCGGCACTAGAGCCGATTAGATTTAGCTCTGAGCTGCGGCCGTTGAAAAACTCACCAAAAAGGTATTTATCTAAACCAAACAGGGTAAACCATTTAGGGCCGCCACTAGCGCCAAGGAAATTAGTGAAAAGTTCTTGTTTAAAGCCTTGCTCTTGTATGGTCTTTAAGGCGTTTTTTCCGGCGTATATTTCTAGCATTGCTGCAATATTCTCATGTTTGGTTAATTATCTAACACCTTAGTTTAACCGGTAGTCGGACGCGCCATGGGCATTAAACAGGGTTTGATAAAGGCGAGTGGCGTAATCATCGGTCATGCCAGCAATATAATCCGCAATCACTCGCTGTGGGTTTTGCTTGTTATCAAAGGCTAGTTGCCAGCGCTTAGCGCTATTACTTGGTAGTAAACGTATAGGGTCTGATGAGAGCGCTTGAAAAAGCTCCATCACTATTTGTTGACCTCTATACTCTAGGCGTTGCAAGCTAGTTAATTTGATGACATAAAAGTAAACAAAATCTTTAAATATCTTTAGTGCTTGTGCTGTCGATGCCGGTAAGGTGGCATTATAGCGCAGTAGCGGCTCAGCAAAATTCAACTCATCTTGCTCATTTAAATCGCTTAGCTTTATCGCGGTAATCAAATAATTGACTAAACCGCCAATGGCATCTTTTTGTAAGTGATGGTGATCACTAAAAAGCTTATCCGTTAAGGTCTTGCTATATTCTTGTAGCCAAGGGTCGTCAATTTGTTGCAGCTTGTCTATTACTTCTCGGTCAAAATCAGTGCGATTGACCACGTTGGTTACTATGGCATCTTCGAGATCATGAATACTGTAAGCAATATCATCGGCTAGCTCCATAATGGAGCAATCTAGGGATTTGAAACGGGTTTTATTATGTTGGTTATTAGTGGGCATGTTTTCGCTTTGACCGCTCATACTTTGGAATAAGGTACGATCAGCGCTTGATAGTGGCTCAAGTACCCAGTCAATAATATCTTGATCGTCGCTGTATAAACCCTTGGCAGGGTGCCAGTCATCGGCTTTGAGTTGTCGAAAACTTTCAACATACTCTGGCTTGGTTTTTCGGCTCAGGCTATTTATTAACTGTGGGTATTTCATTAAACCCAGTAGTGTTCTTCTGGTTAAATTCATCCCAAAGTGTTCACTAAAGGTTTCTAAGCGCGCCACTATACGGAGAGTTTGGCCGTTACCTTCAAAACCACCATGATCTCGCATCATATAATTTAACGCGGTTTCACCACCATGGCCAAAGGGCGGATGGCCAATATCATGAGCTAAGCAAATTGTTTCTATTAAACTATCACTTTTAGGAAAATGCGCTGCACATAGCTCTGGGTATTTTCCGCGTAACTGCGCCGTTATGCCCGAGCCGATTTGCGCCGCTTCTAATGAATGGGTTAAGCGCGTGCGATAAAAATCACTTTTTCCGCTGCCCATGACTTGGGTTTTAGCTTGCAAACGACGAAAAGAGGCAGAATGTAATACCCGAGCTCTATCGCGCTGAAAAGGGTCTCGGTGATCTTGCTGCCTGTTGGTAACTTTTGTCAGACGTCTTGCTAACCAAACATCATTCATAGTGTGCCTTACTTTAATTGATTACTTATTATAGCTATAGTTTTATTGCTCACTTTAGCTTTAGTGCTATTTTTATAAGTTACACCAATTAGTTAGCTATTAATAGTTAGGCATTCGCAATAAATATGGCACGTTTTGGCGCTGGGTAACCCTCAATGGTTTTGCTGCTATCATTAGGGTCAAGAAAGTCTTGTAGTGATTCAGTATTTATCCACTCGGTTTTTCTTTGTTCATCTAAGGCAGTGATATCCGTATTTACCACACGAACATTGTTAAAACCACAACGCTCTAACCAGGCACACATGGCTTGTTCACTGGGTAAAAACCACACGTTACGCATTTTGGCATAACGCTCACCTGGTACCAATACCGTGTTTTCATCACCATCAACAATGAGCGTTTCTAACACTAATTCACCGCCTTTGACCAGTTGTGCTTTTAATTGGTAGAGGAAATCAATGGGTGATCTACGGTGATAAAGTACCCCCATAGCAAATACGGTATCAAAAGCCTTTAATTCGGGTAGTTGCTCAACACCTAAGGGTAATAAATGTACCTGGTCATCATTAATAAAGTGTTTTATCGCATTAAACTGCATTAAAAATAGTTGCGTAGGGTCAATACCCACCACAAATTTAGCACCAGCGCCGCGCATCCTCCATAGGTGATAGCCACTACCGCAACCTATGTCTAATACATACTTACCTGATAAGTCGCTGATATGCTGCGCTAATCTATCCCATTTAAAGTCACTGCGCCATTCGGTATCTATATGTAAACCATGAATATGGTAGGGACCTTTGCGCCACGGTTTAAATTTTTTCATTAAGTTTTCAAGGCGTTTAAATTCGCCGTTATTTAAGTCACCTAGCTCACCCACCTTGACACTATTTATTAGCTCAATGGCTGACTTACCTTCAACACTTGGCAAGGCGTCTAATGTTTTTTGCCAATGTTTGAAATCACCGTGTAAATTATTTTCATGCCAATGCGTTAATTGTCCAGGTAAGGTATTTAACCAATGGCTTAAACGGTTAGCGGCGATTTGTTGGTAAAAGTGGTTGAACTGTTTCATAGGATTCTAATTAGTATTTTTGAAGGTGGTGTATTCGCTTATTTGATGGCAATGATCGAGCTAAAATTAAAACATTGAAACCACAAGGAACTATGACTAAAACCGGCTTGATCTAAACGCTGTTTATGTACATCAAGTGAGTCGGTTAACATGACTTTTTCTAAAGCGCTACGCTTTTGGGCAACTTCTAATTCACTGTAGCCATTATCTCGTTTGAAGCTATGGTGTAACTCAATTAACACTTTATCAATGGCTGGGTCTTCAGCGCTGATTTTTTCTGAAAGCACCAATAAACCGCCAGGTTTTAAACCTTGAGCAATTTTATTCAGTAATGCTTGGCGCTGTGATTTTTCTATAAATTGTAAAGTGAAATTCAATACCACCATGGACGCATTTTCTATCACCATATCTTGAATATTCCCTTCAATAATAGTAACGGGAGTATTGCCTTTAAAAGCATTAATATGCATTTTACAGCGTTTGACCATGTCGCTAGAATTATCGACACCAATGATTTTGCACCCTTTAGCGGTAATGGCTTTGCGCATCGCCAAGGTAGCCGCCCCTAAAGAACAACCGAGATCATAAATATTACTGTTTTCTTGGACAAACTGTTGGCTAAGTCGGCCTATAGTGTCAATAATAGTGTTATAGCCTGGCACAGAGCGAGAAATCATGTCAGGGAAAACTTCAACGACTTGAGCATCAAAGGTAAAGTTTTTAACGTGCTTATGCGCTTGTGAGTAAATTAAATCGGTATCAGAGTTATGCATTAGCTTTGCTATATTCTCTATTATGTTAAGGTTGTGAGTATCTATACTCGTTAGCAGTCAAAGTACTCTGCAACAGGTATCTTGATGACTAGCGGGTAAATAAAGGCTTATTTTAACCGATCTCGTTAGCAACGCTATATTTATAGGGAATTTTTTTGAATTTTTTTTACCAACAGACCAGACATTTCATTGTTATTGTCTTTTTCTTAAGCATTATTAGCCTAACTACCTTGGCAGCAAAGCCTGTTATTGCGCTTGAAAAAAAGTTAACCCCGGTGACTTTGTCGATTAAGCAACCGTTAACGATTGCCATTAATGAAACGTCTTTCCCCTATCATGCGATTGATGAACAAGGCAATGTCATTGGTTTGATGGCTGATATGTGGCGTTTATGGGCAAAAAAACAACATGTTGATATCCAGTTTGTTGTGCTGCCATGGCTGGAAACACTTAGCCAAGTCGCTAAAGGCAGTGTCGATATTCATGGTGGTTTAAGTATTATAGATTCACGTCGTGATACTCTTGATTTTTCAGCCTCACTTTTTCATGTTTATAGCCATCTTTATGTGCATCAGCAACTTAATAGCGTTGATAGCCTTGCCGATTTAAAACCCTATAGTATTGGTGTCGTTACCGGCTCCGCTCATATTGAAAAATTGCAAAAATTTTATCCTGATTTAGCCTTGAAAACCTATGATAATCGTCATGACTTATACCGAGCGGCTTTAAATAACGAGATTTTAGTTTTTAGCGGTTTAGAGAAGCTAGCAGATAATTTTCCTGATTATGAACGTTTACGGCAACGCTTTCCTGTGCATAAAGTTTTACGCTATCAGCAAGGAGATTACGGTGTTGCGGTCGCTAAAAATAACGCTAGTTTACTTAGTTTTATCGAACAAGGTTTTAGGGAAATATCCAGAAAAGAAAGGGCTGCCATTGAGCGTAAATGGCTAGGCTTAGATAAACAAAAGGATAGCTTACTTGTTGCATTTTCATCACATTACCCACCTTACATGGGGGTTAGTCCGTCGGGAGAACCGCAAGGGTTACTGATAGATGTGTGGCGTTTATGGTCTAAAAGTGTTGGCATAAATGTTGAATTTGTCGCCCGTGATATGGCCGAGGGGTTAGACCTTATTGCTGAGCAAAAAGCGGATATACTTTTAGTATATCCCGATCATGTTAAGGCACTGGAACATACTTTATTTGCCAAACCTATATATTTATCAAATGTTCAAGTATTTGTTAATAAAGCCCTTAAAAATAGCGAAGGTAAAAAGATACATTCCCTCGAACAATTTGCTCAACATTTTAGTCAAGCTATTATTGGTATTTGGCAAGGTGCTACTTTTAAAGAACAATTTATTGCCCAATACCCGCAGATAAATATCCGCTATTTTAGTAGTCTCAGTACTATGCTTAATGCCGCTGATCAGGGTGAAATATCTGGCATTGTGGGCTTAGTTGATTTAATTAATGCCAAGTTAGTGCAAAGTAATTTGCAAGCGCTTTTCTATCGCCTAGACAGCCCTGTTATCACCTTGAATTTATCGCCGGTCATCCATAAGAAAAATACTAAGTTAATGCAAATCATTAATAAAGGCTTCAACGAATTAGATATTAATAGCCTTATTCAAATTGAAGCAAGGTGGTTGAACGGTAATACGGGTGAATATTATTATAAAAAACAAGCACAAAAAATCAGTTTGCATAATGATGAATTAGCCTTTTTAGCGTCGCGTGGAAAAATTAACTTAGGTATTGTTAAGAACTTATCACCCGTCGAGTTTATTGACGAACAGGGAGACTTTTCGGGTATTAATAGCGATATTATTAACTTAATTAGTGATAGAACCGGGGTTGATTTTAATTACGTGGTTTTTGATAGTTGGCAGAAATTATATAAAGCATTATTAACGAATAAAATAGATATGCTTGGCAGTATTACGCCCACGGCAGAACGTGAAAAGCTGGTGTTATTTACAGAAAGCTACTGGCAAATGCCTTGGGTCATGGTGCATCCACAATATTATGGTCGACAAACAAAACTTGAGGATTTCTATGGCAAACAAGTGGCTATTGTTAAGGGCTATTATTTAATAGCCCTGTTGAGAAAGAAACACCCCTTAATCACTTTTAAATTAGTTGATAATAGGGAGCAAGCATTAGCTGCACTTCAGCAAGAGCGTGTTAATGGTTTTATCACGACTATGGCTTCGGCGACACACTTACTAAAGCAAGAAAATATAGTTACCTTGATGATATCTATGATGGAAGATGTCAGCTTAGATAAAAGTCATTTTGGTATTAACAAAGAGTTGCCTTTATTGAAAAGTATTATTAATAAAGGTTTATTGTCGATCACTGAAAAAGAAAAACAAAGCATTTACGACAATTGGTTTACGTTAGCAATTAAAACCGGCCTTGATAAAAATGTTGTCTTACAAGTTGCTGCACAAATAGGTGTTATCATTCTATTGGTGCTTGGCGTTATTGTTATGTGGAATAGACGCTTGCAAGTTGAAATTAAACATCGTGAGCAGCTTGAAAAAATAATGAAGCATATGGCAACCCATGATGAGTTAACGGGTCTTGCTAATCGAGTGTTATTAAAAGATAGGTTAAGCACTGCAATAGCATTTCATCAACGTCAGTCGTTGAAAATGGCGGTGTTATTTATCGATCTAGATGGCTTTAAAAATATTAATGATACTCATGGCCATGATGTCGGAGATGAGCTGTTGCAACAAGTTGCCCTGCGTTTGCAAGGATGTGTGAGAAGTTCCGATACCGTAGTGCGCTTTGGTGGTGATGAATTTGTCTTGTTACTCACTGGTTTGCATAGCCCCAATGAAGCCGCTTATGTTGCTGAAAAAGTATTAAGGTTGATGCAAAAAGAGTTTGAACTATCAAAGACCAAGGCATTTATCGGCTGTAGCATAGGCATAGCCATGTATCCCGCTGATGGTGATAACGATACCGAGCTACTGAAAATTGCTGATACCATGATGTACAAGGTAAAAGCGGCCGGTAAAAGCCACTATATTTTTAATTCATAGATCTTCAACGGGATACTTCGATGATGACGAGTTCACCTTTTAAATATTCATTCATTTATTTCATTGATACTCCAATCTCAAATCCACCCCTACCGTTATTCCCGACGTGTTTAGTCGGGAATCCATAAGGTTTAACGATAAAATACGCTTGTTGTGCCTTTAATTAGCGCTTCTGCTTGTTCTAGGTGACATTAACAATCTTTGCTTTATAATATGCCAAAAATTATCCTGACAATCGCTAGTTAGTGCTTGTTAATAAATTTAATAGAATTGGTATAGGGCAAAATACATGCGCAGTATTTATTGTGGTGAAGTAAACGAGTCTCACATTGGGCAAGAAATAACTTTATGTGGTTGGGTTAACAAACGTCGTGATTTAGGCGCGGTGATCTTTATAGATTTACGTGACCGTGAAGGCTTAGTGCAAGTTGTTTATGATCCTGATTTACCTGAAGTAATCAAAAAAGCCAATACTTTACGCAATGAATTTTGTGTACAAATTAAAGGTAAAGTTCGCGCGCGTCCTGACGGTCAAGTGAATAAAGACATGAAAACTGGTGCTATCGAAGTATTGGGTTTAGAGCTGACTATTTTGAATAAGTCTGCGCCATTGCCATTAGATGCCAATCAAGTTAACTCAGAAGAGTTACGATTGAAGTATCGTTATCTTGATTTACGTCGTGTTGAAATGACCGAACGGTTACGTTTTCGTGCCAAAGTCACCTCAGCAGTACGAAGTTCATTAGAAGCCGAAGGCTTTTTAGATATTGAAACGCCAATTTTAACTGCCGCAACCCCTGAAGGAGCTCGAGACTACTTAGTACCAAGTCGGACTCATAAAGGTCAGTTTTTTGCGCTGCCGCAATCACCACAATTATTTAAACAATTGTTGATGATGTCAGGTATGGAACGCTATTATCAAATCGTTAAATGTTTCCGTGATGAAGATTTACGTGCTGATAGACAACCAGAATTCACTCAAATAGATATTGAAACCTCATTTATGAGCAGTGATCAGGTAATGGCTATTGCCGAAACTTTGATCCGTGATTTATTTAAAACCATGTTAGATGTTGATTTAGGTGAGTTCCCACGTATGTCTTACCATGAAGCAATGACTCGCTTTGGTAGTGATAAACCTGACTTACGTAATCCATTAGAGCTAATCGATGTTGCTGATATTTTAAAAGATGTTGAATTTAAAGTATTCTCAGGACCGGCTAACGATGAAAAAGGACGTGTGGCGGTTATTTGTTTACCACAAGGCGCAGCTAAGTTCTCACGTAAGGGCCTTGACGATTTAACTAAATTTGTTGGCATTTACGGCGCAAAAGGTATGCCTTGGTTAAAAGTTAAAGATATTGATGCTGCCCTTGCCACGGGTGTTGACGGTTTACAATCACCGATTTTAAAATTCTTATCCAGTGATGTAGCCATCGCCCTATTAAAACGTGTTAACGCAAAAACAGGCGATATCATCTTCTTCGGTGCTGATAAGTATAATGTTGTTACTGAATCTTTAGGTGCACTTCGCCTTAAACTGGGTGAAGAGCTTGATTTACTGCAAGGTGAGTGGAAACCACTATGGGTTGTTGACTTCCCCATGTTTGAAGAAGTAGATGGCGGAATGCACGCTATTCATCACCCATTTACCGCACCGATGAACTTAACTCCTGAAGAGTTAGCAGCCAATCCAGTCGACGCATTATCAGATGCCTATGACATGGTATTGAATGGCTGTGAACTTGGCGGTGGCTCGGTACGTATTCATAAGCAAGATATGCAAGCAACGGTCTTTAGAATTTTAGGTATTAGTGATGAAGAAGCACAAGAAAAATTCGGCTTCTTACTTGAAGCGTTACAATACGGTGCGCCGCCACATGCTGGTTTAGCGTTTGGTTTAGACCGCTTAGTGATGTTAATGACAGGTGCCAGTTCAATCCGTGAGGTAATGGCTTTCCCTAAAACCACGACCGCCGCTTGTCCATTAACCAATGCACCCGGTAAAGCAAATCCAGAGCAACTTAAAGAGCTGGGTATAGCCACACTTGTTGAAGAAAAGAAAGACGCAGAGTAAGCATTAGCCGTTAGCAATATTTATCATTCGATACCTAACAACTATCGTCTAGGGTAATTAACTTGTGTGTTAACGTTATAACAATGCAGCTAGAGCCTATGTTTTAGCTGCATTTTTTATGGTATTAACTGTATACGTTAAAATATCGTAACATTACCTTCATAAAAAAATCATACAAACATATTAATTAAGAGGCGAGCCATTGACCATTATTCTAGGTATAGATCCCGGTTCACGTTTTACCGGCTATGGCGTTATCAAACAAGAAAATCGACAGCTAACTTATCTGGGCAGTGGCTGTATTAAGGCGCTCAGCCAGGGCGATGAGTTAGCTTCACGGCTACAAACTATATTTGCCGGTATCTCTGAGATAATTATTCAATTTAAACCAGACATGTTTGCCATAGAGCAAGTTTTTATGGGGGTAAACCCAGGTGGCGCGTTGAAACTTGGCCAAGCACGGGGTGCCGCCATCGTTGCCGCAACCAATACCGGTTTAACCATTAGTGAATATTCAGCCAGGCAAATTAAGCAAGCGGTAGTGGGCACAGGTGCGGCAGATAAAAGTCAAGTACAGCATATGGTAAAAACTCTGTTAAAGCTGCCAGGGACACCACAAGCCGATGCGGCTGATGCCTTAGCTGTGGCTATATGTCATGCTCATAGTCATACCACTATTGCCAGATTAGCTGGCCAAGCCAGTAAAACAGTGAGAGGACGTTTACGCTAAATGATTTTATAAGAGTTTTGCCAAATAAGGCCAAGGCGTTTTATCACTTAGCGAATGCTTTACTGTATAAATATATAGTGGTATTATTTATTTCCTTAATAATAGTCCTTGGTACTTGCTGTGATTGGTCGTTTACGTGGCATGCTTGTCGAAAAAAATTCCCCTGAAATATTAATTGAATGTGCTGGTGTCGGTTATGAAGTCACCATGCCAATAACCAGTATTTATGCCTTACCTGAACTTGAGCAACAAGCGATTATCTATACTCATTTTGTCGTTCGTGAAGATGCGCAATTACTGTATGGTTTTACCAATAAAGTTGAGCGAAAATTATTTCGTTTATTGATAAAAGTTAATGGTGTTGGCCCAAAATTAGCGCTAGCGGTATTGTCTAACATGTCTGCGGATCAATTTGTGGCTTGTGTTCGTCATGATGATATTGCCGCCATTGTAAAAATCCCTGGTGTCGGTAAAAAAACAGCAGAACGTTTACTCATTGAAATGCGTGACCGTCTAAAAGATTGGCAGGCACAACAACCGGTGCAATTAGTCAGTAATGATGGTGTCATACCCGAGCAGTTATCCGCTGATCTTAGCCAAGATACTACCTTTATTAGCGATAATAAAGGCGATGCTATTGATGCCTTGTTATCGCTTGGTTATAAACAAGTACAAGCAGATAAAGCGGTTAAATCGGTATATAATCGCGGCATGTCTAGTGAAGATATTATTCGCGATGCGTTGAAGTCAATGGTGTAACATTAGCCCGTGATGTCTCAGTTTGCCGTGTATATGTGTTAGCGTCATTCCCGTGATGGTTTAGTCGGGAATCCATGTGTACTTTCTAGCAAGGATTAGCAGAATGATTTACTCGGCAGATTGATCATCTTTTAGCTTTAGCGCATTTGAATGATGCGCTAATACACTTTAGAACTTAGGTAACTTATGATAGAAGCAGATCGCTTAATTGAACCCATTGCATCGGTAGAAGATGAAAGGGGTGATCGCGCTATTCGCCCTAAAATGCTAAAAGACTATACCGGTCAACAGCATATCAAAGCACAAATGGAAATCTTTATTCCGGCCGCTAAAAATCGTGGTGAGCCCTTAGATCATTTGCTTATTTTTGGCCCGCCAGGTTTAGGTAAAACCACCTTAGCCAATATCGTTGCCAATGAAATGGGCGTGAATATACGTACTACCTCAGGACCTGTGTTAGAAAAAGCCGGAGATTTAGCCGCGCTATTAACTAACCTAGAAGAAAATGACATTCTGTTTATTGATGAAATTCACCGGTTAAGCCCTGTGGTTGAAGAAATACTGTATCCAGCGATGGAAGACTACCAATTAGATATTATGATTGGTGAAGGGCCAGCTGCTCGCTCAATTAAATTAGATTTACCGGCATTTACCCTGATAGGCGCGACAACTAGGGCAGGGGCATTAACCTCACCATTACGTGATCGGTTTGGCATTGTCCAGCGACTAGAGTTTTATAATGTTACTGACTTAGCAACTATTGTTCGGCGTTCGGCACACTTTTTGAATTTAACCATAGACGAGCAAGGCGCATTTGAAGTGGCGCGCCGCTCTCGTGGCACACCACGTATTGCCAACCGTTTATTACGCCGAGTACGTGATTATGCCGATGTCAAATCTCACGGTATAGTTAACCAAGACGTTGCGGCGGCGGCCTTAGATATGCTCGAAGTTGACAGTGAAGGCTTTGATATCATGGATAGAAAGCTACTACACGCTATTATTGATAAGTTTATGGGTGGGCCGGTTGGTTTAGATAATGTAGCGGCTGCCATTGGTGAAGAGCGGGAAACCATTGAAGATGTGATCGAGCCTTTTTTAATTCAGCAAGGTTTTTTACAGCGCACACCACGCGGGCGTATTGTTACTGATAGAGCCTATCAACACTTTGGCCTTACCAAAGAGCCAGTTGAGTAGCGCTGTTTTTATCTATAAAATATCACGCCTAAAAATGCCAGCATCTAGCGGGCATTTTTTAATTAGCCATAGGCTTAATTAACGGTGAGGTCTACTTTTCCAGGCTTTAATAGTTTGGTAACGCCACAAGGCTTGAATACCTAAATAGCCTAAAATAGAAAAAGTAACGGCAAGGACACCACAGCCTACTAAAAAAGCTGGCCCTATGGTTGATAAACTATCAATAACCCATTGCCAATTTGCTTGAAAAGCAAACGCCTGCTCAGGCTCGGCTAATACCCAAGTACCCACTAAGTAACAAGCATAAAAAATAAATGGCATGGTTAGAGGATTTGTCAGCCATACTAAAGCGATGGCTAAGGGCAAGTTCGCATGAACAACAATGGCAGCACCGGCTGCTAATACCATTTGAAAAGGTACTGGGATAAAAGCAAAAAATAAACCTACAGCAAAGGCTTTGGCTACTGAATGACGATTTAAATGCCAAAGGTTAGCATTGTGCAGTAAGTTGCCAAAAATCTTTAGGTATTTGTTATCTTTGATCGTTTGATGATCTGGCATCATACGTTTAATGGTTTTTTTTGGCATATACGTCTACAGGTCCCTGACTAAAAAGTAGTGTGGTAAATAATGTATTTACTCTGTTTAGTTAATCTGTTCACTACACTTTTTAACGGCTAAGTATAGCAAGCACGAATGTCAGTAAGGCGTTAGCACCAGGATTTAACGGCAAAACATAAAAGGATTTTTTATCACTATGGATTGGTGGCTACTGACATTTTTTCTTGGTGCTATATTGTCCCTATTTTTACCGGAAGTGCCAGATATTTTTCAGCTATTTTTACTTCTTTTTCTCGCAATTGGCTTTTATAGCGTAAAAAAAATACGTTCTAGCTCTGGAGTATGGTTTGGAGCTTGCTGGCTCTTGGGGCAAGCTTACCTCTATCATCATCAGTTACCAAACGATTTGATTGAGCAAATGCAAAAAAAACAGTTATTTGTTGTTGCGGGTCAAGTGCTTACTTTACAGGTTAAAACCACTGAAAACCTGCATGAAACGATAGCGGCAACGTCAACTCAGCAAATAACGGCTTTGACTACGCGCTTTAATTTTCGTGTCAGTAAAATAAATCAACAGCAGCTTAGCGATCCCTTCATTATCCGGCTAAGTTGGCAAAAACCGACTATAGCAGTCGCTCAAGGACAAAAGCTCATACTTAACGTTAAGCTCAAACCTGCTCATGGTTTAGCCAATATAGGGACATTTAATTACTTAAGCTGGCTCAAAGCTAACAATATTGTTGCTACCGGCTATGTCGTTAAGCCGAGAAAAAGTAGCAAAAACGGCATAAAGCGTTTAAATAACGCGACTAAAAATCAGCTAGTTTTGAAAGATGTCACTATCAGGCAACAGCTATTTCAGCAATATCAAAGTCTAACGCCGAAACATCAACTCACCCCTATTTTATTGGCATTAGCTTTTGGTGAGCGAAGTTTACTCAACCCCGAACATTGGCAGGTGTTACAAGCGACGGGTACCAGTCACCTTATTGCTATTTCTGGTTTACATATTGGCTTACTCGCCGGTAGCGCTTTTTTTCTAGTGATGTTTTTTTTTCACTATCTGCCTTTGCAACATTCTCGTTGGCAAGGGCTAAACATTCGCTATATTGCTATTGCCATGAGTGTCTTGTTGGCGGCTATATATGCCTATTTGGCGGGTTTTTCCTTGCCGACACAACGTGCTTTGATCATGTTAAATCTGTACTGGTTTAGTCGTTTAGTTGGGATAAAATTATCGGCGAAACGGCTAATGTTAGTCACACTTTTTGTTCTGTTGATTGTCAGCCCCTTTAGTTTATTCACAGCCAGCTTCTGGTTATCTTTTTATGCTGTGGCTATTATTTTTGTCTCACTATGGCGATTTAAATCGCGGCTAACTAAGGGAACAGCACCGTGGCGCTTTTTTAAAGGGCTCTTTGTTATTCAACTAGCCCTAACGGTTATGTTAATGCCCATTAGCGCTTTGTTTTTTCAGCAGATATCATTGGTGAGTCTACTGGCCAATATAATTGCCGTGCCTTGGATGAGCCTTTTTAGTATACCTAGTGCGCTTATATCGGTAATGCTGATGCCATTAAGTGAACAATTGTCACTATGGTTTATGATGATATCGTTGCAGTCATTAACTTGGCTTTGGTCTTACCTTGAGCTGCTTAGTAAGCAGCCTTATGCCCTTATTTCTTTATCATTTTCCCAACAAATGTTTATCTTGTTACTCGCTATGCTAGGTTTTTTTATCATCTACCTGTCAAGCTTTTATTGGTCTAGGCGAGTTAAGCAAGGCATAGCTATAGTGCTTGTTTCAGTGCTTGTTTTAGTATTGAGTTTAGCGATGTTAAGATCACACTCGGTAAGTCATACACTGTTACAAGTACCCTTTTTACTGGCAGAGCAAAGCGGCCAAGATAATGGCATTGTCTTACCTAAAAACCCTAATTTCACCCCCTGGCAAGTGGTTTTTTTTGATGTCGGTCAGGGATTGTCGGTGTTAATACAGCGTAATAAACGGGCCATTTTATATGATACTGGCGCGGCTTACCCCAGTGGTTTTACCCTCAGCGAAGCGGTAATACTGCCATATCTGCAATATGTCGCTATTAAAAAACTTGATAAAGTCATCTTAAGTCATAGTGATAACGATCATGCTGGTGGGTTAAAAAATCTGCTAGAGAATATAAGGATTGATGAAGTTATCAGTAATGATGCCAGCATGATTAAGGCTACTCTGGCTATTACCACTGCCAATAACTCGGCTACGATTAATCTAACTAGCACTAAGGCAACCCTGAGCAATACGCCACTGATTCCGTGCCAACCAAGTCAGAGTTTTACTTGGCAAGGTTTAGCGTTTGACATCTTATGGCCGCTTACGCCGATGTATTCTGCGGATGGCGCCAGTAAGGCTGGCAAAAAAAATATTGGCAGGCAAAAAAATGATGATTCTTGTGTCATTTTAATTACGGATTCGACCGGCAATAAACTGTTGTTGACTGGAGATATATCCGCAAAAGTGGAGCGCCAACTCCTTAAGCTTTATCCTCAGCTCAAGGTTGATATATTACAAGTACCGCACCACGGCTCTAAAACGTCATCGAGTCAGGCCTTTCTTTATCAGTTATCGCCACAAATTGCCCTCGTCAGTGCCGGTTACTTAAATCGTTGGCATATGCCAGTAGCGAGTGTTAGCCAACGTTATCTTGATGGCAATATTGTCTTATTAAATAGCGCTGATTTAGGCCAGATCATTGTCACCATCGATGAACAAGGCATAAGTAAACAGAGCTATGTTGACGATTTACGGCCATTTTGGTTTAGCCACTAATGTCGTTAGCTCGCGACTTTAACTAGCTCAGCTGTCTGGTCATATCCTGCGTACTCACTTTGTTATTGTTATGGCTATAGTTTTTGTTGGTTGTCACGTCGATTCACGGTAAAATACTATTTCGTCACTGTAAGTATCGACCATGTACGTATGACAGAAGTATTTATGGTTAATGTTTATCAATTTTCCCTTTAGGCAATTAACCTACTCGAGTAATAAGAACTAATGCCATCATCTGTAAAAACAAGTGCCTTACCCTCAGCTATTGCACCAAGCAAGGCCACTACTTGGCAAAACTTTAAACGTCTGGTTAGTTACGCTAAACCTTATAAACTCGGTTTTGTTGTGGCGATTATTGGTATGCTTGCTTACGCCTCTATTGATGTCTATTTTTTATCAAAATTACAACCCTTAGTGGATGAAGGTCTTGCGGGGGAAAATGCTGATTTTATGAAGTGGGCGCCTTTATTTATCGTCTGCGCTTTTGTTATTCGTGGTATCGCTCATTTTATTGCCAATTATTGCCTTGCTTGGGTCGGTAATAATGTCGTCGCTGATTTAAGGCAACAACTTTTTGAACATATCATGGCTATGCCGGTGGCTTTTCATGATAAACAATCAACCGGCTCGTTAATTTCAAAAATAACTTTTGATACTGAGCAAGTGTTAAATTCTGTTAGTAAATCTATTTTAGTTATGGTGCAACAAAGCGCTTTTGTGCTGGGTTTATTGGGCTTGATGTTTTATATGAGCTGGCAATTATCCTTGATATTTTTATTAATAACCCCTGCTATTGCCGTGATTGTTAGTGTGGTATCAAAACGCTTTCGTAAAGTCAGTAAAAATATACAAGGCGCTATGGGGGAGGTTACCACGGTGGCAGAGCAAACTTTTAATGGCCATAAAGTGGTATTAACTTTTGGTGGTCAGCAACGGGAGTTTGCTCGTTTTGCCAAAATCAATAAACATAATCGTCAGCAACGCATGAAAATGCAAGCGACAAAATCGGCTAGTGTACCCATTATTCAAGTTATCGCTTCTTTTGCTTTAGCTTTTGTCTTTTATGCCATCACTTCTGATAGCTTAAGTGACACTATCTCGCCAGGTACATTTGTCAGTGTTATTGCCTATATGACTATGTTGTTAAGACCATTAAAAATGCTCACAAATGTCAATAGCGAATTTCAACAAGGCATGGCAGCTTGTGTCAGTATCTTTTCGATACTCGATCAGGAAAAAGAAAAAGACAATGGTGATAAAACGCTGATAAGAGCTTCAGGCTCCTTGTCTTTTAGCCATGTTGATTTTTCTTATGACAATAACCACAGTATAAGTGGTGGTGAAAAAGGGCAAGAGAGTAAACTCGCCTTAAGCGATCTCACCTTCGACCTAGCTCCAGGGGAAACCTTAGCCTTAGTTGGTCGTTCAGGCAGTGGAAAATCAACAGCTAGTGCATTATTATTACGCTTCTATGATGCCACTAGTGGTGAGATTTTAATAGATAATACTAATATTGAACAGTTTAAATTAAAGGACTTACGTAAACAGTTTTCCTATGTATCTCAACAGGTTGTCTTGTTTAATGATACCTTGGCCAATAATATTGCTTATGGTAAACCTGAGGCAAGTGCCGCTGAAATCATTGCGGCTGCAAAAAGTGCTCATGTGATGGAGTTTGCTGACCATATGGCACATGGCCTTGATACTAATATTGGTGAAAATGGTGCCTTACTGTCTGGTGGGCAAAGACAACGCGTAGCCATTGCTCGTGCTTTGTTGTGTGATGCACCCTTTTTAATTTTGGATGAAGCGACCAGTGCTCTCGATACAGAATCTGAGCGTCATATTCAAGATGCCTTACAAGCTTTACAGAAAAACAGAACCTCAATAGTAATTGCCCATCGTTTATCGACCATTGAAAATGCCGATAAAATTATTGTCATGGAGCAAGGTCAAATTGTTGAACAAGGTAATCATCAAAGCTTAATAGCGAAAAAAGGTGCCTATGCGAAATTGCATAGTTTTCAGTTTGAGTAGGGCCGGTATGTTATGCGCTTAATTGAAAAGGTTTGGTTTAACAACCATCCCGCCAAGTACTTGCTGATGCCGTTATTACTGCCTTTATCCGGACTTTTTTGGTTACTCAGTACGCTAAGACGACTTAGCTTTAACGTCGGCTTAACTCAGTCGGTGAAATTAACTAAACCTGTCATTGTCGTCGGTAATATCGGTGTCGGTGGTAATGGTAAAACCCCAGTGGTTATTTACTTGGTTGAACTTACCCGTTCATTGGGTTTAACCCCAGGGGTTATCTCACGTGGTTATGGCGGGCAGGCACCACAATACCCTTATTTAGTTACCGCCGAGTCAACCGCCTTAGAGGCGGGTGATGAGCCCGTACTTATTCAGCAACGTTGTCAGGTCGCTGTAGCTGTGGGGAGCGATCGTATTGCCAGTGCTGAGCTGCTTATTGCGCAAGGCTGCGATATTATTATTAGTGATGATGGCTTGCAGCATTATCGCTTAGACCGTGACCTTGAATTGATTGTCGTTGATGGCCAACGCTTATTTGGTAATGGTTTATTATTACCAGCAGGTCCTTTACGAGAAGGACAGTGGCGCTTATCAACAAGCGATTTAGTTATTTACAATGGTAAGGCGGCAAGAAAAAAGGGTAATACTAATCAAGCCTTAGCAATGACTTTGGCTGCCACTGAAGTTGGTAACTTGCAATCGGGCCAGTGCATTAATTTGTCAGATTTTATTAAGTTAAATCCAATAGTCAATGCTATTGCTGGCATTGGCTCGCCGCAACGCTTTTTTGATACCCTAAAAACAAACGAGTTCAAGGTGAACAAGCAGCAAGGTTTTGTTGACCATCATAGTTTTAGCCTAGCTGACTTTAGTGACTTTGATGATACTATAGCGCTAATAATGACTGAAAAAGATGCGGTTAAATGCCAAGGTTTTTGTCAGAGTCATTGGTGGTATTTACCTGTTGACGCCACCTTTAGTGACGTCGACCGAGGTTTGCTCACCGATAAAATTAAAGCGCTATTATAGCCGTTACTATAGCCGCTACTATAAGCGTTGTTCATCTATTAAATAATTAACCAAAGAGAAATTAACATGGCTTTTGATACTAAATTAATGGAAATTCTTGCCTGTCCAGTGTGTAAAGGTAAGTTGGATTATGATAAAGCAGCGCAAGAGCTTATTTGTCATTTTGACCGACTTGCTTATCGCATCGATAAAGATATCCCTGTGCTACTGGAAGGCGAAGCCCGCGAAATTAAAACCGACCAGCAAACAGAGCAAGGTAATTAGCCATGTCTGTTTGTGACGGTTCACCGCACAATACGCCAACCAAGGTTGACTTTATCGTGGTCATTCCAGCCAGATACCAATCTTCGCGTTTACCGGGCAAGGTGTTAGCGGATATTCATGGTAAACCTATGATCCAGTGGGTTGTGGAAAAAGCAAAATTAAGTGGTGCCAGCAAGGTAATTGTTGCTACGGACAATGATGAAGTTGCTGCCGTCGTTCGCAGCTTTGGTGGTGAAGTGTGTAAAACACGTGCCGATCATCAATCGGGCACTGAGCGCCTGGCTGAAGTTATGCAACAATACCAGTTTAGTGATGATGAAATCATCGTCAATGTGCAAGGTGATGAACCTTTTATTCCTCCAGAAAATATTGCCCAAGTAGCCAATAACTTAGCAAACCAGCAACAAAATCGTCATGTTGCTCGTATGTCGACTTTGGCTATTAAGATTGACAGCGTTGAGGAAGCGTTTAACCCCAATGCGGTTAAAGTACTAGTTGATAAAGACGGCTATGCCTTATACTTTTCGCGGGCAACTATCCCTTATGATAGAGAGCGCTTTTTAACGGCTAATGCCAGTACCGAGGAAAACATTCGTGCCATCGGCGATTTTTATCTAAGACATGTCGGTATCTATGCTTATCGTGCCGGTTTTATTAAGGATTATGTTAATTGGCCAACCAGTGAATTGGAGCAAGTTGAAGCCCTTGAGCAACTTAGAGTGCTTTATCAAGGGGAGAAAATTCACGTGGCGGTAGCCAATAGCCATGTACCGGTTGAGGGTGTTGATACCCCAGATGATTTAGCCAAAGCCCGGGCATATGCCGCTAGCTTGGCATAACTGATACCCGTTACTATTCAATATGCATGTTTCAGAGTGCTTGAGCAATTTAAATTCAAGGCGCTGTGATGAAATAATGGTTATTCAGGAGAATATGCTCAGGATAATTGCTCCTGCATTATCTAATAAGGTACCTCCTGAACCGTCTGCATTCTCTAGTAGGCTCCATTCATGTAGCGTCCTTATAAATCACAGCAACGATAAAGTGATGTTGCTCAACCCCTTCTTCGATGGGTTTACCATGACTTTATACGGCGTTAAATAATCAAAGCATAGCATGACTTTGTTTAAATCATATTCCTTGTCTAAAGTCATTTTAATGGCCACTAAAATCCTGCATTTTGAATGGTAACGGGTATATATGAGTTTAATTTGACCATGTCATTCTATGTGGTCACTTCTTTATATTAAATGACTTAATGCCGCCAACCTCATAATATATTTGTTTTTATCATAAAGTTCATATAATTTGTATAGTGCAGATTAAAACCTAAAACGAAAGTAAAATAAAAACAAGGATGCATAATGTCGATTTTAACCCTACCTAGCCTACCTCAACATGATTCACTTGAGTTAAAAGAGCAACGAAAATTTCAACTTTCTATAGCACGTACTAAATATAATTATATGACTTCATATCTTGAAGGCGTACCACTTTCTGCTGATGTTCCTAAGGGTGAAGAATTTTCACTTAAATATACAGCAGGTGTGTTATTGGTTGTTTTGAAACTTACGGAAAACTTTAAAACGAATGTTCTCCAGCTGCTGGAAAAGGAATTAATTGGTGATGTTGATACCGATGTTTTTAAAGAAATACAGGAAAGTTATACCAGGTTAGAAACAGAGATGAGTGTTTTTCATCCTGAGCAAGATAATAAGAACTTAAAAAGTTTTATGCACAGTTTGAGTAAATTGCCTGTTGCCATAGAAGGAGCAGTGAATATACCTAAAGACTTGATAAAAATGGTCAAGGGCATAGAGGAGGTTATGCAGCAGGTTAAAGTGGATGGGCCAACCGCATTGTTGAAATCTGCCTTGTATGAATTATTAAACAAGAGCGGGAAACGCGACCACCTTGAAGCTACCGCTATCGAGGATTATCGCGATCTTTATCAATCATTTGAAACACCGCCATTAACGGTTTCAATTAAAAATAAGCCTTGGATGGCAAGTGATAAAGAGCCTTACCAGCAAGATTGGTTTTTTGGTTATTTACAAACTGCAGGCTTTAATACGACTAATTTAATAGCGGTACGTGATGATAACTCTCCGACAAAAAGTTCAATATCGTTAACCTCATTAGTTGAAAAAATGCCACTTACTGACAGTATATTACAGTCAGTAATAGGTGATAGCAGCATTAATTTACAGACTGCGGTAGCAGAAAAAAGACTGTACGTCTGTGATTATACTATGTTAATTGGCAAGAAAAGTAATGTACTACACGGTAAACAGCGCTACGTAACCGCACCCATTGCTGTTTTTTATTGGAGTAATACCAGTGCCGAAGGTTATCCTGAAACTGACGGTTTTATGCGACCCATCGCTCTTCAATTAGACCAAAAACATGACACGATAAATACCCCTATTTTTACCCCTAATGATTGTAGTGATGTTAATGACATAAATGGCCTTAAATGGCAGGTAGCCAAACAAATCGTTAATATTTGTAGCGCCATACAACATGAAAATGTTGCCCACCTTGGCGCATGTCATTTGATCATGGATAGCATTATTATTGCTGCTCATCGGGAATTATCAAAACAGCATCCATTGCTAACGTTATTGATACCACATTTCCGTTTTACCCTTAATATTAATAACGATGCTTTGCATAGTTTAATTATTCCAGGTGGCGTTACCGCTTGTAATGTTGGTTTAACGCCAGAGTCATCTTTTGATATGATCGCTGAAGCAAGAAAAGCGTGGCATTGGGATGCTCAAAGTCCAGCACAGTTATTTAAAGACCGTGGTGTTGATGAAAACAGCTTGCCAGCCTTTGAATTCCGTGACGATACCTTACTTCTATGGAAAGCAATTAAGAACTTTGTTGGTGAATATTTAACGGTATATTATAAAAATGATGATAGCTCCGTCGCCAATGATACTGAGTTACAGGCATTTATTTCAGCCTTGGTCTCTCCTAAGTACGCAAACTTTAAAGGTTTGGATGGTTTAACCGCCACAGGTAATAGCGAACAGCCTTATAAAATTGATAGTTTTGATTACCTAGTCGAGTTGGTTTCGCATATTATCTACCTTGCTGGACCTCAACACGCCGCAGTAAACTATGCTCAATATCCATTGATGTCTTTTGCACCAAGTGTCACAGGCTGTCTTTACCAAAAGCCGCCAGGTAAAGATACTGAAATGAATACGGCTGATGACTTATTAGCCTGGTGTCCTCCGCTTGATATTGCTTTATATACCTTGTCTTTTGAATACTTGTTAAGCGGTGTCCAGTATGATGTGTTTGGCAAATATAATGAAGATCCTCGGATTGCCTATTTTAAGGATATAAACGTGGCAGAGGCTGTGGCAGATTTTCAGTGCGAATTGGCAAGTATTGAAATAGAGATCTGCAAACGTAATAAGACGCGGGCAATGCCTTATACTTTCCAGCTACCCTCTATGATCCCAAATAGTACCAGTATCTAGTCTTGGTGTGTAGGACAAGTATTTAATAGCAACTTGACTAATTAGTAGGAATAATCATCTAGTTAGTCAAATTGCTATAAGGACCTCAATTGAGCTATCACTGGTTATTGGGATGCGACTAATATATTTGTATTTTTCTGCCAGCACCTTGGTACTGGCAGAAAGAAGCTTAATAACTTAGATTACTGCTGCTTATCCAGAGTTCAGGTTATTTAGTACTAGCAACTAAAATCAGCTTAAACCAGCATTGATGGTACTGAAGAAAAGCTATATTGATCACGACCATTTTCTTTTGATTGGTACAAGGCTAAATCTGCTAGTTTTATTAACGTAGTGGCATGTACATCCGGTAATACATTTATCGTCGCGATACCAATACTAATGGTGACATGTTCGGCAGTGTCTGAAAACTGGTGAGGAATGGCTAAAGCCCTAATTTTTTTCATACAACGTTGAGCAAGATTTTCAACCTCGTTTTGATCTGATGTTGTCATTAAAATAACAAACTCTTCACCACCATAACGAGCGACAAAATCATTTTTACGCGCGACTACTGAACTTAACGCTTGAGCAATTAACTTTATACAGGTATCACCCTCAAGATGACCGAAATTATCGTTATAGGCTTTAAAGTTATCTATATCAATCATCATCAATGATAATGAACCAAACTCTCGAGAAGCACGACCCCATTCTTTGTCTAGGGTGGTATCAAATTCACGGCGATTAAAAATACCGGTAAGACCATCTTTAATCGCCAACATTTGTAATTCTTTAGTACGTTGAGCGACTTTATTTTCCAACGTTTCATAATGTCTGGCATTAATTAAGGAAACAGCGGCTTGTGCTGAAATAAGCTCAACGGTATCTTTATGTTTTTTAGTAAAAGCGTGTTCTATGAGATTGTTTTCCAAATAAACGATAGCGATTAACCTACCTTGGCCAGTAATAGGTAAGCACAGTACCGATTTTGGCTTATTCATTCGTAAGTAACGATTATTAATAAAGCGAGGATCTGCGCCAGGGTTATCTATGATCAGCGTTTTCATCGTTTTTTGCGTATAACGAATTATAGTATCGGGTAATAATGGTTGTTCTGCGGCATCAACATCATCAAGGTTAATATTATATAATTGGCTGTCAATACAGGCTGAAGAATCTTTGATAGAGCCAATTATTTCAAGCTGCAACTGCTCTTCTTCGTTAATAATAATCGCACCTGTCTGTGCGCCGGCATTTTCCATCAGTACATACATCATCTTTTCTAATAAAGAATGGACATAAATTTCTTTAGATAAAAGTTGATTAGCTTCTAGCAGTGAGTTTAAATCAATTGATCGAGTCTGCTCAGCGAATGTGCTTTGTATTGAATATGGTAAACTACCACCAGAGCCAAAAGTACCATTGATTAAATTGAAACGTTGTTGTGGCCATTGAACTTCTAACTGGTTACATTTTGCCGTAGCTCCCCAACGAGCATAAAGATAGTATGCATCTTTTATACAATGTGCGGCGATACGTTTTTGTCCTAAATCAGCCCAATATTTTGCGTAACGTTCGTTAATAAGGGCTTCACAATGAATGAAATTGGCGATTTCAACGGCATCCAGTGCTTTAGTGTAAAGCTCTGTTGCTAAACTATCTTGGCCTTTTACTCTTGCTATTTCCGCTGCGATTAGCAGGTATTTGTGCTGATAGTTTTTGCTACTATCTATTGACCATGTTTGAAAGTGGTCACAAATTTTTTGTGCTTTGACTAGGTTCTCTTCGTTTTGTTTACTTTTAATAACACCTTTAGCGTTATCTTTAGCACTAGTGTCATCCAGTAAAATTAAAGCCTGGTAAAACAAGCTTTCTGTCATTATTGGCGTGTCTGGCAAAAACGTGCAGACAATATCAATATTTTTAAGACATTGCGCTTGTAATACTTTGTCATTCATAAGGTAAGCATAACGAAGAGTTGCACAAGTATAAAAGGCTATGTCCATTGAAGGGGCATGGAAATTATCATTGAAATATTGATTTATATTGAACGATTCACTGTTTAATGAATTGGGTGCAAGTGTTTTTCCTTGCAAAGCTAATAACGATTGATAAGCTCCTAATAGTAAAAAATTCACTGTTGCAGGTTGTTGTTTTTTATGTAAAAAAGCTAAACCATATTCAATATCTTTTTGTAATACTTCTAGCTGTACGCCTTTAATAAATTTATTGCAGGCCTTAAATAAAACACAGTAACCAGCAAAAACAAGGTTGGTGCCTTCTTCGCCCCACGTAATAACTTGTTCTTGAAAAGCATAAGTATTTTCAATCGGCTCACACCAATGTTGATAACTTGAAGCAAAATATTGATAAATGGTTGCACGGTGATATTTACTTGCCCATAAGTCTGAAACACTTTTTGACAGTTTACTCATTTGGTAGCAAACTGGGTACTTTTCACCCATCATTGACATTGCTGTGGCATAAGCGGCATAACCAATCGAGCTAAGTTCACATTGGCCGTACTCTAAGGTTAATTGCACCATATTACAGGCGTTAGTGGCGTATGAACGGGCGAAGCCAGATAAGTAAAAAGCGGTGGATAAAGCATTATGTATTTCCATGCGCAGTAAACAATGCTCATCAGTCATTTTTTCTGCGGTTAATAATTGTCCATCAGTATATTGGTTACGCAATTTTTGTGTCGTGCTAAACGTAGCGTCTAACTGTTTTTCGGCATCAGTTTCGTTTAATGGAAAGTCAACATTCAATATGGCTAAGCCGCCCATTAAGACTTCAATGGCATCAATAAAACTTCCTCTCGATTGAAATTGGTCTGCTTGTACCAAAATAAAGGCTATTTTTTCTTTATTTGTCGGGGCACTGATAACACTGTTAAGGTATAAAGTTCTTGCGGTATCTATGTTTCCAGTTAAAAATTCAGTTTCGATTAAGCTTTTCTCTACGGCTAATGTTTGCTGAGGATTATCTTGCCATGCATCAATGGGTAAATACGCCTTAGCAATACGTAAATAACTGGCCGCTGTATCGTAAGTCGCGGCATCTTTACTTTTTAATCCAGCCCTTAAATTTAAGGTGACTATTTTTTTTAAGTCATCATTATTATCGATGATATTGATGGCACCATTAAGTACACGCAGTAAAGTGAATAGATTAGCTTCTAACTCTTCTTCAGTAATGTTTGCAAGCCAATGTTTACCTATATGCAATAATAATTGTTCGCGACCTTCTTCTGGTGTAAGTTGATAAGCGGCTTGTTGTACTTTATCGTGTAAAAAGCAATAGTGAGATTGATTTAGGCTAGCTTCATCTTCTGTATATTGATAATGCTCATCTTGTGGCAATATAAAACCCGCATCGAGTAATGGCCATAATATTTTTGCTGTGGTAAACGTGTCGTATTTACATGCTGAAGATAATTGTCGGAGGCTAAAGTTATGGCCAAGATGTGAGGCGATAGACGCAAGTAACTGTGTTTTACTATTAAGTTGTTTAAATTTATCAATCATTAAATCAACAACATTATCAGTCATTGAGTGTTTTTTTATTTCTTCAATATCCCACTGCCAATTGCCTTTTTTATGGTTATAACTAATGGTGTTTTCTTGATACATTGACAATAATAATTGGTTGAAGAAAAAGGGGTTACCCTGTGTTTTTTTGAAACATATCTCAGCCAATGCCGATACATGGTCGAAATCGCACTGCAGTGTATTACACAGCAATCTCTGCACGTGTTTTAGTTTTAACGGAGAGAGATGTATTTTTGTTAATGCGTTTGCTTGCTCTATTTTTTGTAAGGCAATAGTAAGTGGATGTGCCTCATCCACTTCATTATCACGGTAGGCACCAATGATATATAAGCCCTTTTTATTACTTTCATTCACTTGTTGTTGCAATAAGGTTAATGTCGGCATATCCACCCACTGCAAGTCATCAAGAAATATAACCAGTGGTTGTTCTTTAGAATACAGCACATTAACAAAATCAATAAAGACCATGTTTAAGCGTATTTCAGCTTCTGCTGGTGGTAATACGGTTAGTGTCGGGGCAGGGCCGATAATTAAAGCTAAATCGGGTAATAATTCAGTAATAATGGCGGCATTATTACCAAGGGCGACTTGCAATTTGGTCCGCCATTGGCCGAGTTTTTCACTATTTTCACTTAACAAGTGTTGTAGTAATTGTTGTAGTGCTTCAATTATTACTAAAAAAGGTTGTCCACGGTTGTATTGATCACATTTACCCATGATAAATAAACCATCGGTGGCAATAATATTTTTTTGAAATTCATGTACTAACGCTGATTTACCGACACCGGAATAACCGCTCACCATCGCTATTTCGGTATGTCCTGTGCAGGCGCGTTGATAGGCAGTTAAAATAGTTGCCAGCTCATTTTCACGGCCATAGAGTTTATTAGATAGATTAAAATGAAGAGAAACATCTGCTGCCGCTAAAGTGAAATTGTCAATTGCGTTGTTTTTCTGCCATTTCTCTAGACATTTGTCTAAATCAGCTTGTAAACCATAAGCACTTTGGTAGCGATTCTCTGGAGATTTATCCATGAGTTTAGTGATTATCGCGGCAATTACCGATGGGATACCTGGTTTTATTTCTGTTAACGGTGCGGGTGTTCGAGCAATATGGGAATGTAGTAAAGTCATCGCGTTTTGCGAAGTAAAAGGTAAACGTCCGCTGAACAATTCATACAAGGTGACACCTAACGAATAAAAGTCGCTACGATAATCTACCTTTATATTGGTACGTCCTGTTTGTTCTGGTGAGATATATTCAAATTTCCCCCACAGCTCTTGATTCAGTAATTTTATTTGTTTATGACTAAGGCGAGTGGCTAAGGAAAAATCACACAGTTTTAATTGCAGTGTTGTGGGGTCTATTAAAATGTTACTAGGGTTAAGATTTCTATGGATTAATTGAAAATGGTGAACATCTGCTAAGGCTGAGGTTAACTGGCATGCGATATGTAAACGTTGAGTAAAAGTTAAGGCGTTTGTCGCAATGAGGTTACTTAAGGTTGTTGACGAAAAATCTTCTAATATTAAAATATGGCAATTCTTCTGTCTCATTAAAGCATGTGCATTAATGACCCATTTAGAATTGATAGAACGTAAGATCTTAAATTCATTTTTCCAGCGAGAGTCTAACTCTGCAGAAGGATAATCAGTATTTTGATATTTAATAATAACGGAAGAAGCGCCAAACTCGTCATCGTTAGGGATAGCACGAGCCACAACAGTCTCTCCGTAAGAATAGATGATGTTTTTTATTTCAAATTGGGATAAATTCATTAAGATGACTAACCTTTAATTATAGCGTTTATCCAGCTTACTTATTCAATCCGATATATCCCTTACGGATTAATGCTAGCACTGTTTTATTATTGCATAGTGGATGATAACCCCGATGAGTTATTCCGTAACAACACTGTAAACTATAGCTCCACTTCTATCAAATATACCTTTAAAAATTAACGTGATGAAACAAGCGAGATGACTTTTATCGGAACATGTTATTTCACGGAATAGCATGTTCCGCTGGATAATACTGGCCATGCAATTATGTCTGTGAAGGCAGTAAGAACGTCTATAATTCGGCGAAAAAGGATAAGGATAAATTTTTCGTTGTAACTCATGACTTAATTGCTGTGCAAATTATGTATGCGCTGAAAATGCCCTTTGTCGCCGGGGCGCCATTAATGACTATTATTTATCAACCTTTATAGTTTTCCTAAAACAAGGCATGACCCGTTAGTTAATGCCAGTAGAGCGGAGTGGTGATTGGTTAAAATATAATTTAATAAAATCTGTGATGCCGAATAAGTTTTCTTTTTAATGGTATTCAAACTTTGTCGGGTTACCAGTATAATCTCATCAATGAAATGCCAGCCCTAGATGTAATGGGGTTGATACTGTCCGAATTCGTGCCGATAGCACTGATGCTTTTACTCAGCTTGATAACTTCAGAGAACAACTCGTTAAGCCTATGAGAAAAGAGCTTGATGGTATAAATGAGTATCATGGATTTTGGCATAAAATTGACGGCATGTCGGTGGCTTAGCGTTAGTTTAAATCACTGAAATAGCAATAATAACTAAATGAAAAATGAGAGTACTATGTATACCTTAAATTTAAAGCAAATGAGTCAACAAGAATTCCTCGATCAATACTGGCAAAAAAAGCCCGTGGTCATTCGCCAAGGGTTTAAAGACTTTGTCGACCCGATTACAGCGGACGAATTGGCCGGTCTGGCGATGGAAGAACAAATTGAGTCTCGTTTGGTTCATAAAAAAGACGGCCAATGGCAAGCGGCTTTTGGCCCCTTTGAAAGCTATGAGCACTTAGGCAAGGAAAATTGGTCGCTAGTGGTACAAGCCCTTGATAACTTCTCTGAAGAAGCGGCTGAAATGCTGGAAGCATTCCGTTTTCTGCCCCATTGGCGCCTAGATGATTTAATGGCAAGTTTTGCTATGCCAGGCGGCAGTGTTGGTCCACACATGGATAACTATGATACTTTCATTTGCCAAGGCTCAGGTAAACGTCACTGGCGCGTTGGCGATAGTGGTGACCATGTAGAGTTTGCTGCTCATGAATCTTTATTACATGTTGAGCCCTTTGAGGCTATTATCGACGTAGAACTCAATCCTGGCGATATCTTGTATATTCCGCCAGGCTTTCCTCATGAAGGCATATCCATTGATACGTCAATGAGTTTTTCTATTGGCTTTCGCGCCAATTCAGCGGTAAGTGTGCTTAGCGCTTTTGCTGATCATTTAATTGATAATGAAAACGGCCAGCAGTTATTAACCGATCCGAATAGACAGGTAGTTAGTCATAGTGGCGAAGTAAGTAACGAGGATTACGCCAGTATTAAAGGCCAAATTCAGAACTTGCTAGATGATGAAGCTAGCTTTAAAACTTTTACCGGCCAGTTTTTAACGGCGGTGAAACACGATCTTGATGTTTTATTACCCGATGAGCCATTTGAGTTGACTGAAGTGAGTAACTTACTCAATAGCCATGCCATTAAGCGCCTTGGGGGCTTACGTGCCTTTTATTTTGAAGACACCATTGAGCAAGGGCTGTGCTATATCAATGGCAGTGAATTACAATTTTCACCAGAGATAGCTAATGGCGTGAAACTGCTTTGCGATAAGGTGATGCTATTGCCTGACGATCTCAGTGAATGGAGTCATAATGCTGCCTTTGTTGAACTTGCCACTGAGCTACTTAATCAAGGTTATTGGTATTTGGCCGAAGCCGAGTAACCCCCTCCGTTAAAGGCGCTATATTTTCCCCGGTTAACAACAAAGTGATATTAGTTATTGCTTGTTGAGTAACATTGCGGATAATAGCGCTTTTCTTTATTCTTTTACTATCCTTAATCAAATTATGCGCCTAGATAAATTCATTTGTAAAAGTACTGAACTGACCCGAACCGAAGCTAAAAAAGTACTTAAAAGCGGAGAAGTACGAGTAAATGGTGACGTTGCTAAAAATGCCGCTATGCAAGTCCATGAAAATAATACTATTACCATTGATGGCCAACAGCTTAGCGCTCGTGGCTCACGCTATTATATTTTACATAAAGTAGTCGACAGTATTTGTTCAAATGTTGATGAAGGCTATCCATCGGTGCTCAATTTTATTGAGGTCGATAAGGCCTTTGATTTACATATCGCCGGGCGTTTAGATGCCGATACCACAGGTTTAGTCTTGCTCACCGATGATGGGCGTTGGTCGCATAATGTTATCTCGCCGAAAAAACAATGCCAAAAGACTTACCGGGTATGGTTACGAAATGGTATTGACGATGATAAGTTAGCGGTTTTAGTGACTAAGTTTGCGCAAGGCTTACAACTACAAGGTGAAGACTCACTAACTCGACCGGCTATCTTAACGCGGGTAGCAGCAGAGGACTTGCTTGATGAACAGTGTTATAAAAGTGAAGTATTACTGACTATTACCGAGGGTAAATATCATCAAGTTAAGCGTATGTTTGCCGCGGTCGGTAATAGGGTTGTCAGACTACACCGAGAGCAAATAGGGGCCATAGTACTGGGTGATTTAGCGCCAGGTGAATGGCGCGCATTAAGCCCAGATGAAATTGCCCTGTTTTCATAACCCAGTTGCTGGTATCTTTTCTTGAGGTAACATGCAGGGGAAGTAGCTCGGTGATTTAGCCACTCGCTTTGCTAGTAGCTAAAGACTACTTTTTATTTAACTCATTAAATTTTTCCATTTGCTCTGCTGTTGCCGGCAATTGATGTTTTTCTTTCCATTCACTATAAGGCATGCCGTAAATCTGTTCACGGGCCGTATCTAGATCAACATCAACACCTAACTTCTCAGCTTCACTTACCGTCCATTTGCTAAAACAATTACGGCAAAATCCCGCTAAATTCATTAACTCAATGTTTTGTACGTCTTTTCGTGAATCTAAATGGGCAAGTAAACGGCGAAATACCGCCGCTTGAATTTCTATTTCTTTATCCATGTTGCTAACCTTCTTATGATAATTGTTGGTTTGAATTTTTTGTTTATTTCCTTTATTTTTTCGATTGAGTCACTGCTTGCTTAGCAGGTTTACTTGGATCAAAGCGTCTGATCTGCACTATCATGCCTATGTATGGGTGGTCAAAATAATGGATTTCGCCGGTGATCACTCGACGACTTTGCTTAAAAGAGATGATCTTATTTTTACTCTCTGCTGCACTACCGACGTTATTACTGTTATCAGCGTTGCCCGCTAACAGTGATGGCTGATTTGAAGTCTCAACCATATTAAATTCACTATTAATATAAAGGTAATGCTCTAGGTGTATTTTAAATAGCCCATCAAGATACCAAGGTTGGCGTGGTGGTGTTGCTACTGGCTTTTCTTGCTCGTCATTGGCGGTCAATTGTCTGCGTTGTTGCTGGTTAATGTCAGCAGAGAGCTGAGCTACAATAGCTTTAATTACCTCTTCAGTGTCGATAGATTTAGCACCATTGCCAAGGGTACTCGCATCGCTAGCTTCAGCCTTATTTAACAAAGACGAGTTTAACAAAGACGAGTTTAACAAGGCCGAGTCTAATGCAGCAAACTGCTGATAGATACTGTCAAGTTGTTGCTGCTTGGCTTGCTGGCGTACTTGCTCCGTGATTGAAAGCTCATCTAAACTTGCCAGCTCGGTTAAGGTACTGCCAGGCACATCTAAATAGGTTTCAATATTGGAAGCTGTGTCGTTAGCTTGCACTTGCATACTTTCGCGGTCACTCTCAATCATCAGCAATTGGCTGTTAATAAGTGCTTGTTGTCGTTGCGCTAAAATAGCGTCTAACTCTAGGGTGTTTTGCTCCCCTTGCTGTTGAGTGAGTGCTTGTTGGTAGCTAAGCTCTAAATGCTGGCCAGCGAATAACTGCATTGCTTGGGCTTGTCTTCTACTGGCGCCAATTTGGCGCCAGCCTAGATGTAATAATGGTTTATAATCACGAGAACGCTTGATGCGGTTAGCGATAGATTTTAACCGTAGCGAATCTTTGCTAATTAAATAGGGCTTATCACTGGCCCAAGTGATGGCACCACTTTCATCGTCTCGCCATTGTTCAATGCCATTGATTGTGGTTGCTAATTTCTCTACCTCAAAGCCATCGATACTAAAGTGTGCAAGTTGCTCAGCGCTTAAGATCTGTTGGAAAAAATCGGCTGGAATCACACAAAAATCTACCTGACTAGAGCTCGGATATTGAGTATAAACGGGCAGTTCCATGTGAACATATTGCCCTTGGCCACTCTGTGCGGCCAAGCTTGGTATTGTTTCTGCCGCAAGCCCAACTTCTGCACTATCATGGCTGGCATCGGCCAGCACAATTACCGACATATCCGCTGATGAAAGTACTGCTTCATTATTTTCTTTGTTAGCCCGAGTGTCATTTTGTTCACTTGCTGTGTCGACACTCTGTTCATCCGTAATTTTCTCATCACTAACTTGTTTATCAGCAACAGTTGGCGATAAGTTATGCGGGGTCATAGTGATGTTATAGGGTAATTTTGTCTGTGGCTGTTCACAGTTGGGCAGTAATTGCTTTAATGAGGCAATGTTAGGTTGTAGGTAGGGTGTTAATAAATCAAAGGCGCGACGTTTTTTAGCACTGAGATCGCTGGCGGTAAATTGCTCTTTATTGTCGGAATTGTTTGCGATGTGCTTAAAAAGTATAACTTCAATCTCAAACCAGCGTGCTGGCTTTTTTACCGGAATTTTGGTGCTATTTGCCGCCAGCAAGGTTGTGCTGCTTAATAAGCATAATGAAGTTAATGCCGAAGTAAGATAAAAGTGGTATTTCATTAAAAGTCCGTATTTTAGGGCAAAATCATATCAATAGAGCAAGGCTGGTGACCTTTATTACTATCAATAAAGGTCACTTGTAAAGCGCTTGAGCAAGGTAAACCGACTAAAACATTACTTGCTCAAGTTTACCATTATAAGTCATTATTTTGCTAAGTCATTTAAGATATTGGCAATTAGGGTAAAGCGAGCTTGAGCATCTTCGGTTGTTTTGACAAACTTCAATTTACTTGCGCCCGCCATAGTATAGACCGCTGGATGTTTTTGAATTAAGCCAATAATTAACCTAGGGTCAACGTTAGTTTTATCACTGAATTCAATAGAACCACCGGAGGTGCTTGCTTCAATACGTGATATGCCAATGGTTTGTGCCTTAAGGCGAATTTTGGCTATTTGAACTAAATTTTTACTCGGCTGTGGCAGTAAACCAAAACGGTCAATTAATTCTACCTGTATATCATCCAACTCTCGTTTGTTTTTACAGCTGGCAATACGTTTATATAAACTTAAGCGTAAACTAACATCAAAAATATAATCATCGGGCAGTAGTGCGGGTACCCTTAGTTCTATTTCAGTTTGGGTAGACATCACTTGATTCAGTGATAATTGTTTCCCTTCTTTTAGTGCTGCTACAGCATGGTCGAGCATCTCCATATACAAACTAAAGCCAATTTGACTCATTGAGCCCGTTTGATCTTCACCGAGTAATTCTCCTGCACCACGAATTTCTAAATCATGGGTAGCAAGAGTAAAGCCAGCGCCTAACTCCTGCAGTGAGGCAATAGCGTCTAAGCGTTTTTTTGCATCTTTACTTATGAGTTTTTCATCAGGTGTTAATAAATAGGCATAAGCTTGATGGTGTGAACGACCAACACGACCACGGAGTTGATGTAATTGTGCTAAACCAAGACGGTCGGCTCTGTCCATTATAATGGTATTAGCACTGGGCACATCAATACCGGTTTCAATAATGGTGGTACAGACGATGACGTTAAATCGTTGATGGTAAAAATCACTCATAATACGCTCAAGATCGCGCTCTCGCATCTGTCCATGAGCCGTGACTACACGTGCCTCAGGGACTAAAGCTTGAATATCAGCGGCGGTTTTTTCTATGGTGTCGACATGGTTATGTAAGAAATACACCTGACCACCACGTAAGGTTTCCCTTAGAATAGCCTCGCGAATCAATGCGACATCGTATTGGCGTACAAAGGTTTTTATCGCCAAACGTTTTGCAGGTGGTGTGGCAATAATAGATAAATCACGCATACCGCCCATGGCCATATTTAAGGTCCGTGGGATAGGTGTTGCCGTGAGCGTTAAAATATCTACATTGCTGCGCAATAGTTTGATTTTCTCTTTTTGTTTAACACCAAATCGATGTTCTTCATCGACAACAAGTAAGCCTAAATCTTTATATTTAATGCTATTTTGTAGTAATTTATGAGTGCCGATAAGAATATCAATTTGCCCGGACTCTACTCGAGCGATGATTTCTTTTTGTTCTTTAGCAGTTTTAAAGCGTGATAATACCTCTGTCACTACGGGCCAGTTGGCAAATCTATCTCTAAAAGTTTCGTAATGTTGTTGTGCCAATAGGGTGGTCGGCACCAAAATAGCGACTTGCTTGCCATCATTGACTGCGACAAAAGCCGCGCGCATGGCTACCTCGGTTTTACCAAAACCGACATCACCACAAACCAGTCTGTCCATGCTTTTGGGGGAAAGCATATCGCTGACTACCGCGTTAATCGCTTGTTTTTGGTCGAAGGTTTCTTCAAAAGCAAAGCTGTCACTAAACGCTTGATAGTCTTGCTTGTCACGTTTAAAAGCGTGACCGTGATTACTGGCACGTTTGGCGTAAATATCCAGTAATTCTACCGCGACATCACGGACCTTTTCCGCCGCTTTTTGTTTGGCTTTACTCCAAGTATCAGTGCCTAATTTGTGTAACGGTGCATGTTCACTGTCTGCGCCTGAGTAGCGACCAATAAGGTGTAGTGAGGCAACTGGGACATAAAGTTTGGCTTCATTGGCATAACTCAGTACTAAAAACTCTGTGGTAATGCCACCATTTTCTATGGTTTGCAGACCTTGATAACGGCCAATGCCATGCTCAATATGTACTACGGCTTGGCCAATACTGAGTTCAGCCAGGTTTTTAAAGATGGCATCTGCTTGTATATCTTGTGCTTTGCTTCTCCGCCTGGCTTGGGCAACATGATCGCCCAATAACTCTGCCTCTGTAATTAAAGCAATGGCGTTTTTGGCACTCGTGCCTTTCGCTTGAAAGGTAAAACCCTGACTTAAACTATTTACCGTTATGCCTATGGCGTCGCTGGCATTGATAAAGTCATCGATGCAGGAAAATTGCACCAGTTTTATATTATCGCGTTCCAGTAACTCCAATACGCTTTCTCGTCGGCCTTGGCTTTCGGCGATAAAGAGTATTTTACTTGGGGTTTCTTTGCTGCTAATAAACTGGTTAATTAACTCAAAGGGCTGTTTTAATTTATGATTGATGGTTAAATCGGGCAGGGGCTTCACATCAAAGTATATTTGACTGGTTTTACTTTTAGCTGCAATTTCAATACTGTCTTCAGCGCTGGCTTGGTCGTCACTTTTGTTAAGGTCTTGCTCGACAGTAACCGTTTTTGCAATGGTGATACGATCAAAAGGTTTTAGCGCACTGTACAGACCCGCTTCCGTTAAAAAAAGTTGTTCGGGCGGCAATAAAGGTCGCGTTGGATCATAGCGTCTATTTTCATAGCGAGTATCAATATCAAGCCAATATTGTGCTAAAGAGTGTTCTATATCACCACTGATAACGATAAGGGTATTATCGGTTAAATAATCGCACAGGGTATTGTTAAGGCCAATATTATTAGGCTTAGCTTTGACGGTATTAGCACCTTGCTCGGCAGTTTTTTTATTATCAAGCTCTTTATTATCGAACTCTTTATTTTTAAAGAATAGCGGCAGATAATATTCAATGCCTGGGGGTAAAATGCCATTGCTGACTTGATGATAAATGGAATTTTTGTGAATATTGCCACTAAATTGCTCACGGTATTGGCGACGAAATAAATTAATACCGGCTTCATCCGTAGGGAATTCATGAGCAGGTAGTAAGTTAATTGCCGATATTTTATCTTTTGAACGTTGGCTTTCGGGATCAAAAAGTCTTATTTCATCAATTTCGTCATCAAAAAAATCTAAACGAAACGGGGTTTTACTGCCCATGGGAAATATATCGAGAATAGCGCCACGGGCAGAAAACTCACCGTGTTCCATTACTTGCTCAACATGGCGATAACCATTTGCTTGGAGCGTGCGCCGCATTTGCTGTAAATCTTTTTTCTCACCCTTTTTTATCACTAAGCTATTTGCTTCAATGTATTGCTTGGGGCCTAATTTTTGTACTAACGTGGTCACAGGCACAATAATAATGCCAGACTCCATCCGTGATAGTTGATAAAGCGTGGCCAGGCGCTGAGAAATAATGTCTTGATGAGGGGAGAAATTATCATAAGGCAAGGTTTCCCAATCGGGAAATAAGCAAATGCTGGCCTTATTTTGCTTAGAACTGAGATTAGAACTTTGACTAGCACTTTTGGCTAAACTGAGTAATTCTTGCTCTATTCTTAGCGCTTCCGGGGTATTACTGGTAATCACTAAAATAGGCGTTTTCGCGGTTTGCGCTGCTTGGTATAAGGCTAAACTACTACTGCTACCATGTAAATTATGCCAGCTTTTCTTATCGGGGTTCTTGCCACGGCGCTTGGCCAATACAGGGGTCAATAGACTGCTTGCTTTACTCATGATTTCCTTACACTAATTAACAGGCGAAACAATAATGACCGCTATTCTAAGGCTAAAGCGCTAGTAGATAAATGCTTTAGTTGTATTTTATTGCTTTTCATTCGTTACAGTCATTAGTGGCGGTCATTGTTCATGGTCAATAGGTAGTGCTGAATAGCGTTGCTCTTTCATTGTCGTCATTGTTTAACGGTAAAATCTATTGTATGATAATGAGAATCATTTGCAATGGGGGTTTATGTGTGATTTTTACCTACTTCGAAATACAAACAACGGCGATTAACAGTGTTCGTCAAAAGGTCCGTTATGCTGAGGATGAAGATAACCCACAATTACTTTCTTTTTGGCTCATGGCAGAGCAAACACTGTTTACTGCTAGTGATATCAATGTTAGTGAAGACGCCCGTTGGCAACTATATCAAGGACAATTCCGCCTACTGCTTGATGCTATTTGCGATAATTTATTATCTGAGCACTGGCGGCAACTTTGTTTAGATAATATTTACCGCCCTCTAACTGACTTAAATCGTATTAGCCAATGTGAAGCAAGTAAGAAGCGTTTACGGCATTTATGGCTAGAATTAAATATAACCAGTCAATACTTTCATTGTTAACAGTGACTGTTAACAACCATTGTTAGCAGCCACTGTTAATGGCTATTACTAACAATCATTTTTAAGACAATGTCTTATTCTTTCACTAAAGAATTTATTCAAGGAGTATTTTATGAAAACACGTATCGAAAAAGATAGCATGGGTGAGCTAGCGGTACCTGCTGAAGCCTTTTATGGCGCGCAAACCCAACGAGCCATTAACAACTTTCCCATCAGTGGTCAGACTATGCCGGAAGAGTTTATCCGGGCATTATTAATGGTGAAAGCAGCTGCGGCCGCGGCTAATATTAAATTAGGTTTGATTTCTAAAGACCTTGGCCAAGGAATCATTGCTGCTGTGCATGACCTACTTAATTCCGCTAACGTATTACAGCACTTCCCGGTTGATATTTATCAAACGGGCTCTGGTACTAGCTCGAATATGAATGCCAACGAAGTGATTGCTCATTTAGCGACTTTAAAGCTGGGCGAGCCGGTCAGTGCTAATGATCACGTTAATTGTGGTCAAAGTAGTAATGATGTCATTCCGAGTACTATCCATATCAGTGCCGCCATTGCGCTTGAGCGAAAATTGTTGCCCGCTTTAGTGCTATTACAACAAACTATTGAAGTGAAAGCGCAAGATCTGGACAGTTATGTTAAAACTGGCCGTACCCACTTAATGGATGCTATGCCGGTGCGTTTTAGTCAAAGTTTACTGAGTTGGGCTAGTCAGATTGAGCAAAATATTCATTTATTGCGTAGTCTTCAGCCAAAATTACAATTACTTGCTCAAGGGGGCACCGCGGTGGGTACCGGCATAAATGCCCATGTGGATTTTGCCGATGAATTTGCTCGCCAACTGAGTGGCACTACCGGTTTAACCTTTAAAGCAGGTGATAACTTTTTTTTCCTGATAGGCACTCAAGATACCGCTGTGGCTTTATCTGGGCAATTAAAAACCCTTGCTGTTTCTATTATGAAAATTGCCAATGATTTACGCTGGATGAACTCTGGTCCCTTAGCTGGTTTAGGGGAGATAGAGTTAGAAGCGCTACAACCAGGCTCGTCAATTATGCCCGGTAAGGTTAACCCCGTTATTCCTGAGGCGGCAGCTATGGTCGCTGCGCAAGTGATAGGGAATGATGCGGCTATCACCATTGGTGGTCAGTCAGGTAATTTCGAGTTGAATGTTATGTTACCCATGGTGGCGCATAACTTACTTAATAGCATCAAGTTACTCAGTAATGTCAGCGAACTTTTGGCGGAAAAGGCCATTGCCAGCTTTACCGTTCGTGCCGATAACTTAACTAAGGCCTTAGCCCGGAATCCTATTTTAGTCACCGCCCTTAACCCGTTAATTGGCTATACCAAGGCGGCCGAAATCGCAAAATTGGCCTATAAAGAAAATCGTCCAATCATTGATGTAGCTGAAGAACATACCGAACTGTCTCGCACCGAGTTAGAACGATTACTTGAGCCAACCAAACTGACTTATGGTGGTTTATAAGTACGGTAGTTATCCGTACTAACTGATAAAAAAACGCTGCGGCGTTTTTTTTATGATAACAACTTATCACTTGAGCATATTTTGCGGTACTATTTACGGCATTAACAACGATTAAAGCCATAACACCGACTACACAGGGATTTTTACATGTTAAAGCAGCTCATTAATAATACTCTTAAAGTAAGCACGTTAACTTGTTTTTGGTTAGTCCTGTCGGCATGTCAAAGCCCAGGTGTATTGGTCAATACTGAACCCAAGACATTCCCTGAATATATTACTAGCGGGGATATATTACCCATTCATTCGATTACCACCATTGATGGTGTTGAAATAAATTTACATCGCCGTGATAAGAAAAAGTTAATTGTGCTCTTTGCTACCTGGTGTACGGATTCTAACCGCTTACTGGCTGCGTTAAATAACTCGCCTTTACTCGAAGATAACAGCATAGAAATTGTTGCTATTGCTAGAGAAGAAGGTGCTGCAACGGTTAAAGCTTGGCGAGATAAACATGGTATTAACGTCGCACTAGCGATTGATGAAGACCGTAGTATTTATAAAAGGTTTGCTGGTGGCGGCATACCGCGATTAATCAGTGTTGATGAAGATAATAAAGTGATACAAATGACTTTAGCTGAAGGGCAAGCGCAATTAAGTAAAATAATTTGGCACTAGGTTGCTGATAAGTTGGCACTGACTGGCTCATGACATCAGTTCACCATGCGGACGTTTTTGTGCTGGTGTCACTGTTTGACCTTGCTTGCCTCTTCATCATGGCGCTGTTAATTTGTTGGTAACTAAACACCAGAATAAAAAGCACTGCCATCAGCAATATTATCGTTGGCGCGGGTGCACTATCAATAAAGAAACTCAGATAAACGCCAGCGACTGAGCAAAAAATCGAAATGGCTACCGCTAAATAAAGCATGCGATTAAAGTGGTTGCTTAGTAAAAAGGCAATAGCACCTGGCGCTATCAATAAAGAGATCACTAAAATCATGCCAACCACTTTTAATGATGCGACGATTGTTAAAGATAAGGTGACCAGTAAGCTGTAATGTAAAAACTTTACCGATAAACCAATGGCTTTTGCATGCTGGTGATCAAAGACATAAACCACTAAGTCTTTACCTTTAACCACGATAAAGCCAATCACAGCTATTGAGATGACGGCTGATTCTATAATATTTTCCCAACTCAGTCCTAAAAGATCACCAAATAAAATATGGTCCAGATGGACACCCGTTTCAATTTTACTCATCATTACTAGACCTAAGGCAAACAGGCTAGAAAACACTACCCCCATTACGGTATCTTCTTTTAAACGCGAATTATCCTTAATATAACCAGTGGCTAGCGCACAAAAAATGCCTGCGATAAAGGCCCCTATGGCATAGGGGATTGCCATGATATAAGCGATAACTACCCCAGGTAAGATTGAATGTGAAATGGCGTCGCCCATTAATGACCAGCCTTTGAGTACCAAAAAGCAAGACAATAGGGCGGTTGGTATCGCTATCAGTATCACTAGGATGAAGGCTTGCACCATAAAGGTAAATTGCAGAGGCTCTAATAATAAAGCTAAGTAACTATTGGTTAATAGGGGTTCAAACAATGACATTTTTCACCTCTTGCTCTGGCTTATTATTGTTTAATGCACTTTGGCTCAAGTTTTGACGCTTTTTTTTCTTACTGGCGAGCAAACCATATTTAGGGGCAAAAACGAAAGCTAGCAGAAATATACTTGCCTGTAATAACACGATAACGCCGCCGGTGGCACCATCAATAAAGTAACTTAAATAAGCACCAAAAAAAGCACTGCTAGTACCGATAGCAACACTCAGTTTAAGTACATTGACAAACCGGTCGCTGAGTAAGTAGGCGGTTGCCCCAGGGGTGACCACCATGGCGATCACTAAAAAAGCACCGACCGTTTGCAACGCCGCCACAGTTGAGGCACTGAGTAAAGTAAAGAACAGTATTTTAAGTGCCCCAGGGTTTAAACCTATGCTACGGGCGTGGTATTCGTCAAAAAAAACCACCATCAAATCCTTCCACTTTACTAATAAAATTGCTAAAGAAATACCACCGATTAGCACTAATTGCACCGTGTCTTGTGGGGTGATTGCTAGGATATTGCCTAGCACTATGGTCTGAATATTGACTGAGCTTGGTGAGAGGGACACCATAAATAGCCCTAAGCCAAAAAAGGAGGTGAAAATCAAACCGATAATGGCATCTACTTTTAGTTTTGATTTTTGTTGCAAAAATAACATGGTGGTTGCCGCTAAACCACCAGAAAAAAAGGCACCAAGGGCAAAAGGTAGCCCTAACATATAGGCACCAGCCACACCGGGTACGATAGAATGAGAGAGAGCATCTCCTATCAGCGACCAACCTTTTAACATTAAATACACCGATAAAAAGGCGCAAACGCCGCCAATTAGGGCACTGACAAACATAGCGGTAACCATGTAATCATAGCTAAAGGGGCTAAGTAGCTCGGCAATCATTGTTCAATAACCTCACTGGCGCTATCAGCATGGCGGCGCAATTTACTGTTATCTTGCTCTCCGTAAAGCACTACCGGACGTTCATCATCGGATAAAATAGTCACTTGCCTAGCATCATCATCTTTATGAAGCGTATCACCCGTCAAAACAAAGTGACGTAGTACACCGCCAAAGGTTTTTTGCAGGTTTTCTTGGGTAAAAACCTGCTTGGTTTCACCTTGCGCCAAAATGGTTTTATTTATGAATACCGTTCTATCGCAAAACTCAGGCACACTGCCTAAATTATGAGTTGATACCAATATGATTTTTCCTTCGTCACGAAGGCCCCTTAGTAAGGCCATTATTTGCTCTTCTGTTTGTACATCTATGCCGGTGAATGGTTCATCGAGTAAAATAACCTGGCTTTCTTGCGCGAGTGCTCTGGCAAGGAAAATGCGTTTTTTCTGGCCACCAGAAAGCTCGTTGATTTGACGGTAGCGATATTGACTCATATTAACGCGAGCTAATGCTTGCTTCACTTGTACGTGATCATTTTCTTTCGCTTGCCTAAACATGTTCATATGACCGTAGCGTCCCATCATAACCACATCTTCAACCAAGATAGGAAAATGCCAATCAATTTCTTCACTTTGCGGCACATAAGCGACTAGATTGCTTTTTAACGCTTTTTTAACCGTTAGCCCTAATATTTCGACATGACCTTGGCTGAGAGAGACAAAGCCCATAATGGCTTTGAACATGGTTGATTTACCGCTACCATTAATACCGACTAAGGCGGTAATTGAGCCCATTGGTAAGGTGAAACTGGCATTAACTAATGCGCAATGACCATTGTTGTAGCTGACACTAATATTGTTAACTTCTAAACCTTTCATTGCTGGAGTAACCCTTGATGTATAGTTGTTAAAGTCACTTTGAGCAGCTCGATATAACTGGGTACAGGACCTTGTTGATTACTTAAAGAGTCGACATAAAGTACGCCGCCGTAGTGTATGTTAGTAGCCCGAGCAACTTGCTGAGCAGGTTTCGCCGACACGGTACTTTCACTAAATATTGTGTTGATGTTATTCGCGTTGATTTTATCTATGACGTGTCTTATTTGCTGTGGTGTACCTTGAGCATCGGCATTAATCGGCCATAAATACAGCTCTTTTAATTGATAATCTCGGGCCAAGTAACTAAAGGCGCCTTCACTGGTCACTAACCAGCGCTGCTCTGCTGGAATACGGCTAAGTTGCTGCTTTAATGGCGCTAACTCTGCTTGTAACTTAGCAGTGTAGATCTTGGCATTGTTATTATAAGTGGCCGTATTTTTAGGGTCATGTTTCACCAAGGCTGCCCGGACATTGTCAATATAAATAATGGCATTGTCAGCAGACATCCAAGCATGGGGATTCGGCTTGCCTTTATAAGGCCCTAAACCAATGCCTAAGGGAATAATGTTTTTGCTGATCACTTCTCTAGGAATCCCCGCCAGGTTATTAAGAAACTTGTCAAACCAACGTTCTAAATTTAAGCCATTGTATAACAGCAAATCAGCATCAACGGCTCGGCGGATATCACTCGGCGTTACCTGATAATTATGAATTTCGGCATTGACTTTAGTCAACGACTCAACTTGAGCTACGTCACCGGCGATGTTTTTTGCTATATCGGCAATAATGGTAAAGCTAGTGAGTACTTTAAACTTTTTAGTCGGCTCGGCCATTGCCATCGTGGTACTCGTTAGTAATATCATCAATAAAAGCAGGTAAAAAATTCGCGCCATATATCTTTCCTTTTTAAGGGGCGTAAAGAGATAAATGAATGCTAGCAGTTAACCATAAAGTTGGCAATGATAATGATAGTGATTATCATTTGCGATTGTTGTTTGACTTAGCTATCAAGTCAATGGGGGGAGTGCTGATCAGAGCATGGACGTTTTTAGTGATAAAGCGTGCATTTTTTTAGTGTTGTTAGCGCTAAATTATTTTTGACTTTAGCAAGCATGACAACTAAACCTAGTAAGTGACTAGCTAAGCTAGCGACTTATTAGTCATACAGTTTAAGGGTTAAATTTTAACTGGCATTCACCTCTATAATCCATATCAAGGAAGAACTATATGAAGAAATTAAATGTACTTACTAGAGCTTTATTTACTGCATCATTAGCTTTACTCTTGTCAATAAGCACGGTCGTCAGCCATGCTAAAGATGTTCCCTCCGTATCAGCGAGTAAAACCGAGGTCAGGCAACAGCAAAGCATGGTTAATATTAATAAGTCAACCTTTGAGCAGTTGCTCAGTCTAAAAGGTATAGGGCATACCAAAGCTCAAGCCATTATTGTCTATCGCCAGCAGTTTGGTACGTTTAAATCGATAAATGAACTAACTAAGGTCAGTGGTATTGGTGCAAAGATAGTGAAAGCCAATAAGTCGCGCTTAAGTATTTAATAGCAGTGGCGACATTATCTTTAAAAGTCAGCCTAGGCTGACTTTTTTTGTACTTTTAAAAGGCAAACATTAGCGGCAATAAAGGAAAAAAAGCGGCTTGCAGGACACATGATAATAAAAACCTAAGCTAATTATTACCTTTAGTTATTACTTTTAGTTATTACTTTTAGTTATATTTAATGCATTTGTTATATGGAAGTTAAATCTATTTATGTCATTATAGCTTTATTAATTTCTCATAAAGTTTGTATTAGCAGATGAATTTAACCCATTTAAAAAAACTTGAAGCCGAGTCTATCCATATTTTTCGTGAGGTCGCGGCTGAATTTGATAACCCAGTAATGCTCTATTCTGTCGGTAAAGACTCTGCGGTATTACTACATTTGGCGCGTAAGGCTTTTGCCCCAGGTAAAATTCCTTTCCCGTTATTGCATGTTGACACCAACTGGAAATTTAAAGAAATGATAGCCTTTCGCGATAAAATAGCGAAAGAGTATGGCTTTGAATTGCTTGTCCATCAAAACCCTGAAGGCATGGCTATGGGCATGGGGCCATTTACCCACGGTAGTGCTACCCATACTGACGTCATGAAAACGCAGGGCTTGAAACAAGCGCTTAATAAATACGGTTTTGATGCCGCTTTTGGTGGCGCCCGTCGTGATGAAGAAAAATCACGTGCGAAAGAACGTGTGTATTCTTTTCGTGATAAAAACCATCGCTGGGATCCAAAAAACCAACGGCCTGAATTGTGGAATATCTACAATGGTAAAGTCCATAAAGGCGAAAGCATCCGTGTATTCCCGTTATCTAACTGGACTGAACTTGATATTTGGCAGTACATCTATTTAGAAAGTATTCCTATTGTGTCGCTTTATTTAGCCAAGGTACGTCCTGTGGTTGAGCGTGACGGTACCTTGATCATGGTGGATGATGATCGTATGCCCATTGGTGAAGATGAAGAAATTCAAATGAAGAGTGTGCGTTTTAGAACGCTAGGTTGTTACCCACTAACGGGCGCGGTTGAGTCAACTGCGGATACTTTGCCTGCCATTATTCAAGAAATGTTATTAACCAAGACCTCGGAACGACAAGGGCGCGTGATAGATAACGATAGCTCTGGTTCAATGGAGAAGAAAAAAATGGAAGGCTACTTTTAAATATTACCGCTAAGCCTGCATTTACTTTTTAGCACCATTTTTTGACGAGAATTGATAAAAAATTTCCCAAGGACAACTTATGAGTCACCAATCAGACTTAATCGAAGAAGATATTCAAGCTTATTTAAAGCAACATGAAAACAAAGAGTTAGTACGTTTTTTAACCTGTGGTAGTGTCGATGATGGCAAAAGTACCTTAATCGGTCGTTTATTGCATGATTCAAAGTTGATCTTTGAAGATCAGCTTGCCGCCATTGCAAAAGATTCAAAAAAATCAGGTACTACCGGTGATAATATAGATTTAGCGTTATTAGTGGATGGTTTACAGTCTGAGCGTGAGCAGGGCATTACTATAGACGTTGCTTATCGTTATTTCTCTACCGATAAACGTAAGTTTATTATCGCTGATACCCCAGGGCATGAGCAATATACCCGCAATATGGCGACTGGTGCATCAACCTGTGATATCGCCATTATCTTGATTGATGCTCGCTATGGTGTGCAAATTCAAACTCGTCGTCATTCCTTTATCTGTTCATTATTAGGTATTAAACACATTATTGTTGCCGTCAATAAAATGGATTTGGTTGATTATTCACAAGAGCGCTACCAAGCGATTAAAAAAGAGTACCGTGAATTTACTGAGTCGCTTGAATTTTCTGATATTCGTTTTATCCCTATGTCAGCGTTAAATGGCGATAATGTGGTTGACGAAAGCAAAAATATGCCTTGGTACCCGGGCGCAACCTTAATGAAATTGCTTAATACCATAGATATTAAGACCAAAGAAGAGTTCACTCAATTTCGTTTCCAAGTACAATTAGTTAGCCGTCCTAATCTCGACTTTCGCGGTTTTGCCGGTACTGTGGCTTCAGGTCATGTCCTCGTTGGCGATACCATAGTGGCATTACCATCAGGTAAAGAAAGTGTGATAAAAGAAATTGTCACCTTTGATGGTAATTTAGAACGTGCGGATAAAGGCATGGCGGTAACGTTAACCCTTGAAGATGAAATTGATATCAGTCGCGGTGAAAGCATTGTTAAAAAAGGCAGCTTGCCTATTTCAGCGAAAGAGTTTAGTGCTACGGTCGTCTGGATGCATGAAAATGAACTTGAGCCGGGTCGTGAATACTATATCAAGCACGGCAGTAAAATGACGACCGGCCATGCCAAAAGTATTGCTAGCAAGTATGACATTAATACCATGGAAAAATTGCCTAGCTCACAATTAGCGATTAATGACATAGGTATCGTTAACTTTGTTACCAGTGAAACCTTACATTTTGATGCGTATGAAGACAACCGAGCTACGGGTGCTTTTATCATCATCGATAGATTAAGTAACGTCACTGTTGGTGCCGGTATGATTAATCATGCTATTGATGAACAAACTCATGAGTACTCAAGCTTTGAATTAGAGTTAAATGCACTGGTTCGCAAGCAGTTCCCACACTGGGGTGCACGCGACATCACTAAATAACTCAAAGCGCGATTAAAATCCCGCCTACAAACCTAAAGCGCGATTAAAATCCTGCCTACAAGTTAAATGATTTGTAAGCGGGAACTTGTTCGCGCTACTTTGTTATTTTATGAGGTTTAACAATGACAATAGAGCAGTGGTTGATGATAGCTGTCTTTTTCGGCACCTTTATCAGCTTAGTTAAATACAGCCAAGTACCAGAGCGAGTTTTCTCCGTGACTATACTCGTGTGTTTGGCTTTGTCTTTTGTCAGTGTTGATGACATCCTGAGTAATGCGGTTAACCCGGGTCTAGTGACGCTGGTTTTATTGGTGATATGTTCTTTCGCTTTTGAACGCACCAGTATTTTACGGCGCTTATCTGCCGGGGTTTTTAACGGCTCTGAAATGAAATCCACCTTACGTTTATTACTCGGTACCGCCTTGGCATCGGCTATCATGAGTAACACGGCTGTGGTCGCCACGCTCATCAATACCGTGAAAAAAAATAAGCTCATTAATGCCGGTAAATTATTATTACCGCTTTCTTATGCTGCAATTCTCGGCGGAACACTGACCTTAGTTGGCACATCCACCAACCTTATAGTCAATAGTTTATTAATTAAGCAAGGCCATCAAGGTTTTGGTTTTTTTGATTTTACCTTAATTGGTTTAGCGGCTTTTGTTTTATGTTTGGCGGTTATTTTACTGCGCAGTAGCTCTTTACCCAACATGGTTGATGATGAATTAGTCAGCAATGATTATTTACTCGAAGCCGAGGTCGCGCAGACCTCAAGCTTAATAGGTAAAAGCATTGAAGAGAATGGCCTGAGAAATTTAGACGCTTTGTTTTTAGTTGAAATAGTACGTCAGGGACGATTAATCTCACCCGTGAAGCCAGAAGAAAACCTGCAAGCACAGGATAAACTAATTTTCAGTGGTGATATCTCCAAAGTACTGACCTTACAGCAGTTTGATGGCTTAAATTTATATGCCGAGCAAGGTAATTTACTGCGGGATAACTTATTGCGTGATAATCTAACGGAAGTACTGGTTAAAGCCGATTCTACTATTGCCGGAAAAACCTTAAAAAGTGCCGGTTTCCGTGCTCGCTTTGATGCTGCCGTAGTGGCCGTGCGCCGAGAAGGTTGTGCTTTATCGGGCAAGTTGGGTGATATAGTACTGCAACCAGGTGATTTTCTGGTATTAGCCGTAGGTCAAGATTTTTCTACTCGAGCGAATCTATCGAAAAACTTTTACATATTATCGGGTCATCAAGCCGATAATATGCTCAATGGCTGGCGTGATCACACCACAGTTTGGGGCTTTATCGCCAGTATCCTCGTCTCCGTATGTACCCCGTTACCGCTACTTAGCTGCTTATTTGTTTATTTAGCTTTTTTGATTTTTAGTGGCTCGCTTTCGGTCAATGAAATAAAGCGTCGTTTTCCCTTAGAGATATGGATGATAGTTTTAGGAGCGTTAACCTTGGCATCGGCGGTGGAAAATACCGGTATAGCCGCCATGTTTGCGCAAAACATTGAGGCCTTGTTATTCGGCCACAGTACCTACCTGGCTTTTGTGGTTATATTTATCTTGACCCTTATCATGACCGAGCTGATCACTAACAGTGCCGCAGCAGCGTTAGCCTTTCCTATTGCTTACAATATTGCCTTAGGGCTTGGTGTTGATCCTACCCCCTTTGTTATGGCGGTGGCCTTTGCTGCTAGTGGCAGCTTTATTAGCCCTTACGGATATCAAACCAATGTCATGGTATATAATGCCGGTAACTATCAATTAAAAGACTTTGTCAGTTTTGGCTTACCGATTTCAATTATTTATTCTATTACCGTGATCTTTATGATCCCGTTAGTTTTCCCTTTTTAAGCCATTGCAGTACCGCTTGAACGTGTACTTAATGCCGTCAATTACCTAACAAGAGTTTCATAATGAAAACAGAAAACACCGTTTGGCATAACCAACACATCAGTAAAGGGCAACGCGCCGCGTTGAAAAAACAAAAGCCAGCGTTACTCTGGTATACCGGTTTAAGTGGCTCAGGTAAGTCTACCGTGGCTAATGCCGTTGATGCTTTATTGTATAAATATTCCTGTCATAGTTATTTACTCGATGGTGACAATGTCCGCCATGGTCTTAATGGCGATTTAGGTTTTAGTGATGAAGCGCGTATTGAAAATATTCGCAGAATTTCTGAAGTCGCCAAGTTATTTCTTGATGCCGGCCTTATTGTCTCAACCGCGTTTATTTCACCATTTGCCAGTGATAGAGCACTAGCAAAAGCGAAACTTGCCGCCGGAGAATTTATTGAAATTTATATTGATACGCCAATAAGTGTTTGTGAGCAGCGTGATCCTAAAGGTTTATATAAAAAGGCACGAGCTGGGGAGATCAAGGACTTTACTGGCATTGATTCAAACTATGATGTCCCAGCTGCACCGCAAATTCATGTCAAAACAGCAGAAAACTCAATTGAGCAGTGCGCCGAACAAATTGTCGGTTACTTAATCGAGCATAATTTTATTAGCCCAGATAAATTGAATTAAGCTGCACTAAAACGGAAAAGTAGTCCATGCATTATAATGTTTTTAATGGTGATGCCGATGGCATCATTGCTTTATTACAGCTTCATTTAGCTCAAGGTCATGAGCAAGCACCTTATCAGCTGATCACGGGTGTTAAGCGTGATATTAACTTATTGCAACAAGTCGATAGCAGCAAAGCCACTTCGGTAACCGTATTAGACATCTCTTTAGAAAAAAACAGTCAGGCGTTACAACATTTACTTTCGGCACAAGTACCGGTATTTTATGTTGATCATCATCGTACCGGTGATATTCCACAATCACCTTTATTCACCAGTATACTTGATACGGATGCCAATACTTGTACTAGTTTATTAATCAATGACTACCTTAACGGTAAATATGTCCACTGGGCAATAGCGGCTGCGTATGGTGATAATATGCATGCTAGTGCCAGTGCTTTAGCAAAAAAAGTTGCTTTATCTGAGTTACAGCAAGGACAACTTAATGAGCTCGGCACGTATATCAATTACAACGGCTATGGACAGGCGCTGAGTGATTTACATTTTCATCCAGCAGAGTTATTTAAGCTATTAACCCACTACCCTGACCCCTTTGAATTAATTGCGCAACAAGACTCTATTTTTGGGCAATTGAAAACAGCCTATTTAGCTGATATGGAAAAGGCTGAAGCGGCTAAAGTACTGAGTGATAATGACTTGGTGCAGACTATTGTCCTTGAAGATGCCCCTTGGGCTCGACGAGTCAGTGGCGTTTTTGGTAACGCCTTGGCTAATCAAGCACCCGATAAAGCTCATATCGTTATCACCCTCAATCCGCCGAAAACACCCCAGAGTGAAGAAAGCGAGCAAAGTTATACGGTAAGTTTACGTGCACCGTTAAATAATAAACAAGGCGCCGGTGACCTTTGTGCTCAGTTTCCAACTGGCGGCGGTAGAGCCGCAGCTGCAGGGGTTAACGCTTTACCCAAAAGTAGCTTAGTTAAATTTATTAACCAAGTTTCCCGTTATTATCAACAGTAAAAAAAGTAGTAAGGTTAACCCTAAGTACCAATGTCAGAAATTACTATCAAAGTGAAAAACGAAGCGTTAAAATAGTACTATTAGGTTGAACGGCTTTATTAACTTTTAATACGTTAATTTAACCCGCTATTTCAATGAACTATTTTAACAAGTAAATGATAAGAGTAAGGAATACCATGAGTTTATTAATCACTGGCGGTACCGGTTATATTGGTAGTCATACCATAGTAGAATTACTACAAAGCAGTAATGAGCAAGATATAATTATTGTCGATAATTTATCAAATTCGTCCACTAAAGTGCTTGAGCGTATTGAAACTATCACCAATAAAACAGTGACTTTTATCAAAGCAGATATTTGCGATGTCGATGCCTTAGAGCAAATATTTACCCAGCATGATATAGTCGCAGTTATTCACTTTGCTGGTTTTAAAGCGGTAGGTGAGTCCAATCAAATCCCCTTGGCTTATTATCAAAATAATGTCGCCGGTACCTTAACTTTATTGCAAGTGATGGCCGAGCATAATGTTAAAAACTTAGTGTTTAGCTCTTCAGCGACAGTCTATGGCAATAACGTTTCCCCTTTAACTGAAAACATGGCGACTTCCGCGACTAACCCTTATGGTCAAACTAAGTTAATGGTGGAAAATATCCTCTTTGATTTAGCCAAAAGTGATCCCGCGTGGTCCATTGCTTGTTTACGCTATTTTAATCCGATTGGTGCCCATAAATCGGGCTTAATTGGTGAAAATCCAAACGGTATCCCTAATAATTTATTACCTTATGTTGCCCAAGTTGCCGTGGGGCGTTTAGCGCAACTGCAAATTTTTGGCGATGATTATGATACCCCAGATGGTACTGGCGTGCGTGACTATATTCATGTGGTTGATTTAGCGCAAGGTCATGTCAAAGCGTTAGCATGTCTTGGTCATGCGAAAGGTACGGTAACAGGCTGTCAGGCAATTAACCTAGGCACGGGTAACGGTACCTCAGTATTAGAAATTGTTAATACCTTTAAAGACATCAGTAAAAAGCCTATTCCTTATCAAGTCGTGCCGCGTAGAGCTGGCGATTTAGCGACCGTGTATGCTGATGTTTCATTAGCCCATGAACTCTTAGGTTGGCAAGCCAAGCTAGACTTAACCGCTATGATCCAAGATACCTGGCGCTGGCAGTCAGAAAATCCTAATGGTTTTTAAAGCTAATAGGCTATCAGCCAGTTAACAATATATATACCCGTTGCCATCATAACGAAAGACTAACAGCTAACTGCTCTTGGTCTTTTTTTTACTCTTTAAATGATAAAGCAAATACATACCGCTAAATATTAAACCACCGACTGCGCCCCATAAATGCGCATCAATTGCCACACTTGCATCAATCAAGGCCGACACGTCTTCACTGGCACCGTAAAACTGCTCATGGGCTATTTTCAGCCAGACGCCGATGAATAACAGGTAGCCAGTTTTATCTTTATTGTGGATATCCAACATGGCACCAAAAATAAAAATTCCGTGTAATACCCCTGAGAGGCCAACATATTGATGGATATCAGGGGAAAAAAAGTACAAGCCGGCACTGCATGTTAAAGCTGAGCTGATAAACAACAGGCTGTAATTTTTTAAGCTGTAAAATTGGCCATGCAATGCCCATAACAGTATTAATGCCGCCAAATTCAATAGCAGATGAAAGCCATTAGTGTGTAAAAAATGGCCAGTAAAAATGCGCCATAGTTCACCTTGGCTGATTAATTGCTGTTGGTAAACTAAAGGTTTACTCAGGGCGGTATCGAAAATAAAAGCCAGAATAGCCAAAAAGGCAACGGTTAGCACGAGCAGACTGTGTTGCTTGGCAAAAGGTAGGTTTTTAAAGGTTAATTTCATGTATTTAATGGCTATTAGTTATTTTTATCAATTTATAGTCAGCGGTTGGTCGAGTGTTTATTTGTTATTTATAAGATATGGATTTATAAAGAATTAATGAAAGTATACAATGACTGCTTTATTAATAGTGCTTTAATTTATTTACCTATGTCTCGAACGCTTTGCCCTAGTTGTCATCGGCCTGAAATCGCTTGTATTTGTGCTTTTACTGCCGATATAGCAAATGATATCCATCTTGTGGTTTTACAACACCCAAGTGAAGTATCCCACACGAAAGGAACGGTTACCTTATTAGCTAAATCGCTACGCAAGTGCCAGGTACTGGTTGGTGAAATTGTTGATACTATGCCCGGTTTTTTATCCGTGATGGCGCAGTATCAAACAGTGTTGCTCTATCCCGGTGAGCAAGCACATGTCCTTGATATTAACTTACTGGCGCAATTGACTCATCATCGGCATAGTGCCGGAAAAAATCAGCACACTATTGAAGATAATACTAAGCCTATTTGTCTGGTTATTCTCGATGCGACTTGGAAAAAAGCCTATCGTATGTTTATGTTGTCAACAACCTTGCAACATTTACCGCAAGTGTGCCTGCCTGAGCATTTGGCCAATGCAGGACAATACCATATTCGAAAAGTCGCGAAAAAAAATGCCTTATCTAGTTTAGAAGCAAGCTGTTATGCTTTAGCCATTCTTGAACAGGATAATGACGATTTGCCAGTGAGCCCGAAACATGCCGGTAAATATCAGCCTTTACTGGAAAAGTTTCAACAATTTAACCAATTTCAGTTATCTTTTAGACCTGAGCATAAAACCCCTGAGGAAACTTGATGATTCATCATGCATTTTTAAAACGTTTTTATACGCTAACATTGATTGTTGCTCAGCTTCTTCTTAGCCAAGTCGCGCAAGCACAAGGTGAAATTCGTGAACCCGAAGGCGCAACCGGCTTTGATCAAAAAAAAGCGGTTTCTGCCAAGCAATATATGGTAGTTGCTGCTAATCCTTATGCAAGTCAAGCAGGTGTGGACATGCTTGCACAAGGTGGTAGTGCTATTGATGCCGCTATTGCCGCGCAACTTGTACTGAGTTTAGTTGAACCACAATCATCGGGTATTGGTGGTGGTACTTTTATCTTGCATTGGCATAATAAAAAACAACAATTAACCACGTTTGATGGCCGAGAAACGGCGCCGCAACAAGCAACCAGTGCCTTGTTTTTAAATAAACAGGGTAAACCCTTAAATTGGGTAGATGCGGTTGTGGGTGGTAAATCGGTTGGTGTACCTGGCTTACTTGCCGCGCTTAACCAAGCTCATCAACAATTTGGTGTGCTGCCTTGGTCGGTGCTATTTCAGCCAGCGATTGACTTAGCCGATAAAGGTTTTATTGTCTCGAAGCGTTTAGAAAAATTGCTAGGGATGAATTTCAATCCAGGCATACATATATTGCCTGAAATTAAACAGTATTTTTCACCCCATGGTATTGGCATAAAAGCCGGTGACACCCTAAAAAACCCTCAGCTTGCCAAAGCCTTGCGCAGTATTGCCAAAGAGGGCATTGAGGTTTTCTATCAGGGTTGGCTAGCGGAAAAAATTGTCGAAAAAGTGCAACATTCAATTGTTGCTCCGGGACTGTTAAGTCTTGATGATATGAAAAAATACCAAGCGATAGAGCGAGCTGCTGTTTGTGGCCCTTATCATCAATATAAGGTGTGTGGTATGGCGCCGCCAAGCTCTGGTGGTATTACTGTTATTCAAATATTAGCGCAATTGCAATCCTTTGAACTTGCGCAATATCCGCCTAACTCATTACAGGCGGTGCACTTATTAACGCAAAGTGCGCGGTTAGCTTTTGCCGATAGGAATAAATATATCGCCGATAGTGATTTTGTTAGTGTGCCTACTGCCGGTTTACTAGCCGCTGATTACTTAGCGAAACGTGGCGCTTTAATCGATGAAAAAAGAGATATGGGCCAGGCCGTTGCGGGTAGTCCACAAAATAGTTTAGTGTTTGCCCCGGATAACGCGATTGAAAGACCCTCTACTACGCATTTGGTCGTTGTTGATAAGCAAGGTAATGCCATTTCCATGACCAGCAGTATTGAAAATGGTTTTGGCTCGGCTTTAATGGTACAGGGTTTTATTTTAAATAATCAACTAACAGACTTTTCCTTAGCGCCAAAGCGTGATGGTCAGTGGGTTGCTAATCGTGTTGAACCGTTAAAAAGACCACGCAGCTCGATGGCACCTACTATGGTCTTTAATGAAGATAATTCATTACGTTTGGTGGTCGGTGCCCCCGGTGGTAGCCGTATTATTAATTATGTCGCGCAAACCATTATCGGTGTTTTAGATTGGCAGCTTAATGTACAACAAGCGATTAACTTACCTAAAGTGACTAACCGTAACTATGTCACCACGCTAGAGCAAGATACTGCTATAGCCAAGTTAAAGCCGGCCTTAGAAGCAAGAGGGCATAGGGTGAACGTCAGGCCGTTAAATAGTGGTTTACATGGCATTGAAGTGACCAAAAACGGACTTGTTGGTGGCGCAGATCCGCGCCGTGAAGGACTGGCGTTGGGGCGTTAAACCTAGCGTTAAATAATATGAATATGCCTACCACTAGGCTACTTTGTTAACCGCAGGGGAATATACGCGCCCAGCGTATGGTCATAGCCCAGACACAAGGATTAATTCTACCACCGCACCTTATTTTGGTGCGATTTTTGCTTAACTCTATTAATATGTTGTACCTCTAATACCGACAAATTGTTGGCAGGAGTAAAATAGTAATGCCGAAAAATCTTCAGTATATTGCACAACTGTTGTGCCTTTTTATGTTTATCTTTCATGGTAATAGCCATGCACTTGAAAGTTCAGTGCAATTGCATAAAGTCGATCAAGAGACCAGCTTTGGTTATAGCCTTGCAATTGGAGATGAGTTTTCTCAGCAAAAGGCGTTTAATTGGCAGGTGAGTTATAACCGCCTTGAAAATGTAGCTATAAGTGACCTAGATAAAATAAGTGTGAAATGGGATGAAGCTAACGATGGCTTCACCTTTCATACTATAGATTTGATGCTCGGCTATCGATATTACCCAAGATCATACGATAAATTTATCAACAGTTTAATGTTTGAGGTGCGAGTGGGTGCTAACGTCAACTTATCTGATCATAAATTTGTATTTCCACCCAAGCCCAGCTTTGCTCGTGACGATCTTTATTTTGCTAAGCAAGGTGATATCAATCCAGTGTTTTCTATATCGTTACAAAAAAGTTTCACTAAAAATTCTGCTATGCATATAGGTTTTAAACATTATCCCAGTTTTTCTGATTTCGGCAGTATAAGTACCCTGTTTATTGGTTTTAATTATCGTTTTGGTCGCCAATTTGGCTATTAATTCCCTATTGTTTGGCCGTTAATTTCCAGTAAAATTGAAATTTTAATAATTCAAGTTTCCGGTAAATTAGCCGATATCCTGTGATATGTAACCGATTTTTGCAGCTAAACTTAGCGCTATATCCTTACATACTCAGGATACTTCAAGATGCAATTTTCAGTCATTCCTGCTGAAAGCAGTATCTAAGGTTAATTGACATAAATACCTAGAGTTTCTCTAGGTGCCACTTTCTTTGGAGAAGCGTGTGTTGAAGTATAAAATACGTTGCTTTAAATTTTTAAGCATAGTTTTACTTGTCATCAGTAGTAGTGTCTTTGCTATTGATACCGATGGTGATGGCTTTGATGATGCCATCGATCTATTTCCTAATGACCCACTTGAATGGTTTGATACCGATCTCGATGGTATTGGTAATAACAGCGATCCTGATATTGATGGTGATGGCCTTGATAATGGTTATAGTTTTCCTTTTGGCCCCGACAATAACGATGATGGCGATCTTGTTATTAATTTTTATGATCCTTTTCCGAAAAACCATCATGAATGGTTGGACACAGACAATGATGGTCTAGGTAATAATGAAGACACCGATGACGATAATGATGGTGTGCCTGATTTGCTCGACGTATTTCCCCTAAACCCCCTTGAAAGTATCGACACAGACAATGATTCTATCGGCAACAATGCTGATAGTGATGATGACAATGATGGTGTTATAGATGTATACGATCAATTTCCCCTTGACCCACTTGAAAGCATAGATACCGATCTTGATGGGATTGGTAATAACGCTGATTTAGATGATGATGGTGATGGCGTTTTAGATGTCGATGATGTCTTTCCCCTAGATGCGAGAGAATCACTTGATATTGATGGTGATGGCGTGGGTAATAACGCCGACGCTGATAGAGATGGCGATGGCGTTATTAATGGTAATGATGTTTGGCCCGATGACCCTAGTGAATGGTATGACACCGACGGTGATGGACTCGGTAATAATGCCGACCTTGATGATGATGGTGATGGCGTTTTAGATGTCGATGATGCCTTTCCCCTAAATGCTGCTGAAAGCGTAGATACCGATAACGATGGCATAGGGAATAATGCCGACGCTGATGATGACGGTGATGGTGTATCCGATGCTTTAGATAAATGCCCACTTGATCCACTAGAGCGCCTAGATACCGATAATGATGGTATATGTGATGGTCCAGATCTTGACGCTGATGGTGATGGCACCCTTGATATCAATGACGCCTTCCCTTTGGATGCTTTAGAGCAATTTGATACCGACAATGACGGTATAGGTGACAATAGTGATAATGATATAGATGGCGATGGTGTCGATAATGCGACTGATTTTGCGCCGTTTGATGCCACAGAATTTATTGATACTGACGGTGATGGTATTGGCAATAATGCGGATTTAGATGATGACGGTGATGGTGAACCAGATGTAAGTGATGTATTCCCACTAAATAGTGCCGTACAAAAAGATCTTGATGGTGATGGCATTGGGGATAGACTCGATCCAGATATTGATGGTGATGGTATTACCAATGGGGACTTTTCTTCTGGTAATTATACTGACCCCTTAGACCCTGTTTATAGTGGCAATGATGTTTTTCCTTTTGATATGTTAGCAACAACAGATACCGATGGTGATGGTACCCCTAATGTTACCGATACTGATGATGACGGCGATGGAGTACTCGATGTTAATGATCTATTTCCATTAAATCCAGCTGAATGGCAAGATACCGATGGTGATGGCATAGGCAACAACAGTGATGCCGATGATGATAATGATGGCATTGTCGATGGCAGCGATGCTTTTCCGCTAGATGTTAGTGAATACCTAGATACTGATGGCGATGGCATCGGTAATAACAGTGATACCGATGATGATGGCGATGGCGTACTGGATAGCCAAGATGCCTTTAGACTAGATCCTCTAGAATGGCTAGATACCGATGGTGATGGTATAGGTAATAACGCGGATAGTGATGACGACAATGACGGTTATCCTGATAGTAACGATGCTTTTCCTACTAATATTTTAGAGTGGTTCGATACTGACGGTGACGGTATAGGTGATAATGCCGATACCGATGATGATGGTGATGGGGTTTTAGACGCTGATGATGCCTTTAGACTAGATCCTCTAGAATGGCTAGATACCGATGGTGATGGTATAGGTAATAACGCGGATAGTGATGATGATAATGATGGTTATATCGATAGTGAAGATGACTTACCGCTAGATCCACTAGAGTGGCTTGATACCGATGGTGACGGTATTGGTAATGTTCGCGATCAAGATGATGATAATGATGGTGTTATTGATGCGTTAGATTTATTTCCGCTCAATCCTAACGAATTTGAAGACAGTGATAACGATGGTTTAGGCAATAATGAAGACAGTGATGATGACAATGATGGTATCCCTGATCACCTAGACCAATTTCCTTTTGACCCCAGTGAGCAAAATGATACAGATGGCGATGGTATTGGCGATGTCCTTGATACCGATGATGATAATGATGGTTATTTAGATTTTGAGGACCAACTGCCACTAGATGCTAGTGAACATATAGATACCGATGGTGACGGTATTGGTAACAATGCCGATCTTGATGATGATGGCGATGGCATGAGTGATGAATTTGAAAGATTATATAATTTTAATCCCCTAGATGCTAATGATGCACTGCTTGATACTGACTTTGACGGTGTTACTAACGTAGCAGAAGCGTTGGCTCGCACAAATCCATTATTGGATGATTATGCGCCTATTATTACCCCGCCACAGGCGGTACATATCAATGCCGAACATACCTTTACCTCACTAAATTTACAGCGGCTAATCGATTTGACCCAAATTTCCGTACGTGATGGTTTAGATGGTAACCACTGCTGTAGTTTAATGGCGCTGGGTTTTGAGACCGGCCCTAAAAATGTTCGTTCAGGTTTACAGACCATTATTTGGCGAGCAGTAGATAATGCCGGTAATATTGCCACCGCAGCGCAAGTAATAAATATCCACCCCTTAGTGAATTTTTCATCGGCGCAAGTGGTGGCTGAAGGTGGTGTTGCCCGAGTAGAGGTTATCTTATCGGGTGAGGCACCCGCTTATCCAGTGACTGTACCCTTCACCATTACCGGTAGTGTTGATGAGGCTGACTATGACCTTGCTGATAATAAAATAGTGATAACGCAGGGCACGGCTGGGTTTATTGATATTCAGCTCAATAATGATTTTCAACTTGAAGGTGATGAACAGCTCATTATTAGCTTTGCACCAGAGGTAAATGCTGGCGTACATGCAAAACATATTATCACGGTAACAGAAGGTAATGTTGCCCCTAATATCAATATAGCGGCCTGGCAAAAAGGCATAAAAGTCGCTAGCATTGCTAAAAATGATGGTGAGGTGAGGGTGGTGTTAACCATTACCGACTCAAATAGCCAAGATACTCATCAAATAGAGTGGCAAATACCTGACTACTTAAATGCAGTATTTAGCAGTGATGAGCTACAGCTAGTTTTTCCTGCCAATGGCGTTACTTTACCTGAGATAAACAAGGGCCTGATAAATATCAAGGTCACGGTAACTGACAGCGGTAATAGCAGCAACAGTGGTAGTGCCGAGCTGTCGCAAACTAAACAGCTTTTCCTGCCTTTATTTGTCAGCCAGAAAATCTTAGGTAACCTAGATAGTGATAGAGATGGTGTTAGTGACATTATTGAGGGTTATAGCGACGCAGACTTAGATGGCTTACCCGCTTATATGGATAACTCAACCATTCCGTATCTACAGCCACTCCATGTGAATGCTGCGGTAGTTAAACTGGCAGAAACTGAGCCCGGCTTATATTTAAGACTGGGTAAATTTGCTCTGCTACAAAACTCCGATGGCCTGCAACTCTCACAGCAAGAAATACTTGCCACAGGCTTAGTTGAGCAAGACAGCTTAGCAAATACCATGGGATATTTTGACTTTGAAATACACAATATTTACCCTTTTGGTCGTTCAGTTGCCATTGTTTTACCGCTTGGTGAAGCCATCGTTGAGTACTCGGTTTATCGTAAAGTCAATGGTGAGCTACAATGGGGCGATTTTGTTGAAGACAGCAATAATGTACTTGCCACTAGTGCCGCTGTTAATGGCGTTTGTCCGCCGCCACACAGTGAACTTTATCAAGTAGGTCTCAATGTCGGTGACATTTGTTTAAAATTAATTATTGAAGATGGTGGTGCAAATGATGCTGATGGTATTGCTAATGGTGTGATTGATGATCCCGGAGGTATTGCGGTGGTTGACAACAATACTATTTCATTGGACGTTATCCCAGAAAAATCGAGCAGTGGCAGCGTCTCTTGCTGGGCACTGCTAACGCTAATGCTGTTACTTTATTTACGTACTTTGAGTTTGAAAAAAACAGCTGAAATTTAACCTTTAACTGAATATGGCAAGGCTCTCATTTTGAGGGCCTTTATATTTACCAGTAAATCACAATAAGTTAATCAAAGAAGAAAATTTGGTTTAATTGACCGTAGATTATCGATAAAATCATATTTGGGGTTGAATCCTTGGCATATTCTTGCTCAAATGGCGCCCATAGTCATAAATAATTAACATAGGTTAATTAACTTACATGTTTAGCGCAATTTATCGAATAAATTGTCACAAGAGTGTAATAATTAACCAAGAAAATAAGCAACCGCCATCTAAATGAAATATTCCCGCGTTTTTATTAATAGCTTAGCGTATGAGCTGGCCCCTGAAGTGGTAACCAGTGCAGAGCTTGAATCTCGTTTGACCCCCTTATATCAAAAGCTTCGTATTCCTATGGGCCAGCTCGCTGCCTTAACAGGAATTGACGAACGCCGTTGGTGGCCAAAAGATCACATGCTTTCCGATGGTGCTATTGTCGCCGCGCAAAAAGCAATGCATGAAACTGGTATTTCTGCTGCTGATTTAGGTGCTGTAGTGTATACCGGTGTTTGTCGTGATCAACACGAGCCGGCCACGGCTTGTCGTATCGCAGCAAAACTTGGCGTGTTAAAAGACACGGCAATTTACGATATCAGTAATGCCTGTTTAGGGGTACTCTCGGGTATTTTAGATATTGCGAATCGTATTGAGTTAGGACAAATTAAAGCGGGTTTGGTGGTTTCATGTGAATCGGCACGTCATATTGTTGATGTGACCATAGATGACATGCTGGCGGAGCCAACCATGCAAAATTATGCTAGCTCTTTAGCAACCTTAACCGGTGGCTCAGGTGCAGTAGCTGTGTTACTGACTGACGGTAGTTTAAATTTAACCACCGACCGTAATCATCAACTATTAGGGGCGAGTCACTTATCGGCCCCCGAGCATAATAATTTATGTCAATGGGGCTTAAAAGAAGTGGGTCCGCAATTATTTCGTGAATTTATGCGCACCGATGCCGTCAATTTACTGAAAGAAGGCGTCTCTTTAGCAAAAGATACCTGGCTACACTTTTTAGAGCAACGTCAGTGGGTTGAAGAGCAAGTTGATAAGGTGATTTGTCATCAAGTTGGCGTGGCCAATCAAAAGAAAGTATTAACCGCCTTAAATATTCCGGTAGAAAAAGAATTTCCTACTTTTAAGTATCTCGGTAATATGGGCACAGTTTCTTTACCCGTTACCGCGGCAATGGCGCATGATCAAGGCTTCTTACAAAAAGGCGATAATGTCAGCTTTTTAGGCATAGGCAGTGGTTTAAATTGTATGATGTTAGGACTTAAGTGGTAACCATGTCGGAAAATAAGTTAGATAGAATATTAGCCAAATTTTTCCCCTTTAAGCGTAACTTTATCCAGCGCCATGGCCATCAATATCATTATGTCAATGAAGGCCAAGGCTCGCCCATTGTTATGGTTCATGGCAATCCTAGTTGGTCCTTTTATTACCGAAATTTGGTTAAAACATTAAGTAAAAATCATCAATGCATAGTGCCAGATCACATTGGTTGTGGTTTGTCTGATAAGCCTGGGGACGAAGACTATGATTACACCCTCGCTAATCGTATCGATGACCTAGCCGCGTTACTTGAGCACTTAAACGTCAAAGAAAATATTACTCTGGTCGTACATGACTGGGGCGGCATGATAGGCATGGGCTATGCTGCGCGCTATCCGGAAAGGATCAAACGTCTGGTTATTTTAAACACGGGCGCCTTTCACTTACCTAAAGCAAAAAAATTACCCTCAGCATTATGGCTGGGTCGAAATACCTTTATCGGTACTGTCCTCGTCCGAGGCTTTAATGCCTTCTCTAGCATTGCCTCAGTTATTGGCGTTAAGCGCCAGCCGATGGCAAAAGATATTCGTCAAGCTTATGTGGCGCCTTTTAACTCATGGCAGAACCGTATTTCAACCTTGCGCTTTATTCAAGATATCCCGTTAAAACCAGCGGACAGAAACTATCAACTGGTTACTGACATTAGCGAAAATCTAGCGCAGTTCAAAAAATTACCTATGTTGATTTGTTGGGGCTTAAAAGACTTTGTTTTTGATAAACATTTTCTAGATGAATGGCAACAACGCTTTCCTGATGCACAAGTACATGCTTTTGATGATTGTGGCCACTATATTTTAGAAGATGCCAGTGATGAAGTCGTGCCGTTAATTAATAACTTCTTAAAGACCAGTGAAGCGTCCTTATCTTCATAAGTAATAGCTCAATAAGACCCTAACTTAGTAGGAAAGCGCAAATGACAAAGACAATGGCTGCTTCCAAAGAAGCTAACTTGTGTCGCCACCTCGCACATGCCGCCATAACAACACCTAAAGCGTTAGCGGTTGCCGTACAAAAAAACCAACGAGGCCAACTTAACTATCACGAAATTGATTTTGTTACTTTGCACCAACAAAGTGATGCCATTGCTTATGCGTTAAATGCTTACGGGCTAAAAGCTGGCATGAAAGCCGTGCTGATGGTAACGCCAAGTATTGAATTTTTTGCCCTAACCTTTGCCCTATTTAAAGCAGGTATTATCCCTATTTTAGTTGACCCTGGTATGGGCATTAAAAACCTTAAGCAGTGCTTTGCTGAGTCGGCGCCGGATGTTTTTATTGGTATCCCCAAGGCACACCTTGCTAGAATGTTATTTGGTTGGGGTAAAGCCAGCGTTAAAAAATTATTAACGGTCACTGAAAATGGCATTGGCGCAAATGTGTTGGCTAGACTTATTGGTGGCATGAGTTTAACCACCTTATTAAAGCGTTATCCGATAAAACCAGGGCAAGCGTTTACCATGGTAAAACTCAGCGATGATGAGATGTCAGCCATTTTATTTACCAGTGGTAGTACCGGTACACCAAAAGGTGTGGTCTATAGCCATAAAATGTTTGAGGCACAAATTACCGCGCTAAAAGAAGACTATGAGATTAAACCTGGCGAGCGTGATTTAGCTACCTTTCCCTTATTTTCATTATTTGGTCCGGCATTAGGCATGGCCTCTATTGTCCCTGATATGGATGCCAGTAAACCGATCACCGCCAATGCTGACTTTATCTTTGCCGCCATTGAAAAATATCAATGTACTAATTTATTTGCTAATCCAGCACTGATTGAAGTATTAGGGCAGGCGGGAGCCCCAGATAGCTCAGCTAATAAACCTTTAGTCAATGCTTCAGTTAAGGAAATAGTTAAGTTAAATAGTTTAAAGCGGGTGATCTCTGCGGGCGCGCCAGCAACCTTATCGTCAATAGCGCGATTTACTCAATTACTGAGCGACAATGTGCCAGTGTTCACTTCATATGGCGCGACCGAATCGCTACCACTGACTAAAATTAGCAGTGCAGATCTATTGGCAACCAGCCATATCACCGACAATGGTGGCGGTATTTGTGTCGGTAGACCGGTTAAGGGTGTTGAACTGAGCATTATCGCCATCAGTGAAGACATTATTGACACTTGGTCGGATGAACTAGTCTTACCCGTCAACACTATTGGTGAAATAGTGGTTAAAGGCGATATGGTGAGTCATCAATATTATCGTCGAGAGTTGGCCACAGCGCAGGCTAAAATCCGTGATGGCCACGGGATTCGTCACCGTATGGGTGATTTAGGTTATCTTGATGCCTCAGGTCGACTGTGGATGTGTGGACGAAAAGCCCATCGCGTTGAAACCGAAACGGATGTGCTCTTTTCTATTCCTTGTGAACGAATATTTAACATCCATAGCGCAGTGAAACGCACCGCTTTAGTGGCAGTAACGATTTACCAGAAAAGTGTGCCTTTGCTTTGTGTTGAGTTAACCGATGCAGCCAAAAAAGATGAAAAATTTGATGAGACTATGCTGTTTTCAGCGTTAAAAGTGCTAGCACTTGCTCATAAACAAACCTCCGCTATTTCCCACTTTTTAATACATGATGACTTCCCGGTTGATATACGCCATAACGCTAAGATATTTCGTGAAAAGCTTGCCGTTTGGGCACAAGCAGAGCTTGACTAATTTTGCCGATAACTAGAGCCAAACCATGAAAGAACAAACGTATAACAATACAGCTACTGATACTTGTTCATCAATAACAGCCGATTTTAACCGAGCTGTGCAAGCGCCACTGCGTGAGTTAGCGGGGCAAACACAACATGTTTTTGTTACCGGTGCTGGCGGATTTTTAGGTAAAGCCATTTGTCGATTACTGCGTTTGGCAAATATCAGCGTTACTGGGTTTGCCCGGGGTCATTATCCAGAGTTAAGTCAAATGGGCGTAACTATGGTGCAAGGCGATATTAGCGATTATTCTCGCCTTAAAGAGGCGATGCACTCTTGTGATCTGGTCTTTCATGTGGCCGCTAAAGCGGGCGTTTGGGGCAGTAAAGACGATTACTTTCAAGCAAATGTGCAAGGTACAGAAAACATTATCCATGCTTGTCAGGAGATCGGCATTACCCGCTTGGTTTATACCAGTACCCCTAGTGTAACTTTTGCTGGTGTGGATGAAGCCGGTATTGATGAATCGCAGCCCTATGCCGATAACTTCTTAAATTACTATGCGGAGTCAAAAGCTCGAGCAGAGCAGTTGGTCTTGGCGGCATCAACAGACTCTAATCAAGATGTTCAGCAAAATCAGTCGTTGAAAACCGTTGCCTTACGTCCGCACTTAATTTGGGGGCCAAATGATCCTCATCTTGTGCCCCGCGTCCTAGAGCGTGCTCGTGCCGGTAAGCTAAAACTTGTCGGCAAAGAAGATAAACTTGTTGATACCATCTATGTTGATAATGCCGCCTATGCGCATATTTTAGCTGCTATTGCTTTGGCAAAACCTCAAGCGAATTGTCTTGGCAAGGCTTATTTTATTAGTAATGATCAGCCCATCACTATGGCGGCTATGCTCAATAACATTCTTAACTGTGCGGATTTACCGCCAGTTACAAAACGCGTGCCCAGTGGTGTTGCTTATGCCGTTGGCGCAACGTTAGAGTGGTTTTATACACAATTGAATAAAAAACAAGAGCCTATAATGACGCGTTTTGTTGCCAAACAACTTTCTACCTGTCATTACTTTGATATCAGTGCCGCGAAAAAAGATTTAGGTTATATGCCGCTTATTAGCATTGATGCCGGCATGAAACAGCTTAAATTATCGTTAAAAAGTCGTTAGTAAGTCGCAAGTAAAGGCTTAGTTATCGTTAGCTATTCGCTAGCCAATTACCGAGCAGTTCGGCGTTTAATAAAATAGCATTAAATAAATAATCATTAAGTAAAGTGAGTATTATGAGTAAAATTTACCATCATCCCGTGCAAATATATTATGAAGATACCGACCACTCGGGTGTCGTTTATCACCCTAATTTTCTCAAGTATTTTGAGCGCGCGCGTGAGCATGTTATCGACAGTGATAAGCTGGCTACCTTGTGGCAAGAAAAAGGCTTAGGCTTTGCGGTTTACAAAGCTAATTTAATTTTTCAAGACGGCGTTGAATTTGCGGAAATTTGCGACGTGCGCACTAGCTATCAATTTGAGGGTAAATATAAGACTTTATGGCGACAAGAGTTATGGCGTCCAAATGCCAGCAAAGCGGCGGTTATTGCAGACATTGAAATGGTTTGTTTAGATAAACAAAAACGCTTACAGCCTATTCCCGAAGAAATTCTTACGCCAATTATACAAGGTTGATTCACCAATACCCATCTCGATAGATAATTGGGTGATCGGTATATTACTCGGTGGCATCATCTTCTGAAGAGCCGATTCTTTTCTTTGTGCTGAATAATGTTTCACAATTAATCCACGGCCTCTACTTAATTTAATGATTAAATATTAAGCGCGACAACTAGCCTGACAGAAAGGGAAAGTAATGAACACGTTAATGGCCTTATTCGCCAGTATCTTCCTAAGACAAAAAGCATGAAAATGATCACACAACGACAATGCGATCAAATTGCTAAAAAGTGAAATCAACGACCAAGAAAGCGTCACAACTATAAAACACCAGAGGAGATGTACTATGGAATATAATCGTTATTGTTGCACTTGATACATGATACTAGGTGCTTTTTGCTGATAAAGTACTCCAGTTTTTAACTGTACCTACGATATAAAATAAACCATAGATGAAGCAAATTAATGAAGTTACAACCATAAAGGTTGGTCTTGCTTGCAGTTCGTTATAGTAAGGGTGATCAATATAGTTTACTAATGCGATACCGAATAAAGCTCTAATGATAAATATTATAGAGATTACAACTAAGCCTGTTTTTAAAAGAGGGAGCCTTTTAATAACACCTGCGCCAGAGAATGCATATGCTGACCAAATAAACAGGACTGTTGCAATGCTTGCTGCTGCAATAGCAGGATATGCCATTCCTTTTTCAGCCATTTGAGCCATTCCTTCTCCCGCTCCAAAGAAACGATACCAGTCTGGACCTCCAATGATCATTCCAAGATGAAGAATAGCTCCTAATGAACTCAATATACCTGCAATAATTAAATATTTATTATTACTCAACACTTCGATGAATCCTTATGGCACATAACGAGCTTGTAGAATTACTCGTTTGTTATTAATTACCCCCTAAAAGCGGGGTGGAAAATGGCATTACCTATATCGAGTTAATCGTCTACAGTTGGATATAGGAGTACAAAAATTTAGTGGTTTTGACTGAATTAGTTATTCTACAGCCTCAACGCCCAAATAATGGGCAAAAAATAATTGGTTAAAATAGCGACGCAGGAGTAAAAACCAACGGTTTTTGTCCTGATTAATTTGCTTGTTAGGCTACTATTTCCGTGACAATTTCAGTTCTCACTGAGTTAGCGATGAAACATTGCTCATGCGATTGATGATGCATTTTTTCAAGTTGCTGCATTGTCGGCTTTTTATCACCCGAAAATTGAACATGTGGCTTGAGTGTAACTTTAGTCATTGAAATTTTACCATCACTGCCTTTTTCCATAACACCAACGGCATCATCAACATATGAATCAACCACATACCTTCTTTTTGCAGCAATAGATAAAAAGAATAACATGTGGCAACTAGAAAGAGATGCAACAAAAGCTTCTTCAGGGTCAACATTTTCTTCAACTGAATAAGGTAAAGGTACAACGTGAGGTGAAGATGAAGCCTGAACGGTTACGCCACCATCAAAAATCCATTCATGCCCTCGGCTATATTTGTTATCAACATAACTTTCATTGATATCTCTTACCCAATTGATTTTGGCAAAATACTCTGACATTTGAACTCCATGCTGAAAGTAACCTAACGAGCTTGTAGAATAACTCGTTCATTGTAAATTACCCCCTAAAATCGGGGTACTAAATGCATTACCTATATCGAGTTAATCTTCTACTGTGCGATACAGAAGCACAAAAAAACTAGTTGTTTTGGCTGAATTAGTTATTATACAGCCAACTATATTTTTCCGTTTGAAGTTCTTACTAGGCCTTTGTTAAATCTAAAAAATAGTTATAAAATCCAGAACTTTTTTTATACCCAATTGATTCATATAGTGTTTGAGCATTGACGTTATTCTCAGCTGTTTGAAGGGAAAGTCCTTTAGCATTAGTTGTAACAGCAAATTCTTTAGCTGCATTCATTAGTTTTTTACCAACACCAAGCCTTCGAGCTGAAGAGGAAACATATAGATCATTTAAGATCCATGTACGCTGTGCTGATACGGAAGAAAAGTTGGGATATAGTTGAGTAAATCCGACATATTCACCATTATCTTTAATAGCACAAAATATAACAGATTCATCTTGTTTAATACGTTCAGATATAAATTCAAAAGCTAAGGCTTGATCTGAGACTTGATTATAAAAAACACGATAAGAATTGAATAATTTACTAACACTATCTATGTCTGCGTCTGTAGCACGTTTTACATTAATTTCCAATGTATACTCCTTGAGGCCAACGCCTCACTAAGAGGCAAATAATAGTTGGTTAAAATAGGCGACGAAGGAGCAAAAACCAACTGTTATTTGTCCTTTTAAGTGACTTGTTATATTTCTTACACTATAATGTACGACATTACCGTACATAAGTAGTGAGATAATTATGAATAGCATAAGCGTAAACCAGTTTAGGGACAACTTAAAAACATACGTTGAACTAACTGTTAGTGAACATGAACCGATAAAAGTTACCCGACGCTCTGGAGATGACTTTATTGTAATGAGTGCAGATGATTGGGAAAGAGAACAAGAAACATTACACGTGTTGCAAAGCAGTAGTTTGATGATACAAATTGCCGAGTCGATGGGCACCCATGAAAATAATAAAGGCTACAAGCCAACAAAAGAGCAATTAGATGAGATCACTAGTCTTTGAAGGTAAAACTTGGCTTATTTACGAACAACTCAGAGAAAAAGATAAAAAGCTTCATAAGGCGCTGTGTAAATTATTAAAGGAAATGATGCGTTCAGATCCCGCTACAGGGATAGGTAAACCAGAACTATTAAAGCATAACTTATCTGGATTATGGTCAAAACGTATTTCCCAGAAAGACCGATTAATTTATAAATTTGATGATGAATACATCTATATTTTCGCAATTGGCGGACATTACGACCAACATTATAAAAATATAACGCCGTTTTAAGCGGCAAATGCAGTTGGCTAAAAAAATAAGTGAGGCACGAACAAAAACCAACTGTATTTTGTCCGTTTGAAGGTATTGTTAGCCGTTTTTACAACAAACCAAGTTATTAATAAAATCCTGATATGCTTTTATTGCCTTATCTTTTTTCATGGTTTGTGCATGCTCTGTATCCGGAATGATAGCTAATACTTTAACCGAGCTTGGAGATATGTCGTAAAGTTCTTTTGAGTTTGCCACTGGAGTAGTTGAATCATCTTCGCCAATTAAAAAAAGTAATGGTTTATTGTATTCTTTAATGAAATCAACATTATTTATTTCTGCTAATTCAGGTGATAAATTAATTGAATAAAATAGTTTTGACCAAGTTGGCATTAAATTATCAACTAACTGTGGAACTGTACTGATCGCACCATCAAGAATTAATGCATCTATATCTTTATTATTTGCAACATAACTTGCAATCAAAGATCCCATCGATAATCCATGGATAGTTGTAGGTAAATTCTCAGGGAACTCTATTTTAGAAAAATCAAAAATTCGTAATGCATCTGTTCGTAAATTATTAAGAGATAACTTATCTTTTTTATCACTTACACCCATCCCTCGATAATCAAACCAAATCACATTTGCAGGTAACAACGAAAATTTATTTAATATTTTCGATGAAGTGCTAATTTTCATACCATTGGCACTGAAAAAAACAATATTCACCAAAGCGTCTTTATTTATTAATTTAATCCCTCTAAGGGTAATACCATCTTCAGCTTTTAAACTCACATCTGACACAACAGCAGATATATTAGCTTCAGCTAGTTCAGTTTGAATTTTAGTGATATTGAGTTGCTTTTCAGGTTCATCATCTTGGTATACAAATGATTCAGTTGTATAGTTTGCAGAACACCCTGAAAGTAATAAAATAAATAAGATTGTGATTGTTTTCATATCGAACGACACTCCTTGTTAATTTATCGGCTAACGCCATTTTAAGCGGCCATTTATAGTTGGCTAAAATGTGTGAGGTACGAACAACAGCCAACTGTAAATTGTCCGACTTGAAAATACTTATAGGCTTTTACTCTTATTTTCTAGGTTTAAGTAAACGCCAATGTATCCAAAATAAAAGCATACTAATCACAATCACAATTACTGAGCGAATAATTGACTGAGAGTTAGTCCTAACCTCTGCCTTAAATGCCTGCGCGTAACTATCGAGCCTATTCTTTGTCAAAGTGTCTTCTGGTATTAGTTCTGGCTTCTGCATATCCCCCTGTTTTCCAAACGGATTTACTGTCATTGGTGATACCGCTATAAATTTTTCATTTGATTGATGCCGTTGGTAAGTCCATGAATCGATCGTTGTTTCAGGAGATAACACACCAATCAAACTATACATTCCTATACCCAACCAAATAGAGAAGCAAACTACCGACACAAAACAAACCAATAGAGCGTATATTTCAATTACTGTTTTTTTCATGATACTTGCAACTCCTTTTGAAAACCCTTGTGTACGCCCAGCATGGGCATGAACTAATGAGGTGAAAGTCCTCTGTAGGAAGATCACTGTTTATTTAACTTATTGTTATTAAACGCTAACTACTAGCGAATGGCAAGGGCTTATCCGCGAGGATTGGTCTGAAGGAAGCCGCTAGCAAATTTGCGAGCTGATGAAAAAAAATATCATATGAGGCGTAGGCTAGAGGTGAGTTGGCACAAGACGACGAAACCAGGTGATCTAATGGCCACCGTAAATGATGCAGCAGTGCAAAGAAAGTGCATGTTCCTTTTCTATTAATAAAGAGGGGGGAGATCTGTTTAACAAGCGATCGGAAAGCAACCAGTAAGGCTCTGGTTAATAAGTGCCTTGGCTTTTCAGCGTCATCGACTGAAAGGAGCGAACCAGATGAAAACCGATAGCGCATGACTGGGCAACTAGGCATGTGATTAAATAGAAGTCAGCAGACGCCACTTCTTTGTTAGAAAATAGCGCCTAATGCCCTCTATCTTGCGTAATGGTTGGGACATGGTGAAGGCCTGAACCTGAAGGTCAGTGAGGAGTCTATGCAATTCAATATTCCATGCCCGACCAGGATTTAGGGATAGTGGCGTTGATAATATAGCAACCAGCACTGGAATAAGTGGGAGCTAATCGGCCAATTTATTCTAAACATCTTTGGGAACCGCCCTGTGCAGAGCCGCATGCAGGGTGGTGTGGGGGCTGAAGGATAGCCTCCGGCTACCCGATTATGTGTTTATTGCTTGAGACTTAGCACAAACATAAGCCCATGCTTTTTGACCTGAAGAAAAATCACCTTCTACTCGGATGTATTCTTCTACTTCATATTCGTCAGCTTGGCTTAACTCTAATGATGTGATTTCAAAAACTGTACCTTCCACTATATCCGTATCTTTACCCGTATACTTTAGAATGGGATGGATATCTGTACCACTTGTTTTTATTACAGCTAAATCGTTAATTTTAACTTCGCAAAGAACATAACCAATTAATGAATCTTTTATCCCACTTAACTCACGCCCAAATGTTTCTTTTTGAACTGATTCCATTTGTAACGTACCGTATGAAAATAACTTCTCCAACTTAATACCTCTATGATTTATTAGTGAATCTGACTAAACACATAACGAGCTTGTAGAATTACTCGTTTGTTATTAATTATCCCCTAAAAGCGGGGTGGCAAATGCATTACCTATATCGAGTTAATCGTCTACAGTTCGATATAGGAGTACAAAAATTTAGTAGTTTTGACTGAATTAGTTATTCTACAGCCTAACGCCCAAATAATGGGCAAAGTTCAGTTGGTTAAAATAGGCGACGCAGGAGTAAAAACCAACTGTTTTTTGTCCTGATTAATTTGCTTGTTAGTTTGTATTAGTTCTCAACCAGTTACCAATTAAACTTGTGCATGCCTCAACAGAAATGACATCCCTAATTGATAGGTTACAATTGTCACGGACTTGATTTACAGCCTCAATATAAATATCCCTAAAGTGATCATCGTAATTTGCCAAGTACCTAGAAATTGAATTTAATGAATCTGGCGTTGGGTTATCCGTATTTCTTTGGATCACCCGAGATAGGCATATTTCCATAGGTTGATCTAACAAAACCACATAATCTATTAATGAAGAAATTGAATAACGCTCCCTTCCAAAGGGCTCTTCTAGAAAAATATACTTGCTATCGTTACTTCTAATCAGTTTGCCAAGAACACTAGCCAATTCAGGAGTTTTAATCTCTGATACGTTTGCCCCATTTTCATACCACTCTTTCATATTGGCTGGATATGTGTGGTTTACGACAAAGTCATCAAAGTGCAAATTAGGGCATTTAAATTCATCAGACAATTTCTTAACTAGTGTAGTTTTTCCGCAACCAGAAGCACCACTTATAGCTATAACTTTCACTTGACTCATTTATTACACCAATGCCTGATTTGCAAACTAACGCCGCAATAAGCGGTGAGTAATAGTTTGTTATAATGTGGAACGAAGCGGAACGTAACCAACTGTTTTTTGTTGATCTTCCCCCGATAAAACGGACACATTGTTTTTCACGCTGCTATTGCTTCATATTCTATCGGGGAGCAATAATTTATACCAGAATGCATCCTCGTCGCATTGTAGTATTTGTTAATATAACTGCCAAGTGTTCCTCGTAACTGTGCATCAGTTTTATAAACATTACCACGAATAACTTCCGTCTTCATCGAATGGAAAAATGACTCCATATGAGCATTGTCAGTGCACTTTCCTGCGCGACTTAAGCTATGCACTATCCCGCTTCGTTTCAATGCTTTTTGATAGACTTGACCACGATATTCAACACCTCGATCAGTAAGTTGTTTTTTTGCTTTCGATTGCCCAGCTACTTTTTTACGTTTATCCGCCACAATAATTCCTTCGCGATATTCTTTTCGCCATCGTGACAGCATGAACGGGTGAATGTCGAGCTTTAGTGCGACAGATTTGATTGTGACGCCAACAACGAAACTAAGTTGAACAGCGTTGACTTTGAAGTCGTTTGAATACTTCCAAGTTCGTCTTGGATTGTTGTACTTTGGCATTGAACACCTCATCTTTAGTTAGATTTTGGTGTCCGTTAAAGCGGGGGAAGATCATCAGTCCTTGTTTATTTTCTTGTTATGTTCTTTTACGCATAGAAAATACGCCCATGCGATCAATATGATTTGCAATGGTGCTCGTATTAATAAATATATCGCTCCCCATTGATGCCCACCAAGCCCAACACTATTTAAAGCAGCGTATATATTAGCAGGGAAGAAAAGCACAAAAATAAGAATCCCAAATTTTGCAGCTATGGTTTGAAGCTTAGGTATGAAAAGTGCGATGCCAACTAATAATTCGATAGCACCAGTTAAATATATCAATGTAACTTTGAAGGGTACCCACGGAGGAAGCATTTCAACCATTCCATCCGTTTTTACAATATGACCGATAAAGAAAAATATAAATGCTAGACCTAAACCCCAACTAGCATATTTATTAATATCAACAGGCACATTTCTGAATTTTGCATAAAAAAAGGCCAGAGCTAGCGGAGAAGATAAAATTAAAAGAATAATCATTGGAGTTACCATGATTCCATCCTAAGAACATAACGCCCACTTAAGCGGACAAAAATAGTTGGTCAAAATGTGAATCAAAGCGGAACCTAACCAACTGTTTTTGTTCCTTTTGAAGTGCTTGTTAGGCTTGCAGTTTATAAACTCATAGTTATAAAATCAATAAAGATATAAAAAATGCCACTAACCCTAAAGATACTCTTACCCAATGCCATTTAGACCATCTCTCTAGTTCTTCCGATACACCGTCAACGCCCACAGAACCAGTTTTAAAACTTTCATTCGCGCCCTTAAAATAAATGATATATATAAATAACATTACCAAAGTAATTATCGCGGGTACAATCGAAAGATTGAAAAAGGCAGATCCAAAAACTACAGAAGTTATTGCGGCTAGGACTGGTAGCACTGTAGCTAGAATTGTTAATGGGGCAAAATATCCATATAACCTAGGCCCAAGGGAACCATGAAGATTCAAGAACTCCTCTGGATCCATTGCGCGCCAATAAGGCAGTAAAATCAGCGCTTCAGTAAGTAAACTACCTACTAGTAATCCTAAAACAAAAGAAGAAGCCAACTGAAAGAGTTCAATAATCATTTAATATGTACTCCGGCGTAATGAAAGCCTAACGCCCTGTTAACAGGCAAATAATAGTTGGTTAAAATAGTCGACGCAGGAGAAAAAAACAACTGTTATTTGTCCTGATTAATTTGCTTGTATGGATAATACATCCATCTTTATTATTCTTTTTAAACCAGTTTAGGTAAAGTGAGGCCCAAGCTTTAGCAGCAACTAAAGCCTTTTTATACGGTAGTTCGATTGATTGCAGGCTCCTCTATTGAGAGACCGATAACAAGATGGAACGCCGTATAAAACTCCAAGCACTAAACTCGGATAGTCAACTGGGACTCGAGCCCGAATAGCAAGGCAGAGTCAGCTTATTATGAATAGCATAAATAATCAAAATGAAATTAACGTCGGTGTTGATACCGGTAAAACTCAACTCGACATTTACATACGCCCTCTAGGTATTTATTTCGTTGTTAGTGACGATGAAAGTGGCATTAAAGAAGCCATTACTGAAATCAAAAAACACAAGGTGACGCGTGTCGTCATTGAAGCAACAGGACGACTTGAGCAAGCCTTTATTATCGCCTGTGCAAAAGAAAAACTACCTTTTGTCATTGCGAATCCAGCTCATGTCAAAAAGTTCGCTGGTGCTATTGGTCAATTAGCCAAAACGGATAAACTAGATGCCAAGTTAATTGCCCATTACAGTGAAGCGATAAAACCAAAATTATCAACGCTAAAGCCGGCTACGTTAAGATTAATGAGTGATTTAATGTCAAGACGTTGTCAGCTTATGGGCATGCGAACCATGGAGAAAAATCGTCTTCAAATTATGCCAAAAGAAATCACTAGCAGTATTAACCCGATACTTACGGTGATAAATAATCAACTGATTAAAATAGATAAAAAGCTACAAAAATTAATTGAAAGTTGTGATGAATATAAAATTAAAAATGACATTATCCAAAGTATTCCAGGTGTCGGTAATGTGGTCGCGTTTAGTCTATAAGTAACATGCCAGAGCTCGGTTATATCACTAATAAAGAAGCATCTGCGTTAGTGGGTGTTGCGCCAATTAATCGTGAAAGTGGCAGCTATGAAGGTAAGCGAATGATACGTGGCGGACGCCATCAAATACGCACAGCCATGTTCATGTCCATGATGTCAGCCATGCAATGTAACCTTGTATTTAAGGCGACTTATCAGCGTTTAGTCGCCGCAGGAAAACCAAAGAAAGTAGCGATAATTTCCTGTGTAAGAAAGATGATTGTGATCTTAAATTCGATGGTAAGAGATGGTGTCTATTGGGATCCTAAAATGAGTTAGAAATTAATAATTGACACCATAGTCACTTGTTAGGGTTACTTTTACTCTGTAAGGTGACACAAGCAACCTTGATCATATTATTGAATTACCATTTAAGCATTAAAACCTAACACTCCGTTATTAGCCAAACAATTTAATTATTTGGGGGGCAACTAAAGTCATTGTGCGGGTATGAAAAATCTCCAGTACACATTTTAAAAACAGTAGAATTAAAAACAGTAGAAAGCTCTTTCCCATTGTATTCTTTTAAATGTAAAATCATACCTTCGGGTTCCTGTATAGCATCTCGGATTTCATATTTACTATTACCATTAATGTCACTCACTTGATCTATATTTTGGCATGTAGGTGGTGGGTTTCCATCACATTCACAGTAAGCCCAAGTTAGATTTAGCTCAGTATCTACGAGGACACTTTTAAAGTTACCATTTGTAATAGTACGTTTATATTTCTGTCCATAAACAAAATCGCTCCCCATACTTGGGAAACTATTAACATTAGCCGACACACTGAAACATTGCTCAATTAAGAAATTATTGCCACCTAGAGGCCATTTTTTTGTAACTGACTTATATTGGGGCTCAAATTTTTCGGAGTTAATCTCTTTGTAAAATTCTTTTAAGTTGGGATCGTAGCTAGAATGAACGGCAATTTTATCTGAATACAATTTTATGCCTTCAGATAGATAATCAACATTCTCTGCTGAAAATTCACTTATTACTGCCTCACTAGAAAAATTAGAACAGCCATGTACATGGCAATGATGTCCGCAATCCAATGTAACCCAACATTTAAGGCGATGTATCAGCGGCCAGTCGCCGCTGGAAAACCAAAGAAAGTAGCGATAATCGCGTGTATTAGAAAGCTAGTTATCACGCTCAATTCGATGGTGAGAGATGGTGTCTACTGGGATCCTAAAATGAATTAAATATTAGGGTTTGACACCATAGTCACTTGTTATACGCCGCCGATAGTACGTAACTTCTTACCTTGCTTTTCGATGACATAAACTGAAATGCCAAAAACAAACGCTATTGCAATAAATGCGGATTCGTTAGGGAGAAAGCCAAAGCTTAACGGAATTCTTGCAACTGCAGCTGCTACAACGCCTACATAAGCATATGTCATAAAATAAAAATGGTTAATAAGCCAATTTTCATTTGGTTTTTTAGCCGCATAATAATAGCCCAAAAGTACCCAAACTAAGTTCCATAACGCGAGGGGCTGAAAAATGGTAAAACCATATTTAGGCAAAAAAGCGAATGCTGTAATATTTACTAATACCATACTTGCTATAAATAATTTGCCCAACTGAGTATGAAAAATGTCACCTTTTTTACGGGACATAATAATAGCCCCACTTATGATAGCTGTGACAGCAAGAGTAACGTGAATTATTGTGATGATATCCATATCCTATCCTTAGGTTTATAACGCTGCAATAAGAGGAAAATTGTAGTTGGCTAAAATAGTGAGGCACGAACAAAAGCCAACTATAATTTGTCCGTTTAATTGCCTTGTTAAGTTTCGTCGTTTATACTTAGCCTTAATTAAAGACCACTCTAACGTACTGGTGAAAGCATGACAACTAGAATATTAACTGAAGCTGCGGCAAGTATTAGTGAACTTAAAGCAAATCCAATGAAGGTTGCACTTAGTGCTCACGGCGAAGCAATTGCAGTACTTAATAGAAACGAACCTGCATTTTATTGTATACCAGCAGAGACTTATGAGTTTATGATGGACTATATTGAAGATTTAGAGCTACTTGCCATTGTTGAGCAGCGTAAAAGTGAAGCTAGTGTAAAGGTTAGTTTAAATGACCTATGAGTTGGAGTTTAAAAAGTCTGCACTTAAGGAATGGAAAAAACTAGGTGCAACAGTTCAATTACAGTTCAAGAAAAAACTTGCAAACATTTTAGAAGATCCTCATATAGAAAGTGCCAAGCTCTCAGGTGGCAATAAATTATACAAAATCAAACTTAGACAGGTCGGTTATAGACTAGTTTACGAGGTAAGCGATACAGTAATTACTGTCACCGTAATTTCTGTTGACAAGCGTGATAGAGGAAAAGTATACAAAGCCGCGATGGAGCGCCTCAATTAGAGAAACTTAACGCTAAGTTAAGCGGCAAATTACTGTTGGCTATAATTGTGAACGTAGTGAGCGCGGCCAACTGTTGCGTGTCACGTTGAATTGCTTGTTATGTGTTTTTACTCTGCTTTTTTATTATTTCAAGTAATAGGTCAATCCTACGGTTGGTATCTCTATTTTGACCATAAATAATAAGACAAAACATAAATCCCATTGCAGTAAATGTTGAAAATGTTGAAAATGAGTTTATTTCAATTGAAAAAATAATAGGAATCAACATAATCAAAAAAAATGTCACAACTATATATATAATACCTAAATCACTTGGCTTAAGTTTATTAAATTCATCTATATTTTTTTGATTTATACTTATTTGATCAAATTCTAGTTTTGCTTTTATTGATTCATCATCCATTGATTACGTCCCCCCCGAGAAACACATAACGCTTTGCTAAGCGGAAAATAATGGTTGGCTATAATCGCGAAGCGATGGCCAACTGTTATTTTTCCGTTTAAGCAACTTGTTATATTTAAATACATTAAAAAGAGTAGTTAACACCAAGATTCATACTTTTCCACTTGGCTGAACTCCCAGAACCGATTGTTAACCCTGGTAAAATTTGATAATCAATGAACAAAGTAACAGTTTCTGTTATTTGATAATTTAAACCAACTCCATAAGTAAAACCACTTTCCGAGAGTTTAATTATATATGGATAAGTAGTTGTAGTATTTCCTTCTAAATCTGTATGAGAACTTCTTGTAGTTATTTCATATTTGCTTTTAGTTACACCGGCTAAGGCATATATACCAAATAAGTTAAAAAGAGGGTAAGACGCTCTTATAAATAATGAAGCCTGTTTATCTATATCTTCTTTGTACTCAGCATCCGATGATCCATTTACATAAAATTGGCTAGAATAACCTGATATCCCCGTATTATATCTCGTTTCTAACGCGAAATATTTATTGTATTGATAACCGCCAACGACTCCTACTGTTTTAAACTTTCTATCAGGTAGAGAAGTAACTTCCTGTGCACTGTACTGTGCGCCTAAATACCAATTACTTTCATCTTCTGCATGTACTGAAAATCCAAATGTTAATGCTAGAGTAGTAAATGCTAAAGATAGTGTTTTTTTCATTTTTAAAATCCCTTTATATTAATATGCTTTCTTATTGTGAATATTATGATTACCAAAATTGATCGTTAAACAACTTTTAAAGCAGCAATATATATTATTAAGATGAACATATGCTGAACGCTGATTAAATATAACGAGCTTGTAGAATAACTCGTTCATTGTAAATTACCCCCCTAAAATCGGGGTACTAAATGCATCACCTATATCGAGTTAATCTTCTACAGTACGATACAGAAGCACAAAAATTTAGTTGTTTTGGCTGAATTAGTTATTCTACAGCCTCAACGCCTTGCTAAGCGGAAAATAATGGTTGGCTATAATCGCGAAGCGATGGCCAACTGTTATTTTTCCGTTTAAGCAATTTGTTAGGCTTTTATAGCTCATACTCGAACGTGTAATAATGCTGACCGTCTTCAATATTGATATTCATTTTACCCTTAAGGTTTTCTAATTCTCCAATACCTGAATCAGGAACGACCTCTAAGGTTAAGTTTTGCTCGCCATTCGACATAGTTCCGAAATGCTGTAGAGCAAAACTACCTTTTTTACCACTTAGCTCACCTGTAACCAATTCAATTGCTACATACCCAGCTGAACCAGCAGTTGGGGTAAGCGCGTTAAGCATTTCCCCTTTACTTGTAGCAGACAACTCACCTAAAAAGGTTTTGTCGATAGACATACGCCCTAGTTTAATACCACCAATGGAATCAGCATATAGTTCCATTGGTTTCATTTCTAACTCAAATTTCCCTGATATCTTCATAAATACTCTATTTTGAATGCCAAGACTTAAGAAAAGCCTAACGAGCTTGTAGAATAACTCGTTCATTGTAAATTACCCCCTAAAATCGGGGTACTAAATGCATCACCTATATCGAGTTAATCTTCTACAGTACGATACAGAAGCACAAAAATTTAGTTGTTTTGGCTGAATTAGTTATTCTACAGCCTCAACGCCGTTTTAAGCGGCAAATTGCAGTTGGCTAAAATAAGTGAGGCACGAACAAAAAGCCAACTGTAATTTGTCCGTCTTGAAAACCCTTGTATATTTACTCTTGCTCAACGGTTTTTGTTTTTAAATTAAGTGCCATAAAAATACAGATTGAACCAGAAATAATAGCTACAAGCGCACCAATATTGAATTGTTGATCGTTACGAAATGATAAGACTAAAAATAATAGACCAAAAAGTGTAGTGCCAATACCTAGACCACAGAGCAAACCTTTACCTGCGACATTGATTAAATTTATGTGAACCTCCTTGTAAATTGTCCGTCTTGAAAATACTTGTTAGTTTTACATTGCAAATACACTGTTTATGTTTTGCCCTTGCTTCAATTTTTCTAGGTTTTCATAGAGCTTAGACTTATTAACATCGCTCGCTAGAATCCTTGCGGCTTGATAATGCTTAATTTCCGTATGATTAAAAGTTTGGTTTTTTACCGAGTTAACCTCATTTTTGGTTAAATCTATATTCTCCAATAAATATGGTTTTCTGAAATCAACTAATGTAGCTAACCCTTCCATAAACCAAGTTGGGACGTTTAATAAATAATTTAACCACCCAACCCTATGATGAACTTCTGCATGCATATATTCATGAGCAATCACATCAATATTTTGACCTTCAGGGCCCAAGACAATACATTGACCAAGCACGCTTAAATGTGTGACTCCATATAGGTTAGAACCAAAGCTTACTGCTTCGTTTTCAGTTACAGTAATGATTACCTTAGGAGAGGACGTCATATTTCCAAATGTGTTATTTATTCGAGACTTTGCCAAGTTGATATTAGAAAGTAACTCATCACTTTTGAGACTATTAATTGAAGGACTAAAAAATATGTTCGACTCTATTTCTAAATACCCTGAAGGTGTAATGAGCTGGCATTCTATTATATGCCTTTGGCTGATTCCGCCCATTAAAATAATGAAAGAAACCCCCGTGATTAATGCTAACTTTAATTTGTGCACAAAACGTCCTTGTAAAACTAACGCCCAAATAATGGGCAAATGATAGTTGGTTAAAATAGGCGACGCAGGAGCAAAAACCAACTGTTATTTGTCCTGATTAATTTGCTTGTTATGTAACGTTATTCGCGTGTTTTTCATTGGCATACAAATATGCTGGTAACGCACACGATAACCCAACGGTACAACTTAATATAAAGAATAGAAGAGGCCTGGGAGCTGTTGGGTTTTTAGAGCGTTGGAAAATAAAAAACCAAAACGCGACAGTTGCTAATAATACATCTGCTGTAAACCCACTTGCAGCTTTACTACCAAATAATTCCATTATAAATAAAGAAAAGTTTAACCCTTCAACTTGTATAAATTGAAAATAGAAAATGTACGGAATGATTGCACCAACGATTGCTAAAAATAGATAAATCCGTTTCATTAAAACTCCATAGATGATTAAGTTACCAACGCCCGTTTAACGGGAAAAAAATAGTTGGTTATAATTTGCGACGAAGGAGCAAAACCAACTGTTTTTTGTCCCTGTTGAAACGCTTGTTAGCACTACAAATTACTCCTTTGCGTTAGAAGCGTATTTATAACTTTTTCCGAAGTGCTTAATCAGTTTGTCGAGAAGCTTTAAATTCAGCTCGTTACCAAAATGCTCACTTTTACCTATTGCGACTTTATTTCTATGAGAGATAAGCACATCTTTTTTACCTTCAAAAAAACCTATTGAGGCTAAAACATAATCATTCCACCTTAAAAGAGTTTTATTAGGTTTTTCACTGTCAGCTAATGACAATCTACCATTTTCAGCTGCTTTTTTATTATCGCCTGATAATGCTCTAAGCTGAGCAACATGCCATCGAATAGTTAAACCTTTTGAATTATGCTTATCGATATACAATTCTACGAGATCAGCAGCTTCTTTGTAACAGCCTTTATTTCCTAAGGCTCTAAATCCGCTATTTTCAGTTTGGTCAAATTCATCATGACTAAGATTTATGTCATTTTTTAGATGTTTTTGATATTCAGATTCGCAATCTATTCCATAACTAGAAACAGAAAACAAAATTGATAATGTAATGATGGTAATTTTGAGCACGGAATTCTCCTTGTAGTGCTAACGCCCAATTAACGGGCTAAAAATTGTGGGCTAAAATGGAGCGGAGCGAACAGCCCACTGTTTTTAGTCCTGTTGAATTGCTTGTTATACATCTACTATAAGATACCACCGAAAAAACTTAATACAGTACCTATTACTACAAAAGTGGATGCAGCCAACCTTGCTCTTGTGTGTTTTCTATGGCTGTCTCTAATTTGTTCGAGGAGAGCTAGTTCGAGTTCTATATTATTTTTATTAGCCTCTTTTGCTGCATCTTCCAAGATCTCTAAACTCTGCCCTATATCAATACTTCCATGTTCATTCTCTAAGATGTAACCTCGATCTTTCGGAATTACTTCTAATTCTTTAATCTGTTGATTTAACTTTCCAATATGAATTGTTACATTTTGGAGTTGTACTTTCATTTTGTCACTAAACATATCGATTAAAAAAATCACTATACCGAACAATGATAGTGAATAGCCTACGAAAATAAATGTTTCGGCATCAAACATAGCCAAGCCTCCTTGATGTATAACGAGCTTGTAGAATAACTCGTTCCTTGTAAATCACCCCTAAAATTGGGGTACTAAATGCATTACCTATATCGAGTTAATCTTCTACTGTGCGATACAGAAGCACAAAAAACTAGTTGTTTTGGCTGAATTAGTTATTCTACAGCCTCAACGCCGTTTTAAGCGGCAAATTGCAGTTGGCTAAAATAAGTGAGGCACGAACAAAAAGCCAACTGTAATTTGTCCGACTTGAAAACCATTGTTATGTGCCTATTTTAAATGTTAATTACATTGCCAACATAGTAAGGGCCAACACCATATTCATCATTATTTAAATCATCTAAAGCCATTGACGTACAAAGTATTATTTGAAAATCTTCTTTACCTTTAAACATTTCGACTATAGAACGTTGAAAATTATGACTTCTAAAAGCTTTCATTCCACCATTCTCAATGGCATCTAGCATCAAAAATCTTGGTAGCCTGTAAAGAGGATCCGACAATGATTCTAGTAAAGCGGCAAGATAGAAGGCATTCTTTTTTATATAGTTAGAGCTCCCAGAAAATTTAACTCTTCCATCTATTAATGTTCTATCTTTTGCAAAATCTATTTCAATATCGTTACTTTCTGATGCACCGAAAACTTCTTCATAAGACTCGCCATTATCACGTAAATCAGAATGAAGAATTGGCAACATGTTTTCACAGATCCCCAAATTAACTTTATCTCTTCTATTTTTGCTAGATGATGCTGCGGTGGCTATTTTTTCACGGAGAGCTGTAATTGCATTATTTAAATCGGACTTTCTAGATTTATATTTATCCAAGTCCATTATTATATTAACCTGCTTCTCAAGATTTTTAGTTTCTGACTCCAAATACCCAATTTTTCTAGATCTTTCAATTAGAGACTGAGTTTCTATATCGACTATTTTTGAAATCGATAGCAACTCACTTTGTGAATTATTTAGGTGTGATTCAGCAATTATAACAGCGGATTTAAGACCTTCTAAATGATCTTTGTAATCACTTAAAACTTTCGCATTACTTTTAAGTTGGAAATCAAGCTCAGTCAAAATTTGCATGTAATTATTTGAATGATGAGATTCTTTATTTGGAGTATTGCATAAATGGCAAGCATCTTCGTTAACCGAGTTAATCTCTTCTAAACAACAAGGGCAGTGAGTATATTTCATTGTTCCGATGCTGTCATAAGCAGCCTTTGATTCAAGTAATGACTTTTTTCTAAACTCTAGAGAATCGCCAAATAATTCACAGTCAACAATTTCACCACTGGTTGCTTGTGCATCTAGATTTAAAGACTGAAGCTGGCGATTAAACAAGTCCACTTTTCTCTCTAAATCTTTGTAATTAGATACATTATTGACGTCAATTTCAGAAGTTACTTTTAATTCCACTTCCTTATTCTGTAGTAACACAATATCTTCTGAATTTTTTGTTATTTGTGCATTTAAAATATCAAGAGTTAAACCTGAATCGGTTCCTAGCACTCTATACATAGCACTCAAATCAGAAGAAATTTTATCAAACTCTCTCTCTGCCAATAAAAGTTGCTGTCTTAGCTTATGAGTATCAAGATTATCCAAGCCTAATAAAAACTCTGCAATTGCGGTACGTATACCTTCGCTATCACCACGATTATTATCTTCTGCACGGAATATTTTTGTTGATCCGGTTTCTTGGTCTACATATAGAAACCTTAGTATTTGATGCATAGTCAAATTAGCATAATCATCAGACTTATGGTTATCCCAGCCCAATAAATCAAAAAACTGCTGTGAAAAAGATGCTCTTTCACCAGACTCACTTCTTCTTGGGCCGAATTTTTTCCAGCCAAGATTATCTATACTCGTAACCTCATATACGCCATTTTGAATTCGTGTAGGTGGAATTTTCCCCTTTTCAATATCTCTCTTAATCGTAAAGGAATTGCCATTTATATTAATTTGGCAATATATTTCATCGCAAAGATCTGCTGGATATAGCCATTGATTGTCTTTAATTTCACCGCCTAGAACATAAAATAAAAGTTCTAGTATTGTTGTTTTTCCTACAGAGTGATCCCCGCGAATTACATTTATCCCTTTATGAAATTTTTCATCATAAACACTTCCACCCGACTTTATTATTACCAGACGTTCTACAAAGAAATTAGATTTAATCATACTTATATTCCATTAATCCGCTTCTGGCCTTAAGACCATTATTGCCATCTAATTTGACCTTCGGTAAACACGCTACAAGGATTTTAAAAATATCACTCTTTGTAAATTTATCGTTTTTAAAGACCTGAATTAGTTCTTTTGGCATATTTTGTTTTTCAAGACTAATAATATTATTCTCAACATTAATTAGTGATCTTTGTCGTAAAGACAAAATAGCCGTTTCTTGTGTTGGACTCATTTCAAAGAATAAGTTGCTAGGGTTGGGGGTTAACTCAAATGGATCCTTTATACTTTTAATTTTTTTTGCTTGATAGTTAAGTGGTTTCGGGAATACTTCCATTCGCTTTAATAAGTGAGGATAGACATAATAAAAATTTATAATTTTTAGCATGTCACAATGTACTTTATTATCACCTATAGAATTTAAGATATTCAATATCCGATAAGAGCAATGATTTACATCATAAGCTGGATGGTAAATTATCATTATACCCACTCCACATGGCATTTTTCTGTTAGGAAGTACAACATCCCTTCAATTAGTTCGCTTGTGATATAACCCCCAGCCAAACTAACTTCTTGATTTAAAGGTTCGACAATAACGGAGTTGATTACAGTTTTAATAGTTAAGTCATCTACACCATCTTTAATCAAAGGGGCTATATGAGCGCGAAACCTTGTTACAATTAGACTTAATACATGGTTAAAAATGATTTGGTATGACTTTATATGCTGAAATCTTAAAATCATTTTTGAAGCTTTCTGGCTAGATATTAAGGCTTCATCAAAAAAAATAGCTTTATTTGCTTTACTTAATTTCTTCTCTAATCCAATGACTTCCCTTGACTTGTTATCAGTTACTTTACTTTGAAGCTCTTCAAGAACATAAAGATAAATGGGACTTTCTTCTTTTAGTTTTTCATGTTCATTTATTAATGCCTTAAGAGATTCCGCGCCTACAGAAATATTATACGAGGGTAGTTTAATAATCGTATTACCGATATTTAAATCCCTACCAATCTCGTTATTTGTAATTTCATTGTCAGTAATGTTTTTGTAAACATTATTAAGATCTTGTGAACTCATTATTTACTACCGATATTAAGAGAACCTTTTACTTTGTTTTTTGAAATTTTATTATCTAGGATAGAGTCATCTATACTGCCGATTGACAAATCCTTGCCTACTTCATTTTCGCAAACTTCATTTTTTTCAATCTTCTTTTCTGTTCTTTCAACTTTATTCTTTGGATTACTATTACGTATCCATAACCAACCCATAATCACACAAAATAGAAAGATGATAATGAGAAGTGTAAAATTTAAATAGGCATTCGTTTTGAAAATTTCAGAATTATCTAAATAGCTCTTAATCAATTCAACAAAAACCCATGCTGCAATAGCTGATGGACCAGCTATTTTTAAGGCACTTTTCCAGTCCATAACTCATTCCCCTTAAAATAGTTAAACTTACCTTGAAATACTATACTTTCAGAATTGACTTGGCATACCAACGCCCAAATAACGGGCTAAGTAATGCTTGCTAAAATGTTAAACGAAGTGGAACCGAGCAAGCGTTACGTGTCCCTGTTGATTTTATTGAAATGTGCCTAATCTAATAAGTGATTATACTTTTCTGGAAGTAAACTAAATTCCCCCCACCCAAGTCCTTGGAAGCATAAGCCAGAACCATTTATTTCAACAGTACCGTAAACAATTAATATACGCCCAACAGAGTCATCTGTGATGCCATGTGCTCTTTGATCTTTGTCTTGAGATTTTAAGCAAAAGTCACCAGCAACATCTGTATGTAAAAACGTCATTCTGATATTAGTTGGTCTTTTATGTTCACCTAAATGCTTAGTACTAATTATGCGACCATAATAAAACCTTGGTTTGTCATTTTCTTCAGATATGGATTTTACATCTTTAAGTAAATCAATTAGCCTAACTGCATTGTTTTTACCTGGTAAATAAAAATATTTATAAAGGTTTTCATCAAAGCTTCGGCACAAACCCGCAACAGTTTTAATTTTACTTGGTAACGAGAAGCTCTCACCATTGTGACGACCAATAGCAACTTCCGTAGTTGGTCCATCAATATCCTCAACGGGTGTTTCATCATATATTGCTGGTTTGTCTTCTTTAGATTCCGGCTTTGCTTTTAAGAAGCTACTTATGATAACTAAATTTTCATCATCAATTGCTTTTTTAGCTTCTTCCCAATTTTCATACCTTTTCCCTTCGGGTTTTATAGATTTCAGATCACATTTAACATCTTTATATTTTTGTACGTGAGCAAAATAAGCCTCTCTCCCATTCGTAAAGTGATCTTTTTCTTTTGGGATTCTATTTAAGTTTGTAAAACAGGCTGGACAAAAAAGAGTTCCATCCATTTCAGCTGCATATTCCGAAGGGATTATTTTTTTAGCATTAGATTTTAAATGGGAGCGTTCACCATTTTCATAATTCCAATTATCTAATTGGTATGAAAATTTAATTCTTCGATTTGATTCGTTAGCACTCATAATTAACTCCTTTTAATGATTATTCAACTGGACTATAAAACTACGCTAGGCACATAACGCCACATTAAGCGGCAATTTACAGTTAGTTATACTTGAGCGAAGCGAACAACCAACTGTAAATTGTCCGTTTGAATGCCTTGTATGGATAATACATCCATCTTTATTATTCTTTTTAAACCAGTTTAGGTAAAGTGAGGCCCAAGCTTTAGCAGCAACTAAAGCCTTTTTATACGGTAGTTCGATTGATTGCAGGCTCCTCTATT
>NZ_LJYX01000057.1 GCF_001440345.1 Colwellia sp. TT2012 | reverse complement strand
TAACAAGTGACTATGGTGTCAAACCCTAATATTTAATTCATTTTAGGATCCCAGTAGACACCATCTCTCACCATCGAATTGAGCGTGATAACTAGCTTTCTAATACACGCGATTATCGCTACTTTCTTTGGTTTTCCAGCGGCGACTAGCCGCTGATACATCGCCTTAAATGTTGGGTTACATTGGATTGCGGACATCATTGCCATGTACATGGCTGTTCTAATTTGAGAACGTCCACCGCGTATCATTCGTTTGCCTTTATAGGAGCCGCTGTCCCGATTAAAAGGAGCGACACCGACTAATGATGCAGCCTCTTTATTGTTGATATAGCCGAGCTCTGGCATCTCACTAATCAAGTTAAAGGCCACCACTTTTCCAACACCAGGTACGCTCTGAATAATGTCATTTTTAGTTTTATATTCTTCACAGCTTTCGATGAGTTTATGTAATTTATTATCTGTTTTTTCTAACTGATTTTTTATCACCGTAAGCATTGGTTTAATAGATGACGTTATTTCTTTGGGCATTATTTGTAGACGGTTTTTCTCCATTGTTTGCATTTCCATAAGCTGACGTCTACGTGATAGTAAATCACTCATCAGCCTTATCTGCTCTGGCTTTAATTGTGATAACTTAGGTTTGATAACTTCTGCATAATGGGCAATTAGTTGTGCATCGAGTTTATCTGTTTTGGCTCTTTGATTAATGGCACCTGCAAACCTTTTGATGTTGACAGGATTGGCAATAACAAACGGTATATTAGCTTTTGCACAGGCCATGATAAAGGGCTGCTCTAATCGGCCAGTGGCTTCAATGACGACACGCGTCACCTTGTGTTTTTTGATTTCAGTAATGGCTTCTTTAATGCCACTTTCATCGTTACTAACAACGAAATAAATACCTAGAGGGCGTATGTAAATGTCGAGTTGAGTTTTACCGGTATCAACACCGACGTTAATTTGATTTTGATTATTTATGCTATTCATAATAAGCTGACTCTGCCTTGCTATTCGGGCTCGAGGCCCAGTTGACTATCCGAGTTTAGTGCTTGGAGTTTTATACGGCGTTCCATCTTGTTATCGGTCTCTCAATAGAGGAGCCTGCAATCAATCGAACTACCGTATAAAAAGGCTTTAGTTGCTGCTAAAGCTTGGGCCTCACTTTACCTAAACTGGTTTAAAAAGAATAATAAAGATGGATGTATTATCCATACAAG
>NZ_LJYX01000056.1 GCF_001440345.1 Colwellia sp. TT2012 | reverse complement strand
ACAGAGGAGCCAGAACTTCATCGAACTACCGTATAAAAAGGCTTTGGTTGCAGCCAAAGCTTGGGCCTCACTTTACCTAAACTTGTTTTACAATAGAATTAAAAGATGGGTATATTATCCATACAAGAACATTAAACGGAAAAAATACAGTTGGCTTTTTTCGTTCCTCAAAAATTATAGCCAACTGCATTTTTCCGCTTATGTTAAGCGTTAGGCTTCTCTAATAAGGTACGTCATGGAAATTGAGATATTCATCAGTAAAGGTGGTGATGAAAGCACCTTACAAAGAGCTTTTGTCGATGCTGTTATTGATGCTTTGAAGACAGCAGGAATAAAGTCGCGCATCATGTTCGAGAATGAATGGTCGCATGAACAGCCGTTAAAAGTTATTAAAAAAACAATTAGCGAATGCGATGGGTTATTAGTAATTGCGTATACAAGATCTGAGTTCGAAAAAGGAAAAGAGCTTCGTTGCAATATTGAAAAAGAGCTTACTAATATTAAATTGCCAACGACTTGGACGCATATAGAAGGTGCAATTGCATACGCCTATGAACTCCCCATGTGGATTATTGCAGAAGATGGCTTGAAATCAGAAGGTCTTATTGAAAAGGGCTATGATTGGAACGTTTATTGGTCAAACTTGGATGTAGATGAAGTAAAGTCAGATAAATTTAGAGGCTACCTTCAAAGTTGGAAATTAGCGATTGAAGAAAAAAAATCTGCAAAATCAAACATGGAACTCGAAATTGATTTATCTAAACTAGGCCTTGGTAAATTGTTTGCTATGATTTCACTACCACAGTTATGGAAGTTACTTGGCGTATTAGCCACAATCATTGCATTAACAGCAACAGGCTCTTATAAACTGGGAGCCGATCAGTGGCCTTGGCAGGATAAGCCTAACAAGCAAATTAATCAGGACAAATAACAGTTGGTTTTTGCTCCTGCGTCGCCTATTTTAACCAACTATCATTTGCCCATTATTTGGGCGTTGGTATGACTCCCCACGTCAAGTTAAATACACCGATCCCTGCTCATTCATTTAGAGCCATAATGTCTTCTTTTAAAATAGAAGAGTTAACGCATAGATGAAGCAAGTAATTTCGTCGGTTATCCTGCTGATATTCGTGGATTACTAACCTATTGGTTAGCAGCGCCTACCTTACTTATTCCGTCGTGGCACCTGATTTCAGTCTATGCTCGTGGTTCAACGATAATAAATACCGTTGCCAGCCTAACGCCCTCGGTGGTTATGCCACAGCCGATGCTT
>NZ_LJYX01000055.1 GCF_001440345.1 Colwellia sp. TT2012 | reverse complement strand
GGCTTCAACGCTCGGCAACTCGTCAACCGACACAGCAGCCTTGGCCTTGCCTTTGGCTGTCGGGGCCGGCGCGTCATCGCCGCCGTCGTCGTCAGCTACGTCTTCGCCAGCCGCCTCAAGACCTTCTTCGGTTTCATCGTCGTCCCCTACTCCCAGGTCGTCGTTTTCCATATCATCGTCGCTCATGTTCTACCTCATGCCTTGCGTAACGCAGCTTAGTTATAGCCCAGCTTCACCATCTGTCGCATGCTGCCGGAAAAAAACCAACGTCCACCGGATAACCAGTGGCTTATGCCCCATCACCATGCAAAGTGGCGTGGACTTCACGAGCACCGACATGATCACGCTGCTCGTCCAGATACACGCTTTGCCATGTGCCCATCACCAACTGGCCGGTCTTGACCGGCAAACTCAGTCGGTGGCCCTACAGGCTCCCCTTGAAATAACCCGGGGCCTGGCCCGCAGAGTAATCAGAGCCTGTTGCCACCTACAGTTATGCGCCCATCGGCGCGCATTCTAGCGCGCTCTGGGAAAAAACAAAGTGCCGAATACGCCTACATGCCTGTAAGACATTCGCACAGTGAAAAGTACCTTGTGGATCCGATCACAAACTCGGCACAAAAAATCTCACACGCTGTCATAACAGCAAATACAAGACAAAAAAATGCCCGGCAAGCCGGGCATGTTTTTTTCAAGCGTACTTACAAGTTGTAGCCGCGTTCGTTGTGCTCCGCCAGGTCCAGGCCAACAGCCTCTTCCTCTTCGGTTACCCGCAGGCCAATGGTCAGGTCCAGCGCCTTGAGAATCCCAAAGGTCACGATACCGGTATAGATCACGGTGAAACCAACGCCCTTGGCCTGGATCCAGACCTGTGCAGCGATGTCGGTCACCGTGCCGAAGCCACCGAGGATCGGGGCTGCGAACACACCAGTGAGGATCGCGCCGACGATACCGCCGACACCGTGCACACCGAAGGCATCCAGGGAGTCATCGTAGCCCAGCTTGCGTTTGAGGCTGGTGGCGCAGAAGAAGCGGATCACACCCGAAGCCAGGCCGATCACCAGGGCGCCCATCGGGCCCACGGTACCGGCGGCCGGCGTAACGGCCACCAGACCGGCAACCACACCGGAGGCGATGCCCAGGGCGCTTGGTTTGCCGTGGGTGATCCACTCGGCGAACATCCAGCCCAGTGCCGCAGCAGCGGTGGCGATCTGGGTCACCAGCATCGCCATGCCGGCCGTGCCGTTGGCCGCAGCGGCGGAGCCGGCGTTGAAGCCGAACCAGCCGATCCACAGCATTGCCGCACCGATCAGGGTGTAGCCCAGGTTATGCGGGGCCATCGGCGTAGTCGGG
>NZ_LJYX01000054.1 GCF_001440345.1 Colwellia sp. TT2012 | reverse complement strand
TTGGTTAGCAGCGCCTACCTTACTTATTCCGTCGTGGCACCTGATTTCAGTCTATGCTCGTGGTTCAACGATAATAAATACCGTTGCCAGCCTAACGCCCTCGGTGGTTATGCCACAGCCGATGCTTGACCCAATACGCTAACTCAAAACTTTTTATCATGCAGGTACTCTCGATATTCTTAATCGTGTATTAACCGGTGTAATGACAACCTCACGAGCAATAGCCCACAGGTAAGCAGCCATCTCTCGGGCAATGGCTATCACCACAACATTGCGATGTTTTCCTCTGCTCAGCAATCGGTTGTATCGTCGGCACAACCTTAGTTGGGCCTGCCATGCAATGTCGGTGATTTCTTTGGGTAAACCTTCCTGACGCTTTTGTAATTCTGTCGATATATTGGCTTTGTGTTTATAAGTATGAGCGCCTTGGACAAGTAAACGCCTTGCTCGTCCATTACCACATTTGGTAATACCGCCTAATCGCCGATTATCAGCACTGCTGTGCTCTTTTGAGACTAATCCTAGATAAGACATGAGTTTTCTTGGGTGGTCAAAGCGTCTTAAATCGCCCAGCTCAGCGACAATACCGGTGGCGATAAGCAGTCGAACACCTCTTAACGCTTGAAGCGCTTTAACCACGGGGTAAAACCGCCACGACTTCACCTGATGAAATAACTCATTGGCAAGGCGTTTTTCTCGCTGAATGCGCTCAGTGATTATTTGTATCATTTCTTGCAAAACGATTTGTTGGCTTGGGTGAGGTAAAATGAGCTCGGTCAACCAACGAAGGTGTTGCAGTGACCAGTTATCATTGACCTTACAGTTAATGTTATTACGTAAGAATAGCGCCTTAAGTTGATATTTAGCGTCCTTTAAGTCTTTCATCGCCGTTTCTCTTGCCCTTGATAAGTCACGTATTGCTTCGTCTTCAGGCTCTGGCACATAAATAGGGGTTAACTCTTCATCTTTAAGCAGTTTGGCCAATTTGAGTGCATCACGTTTGTCGGTTTTTACTTTATCTCCTGGTTTCTTAGGAATTAATGAGGGGGCAACGACATAGCAGCAATGGCCTAAGCTGGTCAGTAGTCGGTAAATCCAATAGCCACAGGGGCCTGCTTCATAAACAAAATGCAGCGTTGCCTGTGGGTATTTGGATTGATATTGCCGAGCCAATTTTGTAATGGCTGCTTTGGTGGTTTTTACTTTGCCATAATGAATGGGCTTTGCGCCACGCTGGTCTTCTATGTGCGCCACTTCTGTTGAGATTTTATGGGTATCTAAGCCAATGAAAAGTATGTTATGTTTGTACATGTTAGCCTCCAGTTTATATTGTTTAACACATATATTATGGCTCTGGTTTT
>NZ_LJYX01000053.1 GCF_001440345.1 Colwellia sp. TT2012 | reverse complement strand
GGCCCGGACTTGAGCTTTCGCGTATTCGATTTTGCGGCGCATGCGACCGATCAGGCTCTTTTTTGCATGCTTCTTATAGCTGCTGGGGCGCGCTGCGATCGACCAGATCATCTGGCGATGTTGATGCTCCGCACGCTTCTCCACGCCGGTGTAACCGGCATCGCCAGAGACGTAAGTTTCCTCGCCATGCAGCAACTGATCGACCTGAGTCACGTCCGCCACATTCGCCGCCGTGCCCACCAGGCTGTGCACCAAGCCGGATTCGGCATCGACGCCGATGTGCGCTTTCATACCAAAAAAGTACTGATTTCCTTTTTTCGTCTGATGCATTTCCGGGTCGCGCTTGCCGTCCTTGTTCTTGGTCGAACTTGGCGCATTGATCAGCGTTGCATCGACGATAGTGCCTTGGCGCAACGACAAACCTCGGTCACCTAGGTAGCCATTGATCACAGCCAGGATGCCGGCAGCCAGCTCGTGTTTCTCCAGCAGGCGGCCGAAGTTGAGGATGGTGGTTTCATCCGGAATGCGCTCCAGGCTCAGTCCGGCAAACTGGCGCAGGATGGTGGTCTCGTACAGCGCTTCCTCCATCGCAGGGTCGCTGTAGCCAAACCAGTTCTGCATCAGATGTATGCGCAGCATCGCCATCAACGGGTACGCCGGACGACCACCCTCGCCTTTGGGGTAGCGCGGGTCGATCAGAGCGACCAAACCTTTCCACGGCACTACCTGATCCATCTCGATCAGGAACAGCTCTTTGCGGGTCTGTTTGCGCTTGCCGGCGTACTCGGCGTCGGCGAAGGTCATCTGCTTCATCGGGAAACTCGGTGGGTGGGGTCGCGGTATTTTGCCAAATCAGAAAGTCTTTTTCAGAGTTTCCTTAGGGATGGTCTGAAGTAGCCATGTATTTCCCCGGCATACCACCTAGCGCAACTTTTAAACTCGCCAAATGATCAAAAAACAATCAATTCGACGAGTATTTCTTACGTTTTCGCCACCCGGACCCCACTCCGGTGGCCATTTCCCGCATTACAGGCGCACCTCTCCTGCATTCGTCAGTAAATGTCGGCGCGCCATCCACAGGTTCGACAGAGCGAACAGTGTCACCAGTTGCGCCGTGTTTTTGGCCAAGCCGCGAAAGCGCACCTTGGTGTAACCGAACTGGCGCTTGATTACCCGGAACGGATGCTCGACCTTGGCGCGCACCTGAGCCTTGGCCTTTTCAATCTTGCGCTTGGCTTTGTACAGCACGCTGCGCTTATCGAGTTTTTTGTAGGTGCTGCGGCGTGCCGCCACCTGCCAGATAACTTCACGTCCTTCATGCTCGGGCCGCTTTTCGACACCGGTGTAGCCTGCATCGGCGCAGACCACGTTTTCGTCGCCATGCAGCAATTTGTCCACCTGGGTGACATCCGCCACATTGGCCGCCGTGCCCACTACGCTGTGCACCAGACCCGATT
>NZ_LJYX01000052.1 GCF_001440345.1 Colwellia sp. TT2012 | reverse complement strand
AATAGAGGAGCCTGCAATCAATCGAACTACCGTATAAAAAGGCTTTAGTTGCTGCTAAAGCTTGGGCCTCACTTTACCTAAACTGGTTTAAAAAGAATAATAAAGATGGATGTATTATCCATACAAGCAAATCAACAGGGACACGTAGAACTTGCTCGTTTCCGCTTCGCTGCACATTTTAGCAAGCACCACTTAGCCCGTTATTTGGGCGTTATGTGTCTAGAGTTGGTGTTTTATTATGGATAATCTAAAATATTTGGCCGCTATTTTTATGTTGTCAATAATTCCTTTACTAGGGCTTTGCTGGTTTGGTATTTTTATTATCGAAATATTAGATTCAAATGGGGGTTTAGCAGCTGCTAGTTATACATTTGCAGAACTGGTAGAAAATAACGAACTATCAAACTCTGAAATCGCTTCCAGATTAAAACTTGTTGCCGAATCGGAGTTGAAAATAGATAAGCATTTGAGTGTACTTAAAAGTTCATATCTTTTTTTTGGCATTACTGCTTTTTTTGTAGCTTTACTTCAAGTTAAACTTTTTAGGTATGCATTAAAGACACATAACAAGAAAATAAACTAGGACACGCAACAGTTGGCCGCGCTTCGTTCCTCGCACATTTTAGCCAACTATTACTTAGCCTGTTATTTGGGCGTTAGTTGGCTAATAAAAAAGATCGTCTAAGTGCTAAATAATTCAGTTTCACCAATTCACTGTTTGGTGCTTTACCGCGAATAAGTTAGTCACTTTCATCACGTTTCTGAAAGGTGTATTAGCGTAACTATTCGCTCTAAATAGTGAATGCAATGGCTCAAATTCACGGCTTGGTATTTCCATTACGGTGCGTTTAAGTTATTGTTGTACTTGGTGAAAGTATGTTGCAACTAACAAGCAAATCAACAGGGACACGTAACACTTGCTCGGTTCCACTTCGCTGCACATTTTAGCAAGTATTACTTAGCCCGTTATTTGGGCGTTAGTTGTACCGCTAAACAAGTGAAGTTTTATTGCAAAAGCGGTGTTTTATAAATAGGTTTGGTCTGTGTTTTAGGTGAGTTTTCGCCATTAACTTTTGCTCTTTAACCAGCGAAATTCAACCTCATTTGTCAATTGAAGGTTTAATGCGTTCGCTTCTAAACGGGTACTTGCGTGGCTCAAAAGTCAGGCTTTATTTTGTAGCGGTACGGGTATTCTTTATTATTAATTTATGCAGTATGCTATGGTAACTTGTTGTTAGCGTGGAGCTTTTAACCCCAACAACTAACAAGGCATTCAAACGGACAAAAAACAGTTGGTTGTTTTCACTCCGTTCAACATTATAACCAACAATTTTTTGCCGCTTAATGCGGCGTTATATGTTTTTAAAACTTAGCTTTAGGGCAAAACCTTTGCGTTTCGCCAAATCAGGTTTTTATGTTTAATCACGAATAGGTTTTGCACTGTCATTCGGTTTAATTATCGTTTACTGCACAACCATTCGTTCTAAATCG
>NZ_LJYX01000051.1 GCF_001440345.1 Colwellia sp. TT2012 | reverse complement strand
AATAGAGGAGCCTGCAATCAATCGAACTACCGTATAAAAAGGCTTTAGTTGCTGCTAAAGCTTGGGCCTCACTTTACCTAAACTGGTTTAAAAAGAATAATAAAGATGGATGTATTATCCATACAAGCAAATCAACAGGGACACGTAGAACTTGCTCGTTTCCGCTTCGCTGCACATTTTAGCAAGCACCACTTAGCCCGTTATTTGGGCGTTATGTGTCTAGAGTTGGTGTTTTATTATGGATAATCTAAAATATTTGGCCGCTATTTTTATGTTGTCAATAATTCCTTTACTAGGGCTTTGCTGGTTTGGTATTTTTATTATCGAAATATTAGATTCAAATGGGGGTTTAGCAGCTGCTAGTTATACATTTGCAGAACTGGTAGAAAATAACGAACTATCAAACTCTGAAATCGCTTCCAGATTAAAACTTGTTGCCGAATCGGAGTTGAAAATAGATAAGCATTTGAGTGTACTTAAAAGTTCATATCTTTTTTTTGGCATTACTGCTTTTTTTGTAGCTTTACTTCAAGTTAAACTTTTTAGGTATGCATTAAAGACACATAACAAGAAAATAAACTAGGACACGCAACAGTTGGCCGCGCTTCGTTCCTCGCACATTTTAGCCAACTATTACTTAGCCTGTTATTTGGGCGTTAGTTGGCTAATAAAAAAGATCGTCTAAGTGCTAAATAATTCAGTTTCACCAATTCACTGTTTGGTGCTTTACCGCGAATAAGTTAGTCACTTTCATCACGTTTCTGAAAGGTGTATTAGCGTAACTATTCGCTCTAAATAGTGAATGCAATGGCTCAAATTCACGGCTTGGTATTTCCATTACGGTGCGTTTAAGTTATTGTTGTACTTGGTGAAAGTATGTTGCAACTAACAAGCAAATCAACAGGGACACGTAACACTTGCTCGGTTCCACTTCGCTGCACATTTTAGCAAGTATTACTTAGCCCGTTATTTGGGCGTTAGTTGTACCGCTAAACAAGTGAAGTTTTATTGCAAAAGCGGTGTTTTATAAATAGGTTTGGTCTGTGTTTTAGGTGAGTTTTCGCCATTAACTTTTGCTCTTTAACCAGCGAAATTCAACCTCATTTGTCAATTGAAGGTTTAATGCGTTCGCTTCTAAACGGGTACTTGCGTGGCTCAAAAGTCAGGCTTTATTTTGTAGCGGTACGGGTATTCTTTATTATTAATTTATGCAGTATGCTATGGTAACTTGTTGTTAGCGTGGAGCTTTTAACCCCAACAACTAACAAGGCATTCAAACGGACAAAAAACAGTTGGTTGTTTTCACTCCGTTCAACATTATAACCAACAATTTTTTGCCGCTTAATGCGGCGTTATATGTTTTAAAAACTTAGCTTTAGGGCAAAACCTTTGCGTTTCGCCAAATCAGGTTTTTATGTTTAATCACGAATAGGTTTTGCACTGTCATTCGGTTTAATTATCGTTTACTGCACAACCATTCGTTCTAAATCG
>NZ_LJYX01000050.1 GCF_001440345.1 Colwellia sp. TT2012 | reverse complement strand
TTTAACCAAGTAACATAGACTTTCATGTCATTTTCACAGGCAAAAATAGCTTGGCGATTATTACCCCGCTGAATAACATGTTCCGCCACGCCCGCTAATGAAACTCTTGATTTTCTTGGCATAATTAAAATCTACTGAAGATACAATTTACCTCAGTAGGTCATTTAAACGGCTCTGACCCCTTTTATTCTTGGCTAATGATAAAAAGTGGGCGTTGATCTAGTGACTGCAACGGGCGGTTATCATGAGTGGCAGACCCAACAAGGTCTAGCCGTGGAATTGCACAAAGGCAAAAATACTGTGACCTTGAAATCATTGGATAATAACTGGAAGCTTAATTGGTTAATGTTAACTAAGAGCTAATATTTTATATTAGGCAGTTATAAACCATAAAGGCAGGGGGTAGTTGCAAAAGAAAAGGCTGCTGAATGAATTCAGAAGCCTTTATATCCTAACCAGAAGCTCGTTCGATGGATCTTAAATATTTCTTAACTGGTCGGTATTAGGTAATGGCCTCTTTTTCTTGGAAGTAATGACCTAAGTTGATTAAAAAGCGAAACCAAACTTTAGTAGCTCTATATCAATAATGAACTCTTCATCGTCCATAGTTGCTGATATTCCCTCAGCATCGAGGAATATATCAGACTTACCAACTAGATATTTTCCTAAGCTGATACTTGTTCCCCAATAGTAACCAGAATCAGAAATAATACGATAACCAATACCAAAACCTAAACCCAACTTAAGCTCTGAACCTTTACTGTATTGGGTAAAGCCCTCTTGCTGTGAATAAGAGTAATAACCATCACTTTCTCCTTTCACACCATTTAGATAGGCCGCACGAACAAATGCACTTAGATAAAAACCATCTAGGCGATGCCCTAAGTATTTCCGGTAATGAGCATCAATGGTAAAGCTTGTTAATTTTTCATTATTATCTATAACATTGTAGCCATAATAACTCATATGGTCAGCCGAACTGAACATAAAGGGTAAGGCTATTTCGGTATTGTTTTCTGTATTAAAAAATGAATATGTGCCTGATAAAGTACTTTCATCCTCACCTAAAGTCAGCAACCTAAAAAAATTGAATTCAAAACCTTGGGTACGATCCCCTAATGGTTGTTCTATATTAATGCGAGTTGAATGCTTTGATTGGGCGACAATAACATCTATCTTTTTTTCAATTCTTTCAAGTGTGTTAGAGTTTTCAGCTTCAACTTGTTCTTGCGCTAAAACGAAACAAGGTGACAGTATTGACAAAATAGATAAGTGACAGCAGAACTGTTTGATTCCTTTCATGATCTTTCCTAGATATTTCTGTTTAATTCAGTTAATTAGTCTGACGATATATTTTGTTATACTAGCAGAATAAAAGGGGTCAGAGCCGTTTTAAATTAATAAACTAATCACTCACGTCTACCGCTTTCTTCCAACCAATAGGCCTACCACGTTTTCCTTCAATTACAGACCTGCCGCTTAGCGCTTCCACTTTAA
>NZ_LJYX01000049.1 GCF_001440345.1 Colwellia sp. TT2012 | reverse complement strand
CATATGTTCGGATGTAGGTAATGTCTGTGACCCAAACTTTGTTGGGTTCTCTGACATCGAATTGGCGCTTCAGTAAGTTCGGTGAGGCAACGGCTGGCTTACCACCGTATTTTCCCGGCCTCCGTCGATACCCAGTCTGAGAACGTAAACCTTCAAGGCGCATCAACCTAGCCACCCGGTGACGGCCACAGCTCTCACCAACCTCTCGCAGGTCATCATGGATCTTGCGATAGCCATAAACACCACCGCTTTCCAACCAGGAGTGTTTGATCAGTCCAAGCAGTCGCTGATCGTCCTTGGCTCGCGCAGATTTTGGTTCTGATAGCCACGCGTAGTAGCCGCTGGGATGAACCTTGAGCGTCAGGCAAAGCCGTCGAATCGCGTAATGACCCGCTTGCTGCTTAATAAAGGCGTACTTCAGCCGCACTCCTTGGCAAAGTACGCGGCGGCCTTTTTTAAGATGTCTCGCTCCTCCGTCACCCGTTTCAGCTCGGCCCGTAGACGACGAACCTCAGCGCTCTGATCATCCTCCTCAACGCGCTGTTCCTGGGGCTTGGTGTAGCGCTTAACCCAGGCATAGAGGCTGTGCACGGACACACCCAATCGTGCAGCCACCTCCGAGACAGGAAGCTTCTTTTCGGTCACTTGTTTGACCGCCTGGATTTTGAATTCTTCGGGATATCGCTGGTTGCTCATGGCACCTCCTAATGGGCCTCATTTTAAGGCTTGGAGGTGTCTACGAAACTAGGGGCGATTCACTTTCTCGCGGTAGCAATGGATACTGCTCGCGTATATCCACAACATTTTCCGAAAATTCACATACCAAAAAATAGGCGCGCTCTAGGTCGGAAAAGAGGTGATGGAGGCGATCGATCTTCACACCTTGGATCTTGTGGGAGCGTCCTCTGGAAGGCACGTCTTGGACGCGCAGCCACGGCAGATAACTGGCACCAGCTCCGCTACCGAATCCATTCGAAATATGCCGCTGAATATCTGTCTCAGACGAAAACCTACGACCGCGCAATGCTACCTCCTTCGTCCGCCGGGACCGCCTCTCCTCGCCCTGAAAAATAGTTATAGGAAAAAATCGCCCACCACCTGTTCATGGTACAGCCCTCTTTAGCCTACTCCCGGAGCGGAACGAAGCGGAGAATCTAGACCGATGGCTCAGCCAAAAAATGGAAAACCCCGTAAATACGGGGGTTTCGGCCTTGTGTCAATCTATGTTACGGCGTGTCAATCTTTATTGTTAAGTGTCAATCTTTATTGTTAGTAGCCACCAAGAGCATCACCCTTGGATACCGCGATGCGTCGGTGCCGTTTTCCTATGTCGGTGACCACACCGGCAAGCCCATGGGTTACTCGGTGGACCTGGCGAGCAAGATCGTCGAGCGCATCCAGCAGAAGACTGGCGTGCCCCAGCTCAACGTGAAGAAAAACCTGGTCACACACCAAACCCGCATGCCGTTGGTGAGCAACGGCCACCTGGGAACTGCGTGC
>NZ_LJYX01000002.1 GCF_001440345.1 Colwellia sp. TT2012 | reverse complement strand
ACATTAATGTGAGTGTCCACACAAATTGCATGATAACTAATTGTTAAAGAAAAGAGGTCTTAGTCGCATTCGCTAAGTACCTTCGCCCCTTGCTAACGTTGCCGTTTGCCCGAAGCAGGATGCGCATATTACGCTTCCGAGTTTTGATGTCAACGTTTATTTTAATTAAAAGTTAAGTGTTTTAAAACACTTTAAAACGTTAGCTTAAGTTAGCTACTTTACCTTAATCAGGCAGAGATAACTTATCAAAACAGCTCTTTAGGTTACCCCTTGGAACTGGATGAGCATTCTAGAGTGTTTTTAGTTTTGGTCAATACCTTTTTAACTTAAATTTCTATATATTGATTCGTTCGTTTACTTAAGCTACAACATGTTCATTTAAACAACTATTACACTAGGTGTTTTTGCTATTTATGCTTTATTAGCAGATTAATTGCATAAATTTTGCACTTGATAGTTGCACATTGTAAAAAGCTGCGTAACATAGAATTGCTATTTGCATATATCCAAGCAGTTAAATTAGTTTATTAAAATAATAATTAGGTATCCTTATATGAAGTCTCCAACATTAAAAACAGTCATTATTGCTGTTGTTTTTACCCTTATCGCTTACATTATCGCTTCTAACATGACAGCTAGCCCTGTTCTTGCAGCTGGTCTAGTATTTATTAGTGCGTTTCTCGCACCTCTAGTCGTTGGTAAAACATCAACTGGTCCACAATTTTCTACAGCCAATAATACTATTGCTTCAGATGAAGATGTTAGAACACTTTATGTTGGTAATTTACCTTATAGAGCCAATGAAACCGCAGTAAGAGAACTTTTCTCCAATCATGGTTCGGTTCTTTCTGTACGTTTAATGAAAGATAAACATACAGGAAAACGTCGAGGTTTCGGTTTTGTAGAAATGGCTGCTGGTGATTTAGATGCTGCTATTACTGCACTTAATGATACCGAGTTTCAACAACGAACATTGAAAGTAAGAGAAGCAAAAGATCGCCCAGAGCGAACTGAAGATAATAACCTAGACGATTAAAGCTAGAAATTATAAATAAAAGGCTGTTAATTTATTTTAGCAGCCTTTTTTATTGCCTTAATTTAACGCTGCTGCAACCGCGCCACGCGCTTGAACAGATATATGACTAGTATTGTCAAATGCCTTAGCATTCTGGCAACATCTTCAAAATGAAACAATGCTACAACTGACTCTTGCTCTGTTTTAATATAGTAAATATTGCTTAAGTACTTATTTGCCTAGATCGCCCATGGCTGATAGATAATGTTAGCTGAATTGAAATAACGCTATAGAGTAACTTTGTCACTATTAGTGTTTTATCATCTGCCTTCATAGTATCCAGTACAAGTTATACATTATCGTTTCCCGCTCCACTTTTATCAGGTACTCTCATATTAATTTATTTTATTGCCAACTAGTGCGGAGCAATAATTTATACTTAGGTGTACCTTTGTATTCAAAGGCTTAGTTGAATTAACCATGCCATACGCCTTACTTTACTTATGCTATATACTAGATTACCGACCATTTGGGCTAAAATCAGAGCCTTTTTAATAATTCTTTGATTATTAATTATATAAATTAAACGCTAGACAAAAGCTAAGTCGATAGTAAAATCCGCGCTGTATTATTATCTCTATTTCTTTATACAAGGCACTTTTATGTTTAGTCACATTCATCCCGATAATTACGATGCGCAATTATTAAAGAAACAACAAGATATGGCTAAGCTATTTAGTGATTTTTCACTACCCGCTGCTGACTTATATCCATCTGCACCCTTAAATTACCGCCAAAGAGCTGAGTTTAGGGTTTGGCATGACGGTGATGATCTTTATTACATAATGTTTGATAGTAAAACGAAGGAAAAATATCGCGTAGATGACTTCCCTGTTGCCAGTAAATTGATTAACAAGGCGATGAAGGCTTTACTTGCTGCAATTAAAGATCATAAGGAATTACGATATAAGCTTTTCCAAGTTGATTTTTTATCAACATTAAGTGGTGAATTGTTGATTAGCATGTTGTATCACAAGTCATTAGAAGAAAGCTGGAAAGTTGAAGCGGAAAAATTAAAAGTACAGCTTTCCACTATAGCTCCTGTCGATATCATTGGTCGCGCCAAAAAACAGAAAATCATCATAGATAAAGACTATGTGATGGAATCTTTGCAAGTCGGCAGCAAGACCTTTATTTACCAACAAGTTGAAAACAGTTTCACTCAACCTAATGCAGGTGTAAATGAAAAAATGCTTTTATGGGCCCAACAAGCAACACAAAATTCTGGTGGTGACTTGATTGAGCTTTATTGTGGTAATGGCAATTTCAGTATTGCCCTAGCGGAGAACTTTACCCGTGTATTAGCTACAGAAATATCTAAAACCTCTGTTCGCTCCGCCCAAATTAATATTAGTAAAAATAATATTGATAATATTGATATTGTCCGTATGTCGAGTGAAGAATTCAGTCAGGCCATGAATGGTGAACGCAAATTCAGACGTTTAGCGGATTTCGACTTAACCACCTATAACTACGATACCGTGTTGGTAGATCCTCCTAGAGCTGGATTAGATAGAGATAGTGTTGAATTAGTTAGACGCTTTAATAAGATTATTTATATTTCTTGTAATCCTGAAACATTAAAAGACAATTTAGCCTTATTAGTAGAGACTCATCAAATTGATAAATTTGCTTTGTTTGATCAATTCCCTTACACCGACCATATTGAAACTGGCGTAATACTTACCAGAAAATAGCTTAACGAAATTTTTTAGACACTTTGCGACGGTCACTAAATTCAAGTGCACCGCGCGCAATGAAGCGTAATTGTTGAATGGTTTGCTGAGCTAATTGTTCTCGTTCTTCTTTATCGTCGATATCAAGGGCATCAGAGCCAGCACCAAAAACAATGGTTACTGCGGCGTGTGCGTGGATATAAGCAACATCGGCATCAAGATTATTCGCTTTTTGCAAGTAATCACAAAGCTCCATGGTAAAATATCGGATTTCTCGAATGACTGCAGCACGAAAAGCTGCCGAGGTTCCAGATCGCTCACGAAGCAATAGCCTAAAAACATTACCATTACTCTCAATTAGCTCCATAAAAGTTTCTACCGATATTTGAATAACAGAGCCACCTTTAGCTATACGTTGTCTTGCTTGGCGCATCAACTGCCTAAGCGTTAAACCCGCTTCATCAACTAGAGTTAAACCTAATTCATCCATATCAGAAAAGTGACGATAAAAAGAGGTTGGCGCTAAGCCGGCCTCTTTTGCGACCTCACGTAAACTTAAACTAGAGAAACTACGCTCAGCGCTGAGTTGTTTTAAAGCCGCATTAATTATTTGACGACGGGTCTTTTCTTTTTGCTGTGCTCTTACACCACTCATGCTCATTGCTCTTCTAAAAATAGCGAATTATTTGCTGTAACTATCATACTGTAATAGCGAATAAATATCAGTTTTGCCCAAAAAGTAAAAAGTATTTAGTAAACTCACTTGACTGGTCAGATGATCTAGCTAAACTATCCACAACAGCGTACACGTGTACGCTTAAATTGATTAATCCTGATTTTAGAGAAAAAAATGAAAAAACCCACTGTCATTTGGCTTAATGTTACCCTTTTTTTAGTTACCTTTTTAATAGCAGTTATTGCTGTACCTTATCGTGCTTTAACTTATGGTTTTGATAACACTGAAATAATCTTTGCTTTGCTTTGTTTTATTTATTGTGGCATGTCAATTACAGCAGGCTATCATCGTCTCTGGTCACATAAAACCTATCAAGCGCATTGGAGTTTGCGTTTCATATTTGCGCTTGGTGGTGCCTTTGCCTTACAAAATAGTATTTTACATTGGTGCTCAGACCATAGAATACATCACAAACATGTTGATAAAAATGATGTTGACCCCTATTCAGCTAAAATGGGCTTTTGGTATTCTCATATAGGTTGGATGTGTAGAGAGTATCAAGCATCCCGATATAGTGATTACAAAAATGTTCGTGATTTACAAAAAGATGCCATCGTTATGTGGCAACATAAACACTATTTACTACTAACACTGTTGATGAATATAGGTATTCCCGTTGCTTTCGGTTTATGGCATGGCAATTTAATTAACAGCTTATTATTGGTAGGATTCTTTCGCTTGGTTATGAGTCACCATACAACATTCTTCATCAATTCATTGGCTCATATTTGGGGTAAACAAACCTATACTGACAAAAATACCGCCAGAGATAATGGTTTATTAGCTTATTTAACTTTTGGCGAAGGCTATCATAATTATCACCATATGTTTGAAAATGATTACCGTAATGGCATTCGTTGGTGGCAATATGACCCAACTAAATGGTTAATTAAAAGCTGTCAATGGTTAGGTTTGACTCATCATTTACGTGTTAGCCCTGAAGACAAAATTGAAAAAATGCGTATTGCCATGACACTAAAAAATACCAAAGCAAAGTTAATTACTCACCCCAATACTGAGCAAACACTTATTTACCTGCAACAAGAGTACGAATCGCTAGTGAGTAAAATAAACGAGTATTACCTTGTTCGGAAAAAGGTATTGCAAGCAAAACGAGATCACCTACTAGCTGAGGTTGAAAAGTCAGACTTGATGGCGCAATACCAAGAATTAAAGCAAAGATTAACTGAGCAGCGTCGCAGCTGGCAGACTTTAACGGAAAAACTTGGTTAACATCAAGAAAATGGTCTAACAACTGTATTACCATTTACCTCAAATCCTGTTAAAATTTTTGCTTCAAATAAAATAGATAAGTAGGTTTTGAGGACTTTCCTTTGACTAAATCAAAAACGAGTAAACCTGAAGAAAAAAAATTTGATTATGACGTAATTATCATAGGTACTGGCCCTGGTGGCGAAGGTGCGGCAATGAACCTTGCTAAGCGCCAAAAAAAGGTCGCCATTATTGAACGTTACCATCAAGTTGGTGGCGGTTGTACTCATTGGGGAACCATTCCATCAAAAGCATTACGCCAATCGGTAAGTCGTTTGATTGAATACAATTCCAACCCGTTGTTTAACCAAAATGATCAAGTTAAGCAATTAACCTTCCAAGATATATTAAGCCATGCCTCTGCGGTAATTCGTAAACAAGTTAGTTTACGTAGCGGTTTTTATAACCGTAATCGTGTCGAGCAAATTTTAGGTGAGGCTTCCTTTATTGATGCACATACTATTCGTGTATTACACCCTGATGGCTCAGTCGAAAAAATATCCGCTAAGCAAATAGTTATTGCTACTGGCTCTCGACCTTACCAACCAGATAATATTGACTTTACCCATGCTCGGGTTTATGACTCTGATAGTATCTTAAGCCTCAAACATGCACCCAGGCATGTCATTATTTATGGTGCGGGTGTTATTGGTAGCGAGTACGCCTCAATATTTAGAGGATTAGGGGTAAAAGTAGATTTAATCAATACCCGTGAACGTTTACTGTCCTTCTTGGATGCAGAAATGTCTGACTCACTCAGTTATCACTTACGCAATAACGGTGTTGTCATTCGACATGGTGAAGAGATTGAAAGCGTTGAAACAAGCGATGATGCTGTGATTGTACATTTGAAATCGGGTAAAAAAATGCGCGCCGATTGTTTACTATTTGCCAATGGTCGAACCGGTAATACAGCAGATTTAAACTTAGCTGCTGCAGGCTTAAAGGCCGATGGCCGTGGTCAGTTAAAGGTGAATGATTGTTATCAAACTGACGTAGATAATATTTATGCGGTAGGTGATGTTATCGGTTATCCAAGCCTAGCCAGTGCTGCTTTTGATCAGGGCCGAATTGCTGCTTTAGCTATGTTAGATAGTAACAGTAAAGCTAAATTAATTGCTGATATTCCCACTGGGATATACACCATTCCGGAAATCAGTTCAGTAGGTAAAACTGAGCAAGAATTAACTGAGGCTAAAATCCCTTATGAAGTTGGTCGCGCTCAATTTAAACATCTAGCTCGTGCACAAATATCTAATAACTTAGTTGGCTCGTTGAAGATACTTTTCCATCGTGAGACTAAAGAGATCTTAGGCATTCATTGTTTTGGTGAAAATGCTGCAGAAATTATCCATATTGGTCAGGCGATTATGCAACAAAAAAATGGTGGCAATACCATAGAGTACTTTGTTGAAACAACCTTCAATTATCCAACGATGGCTGAAGCATTTCGTGTGGCGGCCTTAAACGGCTTAAATCGATTATTTTAATAATGACCTAAGTTTTATAACGGGCTAGAGTGATAGTTATCACTCTAGCCCTACACTCTTATTTGAAGAAAGTTAATCGATGAAAAAGTTTAGTTTGATCATTGCCGGTGTGTTATTGCTCCAGCCTTGCTTAGCGAATGATAACTTTACCCTTTATCTGGTGATGCATGCTGAAAACAAGCAAATGATAAAAATCCACGCTTAACTCAATGTGGTCAGGCTAGAGCAAAACAGTTAGCAACCTTGCTCAGCACAGTTAAGATAAAATCCATTTACAGTACTAGCTACCAAAGAACGATGTCGACTGCTGCCCCTTTGTCTAACAAACAAAAAATTGCTATCAAAAATTATAATCCTAAGCAGCTTTCACAGTTTGCTTTACATTTAAAACAGCGAAAAGCTAATGCTTTGATTGTTGGCCATAGTAATACTACCCCGCAACTTACCCAGCTATTAAGTGGGCAGCAAGTTGAACTATTAAACGAAGATAATTACCAAACACTATATCAAATTCAATTTGTTGATAAGCAGACTATATTAACCAAGTTTATGCAACCACTTGTCTGTAACTAGATAAATTGAATTTTGATTAAACTGATTATGCTCTTTAATAAATAGTCACCTTTGCTTCATAAAGCATATTCTTGCCATCATAATCATCAAACCAAAGCGTTAGTTGAAATTCATCAGAGTCAATTTGAACCGCATTACCTAACTCGTAGATGTCATCTGGAAAGAATCTATTGAGTTCTGTAATGCTTTTTCCTTGGACAAAATCACCTAAAGACCATGGTTCCTTTTTAGGATAATAATTATCTAGGTTAAATAACTCTTCCAACAATTGAATAGAAACTAACTCTGAATTCTTTACCTCAACCAGCAAATTTGAATTATATATATCTATATATGAATTTACCGAAAGAGTAATGCGACCTATCGGTTGCTCTAGTTTACTAGTTAAGGACTGAAAATCGATGACTTGCTCTTGATTCAATTTAGAGAGAGCTCCCCCTAAAATATCGAATTGAGTTTTTCTTCTATTATCCATTTGATAGCTAGATGTGATATATGAGTTCTCTTGAAGAGAGAAGTCATCTAAAATATAAGTGATGTCACCACTGGCATGGCTTTTACTCGCAGAAAAATATAATATCAAACTATTATTCTGATCACTTATCACGATTTCTTTTTTGGATGATAGCTGCATATCACCCACTAATGCAGATTTTGCTTTCGATAAAAGCGAACGATGCATTATTTGGTTAGCAATAACCCAAGGAGTATCATCAAAGAAGTCACGCAGCGGAATCTTGTTCAAAAAGGTAGGCGATAAAATTGACATCTCACTTTGTATATTAACCAAGCGACCAGAACGAAAATGTAGCCAGTGATTTCGTCCATAACCTATAACACGTTCACCTTTAAACATAAACAATTCCACACTCGGATCACCAAGCTTATCTACAACTTGTTGATAGCTTGTTCCAATATTAATGCCATATAGGCCATTAGCTAGTGAAAGCTCTTTGTTCACTATTAACGGATGGTTCAGTTTTTCTTTTATGGGAGGAGTGAAGCTATAAGTTGTTTCAATGGTAGTGGTTGCGGTATTAATATTTATTACCTTGTAACCATGATGGTCATAAGGTGCTAATTTTTGGTCTTTATTATTATTTACTTTGCATTGGCTGATTAATTCGGCTTGGTAACTAACAGTATAACTAGCTACTTTCGGGGATGCGAAGCCATGAGTCGCAGCCCGATTTTTGTCTATTTTAACTTTTTTATCTATCAGTAGCAGGTTATCCGCACCAAGTGATTTGGCTTTTCTACGTAATTTTTTCAATAAGCTTAATCGTGTTTTATCGGCAAAAGGCTGCTCTGTTGTGACTTTTACTTTGGCATTATCAATAATCTGATAAGCACAATTAGGGTAATAATCAAGGATGGCAGGTAATTCATCCTGAGCGACGACTGGTGCTATAAATAACAGTAATGACAACAAAGTGACAAAAATAAATTTTTCCAAACAATTCATATATAAATCCTTTTCGATTGTGGTTATCTTTTTAAGCTGAAGGCTCACCGTAGTTTAATATCATGCGATCTCTGTTCAGTTTATCAATCAAGCTATAAATGGCCTGATGATTTCCTATGAACGAGTTCAATTTAAAAAAACCTTGCTCTAAGTTAAGCTCTGTAGTCATTGCCTCATCCTTAAATAGGCTTAACTTCTTAGCTCTGTCCGTAAAAACTAGTGGATACTCAGAAAATGAGGCACTACTTTCCAGAATTTCAACTTCAATGCTATGCCAAGATGAATACCATGTAGCATGACTATTGCCTCGAGATGAGGAACTTGCCAAAGCTAAGTTTTCATTCAAGTGATAATAAGGCTGATATGCTTCATTTGCTTTAATAAAATTCGGCCGCATTGCCTCTTCAGCTAAATTTTCACGCACAAGAGACAACAAGTTAGCACTGTCTTCAGTTAATTGAACATTAATTTTTTCAAGAACGTTAGCACTACTATAAAGTGCTAAATTAATTAAGTGGGTTTTTATTTGGTTAATCATTTGCAACTGACTATGGAGAGCAAGTTGCCACTGTTTAATTTCAGCAGATAAGCTAGTCCCTTTTTCAAGCTCAATAATTGTCAATGACCTTTTTATCGCTTTCGCGGAGCTAACAAACTGCTCAATTACGCTATTTACTTCGATCAAATCCCATTCAACAGCGGGCTTATTTTTATATTTAGAGAGAAGTGCTGGAATTGATTTGGGTAAATACTGAAATGATTTAACTATATTTGCCTGAACATTGAGTAAATAACGTAATTTTCTCCCTACCTGTATAAGTACACTTTTACTCTCTTTTGTTGGTAAAGTTCGATATGACATATGGCTGGCAAGATAAGCTAAATAAAAATTGCTTTCTGCCATATAGGACTTAGCCTTTTGCAGCTCGACTAATGCCATTTGCGCCGAATTGAGTTTGCTTTGATATAATTCAGGCGCTAACATTGCTAAGGTACTGAGTGCTACAATAATGGGCTCAGCTTGCTTTGTTGTCTTTGCTTGTGCGTAAGCCTTTTCAGCCAAGTGCAGATCTAGTCGAGAACAGCCAACTAAAAGTAAAAATGATAAAATAAAAAAAGTCTGAACAATACGAACCATGTTTAAATTCCCTTTCACTTGGATTCCTTTGATATACATTATCTTGCAGCTAAGTATGATCTAGTAATTAAAAAGCTTCACCCGTATTAGCCTTACCTAATTTTATTAATTCGACCTCAGTTATTTTAAAAACCTGTCCCCATTGTTGAATGGTCATCATGTCTTTAATTACATGGCCTTGAACTTTTAGTACTGTACCTGGTAACTGATATTCCTTGGCAAGATTCATCGGTAATAGTTTGTCACCTGTTTTTGATACTAAGCCGTAAAAGCCACCTTCAAAATCCAGATACTTTACGGTAACTTGTTGCCAGGTTTTTTTTGCTGAGTTATCCATATTGTCCTTCCTTAGCTCAGTAACTTTATTTTCATTGTTTGATAGTTCATGTGCTTGTGAGCAACCAGCAACTAACAAGCTCAGTGTGACTGCAGCGATTAAAATTTCTTTCATAATATTTATCCAATAAAAAAGGCCAAGGTAATTTCATACCATGACCTTTATTTACATTGTTGTCAAAATAATCAAAGACTAACAACATTAACCAGTGTATTGCTTACCTTTACACTTTAGCTTATTTACACAGCTAAACCATGTAATTTTCTGGCATTGCTAGTGCAGCAACACCCGAGTCTACCGCTGCTTGTGCAACAGCCCTAGCAACAGCGGCGCATAAACGAGAATCCATAGGTTTAGGGATAATATAGTTTTTGCCAAAGGTAAGCTCCGACTCACCACTTGCTTTAAGTACTTCAGCCGGTACTGGTTCTTTGGCAAGAGCTCTAATGGCATGTACCGCAGCAATCTTCATGGCATCATTGATAGTACGAGCGCGAACGTCTAAGGCGCCACGAAAAATAAACGGAAAACACAAAACATTATTAACTTGGTTTGGATAATCTGAACGCCCTGTAGCAATAATTAAGTCATCACGTACAGCTAAAGCAAGCTCAGGTTTAATTTCTGGATCTGGGTTAGAACAAGCAAAAATAATTGGATTTTTCGCCATGGATTTTACTTGTTTTTGCGACAGAAGATTAGGACCTGAAACACCAACAAAAACATCAGCTCCTGCAATAGCATCATCTAAGGTACGTTTATCGGTATTGTTGGCAAATAGTTTTTTATATTCATTAAGATCAGTACGACGTGTATGTACTACACCTTTAGTATCTAACATGTAAATCTTTTCACGCTGGGCACCACACTTGATCAATAATCCCATACAAGCTATTGCTGCCGCACCCGCACCTAAACAAACGATGTTAACTTGTTTAATATCTTTGCCCTGGATGTCTAACGCATTCATCATAGCTGCAGCTGTGACTATTGCCGTACCATGTTGATCATCATGAAACACTGGAATAGCACAACGCTCAATTAAAGCTTTTTCGATGACAAAACACTCTGGCGCTTTAATGTCTTCGAGGTTAATGCCGCCAAAACTATCCGCAATACTGGCAACGGTATTGATGAACTCTTCAACCGTTTTATGTGTAACTTCAATATCAAAAGAGTCAATATTGGCGAATCGTTTGAATAATAACGACTTACCTTCCATAACAGGCTTTGAGGCCATAGGACCTAAATTACCTAAGCCTAAAACCGCCGTACCATTAGTAATAACCGCAACAGTATTGCCTTTAGCTGTGTATTTATATACATCGTCTGGGTTTTTGGCAATCTCACGACAGGGCTCGGCCACACCTGGGCTATAAGCGAGTGACAAGTCATAACTTGTTTCAGCTGATGTTGTCAATGCGACACTAATTTTACCTGGCGTAGGTAGGGAGTGGTAATCTAAAGCTTGCTGGCGTAGATCTGTCATGAGGGTTCCTTATGCGTTATTAATAGTGTTAGTTTTGTTATTAAGGCAAGTATAGCCATATTTTCTTTTTATTATCGATATCAGTATCACTGGCATTTACTTACTTATATGGTATTGCAATTAGCTAGCTCAATACAAGTCCGTTTTACTATATAACATCGATGTAAGCTATAACTAATAAGACTCTATCATAGGTTAAATTCATATCATTTTGATAAATAGTGGCTATTTCTAATTAAGTATTCAATAACAAACTTAACTTAGCCAAGCTAAAATGGACTTAACCCCCTTTAAAATACATTATCTAGCGCCAAGCCTTATATAGGGCACTATGAAAGTCATAATGAATTAATCTAGACATCGGATCACTTAAATTTAATTTACCGGACAGGAAAAATTTCAAAAAAAAAGTCCAGCTTTTTGCTGGACTTTATTATTAAGTGATTACCTTACCTTCTATTCGGTAAGGGAGAGTAAAGTTTTCCTAATGAAAAGGATTCACTTTAATAATCGTTTCAACACGATCAGGACCGGTAGAGATGATATCTACTGGTATACCGGTAATTTCTTCAATACGCTTGATATAAGCAAGGGCATTTTCCGGTAAATCATCAACTGATGTTGCACCCACTGTGCTTTCACTCCAACCTGGTAGCTCTTCGTATACCGGGGTGATTTTCTCATATCCTTCAGCAGCCGTAGGCGGTACAGTGATAATATCACCGGCTTCAGTTTTATAGCCAATACAGATTTTTAATGTTTTTAAACCATCAAGTACATCTAGCTTAGTTAAACAAAAACCTGTTACGCTATTTACTTGGATGGCACGGTGCATGGCAACCGCATCAAACCAACCACAGCGTCGCTCACGACCTGTAGTAGCACCAACCTCGCGACCTACAGTACCTAAGTGGTCACCAATTTCATCATGCAATTCCGTAGGGAATGGGCCTGAGCCAACACGAGTAGTGTAAGCTTTGGTTATACCTAAGATGTAATCTAAGTGACGAGGACCGAAACCACAACCCGTGGCAACACCACCGGCAGTAGTATTTGAAGAAGTTACGTAAGGGTAAGTGCCATGGTCGATATCAAGTAAAGTACCTTGGGCACCTTCAAACATGATTGACTCACCCGCTTTACGCGCTTGATCTAATATTTCTGAAATATCAGCTGTCATCTTTTTAATGGTATCGGCAACAGCTAACGCATCAGCTAATACTTCTTCATAGTTTACTGGTTCAACTTTATAGTAGTTAACCAATGAGAAATTATGATATTCAACAATTTCTTTTAGTTTAACCGCAAATGTTTCTGCGCAGAACAAATCACCAACACGTAAACCGCGTCGTGCAACTTTATCTTCATACGCAGGACCAATACCACGACCTGTAGTACCAATGGCTTTATTACCACGCGCAATTTCACGTGCAGCATCTAAGGCGTTATGGTAAGGAAGGATTAGTGGACATGCGTCACTAATCAATAAACGTTCACGTACTGGAACGCCCTTGGCTTCTAACATGCTAATTTCTGTCATTAAAGCTTTAGGACATAAAACTACACCATTACCAATTAGACATTTTACGTTATCACGTAATATGCCCGATGGAATAAGATGTAACACGGTTTTTTCACCGTTAATCACTAAAGTATGGCCAGCATTGTGACCGCCTTGATAACGAACTACATATTTAGCTTTATCAGTTAGTAAGTCTACGATCTTACCTTTACCTTCGTCACCCCATTGAGTGCCGAGAACAACTACATTTTTGCCCATGTTTTACTATTTCGTAAGTAAATTAGGCGAGGATTTTACCAAAGAATTATTTGTAGTCCAAGAGAAAAAAGCAGCTTTTTGTGCTGGTTTTAAAATAACCTATGAAGTTAACAAGTTAGCTCGAAATTATTCATAGCCCCAAGGGGTAATTGGCGTACTAATTGGCTTAGTTAAATCAAAATCCACTCTAAATTCTCGACCTTGGCGGGTGAGACGATAAGTAAATTTCTCTGGGTAGATATACATTTGCCAAGTATTACCAACTGATTGTGGTATGCCTTGCGCGACAAAAAGTTCCTTAGAATACTGATCTGCTGGGAAAGATTGCATTTCGGCCCAACCAGCATCGTTGGTATGACCACCATACATAGTTGATTTATCAAAGCTACCATCTTGTTTTCGATGATCATGCTTTAACGACAGACCTGAGCCGGTTTTAGTAATAATCCATGTCCGTGATGAATCATCGCCAACATGAAAAGGTATTTGTAGTTGACTGTCGGTACATTTGCGCACGTGCATGATTAATTTTTTATTAGCAAAACTGCCACCGGCAACATTATCAACCGTGACCTTACCTTCATAGGACTTACCACAATGTTTACTGATATGGTTAAAAAAATCATCTTGGCTCTTTATTGAAACCAATGGTGCTTCAGCCGCTATTAAGGTGGCAGCCAATGGCAACGATGCCATTGCCGCGATCATATATTTTTTTATTGTCATATTATTCCCTTTATTAAATTTACCCTTGCTGGAACTCTGCTATTGCAATTTACCCATCACTAGATATAAAAAAGCCAGCAATTATGCTGGCTTATGTTCAGGGTGAGTAATAGCTCGCCTTGCTATAAATAGCAAGGCGCGAGCAATATCCAGCTATTTTTGAATAGCACTGCCACCTTTTAAATAACGAAAGAATTCGCTATCAGGTTGGACCACCATGATATCATTTTTACTGCTAAAGCTTTTTTCATAAGCCTCAAGACTACGATAGAAGCTATAAAACTCTGGATCTTTTGTATAAGCATCGGCATAGACTTTAGCGGCTAGTGCATCACCTTCACCACGTACAGTAAATGAATATTTCTGTGCTTCAGCTAACATTATGGTTACTTTGGCATCAATAGTAGCGCGAATAATTTCTGCTTGCTCTTGACCTTGTGACCTATGTTCTGTCGCAACAGCATTTCGTTCAGCACGCATACGTTCATAGATAGAATTACTTATCTCTGTCGGTAAGTTAATGGCTTTAATACGTACATCAACGACTTCAATGCCTAAGTCTTCCCGGCTACTTGCCGCACTTTCAAGTGCCTTGCTCATAATAGCAGCACGATCACCAGAAACGATTTCTTTAATGGTGCGATTACCAAATTCAGTCCGTAAACCGTTATTAACTTTCTGCTTAAGTAATGCCCGAGCATTATCCAGAGAGCCACCAGTACGTAGGTAATAAGTAGAGAAATCAACGATGCGCCATTTAACAAATGAATCAACCATTAAATCTTTTTTCTCTGAGGTTACAAAACGATCCGCAGGTTCATCTAATGTTTGAATACGCGCATCTAATTTACGTACTGTCTCAACAAATGGAATCTTGAAGTGTAAACCCGGCTTATAGATCATCATTTCATCGGTAGCACTATCACGTTTAATCTTTGAAAATTGGAAGACGATGCCACGTTGGCCTTCGTAAATGACAAAAACTGACGATAAACCTAACACGACAAGTAACGCTAATATAGCAATGGAAAAATTTTTCATTGTTTAGTTTCTCCCATTGCTGAATCTATCAGAGCGGTTTGACGATGATAAAGGCGACGTATTCACACTAGACTGAGTCGCAGGTAGGTAATTAGTATTACCACTACGGTTACTCGTATTTTGTTGCTGAATAATTTTATCTAAAGGTAAGTACATCATATTATTACTACCCTCTACATCAATCATAACCTTACTGGTATTGCTATATACTTTTTCCATAGTAGCAATATATAAACGTTCACGTGTTACTCTAGGTGCCGCTTGATATTCTGGTAAGATTTTTTCGAAACGAGCGACCTCACCTTGTGCATCTAGTACTATTTGAGCTTTGTAGGCCATTGCTTCCTGCTCGATACGCTTAACACGACCACGTGCACGTGGTTCAATGCCTCTAGCATAAGCTTCAGCTTCCCGTAAGAAACGAACCTCATCTTCTTGGGCCGAGATAGCATCATCAAAAGCATCTTTCACTTCATTCGGTGGACGAGCATCTTTAAAGTTAACATCAACAATAATTAAACCTAGGTTATAAGGTTCAATTATTTTTTCTAACTCTTGCCATACCGATTGGCGAATATCTTCACGACCACTGGTTAAAATGTCATCCATGTCTGCATGACCAACAACATAACGAAGGGCACTATCAAGTGATTGATTTAAGCTGTCTTCGGCATTTGTCACACTGAAAATAAAGTTGCGGGCATCAACAACACGATATTGAATTTGCATTTCTACGCGAACAACATTTTCATCTTTAGTTAACATAAAGCCAGATGAAGGCATATCACGGGTACTTTGCATATCAACAGGAATAATGCGGTCAATAAAAGTCCACTTCCAGTTAATACCGGGTTCAACCGTACCTGTGTACTGACCAAAACGAAGTACAATACCTTTCTCTGCTTCTTTAATAGTATAAAAACCACTAAAGGCATAAACAATTGATGCTACGATTAAAAGAATACTTAGCCCTATGCGGGAAAAGTTCTTGCCAAAACCAGAGCCACCTTTAGTCGTTTTACCACCAAAAATGCCGGTAACTTTTTTACCAAGATCATTAAGAAGTTCATCTAAATCTGGTGGCCCTTGATTCTTGCCACCTTTATTTTTCCAGGGGTCTTTATCATTATTCCCCGGTTCGTTCCAAGCCATACTGTTCTCCACTAATAATCGGCGACAATAAACTTATCGCTCCTACAATTAAAATTATTTAAGCTAATGTACAATATAATCTACTAACTCACTGTACTTAGTCGCAATTAACCTTTGCCATTCCCGCGAAGGCATTTTAACTTCAAGGTGACAATAACCTTGCTCATCAAAAGTCTCACGGGTAATGCAATTTAACTTGTACAACTCACCACGTAATTTACCTGCACTTGGCGGGATATTCAGTTGGTGATTCACTACTTCTATATCCAATCGTTCCGCAAGTGCGGTAAATAATAGCTCAATGCCTATATTTGCTTGTGCCGACAGCCAAACACGAATAGGCACCCCTTGATCATCGCGATCAATTCGCGGTTCAATATCATCTAAGTTATCAATTTTATTACAGATAACCAACTGAGGCACTTCGTTTGCTTCTATCTCCTTAAGTACATATTCTACTTGTTCGATATTTTCGCTACGCCTGTCATCTGAAATATCAACCACATGCAATAATAATTCGGCTTCACGAGTTTCGGTCAGTGTTGCTTTAAAAGCCGCCACTAAATCGTGAGGTAAGTGGCGAATAAAACCTACCGTGTCGGCTAATATAACCCTACCAATACCTGGTAAATCCATTTTTCTTAACGTTGGATCTAAAGTAGAAAAAAGTTTATCCGCAGCATACACTTCAGATTGAGTTAAGGTATTAAACAAGGTTGATTTACCGGCATTGGTATAGCCCACTAGCGATAAAGTCGGTAACTCGGCTCTAGTTCTAGCTCTACGCCCTTGCTGTCTTTGTACTTCAACTTTGTCTAAACGTTTGCGAATATTAACCATACGTTCGCGCAGTAAACGTCTATCTGTTTCTAGCTGTGTTTCACCTGGGCCCCGAAGGCCGATACCACCTTTTTGTCTCTCTAAATGAGTCCAACCTCGAATCAAGCGACTACTCATATGACGTAATTGTGCTAATTCGACTTGTAACTTACCCTCATGTGTTCGGGCTCGTTGGGCAAAAATATCCAGAATTAAGGTAGTACGATCAACAACTCGACATTCACATAATGCTTCGATATTTTTTTCTTGAGACGGCGTTAAGCTATGATTAAACAAAATGACGTTAGCAGCCACTAAATGAACTGCGTCACGTATTTCTTCTGCTTTACCTGAGCCGACAAAAAAACGAGAGTCAGGTGTATTTCGTTTACCCGTTACAATGGTTAAGGCTTGAACTCCAGCAGAAGACACTAACATTTTAAATTCGTTTAGGTCTTCTTTACAGCTTTCATCTGGAAAGTCTATATGAACAAGTACGGCTTGCTCACCCGCTTGATAACGTTCAAACAATAGCGTTAAATCCTAGTACCATAATTAATCGTACTCAAAAAAACATCAAAAGCCTTAGGCATCTGAAGGTTGATCATCCGAACTAGGTATTGGCGCTGTATTAACAGCGCGCGAAGGTACAACGGTAGATATAGCGTGCTTATATACCATCTGACTAACAGTATTTTTAAGGAGAATAACAAACTGATCAAACGATTCTACTTGTCCTTGTAACTTAATACCGTTAACTAAATATATTGCAACTGGAATGCGATCACGACGTAATGCATTTAAGAATGGGTCTTGCAAAGACTGCCCTTTTGCCATTATATGGTCCCTTTATTATTATTAAAACGTTACTGGTAAACTTGAAAAACAGTAACAATATTTCTGAAAAATTTACTATGAAAACAGCACAACAAAACGTTGTATTAAATAGCTAACAAATTAATTATACATCAATTTTAAACTATTGCTGTATATTTACTTAGGCTTTATTTCTTGGTCTCAAGCAGTGATAAAACTTGTGTTAAGTTGCTGCTATCATCTGTTGTTAGCCAGTGTAAATCAGGCCAATTTCGTAACCAGGTTAATTGCCTTTTCGCTAATTGCCTGGTTGCACAAATACCACGAAAAATCATTTCATCATGGTCAATTTCACCCTCAAGGTATTGCCACATTTGCCGATAGCCAACACAGCGAATAGCCGGTAAATCTTGGTGTAAATCACCTCGTGATTTTAACCTAATTACTTCTTGTTCAAAACCCATAGCAATCATTTGTTGATAACGCCGGGCAATTCGTTCATGTAAGGTACTCCGCTCTTGGGGAGTGATGGCCAATTGTAGAACATTGCCGCTGAGCTTAGCACCTTTTTTTTGCGTCAATTGTGTCAAAGTGTTACCCGTAATCCTATACACTTCAAGCGCTCTAGTTAAGCGCTGCGGGTCATTTGGATGAATCCGTAAGGCTGACACAGGGTCTATTTCTGCTAGCTGATCATGCATTGCCTGCCAGCCTTTTGTCAAAGCCTCACTGGCAATCGCTTGGCGTATTTCAGCATTTGCCGTAGGTAACGGGGAAATACCTTCAATTAAGCTTTTGAAATACATCATAGTACCGCCAACCAACAATGGAATGCGGTTATTACTTCTGATCTCAGCAATTTCAGCGAAGGCATCACGACAAAAATCGGCGGCCGAATAGCTTTCGCTGGCATCACGTAAGTTAATAAGTCGATGTGGATACTGTGCTAATTCGGCTTTACTTGGCTTAGCTGTGCCTATATCCATATCTCGATAGATAAGCGCCGAGTCTACGCTGATGATATCGCAAGGTAACGCTTCTTGCAGTGCCATAGCCAAGGCGGTTTTCCCTGATGCTGTTGGTCCCATTAAACAAATAACAGGTGGCTGATTTGACGCTATGATATTTTCAACTGACACGAATACTGAACTCTATCTAAATTATCTAAAGGAACTAAAGTAACTGCTTAATATGAGATGTAAGGTCAAGGGGGATAGAATTCAAGAGCAATTGCTCACTAAGTTGTTCATTAAACAATTTTTTTGACAGTTTTAATAAAATTTCTGCTTGTGTTTCATCGTATTGCGCTAACACCATGGCAACACCAATACTATGATAAAAATCCTGTTCAGCAAGTTGCTTACCATTATTAACCTTTTGCTTTTGCCTAAGCTCATCAAGAATTACGATAAAAGCATGACTGACATCTTGCTCACGCAATAACGCGGGGAATTGCCTTATTTGTATTTTATTTTTAACTTGCTCAACAAAAATAACCCCCGCTTGCGCTAGTTTCTCTTGCTCTGCTACTGCCAGCTTTAATTGCTGCGCAGAAAGACTGACCATTACAGGCAATAGTAATGGTTGACTGACCAAGCCGGTAATAGCGCCTTCTTCTTGCTCACTATTTTTCTGCCAGCTTTGCGCAACAAGTTTACCATAAGTACTTTTAGCTAATTTAAACAGCGATAAAACTCTGACCTTACTCTCTACCTCATACAGTGCATAACCCGGTTGATGTATGCTTAGGAAGATGCTCTGATTTGAACAGCCTTGCTGAGTCGCTACTTCATGCTCGAGGGTAAAATATTTTTTTGAGTCAGCTGCAAGTGCGACTTCACTTGCAGCGTCAGTATGAGGTGTCATCAATGCTTGATAGTTAGCCACTGCCTCTGGAGAAATTTTCTGAGTCTGAGCTTGCTGGGCATTACCACGGTAGCCATAACTCGATTGACTGTTACTAACATCATTTACCTGCTGTAACGGTCTAACATAATCAGGCCGTGAGTAGTTTACTGTCGGCGAACTCGCATTCGTTGCCTGACTGACTTGTGCTGTATTATCCCCAACAGCGGCATAAGATTGCTCAGGGACTAGCGCTAAATCACTCTCAGGCGCAGTAAATAACTCTTCGCCTGCTAACGCTGACGTCAACGCTTTATGGCAAACAGAATAGATAAAATCATGAACATAGCGACTTTGATGAAAGCGGACTTCATGTTTTGCGGGATGAACATTGACATCCACTTCGCGGTGATCAAGTTGTAAAAACAAGACAAAAGCTGGGTAAGTGTCTGGCGGTAATAAATCTGCATACGCCTGGCGTATGGCATGATTAATTAACTTATCACGCATCATCCGGCCATTGACATAGCTATAACAAAGATCGTTTTGACTGCGTGAGAAACTTGGCTTTGCTAACCAGCCAGATAGCTTCATATTGTCATGAGGGCAATCGATTTCAACGGCATGTTGAATAAATTTTGGCCCACAGACCATAGCAACACGTTTAGTACATTGCGCTTGGGTACTTGCCAGATGATATTGGCGCACAGTTTTACCATTGTGCGTTAGCATGAAGCTGACCGAGAAGTTGGCGAGTGCGATACGACGTACCACTTCATCGATATGATTAAATTCAGTTTTTTCTGTCCGTAAAAACTTTCGCCTAGCGGGCGTATTAAAGAATAAGTCGAGTACTTCAATACTGGTACCGTCGGGGTGAGCCGCTGGCATTATCTGCACCGACATATCTCGCCCTTGGGCAACGGCTTGCCAAGCAGTTGCTTGAGTTTCAGGTTTTGACGTTAAGGTTAATCGTGCCACTGAACTAATACTGGCTAAGGCTTCACCACGAAAACCTAAGCTATCAATCGCTTCTAAGTCAGTTAAGTTTTTTATTTTACTGGTTGCATGACGACTTAACGCCAAGGTTAATTCTTCTTTTACTATGCCGTGACCATTATCAGTAATTTTTATTTTTTTGATGCCGCCTTTATCAACATCAATATGAATCGATGTGGCACCCGCATCTAAACTATTTTCGATCAGTTCTTTTATTACCGACGCAGGGCGTTCAACCACTTCACCGGCAGCAATTTGGTTAGCCAAACGTGCTGGTAATATTGCAATAGTCATAAGATTTATCCAGTACGGGGGATTTTTAATGTTTGACCAATTCGTATTGAATTAGACTTTAAATTATTAATGGCTTTGAGTTTACTCATAGTGATATTGTAACGTTTAGCCAATACCGATAGCGATTCGCCACTGCGAACTTTATGCTTTTTATAGCCAACCGAAGCAAAATAAGACCCGGTTAAAGGGTGCGCTAAAAAATGATTCTTGATACCTCGATGAATGGCTTTGGCTAAGCGTTGCTGGTGTTTAGACCAGGTTAAATTCTTTTCTTCATTATGATTAGAAATAAAACCGGTCTCGACCAAAATCGAGGGTATATCTGAAGACTTTAATACGCCAAAATTACCATTTTGTGGGGATTTCTTATGCATTTTGGTTATTTTTTTCAATTCTTTAATAACTTCATTGGCAACACCAAAGCTAACGCCAAGAGAATGCTCTTTGCTCATATCGGCTAAGGCTAGCGCTAAGTGACTATCCGAAGTGTTTTTTATCACACCACCACCACCACCAAGTAACTCGGACTTTTTCTCTCTATTTAATAACCATTTTGCCAGCTCAGACTCAGCCCTACGCTTAGTCACTACCCAGACCGAGGCACCACTTGGTCCTGGGGTGTGAAAGGCATCGGCATGAATTGAGACAAAAAAATCGACATTTTTTTCTCGAGCTAGACTAGTACGGCGATTTATATTGACGTAATAATCGCCACTGCGGATCATGACCGCTTTCATGCCTTTTTCTTTGTTAATGAGTATTTGTAATTTTTTAGCAATCGCTAAAGTCACTCGTTTTTCATAAGTGCCCTTACCACCGATTGAACCGGGATCTTCACCACCATGGCCAGCATCTATACCAATTATAATATCGCCAATAGTTTGTTTTGGCTTAGAAACATTCTTTTTACTACGGTTTTTATCATAAAGATCAATCACTAAGCGATTACCGTATTGCCCTGCAGGCGCTAAAGGAAAAACAGTGAGTTGATACGATTGCGCCAGCTCTAACACCAGGCGGGTTTTGCCTTTATTTATGCTGGAACGGAAAAGCTTTACCCTTGGATCATTAGCGGCAAGGTTTTTTAAGGCTACCGTGTTTTTGGTATTGCTAAAGTCGATAACCAAACGGTGTGGGTTAGTAAGAGTAAAGTACTTGTATTCCGGCTTTTGTCTAACATCAAAAACAATACGGGTATTTTCTGGTGCCGGCCAGACACGAATGCCATCAATGCTATTAGCGGCGAAGCTACTTACCGAAAATAGGCTCGATAATAAAAAAACACTTAGTAAACTAAATGCCCGTAACTTTATTATCGCCAGAAGAACTCTGTGATACATGCAATTAACCCCAACTGTTTTATAACTTTATAATATCTGCCAGTGCCGTCATCACTTGTTCGCCGTGAGTTGACTCTGCTTGCAGCTTGATGATTCTTTGTTCATCTTGATAAGCTATATTAATGATTATATCTGCTTTAGCCAATAGCCCTGTGCCTTTTTCTGGCCATTCAATAAAGCAGCAGCAATCATGATTAAAATAATCCCGAATGCCCATATATTCTAATTCTTCCGCATCAGCAAGACGATACAAGTCAAAATGGAATATTCGCCAGTTTGCCAGCTCATAAGGTTCAACTAAGGTGTAAGTCGGACTTTTTACATTGCCTTGATGGCCCATACCTCGGACAAAACCTCGAGTCAGGGTGGTTTTGCCTGCACCTAAATCACCATTAAGGTAAACCACTAAGGCTTGCTGAACGGCTGTACTTTTAAGTACTTGCGCCAGCCCTGCACCAATGGCAATGGTAGCTGCTTCATCGGGTAAAAAATATTCTAATTCTTTCATTTTGCTTTTCTATCTTTATTAAGGCTATTGCTGCGACAACTAGTGTGACGTTAATGACTGGGTATTTTACCATTGAGCAAGTGCTGCAAGGGGACAAATAAATCACTGGCTAACAATCCACGTTGACCATTCTTATTGGCTATAATATCAGCTGCCGCGCCATGAATATAGGCTGCCAAACATGTTGCCGAAAAAATATCATCACTTTGCAGCACTAACGCACTAATAATGCCACTTAATACATCACCCATGCCTCCTGATGCCATACCGGCATTACCTGAATTATTGATGACAATATGCTGTCCATCAGAAATTAATGACCCCGCACCTTTAAGTAAACAAACACCACCATATTGTTTGGCAATAGCACTGACAGCAGCAAAACGATCGGCTTCTATACTAGCAATGTCACAGTGTAACAAAGCCGCAGCCTCTTTCGGGTGTGGTGTTAATACCCAATGATGATAATATTGTTTCATCTTGCTTAACCTAGTATTGCTTAACTTAGTCTTGCTTAGCCATATTAAAGCATCGGCATCGAGGATGATGTTTTTCTTAGTTGCCTGACTCGTTTCACAGAGTAATTTAAATAGTTGCTCTGCCTCATTATCATGTCCTAGACCTGGACCAATAAGATAAGTTTTCGCCTGATGCAGTGGCGCTGAATTGTCCAATAACTCTGCGGTTGTTGGCGCTAACATCAATTCAGGTCGGCCGTGCATGATAATTGCTTGATTACGTTCGTGACAACTGACGGCAACTAAACCCGCGCCACAACGTAAAGCGGCTTCACTGGCAAGGCGAATTGCCCCTGGCATTCCCAGACCTCCGCCTACGGCTAATAATAAGCCACTTATACCTTTATGGCTGGCAGGCAAGCGCTTGGCTAAGTTCAAGGGCTGTTTATATTGACTGTAATAATGATTAGTTTTCACCCGCCTAGTAAAGGCGTTATGCAATGCAAGAGGAGCTAGTAGTAACGTACCGACAAAATTTGCTGCTTTTCCGGTTAACAAGCCTTGCTTATAAACGATAAATGTTAAGGTAACATCCGCAATAATGGCTTGAATATCTCGGTTTTCCCCATGCACTTGCCCTGTGGTGGCACAAAGTCCTGAAGGTAGATCAATACTAATGACCTTGGCGGTATGATGATTAATACTCAATACCAGCCGTTGCAAACTAGGTTTAAGCTGACCGGTAAAACCGATACCAAATAACGCATCAACGATGACCTCACCGGTAAAGCTATCGATGCAAGCTAAGCTCTTAGCGTTATTACTTCCCGCCACCTTATCAATAAGTAGCGCGGCACCTGCAGCAATCATTGCTTGATAAGCTAGCAGAGCATCCGCTTTTAATTGACTAACAGCACAGCTAAGTAAAACACTGACCTTTATATTTTTTTTGTGGGCTAATTGCGCAACAATAAAACCATCACCACCATTATTGCCTTTACCACACAGTACTAGTATATGCTCGGCTTTCGGCCAGTTTTTCAATAGCTGGGTAAAAACGGCTACACCGGCACTGTACATAAGATCATAGCTTGCTATGTCTTGACTTCGCGCAACCTCGACTTCGTTTATTAATACTTGCTCAGCACTATACACTGACGTTATGGGCGGCTTTTGTGATAAACTTAACAGTAATTTCATGGTGATAATCTTAACCTTAATCAATGGTTCAACAATCGAGCTCAAGCTGACTTTATTTGTATGACAATGTCTCTTATTAACTATCAAGAATTAGCAGAAAAAATCAAGGGCTGGGGTAAAGAACTAGGTTTTTCTGATTTAGGCATCAGTGATATTGATCTAACAGCTCATGAAAGTGTACTAGAGCGTTGGTTGGCTAATAACTACCACGGCAATATGGATTATATGGCCCGCCATGGTTTAATGCGTGCTCGACCGGCGGAACTAGTGCCCGGTACCATTAGAGTCATCAGTGTACGCTTAGATTATCTGCCACAAAATGCTAAGTTTGCTAGCGTACTCAAAGATAAGAACAAGGCCTATATTAGCCGCTATGCCCTTGGCCGCGATTATCATAAATTAATGCGCAAACGCTTGCAGCAATTAGGCAAAAAAATAGCCGAGCACTGCCGCGACTTTAATTGCCGCCCCTTCGTTGATTCTGCGCCAGTAATGGAAAGGCCTTTAGCCGAAAAGGCCGGATTAGGTTGGGCTGGTAAACATACCCTATTAATCAATAAAGAAGCGGGGTCTTGGTTTTTTCTGGGTGAATTGTTTGTTGATATCCCGTTACCCGTTAGCCGTAATGAATATAGTGCTGCCGCCATTAAAGCCATTGAAACACAAACTAAGGTTAATGACTGCGGCAGCTGTGTCGCCTGCATTAAAATTTGCCCAACTAAAGCCATAGTAGCGCCCTATACGGTTGATGCACGGCGCTGTATTTCTTATTTCACCATTGAATCACCCGACGCCATCCCTGAAGAGTTGCGGCCATTAATGGGTAATCGTATTTATGGTTGTGATGATTGCCAATTAATTTGCCCATGGAATAAATACGCGAAACTCAGCCTTGTTGATGATTTTCAGGCGAGAAATAATCTCGATGATATCAGTTTGCTGGAGTTATTCGCTTGGACAGAAGAGTACTTTCTTAACACATTACAAGGCTCGCCTATTAGGCGCATTGGTTTTCAAAGCTGGTTACGTAATATAGCCGTGGCCTTAGGCAATGCCCCCTATAGTGATAATGTTGTTAGCGCATTAACCGAGAAATTACCTGAGGCAAGTGAACTTGTTGCTGATCATATTAACTGGGCGCTAGCACAGCAGAGCACTAAAAAATTACTCTCTGAGAAAGTTGCAGCAGAACAAGGGAAAAATCATAGGTTAACCTTGCGCTTGATCCGCTCTGTCGAGAAAGGCCTAACTAGAGATGCTTAGAGCTACCGTTTAAAGGCATTAGCTCCTTAGGTTTACAAGGCTATCAGCTATTTAGTCACCTTAACTAAGATTAACTAACCTTGCTGTTATTTAACATCTCGATATCCGCTCTGGCTTCATCTAATGCATGTTGCACAGTCAAAAACTTTTTAATGGCATTATTCTTCTCCGCCGTTACTTTCTGCTCACGTGCTCTACTCTCAGCCAATTGCTGTTGAGTTTTTGTCAACGTAGCCATCAAATTAGTAATATCATTGCTTTTAGCATATTTTTGCTCGTCTCTCGCATTGACGAAATCATCATCGGCCGAATTTAATAGCTGCTTAGATTTAAAGCTTAAATAATTAACACCAAGGCGAACAATAAAAATCAAACCGGTAAGCAGAAACACGACAATATATTGATTATCGTCAATAGAAGACAAAGCGGCGGCCACTTTAGTAAAAAAGTCGCCCTGAACATTGATAAAATGCGTAAATAACTGATTATGCCAAGCAAGCCAAGTAATCATATAGATGACGATAAAGCTAGGAGCAGGGTGTTGGCTCTCAGTAAAGCTGAGCATTGATTTGAGGGTTTTCTTATTAATCACAAAAAGTCCTTATTTAAATTTGATTATATCTTCAACTTACCAGGCTAATACCGTAAAGACATGCTAAACAAGCTATCAGGTACTCTCAGGCTTAGCCTCTCTACTTTCTCGTCTTTTTTGACATAGCTCAGCAACGTGGTGTTTATCTTGCTTGGAATAACTACTCCAAGCCACTATTTCATCAATGTGCCGAAAACAACCCAAACAAATATCTTCACCATCTAAGCAGCAATTTCTAATACATGGGCTGTCAGTTAACATTATTTTCTTATTATTATTCACATTAGTCCTTTTGATTTGATGACTTTATGATAAAAACACTACTAGTATTAAACTAAGCGATGGCCTCTGCATCTTGACTGATCGCTTGCACCGCTTGTTTAGTTTTACTTAATAGATTGATTTGTCTTTGCGCACTGTTATCTAATGCTTGATTACTTAGCAAGGTCTGCCAACGCTGACATAGTTGCAATAAATATTCTGCCGCAAGTATTTTACCGTTAACCCCTAAGGCTTGAATAGCTAGTGCAACGTTTTTATCATCGTTCATGGTAAATGCTTGACTTAATTTCGCCACTAATTCGCTATTTTCCGCGGTATATTCCTCTAGCATATAAAGCGCTATCTCCGCCGTTCCTTGATGTTGCACATAACGGTCAAAATTAAAACTGGGCGAATCCGCCATAGTCGCTGACAAAACACTTTCAGCTTGCTGCTCGCTAAAAGCAAAGCTTTTAACCGGCATTACTTGGGCTTGATTGTTGGTACTGCATGTATCACTTATCTGCTCTTTGATCCAAGGCTGCATGGCGATAATTAATGCATCGATACTACTATTGGCAGTTAACTCGCCAACAAGCCAATGAGCATAAGCCTCAGTTTTATTAGCTAAAACAACTGAGCTGTTCAAGCTAAAAACGCCTCTAACTAAGGCAAGGGTTCCCGAGGCCTTGTCACCTTCGTCCACCATAAAACGGGTAAAAGCCTGGCAGTTAATGTCTGTCAGCAACACAGCAAAACGACCACTTTGCCAATTTTTTTGTAACATCAACTCGCAGCTGACAAAAGTCGTTTGTAAACCCATAGCTTGCAACAATAGTTGCAAACGTTGATATTTATTAGGACTTTTTACCGCCAGCAACACCTCTATAGGCATAGCGATATATTTAGCAGCTAAGGCTATACAAGCTTTTTCAATACCTGCTACATTCCTGGGTAATGGCAACATCGGATGACTTTCTTGTTGTTTACTTTTCGTAACCGCTAACGGAAGAGTAAAGCTGAACTGATAATCTTGTTCAGTTAAATTTGCACTGACATTATGGCCATGCTGGTAGCGCAATAAGCTATTAAAATACTCGCCAATTTCACTTTGCTCGGCGCTTTCATCATTAAAGCTTTGCAGTGCTGGCGGCAGTTGCCTAATCACACCAGCAGCTTTGACATGACCGGTAAAACATATTTCCTGTTGGCCATTATTTTTATCGACTAAGCGCAAGTCTAGCGCTAATTCTCTCTCTGTTTGCTGGGAAAATAACAGGCGAATGAAAATGTGAAACATCTCTGAAAAGAGTTCTGCATCTAGGTTTACTTCAGCAAGAATTTTTTTATCTAGGTTTAGTCGTAAGGTGTTTTTATCAAGTAATAACTTATTCTCTAGATTAAATAAAACAGCCTGAATTAGAGCAACAAGATTGACATCACTCAAGGTCAGTACCGCGTCACTACTTTGCCAGTAACGATAACAACTAGCTTGTCTTAACTTTCGAACTAGGTCTCGCCCTTGCAGGTGAGCATGATATAAATAATTTTCTTCCGCACTAGACTCATGTTCACTGCTAGTGTGAATGGTGGCGTTGATGGCGCTACTGCCTAATAGTACTAATTGCTTTATAACGCTTGAGTACAGAATTTTACCACGTTGTTGTTCAAGCAATATTTGTGTTTGATAATCTTGCGAAGCCTTAACCTTATTCAGCGATAATTCGAGCTTTAATTGCTTTTGGGTAGCCTTATTATTAACAATTATTTCTTCAAGTTGCTGATTTTTATCACTCAGCACTAAATACTCTATCTCGCTATAATTACTAGCATTTATTTGTTGTATTTTCTTTATCAGTTGCTCAGTTTCCTCAGTAGCAAAGTGATATTTATTAAACGCCATAGCGTTGCTGCTATCATTTATTGGCAACTGCGCACCATCTAAGGCGCGGTCAATACAGTTGACACTGTATTGACTAACCAGTTTAATTTTTATTCGAACTAAACACAACAAGACAAAAATGCTCGCTAAGCTAGCAACAAATACGAATAATTGCCATATTGGTAATTGCTTGTTCGTGATAACGTCTATATCTGCGCTTACATTATGATTAATTACTGGGGTAGTGCCTTGTAAGACGCTAGCAAGAATACTGTGCAATTGCTGCTGCTGGGAGACGAGTTGTTGCTGATAATCAGCCATTAAACGTAAAGAGCCTTGCCACTTTACCAACAAACCCGCGGTTAAAATCAGGTCTTCAAAACGAATAAGATCTCGAACAATATCGGCCAGACTCTGCCTCCCACCTAGATTATTCGCTATTTGTTTGGCATAATCGGTAACAAAAATCTCATCTATTTTCTCGCGTAACTGCTCGAATACCCCAAGCGAAGTTTGTAAATCCAAGGGCATTAGCATAGTAACTATGCTGGTTAATTGCTTTTCTACTTTCGATAATAATTGTACTTGATTCGAGTCAAGGTCTTGATTAGTTAATTGAATTGCTAGGGCATCAAGTAAGGAATCAAGCTGAATTAAAGATTTATCTTTTAAGCGTGCATTGCTTGGCTGGCTAGCTTCAATGCGGGTTATCAGCTTCATGGCAACATTATTATTAGAAAACCATTGTTGGTAAGTATTTTTATACTGAGATTGTAGTAAGGACAACTTTTTACTTTGCCAAGAAAGCTCTTGTTGCCAGGGCATTAATTTATCTGCATTAGCGTTTGGCAATAATTCATCAATAAGCTTATTCGCGTTGCTCAGGTAGGTTAGTTGTAAAAACTGATTCTGTAATGGTAGTAGCTGTTCCGTAATTAACGCTTGGGAGTGTTTAGCTTGTTGAGATGTAAACCATAGCACAGAAGATAATGCGGCCACAACAAGCAAGAATATGGCCAAAAAATATACGGTGAAATATTGATAAAATGACTTATTAGCTATTTTACTATCTTGCTCAAGTACTTGCTCAAGTACTTGCTTACCAGGCAAGTTGTTAGTATTTTTATCCATTTTATTGGTAGTCATTATTCATCAAGATAGTTCATCAACATAGTTCAGCTCCCTTGAACGATATTTTATACCATATAGCCTTGCAAGACATTAAGCTTTACCACTATTTGTTAGGTCTTTTTTTAGCGCTTTTTTTACTAACCCATGCCCATTCCATTTGACACTCTATCGGGGTTTGTCCGGATTCATCCTTAATGGTTACAGGCACTATGACACTACCTTTATCCTCACGTTCAATGAGTTCAATCTGCTCATCGGTTAATTGCGCCATAGCCGTTAAACTACCTTGCATACGTCGTTGATAGTTTACTTGCATTGACTTTAATAACGGTAACTTTGAGTTAGGTACATTCATACCAAAAACAATACCCGTTGCTGACTCTGCTAACACCGCGGCAGCGATTGCATGTATGCCACCAATATGATTTTGCACATTTTTTTTATTAGCTAAAGACAACTGTGTTTTATGCTTAGTGATCTCAATAATCTTAATACCACTGGTCCCAGCAAATTTAACTTTGCTGGTGAATAACTTTGTTAAAAGAAATGAACGCATAAAGCTAGGGGCTGAGTTGATTTTTGATACTATATTATGAAACTGGTTAGCCATAAGTAGAGTCTTTCATGAATTAATTAATATTGGCATTGTTATCCATACTGGTCAGACCTGCAAGCAAATTATTATATTCACCTGCTAGCTATGATCCACAAGCTCAAAATAAAAATAAAATTAACCGTGGCAGCAAGAGTTAAACTACTGGTCTAATAAACCCTGCAGTTGCTTAAGGTAAAACTCGGAAAACACCTGAATGCCATGCTGGCGCAGTAGCTTGGTAGTAATACCTTCGCCAACAATCTTTTGCTGACTAAAGGAACCATCATAAATGGTATTGCTACCACAAGATGGACTCGATTCTTTTAGTAAGGCAAAACGAATATTATGCTGCATGCATAAACTTAAGGCCTGCTGAGCTCCTTGCGCAAATTGTTGGCTGACATCAACTGAATCAATGGTAATCACTTGCAGTGTTTTTGGGTTTATTTCTGCTGGCGGCCTTGGCACCGGTAAACCCGATATGACCTCAGGGCATACGGAAATTAACCGGCCTTGAGATTGCCATTGGCTTAACAATTTACTTGCTAAAGCTTTTACTTCGCCGTTATAGCGTACTCTTTCACCTAGAAAACAGGCACTGATCAAAATCTTATCAAAGCATTGTTTGTTGCTGGCCATTACTTTACTCATGCCGAATACAGCTTAGCTAAATATTCGGTATTTTTTCTACCTTGCCATGAAAACAACTTAATACTCTGCGGCCTTGTTAAAGGGAACATAATGAAGCACTCTATTATCTGATCGTATATAGCTAATTATACGATGAAAGTTTGCTGTTAATCAGAGAGTTTGATAAAGAAAATCAACGACAAGTTAGTCTAATTTTCATATAATCAAGACAGAATTTTATCTTTGTAACTCAAGTATCATGCTGGCATTTTACCTTGGTTACAAATACCTTTGAACCAAAGAGAGCGAAACTATGAATAAACTTATGCTTGCTGTGGCAACAGCAACGGTTATGATGGCATCTCCTGTATTTGCTGGCGACGCAGCAGCGGGTAAAGCAAAATCAATGATGTGCGCGGCTTGTCACGGACCTGCCGGTATTTCTGCGGTAGCAACTTATCCTAACTTAGCCGGTCAAAAAGAAGCTTACCTTGTTAAGCAACTTACCGATTTCAAATCAGGTAAACGTAACGACCCAACCATGAAAGGTATGGTTATGGCGCTTACTCCTACTGATATAGAGAACTTAGCGGCTTACTACGCTAACATGAAATAAGCTTTCGCTTTTTTCTACCGGAATAAAAAGCAGTTCGGTAAAAAGCCCTGTTTAACTTAGTTAAACAGGGCTTTTTTGTCTGTGCTTTTTATTAAAATTAAACATTTCCTGCTAACTTATTTTACCAATGCCTTGGATCAGCCTATTTTTGGTCCGTATATTACAAACATAAAGAAACTGTCTAATGGCGGTTTTATGTCTAAAGCTTCATTGATAATTACATCAATATTAAGCTTTACGACGAGCTGTGCCACCAGTAAAACGTGGCACACCCTACCACCAAAAGCGTCGACTATCGCAGTCGCTTAAATTACAAGTTAAAATAGTTATAATTTTGCTAATATTTTTGCTTTTTTCTGGGTTTGCTCATCTGTTTCTGGCAATGTTTTACTTAATAAATCTTTCGCTTCATTTGCTCGACTATTGGCAATAAGTGCTTCAATGTAATTAAGTTGAATATCAATGTCTTGCCCTTTAGTTAAATCAAAGGCTTTACTGGCATATTTTAACGCCGCTATTTTATCACCCGATTTAAGCAGTACTTTACCGTAGGTATCAGCAACATTTGGAATATGAGGCGCTAGCGCAAAAGCCGATTTAGCATGCATTAAAGCTTTAGCTAATTTGCCCTGCTCTAGATATAGCCAAGCCAAATTATTGTGGGCTATAACATTGTTAGGTTGTTTTTTAACAACGTCAGCATAAACCGCAATGGCTTTATTAGTATCACTTTCAAGATAGATACCCGCCAGCATAGTTTTAATGCGATTTTCATTCGGCTCAACGGTTAAATGATACTCTAATACTTTGGCGGCTTTAGGCTCGTCTTTATTGCCCATATAAGCACCCGCTAAATACACAGCATTTTGACTACTCGGGAAAACTTGATAGAGCTTAGTTAATTTTACTATTGCTTGGTCATACTTCTCTTCTAGCAGTAGAATGCGACCAAGAAAACCTTGTTTTAAAGCATCATTGATAGCGCTAACTGCTAATATTTTATAGAGCGTTTTAGCCGGCATAATTTTTTTGCTATTAAGCAGTAACTGCATCCTCACCAGTTGTAGTACCAAATGATCTTGATGGTAATCTAAGCCCCGTTTAATTACCTGCAAGGCCCGCTCATTATTACCACGGTTAGCATGTAAATCGGCTAATAACACTACCGGCTCTATATGGTATGGACTGGCTTTTAACCAACGCTCTAAAGCCGATTGAACTTTATTAACCTCATGCTGTTTTCTATGATTAAATACCACTAATTGCCAATAGCGCTTTGGTAATTTTGGCGTATCAGCTAAGTTAGTCAGTAAATTTTCGGCTTGCTTATATTGCGCTAAAGTCACCATAGCTTCAGCCACTAATAGCGCTTTTTTAATATCGCTGTTATCCGCTTGATAGGCCAATTGTAATTTCTCTAAGGCCATCTCATTACGGTAGATACCAAAATAATGACGCAATACTTTATTGTTACTTGGCGCCAATGTCATTAAATAATCAACACGCTGTTTACTCAATGACTCATTTTTTTGTTGACGCGCTAACCTCAGTTGCTCAGTGAGGGCAAAAATATTGTCAGGCGTTAAAGTTAAGCTTTGTTTTAACGATTGTTCTGCTTGCTGATATTTTTTTTCTTTTATGGCAATACTTGCCATTAAGTTATAACCGCCCGACTTTTTAGGATATTTTTCCTGCCATTTTATCGCTATCTCTCGCGCTTGCTTAATATCATTATTATATAGCGCAGCATAAGCTAACGCTAACTCAGCCTCAATAAAGCTTGGGTCTAGTTTAACCGCATCTTGCAAGTTTTGGATGCCTGATGGATCATTCATCATTAACTTTAAAATACCCATCCTAGCGTTATCAGCTGCAGTAGTAGCAGTAGCTTCATGCTGGGCGAGTAATTTTTTTGCTTCACTCGTTGCACCTAACTCTAGTAGCTTATAACTTAAGGAAGAGAGAAATTGAGCATCACCCGCTTGGTTTACTGAAAAGTCACCTACAGTGGCACTTATCTCGTCCACTAAGCCTAGCTCTAACTGGGTAACAGCCAACATGCGCCTAGCTTGGTGCTCTTTAGGTAAGTATTTAACCACCATGGTCAAATGATGATGACTCTGTTGCCAGTTTTTTAGATAAAAGGCACTCGCCCCCGCGACTAACCTTAAGTTAAATTGATTAAAATTAGCCGATAAGGCCCTTTCCGCATGTTCACTGGCTTTAGCAAAATCTTTGCTATTAAAAGCAACCATGGCTTTAATATAATGGGCAAAAGGCTGGCTATCAATTTGGGCTAATATAGCATCGGCATACTTTTCAGCGTCTTTATCTTGACCCGACTTAAGCAACGCATCGGCTAATAGTAATTGCACAATGCCAGAACGTGGTTGTAAATTTAAGAATTCTTTAAAACTTACCGCCGCTTGTTGATAGTCTTTAGTCACCATGGACACTTGCCCTTGCAACATAAGCGCATCAACTTGCTGGGCATCTATGATTAATATCCGTGAAATTAAGGTTTTCACTGCATCATTGTTGTTCTGAGACAGCTCTAAATAAGCCAAAGCCAACATACTATATAAACTTTGTTGGGCAATGGACTGCGCTAAAGTGGCACTCTCTGTTGCCTGTTCAGCTTGCTCACTACGCAATGCCGCCAGTGTTTTATAAGCTAAGTAATGGCTGTGTTCTTCATTAGCCAACTTTGCTGCCTCATCACTTAACGCTAAGACATCGGCATCACTGTCCGTTAATATATAAGCGCGGGCAAGTAATGGCAGCACTTTATTAGCGGCATAATTAAACTGTTGCGCTCTTTCAAGTTCTTTTACTGCGGCAAGGCCATCACCTAAATTCAAATAAATTTTACCTAAGACAAATCGCGCTTCCGCATTTTTACCATCCGCACGAATAGCATTTTTTAATTCAATAATACTTTCATTTATTTGCTTGTTACTGAGATAACTTTTAGCATTTTCTAGGTATGATTCAACTGAGACTTGCTCACTACAGGCGCTGAGTGCCAGGGTGATACTTAAACAGAGGGAGGCTTTTACAAATTTCATGTCGAGAGTCCTTTTGCTATTATCATTATTATTAAAACGAAAAAAATAAAGCCCATTAACAGCAAAGCTAATGGGCCTTTTTTATGCTCGGCTATTGAGCAGTGGCGTAACTACCGCCAAATTACTATAACACTCATGATCAGTAACCAAGATCAATACATCTGCCCAATCATCAATGGCGGTTAACGTCTCTTGACGAGCGCAATGCCAGCTGGGTACGAAGGGATCATGATAATTAACTTCCAAGCCCGCTTGGATAAAATGCTGATGAATGGCATCAGCAGGTGATTCACGACAGTCATCAACATTGGCTTTATAAGCTACGCCTAAGATGCCAATTTTCTTACCCTTAAGCTGGCTGGTATCCCCTAATAGGGCCAAAGCTTGTTCAGCAACTATACTTGGACGCTGGTCATTAATAGTACGTGCTAAACGAACCAACTCTCCTGCTTGAGTATTTTCAACCAAGAACCAAGGGTCAATGGGGATACAATGTCCACCAACACCTGGCCCTGGCGATAACACGTTAACTCTTGGGTGACGGTTAGCTAGGCGAATAACCTCATGGACATCCACTTTGAGCTCTTGACAAATTTGTGATAGTTCATTGGCAAAAGCAATACCCACGTCACGTGAGGTGTTTTCTACCAACTTGATACATTCGGCTGTGGTTAAATCCGTTAAGAAGATTTCACCTTTAACAAAACTTTGATAAATAGCTTTAACTTTCTGTTGTGCCTTAGGGTTTGTTGCACCTATAATCCTGTCATTGTGCACCAGTTCATGCAAGGTTTTCCCTGGAATGGCGCGTTCTGGACAATGGACAACATCGATGGTTAAACCGGCTTCGGCAAAGCGTTGTGCCACGGCTAAACTTGTTTGTGGCGAGATAGTTGACTCAATAATTACCGTTTGACCCTCTTTAGCCACTTTCGCTATCGCATCAACGGCACTAAAGACATAACTTCGGTCACAGCTATTATCCTTGTGCGGTGTCGGTACAGCAATTAAATAGGTTGTGCTGGTAGGAATTTCACTACTGGCTGTTAAAAAACCTTGTGAAACAACCTTAGTAAGTAAGTCAGGTAAACCAGCTTCATCAAAGGGGCATTGTGCCTTATTAATCGCGGTAACTTTATCGCTATTCAAATCAACGCCGGTAACATGATAGCCAGCTTCTGCTAATAAGCTGGCTATAGGTAACCCCATATAGCCCAGACCAATAACACTGAGTGTTTCATGTTTAGCAATAATTTCAGCATCGAGAGTGTTCGGTACTGAATTAGTAATGATATCTAAAATAGTTTCTGCTACATGACCATCACCAAAGGGATTACCCCAAGTAAAGTCAGCTGCATCTTTAGCAAGCCATTTTTCCGCTGCGGCTAACGCTTTATCGGCATCACGACCAACCAATATGTTAGCACCTACTTCAATAGATTCAGGACGCTCGGTGTTTTCACGTAAGGTAATACAAGGTACACCTAATAAACAGGCTTCTTCTTGAATACCGCCAGAGTCAGTTAAAATAAGCTGAGCATGTTTTTGTAATTGAATAAAATCTAAATAACCAATGGGTGGAATAAGCTGTAAATAAGCAGGTAATTCAATGGAAAATTCTTTCAGTTTAGCTTGGGTTCTTGGATGAATTGGCCAAACAATAGTTTGACTGTATTTTGTATGTAACTTATCAAATAAGGCCAGCAGTTCTAACAAGTTTGCGAGTATATCGACATTAGCAGCACGATGGGCAGTCACTAAGAAATACTCACCTGATGTCACAGCTAAATCTGCCAAAATGGTACTGGTGCTGGCTGAAATATCTAAATGTTGAAATAAAGAATCAGAAACGGTATTACCCACGGTGAATATTTTATCGCCATCAATACCTTCTTTTGCCAAAATAGCATGTTGATTAGGGCCAACGGCGAATAAGTACTCACTCATATGATCCGTCAAGATACGATTGGTTTCCTCGGGCATAGTGCGATCATAACTACGTAAACCGGCTTCAATATGACCGATTTTAATGCCGAGCTTTGAGGCAGCTAAGGCCCCAGCTAGTACTGTATTGGTATCACCCTGCACAAGCACTACATCAGGTTTTTCTTGTATTAAGATAGGTTCCATTTTAATCAAAATATTACCTGTTTGATTACTATGTAAACCCGAGCCAACACCCAAATTATAATCTGGTGCCGGTAATTCTAGTTCTTTAAAAAAGATACTATCCATTTCTTCAGAATAATGTTGATTCGAATGGATAATAAAATAGGCAATACCTCGTTTTTTACATTCACGAATAACGGGCGCCATTTTGATTATTTCTGGGCGAGTGCCAACGATAATCCCTATTTTCATTTTTCTTCCTTAAGTTGCTAGATTTATGCGGCTATTTTCATTTGCTTGGCAATTGTAAAGCATTTACTCACACAAGTAACATAACTCAGGTGAGTATTGTAATCTTCTGTTAACGACTTACTTTACTAACGCCTTAGCAGTAAATTCTATCAGTTGATTTTGTTTATCCCGTTGAGAAAAAGTATGGTCAGCTTGGTTGATTATTTTCTGCTCTATACTAGCCTGAGCCATTACTTGCTGCCAATGTTTATTACTTTTAACTAACAACCTAAATTCATCCGCGGTTAAATCATTACCACTAAGGATGATATGACTTTGGCCAGTAAACTTGCTCAAGCCCTGTAGCATTTGCGTAACAAAGTTATCCTCAGGGTGAATATTATTACTTGCTTTGCCTTGCTGATGAAACTGATTAATCTCACTAAGCGCGACTTGTGCTTGTACTTTTCCCCTCAGCAGTTTCCGCCAGAAGGCTTTACTCCTTAATCGTTTAAGGTAATAAGAGCGCAGGTAAGTTTTTGCTTGTGTCTGCACTTGCCTTACCCAAGGGTTAACCAAAAACACCTGCTTTATTTTTGTTTGTTGATGATTATCATTAAGATACAGTAAAATGGCCGAGGCAGCATCACATAACCCCCATAAAGCCAACTCAGTAATATCACTATGGCGTTGTTGAAAGGTTTGTATAGCGGCATCAATGTCACTTTGAATGTCAGTAAAAGTACTAAGTTCACCTTCACTGTCGCCAGCACCGCTATAATCAAAGCGAAATACGGTAAGGCCCTGTTTAGCTAACGCCCTTGCCAAATAAACAAACAGTCTGTGGCTACCAACACGTGTTTGTGGGCCACCCACAACAATTATCACACCTTTTTTAGTGGCATTTTCACCCCGGGTCATGGTTACCGGCATGGGTAAATGTTCAATGGCAATTAATTGTTTACCCTTGCTATTAAAAATAACACCTTGCTCTAACATCCACTTATTTCCGCTGCGCCAGCAATTAACTGGCTAAAAAGCAACTGCTCTTGCCGTAAAAATTCAGGCGATATTTGTAATTCAGTGGCCTGCCAAAATTTCATCTCTGTTATTTGTTGAATAATCAACTTGTTACTTTTATTGGCGAGTGCTTGTTGCTGCTTTGCTCTGCCTGGGCTCAACGCCTCTGACTGGGCTAACCATTCAAACCAATAACAAGGGACCTTAACGTCAGTTAGCTGATTTAAATTCTGTGCAGCTAACTGGTCGAGCAAATTTTCTTGCATGGTATAGCCGGCAATCTCAATGGTTTGTTGTCGTTTTTTTGCTGCAGCTATGGTCGTAGGTATTGCCGTCTTACGCTGAGTAAAGCCAGCCGCTAACGCTAGACGCTTAAATTGCTGGACAAAACGTTTACCGTTAAAGTCAGGTTGTAACAGTAGCACGCCATCAACATAACTAAGGATTTCATCCGATAATAATAACACCGCAGATAATGGTAATGACAGGTAGATTGCTTGAGCCGAGTTGGCTTTAATTTCCCCTAGCTGCTTAACAATATCTTGCTGCCACAAGACTAAGCTAGTATCAACAAGTTCACCACCACTATCCCCAGTACCATAGTGATCAAAAATGATAGTTTGCCAGCCATGGTGATAACCATTAATGGCTGAACGGCTAATATGGTGTCGGGTTTGATTGGCCTGTTCGAACAAGGGCGCAATAAATAGCAGGTGAGCAAGTACTTGCTCTGGGGTGCGAATTATCCGAAATAATGGCCCTTTAGCACCTGGATAAAATTCTACTCTAGTCGATACCATAGCCAAAACGCTTAACTACGTTCTAGTACTAATTCGGTTAAACTAGCCACCGAAGCAAAATTCTCGGCACTGATATCATCATCATCAAGGGTTATATCGAAAGATTCTTCCATTTCACCAATCAAGGTGACTAACGTCATGGAATCAAACTCAGCAATAGCGCCAAATAACTCAGTTTCAGCATGCCAAAAACTTTCATCATAATTGGGAATAATGGCGATTAATAACTTAATGAGTTGCGCTGTGGTTTGTGCGCTAACTTGCTCGCTAGATTGTACAGAAGTCATTATTTACTTACTTTTCCTTTTGAAGGGTTTAATTAGCCAGGGTAGTAGCAGATGCCGAATAATGGCTAACTTACCATAGATACTATGCTGATTAAAAATTAGATAGCTTTGTCGAGTTCTTTTGCCTGCTAACCAATCTTGTTTATATGGCTCAGAGCCCATACCGAATTCAATACTGGTGACTTTATCTTGACTGATAACATGTTCAGATAAAGCTAATGATAAAATAGAACCAACCGAGTACATTTGATACTTGGGGGCATAAGCCAGCTTAAAAATAGAAGCCGTTGCTTGGACCTGTCCACTATCATTATAACTAGTTTGTACAAACCAAAGCTGGGCAGCTGCAGGCTCATCATCAACAAACAAGAGCCCAAAACGTAATTTATTTTCTTGCAACGCTGCCAGACACACTTGCTCGATAAAATCGAAGCTAAACTCATCACCTTTCCAGCTTTGTTGGTAAATGGCTTTATAAGCAGAAAATGCCGAGGAAAAAGTACTGACATCGGTAATTATTTCAATTCGGTATTGCTGCGCTTTAGTCAGTTTTTTTTGACGTCTTTTTATGGTATTGCGTAATTGACTCGGTCTTTGTTGATAATAACTAGCATAGTCAGTAAGCCCTTGTTGGTAGATATTATCAGCTTTAGCAAAAACTCGCTGATAAGGGAAATACTCCAGCAGTGCTTGGCTGACAATACCCTCTTCAAAAGCACCAAGTTGCATACTATGCCACTGATGGTCATGTTTTATATAGGATAATAACTGCTGTAATGTTTGTTTATCCGCAGTGGTAAAAAATATGGGTTCGGTAACTGCCGAGTAAAAACTGCTCAGTGAGCTAATCTGCGGTTGAGACCATTTACTCTTATTATGGATAGTACTATGTACCAAAGGCCAAGCAATACTTAATACTGGCTCTTGTCCTTTACTGGTTTGATATAAACAATGCACCAGCACTTGGCTATTTTCGGGCAGCATAAACTGCTCTGTCGCAATAAGCCAAGGCAAAGTTAATTCAAATAACCTCGCCTTAGGCATACTGGTTTGATATTGCTGAGCAAACTCAGTAAATGATAGTTCACGATAAGAAAACTGTTTACTCACAGTCATTAAGCTCTCGGCCATAAAAAAAGACTACTCTGCTAACAACAAAGCTAATACTTGCTCTGTTTTTTCCTGCATCAAGGCTTTATCGCCTTTAGACTCAACATTTAACCGTACCACTGGCTCAGTATTACTGCTGCGTAAATTGAAGCGCCAATTGCCAAATTCCATACTAATACCATCTGTTTTATCAATAACGTGTGCTTGGGGTTGATAAAAATCAAAAACACGGGCAATAGCAGCTTTTGGATCGGCAATTTTATTATTAATTTCACCCGATGATGGATAAGCCGCTATGCGCTCTTTCACTAAACTAGACAGCGGCTGCTTACGTAAACAAACCAACTCGGCAATTAATAACCAGGGGATCATGCCGCTATCACAATAAAAGAAGTCGCGAAAATAATGATGAGCACTCATTTCACCACCATAAATAGCATCTTCACTTCGCATGCGCTCTTTAATAAAAGCGTGACCCGTTTTACTTTGGATGGCTTGAGCGCCCGCTTGCTCAACAATATCAATCGTATTCCAAGTTAAACGTGGATCATGAATGATTTTTGCTTGTGTTTTATCACCGGTAACTTTATTTAAAAAGTTTTCTGCTAATAAACCCACAATATAATAACCTTCAATGAATTCACCGCTTTCATCAAATAAGAAACAACGATCAAAATCACCATCCCAGGCAATACCCATATCTGCACCATGTTTGATTACCGCATCACGAGTCGCGGCACGATTTTCTATTAATAGTGGATTTGGAATACCGTTAGGGAAAGTACCATCGGGTTGATGATGTACTTTAATAAATTCAATAGGGACATTTAAGGCTTTAAAAGCACTTTCTATGGCATCAAGCGCTGGGCCTGCCGTACCATTACCGGCATTGACCACCAACTTTAATGGCGTGATATTTTTATTATCAATATAAGTTAATAAGTGTTCGGTATAAGGCTGGCTAATATCAACAGTGCTTAATGTGCCTTTGCTGGCAACCTCAATAAAATCATTCTGCTCGGCAAGGGCTTGGATATCGAACAGGCCAGTATCACCACTGATAGGTTTTGAGTTTTCGCGTACCAGCTTCATACCATTGTAATCAATCGGATTATGACTTGCAGTAACGACAATACCGCCATCGCACTCTAAGTAACTGGTGGCAAAATAAATATGTTCAGTACCGGCTAAACCTAAATCGATAACGTTGCTGCCACCCGCCATTAGCCCTTGTGCCAAAGCCTCTTTCAACTCATCACTGGTTAAACGTATGTCACCACCAACCACTACAGTTTTTGCTTGGGTATACTGGGAAAAAGCGCGACCGATGCGATAAGCGACATCAGTATTTAATTCTTTGCCTAATTTTCCGCGGATATCATAAGCTTTGAAACAGGTAATGGCAGAAGGGCCTGATGTTAAGGCTACTTTAGATGATGACATGAAATAATTTTGTCCTTGTTAATATTAAGGTTAATTGTGTGGCTGATGTTATCAATACTAGAATGATGTCGTTTTAACGGCTAGCACTAACTTATTTGCTTGCTGCTATTTTTTCTTCCAGTTCTGCTAGCTTAGTTTCAAGCGCGGTTAATTGCGCCCGCGTCTTGAGCAATACTTGTGTTTGTACATCAAACTCTTCGCGTGTTACCACATCAAGTTGTGATAACTTGCTTTGCAAAACCGTCTTAGCTTTATCTTCCAATTCATGGGCGATATTTTTTAAACTTGCTGGAATAGACTCGGTTACTTGTTTGGCAATTTCTTCTAACTTTTTTGCAGTCAACATAATAATTTCCTATTTTTTTACATGTCTTGCATTGTAACTGTTTTGCCTATGACTAAAAACAGGTAAAATCACGGGTCGATAGTTTATTTTCAATAGTGTAGTAAAAAATAATGAAACTTAATCCTAAACAAAATGAAGCAGTAAAATATGTTAGTGGCCCTTGCTTAGTGCTAGCGGGCGCTGGCTCAGGAAAAACAGGGGTTATTTGTCAAAAAATTGCTTACTTAATTCAAAAGTGTGATTACAAAGCCCGTAATATTGCCGCGGTAACCTTTACCAATAAAGCCGCACGTGAAATGAAAGAACGTATCCAAAAAATGTTAGGCAAAGACTTAACCCGTGGTTTAACGGTTTCTACGTTCCACTCACTCGGTCTTGATATTATCCGTCGGGAAATTAAAACCTTAGGTTACAAACCAGGTTTCACTCTCTTTGATGATCAAGACAGTTTAGCCTTGCTCAAAGAATTGACCCTGGACGAGCTTGATGGTGATAAAGATTTACTGAGTAAACTACAAAGCATGATTTCAAGCTGGAAGAATGATTTGTACTTACCCGATGCAGCATTGAAAATGGCCAGTGATGCCAATAGCATTGAATATGCCGAGTTTTATCAGCGTTATCATCAGCATATGAAAGCCTATAATGCCCTCGACTTTGATGATCTTATTCTTATTCCGACCTTATTACTGAAAAATTACCCTGCGGTTAAAGAACGCTGGCAACAAAAAATTCGCTATTTATTAGTCGATGAATATCAAGATACCAACGCCAGTCAATATGAATTAGTAAGACAACTAGCCGGTGAACGAGCTCGTTTAACGGTAGTGGGTGACGACGATCAATCCATTTATTCTTGGCGTGGTGCCAAGCCAGAAAATCTAGTACAACTGGGTAAAGATTATCCCAATTTAAAAGTGATAAAATTAGAACAAAATTATCGCTCCAGCGGTCGGATATTAAAATGTGCTAACGTACTCATTGCTAATAATCCCCATGTATACGAAAAAACCTTATTCAGTGAACTCGCCTATGGGGTACAGCTGCGTGTACTACAAGCAAAAAATGAAGATCATGAAATTGAACGAGTTATTGGCGAGCTAATTGGTCATCGTTTTATGAACCGTAGCCAATACAAAGATTACGCTGTGCTTTATCGCGGTAATCATCAATCACGTTTATTAGAAAAGGCTCTGATGAAAAACCGCATACCGTATAAAATAAGCGGTGGCACCTCATTTTTCTCTCGGGCAGAAATTAAAGATATCATGGCCTACTTACGCGTTTTGGTGAATCCAGATGATGATAATGCCTTTTTACGCATTGTTAATATCCCTAAACGAGAATTAGGCCCGACCACATTAGAGAAATTAGGTAATTACGCCAATATGCGTCAAATTAGCATGTTTGCCGCCAGTTTTGAGCTTGGTTTAGAACAAACCTTAACCGGTCGTGGCTTATTGAAAATGCAAGCATTTACCCGATGGTTGGTTGATATTGGCGATCAAGCTGAACGTGGTGATACCGCAGCCGTATTACGTTCAATGATCCGCGAGATTAATTACGAAGACTTCCTCTATGACACTTCACCGAGTGCAAAAGCGGCTGAAATGCGCATGAAGAATGTCACCGAACTCTTTAGCTGGGTTACACAAATGCTCGAAGGCAGTGATGACCAAGAGCCCATGACCTTGCCTGAAATTGTTACACGTTTAACCTTACGCGATATGATGGAACGAAATGAAGAGGAAGAGAGTAACGACCAAGTGCAATTGATGACACTTCATGCCTCCAAAGGCTTAGAGTTTCCTTATGTATTTCTTATTGGTATGGAAGAAGGTCTCTTGCCCCATCAAACCAGTATTGATGAAGGCAGTGTTGAAGAAGAGCGTCGCCTTGCTTATGTTGGTATCACTCGAGCCCAGCGTGAGTTAATATTTACTTACGCCAAAGAGCGCCGCCAATTTGGTGAGCTGATTCGCACCGAAGCCAGTCGCTTTTTACATGAATTGCCACAAGATGATTTAAATTGGGAGCTGGGTACCACGAAAAAAACAGTCGCACACGTTGAGCAAGCAAATAAACAAGGCATGGCAAGTTTACGTGCCCAGCTAGCAAAAGCCAATGCAGCAAAAAAATAAGCCACAAGATGAGTTAAATTGGCAACTTTGAGCTATGAAAAAAACACCACGAAAAAACAGTCTCGCACGTTGAGCAAGCAAGCTTAATCAAACATGCAAGCAAGTTTACCTGCCCAGCTTGCTAAAGCTAAGGCAGTGAAAACATACTGGCAGTTTTAACTTGAAGCACTAGCCACTAGTGATGAACTCTAGTGGCTTAATAGTATCGCAGTGGCAATAATAATAGCGGCAACAACAACACTGTAAATAACTCGTTGATTCTGTTTACCCTGGCTAACCAGCATAGTCCGCATTAATTGTGTTTGTTGATGCTGATTTTCACGACTGGTTTTTAAGTAATCGTAAATTAAATCTGGCATTTCAGGCAGTTTTTCATTCCAGAACGGTAAGTTAGCTTTAATTTTACTAAAGACAGCTTTAAAGCCCATCTGCTGTTTAACCCAGTTTTCTAAGAATGGTTTTGCCGTTTGCCATAAATCTAACTGTGGATATAATTGACGACCTAAGCCCTCTATATACAATAAGGTTTTTTGCAGTAACACCAGCTGCGGTTGTACTTCCATATTAAAACGTCGTGCGGTATTAAATAAATTAACCAGCACTTGGCCAAATGATATTTCTGACAAAGGTTTATTGAAAATCGGTTCACAAACAGTACGGATAGCAAACTCAAATTCATCAACACTGGTATTTGCCGGTACCCAACCAGAATCAACATGCAGCTGTGCTACTTTTCGATAATCGCGATTGAAAAAAGCAACAAAGTTTTCGGCTAAATATCGTTTATCTTCACGGTTTAAGGTACCAACAATGCCAAAATCTATGGCAATCCAAGTAGGATCATCAGGGTTAGTGACATCAACAAAAACATTACCCGGGTGCATATCGGCATGAAAGAAACTATCACGGAATACCTGGGTGAAGAAGACTTCAACACCACGCTCAGCCAGTAATTTCATATTGACACCAAGCTCGTTTAGTCTAGCGATATCACCCACACCAACACCATAAATACGCTCCATCACTAAGACATTCTTAAAGCTATATTCACTATGTATTTCCGGTACATAAAGCGCTTTATCGTACTCGCTACCTTGTTCAAAATTGCGTCTTAATTGAATAGCATTGCCCGCTTCACGATTAAGGTCTAACTCATCTAAAATGGTTTTACGATATTCTTGTACCACTTCTTTAGGACGTAAACGCTTACCATCGGGTAACCAACGCGCAACAATGCCGGCAAACAGTGACATCACTTTAATATCCGCTAAGATGGTTTCAGTTATATTGGGACGTAAAACTTTTATAACTATTTTTTGCTCTTCTTCGCCTGAAATTAAGGTTGCAGTATGAACTTGCGCAATAGAGGCAGACGCCAGAGGGGTAAGGTCAAAATCTTTAAAGTGCTGTTCAAAAACTTCAATACCCATGGCATCAATAATAAGTTGCTTAGCTTGTTCGCCATCAAATGGTGCTACTTTGTCTTGTAATAAGGCAAGTTCATCGGCTAACTCTGGGGTTAATAAGTCACGCCTAGTCGATAGCATTTGACCGAATTTAATAAAAACAGGTCCTAAAGTTTCTATCGCTAAACGAAATCGTCGTTCTGGGGTTTTATCTTTATGCTGGTTTCGCAACCAAAATAAACTGGCTCGACCGACTTTTACATACCAAGGCAACAAGCCTGCGGGTACCATTGTATCTAAACCAAAATTCAAGAAGGTTTTAACGATTTGATAAAGACGTTTACTACTCACGATGGTTACTATTTCCTATACATTATTAGTGGTATTTACTCATTAAGCTTGAATTTATTTTTCAGCTAAATCAGCAAAAATTTGATCTATACGCGCAGAGATTACGTTAACTTCATTGGCAAGTTCTTTGGCTTGCCGGTTAAAAACAGTTACTTCACTTATAGTGACCAGTAAGCGTTTTTCATGTACTAGATATTCGCTAATATCTGTTTCAATCTGCTTCGCGGTTGCAGAAATGGATTTGCTAATTTTATCACTAAACTGTAGTAACTTATGGGTGGGCACATCACCAAGGTGCCTAGCTAGCTCAGACTGCCAATCTATTGCCAGTGACTGAGTAATGTGAGTAAATTGCTGTGCTATTTTTATATCACCGCTAACATCTAATTCATCTTGTTTGATTAATTGTGTTAGAGATTGCTTAGCTTTTAATTTTTTTAGCGCCTTTATACTGGTCTTTATCGTACAGTCACTACTGTCAGTTTGAGACCTAACTATGACCACAGCTGAGCTATCGCTAGTATTAACAGTAAAAGATAGCGGAAATGAAAGCTCAGCTAATTCAAGGGTTAGCGTTTTTTGCTTTAACTCGGCAAAAGAGATGGCCTTATTATGATTTAAAGCCAAAGCTTTGTTCATAATTAATTCAAGCGTTGCCGTGACAACTTGTGGTAATAATAGGCTATCTCTTAATTTCGAATTAAGTTGAGTACTGATCTGAGTGAATGCCTGGTTATTCAAAGCTCGCATAGTTAAAACTTGTAGCCTTTATGTAAGGCAACTACCCCACCAGTTAAATTTTTGAAACTGGTTTGTTCAAAACCGGCGTTATCCATCATGCTTTTCAAGGTTTCTTGATCAGGATGCATGCGAATTGATTCGGCTAAGTATTGGTAGCTTGCACCATCTTTCGCCACCAACTCCCCTATTTTAGGTAAAATATTGAAGGAATAGAAGTCATAGGCTTTATTCAATAGCTCATGCTCTGGCTTGGAAAATTCTAAAATAAGTAAACGGCCACCCGGTTTTAATACCGAATAAATTGAGCGTAAGGCTTTATCTTTATCCGTTACATTACGTAAACCGAAAGCGATAGTGACTATATCAAAAGTATTCTCTTCAAAAGGTAAATATTCAGCATTTGCTTGTACATATTCTATATTTTGCACTAAACCTTTATCACGTAATTTATCGCGACCAACATTTAACATTGAGCTATTAATATCGGCTAAAATCACTTTACCTTCTCGACCAACGAGTTGCGAAAACTTAGCGGTTAAATCACCGGTACCACCGGCTAGATCCAAAACGGTATTGCCTGGACGAACACCGCTGGCATCAATAGTAAAACGTTTCCATAAGCGATGAATACCAAAGGACATTAAATCATTCATCACATCATATTGCTTTGCCACCGAGTGAAACACGCCTGCTACCATAGATATTTTGTCGTCTTTTTCTATGGTTTTATAACCAAAGTGCGTAGTACCTTTACTTTCGGCTGAGTTATCGGCTGAAGTGTCGCCATCGGTTGGTGTTTGCTGATTTGTCGGTAAGTCACTGGCTTGAGGATTTTTATCTGAGGATGACATGGTAATTTCACTTAAAGCAATATTAAAACTATAATTGTCGATAGTTTACTGTATGCATGCTAAATCACCAAATACCCAGCAGGTTTTTTATTGATTTAACTAAAGCTTTGCTGACCTAACTGAATAATAAGTTCTTACTTGCCATGAAATAATGTAATTAAACAACAAATATGAAATAAAATTACATTTTTAACTTGAAAAAATAGAGTGTCTACTCTATACTTCTCTTCGTTCCCTTATACGGACGCTTGTTGTAATAATTGAATATTCTAGCTTTCCTCATAGCTAACTCACCGATAGCCTTTGCTATCGGTTTTTTTTTCCTAAAATAAAGTAAATAGCCGGAGAAAGCATAGTTATATGCTGAAGGTTGGCGGTGAATTAGCCGTTAAACTAGCAAGCGCGTTATTCCTGCCGCTTTCTTTAGCTTTATATAATGCTTCATCCGCGGCAGCAATAAGACTACTGGGATCACTGCCCTTTTGCGGCACTATAGTACTATAACCAATACTAATGGTAATCACCGCCTCAACTTGAGAAAACTCATGTTTAATGTTTAGCGCTTCAATAGATTTTAAGCAGCGTTGGGCAATCAATTGAACATCGTGAGTATCAAGTAAAACAAAAGCAAACTCTTCACCACCGTATCGAGCAACCATATCTACAGCACGATTCACCTGCTGTTTCAGACAAGCACCAACCTTTTTCAAACACTCATCACCGGCTAAATGGCCATAGTTATCGTTATAGGCTTTAAAGAAATCGATATCAATTAACAAAAAGGAGACTGATGATTCTTGTCTGATAGCCCGTAACCATTCCCTATCTAAAAATTCATCCATAAAACGTCTATTGGCAATACCGGTCAAACCATCAATCCTCGATAGCTTTTTTAACCTTTTATTGGCTTCATTCAGTTCATTGGTTTTTTCGATAACAATCCTTTGTACCACATTGGCGCGCTTGGTAATGCTACGAATATAAGCAGTAATAAATAGGGTAAAAATAATACCCGCACCAAAGACGAACAGAGGCAGTACACTTCTTCTTACCGAAATATAGCTCTGTGTTGGTGAACCAATTAAACTCCACTTACGTCCTAATATTTCAGGTAGTACTTTTTTATAAATAATATTTCTATCAACCATAAAACCTGTTGATGAACTATGGGTATAGAGCAAATCAATATTATTGGGATCAGTCTCATCAACAAGGTCAATTTCTAAGCCCAGTAATTCATCATTTAGGGTTGAGCTGACAAAAATATCGGCGATACGATAAACCCCAAGAATAAAACCTTGTAAGTTTTTTTTACGCTTAGCTAAGGTGCTTGGTTGCCCTTTATATATTGGTAAAAAGGCTAAAAAAGCTTTTTCCTTATCATTATCTTGCACCAGGGTGATACTCGCCGTAGCTCGCGCCGTAGCGCTATCTCGTGATTTTTCTAGCGTCTCACGACGTGTGGCATTTGACGCCAAGTCAAAACCAAATGCGGCTTCGTTGCCAACTAAAGGCTCAACATAATAAACAGGAAAATACTCGGCTCTTTGCTGCGCCACTGCCATATAGCCTTGCGCCTTACGTTCAGTAAACTCAAAGTCAGGGAAACTTTTTCTTAACTCTGCCTCATAAGCTTGTCTTTGATCGTGTGGCACACGGGGTATCCATTCCAAAGCTTGGATATCATTATGACGATTTAAGGTCTTTCTTGCTTGCGTGGTAAAAGCTTGAAAATCAGGGGTTGATGCTTGGCTAAATAACGTTGCTAAGGTATATAGTGCTTCAATATTTATTTCTATCTCACGAGATAATGAGGCAGCGCGTTCGTCAATATCCTTGTGAAATTCACTAATGATGGCTTTTTTTTCAACATCAAAAAGAAACCAGCCACTTAATGTAGATAGTAAGATGCCGACAATCATGACAAAAATTTGCATTACTGCATTGTTGGTTTTTAAAGCCATTTGAAATCCTTAAGCAACTGCTTCCCTAGCACTATTATTATCAAGGCTCAGCAGCCAGTGTTTTTCAAGCCTAAAAGTGGTTGTGCTGTTTAGGCTAATTATAAGTATGAAGGGATATTCATGAAGGATATTAATAACATAATGTGATTAGTACAAGAGCTATCTGCCAAAGGAGTACAATATAAAAGCATAAGCTAGTGCGGTTAAAACATTTTTTTTAAAGTGTCGTAATATATTACAAGGTTAAAATCAGCATCACTTTTATATTCACCGCTTCTTGCGGGGTGAGATTAACGCTAGCTTCGCTATAATGCTAATAACTCGCATTAGTTCGTCATAATAACAGGAGGTGTTTTGTCCTTACTTATCCAGTCACTCAATCATCAAATCATCGATGGTGATACTCATCGCCAATTATTAGTCGATTTAAATTTATCCGTTGCCCCGGGTGAATGTGTGGCTTTGATGGGCGATAGCGGCAGTGGCAAAACCACCCTACTCAACTTGATTGCAGGTTTAGAGCCAATTCAGCAAGGTAGAGTTGAAGTAGCTGGTATTTCCTTAGCACAAGCCAGTGATGGACAACTTAGCCAGTTACGCAAACAGCATATTGGTATTATTTTCCAACACTTTAATTTACTTACTAGCTTATCGGTGCAAGATAATATTGAGTTCAGTGCCAAACTCGCTGGTCGCTATGATGTTATGCATGGTTTAGCACTAGCAGAGCAACTTGGTATTAGCAGCTTATTAAAAAAATATCCGGCAACCTTATCAGGGGGTGAAATGCAGCGAGTAGCCATTGCTCGCGCGCTAAACAGTAAGCCAAAATTGTTGCTTGCTGATGAACCAACCGGAAATTTAGACCAGCAGAATAGTAGCCAGGTAGTAGCACAGTTAGTCCAGCTAGCTAAGTCCAACAACACCGCCTTACTTATGGTGACTCATAGCGCCGATGTGGCTGCTAGTATGGATAAAATCTATCGTTTACAAGAATCTACTGTCAGCTTAGTTACCGGTTGAACTGATGAAAGAAACAGCTAATACAGAAAAAAATAGTGAGTTTTTATTGGTTGTTAAAGCACACCTTGCTGAATACTTACATAAACCACTATTAAACCTTGGCTTTATTTTAAGTTTAGCCATAGCCACCAGCACTCTACTCAGTATTCTGGTATTAAATCATGCCAGCGAACAGCAGTACCAAGCAGCCAATAGGGGGTTAAAATCTCCCGTAAGTTTTTATATTGTTGCCAATGAAGGGCACACTATTTCACGCCATGACTTTAGCAAGTTAAAGGCCCAAGGTTTTTATCAGCTTGCGCCAATACATCTTTTTGGTAAAACACTTGCTTCCGGTAAGCAAATATCATTCCGAGCCATGGACATGCTGCCACTGGTTTTGACCCTGCCAAAAATTTTTACCACTCATCATATTAATCTAAGCAGCAAATACGCCAAAGCCCTTGGCTTGACGCTTAATTCAACGACAGATAAAAATGATACCAAGCAAATCACCTTAGCTGGTGACCAATCATTTAAAGTTAACTACAATCAAATCAATGACTGGGGCAAAGTCGCCTTAATTGACTTACCCCTTGCTTGGCAACTATTTCCCGATATCAAAGGCTTTAGTCATTTAATGGTGACCGCCATTAGCACCGATGAAAAGGCACGGTTAGCCGCAGCTTTACCCGAGCATTTATCCATTCAAGAGGCCTGGTCACTTGAAGAACGAGAAGGTTTTGCCGATGCTTTGCATTTAAATTTATCGGCACTGGCCATTTTAGGCTTTATCGTCAGTTTATTTATCGCTTTTCAAGCCGCTGATCAAGCATGGCAAAAACGCGGCGAGTTAGCGGCAAAGTTACGCTTACTTGGCGTAGAATTAACCAGCATTCTAAAAGTTATGCTATGTGAAGCTTTGCTATTAACCTTGCTCGCCAGTATTATTGGTATTGCCATCGCTTTTGCCTTGGTTTCAATCTTACTGCCTATATTAGGAATTACCTTAGAGCAGCTATATCAGCTAAGACAAAGCGGACATTTTCAATGGCATTGGTTATATAGCTTATGGGCATTCGCTATTTCTGCCGTGGCCGTTTTGTTGGCACTATTTAAACAGTTTAGAATTATTAGCTCAGCAAAAATCGCCCTAACAGCCCGCATTGTTCCTCAATCATTTAACTACCGAGCAAGCGCTGCCATTGGCCTAATCTTACTGGCTATTTTCCTACTTTGGCCTGAGGTTTATGGACAAAATTCCTGGCATCTATTAATGATAAAATATGGCCTACTGTTAATCGCCAGTGTCGCCTTATTACCTAATATATTGAGTTACTTACTTAAGGGCATGAGTTATTTCACTCGCTCTTTTCGGCTCAAATTTGTGGTTAAAGATGCCCGCCAACAAGTGGGTAGACGCTATTTACCCTTAGCAGCATTTTACCTAGCACTCACCGCCAGTATTTCCGCGGCGCTTATGGTCAACAGTTTTGAAAAAGCTTTCACTGCCTATTTAGAGCAGTTGTTGAGTGCAGACCTCTTTATCAGTTATAACCCCAAGCAAAAAAACAAGGTTGAGGCCTGGCTTAAACAGCAAGAGTATATTGATGAATATGTGGTATTTAACCAGACTATCGCCAAATACGGTAATGATACCCTAGCGGTTCATGCGCTTATGTCGGTTAAACAAAAAAATAGTTTATTGTTTAAAGCACGGTCGTCCAAGCAGCAATCACCAGGGCAATTCAGTTGTTATATCAACGAACAGCTATCGCTTAAAAAAGGCTTAGCCTTAAATGAACAGTTCACCGTCGAGCAAGGCCTGCAACAGCTCACCTGTACCATAACAGCCATTTTTTATGACTATGGCAATCAAGGCTATTCGGTCAAAATTCCGTTAAAGGCCCAGGAAATTCCTCTTTCAGGCTGGCGTGAACATGGCTTTGCTGTCTACTTTAAGGGCCGTAATAATCTAAGTACAGCCGCGTTAGCTGAGCAGTTAGGTCTTGATAACGAGCAGATATTTTTACCTGAAGAAATCAAAACAATGGCACTAGCAATATTTAAGCAAACTTTTGTACTGACTCAGGCAATCGCTTTTGTTTTACTCATTATCGCCTGCTTTGGCCTGTTTTTATCAGCCAACAATTTAGAATTGGCGCGCAAACCAGATTTACACATATTAAGTAGTTTGGGTTATAGCCGTATTGAGCTCTTTAGTCATATGTTAATGCAGTGGCTATTGTTAGCTTTTGGTGTGCTTTTACTTAGCTGGCCGATAGCTGGCTTACTGGCTAAAGCCTTGGTAGCAAAAGTGCTACCCGCATCATTTGGCTGGTCAATGCCGCTAGTATTAGATATCGCGCCATTTGCTATCACTAGTGTTACCGGGCTATTGATATTATTACCTGCATTAGCCATTCCCTTATATAAGCTCAATGTGAGGGCCAGTTTGTCATGATGATTTTTTACTTAAGGCATTGCTTAAAATATTGTTTAAAACCGCTATTAATCTTGCTAGCCAGTGGTCTACTTATTACTGGCTGCAGTGAAGAAGCGGAAAAAAAACGCCAGCCACTAAAATACCTTACCGATGCGGACGGTAAATTTGCTAGTCCATCAATGCATAATCTGATACTTTTTCCACAAGCCCATGCGCCGAAAAAAGCGTATCGCCAAGAGTGGTGGTATTTAACCGCAACGTTAACGACTGAACATGGCCAGTCATTGGCAAGTCAATGGACCCTTTTTCGCCGAGCGGTTGGCGATAAACATTGGTACTTCGCTCATGCCGCTTTAGCGGATGCACAAAGCCATAACACCGCCTATAGACATGGTCGCGAAGAGCTAGGCAACGTCAACATATCTTCTGAGCCCTTTAATGCCACAATAGATGACTGGCAATGGCAGTCCACATCGTCCTTGCTACCCGCCAGCCTGGTTTATGGCTCAGCGGTTGGCTCAATAACGAGTGCAGTGGATGTTGCCGAGATAGAGAGTGCCGTAGATATTTCAAAAGTAAATGGTCCAATAAAGGAAAAGATCGCTACAACGACGAGAGAAAAGCATTGGCAAGTAGAACTGAATCTAACTACAACAGCAGAGTTCTTTCTGCAGGGCGAAAAGGGCTTTAGCATTAAACACCCGAGTTTAAATATCGCCAGCCACTATTATTCTCAGCCTTTTATAGAAGTCACGGGTAAGGTCTATTGGCAAGGGAAATGGCAAAAAGTGACAGGTCAAGCCTGGTTCGAACGTGAATGGTCTTCACAACCGCTAGGGCCAGATCAACAAGGTTGGGACTGGTTTGCACTGCGCCTTAATGACAATACTGCCTTGATGGTTTTTCGTGCTCGCTCAAAGCAAGAAGATTATTTGTATGCCAGCATAATGATGCGCAATGGTGACATTCGTAGTATTGCCTCGAACGATATCACTCTTATCAGCCACTACCATAACCTCACCAGTAACTCCCCCTACCCACAATCATTTTCATTACTTATCGCGAAAGAAAATATCGACATCAAGGTGACGGTAGTTAATGAGCAACAAATTATGCGCTTTGGTATTGAATACTTTGAAGGTATGGTGACTTTTAGTGGCAGTCATCAAGGCCAAGGTTTTGTTGAAATGACGGGTTATAGTAATAAGTAAGCTCAACCCCGGCAGTAGTTAAGCACTAGGATTAGAACAAAACAGCGGTTGTTAGTGTGTAGGTAACACGATAAAATAATGAACTATTATTCCAAACAGCCCTTCTTGCCCATGCCTATATCAACTGAACAGCTTAATACCATAGAAAATTATGATGATGAAAAACGTTTAAACTATCTACTTCAGCAAGTCGTTAGCAATAAAGAAATTTGGCTATTGACTGATGAGCATGGCTGTATGATGCTCAATACTGACGATGAGGATTGTGTGCCGGTATGGCCCAATAAAGAATTTGCTCAGGGTTGGGCAACAGGTGAGTGGCAAGCATGCCAGCCTCAGGAAATTTCTTTGGCTAAATGGTACAGTCGATGGAGCATGGGCCTGGCCGATGATGACTTGGCTTTGGTGGTTTTTCCCAATCAAGATAATAAGGGCTTGATACTATTTCCTGAAGAATTTGAAGAGTTGCTGCTAAAAGAAACTAAAAAGCAAAATCGAAAATAGCTCTCTACAGTAGCTTTCTAAAGTAACTTTATATAAAGGTAGCAACAGCATGGAAATCCACATCGGCGAACTAACACATCCCGCTGTCATAACATTGTTAGCCGAGCACCATCAAGATATGTTGCTGCATTCGCCGCCAGAAAGTGTACATGCCTTAGATTTATCCGCATTATCCCATGCAGACATCAGTTTTTGGAGTGTCTGGAAAGATAATGAATTAGCTGGCTGTGGCGCTTTAAAAGAGTTAGATAGGTTTCATGGCGAAATTAAATCCATGCGCACCTCCAAGAACTTTTTACGCCAAGGTGTAGCTAAGTTGCTATTGACCCATATGATCGACCAAGCAAGCACTCGCGGTTATCACATACTAAGTTTAGAAACAGGCTCCATGGCGGTGTTTCTTCCGGCACAAAAGCTCTATCAACAACTTGGTTTTGCCACTTGTCCGCCCTTTGCTGATTATCAGGCAGATCCCTACAGCACCTTTATGTCGAAGAAGATTAGCTAACCTAACCTGTACACTGCACCCACTTAAATATGAACAATAAAAAAGCCACTTAATTACTATGACTAGGTGGCTTTTTTTTGCGACTAAAAGTCTAGCTATCGACTGAGATATTGTGCATGAAAACGTAACTGCTCTTCAATAAAACTACTGATAAAATAATAGCTATGGTCATAACCCTCATGACGATTTAACTCAAGCGGGTAGCCATTGCTCTTTGCCGCCGACAGCAAAGCATCAGGTTTTAACTGCTCCTCAAGAAAGTTATCCGCTTCGCCTTGATCAACCCGAGCAGGGACAAATTGTTTAACCCGTCGCATCAATTCGCTGGCATCATGATCTCGCCATAAATCCTTATCATCACCTAAGTAGGCACTAAAGGCTTTTTGCCCCCAAGGACAATTGATGGGGTTACTGATAGGACTAAAGGCAGAAACTGAGCAATAAAGCTCTGGATTTTTCAAGGCTATGGTTAACGCGCCATGTCCACCCATAGAATGACCGGCGATAGCGCGCTTATTACTGACCGGAAAAGTTGCTTCAATCAGTGCCGGTAATTCATCAACAATATAATCATACATTTGATAATGGCGATTCCACGGCGCTTGGCTAGCATTAAGATAAAACCCTGCTCCTTGGCCTAAATCATAATCGTCATCATCAGCAACACCTTCACCTCTTGGGCTTGTGTCAGGGGCAACAATGGCCATACCTAACTCAGCAGCAATACGCTGTATGCCTGATTTTTGCATAACATTTTCATCGGTACAGGTAAGCCCTGATAACCAATAAAGCACAGGAACTTTATTGCTACTCGATGCTTGGGGTGGTAAAAAAATAGCAAAACGCATACTACAATTTAAGCTACTGGCTTGATGGCTATATTGTTTATGCCAACCGCCAAACATTTTATTACTGGTTAAACATTCTATGGTCATAGTAAATCCTTAGCTTTGGCTAGTGCTTTATCAAACAAAACACCAGCGATAAAATAACGTAGTGAATAAAGGCTATTTATCCAAGTGCTACTTATCAAAATGAATAACGCTGCGGATACTCTTACCTTTATGCAGCAAGTCGAAGGCTTCATTGATATCCTCTAAACCCATAGTATGAGTAATAAAGTCATCGAGCTTGAACTCACCTTTTAAATAACGCTCAACATAGTCAGGTAATTCTGAACGACCTTTTACTCCACCAAAGGCAGAGCCACGCCATACTCGGCCAGTAACTAATTGAAAGGGTCTAGTGGATATTTCTTGTCCCGCACCCGCAACACCAATAACTATTGACTCACCCCAGCCCTTATGGCAACACTCAAGTGCTGAGCGCATCACGTCGACATTACCTATACATTCAAAAGAATAATCAACACCGCCATCCGTTAACTCCACAATAACGTCTTGAATAGGCTGGTCATATTTTTGTGGATTAATGCACTCAGTTGCGCCAAGTTTTTTAGCTAATTCAAATTTACTTTCATTAATATCAATGGCTATAATACGTGAGGCTTTCGCCATAGTAGCGCCAATAATTACCGATAAACCGATACCACCTAAACCAAAAATAGCAACCGTAGCACCCTCTTCTACTTTGGCAGTATTCTTTACTGCGCCCATGCCAGTGGTAACACCACAACCGAGTAAACACACTTCTTTTAATGGTGCAGTTGGGTTTATTTTTGCTAAAGAAATTTCAGGTAATACCGTGTATTCTGAAAAGGTTGAACAGCCCATATAATGAAAAATCGGTTTGCCATCTTTATAAAAGCGGGTCGTGCCATCAGGCATTAAACCTTTACCTTGCGTGGCACGAATTTTCTGGCATAAGTTGGTTTTACCCGATAAACAGAATTTACATTCACCACATTCTGGGGTGTATAACGGAATCACATGATCGCCAACTTTAACACTAGTGACCCCGACACCGATTTGCTCAACAATACCACCACCTTCATGACCTAATATACAAGGAAAAATGCCTTCTGGATCATCACCTGATAAAGTAAAAGCATCGGTATGACAGACACCAGAAGCAATAATTTTGACCAGTACTTCACCTTTTTTAGGCAGCATGACATCAATTTCTTCAACGGATAACGGTTGATTTGGGCCCCAAGCAATGGCGGCTTTCGATTTAATAAATTTATCAGGCGTTTGTTCGGACGTTTGTTCAGGCATAGTGTTCTCGCTTTTATCGCTGGCAAAGGCTAGTAGTATGGCTATCAAGTGTAGTCTATTAAGAAAAAGCTAAACCTATCAACAAGCTTATCTACTAATCAGGTTTAACTAACGCTAAATAACTCTAGCCAAGTAAAGTATGAGGGCTATTATATTTATTTCCGCTCAAATGATAATATCCTATTTTAGTAAAACACTTTTACATATAGGTAACAATCATGAATTGGCAAGGTATCAGTGAATTCGTTTATGTCGCAGAAGCAGAGAGCTTTACCTTGGCGGCTAAAAAATTAGCCATATCAACCGCACAAGTGAGTCGTCAGATCACCGCTTTAGAAAATCGTTTAAAGGTGAAGTTGTTATATCGCACCACCCGAAAAGTATCACTTAGCCAAGAAGGCAAGTTATTTTATCAACATTGTCGAGTCGTTCTTGACGGACTAGAGCAAGCTGAAACGGCAATAACTAACTTACAATCCACGCCACAAGGCAAGATTAAACTGACTGCCTCAGTTACTTACGGAGAGCAACAAGTACTACCGCTAATCAATGATTTTATTTTGCAACATCCAGATATTCAGGTACTGGCACACTTAAGTAATCAAAAAATTGATTTAGTCGATGAAGGTTATGACCTCGCCATTCGACTAGGCAAGTTACATGATTCTACCTTGATGGCAAAAAAACTAGCCCAACGTACTAATTATGTCTGTGCGGCACCTGCTTATATCAGTAAGCACGGTACTCCTCATGCTCTATCTGAATTAAAGCAACATAATTGTCTCTTAGGCACCTTAGATTACTGGCGCTTTCGAGATAATAACAAGGATAAAAATATCCGTGTCAGTGGCAGTATCCGTTTCAACTCGGGTTATGGCTTAGTTGATGCCGCATTAAAAGGTATTGGTATAGTGCAACTACCCGATTACTATGTAAAAGACTATATAGAACAGGGCCGTTTAATCACCTTACTTGACCATTATCGCGAGCCTGATGAAGGTATTTGGGCTGTTTATCCTCATAATAGACAACTGTCCGTCAAAATTAGATTGTTAGTCGATTACCTTGCTGTGCACCTAGCTTAGCGATAACCGTGAGCCCGATGAGGGTATTTGGGCTGTTTATCCTCATAATAGACAACTGTCCGTCAAAATTAGATTGTTAGTCGATTACCTTGCTGAGCACTTAGCTTAACGAGCAAACCTTAATGCTAGACCTTCCACTATACTAGAGAGGTAAGCAGCTTTATGGTTAGTAGTTTCCAAGGGTGGGAGTAAGATATCAAACTATATGAACTACCGTTCGCCAGAATAATATTACTTAGCGATTGTATTGCCGAGGTGATAGTCAACGAGGGTGTGGAAATTAATCTTATTATGGTCAATCAGTTGCATAATTTTTTTCTGGCTCATCTTCATAGCCCTTTTTCGTTACTAATCAATAAAGTGAACGCTTATTCTTATGATTTTGAAGCACAAATTAATATTGGTAATCTAAGCGAAATTCACGCGATAGCGGTTATTGTCTACAAAATCGCCAGTCAATTAAACACAGAGTATTTAGCTCATACCATCCCAAGAACTGATAGGTTGAATTTACGAATTTATTCAGATCGTGATGTAGCACTGAACTGGTTGCAATTAGAACAAGCACAGCTTAGTTAATTTCCACCCCACTAAAACTCATCTCTAACAAGAATGGCCATACTCCCCCGTGAATACAGTACAGCGATGAAAGATCTGTTGATGTAGCTATCTATTCAGCCCGCTATCGATAAATGTTATTAATATAAGATATTTGTCCTTGAACTTAAGATAAATTCAGTTAAACTGACATTTGAACGACATTCGAATACAATTACAAAATAAGATTTATATATGGCTCCAGCTCCAAGATTTAGCGCAGCAGAACAAGAAAAATTAATTATTTACGCAGCAATCAAGGCTATTGAAAACAGTAGTTTATTAGATTTTTCAATGTCCGCTATTGCCAAATTAGCGGGTCTGTCTATGGGCTCTGTTTATAAATTCGTCCAATGCAAAGAAGATGTACTGATTGCCTTAGCCACTCGCATGTATCAAGAACGACAAAGTGTTTTTAAAAAAGTTCTCGCTTTACCCCTGACCACACCAGAGCGCATTATTGCCACTAGCTTGTTAGATTTTTCCAAGGTGCAAATGTATAGCTTTGATAGTCAGCTCGAAAGCATTGTCAACACCCAAGCCATGATGAAGCGCTGCTCACAGCGTTGGTTAACACAGATGATAGCCTGCGGTGAGCGCTGCCAAGCTATGTTTCAACAATTTTTACAAGCCGCCGCTGATTCCGGTGAATTAACCTCAGGTAGCCGAGATATTGAAGAGATAAACATAGGCAGCTGGTCGTTATCCTTGGGTTATTTTCAAACGGTACGTGTACACCAATGCTGGCGCAACGATCTAGCTGAAAATCTAGCAGAAGAAATGTTAGCGCTTGCACCTGATAATTTACATATTCGCACCATGCAGCGCTTAGTCAATACCTATGATTGGCAGCAAAAAATAACAGATGATGGCATAAAAGAAGTATGCCTACGCCTAACAGAGGCTGGGCTTAGGTAAGTTTAAAGGCCAATACCTGCACAGATTAACTATCATTAAACAACTAAGCCGCAATACAGTAAATACGCTCAAGGCATTAATTAAGCGTTTTAAAAAATAAGGATAAAGGAACAATCATGAATCTAACTAAATGGCTTGTGGTGATTATATTATTAGCCGGCACTATTTTTGGCTTATATAGCTATAAATCATCACTACAACAAGCGGCCAATGCCCATGCTGCCAGCATGCCTGAGCCAGCAGCAACCGTTACTGCGGTAACCGTCAGCAATATTAGTTATCAGCAGCATATTCAGATAAGTGGCGAAGTACAAGCGTTCAAGTTTTTACTGCTTATTAACGAACTTGCCGGTGAAATTACCCAGTTAAATGCCAGCTCTGGCAGTGTCGTTAAAAAAGGCCAAGTGTTGTTGGTATTAGACCATAGGGACGAAGATGCCCGTTTAATGGCAGCTCAAGCAACATTGACGCTACAGCAGCAGACCCTAACGCGTAATATTGCGTTGCGTAAAAATCGCGGCATTAGTGAAGAACGAGTTGACCAAGCTCGCGCCGCAGTACAAATAGCACAAGCAGATATTGCGGTGATTACTACGGCAATAGATAAAAAAACCTTAACTGCGCCCTTTACCGCTAAGGTTGGTATTCATAGCTTAGAAGTTGGCCAGTATTTAGACAAAAACAGCCAAGTGCTTGATCTTATTGGTATCAATGACCTTACTTGGATTGATTTTCATTTGCCGCAACGCTATCAAGAGCTAAGTTTAGGCTCGACGGTAAAAATTAGCCCAATGAATCAAGATGCTGAGTTTGCAGCAAAAATTATAGCTATCGACCCTCAGTTATCACGCATCTCACGTCATTTAAAATACCGCGCACAATTACCCTCAGCAATCCTAGCATTAAAACCAAATACCTTGGTCTCTGTGATAGTGCCCATTGCTAAGCAAGTTATACTCGCATCAGTACCTGATTTAGCGATAAAACGCGATGCCTTAGGTGACTATGTTTTTGTCTTAGAAGCTGCCGGTAAGGGTAGCTATCGCGCGAAACAAGTAGCCGTTAAACTTGGCCAGCGACAAGGTGAACGGGTAATGATACTTGCCGGCATAACAGCAGGCCAGCTGGTTGCCAATAAAGGCGCGTTCAAATTATATCCTGGTATGAAAGTATACCTTGCCCATGAAGCGGCTGATGAAACTGCCAAAGTAGCCGCTAAAGCGCCTGCTCTCGATGCAAGTGCACAATAATAAGGGCTTATGATGCAAGAAAATAAACCATCGATTATGGACGTTTTTGTCAAGCGACCTGTGGTCGCCATTGTTTTGTCTATTATTATTTGTATTGCCGGCCTATGGTCAGCAAGTAAAATTCCGGTACTGCAATTTCCGAAAATTGAAAGTGCCTCATTAGTAATTGAGACCTATTACATCGGCGCTGCCGCTGATGTAGTGCAAGGTTTTGTTACCGAGCCAATTGAGCGTGTTGCCGCTACCGTGCCAGGGGTTGAATATGTCGAATCGACCAGCACATCTGGCAGTTCGAAAGTTACCGCTTGGCTAAAACTCAATGAAAATTCGACCTTGGCGCTAGCTGAATTAACCGCTCGCTTAAGTCAAATTCGTTTTGAGTTACCTGCTGGCGCGCAAGACCCCATGGTATCAGTGAGTCGTGCCGATAGACCTTTTGCGGTGTTTTATTTAAATGTTCATGCCAACGGTAATGACTTATCACGCATTACCGATTATTTAATTCGCCAAGTTAATCCGATTTTAAATGCTATTGAAGGTGTACAAAGAGTTGGTATTGAGGGCGCTCGAACACCGGCAATGCGTGTCTGGTTAGATCCAGAGGCACTACAAATATTTAACTTAAGCGCCAGTGATGTTTATCAAGCCTTAGCAGCAAACAACACCATAGCCACTTTGGGTTATGTCGAAAATAGTCGGCAAAAAATTGATATCGTTGCTAATACCCAACTCAGCAGTGTTGAAGAGTTTGAACAATTGGTGGTCAGTGAGCTAGATGGCGCGAATATCTATTTAAGAGATGTCGCAAAAATTGAGCTAGCAGCAGAAGATAGCAGTGTCACCGCTAGATTAAATGATCAAGATGCCGTTTATATTTCCATTTGGCCATTGCCTGGCGCTAATGAAATTGCCATTGGTGATAGGTTATATGAAACAGTAGCTGAGCTAAACAAAACTCTACCCAACGGTATTTCCATTGGTTATGCTTACGACGGCACCTTGTATATGCGCGATGCCTTAACTGAGATTTTTACCACCTTAGCTGAAACAATCTTTTTAGTTGGCTTAGTAGTAGTACTACTTATGGGCTCTTTTAGAAGCGCTATAGTGCCATTAATCACCATACCTATTTCTATTTTAGGCGCTATTGCCGCTATGACTATGATGGGCTTTTCGTTAAACCTATTAACCGTGTTAGCTATCGTACTCTCGGTGGGTTTAGTGGTTGATGATTCCATTGTTGTAGTAGAAAATGTTGCCCGACTAATGCGTCAAGGCATGTCAAAATTTGATGCTGCCTTGATTAGTTCACGCCAGCTCTTGGTGCCCATTATCTCAATGACCTTAACACTGGCAGCCGTTTATGCACCTATCGGATTTTTGTCTGGTCTGACTGGGGTATTATTCAAAGAGTTTGCTTTTACCTTAGCGATTGCCGTTATCATTTCAGGGATTGTTGCCGTTACCTTGTCACCCATTATGAGCGCATATGTTGCTCCTCAAAGCGGTGAAGAAGGTTGGTTCACCCGTAAAGTAAATCACCTTTTTGAAAAGTTGCAGAGCAGCTACGCCAAGCTGTTACATAAGATTTTTAAGTGGCAAGGACAAGTATTTCTTATTGCTCTAGTGGTATCGCTACTTGCTGTGCCTTTTTATCTACACTCGAAAAAAGAACTCGCGCCCATAGAAGATCAATCGATGGTCATGTTTGTTATTCAATCACCTCCTGATGCTTCACTCGCTTATAACGTCGCACAAATGAATCCAGTAGTAGAAAGCTTGCAAGAAATAGAAGGCGGTAAGAAAGTTTGGCAGATCATCTTTGGCGGTGGTGGTTTTGGCGGTTTAGAGTTAGTCAGTGCCGATGAACGCGACTACAGCGCCCAGTCATTAGTGCCGCGTATTTACGGCAAATTAGCACAAATACCTGGGTTGAATATGTTTCCAATTCTCCCCTCCTCTTTACCGAGTTCAGGTCAGTTTGAAATTGACATGATTGTTAAAGCCTCTGCCCCCTATAGTGAAATGAAACAATATGCCGATCAACTTGTCGGAGCAGCCTTTGCCAGTGGGCAATTTCTTTTCGCTGATACCGACTTAAAAATAGACCTCCCACAAGTGGAACTGCAATTAAATCGAGAAAAAATTGCTGATTTAGGTATGACTGTCGGGCAAATTAGTGAGCAACTGAGTGTTTTATTATCGAGTAACTTTGTTAATCGCTTTGATGCTAACGGTAAAGCTTATCGCGTTATTCCCATCGTTAATGATGAAGTACGCAGTAAAACCGAAGCAATTTTATCATTGAATATTAAATTACCTACCGGCGAGCTATTACCTGTCTCAGCGGTGGCTGACTTAAAATGGAAAACGGTGCCGAGACAACTCGGTACCTTTGCTCAACAAGCTTCGTTTAGAATTTACGGTGGTGTCGCACCGGGATCAAACAAAGAAGCAGCGTTATCAGCCCTTGAAAAGGCAGCCAAAGAAATATTACCTTTAGGCTACTCAATTGACTACGCTGGTGAATCTAGACAGTTACGCCAAGAAGGTAATACCTTAATTATGGTATTGGCTGTTTCTTTATTGATTGTTTTCTTGGTATTAGCCATACAATTTAATAGCTTTAGAGATCCCTTAGTGGTGCTGCTAGGTTGTGTACCGTTAGCGCTATCGGGTGCGTTATTAATCCCTTATATGGAATTAACCACCATTAATATTTATTCGCAAATAGGTTTGATTACCTTGATTGGCTTAATTGCTAAGAATGGTATTTTAATTGTTGAATTTGCCAACCATGCCCAAGAGCTTGGCGCCAATAAACTCACGGCGGTCACTGAAGCGGCAACGACACGGTTACGGCCTATTTTAATGACCACAGCAGCAACAATACTCGGGCATTTTCCCTTAGTATTGGTTACTGGTGCAGGCGCAGAAGCGCGTAACAGCATTGGCATAATTTTAGTGGCAGGTATGTTTATTGGCACTATCTTTACCTTGTTTATTCTACCTAGCTTTTATTTATTACTGGCGGAAACAAGGCACAAGTTGGACGAACACGAATTTGACGTATCTGAAGAAGCCCTAGAAAAAGTACTTAATTAAAGTATTGTAGCTAGTGGATAAAACCACCCACCAAGATCCTGTGGGTGGTTTCAAGCTAGTATATGTTCAAGACTAACACTGTGATTTTTTATTCACTTAATTCAAAAAAACAGTGCGCTCTTAAGCCGTTTCTTATACTGTAACCTTGAGATATCCACCTATTTACTGAGCTGTTTTATCGCTATGAAACTACATCACCTTGACGGACATATTCAAACAATTTTACTAGCTGAATATCCCGATAAGTTACTGCTGCTTGATGGTTGCTGTCGCTCAGACATCTCGGTACTAAAGCACTTTATCACACAAACATTACAGCGTTCCTTTAGTGATATAACCTTAGTGGTGGTAACTCATATGCATCCCGATCACGCTGGCGCCGCTAATATGCTACGAAAAATAACCGGCTGTAAAATTGCCACCGCCAATGTCAGTGGCCAGTGGTATTCAGGCTTAGATGGTCGGCTTATGCATCTTACCGACATGCTGCTGGCTAAATGGGTAGCCAAACGCATGAAAAGACCCAGCAAGAACATTTGGTATTCAAGCCAACTCAAAGCTGACTATAAATTAGATGATGGCGAGGCGTTACCAGGATTTTCTGATTGGGTTGCCTTAGCCACTCAAGGGCATACTGATAGAGATTTATCTTTACATCACCTGCCCAGCAATAAAGTCTATGTTGCCGATTTAATGGTTAAAGTTAAAAATAAATTTATTCCGCCCTTCCCTCTTTTTTACCCAAATAGATATCGAGCATCACTGCACAAAATAATCGCGCTACAGGCCGACAGCATTATTCTTGCGCATGGTGGGGAAGTACACCTATCTGAGCATGATTTTCAACATTTATTAGCGCTAGCGCCTAAAATTCCTAGAACCCATTGGCGCTCTGTTAAGGCAAAGTTCAAGAGTTTAATAAAGTTTATGCCTAAAAATAACGCTCATAAGTAAACGATTAAGTTACGTTAACAACTCACTAATGCAATTAATTATCAATTAGATTAAAATCAGCCTTTGAAACTATCTAAAGGATAAAGCTGTGACACCGTTAATTTTATCGGGAGCCATTTTTTTCACCCTCGCCCTGATCTTTTATTCTATTGGTATCTGGAATGACTATTACCATAAAAAATTAAAGATGTGGCATTTAACCATGTTTGGACTGGGAGTCATTACCGATACTATTGGCACTATCATGATGTACCTGCATGTCGGCCACCTTATCTTTACTGCCCATTCAATTTCGGGCTTCTTAGGGCTTTTCTTGATGATTTTCCATTTTTGTTGGGCATTCATCGCTATCCGGAATAATGATCTTGAGCTGCAAAAAACTTTCCACCGCTTTAGCATCCTTGTTTGGGCTTTCTGGATGATTTCCTATATTTCTGGTCTGTATCTTGGGATTAGTGGCTTAGGGAAATGATTAACCAGCAATAGTTCTGTCATCTGTGCATAGGCATAATGGTTGAATTATTGCTGATGTATGACAATTCGCCTGTTAAAGCGGTCATACCACCCCATTTTTGCTAATAAAATACCCGTGGTAAATTCTCGCACTAGGTAAAAAAGTAACACTTGGCTTGCTAACAACAACTATAAAAACCTTCCTGCTGATTGAATATAAATTGAAAACTGCTATACCTTAGCTACCCATTGTCGTGTTACAAGGACGCAATTCACTATGTCTTCTGCTATTAAAAACACCAAAAATTTAACCGGTAAAATTGAAATAGATCGAGACGAACGCAGGCATGTTTGCCCGAGTACACATGCATTGTGGACGCAACTGAGTGTTGCCCAGCAAGCGTCTGTCAGTTCAATGTATAATTATGGCTATGAACTAAGTTTTATTCGCACCCAAGATGAAATAACTCAGGTAGTCATGTTGCTTAATGAGGCGGTCATTGCCATTGATGAGGAAGGGACTATTAATACTCAAGTAAGTATTCATATACGAAAATAGTATTTATTGGCTATCTCAAACATTATAAAAAGCTCATTTTCGATCGTATATCTCATTATTTATAACAAACCACACATGGTACAAACGCACTAATAATGATCCAGAGCAACGAAATAGAGTTTATACTTTAGAAATAGCTTTATTTATGGTGGGCTTTGTCGACATCCGTGACAAATATAATATCATCAAGACTTAGATTATAACGCTGATGATCAATAAACCTTCATAGATAAGTCTTTACAACTATTCAAGAAAACCTCTGCTTTCGTATCTAATAAGTTGAATTGGTTATTGTTATTACCTAGTCAAACAGATGTAACTCTCCAACTGTACTGTCAACTTGATAATATTAAATTAGAATTAATGTACCAAGAGCTTTAACTGCTATATGTTAGCTAGCTTAACCTTTTATAATTGATAAAACGTATGGCGTTAAAAGCAGATTTAAGACATTTCCTTGACGAAGAAGGTAACGTACTAGAACTTACGGAACAAGCAAAAACGGTTTTCAAATTTCTGATCAAAATAGTGTCATCGGTTTCTGAAAATATAGAGCAACCACTCATTGATGTTGATTTGAAATGCAACAGCCGAGCTGACGAACTTTTTTGTCTAGGAGGCATTGCGGCAACAGGTATTGCCATGGGTATAATTGAGTGGCATTGCGATACCTGTGAAGCCTCTGGAACGATCTCAAATTGGCAAGGAAGCCTGTGGGACAAGCAAGAGCGCACAATCCATTAATCCACATGCATCCCTAACAAGTTTAGTGACCAACAAAAAAATTAAGCGAAACTAACTGTTTCAGAGGTGATGGCTTGAACTAAATCTAAGTTCAAGCCATCAGGTTCAGAGCCTTTGAGAATTTTCGAGACAGAACAATATTAACGCTCACTCTGTGGTATTAGTGAGCCATAACTATTTAGCCAATGAATAGTGAAAAATAGTTCACCGCTAATGACTTCTTGGTGCGCATTGCGGAAGTAAGTCACTTCCATATCCAAACGTCTACTTGTGAGGATAAAGCGGTCAATTGATATTTTGTCAATAAATTAACCGATGCAATAAAGTGTCTTATTCCATTAAACAATATCATCTACTCTATTCATAATTATATGGAGCTTTATTGAAGTTTAATGGCTATAGATACAAACCATATTTCGACCATTTTTCTTCGCTTTATATAACATCTGGTCAGCTTTATCAATATCAATTAAAGGATCAGAATCTTGGTATTTTGCTACACCAATACTTAATGTAATTGGGACATGGATATTGTCAATATAGAATTTATTTTTAATTATCTCTAGCCTGATTCTTTCTGCAATTGAATCTACGTTTTCTACAGTGCAATTTGAAATAACGGCTATAAATTCCTCTCCACCATAACGTGCAACTACATCATTTTCACTTAAGCATGACTTTAACGTTTGAGAAATATGTTGGAGGGCTTTATCACCAACAATATGACCAAATTTATCATTTATTTTTTTGAAAAAATCGGCATCAAACATAATAAAATAATGGCTTGTATTACTCGGTAAAGATTCAACTATTTCAAAAAAAGCTCTCCTATTTAATAATCCAGTTAAGCTATCAGTGTTTGATAAATTGACAAGTTTACTTTCTTTTAATCCTGATACTAGCATTAGAAATGCAATGGTTGATGATAAATGAGCAAACATAATGCAAATGAGCGAAATATTTCGTATTTGGTTATTTAAATAACTTGATGGATATGATGAAAAGGTTAATGAATTCATATATGCAAAATGTGCAATGATTAAAATAAATAATGAATAAGTAAAAAAGTTTATTTCTTTAGGTAAATTTGAAAGTCTAACTTTTTTTCGAATCATATAAAGTAAATATGAATAAGGTATTAGTGCGACAATTAGCTCAATAAATGGAACTCTTATAGTCCTTGAAATATCTATTACCGTAATTACAGTTGATATAATTATTGCTATATAAAACCATATACGTTCGAATTTTAGATAGGATCGTATTTCTAATAATTCAAGGAATGACCGACAATAATAATAAGATACAAAAACAAAAAATATATTATTTAATATTGCCCCTAAGTGAGGTAATGAATTGGTAAATATTGCAGTCAATGTGAACATTAAACATAAAAATAATGCATGAAACGAGTATTGTTGCACACCCTTAATTTCAGGGTTTTTTACTTGAAAATATATTGCAGAGATTAAAATTTGGCTAGTGACAACCGCGAATACAATTCTTATTGTGAAACCATCTATCAAGTTTATGCCCTCATAATATTTACTAGCGGAGATAATGTATTACCACTAACAATATAGTTCAATCATGTTTATTTAAATATTTAATTTCCAGCAGTAGCTTATTTTTGCTTATAGTTTTACATTACCTTATTCTTTTCAAACGGTTAGCTTAATGTAAGTAATCAACTATGCAAAGTCAGCATTGCGAATATTACTTCAAATATTTATGGCCGCTTATGTATCAATAGCGCACCTAATTTTGAGTGATTTCAGCTAATAGATATAGTCCGTTGTGTGGTAAATGCGGTCATGCTTGATCGTGGCATTAATAATGTCTATTCACATGGCACAAACGCACGAATAATGCTCAAGAACAAAAAATAGAGTTTATACTTTAGAAATAGCTTTACTTATATAGAGCTCTTGCTCTATAGTACACTTGTTCTTAAGCGAACACTTATTGTAATAATTTTTTGTAGCTTCCCCATAAGCTAACTATGCCGATGTAATTCTTAACTATTTATTAGTGGAGATATTATCATCGGCTTTTTTATGTCTTAAAATTAGCAAATAGTACTGTTTGCTCTTTTAAGCCCTGCTAAGGTGAGCCCTGTAATAGATAACTTCCCCGACACCACGGGTAAAGTCACCTTAATGAGGTAACTTGCTCTTACAGCCTTAATGGTAAGTTAGCGTTATTTTTCGCTAATGCCCCATATTAAAATACAACTGCCTAGTTCAGCGTTAGGTAACCGCGTAAACTATTACCAATATATTCATCAGCTAGTCATGTTACTTACACCTAACTAGCATAAACTAAGGGACCTTATGTCTGAACACTCCTCAACTACCTCACTAACAGACACAGACTCAAGACCAAAGCATCAAGATAAAAAAATAGCCATACTCTTTGAACTTTGGCAATTTATTCGTCCCTATAATGGTCAGGTGTTAGCGGCCTTTATCGCCCTTATTTTTACTGCTGGGGTAATGTTGTCCGTTGGGCAAGGCGTTAGAATGCTTATTGATGAGGGCTTTGCTCAACAGTCAATTGAACAATTAGAGCACGCGGTGCTCTTTATCTTAGCCATCACCGTATTAATTGCCGGCGGTACCTTTGCCCGTTTTTATCTAGTTTCATGGATAGGTGAGCGAGTGAGTGCTGATATGCGTTTAGCGGTGTTTAATCATGTCATTACCTTGCACCCCAGCTACTTTGAGACCCATGGCAGCGGCGATATCATGTCGCGTATCACCACTGACACCACTTTATTACAAAGTATTATTGGTTCTTCATTTTCCATGGCGATTCGCAGTGTATTAATGCTTATTGGCGCCTTGGCAATGCTATTTGCCACCAATATTAAATTAACCGTTATTGTTTTAATAGCAGTGCCGTTTATTTTGGTGCCTATTTTATTTTATGGCCGTAAAGTAAGAAAATTATCACGTAAAAGCCAAGATTCCATGGCCGATGTTGGCAGCTATGCTGGTGAAGCCATTGAACATATTAAAACGGTGCAAAGTTATACCCATGAACAGCATGAAAGACACGCGTTTGCTGTGGAAGTTGAAAAGTCCTTTGATATTGGCCGTAGCCGCATACAGCAAAGAGCCACGTTAATAGCCGGTGTTATTATTATTGTTTTTGGCGCTATTACCGGCATGTTATGGGTCGGTGGCAGCGATGTTATTCAAGGTAAGATGAGTGGTGGTGATTTAGGCGCTTTTGTATTTTATGCCATTTTAGTTGCATCTTCTTTAGCAACTATTTCAGAAGTTTTGGGAGAATTGCAACGTGCCGCTGGCGCGACCGAAAGGTTAATTGAGATTCTACAGGTTGAAAGCCATATTCTTCCCCCTGTTGAAAATGTTATCTCAGCAAAAGAACTCTCCGCAGAAATAGCCTTTGAGGAAGTAAGCTTTAATTACCCTTCAAGGCCAGATCAATCAGCTACCCGAGGGCTAAATTTAATTGCTGAGCAGGGAAAAGTATTAGCCTTAGTTGGCCCCTCTGGTGCAGGAAAAACCACATTATTCGAACTGCTGCAGCGCTTTTATGATCCACAAGCTGGCCGTATTACCTTGGGCGGGATTGATATACGTCAACTGGATCCAAAAGATCTTCGCCAGAAAATGGCGCTAGTGCCGCAACAACCCGCATTATTTAGCAGTGATGTTTTTCATAATATACGCTACGGCAAACCTGATGCTAGCGATGAAGAAGTGATCTCAGCGGCTAAAAAAGCCCATGCTCATGAATTTATAAGTCAATTACCACAAGGCTATAATAGCTTTTTAGGTGAGCGCGGTGTACGTCTGTCTGGAGGGCAACGTCAGCGTATAGCTATCGCTCGTGCAATATTAAAAGACCCAGATATTTTATTATTAGATGAAGCAACCAGTGCCCTTGATAGTGAGAGTGAACATCATGTGCAACAAGCCTTAGAGGAATTAATGCGTGGCCGTACTACCATTATTATTGCTCATCGTTTTTCAACCATACAACACGCTGATAAAATTGCGGTATTAGATCAAGGCCAGTTAGTTGATATCGGTGATCACCAATCATTATTGCAAACCTGTGACTTATATCAGCGATTAGTAGAGCTACAGTTTAAGCAAGTAAGTTAATAGCAATTCCATTAAATTATTGCCCTCTGCTGCGGGTTAAAATAAGGATTAAGCTCTATTTATCGATACAAAAAAAGGAGAACCGCTAAAGTATTCTCCTTTTTTCATTTTTGATTAGTCGATTTAATTAATTCTGAAAATCTTCGGGTAAGATATTTTCATCTTCATCGTCTAAATCACTTGCTTCAGGCAAGTCATATTCTTGGGCTTCTTGTTCAAGCCAATCACAAATAACGACATCAGCTTCTTCTTTGCCAGTATATTTTAGTGAGGAGAAAGCTTGTACTCTAATATCGGCATTTAATGGCGCTAATGCTTTTTTAACGCTAAGCACCTCAGCGCTACGTTTACCTTGTGATAACTTGTCACACTTAGTTAACAAGACTAACACGGCTAATTCACTATCTGCCGCCCAATGGATTAAATCCATATCTAAGTCTTTTAGCGGATGACGTATATCCATTAAAATAACTAGGCCTTTTAAGCATTGACGTTTTTCTAGATATTCACCTAATGCTTTTTGCCATTTTTTCTTCATTTCTAATGGCACTTTGGCAAAGCCATAACCGGGTAAATCAATAAGGCGTCGATTCTCTGCCACTTCAAATACGTTAATCAGCTGAGTTCGACCTGGGGTTTTACTTATGCGCGCTAAACCTCGTTGATTGGTTAGCGTATTCAAAGCGCTTGATTTACCGGCATTAGAGCGACCCGCAAAGGCGACTTCGATACCAGAATCAGCTGGTAAACGACGAATATCTGGAGCGCTAATGGTAAAGGTGGCTTTACTTAAATGTATCTTTGTAGAAGACAAGGGCTTAACTCGTTTAAAATTTTCGCCATTATAGCGTTTTTTTACCGCTTTTATTATCAAAAAAATGCACAAATCAGTGAAATCAGCTGTTTTTTTGCTGGATTTCGCCTCACCACTATTACAAGGCGCTAATATTCGTGTAAAATGACGACACATCCATCATACTTTTTTATCATTTTTTAATTACATAGCGATTATATTATTCAAGCAGCTAGGTAGTTAATGACAAGCAGAGAGCAACTCAATGAAAAAAATTATCTTTTCGCTACTTGTAGCCTTAAGTTCCGTCAGTGCTGCGCAAGCCGCAGATGCTAACGCAGGTAAAGAAAAAGCAGCTGTTTGTAGCGCCTGTCATGGCCCTACAGGCGTTAGTGCAAGTCCTATGTTTCCTAACCTTGCCGGTCAAAATGACGCTTATATCATTAAGCAATTAAAAGATTTCAAATCAGGCGCTCGTACCGATGCCATGATGGCGCCTATGGCGGCTAACCTATCTGATGCAGATATGGCTGATTTAGCGGCTCACTTCTCCGGTTTACCTAGTGCCAACGAACAAGCTGCAGCATCAGCAAGTACAGGCTCTAGCGCAGAAACAGCACCAAGCAGTGCACCCGTTGCCGGTAATGTTGAAGTTCTTTCTTCTACTCCAGCAGCAGCAATTTACGCAGGTAATGTAGCAGCAGGTAAAAACAAAGCGGTAGCATGTGCCGCCTGTCACGGCGCCGACGGTAACAGCTTAGCCCCTATGTACCCAAGCCTTGCTGGTCAAAGTGCTAACTATCTTGCCAAACAATTAGCTGATTTCAAATCAGGGGATCGTAAAGACCCTGTAATGGCGGGTATGGTTGCCGCGTTATCGAAAGAAGACATCAACGACTTAGCCGCATTTTTCGCTGTGCAAAGCACGAATACTGGTACTGGTGAGTCAAATGAAGCCGGCCATAAATTATACTTGGGTGGCGATACTAAAAAAGGTGTGACCGCTTGTATTGCTTGTCATGGTGTAGCAGGTAAAGGTATGAAACAAGCTGGTTTTCCAAGCCTTACCGGCCAAAGTAAAGATTACTTGAAAAAGCAGCTTGCTAGCTTCCGTGACGCCAGCCGTAGTAATGACAACAATGGCATTATGCGTAACATCGCCATTAAATTATCAGATGCTGATATTGAAGCCGTTGCACAATACATCACGTCATTAAAATAATAATGGCTTGCTTGCTTCATTAGCCAGTTTCTAAAAAAAGCAGCGTTTATCGCTGCTTTTTTTTTCATGGTACTTTTACATAACTAATAATTAAACCGCCAGCGACCAAGTGAATGGACAACTAGCAATTAAATGGACCACAAAATAAACCCAAGTTTCTTTGTCGCTTGCCCGCAGTGTGATGCACTTTATGACAAGCCGCACTTAAAACAAGGACAACTAGCCAAATGTAATCATTGTGGCAGTACCTTGATAGAACGCAAGGTTGATTCCATTGAACGTAGCTTTCACTGGTCTCTTGCAGGTTTAATGTTAATGTTTCCGGCCATTTTATTACCGCTCATGGGTATTACCTTTGCTGGGCAATTTCATCAGGCGTCATTATTTGATTGTATTTTGGTGTTGATTGATCGTGGCTTTTTTATGATTGCCTGCTTAGTATTTCTCTTTGCTATTGCCGTGCCCATTGTCCGTCTAGCGGGTGCACTTTATATTTCCTACTGCTTTAAATTTAATAAACTAAAACCATCGTTATTGAATTTTTTCCGCGCTTATCATCATCTTGATAACTGGGCTATGCTCAATGTTTTTCTGCTAGCTATTGTCGTTTCTATGTATAAATTAATTGATGATACTGAACTATCGATAAATCTGGGCTTATTTGCTTTTGTCTTCTGGTTAATTTGCTCCACTATGTCTGCGGCAGCACTCGACCAAGACTATATCTGGGATAAGTTAGAGCGGGCTTTTTCAAGGAGCTGTGCTAATGAACACAGCTAAAAGCAATGGTCTATCCTTATGTCCTAAATGCCATAAGCTGAATAGTTTACAAGCCGAACCTCAACAGTGTAGTCGCTGTCATGGTGTTTTTTACCAACGTAAGCGCAACAGCTTACAATACACTCTGGCTTGGAATGTCGCCGCCCTATTAGCTTTTATCCCGGCGAACCTTTATCCGATAATGATTGTCTATCAATTAGGTATTCCTAGTGATGCCACTATCTTGTCAGGCATAGGCGAATTTATTGATCTTGGTTTATACCCGATAGCGATTATAATATTTACCGCCAGTATCATAGTGCCGCTAATAAAAATCATTGGTTTATTTGTGTTAGTTTATAAAGCACATACAGGGATCCGTTTAAAACCAAATAAACATAGTAAGATTTACCATATACTTGAGCTTTTAGGCCCTTGGTCAATGCTTGATGTCTTCGTTGTTGCTTTAATGGTTACCGTGGTAGAGCTTGGCTTTGTTACCTCGGTAGCCGCAGGTCCTGCGATAAATTACTTTACCATTACGGTGATTTTTACCATGTTTGCAGCCAACAGTTTTGACCCACGCTTATTATGGGATAAAGCAGCGGATAAGAACACAGTAAAACAAGCACAGTTACCGTCAGTAAACTTGCCCGCCACTTTACCAGAAGAAAAAGGACAGAAATGACCCAGAACAAGAATATTGCTGCCTCGACGCATAATCCCCCCCCAAAGAACAACCTTGCAGAAGTTGTTCCACGTCAGGGTATTTCAATTATTTGGTTTGTACCTTTTATCGCGTTAATTTTTGGCATATGGCTTACGGTAAAGGTGTTTGCGGAACAAGGCACCTATATCACCATAGAATTCGATAACGGCTCAGGTATAGTGCCCAATAAAACCGAAGTACGTTATAAAGGTTTAATCACTGGCTTGGTGAAAAAAGTTGTGCCTTCGCCAGACTTACAACATGTTATCGCCGAAGTTGAAATCTCTAAAGACTTCGCCGAGTATCTAACCAAAAACACTCGTTTTTGGTTAGTCAGTGCCGATATTTCCCTGCAAGGTGTCTCTGGCTTAGATACGCTCATTTCTGGTAGCTATATCACTATATTGCCGGATACCAAGAAAGGTATGGAAAGTCAGCATCATTTTATTGCCTTAGCAGAAGCGCCGACATTAGATATGTCGACCCCAGGCTTACACCTGACCTTGTATACCGACGTTTTAGGTTCTATTAGTGAAAATTCACCGATAAGCTTTAAACAGATCCCTATTGGCTATGTTACGGGTTATCACTATATTGAAAGTAGTAAAAAAATTGCCATCAATATTTTTATCAAGCCTGAATTTGCTCACTTAGTAAAAGAGAACTCGTTATTTTATAACACCAGTGGCATACAAGTGACGGCCTCACTCTCTGGTGGCGTTAAGATTAATACCGATTCTTTAGCATCCATTATGGCCGGCGGCATTGCGGTAGATACCCTAAGTTACCAAGAAGAATTATCGCCCGCAAAGAATGGCCAAGAATACCCCTTACATGCTGACTTTCAATCAGCAGAAATGGGTCATGAAGTCGAGTTAACCCTAGATTGGAATTCCGGCATAGATCACAATGCGGCCATTTTATTTCAAGGATTAACCATAGGCGTGATAGAGTCATTCAGTAAAATAGACCCTGTCAGGAGAAAAATTACTGCCATCGCTAAAGTGAATCCCCGTGTGGTGCCTTACTTAACGGAGCAGTCACAATTTTATATTGTTTCACCACAAATTAGTCTTACCGGCTTATCTAATGCTAAAACCTTATTAACAGGTAGCTACATTAGTATCAGGCCCTCATTAGCAGGTAAAGCCAGTAATAAATTTAAAGTCTTTAATAGTAAACCGCCTTATAAATATAGTGAACCGGGTTTGCACTTAATACTAAAAAGCAATGATCGCCGTTCTTTACAGGTCGGTAGCAATGTTTATTACAAGCAACAAGTAGTTGGTAACATACAAGCCATTGAAACTACGGCCCCTGAACAGCATTTAATACATATACATCTGCAAAAAGAATTTAGTCATTATGTGAATAACAGCAGTCGTTTTTACAATAATTCCGGTATTAAAATCTCGGCAAGTTTACTGGGGATTGATATTCAAGCGCAGTCATTACAAACTATCTTAACCGGTGGTATTGCCTTTACTAATATGGATGGTAGTCAGGTTAAGCAGAAAAATGCAGTTGATAATGGTGATAGTTTTACCCTCTATGCCAATGACAAACTGGCGGCACAAAATATTGCTTTCACACTAAATATCGCGATAAGTGAAAAAATAACGCTCAATACCCGGATTTTATATCGTGGTGTTGAAATTGGCGCAATTCATCAAGTGAATATCCTCGGTGAATACCAGCAACTGCAAGTGGGCTTATTAGCTAAATATCAGCATATATTAACAGCAGATACCCAGTTTTATTTAGTTAAACCCAGCTTAAGCCTTTCTGGTGCTAGCGATACCGATGCATTATTCGGCGGTAGCTACATCACTTTTAACCTTGGCCAAGGTGCAAGACAAACGCAGTTCACCTTGTTTAACAAACCACCGGTAAAATTGGCCAGCGCCCCAGGTTTACAGCTTACCTTAACCACTGACCACGCCAATGTGGCGACACCGGGTAGTGCTATTAGTTATCGCGGCATAACCATTGGTCAAGTAGACAATGTCAGCCTAGATAAAGCGGCCGATAATATTAAAGTCAGTATCACCATAGATGAAGAGCATAAAGACCTAGTGCAAAGCACCAGCCGTTTTTATAATGCCAGCGGTATTACTATCTCTGGCGGCATGAGCGACTTCGTGGTTAAAACTGAATCTCTTGATGCTATTTTACGTGGCGCTATCAGTTTTTATACTCCTGAAAATGCGCTTACTAGCTCGATAACAACCAGTGCGCCCGTTGCAGAGTTGACCAGCTTCACCTTGTTTAAACATGAAGAACAGGCAAAAGATGCCGGCCAAAGCATAAGCATACATTTTAACGATTTTTCCGGCTTAAAAGTAAATACCAAGGTGGTTTATCAAGAACAAACCATGGGCATAATTGAGCGTTTTATTTTTAGTGAAGATAAGGTCGGGGTTACCGCACTGGTGTTATTAAATGATCTAGGTAGCCAATATGCGAGACAAGGCACAAAGTTTTGGAAAATAGAGCCGGTAATTGGCTTAGTCGGTTCAAAAAATGTTGCCGCCTTACTTGACGGTGCTTTTATTGGTTTATTACCTGCTCATTCTTCTCAGGCTAAACAACTTGAGTTTTCCGCACTTGAACTCGCACCTACCGTTGAGCAATTAGCTTACGGTTTAAATATAAAATTAACCGCTACTCGTCTTGGCTCAGTACGTGTCGGTAATCCTGTTTTGTATCGTCAAATTAAAGTCGGCAAAGTGATTGGTATTGATTTATCACCTAGCGCGGATGAGGTAAATGTTTTTATTAATATTGCCAAACGTTACACATCGCTGGTCAACGGTAAAAGTCAATTTTGGAACACCAGTGGTATCAAGATTGAAGCCGGAATTTTCTCTGGCATTTCTATTGATTCTGAATCAATAGAAACCCTGATTGCTGGTGGTATCGCCTTTGCAACACCGGAGTTTGAGGATGAAAGTAGCAAGTTACCACTAAGCTTTATTTTGCATCAAGATCTTGATCAGGATTGGCTGGAATGGCAGCCTAAAATAGCCCTTAACCAACAAGCGGTAAAAGTTGAGTAAAAGCATTAATTAATTGCTTACATTTTTATTGCCGACAACGGTGTAATTTGGCGACTTTCTCATTTCGCTTAACTTAACTCCTGTTAAGTTAAGCGAAATAAACTCAAAAGGAGTAATCGCCTTACCGCATTATTAGCTAACTGGCTAGCATTATAGCCACACAACGATCTTCTTATCGTAAAGCTGGTGCCATGATGCTTATTAATAGCCAAGGCAAAAGCTATGGTTTATTAAGCGGTGTTTGCCTGCTAATTGCCAACCTATTATTTTATCTGACGCGATTTTTAAAACCCCATGATTTAAACCATCGAAAAAATTGGTCTTGGGTGGGTCGTATCCGAGGCACTGTTATACCAATCATTATTTCATCACAGCGCCTTGAATTGAAATTGCTCAAGCACTCTGAAACATGCATCTTGAATGGTAACGGGTATAAGCCTTTAAAACTCGTCCTTTGGGAACACATGGAACAACATGATAACGTCACAAAATAGGCTTCGATAACTACACCTATTTTGATTGTTCTAATGTCGTCCATGCCGTTCTAAGTGATCACTTCTTTATGCTGAATGGTATTACTTTAATAGTTGACAAAAGCGGCTATTTGAATGAGTATATAGCCATCTAAACACCTAAACATCCAAAAACAAACAAAGAAGTAACATTTTGACTACGCACTCAGAGCTACAAGCCAGATATAATGATATTAATCGCGGTGTCTACTTTATCGGCACCACACCGCCAAAAAGTGATACCCCACTTGATAAAGTGGCTGAAATTGCCGATAAGCTACTTGAACGTGTCAGTGATATCGACTTTGATGGCCTAATTGTTTATGACATTCAAGATGAAAATTCGCGTATTAGTAAACCCAGACCTTTCCCATTCAAATCAACCCATGACACTAGGCTTTATTCTTCTATATTGAATAAAAAATCTAATCGTCCAGTCATTACTTATAAAAGCGTTACTCAATCCAATAGTGATGACTTTAATGAATGGGCAAACGAAGCGTGGCAAAAATATGGCGTCAGAGATGTAGTGCTGGTTGGTAGTCCGTCGAGGGAGAATAAAGTTTCCTTATCTTTGGCTAGGGCATATCAAACTTTAGTTGATAACCCCCATGATTTTTTCATTGGTGGTGTTACTATTGCCGAGCGCCATGCTAATAAAAAAAATGAACATGAGCGCTTAATTTCCAAACACCAACAAGGCTGTAGTTTCTTTATTTCTCAAGCCATATACAATCCACAAGCAACCATAGACTTGCTTACCCGTTATGCCATTGAATGCCAAAAACAAGGCTTAAAACCACAACGCTTGATCTTAACATTCTCCCCCTGTGGTAGTGAAAAAACCTTAGAATTTATTGACTGGTTAGGCGTCAATGTTCCCGAGGCGACCAGTTTACGTATTCTTAATGCCAAAAACCCTTTGTATGAATCAATTCGCATTTGCGTCAATAGCTTGCAGCAAATTTTAGATGCCGTCATCCCTTATGATTTACCTTTAGGTTTAAATATTGAGAGCTTAACTAATCGTAAAGAAGAAATAGACGGCTCAATTTTGTTATATAAGTTATTACGTTCAAAAATGGATAATTTTTTAGCGAAAAAAGAATTGGCGGCTTTAAATACATAACACCCCCAAATATTTACCAGCATAACTCATCGTTATGATGAGTTATTTAAGCTATTCATTGTCCTTAAGAGCCTCAGCGATAAGAAATATAGCGTCCATATATGTCTGGTGTTTTTTTATTAGCCACTGAGCCTGAATTGTCACAAGCTATCGGTAAAATGATGCAATAAATCACACCACAAAATAATTAAGCAGTTATATACCCGTCACCATTCAAAGTGCTCGATTTCAGTGGGAATTAAAAGGGCTTTAGGCAAGGGAAATAATGGAAGCATAGTCATTCTATGGTTTAATTAGTTAACGCGGTATAAAGTCATTTTAAACCCATCAAAGAAGCGTTTGAGCAACATCACTTCATCGTTGCTGTAACTCATAATGACGCGACATGGATGTAGCCTTATTAGAGAATGCAGACGGTACAGGAAGTACCTTATACGGATAATGCAGGAGCAATTATCCTGAGCATATTCTCCTGAACAACCATTATTTCATCACAGCGCCTTGCATTGAAATTGCTCAAGCACTCTGAAACATGCATATTGAATGGTTACGGGTATATACTTAATTAACATGGCAAAGCACATAAATACCACTAGATAGCGCACATAGCTGAACCAATAAAAGGCAGAGAACATTAAGTGTTTCACCTGATGCCAGCGCACTCGTCTACCACGTAACATCATCACACTGGTCGTAGCTAGTACCCATACTTGATTGCAATTTATTCGTTGCCAGTGCAGCTAAAGGCGGCATGGCAAGAAGATAAAGTTGAAATGCAAGCGCGGATTGACCATTTACTTGCCGAATTAAAATTAAGACAATCACAAAAATACGGACGAAAAAGTAAAAAACGCCACGGGGCACATTCAATGAAGCCAAGCAGCATAAAACGACAGAGCCAGCTAAGCACCATAAGAAAGGTAAACAAACACTGGCAGAGCATTTTGAACGAGAAGTGATTGAGCACAGATTAACTGAGCTAGATTGTCCATGCTGCGGTGAACAAATGCATCAATGTGGCAGCGAAGACAGCGAGCAAGTTAAAATCATTCCGGCCAAAATTACTGTGATCAAGCATAAGTAATTCAAGTATGCTTGTAGATGTTGTGAGCACGAGCAACTGACCAGTAAAATAATTACCGCCCCTAAACCCCAGCAACCTATTCCGGGTAGCATCGCTAGTCCAGAAGCACTTGCCGCGGTTGTTACCGCCAAATACTATGATGCACTACCGCTTTATCGTCTCGTTGATATCTTTGGACGTGGCGGTTTAAGTTTATCACGAGGAACATTAGCGAACTGGTGCATTAAAGCCGGCATTCTCATCAAGCCATTAGTAAAAGCGATGCAACGACACTCACTTAACGAGTACAGTTTATGCGCGGACGAAACGCGTGTACAAGTCTTAGATGAAGGTACAATCCAAGCAGCAACTCACAAATGTGGGTATATCGCAGTAATGAAGTAAGCGAACAAGTTGTGGTTATTTATGATTATCAAGCGAGGCGTAGTCGTGCTTGTGCTGAAGAATTACTAGCAGGATATCAAGGGTATTTACAGTGTGATGTACAGTGTGTATAACGGTATTGAAGGGGTTATTCCTGTCGGGTGTTGGGCACATGCCAGACGTAAATATGATGAGGCACTAAAAACAGAATCGAAAAATAAAGGCCGTGCCCATAAAGCTATTAGCTTTATGGGCAAATTATACAAACTGGAAACCCAAGCCAGAAATAAACAATTATCCCCACAAGAGCGGTATCAGTTACGACAAGAAAAAGCGTTGCCAATTTTAATTAAATTCAAGGCATGGCTTGATGAAGCAAGTGATAAAGTCCTTGCGAGAAGCTATATTGGCAAAGCGATAAAATACAACCTCAATCAGTGGCATAAGCTAATTCGGTATGTTGATGATGGTCACTTAGGGATTGATAATAATATCACCGAGCGAGATATTAGGCCTTTTACTACGGGTAGAAAAAATTGGTTATTCTCAAAATCGCTTAATGGTGCATAAGCAAGTGCCACACTTTATAGCATCGTAATGACGTGTCGAGCCAATGACATCAACCCTTATAATTACTTCCTACATTTGTTTAAAGCCTTGCTTGATGAAGCCGCGTTAATAGCCTGTATGGCTTATGTCGATTTAAACCCGATTAGAGCTAAGGTAGCTAAAACCCCAGAAACATCCAAGTACACCAGTATTCAACGACGGATAAAAGCCGCAGTTAAAGGGCAACAAGCCCAACAACTACTGCCCTTTATCGGTAACCCAAGAAAGAACATGCCTACAGGTTTACCGTTTGAATTAAGTGACTATATCCAATTGCTTGATTTAACCGGCCGTTGTATTCGAGCCGATAAACGCAGTTATATAGACAAAGCCCAACCTGAAATATTAACCCGCTTAGTCATTAGTACCCAAAACTGGTTAGTATTAACCACCCAGTTTAGACAATGTTTCCATGGCGCAGTGGGCAGAGCGCAAGCACTTACGGATTTTTGTGAACATCAACACTTAAAAAAACGGGCAACGGTGTCAATTTGCCAAAAGTTACTTGCTTAATCATTATATGAATATGATCCCTATAGATAAATGACTCATTTAAGGCTAGTTATGCCTTAAATTGGATGAAATCTCTGTTTTTGTGCATTTGTATACATACCCTATTCGTCACCATAATAATCAAAGTAAAATTCGGGCCAATGTAAATCAGTACGATGATTTATTGATATTAGGTATTAATTATTTTGAGTAGGTGTTTTGTTTGCGGTGATGTTTATAGATAACCAACAACAAGTATTAAAATTTAAGGCTTTAGTTTTTGGCACTATAGATGCTGCCGCCGTTTATCCTCGAATTGTGGTCGAGCAAGCACTAAAACATCGCGCAGCCACAGTCATTTTAACTCACAATCTCCATCATGAATTGCTGAGTATTGCCGATAAACAAATAACCACTAGGCTTGAACAAGCACTTGATTTAATTGATGTCCGAGTTTTGGATCATATGATTGTTGCTGATCCTCGGTGTTATTCTTTTGCGGAACACGGTTATCTATCAGCGATGAGTAAATAGATTTGCAAGGGATTAATGATAACTTTAGAAATTGCACAAATAAAATGTTGCAACAAAGCGAAATGCCAGTTAATTTGAGTGCCTCTTAATGACAGTTAATAAGGAACATCTCATGACCGAAAGCAGTAATAACGAAGTAGAGCGCCGAAAGTCATTTCGTCTCGACATGGAAAAAGAGTTAGTTGATATCACTTGGCAAGACGAGAATGGACTTCATAAAAAGAAAAAAATTGTTTGTTTAGATTTCTCTCGAGGCGGTTTAAAACTTGATTGTGATGAAGCTATTGCGGTGTCAACTGCGATCACGGTGTTATTTAAAGCCGCTAATCCTAATAGTCAAAAACTAGAAGGTAAAGTATTACGCTGTATTAAGCAGGAAAACGACTGGTTTGAGATTGCTTTAATATTAGAAATCTAAGGTAAATCATGGCATTGTAGTAATGTAATAAATATTAACAACTTAAATTGTTTGAACTATAATTAATATGTTGTTGTTCACATAGGGTGAAAAGGAAAATAGTAAATGATGATATTAGTGGGTGGGGAAAAGGGTGGTAGTGGTAAAAGCTGTCTTGCTCAAAACTTAGCGGTGTATTTTGCCCGTAATAAAAAAGCCATTGTGTTAATGGTTGATTGTGATCCACAACGAACTACTTCTGATTGGATTCAAGTCCGTAATACGGATCCAAGCTTACCTTCGATCAATTGTATCCAACTGTATGGTAAAATTCGCAATGACTTACTGAGTTTAAATCAACATTATGATTACGTGATCATTGATTGTGGTGGTCAAGATAATTTAGCACTAAGGGCGTCAATGTCAGTAGCCGATCATGTGGTTATTCCACTCAGACCTAAAAGACGTGATTTAAAAACTGTGCCCCACATGGAAGATATGCTCAGTACCTGTAAAATGGTTAATCCTAAGATGTTAGCCTCCTTTCTTATTGCTCAATGTCCAGCTCTGCCAAGCCAAGCAAAACGTATTGAAGAAGCGAAAGAAGTTTGTCGCTCTTACGGTATTAATGTGCTTAACGCAGTCACTTATAACCGTAATATTTATGATGACAGTGAAGAGCAAGGTTCATCGGTAATAGAACTTGATCCTGAGGGCAAAGCAGCACTTGAAATGATCGCCATTGCTGAGGAGTTGATGGCGATGAAACCGGACGACTCACATGAGTTTAATTGATTTAAAAAAATCTAATAATCGTAAAGTTAAGAAGAAAAACTTTACGATTGATGAGTTTATCTCTGATGCCGAAGACTACGCAATAGGTAAGCCTAAAGTGGTCAGTGGCGAAAATCTTAACTTAGAACAAGCCGTTATTCTTGCTAAGCAGCCGCGGGCAGCAGAAAGTAATAGGCCAGAACACCAATCAAAAAAATCTAAGCCAGCAAAGCGTCATGCCACATTTACCTTAAGTGAAGATGCTATTGCCCAGTTAGATTTATTAGCCAAAGAGACTCATTTAGCTAAATCTCATATCCTTAGAATTATGATTCATGAGCTTTGTAACGAGGAACAACAGAAAAAATTAAGCCGATTACTCAAATCAGGGGTTGATTAATCACTATTTACCGAACAAGTATTTAGCGAATAATATAGCAGACACCCACTTAAACGGAAATAAGGAGTGCTATCCACTACGCTTGAATAATCATCAATAATTTTCCATTGAGAGTTATTCTGGCAACGGCAAGAAAACAACAAATAAGCTTAATTGATACACCTTATTGTGTGCCCAGAGTTCAGCACTAGCAAGGACTGCTTTAATGAACCAGCCAGTTTAGGCAATATTTTCATGGTCCGGTAGGTAGAGTGCAAGCACTCACGGATTTTTGCGAACATCAGCACTTAAAAAATCGAGCAACAGTGTCAATTCCCCAAAAGTTAGTTGCTTAATAATCAATACAACTCATCTAGATAAATTTCTCACTTTAGGCTAGTTGTGCCTTAAATTGGACGAAATTTCTGTTTTTGTGCATTACTATTAATATTCTATTCGATACAATGAAAATCAAAGAAAACTCTGCTCAATATAAATCAATAACGCAGATTTATTGATATTATGTATTATTTATTTTGAGTGGGTGCCTGGTGTTTTTCAAGGGGATGTGATTAGACCTAAGATGTCGATTGGAAAATTTGGTTGGGTAAGCGTATGTATGGATACAGAAGGTAATTTGTTTGGTCTCAGTTCAATGAAATACCCCTGAAGTTAAAGCTGGACCAAGAAATAAGTGGTGTGCGTTACTTTTGGCAATGAAAATTCTTGAGGCCTAGCGAATACCATACCAAGAAAAATATTGACTGTGAATAACGCCTGTCGTACTTAAGTGATAACAGCGGCTTCATCTAATAAGGCTTGGGATTTAAAACGACCTTCCCAGAATCTGCCTGTGCATTTATCTTCTTTGTTGGCTTGTACGGCAATGCTTTCATTTAGAATGCGCATAAACCAGCTGATATCAATTAACCTTGCTCGATACACCTCTGCGGTTTCTTCCACTATTTGTTGCAGAGGTTTAATCAGTTTTTCGCCGCGTAAGTATTGTTGCGTGATTAATGTGCCTTTAAATAATTGATGCCAACGGCTGTTACTGATAACATCCGACCACTTAATACTAATAGATATCATTCCGATTATCATTAACACAAGGTGTAGTAATGAAATTATCTCTCGTGGCCAGCGCAATCAGTACTGGTTTGCTATTTTCTGCCACAGTCAACGCAAATACTGATACTGAGCAAGCCGTTGTGCAAGAACAACAAATTGAAAGAATTATTGTCACTGGTCAGAAAATTGCTCGGACTCTGCAAGAAACCACCACCAGTGTCGCTGTTATCACCAGTAAGCAATTTGAACAACAAAATATAACTAATTTTAATGATGCTCTTAGCTTTACCGCCAATGCTTATGCAACGCCTTCAAATGGCTTTAGCATTCGAGGCATAAACGGTCAAAATGTTTCTGGTGGCGGTAATAGCTATTTAGCCAGTGTTTATGTTGATGGCGCGGCGCTACCAAGGCAGATGATAATCGGCGGTGGTTTCTCTACTTGGGACGCACAACAAGTAGAAATTTTACGAGGCCCCCAATCAACACTACAAGGTCGTAATGCTTTAGCGGGTGCGGTAATTTTAAACACCAAAAAGCCCACCGATGAATGGCAAGGTATTTATCGCTTACAGGGCGGTGCATACGGTGAAAAAGAAGCTGCGATCGCTTTTGGTGGCGGTATTATCGAAGACCAACTCGCCTTCCGCTTTAGCGGCGAGCATAAGGAAATAGACGGCTTTAATACCAATATTACCCGTAACGAGACCAGCGACTTTAATCAAGATGATCTCTATCGATTGAAAGTTCTACTGACTCCCGATGCCATACCAGATCTTGAAGTACAACTAAGCTACACCCATGCTAAAAACACCCGTGGCACCTCCGGTGTTTATCAAGCAGAAACTGGCAGCACCTATGAACAACGTTATACCAATAACAATGATAAACAAGAACAGTTTTATGATGCCGACTTGATCACCCTAGCCGTTGACTATCAGCTCAACGATGAATGGAGTTTCACCGGCGTTACCGCCTATTCTGCTGTCAATTCAGGTTATGACTGGGATGGTGACAATACCCCGGAAGATTTGGGTACCCGACTTTATCAGGCCGATGTTGATAGCCTCAGTCAGGAACTGCGCTTTAATTTTGATTATGAAAACTTGCAGGGCATTATCGGTGCTTTTTACTCCAATGAAGAAATACACACCGATCTTTCTGGTACTTCTTATACCCGCTTAGCGAGTATTGGTTTAGATAGCGGCTTCTTGCAAAGAAACTATGGCTTAGATGCTGGTACCGCTGATTTAGTTATCAGTCAGTACAGTGCTTTTGACCCAGTAAGTTATTTAAATACTTCAACCACAGAAAGTGAAGTAACTAGCTATGCTTTTTTCACTGACTTTGTCTATCAAGTAAGTGAACAGTGGGATATTTATGCCGGTTTACGTTGGGATCATGAGCAACAACAAAATGCTGGCAGCACAAATTTAAGCTTGCTAAATAGCCAATTAATGCCTGATCCCGCTAGTTATCAAGGCACGCCCTATCAAGGCCTCATTCCTTTAGTTACCGGATTAAATGCATACATTCTCGGCACAGTGCAACAAGCGAGCAATACTAGCCCGCTGGTTGATGCTGACTTTAATACGCTATTACCTAAAATAGGCGCCAGCTATCACTGGAGCGAAGACTTAACCACCAGTTTTACTTTTCAAAAAGGCTACCGTTCAGGTGGCGTAGGCACCAATGATGCGCGAGCAGAGTCATTCCAATACGATGCTGAGTATACCGATAACTATGAGCTATCTTTACGTTCTAGTTGGTTAGAGGGTGCTTTAATAGCGAATGCCAATATTTTTTATCTTGATTGGCAAGATCAACAAGTGGTGGCACAGTTATCTGAAAATACTTTTGATACCGAAACCAGTAATGCCGCTAAATCAACGGTAAAAGGTTTTGAAGTGGAAGTAAATTATCAGCTTAATAATCAGTTGAAATTCTATTCAGCACTCGGTCAGGCGAAGAGTGAATTTACTGACTACATCTTGGAGATACCAGGTGAAGGAAGCATTGACCTATCGGGTCGTAGCTTTGCTAACTCACCTGAATGGACTGCCACACTAGGCGGTACCTATGTAGCTGATAATGGCTTCTTTGCTGATGTTAATGCCAATTATGCCAGTGACTCACTAGCAGACGTTAACCCATACGCTCGAGGTCTGACAGAAGAAGATCCAAACTTTGACTTGCATAATGACAGCCGTACTCTGGTAAATATGCAACTAGGTTATGAATGGCAAAGTGTCGGAGTCTATTTAATTGGCAAAAACATTTTTGATGATGAATACATTGCCACCAGACAAAGCCATTATATTACCCTAGGTAAACCTCGACAAATTAGCGTCAGTGTTCGAGGCAGTTTTTAATTAAATAAGCTTTTATATGTACTAGAAATAACCAATAAAAAAGGAGTCAGTGGCTCCTTTTTTATTATTCATTACGCTAGCTACTAAAAAATATTAAAGATTTACCTTAGCGGCTGAACTTAACGAATAACTTTAACTAGTGACTTTAATTGATGGTATACCTTCAGCTATTAAATTTTCAGCAAGGTCATTCAGGCTTATTGGCTGCTCATTAACAACAGCTTCTGCGCTACTAAATAACCTAGACGAAACTAACCAACAACATAACGCTAAACTTAACAGCATTACTTCGACAATAAGCACATCAAAATGCCCTGCTTTAAACATAACCACAATACCTTGTGACAACATTAGCCAATCTAAAACAGGTATTAACGCTAACGCCAGTGCGGTAATTTTTAAGAAGATTGCCGCGAATTGCTGTTGCGCTTTAATAAGCAATGAGACAATCAAGCTAGCTGCTAAACAAGCAAAGAAAATTTGGCCAATTAAATCACTACGGTCTAGTAAGTCTATCGGCAATAACCTAGCGCAAATAAAACCTACCGCAGTGGCAAAGATAGTGCCAATAAAACCACCTGTGGTCATGGCCTTAACCAGCTGTAAGCCAAGTTTATTTTGTTTTTCACTGCGCAAGTTAGCTCTTTTTTGTAACCACATTAAGTTGCCGGTTAAAATGATATAACAGGTACCTATGCCCAAGACAAAAAACAACATGCGTAGTGAATAGCCAGCAAAATCACCAAAGTGTAAGCTGGCAATAACCGCTAAACCACCGCGGATATCATTATCATAATTATTTTTGGTCAGATAAAGCTCACGACCCGAGGCGATATGGTAAGTCACTTCTTTACGCGTTGAAAATTGACTTTTATCATCGCCACGAAAAGTGACCGAGGCACTTTCATCGCCAAAATGGTCGATAGACATACGTATTATAGTTACCTGCCCTAGGGATAACTTTGCTGTTAGCAATAACTTATCTAAACCTTGTACAGGTATGGCAACATTGCTTTCATCAAGGTGAACATCAACCACACCTGCGGCTTTAAATAACTTACCTTGATCACCGCCATACAGGACAACCGCATAAGATATTTGGTAAACAATTAATAGATTAAATACCAAACCTGAAAATGCGTACATAAGATGAAAAGGTAAACCCATGACGCCTATCAAGTTATGGGCATCGAGTAATTTATCTTTTTTACCGTCTTTACGGTATTGAAAGAACTTAGCTATTATTTTACGCCAATGAATGACGACACCGCTTAACAGCGCGACAAAAAAGAATAAGGTCACTACGCCGACAAAATACAAACCCACTTCAGGAATATGTAAATTGTAATGCAGTTGATATAAAAAATTGCCCCAATCAAAAGCATTGCCATCACCCAGTACTTTACCATCCGGTGAAATGATTAGGTGCCTATCTATGTGATCGTCTAGCTGCTTATCTAGAGCATGCTCTTGCTGCTCTTCTGCTGGTATTTTTTCTTCAAAATAAATATTAGTGCTTGGCTGCTCGTCTGTTGGCATCTGCAAGATAAAGTAGCCATGGGTATTGACCTGATAATCATTTACTACTTGGCTAATTACCGCATCAATGGAAAAACTTGCACCACTTTCACTGCTGACAAAGTAAGGGTCGCGTTCCCAAGAAATGATATCTTCACGGAACAAGCTTAACGAACCGGCAAAAAAGATAATAAATAATATGGTGGAAATAATTAGGCCAACCCAAGCATGAGCATTGGTTAGCGCTTTGAGTGCATCACGTTTCATCATTAATTACCGCAGGACAAGTAGTAGAAGGTTAAGTACAACAGACGGAGTAAGGACTAAGGTTAACTTTAACCAAGCCTTTTTTGCACTAGTAAAAGAATAAGCCCAGACTTGCATACCTGCCCATATAGGGAAGGCGCACAACAGTCCGATGAGCAACATGGTATCTTCTTTTATTGGTACCAGCAGGTTAAGATTTAACACCACAGAAATAGAGATCAATAAGCCTAATAACAGGCCCGCAAAAGTACGTGACCACATCAGGCATTAACTCCCATAACAGCTAGCCAGCTGACAAAAGGCGAAGAAAGCGCCAACAAACAAATTAAGGCACTGCTGAGCTGCAAGTAATATTTTTTATAAGCACTGATCAAGGTGACTAAGGGTAAAAAGCAACAGAGTAATGACAAAGCTGTTATCAAAGCAGAAACTGTTGGTAGATGCTGTAATAAAATGATTAACATCAACGCCAGTAGTATGACCACAGTGACTCTACTGACTAATATTGGTAGCGATTTTTTGAAGACTTTTTGCTTTGAACTTGAGCCGTATAAAATACAACAGGCAAACCAGGCAGGAATAAAACTTAAAAACATAACACTCTCTACACCTCAATTGCAAATAATAACAATTATTATTTGCAATTATAATAAAGCGAGGCAGGGTTTTAAGCAATAGCTTTACCAAAGCAAATGAGAATTGATTACATTAATTTAAGATGATAGGCTAATTTCATTCACTTACACTTTGCTAGTGTCACTGTCATTGGCTTGCCACTGAAATAACTCATCAAGAGGGCTGGAAAATATATCGCTTAAACAAAAGGCCACCTCTAATGACGGTGAGTACTTGCCAGCCTCGATAGCCGCAATCGTTTGACGGGTTACCCCTATGGCTTTAGCTAATTCTTGTTGAGTCATCTCATCTTTTTCAAAACGCTTTTTTCTTAACTGATTACTAATAACGCCTTTCGCTTTTTTACTCATGTTTTTCACCTTAACTATTTACCTTTATTGTTTACCTGTACTAGGCACATTAACTCTCCTGCTAAGCAGCTTTGCGGTACCGATAAATTTGTGTCGCCCGTAAAACAAACTCAACCAATAGGCCTGAAAACATTAAGCCGTGAATGAGAAAGTCGATGGGAGGGACGTTAGTGAAAAAGGGGTAATTAGTAATAACGCCTTGGCAAAATATATGGACAAACAAAATAATGATGCAAGTACTCAAGTTATAGTAAGCCCATCTAGTCGCTCTAGCTTCAATAAGTTCATCTCTTTCATCAATCAAAGAGATGTCTTCACCGTCACCATTCACCTTTCTAATAACAGCTAAAATGGTAAAAGCAATGATAACAAAAATGATACTGGCGATTATTGTGCTCGCCCATAAGGCAACTATTTGCTCTGCATGGCTAGCGAATGTGCCCTCAAGCTGAGTGATACCATTGGCATAATACCAGGCGATGACTAGGGTGAAAATCACACTAATCCATGCGGTTTGCTCACTAAAATTACTATTTTTAAAAATCATAGCTAACCTTCCTACCTTTACAATGTTAAGTAAACTTAACACAAGGTAATACCAAACAAACACTATGTCAAATATTATTAACATAGTGTTATATTAAATTAACATCACTTAGTAAGTCGCTCAATCCGGTTTACTATAAATTTTACTATACTTAGTGAATCCGCCCGTAACAACTAGGTAAGGATTATGCATTTTGATACCGGCATTTTAGTACTGGTATTTGTGGTGCTATCGCTAATAATTGGTGCTATCACCCGTGATGTCCTAAAAAACACTCCCATTCCCTATTCAGTGGCGCTATTGGTTATTGGCTTAGCGCTCGGTTTGCTCCAACGTAGTGGCATCTTTGCGCAATATATACCGTTAATGGAGCAAACTGTACTGATGATCGCCGAAGTCGATCCTCATTTAATCCTGTGGTTGTTCCTACCTATCCTAATTTTTGAAAGTGCCTTCGCCATGGAGGTGCATTTATTTCGCCGTATTTTTTCCCAAATAGCACTACTAGCTGTGCCAGGTTTGATGGTAGCAACCCTGTTAACCGCCGTACTGGCAAAATATGCTTTTCCTTGGGATTGGAGTTGGCCCTTATGTTTTATGTTTGGCGCCCTCATTAGTGCTACCGATCCCGTTGCCGTGGTGGCGTTACTGAGAGAATTAAGCTCGCGTAAACGACTGGAGACCTTGATTGAAGGTGAGTCATTATTTAACGATGGCACCGCGATAGTTTTTTTTATGCTATTTCTGTCTATGGTGGTCAGCCCGAGTGAAGTAAACATAAATCCACTATTCATTGCTTGGGATTTTTTACGGGTAGTATTTATTGGCGGCTTTATCGGCGTTTTCTTTGGTCTTATTGTCATTCATTGGATTGGTCGAATATTCAACGACCCCATGATTGAAATCACGCTATCTATCGTGGTTTCTTACCTGGCCTTTATGGTCGCCGAAGCGTTACATGTTTCCGGTGTAGTCGCTGTGGTGGTATTGGCGTTAATGTTTGCCAGCTTAGGCCGCACTAAAATTTCTCCTGAGGTCAGTGGTTTTTTACATCATTTTTGGGAGATGATGGCTCATATTGCCAATACTATTATCTTCTTACTGGTGGGCACCCTCATCGCCGGTAGAGTGCAATTAGATAATAGCCAAATGTGGTTTGCTTTGCTGATTTTATATATTAGTGTACAAGTTATTCGTAGTCTTTCGGTGGCGCTATTTATGCCATTACTTAAACGTATTGGCATAGGTATCACCCGAGAAAAAGCTATTGTGTTAGTTTGGGGCGGGTTACGCGGTGCGGTATCATTAGCTTTGGCACTAACCGTGGCACAAAATGAACTCATACCTAGAGAAATAGGTGATCAGATCCTGTTTTTATGCGCCGGCATTGTCGTACTAACCATGTTAATTAATGGTGGCAGCATGGGTTGGCTACTTAAAAAGTTAGCCCTTAATCGTTTACCCGAAGCAAAACAAGCCACAGTAGATAAAGCCAGTGGCGAAATAAATAAAACCCTATCGGCTATCTTACCCGAGATGATGGCCAATGAGTTTTTAAAAGGTGCCAATTGGCCACAAGTTAAAAAAATTTCCGGTATTCATGCGGTCAGCATCCAAACCCAAGTAGATAAAATCAGTGATAAAGAGTTAATCACTGCCTACCGGCGACGTTTGCTCGAAACTGAACGTAAACATTATTGGACTCAGTTTGAACAAGGCACCTTGGGGGAAGGGGCGACCAACAAACTCGTAGCCTCGGTTGAACATGCCCTTGATGGCACACCCACCATAGCACCACGTACTGAACTAGAAAGTTTATGGCAAACACCGCCACTGTTAAATGCTTTAAAAAATATTAAAACAATGAAAAAATTCGCCCTAAAACTTAGCTTTAATCGTTTGTCATTAAGTTATGAGGTTGCCCGGGGCTTTATTCAGGCTCAAAGTGAACTTAAATCACATATTGATGAGTTAGCGCCCAACGATATAGCCGCTGAAGATGTACATGTTATGGTCGAAGATAACAAAAAAACGACAATGTGTTATATCACCAGTTTGCGCGAAGCCTTTCCAGAGATCATCCATAGCTTAGAAACTTACTCTGCTTGTCGATTGCTATTGTATCGCGAGCGAGCGGTTATAACGCAGCAACTAAAACAAGCGGTACTTGATAAACCCGAAGCAGAGCGCATGATAATGGCGGTGGAAAAACGCATGGCGGCACTCAATAAAGCGACCAATATTGAAAGCTCAATTTCTGGCGAGCAGTTAATCAAACAGCTCGCTTGGTTACAAAAACTGCCCAAAAGCACCCAAGATAAAGTTAACGCCATAATGCAGCACAGTATTTATAACACCAATGAAGAAATAACCAAGGCTGGTAAAGCCTTTTGTGCCTTAGGCATTATCACGCGAGGTACAGTGGAACTAGTACGAGAACAAGATGGCAAAACAATTACCAGTGTCTTAGGTATGGGCGAAACAGTGAGTGCGATATCGTTACTCTCTGGCTTTTCTGCTGATACTATTAAAGCGACTTCCTTGGTGGATATTATTTGGTTGCCTGGTGAAAAAATCAAACCTATCTTAGCCACTGAGCCTGAATTATCACAAGCTATTGGTAAAATGATGCAATAAATTACCCCACAAAATAATTAAGTAGCAACATACTTAATTAGCATGGCAAAACACATAAATACCACTAAATAACGTAAATAGCTCACTGGTATTTTGAATAAGCAATGAGAACCTAACCAAGCACCTATAAATTGCCCCACCATCATGAGTATGCCCAGTAACCAGACTACATGACCAGCAAACAAAAACACCAGCAGTGAGGCAATATTGCTGGCAAAATTCAAGGTTTTTGCGATAGCCGTTGCTTCAAGAAATTTCTGACCACGTAAAGCTCGACCTGCCAAGGTAAAAAACGAGCCAGTACCAGGACCCAAAATCCCGTCATAAAAACCAATGAGCGGTACAACAAACTTCTTATAACCTGCTGATGATACTCTCACTGGCTTATTCGCTTCATCAACCATTGGTGTGATTAAAAAATATATACCGATACAAGTAATCACCACGGGAATAATAACCGTCAGCATTTGTGCATCAACAAACTGAAGAATGACAGTACCTATCACCGAGCCAATGAAAGCAGATAGCATTAAGTATTTCACCTGATGCCAGCGCACTCGTCTACCACGTAACATCATCACGCTGGCCGTAGCTGCGCCCATACTTGATTGCAATTTATTCGTTGCCAATGCAGCTAAAGGCGGCATGCCAGTCATCATTAACGCCGGCAGGGTTAATAAACCACCGCCACCTGCCAAGGTATCAAGAAAACCGGCAACAATGGCGATGGTAAATAAAAAGCAATAAATTTCAATAGTTAAGCTTACAAAATCCACAACAGGTCCTCTAAATTTCAACTAAGTCTCGAGCCAAACCACCTAAAGATATTGGTTTCTAAACCTGCCCAACGAGGACACATTTTCCATCAGCTTGGCAATACATCAACAAATAGCCGCATATTTTAAGAAAGTGATCAACAATTAGCAACACACTAGGGACAATAATCGATATCAACGATGAAAATAAAGTGCCGGTTTTAGCTTAACTAGGATGAATGATGATGAACTAATACCATTTTCATTAAGTTTGTGATCTTGTTGTGCGTAGTAAAAATACTTCAGGACAAGGCGCTTGATTGAGCAATAGCTGGCTATTGGGATTGAAAGCAACGAAGGGCTGGATTATTTTAACCAGCACAAGTGAGCAATCATTTAATGAAACTGGTATAAGACTTAACCAATGAAGTGTGACTAGCCTAATGTTTGAGATTAACAATCACCAAGGAGATTAAATGCCAAGAGCAGATTTATACGATAAAGCCCCCTGCCCTCAATTACATCCAAGCAGCCTAACACAAGGGGGCGCCGCTGCTGCTGCAGAAGAGTTATCCCATCAGGCAAAACAATTACAAGAGATGTTAAAACGCTTTAAGTTAATGGCATAGTCACTGGCAAAGTCCAAGCTTAATAAAAAGCATTACGGCTAGCCGATGAAAATACTAATGCTCGCGAGTAACGAGATAACAATGGCTAATGGCGGCACTATTTTCGCTCGGTAGGTTAATAACAATATCAGTAATAAAGTCGCTATGGTCAGTGCGCCAAATAACAATGCTGGGCCAATAGACCAACCAAAAAGTTCGACACTTAAATAGGCCGTGAACGACAATAATAGCCAAGCCAATGGTCGTAAAAATCGCACCACTAGGCTAGAAACCTGATACGCTAATACCTGCTCTCTATGTTTGCTCATGGCTAAACAAAAAAGCACCATGGCAGAAGAACTTAAGCTGGTTAACACTAACATTAGCACTGTTCCTTATGCGCTTGCTGCACTGGCAATAAACTACTACTAGTTGCAGATAATGGCGGTTTACCCTGTTTTACGCTTTGTTTACTTGACTGTGTACTTGGTCGTTTACTTGAATTTTTACTTACTTGTAAGGCTTTAACTTTATAAGCGGCAAAGGCAAAACAGCTACCAACCAATAGTAAGGTTAAGTCAAAGCCGGCTAGATTCCAGTCTTGCTTACTAAGGCTATTAAATAAGTGCTTATCTGTGGTTAGTGCATTCACTAACGGTAGCGCCAAATAAACTAGGGCCGCCAATTGTAATTGCTCAGACCAAGCTTTAACCGCTGGGCGAAACGCTGGATAACTAAATAATATTGCCCAGCTAAAAAACATCACATGTGCTTCCCAAGCTGCACGTCCAACCATATCAAGGGGTAATAAGCGATTGGCATAAAAATATAAGGCGATGGCAATCGGTAAAGCAACAATGGTGCCGATATTTAATTGCTCAACCAGACGATAGCCAAAATCAGGGCCATTAGGCTTTTTCATTTGTTGAGGTTTACGCTTGGTGGTCCACAAGATTAAACCCGAAGCAATCATCGCTGCGCCGATAAGGCCGGTGAAGAAATATATCCAGCGGGCTAATGGTCCAGCAAACTGGCCTTCATGTAGAGAAATAAAGCCATTATGAATCATACCTGCGGCAGTATACTCTTTAGCTTGCTGAGCTATAACTTCGCCGGTAACAGCGCTTATCATCACTTCATCGGCTGGATTATAAGTAATGTCGGTTTCATGACGAACAAACAATACCTGAGCATTAACATCGTTAGCAGCAAACATTTCTACGTAACTTAATTCATTCCCTTGCCAAGCATTTTTTGCCTGCTGATATAGTGTTGAAATATCTAACATATCCGCAGCTTGGTTGGCTTTTTCTAAATGGACGGTACGTGGGTATATCTCTTTACGCATTTCCTTGTATTCATCTTCATTGGTTTGTAAGTTGCTACTTAACACCATATAAATAAAGAGGAAGAACAGTAAACCGCTATAGGTGATCATAAAGTGAAATGGCAGGGCAATAACACTTAAGACATTGTGAATATCTAACCAGCCGGGCAAATATTTTTTCGCTCTGAAAGTAAAAAAGTCGCTGAATATTTTTTTATGAATAACCACGCCGGTAATAACAGCAAGCAGCATCAACATAGAACAAAAACCAACTAGCCAATAGCTGATATCGGTTGATAAATAGTGCAAGCGATAGTGCATTCGATACAGTAATTTACCGCCACCGGTTGCTCTACTTTCGATTTTATTGCCCGTATTGATATCCAACACTTTTATCTGGTATCGGCCTCTTTTTTTACCCGGCTCTGCTGAATGTCGCCAACCGACACGTAAATTTTGATCGCGAATATTGGGTAAATAAATACTCCATTCATCAATGCCTTGAGCGTGCTTGTTGAGGTAACTCTGCGCGGTATCAATTAACTTTTCATTGCTAATATTATGTACAACAAATGGTCTTTCTGGTTCCATCCATCGGGTTATTTCCTGGTAGAAATAACCCAGAGAACCGGTTAAAAACATGAAAAACAGCATCCAGCCGACAATAAGACCAACCCAAGTATGCAACCACTTCATTGATTGTCTAAAGTTATCTTTCATTAGCTAATCACACCGGTAAGCGATTTCAATAACCACGTTGCTGCAATAACTGACTAATAAACAGGGAAGTAGATATAGCTAAGACATAGCCGCCAAAAAGGGCGGCTAATACGCGAAAGAATACTGACCAACGAGAGCTCGTTAGATTTAGTTTATTGATAAGGTAAGGCACTGTTATTCCATGTTTTCGCTTAGTGAGCGTATTTAATACGCCAAGTTCAAGGTTGCCGCTATAACCCTGTGCATGGCGCAACAATAATATTGCCATGATAACAGTAATGTTAATAAAAACCATTATCGTTTAATTACCTATAAGTACTAAGTTTATTTTTGCGCAATATATTGCTACTTCTTACCGAATTAAATAACTAACAACTCACTAAGTTGTTAGTTATTGATCCCTCTAATAAACATCTTTTTACCTATTGACACAAATAACAATACAAATGATAATTCATCTCATTATTATTTGTATTATTTGTCTTTACCAAACAAATAAATCTTTCCTGAGTAATCGGAGCATATTGTGTTTTGCCAAAGCAGTACAAGATTCACGCCTACCACTATTTATTTGACTTGCTGTCTAACTAGCCTATTTTTTGCCAACCATGCTATAGCCGATAATGAAAAGCCAGAGAGTAATGCCATAGAAAAAATTGAAGTTATTGGCCGTGATTCTACCGAAGAGCTGACTTCATCTGGTTTTGCCGTAGAAGTATTACTCACCGAAGCGTTCAAAAATTCAAATTATAATCTGTTGCAGATTTTGCAAAGCTCACCGGGTATTAATGTTCGACAAAGTGGCGGCGTTGGCGCTAAATTTAATTTGTCGCTTAATGGCCTTTCCGGCAATCAAATTCGCTATTTTTTTGATGGTATACCGATGGAAGATTTTGGTTCTGCCTTAACCTTCCCGGCTAATTTAGTTGAGCAGATAGAAGTTTATAAAGGTGTGGTGCCCATATCTCTTGGCGCGGATGCATTAGGCGGCGCTATTAATGTTATCACGCCCGCCCTTGACCAAGACTTACTCGATATTTCTTATACCTACGGCTCTTTTAATACCCATAAGGCCAGCATCTTTGCCCAGAAAAATTTCGATAATGATGTTTTTATTCGGCTATCAACTACCCTAGAGCACGCTGATAACGATTATAAAATGCATAACGTTAATCGCACCGATGAGCTAGGTAACGTTATTGGCACCATGACTGCCAAACGTTTTCACGATGAATATTCCGCCGGCATGATCAAGGTAAAATTTGGTGTGATCAACAAAAGCTACGCCGATGAATTATCTATTGCTATTACTGGCGCAAAAAATCGAAACAATGAACAACATACCGCAACCTCTATCAATAGCGTTTTTGGTAAATTTTATAGTGAAACTGATACCCAGTTAATATCGGCTATTTACCAGAAGAACTTCGATGCCTTATCGTTATCCGCATATCTGCTTACTGGTCAAACCGAAGAGCTTATTAACGACACATACAATCGAGATTATAACTGGCTAGGTGAATACACGGTTAAAGCCGATGAATTACAAGGTGAGCTGGGCACAAAATCGTTGTTCACCGTCACTGATGATATCTTTAGAGCGAATATTTCTGCGCAGTATCAACTTAGCGCTGATAGCTCCATACAAGTTAGCCATAGTAATAATTACTTAAAAAAAACTGGCCATGACCCAGTCAATTTAAACAATACCGTTTTTAGCTTGCCCAACTGGATCAGAAAAGCCATTACTGGTTTAGCCTTTGATACCAGTGCCTTACAACAAGAATTAAAGTGGAACATATTTGCCAAACATTACGGTTATCAAGGTGAGATTAACGCAGAGCAGTCAATTGATTTCAACTTACAAAATGTCAAAAGTGAAGTTGATATAAGCGAAATAGGTTATGGCTCAACAATAAGCTACCAGCTGCACCCTGACTGGTTAGTGAAAACCTCTTATGAACTCGCCTATCGCCTGCCAGAAGCTGAAGAAATATTAGGTACCGGAAAATACGTTCGTCCTAACCCTAATTTAAAGCCGGAAAAAAGTCACAATATAAATGTAGGGCTATTAACTGACTTTACTTCACAAAATACCACCCATCGTTTTGAAGCCAATATTTTTTACCGTGACTCCAGTGATTTCATTCGTTATGTGCCTGACCGTATTATTTATGGCATTTACAAAAATTTGCAGAAAGTCGAAACCACAGGCGTGGAAGGCTCTTATTACCTGAGCTTTTATGACAATTATTCGTTGCAAGTTAATGCCACTTATCAAGACATAATCAACAAATCATCAGTGGATTATGAGGGTGTTACCGATCTTAATTATGGCAAGCGCATGCCTAATGAGCCCTACCTATTTGCCAATGCCCGTTTAGCGGCCAGCTTTTATCTGGCTAATAACGATCAAATAGCTGTTTTTTGGACCACTGCTTATGTCAATAAATTCTTCTTAAATTGGGAAGGCACTGGCGATGATGAGTACAAGTTATATATCCCAACACAAATAACTCACGATTTCGATGTTGAATACAGCTTTGCTGATGGCAGTTACAACCTATCACTCTCGGCACGTAATATTTTAAATACCGAGACCTTTGATAATTTCAAAATAGAAAAACCCGGTAGAGCCTTCTACCTCAAATTTCGTTACCTTTATTAACTTTTTAAGGACACTCATGTTTAAATTAAAAACATTAGGTTTGCTTATTGCAGCCTTAACATTAACCGCCTGTGGCAGCAGTGACAATAATGAAAAAGAAAAAGAAAAAGAAAAAGAAGTAATCGTTCAACCTGTTGCTGTAGAGCCAGGCCCATTTTCGTTTGGCTTTAAAATTACAGGTGATGAAAAGACAGAATATTTAGTTACCCAAGAGTCAATAACAACTGAAGCATTAACCGCTGATGGCACAGGCATTGAGCAACAAGGCTGGAACTTTTTCTACCCGGTTGGCAATACCTTATTCATCACTGGTTATCTACATAATCAAGCAACGTCTTACAAAGTTAATGCCGACAACGTCGTCGCCAAGCTCGCTTCATTTGAATTTACTAATGCCCTAGAAATGTTTGGCTCAGTAGATGACAAGATACTACTCGCCACCGATGCACCAAGAGATGGCAATCATACTAAACGTACATTATACACTGTTGATGCCGAAACGGGCTTAGTGACCAATAAAGTTACTTACAGTATTCATGACCTAGATACTGGCACACCCGGTGAAGGTACCGTTGCTTATCCTATGGGCTTAGTTGTCCGTGGCGATAGTTTATTCATGCCTTTTCATAAAATGGATGATGCCGGCAATTGGGGCACACCAGAAGCGAATAAAGCCTTTGTCGCCATTTATGATTACCCACTTACTGAAGGCGCTACGCCCAAAAGTATTATTACTGATGACAGAACCAGTAATATTGGCGTAAACGGTAGTACCACCGGTATGATCAAAACTGAAGGTGGCGATTTATATACCCTATCTAATGGCTCAATTGCCGTTGGTTTCTCACCTGCATCTACTAAACCCTCTGGCATATTACGCATTAATAAAGATGAAACTGTCTTTGATGCTAACTACTTTTTTGATATAGAAAAAGCTACTGATGGCGGAAAAATTTTCATATTTGATTATATTGGCGATAATAAAGCCTTGGCCCATATCATCACTGATGATACTGATGCTGCATCATGGGGTGCGTTCAGCAAAAAATTGATGACACAAAAATTAGTGATCATTGATTTAGTAGCGCAAACCATTACCGATGTCGCCGATGTACCACTGCATAGCAAGCGCTACAGTTCACCGATAGAAATTATGGATGGCAAAGTTTACCTTGGTATAGAAACGGGCGCTGAAACTTTTGTTTATGTCGTTGATATCAACAGTGCGACTGCCACTAAAGGTGTAGAAATTAAAGGTAAAACCATCAAAGGTTTCTACGACTTATATCATTAAGATATTACTTTACTCTGTAATAAAACCTAGCCCTAAGTAATTAAGGCTAGGTTTTTATTTATATATGTAATTTAACCGTCCTACTTTTATGAAAAAGAATATGAAAAAAAAACTACATCAATGGCATTCTTATGGTGCACTGATTGCCATGATCCCCTTATTACTGATCTCAATTACCGGCAGTATTTTAGTGTTTAAAGTTGAGCTAGATATGCTACTAATGCCTGAAAAAATGGCCGTGGCTGAATCTTCACCGACAACAAGACTTTCTCTAGATTCCTTAATGGCTAGGGTTAAAAGTGCTTACCCTGATCATGAAATAGGTAGTTGGGAGATATTTAACGATCATCACAGAACTGATACTGCTTATATTATTGAACACCATACTAATAAGTGGTCAAAGCTCTATTTAAATCAATATACTGGAGAATTATTATCAACACCGGTTGGCCTTTCCGACAATTTAACTGACTGGCTGCTAGATTTGCATTTCAAGTTATTACTTGATGCCAATGGTATATTTTTAGGGGCAATAGTCTCTATTATTTTATTGTTTTTAGGCATCAGCGGCATGGTATTATATCGTCGATTTTGGCGTTACTTTTTTACCCTAAGAGTCAAAGCCGCTAGCCGAATATTATTTAGTGATATCCATAAAATGGTGGGTATTGCCAGCTCACCTGTCATTATTATTTTAGCCTTCACCGGCGCTTATTGGAATATTGTCGAGGTTATCCACGAAGTTGAAGAGCATGTCATCAAAACACCTCATATTCTTACTAAAGCTTTCCATAACCCAAATATTTCTTTCCAAGCACTTTATGAAAGTAATGCAAAAACAATAGCCGATTTTGAAGCCACCTATCTGTTAATGCCCTATGAGCCTGAAATGAACATCACCTTCTACGGTAAATTAAACACCAGTAACCCGTTAAATAGTAATTACGCTAGTAACATTAATTATGACAAAAGTTCAGCTGAAGTGGTTAGCTCACAAGATGTCAGGCAAGCCAGTTTTGTACATGTCGCGGTTGATAGTTTCCGTAAATTACACTTCGGTCATTTTGCCGGTTTAGCCAGTAAATTGATTTGGTGTCTATTGGGGTTAAGCCCTGTTATTTTAGCTTTAACTGGCTTGTATCTGTTCTGGCATAAGCGCCGTAAAAGGGTTGCCAATATCCGATATTACTGCAAAGCCGCAATATTATAAGTTACTGGCTATCCAGTGACTGAATGGTAAAATGGCGCTCAATGTTTACCATTTACCCTAGTGAGAATGCCGTGACCCTACAAGAAAAAAACGTCCTATTATTCGACCTTGATGGCACTTTAGTTGATAGTGCGCCAGATCTCGCTTTAGCGCTAAATAAAACCCTACGACAGTTAAAACAGACTGAATATAGTCAACAGACGATTCGTCATTGGGTCGGTAATGGTGCCAAGACATTAGTTGAGCGGGGATTATCTGGCTCAGAAAATATTAGTGAGCAATTAGATCCCGCGCTGGTAAATGACGCTTTAGCAATGTTTCTCCAGCATTACCAAGATGGCGTGTGCATTGAGTCAACCCTGTATGACGATGTCAAAGAAGGTCTATTCATATTAAAAAGCTCGGGTTTTCGCTTGGCTATCATTACCAACAAACCCACCGTCTTTATCCAGCCTATTTTATCGGCTTTAGGCATAGGTGGACTGTTTGAAATCCTCATTGGTGGTGATACTTTGACTGAGAGAAAACCCCATCCTGCCCCGTTAAATTATGCCTTAGAGCAACTTAAAGTAACTGCCGAGCAGTGTTTAATGATTGGCGATTCTAAAAACGATATCTTAGCGGCGAAAGCTGCCAACATAGACAGTGTCGGCTTAACTTATGGTTATAACTATGGTGAAGATATTGCTACCTATCAGCCACAGTGGTGCTTTGACACTTTTAACGAACTACTGGCAGCCCTGCAACGTTAACACTCACTAATTTACTATTATACCAATTCCACTAAGTTCTTGCCCACTTGTGCTGGTTAAAATAGCCCAAGACTATGTTGCTCTCAATCCCAATAGCCAGCTATTGGTCAATCGAGCGCCTTGTCCTGCAATATTTTCCCTAAGCACAACAAGATCACAAACTTAATGAAAATGGTATTACTTACGTTAACTTACGCTAGGCAGGGCGCTACAGGTTCTTTGCCAAAGCAATAGGGTAGTCGCGCTGTTTGGCTAGTGCTATGGCTTGTTCAGTGACTTCGGCGGCAGTGCATTGCAGGCTTATGGGGAAATAGTGTTCCGTTAAATATTTGCCCAGCTCTAACTCGGCAACTAAGCCGCACTCGACTAGGTTTTTCAATATAGCATCGGCCGCCGCTAAGGCCGATGAGGCTTTAACAATTTCTGCACGGGCATAATGTTTACCATAAAAAGAGACATCCGCTGCGCGTAAATCAGCATCTTCCCCGGGAATTTGCTGAGCGCCAAATAACGGTTTTGCCGCTGCCACTGCTGTGCTAAAAGCCGGAATAAATTGGGCAATATGGGCAATGGACCCTAAAGTCCTATTACTTATCAGCTGCTCAGGCCACTGTTTATCAATTTTTTCGATAAATCGTGGTGCTAATTTTGGCTGGGCACTTTGCTGACAACTGGCCACTAGGCCTTGGTCAAACAAAGTAATGTCTTGGGTCATACCATGTAGTTGAAAATAGCCACCTGGGTATGGCGTTAATTGCGCCATCCCTTGCGGGGTACCGCGCTCGCCATAAAAGACAACCTCAGGCCATAAACCTTGGCATTTAGACCAATGGGCAACATAAGCGGCTTTAAACTCCACCATACGTTGCCGCTTAGCACTTACCATGTCATCAATTTCCCCACTTTTAAAACCACAGGCATTAATCACATAATCATAATACTGATGGCTAATAACTTGGCTCTGTCGGTGCTGAGTTGACACTTGCCAACCTAAAGAATTTTCTTGCTTAGTAATAGCGATAACTTGGCTGTTAGTATGTAAATGACAGCTGGGCAAACGCGCTATCGCCAAATTGGTAATAGCAGCAAAACGAAATGCTGATAAGCCATATTCTTGTACTAACAGCACTGGAAATTTAAGACGGTCCAAATCAACATGCTGAGCAAAGGCGACTAACCAATCACGATGATCTTTTGCCTCGCTTGGTAACGGTAAATCGAGTAGCGCATCTAATTCTGCTCGCGAGTAGAATCGAAAATAATGCTCAGGTTCACCGAGTACCTTGTTACTCTCATCTTCAGCCACCAATTCAGCATATCTGGCGCGTAACTTTTCTAGACGAGGTAATAGATCTTCCGGTTGACCATGATCCGTTTTAGGTAGTGCAATAAGCGTCGGCCGAATATTAACGCTGTGTGGATAGACTTTAACGGTATCAATCGATTGCTGTAATAACGTCAGACATTGCTGGTCACAAATCTCACGATACAAGTTACCGCCCGCATGTAAATGGCAAAAAGGTGGACCATTGACTAAGCTCGGGCCTTTTTCTATTAACGTGGTGTCTAAGCCGAGTTCAGCAAATCGCAACGCTATGGTGGAGCCCGCAACACCACCACCGATAATGGCAATTTTGGCTTTTGAACTTAATAATGGCTGGTGAATTTCTTGGTTTGCTTGGGCTTTATTCATAATGGTGACAAGAAAATGTGTTCATGGGCAGTATTTTACATCGCTGGGCGCTATTTTCGTAGTGCTTAGGGTAAATAATGTTTGTTCGCATATGTTTTTATTTTTACAGCGAATAAAATAGGTATCATAAAAAACAGTTACTCTGCACTATGACTTAACGTTTGTTGCTGCAGATAACCTCTAATACAAGCATTACATATGCAAGTTATGCCCTTTAGATGAGTAGGTACCTTTGCCAAAAGTGCTTCGGGCACTTGGCTATTCATACACCAGCACCCACTGCTAGCGTTAACATTGCAACAATTATTTTGCTGACATAAAGGGCAAATACTGTCATCAATTTTAGACGTCATAAAAGTTCAGTAAATAAATTTTTTAGGGGGTAATAGCAAACGGTGATGTTAACAGCTTTACCCGTGTTAGTACGTGTTTTAAGGCATACAAAAGTAAATGCTTTCATACTGCTTTGACTGAATTTAAGCTTGATGAAATTTTTATTTAATCAAGCGGTCTTTTAAAAGATAAACTTCAAAAGGCTTAACTTAAATGAATACTCGATTTAATTTATCACTGAATCAAAAACTCTTTATAACACTTTTTTCATTACTATTATTTGCCAATATTTCCTTCGCCAATACCAGCATTGAGGTAGGTCCAGCGTTTGGTAAACAAGCACCCGCAATATCAGTTATTAATACGCTACAGCAGCCAGTGAATATCAAACAACTCAGTGGTGATAATGGTTTGATACTCCTTTTTTTTCGCTCTGCTGATTGGTGCCCTTTTTGCAAAAAACACCTAATAGAATTAAATAATCATGCAGAGAAATTTACTAATTTAGGTTATGGTTTAGCGGCTATTTCTTATGATAATACTGATATTTTAAAAACCTTTGCTAAGCAGAAAAACATACGTTACCCATTACTTTCTGACCAAAAAGTACAAACAATGTTGGCCTACGATATTGTTAATGAAGAATATGCTGCAACTAGTAAGCATTACGGTATCCCTTACCCGGGTGTAGTAGTCATTGATAACAAGGGCAATGTGATTCACAAACATTTTTTCAAAGGTTATAAAAAGCGCGTTAACTTTACCGAGCTTTATTTACAGCTGAAAAATGGTACTTAGCACAGCATAAAGCTAGTTAACCTGACGGTTTTATCGATATAAAGCACTATCGACAAAAGCTTGCGTAAGCTGCTGATATAATTTATCTATTGTCGGTCGCTCAGTAATCTGTTCAAAAAGCGTGGTATGAACCTGCGCTTTTACTCGCTCTGTTTTAGCAGAGAGTTGATAACACAAGTTAACTGGCTTGATGATCTCATCTAATAACACATCAATAAGAATAAAGGCTTGCGCTAACACTATCTTGCCACCGCCTTTTTTCAAGATAACCCGCTGCGCGGTGCCAACAATTTTTTTACCGTTAATATTCATATTGTAATCGCCATCACAGTAGGAAAACTCAGTAGCATGGGTCTGGCTTACTAAGTTAAATTGCTGGAAAAAACCCTGTAAAACTGTACATAAGTTTTCATAGGCTTGGGGAATCGAATACGGCGTATCACTTGACCACAAATAAAGGTGCGATAGGTTAATCACACCTGGGCATTGCGGCACAGGTGCACCACCCGTTTTACGTGAATGTAAAAGCCATTGGTCGGCTAATAATTCCGTTTTAAGCGTATCAGATTCAGGCCATTTTTTACTGGCTGGTAAGACTAAGGTCGCTTCTTTGGCTTGCCAAAGCATTAAACACTGCTTAAGTTCACCTAATTGTATTTGCTTTATTAGCTGGGTTTCTTTGTCAAAAACATTAGCAACTGAAATTTGTTGATAGCGTAGTAGCTTATTAGGACTCATATTTACTTCTTATGGTATTGCTCTGCATATTTAACCGGATACCTTCAGGAGTCTTCCTCATGCATTTGACCGTCAATTAACATCATTTGCTCAGCAGACTTCTCATCATGTTTAGTCAGGCGATAACTGCCATCAAACATATTTTCCAAAAAGATACTTTCCCCTTCACTGGTTTGTAATTGTTTTAACACTTCTTCAGGAAGTTCAACCCCAAAATTAACACCAACTCTTTGTATTTTAAGTTCAATCATAATAATACTCTCAGTTAATTGCCAGACATTAGCTCGGTTATATTCCAATGTTACAGCTCATGCGATATCGCCATACTCGGCACTTGATGTAATTAAAATTATAGCTGGCTATTTTATACTGACGAATATTGCTTATATCAGCATATTCATTCAATTTTCCCGCAAGTAAACACCATATCACTATGCTAGTGACGGATTACAATTTTTAGGCTCTGTTGTAGTTTGGTGTTGCTGAGTAAACAAACGAGACGCATAAACCCTTCCATGGGCTTTGCACAAGCATCCATGCTTGTGAAGCTCGTTTATATCACATCAACAACACCTTCTTTCAAATCAGCGTGTTACATTATAGACAACAGTGTTCTACAACAGAGCAAATTTTTAACACATTAAGCAGGGTATGTACGGGCTGAATTAGTGTCTAGTCGCAAATTTTTCTGTAGCATACTCGGTTATGAAATTTTGGTAAAAACGATAAAAAAACAAAGGCTAACATTGCTCAATTGTACAATCAATTAAGTAGATAGATTGAAGTTGTGCTATTCGCCATCAGTAACCAGTTAAATAACAACCTTAAGGATAAAACATGAAAAAAAATATTATTGCATTTGCTATCGCCGTAACATTAATACCACTAATGGCTACAGCTGGCAGTGGTCACGACAACGTTGCCGACAGTGTCATTAAAAAGCAACGTGCTATGTTAGAAAAAAATACTGACGGTAAAGGTTTTGGCCCACAATCTCCTCGTGATATTGATAACATCCAAGGAACAAATGCTCGCGTATTCGGTGCAGCACCGGCTTATACAGCAATGAACTTATGTAATATTCATTTTCATAAAAATGCTGAGCATAAAGGCGGCGAATTTGCTAAATACGCTGGCAACGGTGATGGTCACGGCTTCCAAAGTGGTTATGTTTATTCTGGCAAGTTAAGTTCAAGTGAAAAACAAGCAACAAAAACAGCTATATGCCCAAGTAAACATGGCGGCTTATATTCAGGTGATACTATTGAAGTTCATTACGTGCATTCAAGCGCGCAAGTAATGCCTGGGCCAACATTAGGCGCTTGTTTAAGTGAATCAATCATGAACCCACAATTAAGGGTAGAAACACAAGTATATGTATTGGTGAATGATAAAAATGCTTTAGATTTTACCAAACTAACTAAACATGGCGTTAAATTTGGTTATCAACAAGCATTCAATATTCCTAATAATATGGGTACACCAGTGCAATATGCTGGCTCAACTACAGGCCCTGGATATAATGAAAAAGGTTCGCCATTGCAAGTGTCTTGGAGTGTTCGTCCTCAAGTTGCCAAAGTTAATATCGAATCTGTTGGACAGTGGTGTAAAGGTAATACCTTTAAAGAAGACCATGCCCATGGCGTGCGAAACTTAGTAACCAACCCTAAGTTACTATCCTCAATGTAGAATAAGGAAGTTATTATATTTTTTATTACAAGGGAATTGCAGTGATGCACTTCCCTATTTGTTTGCTATTAATTATAAATTTTTTCTAAATTATAGCCCTACATTCGTTATATACCCGTGATCATTATAACCACGGACGAACCTTTGCTTTATAGTCAGAAAATTCTACTTTAAATATCGCCGAAAGCGCTCTTTCTTCAGGCACAATTTGAAAGCGTTGAATGTAAACGATATACAAGGCAATTAACGCTATGCCCCAAGCCGATGCTAAGTAACTAGCCCAAGCAAATAATAATGCAACAAAACCCACATACATGGGATTACGAGTAAATTGATAAACCCCCGAAGTAACCAGTGAACTAGCGGTATCAGGCTTGAGCGGATTTACCGTTGTTTTAGCTAATCGGAAAGATATTGCACCAGATAAAGCAAAAAATACTCCTGCGAGAACAAAGCCCAGAACCATCGAATATTTTACTGTAGCAGTTAGCGCTAAAATAGCTGTAAACTTGCTTACGCCCCACATAGCCGCAGCAATTAATAGTGCAACTAATGGTGGTGGTATCTTGTTCTCTAAAAATTTCATTATTATCCTTAATATTTGTTACTGTCTGTTTAGATGATATTTCATAGCAACTTTATGTTTCAGTAGTGCCACTGTTTTCACCTCATCATTAAGGCCTTTATTGATAATGAGAGGCAAGGCCCTACCTATGTTATTCAACTTTATCAATTATATAAAAAATGTGTCACTATTTTTTACAACATCTATAAAAATATTTGTTATTAATTCTGATATTTCTGTTAAACAGCCAATTCCAGTGGTATACAGTATACTAAAAATATCTGGTACAATTTTTGCTTATCAATATTGTAAGCTCAAAGACATTATAATTTGGTGTCATGATTTTTATTAATAAGGATATACATAAATGTACAAAGTTTTTTCTAGCCTATTTAAAAGTGCTCTAGTTATTGCATCGTTATCTCAGGCAGCACATGCAAACGTTCTACCTAGTGACACTGATTTTACTTTTACTTGGACTGCAATTTGTGGTGATTGTAATTCAACAATGGGTGAGTTTGATGCGCTTACAAATATCGAAGTTTCAGGAGCGATTGTATTAAACGGTTATACCCCAGGAGAAGCGTTTATTATTGACAATAACAACCTTGTATCATTCTCTTACGATGGCCCATCTATTCATATAGACGCCTTTACATTATTAAATAATAACAATATTGCGGCTAGTAATAGTATTTTTGAATCTGGTATCTTCAATGTGTCAGGATCAATAACTGCTGATCAATCTAGCTTTGAGCTAGACTTTTCCCATACTATATGGGAACAATCCGGCACAACATATTACGAATATCAACAAGGTTTAAATGCTTACCCTTCTAATATGGATATTCACTTTGGGCAAGATGGCGCATGGGCCTTTAATATTCAGGGAATTCCATGGGATTTTGGTGTAAGTGCAGTTATAGCTCCGGCATCAAATTCAGTAACAGATATACCTGAACCAACTACACTTGCTATTTTTGCATTAAGCCTTATGGGTTTAGCATCACGTAAATTAAAAAATAGCGCTTAAATATTTTACCAACCTTTTAAGCATCTGCCATTTGTCAGGTGCTTTTTTGCTTACGTAGCAAATTTAACCACTCTACTTTGATTGAGCAATCATCAAAAAAATACCTTTTGGTGAGTTTTCGGCTTCAGTTATCGCAGTAACTACAGTAATACTATTTACTCCTGTTACTCGCAATAAGCTAGTTATAGAGCAAAGCTGTCATTTAATATTTTTCTCACTCAGTTTTTCACAAAGCACTAGCCGTATGCTAGCCACTAGCAGCTAAAGGCAAGTGCGGCCGCGGCGATTAACACTCGCTGCTGTCCCATTAGTTATATAATACCTGTTATTTTGCCAACACTTGATAAAGTGCCGTCATACCGGCAGCGATATGATCATTAACATGACAGTGATACATCCAAATGCCCGGATTATTAACCGTCATATCTAAGGTTTTCATCGACGCTGGCAATAATTCCACCACATCAGTTCTATGGCCATTGATCAAACCGGTATGACCATGCCAATGCGGGGTATGTAAATCAACTTCTGTGCCTAAGGCAATTAAATGCCAACGCACTTTTTCACCCTCAACCATAGTTAAACCAGGTAAGTTAGCAAACAGGTAACCGTTAATCATATGCATCAGGTTACCTTCAACAAAATCTTCGTCTGCAGTGATGTCATCGCTGGCCGGAGCGGTCAGATAATTTTTGATATTATCAGCTAAAAACCAGCTTTCATTTTCATTCATCACGGTATAAAGATTGATAAACTCACGATCAACATCTTTAGGCGAGCCATCAGCCTTGGCCATGCCTTTCGCGGTAATGACAATAGCGCCAATCAAGCCGGTATTAGAATCCCTGATGCTGTTTACGTGTGAATGATAAACCCAGACTACCGAACTAGTATCTGCCGGCCCAGGACCTGCAGTTTCTGGCACTTGCCAGTTATACGTATAAGTTTGCCCTGGCATCACTCGATCATCTAGGTTATCTTTGCCTGAGGTACCGTCGTTGGTAGGTGAGCCTTCATTGGCCTTGTTGTAAAATACGCCGTGTGGGTGAATGGTATACGGGCGTGTACCGTTATTTTTAAAGACGACTTTGATGGTATCGCCCACTTCGGCACGAAACAATGGTCCCAATAAACCCAAATGCTGCTCACTGGCTGGGCGTGCTTTTAACTGGCTAAAAGAAGCATCGGTATATGCACGGTAAAGCGCTTTTTTATACTTACTGCCGATGGTGTTTTCACTGGCTTTAACAAATACTTGCTGCTCTGGCATTAACGGCATATCCATCATTAAGTTGTGATGCTTTTCTGCATATTGCCATTCAATTTCGTCGGCGGCGACATAATAAAGTCGCTCAACAGCAACGGCTTGAAATGAAAATAAAGTCGCTAAAATCACTGTCAAACGACAGAGAATAGATATCATGGTATTCATCTGGTGATACTGCTAATGGATTAGAATTGCCCCATAATAGCAAATACGAATAATTATCAATAGTATTTTATAAACTGTTAAAGCATAAATATGCCCAAGTAAGCTAGGGTGCGGGGAAAACTCAACGTTCTACCCCTTAACAATGATCTGTTCAAATGCTGCTACGGCTTGCTCTGGAGTTATGCCGTGTGATTGTTCCGCTTCAGTGATCGCGGTAACTACGGCAATGCTCTCGACACCAGTGGCAACTACGTCTATTGCCCGTTCAAGATTAATACCACCAATGGCAACCACTGGGATCTGCCAAGCATTTTCTGCTGGTCGCAAACTTAACACTTGCCTTAAGTTATCTAGCCCTTGGATTTGCCCAGTCATGTCTTTAGTTTTGGTCGGAAAAATTGCCCCTATGGCTAAATAAGACGGCTGTAATTGTTGCGCTAATATAAACTCATAACAACCATGAGTGCTGATACCTAAACGTATGCCAGACCGTTGAATAGCAACTAAGTCAGCATCAGCTAAATCCTCTTGGCCAATATGCACACCATAAGCACCATGTTTTATCGCCAGTTGCCAATAATCATTGATAAACAGGCGAGTACCATAGTTTTTCGCTAACGCTACCGCCGCAATAATCACTTGCTCTAACTCGTTTTCAGTCAAGTTCTTCACCCGTAACTGAATGATTTTCAAACCTAGTGGTAACAAGCGTTTTAACCAATATAATGAGTCAATAACCGGATAAAGACCGAGTTTATCTCCGTGTAAATTAAGTGAGCTAAACGCGGGTAACTCTTGGTATTGCCCACTTAAGTCATCAACAACTTCGGCGAAGTGTTGAGCCCTATCGGTGCAATTAAGCAGCCAAGCTTGTTGCTCAAAGGCACCGTAATATTGATGCTGTTGTGATGCACTCATGACGATACTCGCCGACAAACCTTGGTTGATAAAAGCTTTGCTTAGCATAAAGGCATCACGCATAAGATAACCTTGGGCAAGGAAACTCGCTAAGGCGCTGGCAAAACTACAGCCACCACCATGAGTAAAATGTGTTGTTAGCCGAGGTGAGCTAAGTTGGTAACTGATCGCTTGATGCCGTTTTTCTTGGTTGTCTTGTTTCTCATCACTGAGCTGATTGAGTTGGTGATGACAATAATCAATCGCTAAGCCATTATCTTTATCACTATGACCACCTTTAACAATAATGCTGGTAATAGCAAAGTCTTGATATATTTTTTTAGCTAGGGTCTGCGCATCATGTTTATCTGCTAACGTATCAAAACTAGCTAATATTTTTGCTTCCATCAGGTTAGGGGTAATGACATCCACTTGCTCCAATAAAGGAGTAAGTTGCTCTAGGCTAAGGCAGCTAAAACTACCACCAACACTGGCTTGACCAACAGGATCATAAACACTGATTAAGTTGGACATGCTTGCTTTAAATTGCTTAAGCAATTTAGCTAGCCAAATCACTTGCTCGACATTCGCCACTAAACCAATTTTGATCACGGATGGTACTTTGTCATCGATTAATAATGTGGCTTGTTGCTGTAATATCTCAACCGATACAGCATTCACACTGAGCAGCTGCTGAGAATTTTGCACGGTATTAGCGGTAATAAGGTGACAAACTTCCACCCCTAAAGCATGACCGGTTTTTATATCCGCCGCTATGCCAGCACCACCAGAGCAGTCACTGCCAGAAATAGTCCAGATTATTGGTTTCTTCTTATTAAGAACAGTCATAAATGTCACTATATATGTTGATTGTTAAGGCTCTGTTGACCTTAAGTATTGCTGCGTGAATAAGCGAGACGCATACACGCTCTTTGACATCCTGTCACCGCGATATACCGTTCGTCCTGAACATAATCCCGTCCATGGGGATCTACACAAGCATCAGGACAATATGCTCCATGCATTGTCTAATAAGGTACATCCTGTACCGTCTTGCTTGTGAAGCTTGCTATTTCACATCTGCAAAACTTAAGATAAAACAACCACCTGAGTTTTTAACAGCGATAAGTTGGGCAGAGTACTTTTGACGCCTTAATTGGGTGCTATAGCAATAAGCCGTTTAACTCACGATTGATGCCAAAATGGAGTATCTAATGTCGGCGTTGATGGATGAGCGGTCTGTCTTTGCTCCATGATACCGGCGACATAACCTTGCTCACCTGCTTGCAGTGCTTGGCCAAAGGCTTTTGCCATCAATACTGGGTTATCTGCCAGTGCCACCGCACTATTGAGTAATACGCCATCATAGCCCATTTCCATCGCTAAACATGCATCAGAGGGTTTACCGATACCGGCATCTAAAATCAAGGTAGCATCAGGTAAACGTAAGCGAATGGTCTCTAGGTTATAAGGGTTCATCAAGCCTTTGCCTGTGCCAATGGGAGAGGCCCAAGGCATAATAACTTGGCAGCCTAAATCATACAGACGCTGACATACAACTAAGTCATCGGTGCAATACGGCAGCACTTTAAAACCCTCGGTTATAAGTTGCTCGGTGGCATGCAGTAATTCGATAGGATCCGGTTGTAAGTTATAATCATCGCCAATAACCTCTAACTTAATCCAGTCAGTTTGAAAAATTTCACGACTCATATGTGCCAAAGTGACCGCTTCTTTTGCTGTTTTACAGCCGGCAGTATTGGGTAATAAATGCCCCTTGGTCTGCTCAATTATTTCTTTTAAATAGTGCCAAATTTGTTGACCCGACTTTTCAGCTGGATTCTGTCGCTTTAGCGACAATGTCACCACTTGTGAGCCACTGGCCAAAATCGCTTGTTTCATCACCTGTGGTGACGGGTATAAGGCGCTGCCAATCAGTAAACGACTATCTAAAATTTGTCCATATATATTCAGTGACATTGAATTTAGCCTCCTTGAATAGGCTGTAAGACATCGAGACTATCACCATTTTTTACCATGGTGGTGTCGTAATCTGTTTTACCAACAAAATCACCGTTAAGAGCCACAGCAAAAGTGCTCTGTTGCGGCTCAATAAAATGCAAAGTTAACGCCGAAGTAATACTAATATGGTTTTCATGGCCTAACGCGTACGCTTTTCCGTTAATATGAATGTTCATAGGAGATTCTTTATATTGATTCTTGTCTATTTATTATATACCCGTAACCATTCAAAGTGCTCGATTTCAGTGGGAATTAAAAGGACTTTAGGCAAGGGAAATAATGGAAGCATAGTCATGCTATGGTTTAATTATTTAGTAACATTAACCGGCAACTATGCCTGAAAATAAGTCGGCATAAGGCAAAGCTATTTCGGTATTATTTATTCTATTATCAATAACCGCCAGTGTTTGTTTAAGCACCACGGGGGCTATCAAAAATCCATGGCGAAACAAACCATTTACTTGAATAAGTGTATCTTGCACGGTAATTTTAGGCTGATTATCACTAAAGGCTGGCCTGCATTGACTAACGTGTTGACGAATATTCGCTTCAGCAAAACCAGGATGCACACTATAAGCTGCGCTTAATAATTCCATTGCCGAGCGTACTGTCATAGGTGAATCATCGTCGCTTTCAATTTCAGTCGCGCCCACCACATAAAAGCCTTTGCCCTTGGGCGCAATATAAAGCTGATATCTAGGATGCATTAACCGTACTGGCCTTGAAATATTGACCTCGGGTGCAAACAGCTGAAACAGCTCACCCCTAACCGATCTTAAGTCTGCCAAAGGAGCACAAGTATCATGACTGTTTTTACTGGTCGCCCCTGTGCCTCGACAATCAATAACCAGATCAAACTGCTGGCTGTGTTTATCGCCACCTTTTATGTAACCTAGCGAACTGCTTTCTTCCGAAGTATTGATTTCAACCACCTGGCATTCACTTAACCAGTTAAGCCTATTGCCTGTACTGGCGTGTGGGCTTTCTTTTTCCAACTGCTTACGCAGTGCCACTAATAAGCGGCGATTTCCCAGTTGCCCTTCTTGTGGCAGGTACAAAGCTTGGTTAAAACTACGGCCTATTTCCGGCTCTAATTCAAGTAATTCTGCGCGATTTAGCGAGTATGATGCTTGCTCCGGATAGTTGTTCTTTAAGTGCCTAACAAAGCGCTGATAGTCACCTTTATCTTGCTCATGACTGACCATGATGGCGCCAGTTTGTTGAAACATGGTATGTTCATGCAAACTATCGAGCAAAGACGGCCATAAGCGTAATGACTCAAAACCCATACTAACAATATTAGGCTGACAATGAAGTGATTCACCTAATGGTGTTAATAACCCTGCGGCAGCATAAGCTGCGCTGTGGTGGGCGAGTTTATTGTCTTTATCAAATAACGTAATGGTTACGCTTGATGACTGTTTTTGTCGAAGTAAAGATAGGGCGAGTAATCGCCCCATCAATCCTGCGCCAACAATGGCAATATTCATCGATTGCTACTAATCAGCAAGTTGGTATAATTTACTACCACTCGCTTTAAATTCAGCAGATTTCTCTTGCATGGCTTTTTCAATAGCTTCATCAGACGTTATCGTTATTGTCTCATCAAGTAATTGAATTTTTATGGCATTTTTATCAAGATTTGCAGCATACTCACGTACTTCTTGTGAGATTTTCATTGAACAAAATTTCGGTCCACACATAGAGCAGAAATGCGCAACTTTGCCTGACTCTTGTGGCAAGCTTTCATCATGATAAGCTCTAGCGGTTTCTGGGTCTAAACCAATATTGAATTGATCATACCAACGGAATTCAAAACGCGCTTTAGACATGGCATTATCACGAATTTGTGCACCTGGATGACCCTTAGCTAAATCACCAGCATGAGCGGCAATTTTATAAGTCATCAAACCTTCTTTTACGTCTTCTTTGTTCGGTAAACCTAAATGCTCTTTAGGTGTTACATAACAAAGCATGGCACAACCGAACCAACCAATATTAGCCGCACCGATACCGGAAGTAATATGATCATAACCTGGCGCGATATCGGTCGTTAATGGTCCTAAGGTGTAGAAAGGTGCTTCATCACAAGCTTCAAGTTGTACTTCCATATTTTCTTTGATCATATGAAGCGGTACGTGGCCTGGACCTTCTATGATGACTTGTACATCATGCTGCCAAGCGATTTTAGTTAGCTCACCTAAGGTGCGTAGTTCCGCAAATTGTGCTTCATCGTTGGCATCGGCGATTGAGCCTGGGCGTAAACCATCACCGAGTGAAAATGACACATCGTATTGTTTTAAGATTTCACAGATATCTTCAAAATGGGTAAAAAGGAAGTTTTCTTTATGATGGGCTAAACACCATTTCGCCATAATTGAACCACCTCGCGAAACGATACCGGTGACACGTTTTGCTGTCATTGGTACATAGCGAAGTAATACACCGGCATGAATAGTAAAGTAATCCACGCCCTGCTCTGCTTGTTCAATTAAAGTATCGCGGAAAATTTCCCAAGTAAGATCTTCGGCGACACCATTTACTTTTTCAAGTGCTTGGTAAATGGGTACTGTGCCAATAGGTACCGGTGAGTTACGCAAAATCCATTCACGGGTTTCATGGATGTTACGACCGGTAGATAAATCCATTACCGTATCTGCGCCCCACTTTGCTGACCACACCAGTTTTTCTACTTCTTCTTCAATAGAAGAGGTTACCGCTGAGTTACCAATGTTAGCATTAACTTTAATTAAAAAGTTACGGCCAATGATCATAGGTTCACATTCTGGATGGTTGATATTTACGGGAATAATGGCGCGACCGCGAGCCACTTCATCACGGACAAATTCAGGGGTAATTTGCTCAGGAATACTGGCACCAAAAGATTCACCTTTATGTTGCAGCAGTAAGGTTGCATCTTTCACTTCTTCACGCTTGATGTTTTCACGAATAGCAATGTATTCCATCTCTGGGGTAATAATACCTTGGCGAGCGTAATGCATTTGCGTAACGTTTTTACCTTTTTTAGCGATACGCATTTGAGGTAAATTTTCAAAGCGGATACTGTCAACCCCTTCATCGGCAAGGCGTTGCTGGGCATATTCAGAGCTAGTTGAAGTTAACGGCTCGACATCACCACGGGCGTCAATCCAGCTTTCACGTAAGCGTGGAATACCTTTGTGCACGTCAATATCAACATTTTCATCGGTATAAAAACCTGAAGTATCATAAACACATAAGGGTTCATTTTTTTCATAAACGGCCTTGTCTTTACTACCACTAATTAAGGTATCAGATAAAGTAATTTCACGCATACCCACTTTGATATCGTGTATTTTACCTGATACATAAACTTTTTTAGAATTGGGGAAAGATTGGTCGGAAACATTTTTTAAAAATGCTTCAGCCGCTGCACGCTTTTCACGTCTAGTTGGTTTTTTTTTGTCTTTTACAGCAGCGTTATTTTGCTCGCTCATGGTCGCACCTGTTTTAAAATTTTTAATAAAATAAAAAAAGGCGGAGTTTTTTTAGCTAAAGATGAGGCAAAAAGAGCGTTGTTCTACATGGTAAGCACTAAGCTTGTATGAAAGAAAATTACTCTCTCTTGTTTCCTACGCAGATATTAATCTGATCAGGTTTTACGGATCCCGCTTACGCGATCTCAGCCTTTGGCACTCCGACAAGTATTGTTTTGCTAGCGAGGCTAACAAAACGTGAGCTGATTCTAACGTGGGCATACGCATGTTAGCAAGCAAATACTAATATAAAAACAAGATGATAAAATATTGCCAATAGCTGAGCATATACCCGTTACCATTCAAGATGCCTATTTCAGAGTGCTTGAGCAATTTCAATTCAAGGCGCTGTGATGAAATAATGGTTGTTCAGGCGAATATGCTCAGGATAATTGCTCCTGCATTATCTAATCAGGGACTCCTGTACCGTCTGCATTCTCTAATCAGCTCCATCCATGCAGCGTCATTATGAGTTACAGCAACGATGAAGTGATGTTGTTCAACCACTTCTTTGATGGGTTTAAAATGACTTTATACCGCGTTAAATAATTAAACCATAGAGTGACTATGCTTACATTATTTCCCTTGCCTAAAGCCCTTTTCATTGCCACTAAAATCGAAAACTTTGAATGGTGACGGGTATAAGATAAAATAACTACCCAACAGCAATTAGTCCTAAGGTAATACTAGTGATAACGTTAATCTCGCCAAATGAATTTAAAACAATCCCCTGGAAAAATGGTTTAGGTCACACCACAGAATTAGCCATTAGCGATGGTGGTAATTTAGATAATTTTGCTTGGCGGTTAAGTATCGCCAGTGTGGTAAATGACGGCGACTTTTCGAATTTTTCTGGCTATCAACGTAATTTAGTCTTAATCGAAGGTGCAGGTTTGACACTAGATCATCATAATGGCGATGTAGATAAGTTAATACAATTACTGGATATAGCCCGTTTTGATGGCGCCAATAAAACTCATGGCTCTTTGCTTAATGGCGGCATTAAAGACTTCAATATCATGACTAAACAAACAGCATTTTCAGCTGAGGTTAATTGCTATATTGAACAACAAAGTATCATTGTTGAATTGTTAGCTGATAGCTTACTGTTTGCTTATAGCCTCACTGACACCATGATGGTTAACACCGCCAAAGATAAAGATTGCACCGTGCCTGTTGGTCATCTAGTTAAGTTACAAGCAAACAATTCTCCAAAAAATTCGCAGTTATTAAATGTCAGCATTAGCGGTAAGAATATGATTATTATGCAACTAAAAGTAAATGCTTGCCTTTAAAATAATCCTGTATATACTAACAGTGATACTGTGTAAATTTACAGGCTAATGCTATGATAAATTCAACAACCGAATTACGCCCGCTGACTAACCGCCAGAAGCAAATTTATGATTTAATCAAAGATAAAATCAAAGACACTGGCATGCCGCCAACTCGAGCCGAAATCGCTAAGTTTTTTGGTTTCAAATCAGCAAATGCCGCTGAAGAGCACTTAAAAGCCTTAGCGAAAAAAGGCTATATTGAAATGCTTGCCGGCACTTCTCGTGGTATTCGCTTAGTTGAAGAGTTTTTAGAGCCCGAAGGTTTACCGCTTATTGGCCGTGTTGCTGCCGGTGAACCTATTTTGGCGCAAGAACATATTGAAGAGCATTATAAAATGGATGGCAATGTATTCCACCCAGCCGCTGATTATCTCTTACGTGTTAATGGCGAAAGCATGAAAGATATTGGTATTTTAGATGGTGATTTACTGGCGGTACATCAAACCACTGATGTACAAAATGGCCAAGTGATTGTTGCCCGAGTTGAAGACGAGGTCACGGTAAAACGTTATAAACGTGAAGGGAATATTGTTTATTTACATGCTGAAAATGCAGAGTTTTCGCCCATTAAAGTTGATCTAAGCAAGCAAGAGTTTCATATTGAAGGTATTGCCGTTGGTATCATCCGCAGTGGTAGTTGGATGTAAAACGCACAAAAACTAAGCAAGCTAGTGTGCTTAATCCGTAATATAACAAGCACCATAATTACCCTTACCAATAATAGAATTGGCAGTAATTATGGTGCTTTTTTTTCTTCAAGCTAATAAATTTATTTTCCCCCTAGCTACTATTTTTTAATGCCCCTCTTATCTTTAACAAAGCTACTTCCCGTATAGCTCACACAGGCTTTAGAGCTATTACTCCATTGAATTGAATGACTTTTTTATAATTACTTAGCTATAAAATATTTGACCTCGATCGAATTTTAGCGTAATTCTATTAACAGTAACGCATATAAAACGAACATAAGAAGAATAAAAAGACGTCAATGTGCTAATGCTGTCACACTAAATTTATAGTGCCATGCCACATTACTCTTCACGTCAATAATTAACCTGATCTCGGGAGGAATACCCAAGGGTATTGTTTATTCGCCATCAATCGTTCACCATCGCGAAACCGTGGCTAAACCGTGGCTAAACCGAGATATTGTTAGTTTATTAATAATAATAAAAACTACAGATATTCAGTTCAGTGGTGATGAAGTACATTGCTGCACATCTGTTCTCTATGATTACCAAGAGGAGATGCCGTGTGGGGAAACATAAGCTGATTTGGCTAGTGTTGGTAAGCCTATTTACCAATTCAGCCTGGGCAGAAATGCAGTTAAACCTGACAAAAGGGGTGACTGCCGTTAGCAGAGATGTCTATGATTTACATATGCTGGTACTTTGGATTTGTACCGCAATTGGCCTAATAGTTTTTGGTGCCATGTTTTGGTCCATGGCTTTTCATCGAAAATCTAAAGGGGCAAAAGCCGCTGACTTTCATGAAAGTACCAAGGTGGAAATATTATGGACCGCAATACCTATTGTTATTCTAATCGCCATGGCAGTACCGGCAACTACCACCTTGATTGCCATGGAAGACAACACTAATTCTGATGTTACCATTCAAATAACCGGCTCCCAATGGAAATGGCATTACAAATATTTTGATCAAGATATCGAATATTACTCTGTACTGTCGACCCCACGCGAACAGTATCAAAACCAACACGAAACTACTGCTATTAAGGGCGAGCACTATTTACTTGAAGTTGATAAACCTCTGGTTATACCCGCCAATAAAAAGGTACGCTTTCTAATAACCTCAGATGATGTCATCCATTCTTGGTGGGTACCTGCTTTTGCCGTTAAACAAGATGCTAACCCAGGCTTTATCAACGAGGCATGGACTAGGGTTGATGAACCCGGTATTTACCGCGGCCAATGTGCTGAGTTATGTGGTAAAGACCATGGCTTTATGCCAATAGTTGTCGAAGTGAAATCAGCAGAAGATTATGAAATTTGGCTTAATGAACAACACCAACGTATCGCCCAAGCAGCCAGTGCTGAACAAGCCTCGTTAACTACAGCCATGTCTAAAACCGAGCTAATGCAATTAGGCGAAACAACCTACACAGCTTACTGCTCCGCATGTCATCAGCCCTCTGGTTTAGGTTTACCGCCAGCCTTCCCGGCCCTAAAAGGCAGCCCAATAACGACCACAGGCACAATACAAGATCACATCAACATAGTGTTTAACGGTAAAGCGGGCACGGGCATGCAAGCCTATGGCAAGCAATTAAGTTTAAAAGAAATAGCTGCAGTGATCACCTATGAGCGTAATGCTTGGGGCAATAATACCGGTGATTTAGTGCAAGCATCTGATGTAAAGTCTGCTGTAGCCTCTTCTGTTGAAGATAAAGCACAAGAGGCCACAGCATCCTTAGCAATTGAAACTGCAGTTGAAGAAGCGGTAGAGATAATAACTGAAGAAGTACCAGTAGAGGATTTATCTAAAGTGTATAGCCATGATGAATTAATGACAATGGGCGAAAAAGTCTACTTGAAAGCTTGTGTTGCCTGTCATCAACCGACAGGGGCAGGCTTACCTCCGGCATTTCCTGCGCTTAAAGGCAGTGTGATTGCGACGGGAGATATTACTGTTCATTTAGATATGGTGATTAACGGTAGTAAGAAAAATGCTGCCATGACTGCTTTTGGTAGTCAATTAACCAAAACCGAAATAGCCGCAGTTGTGACTTATGAGCGTAATGCTTGGGGAAATAATACTGGTGATTTAGTACAACCTGCAGCTGTTGATGCTGCTAGTGCGAAGTAGGGGATATAAAATGACTACAGACGTTATAGAACAAGATTCGCACGACGAACATCATGTTGAGCATAAGATGACTGGCATAAAACGCTGGCTCTATACCACTAACCATAAAGATATCGGCACACTTTATTTATGGTTTTCTTTTATTATGTTTTTAACCGGCGGCGCCATGGCAATGGTCATTCGTGCTGAGCTATTCCAGCCTGGTTTACAATTAGTTGAACCTGATTTTTTTAACCAATTAACCACAGTACACGGTTTGATTATGGTGTTTGGCGCAATTATGCCCGCCTTTACCGGCTTTGCTAACTGGATGATACCTATGATGATAGGGGCGCCAGATATGGCACTGCCGCGCATGAATAACTGGAGCTTTTGGATTTTACCTTTTGCTTTTATCATTTTACTGAGTACATTTTTTATGGACAGCGGTGCACCCAATTTTGGTTGGACCTTCTACGCGCCATTATCGACCACCTATTCGAACGGCAGTACTGCATTCTTCGTTTTTGCTATTCATATTATGGGGATCTCTTCCATTATGGGGGCAATTAATATTGTTGTGACCATAATGAACCTGCGTGCCCCAGGTATGACTTACATGAAAATGCCGTTATTTGTCTGGACTTTTTTCATTACTGCCTATTTATTGATTGCGGTTATGCCCGTACTCGCGGGTTTGGTCACCATGCTACTGACCGATACCTATTTCGGTACTAGCTTTTTTAATGCTGCTGGTGGTGGTGATCCGGTGATGTTCCAACATATTTTTTGGTTCTTTGGCCACCCGGAAGTGTATATCATGATATTGCCAGCCTTTGGCATTGTCTCCACCACTATCCCCACTTTTTCTCGCAAAAGATTATTTGGCTATAGCTCTATGGTTTATGCCACGTCATCCATTGCTTTACTGTCGTTTATTGTTTGGGCACACCATATGTTCACCACCGGCATGCCTTTATTTGGTGAGCTGTTCTTTATGTATTGCACCATGCTCATTGCAGTACCAACGGGGGTAAAAGTCTTTAACTGGGTAGCAACCATGTGGCGCGGCTCATTAAGCTTTGAAACACCTATGCTGTTTTCCATCGCCTTTGTTATTTTATTCACCATAGGCGGCTTTTCAGGCTTGATGTTAGCCATGACTCCCGTTGATTTTCAATATCATGACACTTACTTTGTTGTAGCTCACTTTCATTATGTGTTAGTTACTGGTTCATTATTTTCAATTTATGCTGGTGCCTATTATTGGTTACCTAAATGGACCGGCCATATGTACAACGATACCTTAAGTAAATGGCACTTCTGGTGTTCATTAATATCCGTAAATTTATTATTTTTCCCTATGCACTTTTTAGGTTTAGCCGGTATGCCACGCAGAATTCCAGATTATGCCCTGCAATTTGCCGACTTTAATAAGTGGGTCAGCATTGGCGGTTTTGCCTTTGGTTTATCGCAATTGATTTTCTTAGTGGTAGTGATCAAATGTATTCGTGGTGGCGAAAAAGCACCTGCAAAACCTTGGGAGGGTGCCGTAGGCTTAGAATGGACAGTAGCCAGTCCAGCACCTTACCACACATTTAGTACGCCGCCATCGCAGAAAGACATAGACAATATCTAACCGCAGAGGCATAAAATAATATGAATGATACCGAGCAAAACCAAGCGGAGCTTAATAGCCGAAATAACAACAGCAAAACGGTAAAGAAACTGCTACTGGTGGTGCTTGCTATGTTTGGTTTTGGTTTTGCCCTGGTACCTTTATATGATGTTTTTTGTGATATTACCGGCTTAAATGGCAAAACGAATAAAACGGCTGTGGCTTATACCGCCACGACTATTGATAAGTCTCGTACCGTTACCGTGCAATTTATTACCCGCAATGCTCAAGGTATTCCATGGATATTTGAGCCTATTATTAATGAAATTACTGTCCACCCCGGTGAGATAAAATTGGTTTCATTTTATGCAAAAAACAAAGCAAGTTATGACATGATCGCACAAGCCGTACCGTCAGTTTCACCTGGCTTAGCGGCAAATTATTTTCATAAAATTGAATGTTTTTGTTTTACTCAACAACCGCTAAAGGCCGCAGAGGAAGTTGAAATGACCTTGCAGTTTTATGTCGATGTAGAATTACCCGAAGATATTAACACCTTAACTTTATCTTATACCTTGTATGACATAACAGAGAAGTCGTCATAGGGTTCACTGAAAAAGGGATAGAAAATGACTAACAAAGCATACGAAAGTTATTATGTACCCAGCCACAGCCACTGGCCAATCATAGGTGCGGTAGCACTATTTATGATTGCCTTTGGTGCCGGAAACTTTGTCACTGATTTAGCAAATAAAGAGAGTGGTTACGGTGGCTATTTACTGCTAGCAGGCATAGCCTTGGTTATTTATATGCTAGTGGGTTGGTTTAGTGATGTCATTAATGAATCGTTAACGGGTAAATACTCACATCAGATGGATAATTCATTCCGCCAAGGTATGAGTTGGTTTATCTTCTCTGAAGTGATGTTTTTTGCGGCTTTTTTTGGTGCCTTACTCTATTTACGCGTATTTTCAGTACCCTGGCTTGGTGGCGCTGGTAATAATGTCGCAACTGGCGCTGTCCTTTGGCCTGACTTTATTGCGACTTGGCCGTTAATAAAAACACCTGATGGCACTACCACCACGGCGATGGGCTGGTTTGGCTTACCGTTAATTAACACGGTTTTACTATTAACCTCTTCAGTTACTGCCCACTTTGCACATAATGCATTAATCAAAAATAATCGCAGTGCTTTAAAAAAGTGGCTTGGCCTAACCATACTACTAGGCTTGGCTTTTATCTTTTTTCAAATTCAAGAATACGCGCATGGCTATTCTGAAGAAATGCGCCTATTTCTAGATAGCGGTGTCTATGGCAACACTTTTTACTTATTGACTGGCTTTCACGGTATGCATGTCACCTTGGGCTGTATCATGCTGATAATTATGTGGTTCAGAGTATTAAAAGGTCATTTTACCCCTGATAACCATTTTGCTTTTCAAGCAGCAAGTTGGTATTGGCATTTTGTCGATGTAGTTTGGCTAATGCTTTTTGTTTTTGTCTATATTTTATAAGGTCTGACTTTTTGCAGTATGTCGATACCCAAGTAAAAATATCAACTAAATCAGTAGTAAGAAACGTCCTTTGGTTAGGGTTCACGCTTATTGTCTTTGTCGGTTTGGTTAAACTATCTTTCTGGCAGTACGACCGTGGCTTAGAGAAAGAGCGGCGCGCTGCCCGTATTACGCAACTTAATCAGCAATCGCCACTAACCCTGAACGAAATAGTCAGACTCTCAAAGGAAAAGCAATTCACCGGTAAAGAAAGTATTAACGATTTTCCCGTCACTATTAACGGCCAGTTTAACGAAAACTATATCTTTTTACTCGATAATCAAGTGGAAAAAAATTCTTTAGGCTATCGAGTATTACAAGTTGTCGAAACAGCAACTCATGCAGTATTAGTTAATTTAGGCTGGGTACAAGGTTCAATTGATCGCAGTATACTGCCTGAAGTAATCCCTTTGCAGGGACACTATCAATTTAAAGGGCATGTACGCATTGTCGAGCAAGGCATAATGCTGGCCGAGCAAGACTTTACTCAAGCTAGTTGGCCATTGCGGGTGCAACAAATTGAATTAGCTAAATTTTCCACCTTGATAAATAAGCCACTGCTACCCTTTGTCATCTATGTGGACCAAGAAGAAAGCCTAGGCTATAAAAAGAACTGGCACCCTATAGTGATGCCAGCTGAAAAACATTTCGGTTACGCCTTTCAATGGGCAACATTAGCTATTGCTTGGCTAATATTGATGATTTGTTTGCGCATCAATACAGCAAAGCTTGCCAGTCGTCATCCGTCACATTCAGCTGAATCTTGCGCCGATATCCCAGCGGAAAACACTGACATTAATACTATCAATAATAACAACAAGCATAAGGCGGTAAAATATGACTAAGTCAAACAATCAGCTAGATGCAAATAATAGCAATACGCTAAGCAGTAGCAATAAAGCAGAGCATGCTGCAAATAATAAAAATCGCCGCAGCTTACTATTGTTAATCACGGTTTTTATCTTGCCGATATTATTAGCCAAATTAGCCTTAGACAATCAGTGGCTAGACTTAGGCGTAACCAATGAAGGCAGGTTATTAACACAGCAATTAACACTGACCGACTTAGGCATTAAGGAACAAAAATTTGGCCAACAATGGCTTATTATTTATCGACTGCCTAAGCAATGTGCTGATATGTGTTTGCATAGCATTGAAATTGTGCACAACAGTTATGTCACTTTAGGAAAAGATATGCCTAGGGTCACGCCGGTATTACTGCAAGAAAATATATTTACCGCCCAGCAAAGTGAACGGCTTGCCAAGAGCCAATGGCAAATACTTGCCTTAACAGCGCAAATGAAAAACTTGCTACACGAGCCACAAGTGCTTATTGCCGATCCTCTAGGCAACATTATTTTAAGCCATCAACTACCAGAGCATGAACAGCAGCAAACGTCATTTGGTAAGGCTATTATCAATGATATGAAAAAACTTTTGAAATATTCTAAGGTGGGTTAACTAAATGATGGAGCAGAGTAAACACAAGCAAACACTGCGTCGCTTAGTACTGACCAGTTTGTTATTAGCCATTATTGTCATTGGTCTAGGTGCTTATACACGCTTAACTCATGCTGGCTTAGGGTGTCCAGACTGGCCGACGTGTTATGGTTTGCTTGCTGTACCAGAAACCAGTTTGCAAATTGCCGTGGCCGAGCAAGCTTTTCCACAAAGCACGGTCGAGCCGGCTAAAGCCTGGAATGAAATGATCCACCGCTATTTCGCCGGCAGCCTTGGTTTACTTATTGCTGCGATTGCCTTTTTTTCAATTAAATTACGCGTTGCAACGCGATCCAGCGTTAGGTCTCCCATATTACTGCCGTTACTTATTTTAGCCATTGTTATCTTGCAAGCCGCTCTTGGTATGTGGACAGTAACATTGAAATTAATGCCCGTGGTGGTACTGGCGCATTTACTCGGCGGTTTTACCACCTTATGTTTGCTATTTTTATTATATTTGCGCCTTAATGCCAAGGGAATAAGTGCGCAAGGGGCTACTTTAGTAGATTTTCAACTTAAAAAATATAGCCGCTATGCTCTACTCGGCATTACTATTTTAACGGCACAAATTGCCTTAGGTGGTTGGACTTCCTCAAACTATGCGGCATTGAGCTGCGTAGAGTTACCTATTTGTCAGGGAAATTGGCTAGCGGATTTAAGCTTTGAGCAGTCATTTGACCTAATTCCCCCCAAACAAGAAAGCTATGAGTTTGGTCACCTAGCGCATAATGAACGAGTGACTATCCATGTGAGTCATCGCTTTGGCGCCATCATTACCGGCGTTTTTCTCGCTTGGTTAGCCATCATGGTTTTTCTCAAAGCGAGGACTCATGCGATCAAAAACGCCGCCATGGTTTTACTCAGTTTATTAGTTATTCAAATCAGTTTGGGGGTGAGTAATATTTGGTTTTCGTTACCACTTAAGATTGCGGTAGCGCACAACTTAGTTGCCGCCTGTTTAATGCTGAGTTTGATCACCTTAGCTTATAGGTTAAGACAAAATTCCAAGGAGTCGCTCTATGAATAAGGCCATAAATAAAACTATTAATAATACCATGTCCTCACAAATTGCTAACAACAATTATAATTTTTCCAATAATCATGTCTTTACTAATTGGCGTGCCTATTATGATATAACCAAGCCTAAAGTCGTCGCCTTGCTGGTACTAACCGCCTTAGTTGGTATGAGTTTATCGGTTCCCGGCGGTTTACCTTGGCAAGTGCTACTACCCGCTATGTTAGGTATTGCTTTATTATCTTCAGCGGCAGCAGCGATCAACCATATTGTTGATGAAAGAATTGATACCATTATGGGCAGAACTCATAATAGACCTTTGCCAGAAGGTAGAATTAGCGTCACTAATGCCATTGTTTTTGCCATTAGCATAGCCTTACTAGGTTTTATTATTCTTTATAGCTTAGTCAATCCACTGACTGCTTTTTTGACATTTTCCGGCTTAGTTGGCTACAGCTTTGTCTATACCTTGTATTTAAAGCGAGCAACGCCACAAAACATCACTATCGGCGGATTAGCCGGAGCTATCCCACCCTTACTGGGTTGGACAGCAATGACTAATGAGGTAGCACCTAACGCCTTGCTATTAGTATTAATTATTTTCACCTGGACACCACCACACTTTTGGGCACTAGCCATCCACCGTAAAGATGATTATGCCAAAGTGAATATTCCCATGTTACCGGTCACCCATGGTGTCAGTTTTACCAAAACGCAAATACTGCTATATACCATCTTACTCTTTGTGGTTTGTTTATTACCCTATTTAGTTGGCATGAGTAATTGGTTCTACTTAATAGGAGCCTGTAGCTTGAATTTAATCTTTATGGGCTATGCGTGGCAACTCAAGTTTCATGCTAACGAAGGTACAGCCATGGCCACCTTTAAATTCTCCATCGTACATTTAATGCTGCTGTTCATTATTTTGCTCATCGATCATTATTGGCTACCCATGAGTTAATCTGAATAACTGAATAACTGAATAACTGAATAACTGAATAACTGAATAACCATATTAGTAAAATGACACAAAATAATAGAGTATCGATAATGAATAAAGCTATCTATGGCATTATTGCCTTACTATCAATTAGTGCTGGTGCGGTTGGTTTTCATCTTATTAAGCAAACAAAAACATTGCCTGCAGCAGAATTTGCCTTGCATTATCAGCAAGCACGGCCAATATCCGCTTTTACCTTCACCGATGAATCAGGACAGTCTTTTAATAACAGCCAATTACAGGGCAAATGGTCGCTGGTGTTTTTCGGTTATACTTCTTGCCCAGATGTTTGTCCAATAACCTTGCAAAACCTCAATTTCATTTATGAGGATTTAATTGCTATTGCCAGCAATAGCCAAGTGTTATTAGTCTCCGTTGATCCTAAAAGAGATACTCAGGAAAAGCTCGCGCAATACATTGCTTATTTTAATGCTGACTTTAAAGCGCTGCGTGCAGAGCACGATGTACTTTTTCCGTTTGCTCGAAATTTAGGCATGATGTATGCCATCACTAGTAAAGAGTCAAGTAAAGACGGGGCTGAGGAGACGGATGAAAGCTACTGGGTTGATCACAGTGCATCATTAGTATTAATCAATCCAGCAGGAAAAGTAGCGGCAATATTTAAAGCTGAGCAAGTGATTGGTGAAGTGCCCACTATCAATAATGACAAGCTATTAAGCGACTACCAAAAGATAGTCGCTTTATATCAACAATAATTTTAAATATCTAGATAACTGAGCGAAATTATTCTGCTCTATTATAGATGATACCAGCTGCCATCAGCTTTTAAGATAAACCATGGCTTTGAGTACCAGTAGTAACGCCCTGGTTTACTAATACTGGCGGCAGTGCAGTTAGCTCTTACCCTACCTACGGGTAGGTCTTGAGTGAAATTAATAGTGAAATTATTATCATCATGCCAAGTGATTTTTTGTTTACCTAAACCAGAAATATAACAATTTAACGCCGATTTATAGAAGTCTTCACTGTCAATCGAGAAAGTAATACTTTTAGCTTCTTTGTACTTAAAGATTGTTTCGGCTTGCTCGCCTGTTAAACTAATATTAAACGCCAATGAGTTGAGCTTGTCACGTAAGCCAGAAAGTTTATCGTAGGGTTTAGAAGCAGGAAAACGTGGTACGCTGGTTAAGTCTGTTGATAGATCGATAGCACCTGATTGCTGAGAAAAAGCAACAAAATCATTAGCTTTTGCCCAAGCTTGCACTGCCACATCATATTCACCATAAGGGTAAGCAAAATATCGCCAGCTTTGCCCGGTGTTTTCTTCAATAATAGTTTCCGCTTTTAATAATAATTTTGTTTGTTGACTTAGCCATTGTGCTTGCGTAACACCCTCGGTCAGACGCAGCATTGAATCATGTTCATAACCATGATTGGCAATAATCACCCCTTCATCAGACAGCGATTTTAGTTGAATCCATGATAAATAAGGTGAGGCTTTATTGTTTTCATGGCGATTAATAATACCTGGGTTAACATAAATGGTATACGGAAAAGCAAACTTATCTAACAGCGGTTTTGCTTGAGTTAAGACATCAATATAAGCATCATCAAATGTGATGGCAACACTTTTATCTGGCAAGGCTTGCTGATTTTTAATGCTTTCAATTAACTCTGATAAAGGCAACACTTTAAAATTATTATCTTTAAGGTACTGTAAATGGACTTCAAACTGCTTTGGCGAAATACTGGTGCTTGCTGGGGTGCTATCACTAACATGATGGTATTGTAAAATAACCGCTGCTTGACTGCTGAGCGCAACGCTCAATAATAATGAAACTGAACATAGTGTCCGCAACATATATTTCATGGTATATACCCTTAAAAATCAGATGAGATAACGTCTTGTCTGTAAACCACTAGCACTTTAGGGTATTTCTTTGTTTAAAACTAGCCATTTAAAGCCACACCAGCGCTTATTTTATCTAGCATTACCGATGATTTCATCAAATATTAGTCCCCTTGCTTGGCTTAGCCGACACGGCAATATGCCCATCCCGAGCATGCTAACTATTTAGCTGCTAGCACCCTAGCTGCCATGCTCATACCTCAGTAGTTTGCTTATGGCTTATGTATGTCGACGACGACGGGCTTATGTGCACTATGAATCAAGCAAGTGTACTCTTTATCTGAACAAGTGTTACTTGCTAGAGCCAGAGAAGAAGTGAGTAATAATTTTTGCCAGTATCGTGCCACAAGCTAAACCCATCACATTGGCTAGCATATCAAGCCATTCACCATAGCGATTAACATAGGGCTGAATCAATTCAATAGCACCACTAAAAGCAGCGAAGCCTAGGGCAATCCACAACCAGTGTTTAGGTTTTCGTAATGCTAGCGGCAAGATTAAAGCGCCATAGGATATAAAGTGATGGCTTTTATCGCTCCCCGGGACCTGGGGTAAATATTCGGCTGGCCATAAAGATAAAGTTGCAATGGCAGTAAGTAAAAAAAGCGTAATGATAAACCAATAGTGTTTTATCAAATTAATCATCATGTTCATTTAGCGTGTCTATTTGTTAGGTTATTGTTTGTTAATAGAGCGAGTGCGATAAATGATATTTAACCAACGATTGGCAAATATACCTAGATAACCCCAAGCCGAAATTAAGCACGCAATACTAAGTATCACCATGCCGATCACTTGCCAAAGGTGATGATAAAAGTAGCCTAAACCAACAAAAAGTAATCCGATAACAAAAAGGCCAAGACCACTTAAGAACAGTGTTAAACTGCGCTGTGGATTTTGACCTAGTTTTTCTAATAATTTAATCATATAAATTAAAGATTAGTAATATGAGTGATCACCACGTTTATGATCAGTTGCATCTTTAACGCCTTTAATTTCATCACCCATTAAGTCTATTAATTGCTTTTCAATGCCCTCTTTTACTGTGACATCAATTTGTGCACAACCATTACAGCCACCGCCAAATTGCAAGACAGCATAACCATCATCGGTAATTTCAACTAAGGTACATTCGCCGCCATGACCCGCTAACTGAGGGTTAACCTCGGCTTGCAAAAAGTAATGCACACGTTCAAATAAGGGTGCGTCATCGGCAACTTTACGTAACTTAGCGTTAGGTGCTTTCAAGGTAAGCTGTGAACCCATTTGATCCGTAGTAAAATCAATCTCAGCGTCTACTAAAAAGCCTTTACTATCGGCATCAACCATTGCTGAAAAGCCGTCAAAAGGGAGTTCAATATCATCGTCTTCCATCGCATCAGGAGGGCAATATGAAACGCCACACTCAGCTTTTGCTGTACCTGGATTAACGACAAAAACACGAATACGTGTACCTTCAGCTTGTTGCGAAAGTAAATTAATAAAATGCTTTTGCGCATTTTCTGAAATACTGATCATTATCTTAACTCTCTTTGCTCTCGGATACTCTTCCAGTTTTATCAATCAACAGTGAAAAGTACCTGACTGTTTTACTCAAGTATGGCCATTTTACTCTGCTATTTAGTTATGTGCTAATGATTTTTACGCTTTTGTTTGCTACTTTAGAGCAGTCTTAACAAGGGGCCACATAGATGCTACTTATACGAATTCTAATTATCTCATTCACCTTACTCTGCTCTACTCGGCTAAATGCCATGCCAGTACAAGATTACTTACCCACAGGTATTCAGTTTAATAGTAAAATCCCCTTACCCAGTAGCACGTTAGGCTTTGAAATTGGTCAACGACATATCAGGCATGATCAACTAAGTAACTACTTCTATACCCTAGCGCATAACTCAGCACGGGTGGCTATTACCTCGATGGGGAAAACGGCTCAGCAACGTGAGCAATTGCTGGTGACCATTTCTAGCCCCAAAAATCTAGCTAACTTAGCCAATATACTTAGTGAGCGCGACATTTTTTCTCAAAATAAAAATCGACTTATTCAGCAAAAGTCCGACCAGGCCCCCTTAGTTATCTGGCTCGGTTATAGTGTACATGGTGATGAAATAAGTGGTGCTAATGCTGCCATGATAGTTGCCTATTATTTGGCGGCTAATGACGATGCAAAAATGACTGAATTACTGGCCAATACCATTATCGTCTTAGAGCCGAGTATTAACCCCGATGGTATGGATAGGTTTGTTAATTGGGTTAACACTTACCGTAACTCCACTGACAATAGCGACGCAAATCATATTGAACATCACCAAGGCTGGATTACTGGACGAACTAATCATTTTTGGTTTGATTTAAATCGCGACTGGTTATTACTTTCTCAACAAGAAAGCCAACACAGATTAAAGTACTTTCACCAATATCAACCTCATGTTGTCGGTGATTTTCACGAAATGTCTGCCAACAGTAGTTACTTTTTTCAGCCGGGCGTTCAAAGCCGTACTCATCCACTGACACCAAAAAGAAATGTCGAATTAACCACAACACTAGCAAGCTTTCATGCGGCAGCGTTAGATAAGCAACAGCGCCTTTATTATAGTGAAGAGAATTTTGATGACTTCTACTACGGCAAAGGCTCAACCTATCCAGATATTAATGGCAGTATTGGCGTTTTATTCGAGCAAGCCAGTGCTAGGGGAATGCAGCAACAGACGATAAATGGCTTACTGACGTTAGAGTTTAGTATAGAAAACCACGTGACCACCTCGCTTTCAACCATCCAAGGTGCTTGGGAAAATCGCCAGCAACTAAAAAAATACCGTAGTGATTTTTATCAACAAAGTATAAAGTTGGCCAAACAAGAAGATTTTTCCGGCTACTTATTACACGAAAATAAAGATAACTATCGCCTCAATGCATTGTTATCAACACTAACTCAGCATAAAATTAGAATTTACCCACTTACTGCTGATTTTAAATTTAAAGATAAAAAATATCAAAAAAGTAATAGCTATTATATACCTTTGGCCCAACCACAATTTCGCCTGATCCAAGCGTTGTTTAATCGACAAACAAATTTTAAAGATAATACTTTTTATGATGTTTCCGGCTGGACTATGCCGTTGGCAATGAACATTGCAGCTATTCAAATAAACCGGACACGTGGACTAAAATTGGCGCAGCAAGCTTGGTCTAAGCCGCCAGCCTTTATCTCAAATAATATCAGCAAGTCAGCCTATGGCTATGTCTTCGAATGGCATCACTTTTTAGCGCCGAAATTACTCAATGAGCTGCTAAGCAATAATATCAAAGCGAGAGTGGCCACTAAGCCTTTTTCTAGCATAATAAATGGCAAAACAAAGCACTTTAATGCCGGCAGCATCGTCGTGCCCGCTGGTATTCAACAAAACCAAGACTGGCAAAGACAATTAATTGCTGCCAGTAATAGCGCAGGTATCACCTTAGACAGTATTAGCACAGGTTTGACCATGAAAGGCATTGATATTGGCAGTGGCTCATTAAAGCCAATAAGTAAGGTTAAAACATTATTAATAGGGGGTCTGGGTATCTCTCAATATGAAGCTGGTGAAGTACGATTTTACCTTGATGAGACACTAAATATTCCTCTGTCAATTATCGATCATAGCAGGTTAAAACGTGTAGATTTATCAACTTATAGTCATATTATTCTTGTTGATGGTAATTATCAGTATGTTACTGCACATACTGCGCAGCAATTAAAGCAATGGGTTGAACAAGGTGGCGTCATTATCGGCCAAAAACGTGCGGCCCAATGGTTAGCAAAACAAGAAATATTACGTACTAAATTTGTCACTAAAGAGCAGATAGACCAGTTATTTGATAATGACAATCTCAGTTATCAAGATAAAGAAAAACTCGCTAGTCGCAAACGTATTGCTGGCGCTATCTTCCAAGTAGAATTAGATACTAGTCATCCACTAGCTTACGGTTATCAGCATAATTTACTGCCACTATTTCGTAATAGCAATCTCATTATCGAGCACCCTCAACAACCGTTTGTCACGTTAGCGAAATATACCTCCTCACCACTACTCAGTGGTTATACCGACAAAAACTTAGTAAATCGATTAGCACATAACGCTGCCATTGTTGCGCACAACGTCGGTGAAGGTAGAGTCATTGCTACCACTGATGTACTCGCTTTTAGAGGTTACTGGCATGGCAGCGCCAAATTACTCGCCAACAGCTTGTTTTTTAGTAAAATTTTTTCCACGCCTTATAAATAAGGACATTGTTGCTAATTGCTTTTAGGTAGGGTTAAACACACAGTTACTAAGGTGACGGTTTCAACACCTGCTTGTTTTAATAACTTACTAATTTCACTGACCGTGGTACCCGTGGTTACTACATCATCAATAATCAATACATGTTTGATATGGCTCGCCAATTTTCGCTGCAAAGCAAAAGTATTGGCTAAATTTTTTCGCCGTTGATGACCAGTTTTCCCCATTTGGCTAGTATTATTTTTAATGCGCACCACTAACTTAGCGTCATAAGGAAAAGTTAACTGCTTAGCAAAACACTTTGCTATCAGGTGGGCTTGGTTATAACCACGAAACTGCCATTTTTTAATATGTAAAGGCACCGGTAGTACTAAATCCACAGGAGCTAACGCTTGGTGTTTTGCCATGGCTTGCCACTGAGCACAGAGCAAGGCACTGAACAAATGCGCCAGCTCAAAACGACCTAGATATTTCATTTGTGCTAGCCATTTATTAAAGGGGTAAATATAAGGCGATAAGGCAAAAAGTTGTTCAAAATGAATTTTTGGTAAGGCATGATAAATAGCGGGCCAACTGAGTAAGTTACCCGCTACTAGCTGTTGATTAAAATAAGGTAAATCGTTGACACAGTTTTGACAAAGTAATGCTTGTGGCAGCGAGTAACCGAGTAAAAAGCTATTATTGACATTTTCACCACACAGATCACAGCAACTAATACTTCTTAAGCTAGAAAGACAACACGCCTTAAGTTTTCTTAGCTCTAGCTGCCATGCCATCTTGCTTTCCTTTTGCTATCAAATGATATGATATACACTAGTACTTTTATATTTATAGTGCAGTAGTAAGCATGGCAAAAAGCTTAACATTTTCCACCTTCCCTCCTCAAAGTAGCCTTAATAAAAATGCCATTCCTATTGTGTTAATTCATGGTTGGGGCTTAAACTCAGGCGTTTGGCAACCGCTGCTAAAATTATTCAGCGAAAATAAAAATAGTCACTACCAGTTAATCACCCTGGACTTACCTGGCTTTGGTATCAATAGTGCTGTTGCTATAAAGCCCTACTCTTTAGCCAATATTTGCCATCATATTGAGCAAGTAATTGACCAACCCGCTATTTATCTTGGTTGGTCATTGGGCGGCTTAATTGCCACGCAAATGTCCATCAACTACCCAGAAAAAGTATTAGCCTTGATTACGGTTGCCAGCAGCCCATACTTTGTTGAACAAGAGCAAAATAACTGGCCGGGTATAAAGGCCAATGTACTGGATAGTTTTCATCATCAGCTAGCACAAGATACCGAGAAAACGATTAAAGCTTTCTTAAAAATTCAAGCCATGGGCAGCCCACATATTCGACAAGATTTAAAGCTAATCAGCAAGTTAGTTATGGCACATGCCCTGCCTAGCCAAGAAACGTTAGCCAATTCACTGGCCTTATTGAGTGACTGTGATCTACGCCAGCAATTAGCAAGTATCCAGCAACCTTTTCTAAGGTTATACGGGCAGAATGATAGCTTGGTACCTAAAACAGTGATCGAAAAAATCAGTCTTTTAGCCGTACATAGTGACTTACACCTATTTGACCATGCTTCCCATGCACCCTTTATTTCTCACCTTGATGACTTTTATCAGGTGTTATGCACTTGGCTAGCGTTACATTTCAATGCCAATAAGGCGAAATGAATAATACCGAAATAATAATGAGATAATGTCTTACCTGGTGATAATTTCAGCTTTACTTTTTCGCCATTTAGATTAATAATTAACCAACAAGGTTTATTAGCCGTGGAGGATTACCTATGGAGATACCATCTGCATTTAATTCAGGTTTGCAAGGCTTACAAAATGCTAACGCAACAGCGGAGCAAGCGGCTGCTGATATTGTCGCCAGTACCACCTATAATACTGAGCAACAAACAAATCCAGCCAATAGTGGTGAGGTAAACACTGAGGTGACTAAGGCAAGTAACCACTTAGATTTACCTGATTTAAACCAAGCTATTGTCAATTTAAAAGTGGCTGAATTTCAAGCAAAAGCTTCGATTGAAGTTATTAAAAGTGCTGATGATGTGCTAGGTACCCTACTAGATGTCACCGCCTAATAATATATAGCCGTTAACGTTTTACTTATTGGTAAATCATTTGTCCTTATGAATATCACCCCTCATGTAGCAAACTTACCCTTAGCAACTGTGGTCAACCCACCTACGGAAAGCTTGCGTCGTGATAATCATCAACGAGAAATTATCACCCAGGTTACGGCCACCAACCCTTCTGCCGCGGAAAAAGCTGTCGCTGCCGATAAAGAGCGCGCCCGAACACCAGCCCAAGTCAACGAACAAGTCGATCTTGCTAATTTAAGAAAACAAGCAGAGCATGCTGCCAGCTCCATTGCTGAACAAGAAAATCAACAAGGTGAACAGAGCTCTCCGCAGGATGCTGAACACAAGCAAGAAGAACATGCTAATGCAAACAACAGTGCTAAAGATAGCGACGCCGAAAATGATAAAGATAACGACAGCACTAAACAGGCACTTGCCGATGAAAAACTCATTAGCCAGCTACAACAAAGAGATAAAGAAGTAAAAGCCCATGAATTAGCTCACGCGACAACAGGGGGGGCGGTGACCGGAACGCCGTCTTATACCTTTGAAGTAGGCCCTGATGGCAAACAATATGCGGTAGGAGGAGAGGTATCTGTCGACTTAAGCAGTGTCGTAGGCGATCCGCAAGCAACCATAACTAAGATGCAAAAAGTGCATTCTGCGGCATTAGCACCAGCAAATCCGTCGACACAAGATACTCGGGTTGCCGCCAGTGCCACACAAAAAATACTCGTAGCACAATCAGAGTTACTTGCGTTACAAAGTAACGCTGATGCTCAGCCAAGTCATTCGAATAAAGAACTGAATATAGCAGCTAATGTAAGCCTGAATACCGAGCAAGATGCTACAAGTACTGAGTTCGATACTTTCATCAAGCAGACCTTATCTGCGCAAGACGCTATTATTTCCAACTCATCAAAGCAAAAGTTAGCGGCTAGTCAAAGTACTCAGAACGTACAATCAAATGAGGTACAACAACGGGCACTACGTATCGAAAGTTTTTACTTCACAGTAAGCCAAGGTTATGAAAGACCGGACAACTTTCAATTCGAATTAACAGCTTAACTAATACCAATTTTACTAGGTTATTGCTTATGGTACTGGTTTAAAAACTGCCAAGATTGGCTTGCTCTCAATGCCAATAGCGAGCTATTGCGCAAGTGCTGCTAAGGTTAATCTATTTCTACCGCTTTTTGGTACCTTTGCTGATAAACATCACGCGCTTGATTAAGGTCACTTATGGCATGAGCTTTGGTATAGGGACGTAAAATCACTAAGATTTTAAGCACGCCTTGATAAAAGACTGAATCATTGACTTCATTAACGATAGTCTGAGTTTGATGAAAACTAACCCAGAAGGTATTGATAAGACGTAAAATACTGACAATATCAGCCAATTCATCATCATAAAAATCAATGATATCTGCGGCTCTTAATGAAAGAAGTAATTGACTAACACGCTCTGAAATAGACTGTTGCACTTCAACATATTTTTCCCGCAAACTAGGGCTTTTATCCAATAACACAGGTAGATTGCTATAAAAGAAACGAAATTTCATTGTTGTTTGAAACACCGCATCCATATACAAAACAAGTGAGTCTAGTGGTTTTACTTCCGGGGACACCTTCGGCAAGGTTTCCAATAGTAAACTACGTGCATACTCCTCGTATATAGATAAAATAATGTCTTCTTTATTACGGAAATGATAATACAAATTACCAGGGCTGATGGCTAAGTGAGCAGCAATATGATTAGTGGTGACATTACGCTCACCTTGCTCATTAAATAATTCAATACTGGCTTGGATTATTTTATCACGGGTTTTCATGCAACAACTTCTCACTTGATTTGATTAAAACTAACCCAATAATACTATCAAAATTCAGTATATATAAAGTGTTTTGAGTAAATACTTTAGGATTTTTTCTTTTTTTTGTGATTAATAATTCATTTTAGTGGATTATCTATGGCTTAGCGACATACTGACAAGTAGAAATACTTGTCAGTATGTCGCCTCTAGCATTACAATAACGCTTAACAACCATTAAGAAAACAGTAGATAATGACAATAAAAGCAATATACCCAGGCACTTTTGATCCCGTAACTAATGGCCATAGTGACTTAATTGTTCGCGCTAGTAAATTATTTAGTGAGGTAATTGTTGGTGTTGCTGCCAGTCCAAGTAAACAACCACGCTTTGATTTAAAACAGCGTGTTACTATGATTGAACAAGTAACTAAGCATTTAACCAATGTGACTGTCGTTGGTTTTAGCGGCTTATTGGTTGACTTTGCTAAGCAACATCAAGCCAAAGTGCTTATTCGCGGTTTACGGGCAGTGTCAGACTTTGAATATGAATTTCAACTTGCCAACATGAATCGCCGCTTATCCCCTGATCTTGAGAGTGTATTTCTAACACCAGCAGAAGAAAATTCATTTATTTCGTCAACCTTGGTAAAAGAAGTAGCCCTCCACCACGGTGATGTTGGTCAGTTTGTTCATCCCATAGTGAAAAAAGCATTACAGCAAAATTAATCTTGTTGGCAATTAGGACAAAAAACGGAGCTACGATTCGACTGCCTGATTTCCTGTAATTTACTCTGACAAGTCATACAGGGTTGCCCGGCACGACCATAGACCATCAGTGATTGCGCAAAATAACCTGGTCGACCATCTGCTTGGGTGAAGTCCTTAAGGGTAGTGCCACCTTGTGCAATGGCCGCACTGAGCACTTTTTTAATAATATTAGTTAGCCGGTTTAGTCTTTGCTCATCAATACCCCCAGTTTTGGCTGTCGGTAAAATACCGGCTTGAAACAGCGCCTCATTGGCATAAATATTACCTACGCCTACCACGATATGATTATTCATTAAAAAGGTTTTGATAGGGACTTTTCTATTTTTAGCTTTATTAAACAAATAGCCCTGAGAAAAGTCATCACTGAGTGGCTCAGGCCCCAATTTACTGAGTAAGCCCAGTTTATCTTCATCATTCGCTAACCATAACACCGCACCAAAACGTCGAGGATCATTGAAGCGCAATACCTTGCCGTGTTGAAAAGCGAGATCAAAATGATCATGCTTAACTATAGGGGTATCATGCTCAATTATCCTTATCGTACCTGACATGCCTAGGTGCAGTAATAAAGTTCCTGTTTTAAAGCGCAATAATAGGTATTTAGCGCGACGATCAACACCAAGCACTTGTAAGCCCACTACAGAGTGTATTTCATCAGGGATAGGCCAACGTAAGCGGCTATCACGAATAGTTACCTTACTGACTGTCTGAGCAATAATATGAGGGCTTATACCTAAGCGGCATACTTCGACTTCGGGTAATTCGGGCATAATTTCTTCTTAGTAAAAAGTTGCAAACGTTATTTTTAAAACTAAACGACTACAAACTAATAGGTAATAACTGCTGGGCGAGTGCCGGAGGTAAGGCTAACCAAGTGTTACCTTGTTGCTGATAAATTAATAATTGATCATTGAGCGGATATAACATAAAAGTTCGCGCTTGCGACTCCCCTGCTAAAGAAATTTGCACGTTAATTGCTTGTTCGCTATCAATGACAATTTCTGCTGCTTGTACTAAGCCAGTACTCTGTTGCCAAGCAAACATCATCTGCTCAATTTGCTGTTCAGTTTTTACCAACATAATACCTTTAGCCGTTAGTTGCCAACTGCGACCGACACGTTCAAATAACACCTGTTGCCTTGCTGACAAATCTATTGCTAGTGTTAAAATAACACTATGTTGTGGCAGTATTAATTGTTCGGCCGTATTTTCATGTTCTTCTTTTGGGAAGAGTTTGTCATTAGTGGCATTGATCACTAAAATTATCGTCATTACTGAAAAAATAATGACATTATTCCATCCGGTCCGAGATAATTTCATACAAATATTCCAAGTTAACTATGCAGGTATGATACTGAACTTTTTAAAAAATAGCGCGCATAATACCAATCAGTATAAGAAAGTGATCACTTTTTTATGCTGAATGGTATAACAGCTCTACACATCCATATGCTCGCTCAATACCCTAATTCAGACATAAAAAAACCCGGTAAGAACCGGGTTTTTACTAGAAACAGAAATTAATTACTTAATTTTAGCTTCTTTATACATTACGTGCTTGCGAATGGTTGGATCAAATTTCTTGATTTCCATTTTCTCAGGCATAGTCCTTTTATTCTTATCAGTAGTATAAAAATGACCAGTACCAGCACTAGAAACTAAACGAATTTTATCGCGCATAGTATTTTCCTTAGAATAATAAAGTTATTAAACTTTTTCGCCACGGGCACGGATGTCTGCTAAAACAACATCAATACCTTTTTTATCGATAATACGCATTCCTTTCGGAGTTAAACGTAATTTAACGAAACGATTTTCACTCTCAACCCAAAAACGGTGAGATTGAAGGTTAGGTAAAAAACGACGACGAGTCGCGTTTCTTGCGTGAGAACGGTTGTTTCCAACCATTGGCACTTTGCCTGTTACTTGGCAAACTTTAGACATGTGAGTACTCCAATATTAATTTCAGCTCGAGCTATATTTTCCCCAAGACCGTCGTCTCGGGATCCTGAAAAAGGTGGCATATTATAGAGAAACTGATTAACTAATACTAGTCTTAATAGAAAAATACTACAAAAATAGTAGTTTTCACTAAGTTTCATATAGTTAAATAGGATATAGAAAGAAAAAGCTCAGCTAAATAGTGAGCTTTCGACTAAATATTGTCTCTTTTAAGGGTAAAAAGTCAACAAATTTCAGTTAAAATCTGGAAAATTAACCAATTCTTGATTGTAATAACTTCTTTAATTGCTCATTTTGTTCTTTATTACACAATTCATCAATAAGAATACGCAATATATGTGATTTAGCCAAGTCTGAACCTGCAGATAAATCATGAAGCTGATCAATAGCCTCTTCGCTTAAAGTAAAAGTTGCCCGCCGAAAGGGTTTATTGGTCTTATTTCTAACACCTACTTTAACGCCTTGTGCTTGCTGATGTTCAATTTCTGTCATTTCAACATAGCGCTTTGCTTCACTGATAGCTTGCTTAAGGTTTAACTTATGGCAAGTGCCTTCGTTTGTTAGCTCACTAACAATTTTAGGCGCACCTTTGGCATAATCTTCAGCATCAGAGATAAACTCATCAATAGTGAAGTTTTTCCTTTTTGCCTTGCCATCCTTGCTTTTTTTTAAATCAGTTAAACTCATGCAAATTATCCGGTTCCATTGCCAATAATTCTTCGGCTATAGCAATCATCTCTAGGGCAGCCTTACCTGTGGGATCTATTTCAATAACGGAAGAACCCTGCTCTTCACTATCATCATAAACGTTTCGATTATAGGTTACGGCATCTAAAACGTTAATGCCATATGAGCTACACACTTCTTTTGCTTCAAGAATTCTCCTTGCTTGGTTGGGTAATGATGGGCACTGGGTAATCACAAAAGAGGCCATCATTTTTGGATTGACCATTTTACAGGTACTTAGCATATCTTCCATATGAGGTACTGTTTTTAAATCCCGTCTTTTTGGTCTTAAGGGAATAATAACGTGATCAGCAACCGACATAGCAGCACGCAAGGCCAGATTATCTTGGCCACCACAATCAACAATAACGTAGTCATAATGCTGTACTAAGCTCAGTAAATCATTACGAATTTTTCCATACAATTGAATACAGTTAATGGCGGGTAATGAGGGATCACCATTTCTGGTTTGTATCCAATCTGAAGTTGTTCTTTGTGGATCACAATCCACCATTAACACAATTGCTTTCTTATTTGAGGCGAAATATACCGCTAAATTTTGAGCTAAACAGCTTTTACCACTGCCGCCTTTTTCGCCACCCACTAATATCATCATGCTTAGTACCGTCCTTTACCACAATATAATTAACATCTTCCCATGCTAATTGTAGTTCAATTTCACCATATTGCTTTCGCTCAACAAGGCGCTGCCACTTTAATGGCTAAGCATTTTTATCCAGCACTAAGGTAATTTCAAACCAGCCATTCTCTTGTTTAATACTGCGCAGCACCTTGCTATACAGCTTTTGATTACTGGCATTAGCCGATTTAAAGACCACGGTTACTGCGGTATTAGCGGGTAAACTTTCATCACAATCTAATTTCAATCCGCCACGGGCAAAGTCTAAACAAGCAATTTTTTTATTATGCTTTTTACCCTTTTCATCGGTCCAAACAATATCCACCAACTCTTTTTCCATATCTAAACGAAACGATTTGCGACGTTCTATTCCCTCGCTATTACTATCAGTCATCAGATGATCCTTCTTTACTTAGTAAATTTTAACTAGGGGTTCCTAATTAAAAGTAATTGTCTTTCCCGTTTTTAGCAAATTATCCGCTATTTCCCTTTAAACGAGGGAAGTTCATTGTGCTCTGCAAACGAGTAACATTGATTACCCGCCACAATAATATGGTCCAAGACACGCACATCAATTAACTGTAGCGCCTGAATTAATTTATTGGTTATTTGTTTATCGGCAAGACTGGCTTCGGCAATACCAGAAGGGTGGTTATGTGTTAAAATCACTGCGGCGGCATGGTGTTTTAAGGCTTGCTCCACCACAACTCTAGGATACACGGCGGCCGCATCAAGTGTGCCAAAAAAGAGCCGTTCAAAAGCTAACACTTGATGTTGATTGTCTAAAAATAACACAGCAAATATTTCACGGTTTTCAAAGCGTAACTCACTTAATAAATAGTCCCGAGTTGCTTGTGAAGAGGTTAAAGAACAGTCACTTGTTCTCATTTTCTCAGCTAAATAACGTTTAGACATTTCTAAACAAGCTTGCAATTGCACGTATTTGGCCAGACCAAGTCCATGCCTAGCGCAAAAGTCTTCCTGACTGGCAGAAAAAACAGCACCTAGACTACCAAAACTAAGTAATAACTGCCGAGCAAGATCGACCACATGACAGCCTTTTACCCCAGTACGTAAAAATATCGCCAACAGCTCAGCATCACTTAAACTCGATGGGCCCAAGTGGACCAGCTTTTCTCTTGGCCTTTCCAGTTCAGGCCAATCTTTTAACACACTGTACTTTAACGGTGCTTCATTTAATGACGACGCCTTCAACACTGATCCTTTTAACATAAGTGCATCCTTGCTTTACATCTTGTCTGTTTTTATCGATAAGTTACTGTCTTTATTTAGTAACTGTTATTTCTAAATAATGCCAATAAATGTTATCTTATCGGCATTATTGTTAACTTTAAGATTAGCAGGTTATGCAAACTCTTCAGGACAAAAAAATAGTACTGGGTATTACTGGTGGTATCGCAGCCTACAAGACACCAGAATTAGTCCGCCGACTTAAAGATCATGGCGCAGATGTACGCGTAGTTATGACCGACGGTGCCAAAGCCTTTATTACCCCCTTAACGCTGCAAGTAGTCTCTGGGAATCATGTTTCAGATAGCTTACTCGATAGTCAGGCTGAGCTTGCCATGGGACATATTGAACTGGCTAAATGGGCTGATTTGATTGTCATAGCTCCGGCGACTGCCGATATTATTGCGCGGATAGCCGCAGGTATGGCCAATGATTTATTAGCTACTTTATGTTTAGCTACCAGCGCACCAATCGCCATTGCCCCAGCAATGAATCAGCAAATGTGGCATGCCAAAGCAACACAAGCAAATATCAATACCTTAAAACAATGGGGACTGCATATTTGGGGGCCCGGTGCTGGTGAACAGGCTTGTGGTGATATCGGCTTAGGTCGTATGTTAGAGGTTGATGAATTGGTTACCCTGAGTAGTGATTTTTTTGCCGACAAATACTTGCAAGACCAACATTGGGTTATTACTGCCGGACCAACACGTGAAGCGATAGACCCAGTACGTTATATTTCTAACTATAGTTCGGGTAAAATGGGCTATGCCATTGCTCATGCAGCATTGCGTGCGGGCGCTAAAGTCACCTTAATTTCTGGCCCGGTAAATATATCCGCGCCCAGAGGCTGTGAGCTTATTGAAGTCACTAGCGCCGAACAAATGTACCAACAAGCGCTAACTTACGCGCCTCAAGGCACTACTTTTATCGCTTGTGCTGCGGTTGCTGATTATCGCGTTGCAGATATTGCCAAGGAAAAAATCAAGAAAGACAATGAGCATATGCAACTTTCCTTGGTCAAAAACCAAGATATTGTTGCTGATGTGGCAAAGTTAGCCAATAAACCGTTTATCGTTGGCTTTGCGGCTGAAACGCAAAATATAGCACACTATGCACGTGGTAAATTAAAGCGTAAAAACTTAGATTTAATCGCGGCCAATGATGTCGCTAAAGCCGGACAAGGTTTTAACAGTGATGATAATGCCTTAACCCTTTATAGTGCGTTTGATGAAATAGAAATTCCTTTGGCAAATAAACAAGTTATAGCTACAAAACTGGTGTCCTTAATCAATCAGCATTATCTAGCAAAAAGTACTGAGCCATAATAACTTAATGACTTTAACCTCGGGCTAGCTCCCAAGCTTAACGGACATAACAATAGAGAATATTTAACTATGGTCGCCACACAAAGTAAAAACAAAAAGCCAAACCGTAAACACCAAATATTAGAATCCTTAGCGTTAATGTTAGAAAATTGTCCTGGGCAGCGTATCACTACGGCAAAGTTAGCCGCTGAAGTCGGATTTTCAGAAGCGGCTTTATACCGGCACTTCCCGTCAAAAGCGCGCATGTTTGAAGGTTTAATCGATTTTATTGAAGAATCTATTTTTTCTCGTATCAATTTAATTTTAGCGGATCATAAAGAAGCTTTAGTAAGATGCCATCATATCATGCATGTTTTATTAATTTTTTCTGAGCGTAATCCTGGCATGTGCCGAATTTTAGCGGGTGATGCCTTAATGGGTGAAAATGAACGTTTACGTAGTAGAGTTCATCAATTTTTTGAAAAATTAGAATCTCAATTCAAACAAGTTTTACGTGAACGCAAACTACGTGAAGGTAAAACATTTACTATTAGTGAAGCCGCTTTAGCTAGTTTACTGGTTGCTTTCGCTGAAGGTAAAATGAGCCGATTTGTCCGCTCAGGTTATAGTAAAAAACCAAGCACTGACTTTAATGAACAATGGCAATTTTTAATGGCCGACAAATAATAGTAATAATACTGTCATCATCTCAGCTGTAGGCAGGCTAACATCGGCTGTACCTGCTCTTTACAGTAAATAATCTTAATATTCCCAAGGAAACCTATGAGTGCTCTCTCTCAATTAAAACCTGCCCGCTTGTGGCAATTATTTGAAAAAATTTGCAGTATTCCACATCCGTCGAAACATGAACAAGAGATATCTTTATGGATACAAAGCTGGGCAAAAGAGCTTGGTTTAGCCATTAAAGAAGATGCCGTTGGTAACTTATTTATTAAAAAGCCAGCAACCAAAGGTATGGAAGATCGCAAAGGTATTATCTTACAAGCACATATGGATATGGTGCCACAAAAAAATAATGACACAGACCATGATTTTTTAACCGACCCCATTAAGCCATATATTATCGAGTCTGGTGATTGGGTAACGGCTGAAGGTACAACCTTAGGTGCTGACAACGGTGTTGGTTTGGCTTCAGCCTTAGCTATTTTAGCCAGTGATGATATTCCTCATGGGCCATTAGAAGTTTTGGTAACCATTGATGAAGAAGCGGGCATGACCGGGGCATTTGGCTTAGAAGCGGGTTGGCTTGACGGTGATATTTTAATCAACACCGATTCGGAGCAAGAAGGCGAAGTTTACATGGGTTGTGCTGGTGGCATTGATGGTAATGCCACTTTTCCATTAGCTTTTACCGATGTTGCTCACGATTACCAAGCTTTTAACTTATCTATCTCTGGTTTAAAAGGCGGCCATTCAGGTGTGGATATTCACACTGGCCGTGCCAACGCTAACAAGTTATTAGTACGATTTTTATTAAATGCTAGTATTGACTTTGACATCAGCCTAACAGAGCTAAATGGTGGAAGTTTACGTAATGCTATCCCACGAGAAGCCAATGCCAGTTTTGTTATTGCTAACGATAAAGTTGACGCCTTAAAGGCCGCTCTAGCCAACTACTTAGCAACTATTAGAACAAATCTTGGTGCCATTGAAACTGATATCGATATGTTATTAATTTCACCAGAAGATTTTGAGCAGTGTTGGACCAAAGCAACACAAGCCGCCATTTTACGAGCGCTGAATGCTTGTCCAAATGGTGTCATGCGGATGAGTGATGATATTGAAGGTATTGTAGAGACCTCACTAAACTTAGGTGTAATACGCACCAGAGGGAAAAACTTCAGTGCCATGGTATTAATTCGTAGCTTGCATGACGATGGCAGCTTAGAAACTCAACGCACGGTACAATCTGTTTTTGAACTGGCTGGTGCGAACATTGTATTCTCCGGCGCATACCCTGGTTGGCAGCCTAATACTGACTCAGCCATTATGAAAACGGTACGTGATACTTACCAAGATATATTTAATAAAGTACCTGCGGTTATGGTAATTCATGCTGGTTTAGAGTGTGGCTTATTTAAAACCGCGTATCCACATTGGGATATGGTCTCTATTGGACCAACAATTAAGTTTCCTCACTCACCAGACGAAAAAATTGAAATTGCCACAGTAGCGCTATATTGGCAATTATTAGTCGCAGTATTGGCTAATATTCCAAAAAAATAACAACAATACAATATTGATAAACTGATAGCTTAAGGCTATCAGTTTGATGTTACCACCTTATTTCTCCCAGAATTTTTTGCTTGATATAACAATTTATCCGCTAATTTATAGGCACTTTCAACCGCTATATTTTGTTTCGAATTAATCAATAATAGCCCTGCAGATATGGTTATTTTCTTTTCAAGATTACAATATTGGTCCAAGCTTTCTACCGCAACTCTAATATCTTCGATTAACTTGACTGCCGCCTGTTCGCTTTTTCCTTGATACAGCAGTGCAAATTCCTCGCCACCCAAGCGGAAAACTGCATCGTTACCCCGCTTCATTTGTATTTTTAATAAATTTGCTAGTGCAACAAGGGCAACATCACCGGCAGGATGGCCAAAAGTATCGTTATAGCCTTTAAAATGATCTATATCGATAATCACCAATGCTAATAAATCATGGCTTCTGTTGGCACTGCTCATTTGCTGTGGCGGTATTTTTCAAAGTGACATCGGCAAAATAGGTAAAAAAAGCGTAAAACAATAAACCATAGTAAAGTGAAGAAACTCCATCAGGGTGACAGCACGGCTGGTAAATGAAAATAATAAGATAAACTTACTGGTAATTTTTTGTAAGTAAGCTTTGCACATGTTTGCATACTTGCTAGGTTAGAATAGAACATCGCTAATTACAGGGACTCAGCTGCAGATCAGTTCTGCCCACCAATAAGCAAAACTACTCTCCCAAAATAACGCTATCAATAGCACGATAATGGCTATTCTTAACTAAGCTTTGTTATTAAAAATTTTTCCGTTAGAATGGGTCAATCATTATTTAGGATACTTGTTATGATTCAGCCAGAAAAAATAATAATAGCTGACGATCATCCCTTATTTAGACAAGCTTTATTAGGGACATTAAAAGCCAAACTAACTTATACTACATGGCTTGAAGCAGAAACGATTGAAGAACTAGAACAGCAGCTTACGGCTCATAATGATAGCGATTTGTTATTACTGGATTTAAATATACCCGGTGCGCATGGCTTTAATACCCTAATCCATGTGCGTAATCACTTTCCACAAATTCCTGTGGTTATCGTCTCCGCTCATGAGGATCATGACACCATCAATAAATCCATGGAATATGGTGCGGCTGGTTTTATACCCAAATCAACGCCAGTTAATGATATTTATGCGGCTATTGTTGCGGTATTGTCAGGTAATATCTGGTTACCCGCGTCTTTTGAACAAACACAAGGTAACAACAGTAAAAGTAATGTTGCTGAGCGCGTTGCCAGTTTAACTCAACAACAATACCGTATCTTAATGATGTTTGCCCAAGGCATGCTAAATAAACAAATCGCTTACGATTTAAATGTTTCAGAAGCGACAATTAAGGCCCATGCTACGGCAATTTTCAGAAAACTCGATGTTCGTAACCGTACACAAGCGGTTATTACCATTGCTCAGTTAGATTTATCTAAGGCCAGCTTTTAATAAAACCTTCGGCTATAGGAGATGTTTTCTTGATGACTGCAACAAAAAACACGTCAATGATCGCTCATTAACGTGCTTTTTTCATCTATTAGCTTAGTTATATACTTAGCGGTAACTTAGATAAAAGCAAAGGCATCGGCATACATATGCTCTAACAAGGCACCATGCTCAACAAAATCACTACGAATAGCACCAACCATGTCAAAATGGCCCGCTAAATAAATATCGTAAGGCTCTAGGCTAATAATGTCATCCATTACGGCTTGGTGAACTAAACCCGTTTTACCTTGCCATGGCTTTGCCGTATTTTCCTGCACATTCTCGATGACTGGAATAAAGTTAGCGTGCGGCAGTTTAGCAATAGTGGCAATAGTTTTTTCTAGTTCATAAATGGCACTTTCTTCACGTAATCCCCAATAGACCCTGATATGACGCTGTGACTTTTGTTCGGCCAAATACTCAAACATTGATTTGATATAAGAGAAACCAGTACCTCCAGCAAGTAATAATAATGGTCGTTCACTCATCGTACGCAATTGTGCCTGACCTGCGGCTATTTCAATGGTTACCGCTTCACCACTAGCATGACGCGCTTTAATACGTTCAATCACTTGCATAGGGTAACTATCAGCGACAAAAGCGCCAATTTGTAATTCAAGTAAATCACTATGTGGTGAACTGGCTATTGAAAACGGACGTTTATCATCCTCACTCATAACAAAGTTTAAATATTGCCCCGGAATAAAATCAACTTTTTCACTGGGCTTTAAAAGTACTTTATATACGTGTGAAGTTAACGATGTTAACGATTCTATTTGACAATTAACTGTCTTCATTCTTTAACCTTTTCTACTTTATTAGTCATTTCTCATCAGCAAATTGATCTTTGCCAGGAGGTAATAAGATAACATTGCGACTGTAACTAAGTATAGTCAGCAAACTTTATATAATAGTTAAATAATATCTAATTCATCCCAAAGTTCATCAACCTGGTCTTTTATTTCCTGTGTCATTTCAATGGGTTCACCCCATTCACGATCTGTTTCACCTGGCCATTTGTTCGTGGCATCTAGGCCCATTTTAGAGCCTAACCCTGAAACAGGTGAGGCAAAATCAAGATAATCAATGGGCGTATTTTCTATCAAAACAGTATCACGACTAGGATCCATCCGAGTGGTCATCGCCCAGATAACGTCTTTCCAATCTCTGGCATTAATATCATCATCACAGACTATGACAAACTTGGTGTACATAAACTGCCGTAAGAATGACCAAACCCCCATCATTACTACCTTAGCGTGACCGGCATATTGCTTTTTAATAGTGACAATAGCAAGGCGATAAGAGCAACCTTCTGGCGGTAAATAAAAGTCCTGAATTTCAGGGAATTGCTTTTGCAAAATAGGCACGAATACTTCATTAAGAGCAACACCTAGAATCGCAGGTTCATCTGGCGGACGACCGGTATAGGTACTGTGATAAATAGCATCTTTGCGCATGGTAATATGAGTAACGGTAAATACAGGGAAGACATCTACTTCATTATAATAACCAGTATGATCACCATAAGGACCTTCTGGCGCCGTTTCATCTGGATCTAAATACCCCTCCAAAATGATTTCAGCGCTAGCTGGCACTTCTAAATCATTACTGATGGATTTAGCAACTTGTGTTCTAGCGCCACGTAATAAACCGGCGAAAGCATATTCAGATAGCGTATCGGGTACTGGCGTTACCGCACCTAAAATGGTGGCGGGATCGGCGCCTAAAGCAACAGACACTGGGTATCTCTCACCTGGATTTTCTTTTTTGAATTCTTCAAAGTCAAGAGCGCCACCACGATGTGATAACCAACGCATGATGACTTTATTTTTGCTGAGTACTTGTTGACGATAAATACCGAGATTTTGTCGCTCTTTATGAGGCCCTCTAGTAATAGTAAGCCCCCAAGTAATTAATGGCGCGACATCACCAGGCCAACAAGTTTGTATCGGTAGTTTCGTTAAATCAACGTCATCGCCAGATAACACTATTTGTTGGCATAATGGCTTTTTGATGACCTTTACTGGCATATTCAATACTTGTTTATACACAGGTATTTTACCTAACGCATCACGAAAACCTTTGGGAGGCTCTGGCTCTTTTAGCATAGCCAGTAACTTACCAACATCGCGCAAAGCACCAAAGTTTTTTTGCCCCATGGCTAAGGCAACTCTGTCTGTGGTACCAAAAAGGTTGGTCAGCACCGGCATAGCATAGGGTTCACCCTTTTCATTAACCGCATTTTCAAAAAGCAAGGCTGGCCCTTGTGCTTTTAGCGTTCTATCACTGATTTCAGTCATTGCTAAATGAGTTGATATTGGCTGAGTAATACGCTTAAGTTGGCCTATTTTTTCAAGTTGACTGATAAAGTCTCTTAAATCACTATATTTCATCTAAGTTACCAGTAAGAGGTAAGGTAAAATAAAAAAACCAGTCATTAAGACTGGTTTTCATAAATTATGGCTGAGTAATTAATGCTGCGATTATTTACGCTTCATTGAATCAAAAAACTCATCATTGGTTTTGGTCATGGCTAGTTTGTCGATTAGGAATTCAATCGCACCTATTTCATCCATTTCATGGACGATTTTTCGTAAAATCCACATTTTTTGTAATTCATCGGGTCTAGTAATGAGTTCTTCACGACGTGTACCACTGCGATTAAGATTAATGGCCGGGAAAACACGTTTTTCAGAAATTTTACGTGACAGGTGTAATTCCATATTACCTGTACCTTTAAATTCTTCGTAGATAACTTCATCCATTTTAGAACCCGTTTCGACTAGCGCGGTAGCAATAATAGTTAAGCTGCCACCCTCTTCGATATTACGTGCTGCACCAAAAAAACGCTTGGGGCGGTGCAAGGCATTAGCATCAACACCACCAGATAGAATTTTACCTGATGAAGGAATAACTGTGTTGTAGGCACGGGCTAAACGGGTAATTGAATCTAATAAAATGATCACATCTTTTTTATGTTCAACTAAACGTTTTGCTTTCTCAATGACCATTTCTGCCACTTGTACGTGACGACTTGCTGGTTCATCAAAGGTAGAAGCAATAACTTCACCTTTCACCAAGCGCTGCATTTCAGTTACTTCTTCTGGACGCTCATCAATTAATAATACCATTAGCTCGGCATCCGGATAATTATGAGCAATACTTTGGGCGATATTTTGTAATAATAAGGTTTTACCGGCTTTTGGCGGAGCAACAATTAAACCACGTTGGCCTTTACCAATGGGTGAGGCTAGATCAATAATACGTGCAGTAATATCTTCTGTTGAACCATTACCACGTTCCATGATGAAGCGATCGGTTGGATGAATCGGTGTTAAGTTTTCAAATAATATCTTATTACGTGCATTTTCAGGGCGATCAAAGTTAATTTCAGTGACTTTTAATAAGGCAAAGTAACGTTCGCCTTTTTTCGGCGAACGAATTTTACCTTGGATGGTATCACCTGTTCGCATGCTAAAGCGGCGAATTTGGCTTGGTGATACATAAATATCATCTGGCCCTGCTAAGTATGACGAGTCTGCTGAGCGTAAAAAGCCAAAACCATCTTGTAAAATCTCTAAAACACCGCCGCCGAAAATGTCATTATCACCTTCAGCATGTGCTTTTAAAATAGCAAAAATTATGTCTTGCTTGCGTGTTCTAGCAAGGTTTTCAAGCTTCATTGACTCAGCAAGCTCAACCAATTCATTAATGGATTTTTCTTTTAGTTCGGTAAGGTTCATAGGGGTTTCTTAAACTATTTTAAGTGATAGTGTCTTAGGCGATTGCCAGCACAGTGTATATTAAATGTATTTGTTACAATAAGAATAGAGATAAAGAGATGTAATTGTGTACTCAGGGGCTAAATTTAGCACTAAAATCTGATTAGGTAAAGGCTGAATGAAGAGGTAAGTGAACATTTTTTCTGTTAAAAAAAAAAGCCTGCTAACTTAGGTAGCAGTTGTCAGGCTTTTTAAGCTTTAAAAATTACAAATTTTTATCTAAAAATTCTTTTAATTGAGTTTTTGATAATGCGCCCACTTTAGTGTCAGCGATTTCACCGTCTTTAAACAGTAATAAGGTTGGAATACCACGGACACCGTATTTAGGTGGTGTCACTGAGTTTTGGTCTATGTTTAATTTACCAATAGTGACTTTGCCTTCATATTCTGTGGCAATATCGTCAAGTACTGGGGCAATCATTTTACATGGACCACACCATTCAGCCCAAAAATCAACTAATACTAAACCCGATGCTTTTAATACATCTGCTTCAAAACTATCATCAGTTAGCTGAACAATTTTATCGCTCATCATATTCTCCGTTGTTATGGCGAAAACGCCTTTGTGGTAATTATACCGTGATTAACTACTTTGCCAATACTGTTTTATGTTTCATTGGAATAAATTAACTAGTAATACCCTAAAATCTAATTAATTAATTTTTAAGCCACTATTTAGCAATCAAAAATGTTAAGCTTGCGCCATGAAAAAAACACACTTAACTGAAACAAAATTCGCTGACCTAAATCTTGCTCCGCAAGTAGTGACCGGATTAGAAGCCATGGGCTTCGAATATTGTACGCCTATTCAGGCGATGTCTTTACCCGTTTTACTAAAAGGCACTGATATAGCTGGCCAAGCACAAACTGGTGAAGGTAAAACCCTTGCCTTTCTAGCCGCTACTTTTCATCATCTGCTACAAAAAGAAGCGCCAACACATAACCAACCTAGAGCCTTGATAATGGCGCCAACACGTGAATTAGCGATACAAATTCACCGTGATGCTAAAGAAATGGCAAAAAGCACTGGCTTACGACTTGGTGTTGTATATGGGGGTGAAGGTTATGAAAGTCAACGCTTAGAACTTGAACAAGGTGTTGATATTCTTATTGGTACTTGTGGTCGCTTAATAGATTACTTGAAACAAGGCATTTACAACCTTAGCAACATCGAAGTCATCGTACTTGATGAAGCCGATAGAATGTTTGATTTAGGCTTTATTAAAGATATTCGTTATATGTTTGATAAAATGCCTGCTGCTACTGAACGTTTAAGCATGCTGTTTTCGGCAACCTTATCGTTCCGTGTTAAAGAATTAGCCTTCGATCATATGAATGATCCAACCAGTGTTGAAATTGCCCCTGAGCAAAAAACTAACATTCGCATCAGTGAAGAGCTTTTCTATCCATCTAACGAAGATAAGATGGCTTTGTTACAAACATTGATTGAAGAAGATTGGCCTGAAAAAGCCATTGTTTTTGCAAATACCAAACATGTTTGTGAAAAAGTTTATGACCATCTGAGTGCCGATAAAATACGTGTTGGTTTATTAACCGGTGATGTGCCACAGAAAAAGCGTTTGAAAATATTAGAGCAATTTACTGAAGGTACAATAGATATTCTCGTGGCAACTGATGTTGCTGCCCGGGGTTTACATATCCCCAGCGTAACGCATGTTTTCAACTATGATCTACCTGATGATTGCGAAGACTATGTCCATCGCATTGGTCGTACTGGTCGTGCAGGCGAAAGCGGTCATGCCATCAGTTTAGCGTGTGAACAATATGTCTTTAATTTACCTGAAATTGAAACTTATATTCAACATGATCTACCCGTAACTAAGTATGATCATGATGCCTTACTGACTGACTTACCTAGACCTAAACCTCGTCAACGCCGTCATAGGACTAATACCTCAAGAACCGGTGGTAATAGACAAGGCGGACGCTATAATACTAAACCAGGAAATCGCGGTGGCAATACTAATCGCAGCAGCTAATTAGCTTCCCCTAGATATAAATGCACATTGAGTAACTTAGTGAGCCAAAATCAAGTAATTCCACAGTATGATGATAACCATTACGCTGTGGTTGATTTAGGTTCTAATAGTTTCCACCTACTTATTACCTGTTTGGTTACCGGACCAAAGGGTAAATCAATAAAAATCGTCAATAAAATTAAGCAAAAAGTTCGCTTAGCCGCAGGATTAGATAGTAATAACCTACTCAGTGATGATGCCATTTTACGTGGCCTTGATTGTCTTAAAAACTTCTCCTTATACCTACAAACGATTCCAGTAAACAATATTATTATTGTCGCAACAGCAGCATTACGTATTGCCGAAAATAATCAGCTGTTTTTTGATGCCGCTAAGAAAATATTGCCCAAAAATATTAAATTACTGAGCGGAGAGCAAGAAGCTAGAACAATATATGCTGGGGTTGCTCACACTTCTACCACCATTACCCAGCAATCACATGCTAAGAAATTAGTGCTCGATATTGGCGGTGCTAGTACTGAAATTATCGTCGGCGCTGGCTGTACGGCAAAGAAAGTAGTTAGTTTAAATATTGGCTGCGTTAGCTTTATGAGTAAATACTTTACTGGTGGCATACTTAACCAGCAGAATTTTACTCATGGTATTGCCGCCGCGGCCAATGTCATTAGCACAGTGAACAAAGACTTTATGCAACTTGGTTGGCAGTCTGCTGTAGGCCGCTCAGGCACCATGCAAGCCATGATCGAGATACTTAAGCAACGTCAGCAAACACCTATAATCACCTTAACCTTTCTTAATGAAATACAACAAACGCTAATAAGTTGCCAGACCATAGATAATATCAATATTGCGGGGCTGAGAGCAGATCGTAAAGCGGTGTTAGCCAGTGGTCTAGCCATTTTAATTGCCCTATTCGAATGTCTGCATATTGAAACATTAGCTCTATCTAGCGGCGCACTTCGTGAGGGCTTACTTTTTGAATTAGTCCCCGATGCTAAAATTATCTAAACAAATTTTCATCTTGCCGGTAGCCTTATTTAGCTTTAACTGCCTTTAGTAAAGGAAGCCTTGAAATACCACAAAGCTACCGGTATTTCAATGACGCTATAACTTAGTAGGGTAAACCAAAACCAATTTAGCTCAACCATTAAAAAATCAAACTCAACACTTGTGCCCCAGTATTTACTTGCCACAATAACCAAGGCTAAGCCAGAAGCCACGCAATCAAATAGCGCTACTTTATTAAGGTTTTTACCGGCCAATTTCGGGTACACAGAGACATAAGCAATAAGTATAATCACTGCGTTTACTAATATTATACTGAATTCAGCCGACATCATTTTCCCCATTACTTGTTAGCGATCTAATCCCTACTTGGCAAGCAGCTAAGAGTTCATTACTTAAGTCTTTATCAGCTAATGCTCTAGATAAAGCCAAGCCACCAATCATCAGCACCACGCTTTGTAGCGCTTGTTCTCGGGTTGGAGTTAAGGCTTGAGCTTGGCCGATAAAGGCTTGTAGGGTCTTGGTGTAAGTCTCTTTTACTTGCTCATCTTTTTGGCTTATATCTGATAGCAAAAAGGCTAACGGGCATGCTTGTTCATTTTGATCATCTCTATGCTCAGGACTTAAATAATATTGAGCAAAATTTTTCATGGTCTGCGGACAATTTTCAGGCTTACGCCGGTAAGCGACAGTGGCAGCTTTACTGATTGCTTGGGCGTATAAATCACTCTTTGATTTAAAGTGACTATAAAAAGCGCCTCGGGTTAACTCTGCTTTTTTCATCACTTGATCAATGGATATCTGTTCAAAACCATGATGGGTAAAGAGCATAGCTGCACTGGTTAAAATTCTTTCTTTGGACTGTTCTTTATGAGTTTCTTGCCATGCCATGGCTAAGCTCCACTTGCTTGCATATTCTAAAGATAGTATTTCATATTTTTATAATATGTTCTTGAACATATTTTAATTATGAGTAGATTATTGTCTATACAGTGAAGATTTTACATAAAGGAGAATAAAATGACAGCAGCAATACACATCTACGGGCCAAGCTTTTCTAATTTCGTTCGTACGGTGATGCTAGTGTGTGAAGAAAAGCAGCTTGCATATACCGTTGGCATCGAGGTGGATGGCAAAGAAATAACCTTTCAAGGCGAACAGCACCACATTTGGCACCCTTTTGGTAAAATACCAGTATTACTTGCAGGTAACCCGCTTCAAGGCGGCTTAGTTCTGCCGGAAACAACCAGTATTTGTCGATACCTTGATAAAGACAAGGCGTTGCAGCCCAATGATAGTTTTGCTTTTGCCCGACACGATGCTCTGTGTGCACTAATCTCTATAGATATTGATAAGGTACTGGTCAGAGAATACCTGCTAGAGTTTGCTTTTCCCAAAGGGAAAGAAAATAGTGTTCGCTTTGATGTTGTTAAAGAGGTGCAACCTAAAGCGGCAGCTACTTTAGCTATCATTGAAAAGATGTTAGGCGAAGAGACAGCTCTCGCTGCCGCAGAGTTCACCATTGCTGATGCCTTATTAGCACCCATGTTGCATTATATCTCTTGCCTACCGACAGGTTTTAACCTGATAGCTGATTATCCGAAAATAGAGCAATATTTAGCGGATTTAATGACCAGACCGTCTTGTCAAAAAGTATTAATGGCAAAAAAACTATAGTGATCGGCTTAAAATAATTCTACTCAATCAAATACTAGCCAAAAAAAAGCGCGAATAAATCGCGCATTTATATTAATTTTTAAGTTAAGTTTTAATGTAAAACTTAAGCGTCTTCTTTTAACCAGCGAGCAACTTTCTTGGCAAAATAGGTTAAAATCCCATCGGCTCCCGCTCGTTTAAAAGCGAGCAAACCTTCCATCACACAAGGTTTCTCCTCTAACCAGCCATTTTGAATAGCGGCCATATGCATGGCATATTCACCACTGACTTGATAGGCATAAGTAGGTACCTGAAAGGTGTCTTTAACGCGACGGACTATGTCTAAATAAGGCATACCCGGTTTTATCATGACCATATCAGCACCCTCGGCCAAGTCTTGGGCAACTTCATGCATAGCCTCATTACTATTAGCAGGATCCATTTGATAACTATGTTTATTACCACCTTTAATGTTGCCTGCTGAGCCGACCGCATCACGAAATGGGCCATAGTAATTAGAGGCATACTTAGCTGAGTAAGCTAAAATTTTGGTATTAACAAAACCATTTTCTTCTAATACTTGCCTGATCGCGCCGACACGGCCATCCATCATATCTGATGGTGCGACAATATCTGCCCCAGCTTGGGCATGTGATAGCGCCTGTTTTGTTAAAATATCTGTGGTGATATCATTTAAAACATAGCCAGTTTTACCGGCTTTATTGTCATCACTATCACTTATAATGCCGTCCTGTCCATGAGTGGTAAAAGGGTCAAGCGCAACATCAGTAATAACGGCGAGTTGTGGGAAATTAGCTTTAAGGGCACGCACTGTACGTTGCGCCAAGCCTTCAGGGTTATATGCTTCTTCAGCCATGAGTGATTTTTTATCATTGGGCGTTACCGGGAAAATTGCAATGGCCGGTATGCCTAAATCGACCAACTCTTGTGCTTCTACTAATAAAAGATCAAGACTTTTACGCTCAACCCCCGGCATGGAAGCAATAGCCTCTCGCTGATTCTCCCCTTCAAGTACAAAAACCGGGTAAATGAGATCATTAACCGTTAACTGAGATTCTGCCATTAAACGACGGGTATGATCATCCACACGCATACGGCGCAGTCGACGAGCAGGATATTGGCCAAAAGCCAAACTACCATTGAGAGACATAAACATTCCTAAAAATTATTCTGTTAAAATATATTGTTGCGTTTGATTGCGACCATTATTCTTTGCTTGGTATAGCGCTTTATCAGCGCCAGAGAAAATTTGTTCGGGGCCAATATCCACTTCTTGCTGGTAAGTACAAATACCACAACTAATCGTTAGCGCTATCTCGATTTCTTGGAAAATGAAAACTTGTTCATTTAACAACAAGCGTAATTGTTCAGCCAGGAGTAGTGCACCTTCTACATCGGTATTAGGGAGAATGAGACAAAATTCCTCACCACCATAACGAAATGCTTTATCAGCGCTACGCTTCAAGCTTTGCTTAATATGTTTCGATAGCCAAATAAGACACTGATCTCCGGCTAAATGCCCATAATTATCATTCACTAATTTAAAATGATCAATATCAATTAACACTAAACTTAAAGGGGTAAGATTACGGCGACTACGGCGATACTCGGCTAATATTTTTTGATCGTAAAATCGTCGGTTATGTAAGCCGGTAAGTTCATCTAGGACATTTTTTCGTTCAAGCTCTTGGTTTGCACTTTCTAATTCTTGCAAGGCTATATTAAGCTCTAGCGTACGCTCTTGTACCCTTTCTTCTAATAAATCTTGACTGTCTTGTTGCTCTTCAGTCAAGCTTTTCATGGTTTGCTCGGCTATTTTGTTATTGTTTTTTGCTAACTTAAGCTGCAATAACATTTGTTGATATTTTTTGTGAAAATGCCGACTTAAATAACAAGTAATGATGGCGGTTATGACGCTGCCAAAAAAAAACCCCATAGTAAAATATAGCGGTTCGCTACTCTCTGCGGTAACCGCCATAGTCACAGGAGTATACAAGATCAATAAAGCTGCATAACCTGTAATTTTAGCGATAACGACTGGCTTCATTTTAAATTAATTCCTTTTTGTAGGAAAATTAAACACCTTTTCGGCATTACGACTAGTTTGCCAAGCTATCTCTTCTTGGTCAAGCCCGGTAATGCTAGTAATTTCTTTCAGTATGTAAGGTAAATAACTGGGTTCGTTGCGGCTACTTTTCGGTTTTGGTCGGATCGTTCTAGGCGTTAAATAGGGCGCATCCGTTTCAATTAACAAACGATTTAACGGGATCAAACTGACAATGTCACGAAGGGCTTGACCGCGGCGCTCATCACATAGCCAACCGGTAATGCCAATATACATATCAGCGTTAATACATTGCATTAATTCATTTTTCGAACCGGTAAAACAGTGAGCGACCATGGCAGGTACTTTATCTAAGTAGGGCGATAGAATATTAAACCAGGGTACAAAAGCATCTCTTTGATGTAAAAATAATGGCATTTGTAATTCAGCCGCTAAAGCAACCTGCTCGCTAAAAACTATTTTTTGCTGGGCGGGTGTTGAAAAATTGCGATTAAAATCCAGACCACATTCCCCAATAGCTTTGACCTGTGTGTGCATGGCTAATTGTTTGAGCTGAGCTATATAGTCAACTGAAACATGGTCAGCATCGTGCGGGTGAACACCGGCTGTGCTATATAAAAAATTAGGAAAATCTGTTTGGTATTGCTGGCACAGTGCTAAGGCTTTTTGACTTTCGACAACACTAGTCCCAGTGATCAGTAAACCACTGAGCGCTGCCGATTGTGCGCGAGCAATTACCGCTTCACGATCTTTATCAAAGCGTTTATTGGTTAAATTAACACCTACATCTATTAAGGCCTTGTTTGATGAGGCCTTGTTTGATGAGGCCTTAGCTGCTGAGGTCTTAGCGGTTAAGTTATTACCTTTTAACAAGTTGTTATTCAAACTAGTCTCGCTCTATTTTAATCTTTTTACTTTCATGCGTTTATTGGCATTTTCTTTTTGTAAAAATACCGCACTAAGTGCACCTTTGGTTAAAATCACCTCTTGGCCGATTTTTAACTTAAACTTAATGCTATCTTTTTGTTGCCATTTCTGACCGTTTTCAAAGGTTATTTTCCACTGTCCTCGTATGGTTTTAGATAATTTACTAATGGTTAGGGTTATGCTATTTATTTCGTTAGCGCGTTCTTCACTGGTTTTTATTACCTGCTCTTTAGCAAAAGTATCAATTTGCTGTGCAGTTAAAGCCACTTGTCCAGCGGTTACCGATGTACTTGCTAGCTTGCTTACTGATGGCTTTTGCTGACTAAGTGCATCAAAACAAGTTAATCTTGCTTGGTCCTGGCTTATTTGTCGACAAACCTTAATGTCAGCAGCTAGATTAGTCGTCTGACCTAATGCTAATAGGGGAAATACCAAGCCGCTGATAAGTGCGGTACCGGTTAATAAATTCATTGCTGTCATTCTTTACTCTCTTTTGCATCAATTGAATTATCTTCGTCTTCTTTATGATAAAACGAAGCAATAATAATACCCACTTCAAACAATAGCAGCATAGGCACAGCCAACATAGTCTGTGAAATAATATCAGGCGGTGTTAATAACATGCCCACAATAAAAGCACCCACCACTACATAGGCTCGTTTTTCTCTTAAGCTATCAGGTGTCGTTATACCCGTCCAACACAGTAAAATGATAACAATGGGGATCTCAAATGCCGCGCCAAAAGCAAAAAAGAGCTTTAAAATGAAGTCCAGATAACTACTAATATCTGTGGCAATCATCACCCCTTCTGGTACTACAGAAGCAAAAAAAGTAAACACTACTGGAAAAACAATAAAGTAAGCAAAAGCAATACCGCTATAAAACAGTAGCGTAGAACCAAACATTAATGGCACAATCAAACGTTTTTCATTACTGTATAAACCTGGTGCCACAAATGACCACATTTGATATAAGACAAATGGCATAGCAATAAAGAGTGATAATACCAAGGTTAATTTAAAGGGGGCAAAAAACGGCGAAGCAACATCGGTTGCTATCATTTGTGAGCCCTCAGGCATAGTTGCTAACAATGGCTGTGCCACATATTGGTAAATATCTTGGGCAAAGTATACCAAGCAACAAAAGACAATTAACACCGCTAAAATGGCGCGTAATAAACGATTACGTAATTCTAACAGGTGATCAAATAGGCTGGCACTAGGTGCTGGGGCTGTGCTCATGATTGGCGTTTATCACTTTCTGGGTTAGCTACTTTTGTTGATTGTTCAGCTGATTGTGCTGCGGAACTTGTTTCGGCTACCGTTGCACTATCGGTACTCGGGCTTTTAGCACTATCGTCTTGCTCCACTTCAGTATTCACTGAAGATAGCGACGAAGAGGAAATCATGGCATCTAAAGCTTGATTGTCCACTTTTTTAAAGGGTTCAGTGACCGAGGCTGCCGCCTCTTGCAATGTTTTTAATGACTCGGCGACTGCTGGACTTAAGTTTTGTAAATTGCTTTGCTCGGCTTTTTTCAAATTAGCGTGCAACTCATGAATGCGTAACTCTTCAGTAAGCTCAGCTTTAACGGTATCACTAAATTTACGTGCACCCGTTATCCAGCTGCGCAGCGTACGAATTGCAACGGGTAAACGCTCAGGACCCAAAATAACCAAGCCCATAATTGCAATAAGAATTAATTCCCAAAAACCTACATCAAACATAAATTAAGCCTGATCGGTTTCTTTAGTCTTACTGGTGGCTTTACTACTTGCTTCTGCTGCACTACTAGAGTTATCAGCTAAACTATCCGAGTTTTTTTCAGCACTAGATTTTTCGACACTATTATTTTGCTCTTTCTCTTCACCGATAGCACTTTTGAAACCTTTAATCGCTGAGCCCAAATCACCACCTAAATTACGCAGCTTTTTAGTGCCAAATAATAACACGACAATCACGGCAATAATAACTAGTTGCCAAATTCCGATGCCACCCATAATAAATTACTCCTGCTATTTGATGTTCACATGACTAAGCAATACCCTAGTTCATGCTTTTTGTATCAACATTATATACCTAAATAATACTGGGAAACGAGTAAAAACAGTAAATGAGTGGGGAAATGATGAGCTAAAACAATATTTATTTTGTCGGTAAGTCAGTTTCGATAATAATCGCTCAAATAACCAGTCAGAATACCAGCCACGCCGACAATTAAATAGCCCTCAAACTGGCGATAAAGCAGTGCTTCAATAAAACCGATCAAAAAAGGCGACTAAGTAGTCGCCTTAAATTTTAGTGGCTGATATTCAACTTAATGAAGATCAGCCATTATTACCCGCAATGAATACTACTTAGAATTTGTAAGAAGTATTAACAAAGAAAATACGACCGACCACATCATAAATGTTGGGTACTGTATTCATGTCATTACCATTTGGTACTTCTTCTGGTTCAGTATCAAATAAGTTCTTGATACCGCCGGTTACCTGCCAAGCATCATTAACATGGTAAGCTGTTGATATATTGTGATAGACCACGTCATCCGTGGTAAATACGTCTTCGTAGTTAACACCGTCCATACCTTGAATGTAGTTAGCCGTGTAAAGTAGGTTTAAGTCTTCAGTGATATCAGCACTAATACTTAGGTTAGACTTTAACTGCGAGTAACCACCCATATTGCCATCAATGGTACCTTCATAGGAAACATTGTCTTCTTCAAACTCTATCAAGTAAGTGGTATCAAGCGTTATTCTAAAGATGCCCGCAGTGTAGCTAACATTCCAATCTATACCGGAAGTATTTTGATGACCTATATTCGTCAACATTGCCGTCATGTTAGATAAATCACCATCTTGGGTGATATTAATGGTTGTACATGCTGTTGCGTCTCCAGCCTTACACTTATCCATTTCAACTTGCACATTTACCCGGCTAATGGCATTGGTAATATCAAACGACCAGTAATCTACAGTAGTAGATAAACCCTCAGTGACTTCCCATACCACACCGGCAGTGAATGACTCACTTTCTTCTGGTTGTAAATTGGCATCGCCGATATAATTAACTTTAATTTGAGCGTCTAGTTCGTTGCCCCACGGATCATCTAAGTAATCAAAAGAGCCTGAGTTACCACTGTATAATTCACTAACACTTGGCGCTCTAAAGCCTGTTGCCGCTACTGCTCTAAACATTAAACCATCGATAATGGTATAAGTAGCTCCTAACTTCCACGTGGCTGCGCCACCAAAAGTTGAGTAGTTATCGTAACGAGTCGCTGCTTCTAGCGAGAATGAATCTGTAACAGGTATTGAAACTTCACCATAAATAGATTGTACTGAATAGTTACCTTCAGTTGGGTCTTGTTGTGCCGCAGTGCTTTCACCGTCTTGGGTGACTTGATCAGGGGTGTAGTAGCCACTTTCAAAACGGCTTTCAACACCAATGGCATAACCAATATCAGCGTCATTAATACCACTATAACCTGCGGCTAAGATAAATTGCTCGTTACCACCTTCATTGTTTTCAGTGTACATAATGCCTTCACTTGCTAGGAAGGCATTATCCATAGGGTCGCCACTGAACCAATCTTCTTGATTGTTGTAGATACTTTTTTCCATATTACCGGCATGGATAGAGTTAGCAACACTGTCTTTTGAATCATTACGGCCATAAGTCACTGACATATCCCACTGCGAATCATTACTCAAATAACCAGTTAAACCAACTGAAGCTCGGTAAGTATCTGTTTCTTGGCCATAAATACGAGGACCCGCATCAGTCATACGACGTCTATAATTTAAAGAGTCTAGCGTGTTGCCATCTTCATCTTTAAATTGATCGGTATATTTATCATCTAACAATGCAGTATCTAAGTCGATATTTGCTGGTTGTGGTGCCATTTGCTGATTTGACTCACGACGCGTATACATAAGATCAATACTAAGCTCGGTATCGTCAGCAATTTCACTGTTAAAGCTAGTAAATAAACTTAACAATTCATTGGGCGTTTGTGCATAACTATCATCGGTATAATCATAACTCTCGTCACGTGGTTTAAAGCCACCATTACCATCTGGCATCATGCCACCTAAGCTACCACCGGGAATAAATGATGACTCACCTGCAGGCACAAAATCACGATCCGACTGAATAACTTCACCACGCTTTGAGTACTGCACACCAAGCACTAGGTTACCACCGGCAAATTCACTGCCGTGTAAAATACTAAAACCGCCACTTTCACCATCACCTTTGTCGGTAATGCTGCCATCAGCAGTGACTTCTGTACCTACAAAATCTTTTTTGGTGATAATGTTAATTACACCAGCGATAGCATCTGAGCCATATACCGCCGAAGCACCATCTTTCAAGATTTCAATGGATTGGATCATTGATACCGGAATAGTATTTAAATCTACGGAAGAATTAGCACCTGTACCTGAAGCCACCATACGACGACCATTTAATAACACTAACGTACGTTGAGTTCCCATACCACGTAAGTTAACTGTTGCTGAGCCACCTGAACCATTATTCGAGGTAGCACCTAAGCTCATACCCGCCGCAGCAGGTTGCATTGCTAATATTTCTTGTACTGAGGTAAAACCACTTTTAGCGATAAAATCTGCAGAAATCACTGTGATTGGACTAGCGGTTTCGATATCTGTTCTGCTAATACGAGAACCGGTTACGGCAATACGTTCAACTTCTTCTGCGCCTTCTTGGGCAATTGCTTGTACTGTAGTCATTGATGTTGCGGCAAGGGCAAACATTACTGCGCGGCTGACAATATTCTTTCTGGCTGTTCTTAGGCTCATTACTTCTACCTTTTTATCGTTAATGTATTGGGAACTGATATATACCCGTTCCTATTAATACTGCGCGATCTATTTGCAAAAGTTCGTTTTCAAGTGTGGTAATTTAGTTAAAGCTGCAACGAACTGGTGACTTTTAAGCCTATAGTTGTAACCAACTGTTACCTGAAAGGTTATTTTTTAGCTGGTGGCAAAATAAATAACGCTCTAATGGGATTAATGACTAGCGATAAGGTGGGGATAAATTTGATAATACCATTTTCATTAAGTTTGTGATCTTGTTGTGCGTAGGGAAAATAAATCAGGGAAAGGCGCTCGATTGACCAATAGCTGGCTATTGGGATTGAGAGCAACGCCGCCTTGGAGTATTTTAACCAGCACAAGTGGGCAATCATTTAATGAAATTGCTATAACATGACTATGCAGTAAAATTTAGCCATAAAAAAACCGACATCAAGTCGGTTTCTTTACATAGGTTTTTTTGAGTTTAGATAAAGCTTAATCAAATACCATGGTATTTTTTAATTTAGATAAAGCATTTTTTTCTAACTGCCTTACCCGCTCTGCTGATATCTGATATTTATTAGCTAGCTCTTGCAAGGTGGTTTTATCTTCTGTTAACCAACGTGTTTTAATAATATCTTGGCTACGGTCATCCAGTGTCACCAGTGCGGTTGATAAACGCTTATTGGCATGACGTTCCCAATTATCATTTTCAACTTCAACGGCTAAATCTGATTGTTTATCTTCCAAGTATTGCGCAGGTGAAAAACTACCGGCGCCAATATTATCATCATCGTCTTTTGATAATTCAAACGATTGGTCATGGCTACTCATACGAGATTCCATTTCCATAACGTCTTTAGTGGTTACACCAAGACTCTCTGCTACCGTATTTACTTCTTCGGTGCTGAACCAGCCTAAACGTTTTTTATTTTTACGTAGATTGAAAAATAATTTACGTTGCGCTTTAGTGGTGGCAACTTTGACAATGCGCCAGTTTTTAAGCACATATTCATGAATTTCTGCTTTAATCCAATGAACAGCAAAAGACACTAAACGTACACCTACTTCGGGGTTAAAGCGTTTAACCGCTTTCATTAAACCGACGTTGCCTTCTTGCACTAAATCAGCATGAGGCAAACCATAACCTGAATAACCTTTAGCAACATGAATAACAAAACGTAAGTGCGACATAATTAATTCTTGTGCCGCTGATAAATCATTGTCGTTATAAAGACGAGTAGCCAGATCATGCTCTTTTTCAGCCGTAAGCATAGGAATGTTATACGCTGATTGCATATATGCTTCGATGCTACCACTTTTTGGTAGGGTAAGTTGCATTGTTTGACTCATAATAACTCTCCTTTCTCTCTTTGATTCGCCCGCGATAGTAACATAGTTCGACACTCTTTGCGATAGCGGGGACATGAACATTAGCCTAATAAAAAGGGGGGCACAAGGCGATCTTTCAAATTTTTGATGAATTAAATGTGACACTTTGTAAGGGGCTTTACTTTTCAGCTTTAAACAAGCGAAGAAACAAACAGATAAGTAAGAAAACAATCCGTTGCAATCAAACTTATTTTTTCGTTGTTAATCCGCATTGGGCTCTATTGCCTTGATATGTTGACTGACCGAGATATAACTACCCAGTAAAGCCAGCACAACAGCAAAAGCAATAAGCATTAAGGCTTCACTGCCAGCAAGACCCTGTAATTGAAAACTACTTTGATAAAGTTCAGTTAAATCACTTATCGCATAACCTAGATACCAAGCAAGTAAGGTAACGGCAATACATGAAAGTATGCCGCCAAAAATACCGTACCAAATACCCGCATATAAAAAGGGCCGCTGAATAAAACTATCGGTTGCACCCACCAATTTCATAATAGCGATAGCATCTTTTTCATTTAAAATAGCTAAGCGAATGGTATTACCAACAATAAGCACCACAGATAAACATAACAATAAGGCGACACCAAGGACAATATCTTCAATTAAGCGCGCTATGGCCTCTAAACGTGTTAACCATTCTAAATCTAGCTTACCTTGGTCAACTTCGCGCTCTTTATTCAATTTTGCTAATAAGGCATTAGCGGCTTGCGCTTGGCTGGCTCTTTGTGTTGGTGTCACCAGCAATGTCGCTGGTAATGGGTTGGTCTCTAAATAGTCAAGTGACTGGCCAAAACCGGATAAAATTTTAAACTCTTTTAAGGCTTGTTCGGCGGAAATATATCGAACTTCGGCGACTTCATTATAAAGGCTGATACGTTTTATCAGGTTTTGTGTGCTCTTTTCACTGGTTGATAGCTTTAAAAACAGGGTGATTTGCGCAGCACTATCCCATTGTTCACTAACTTGCTGGGCATTCTTAACAAAAAGGTGCAAAGTAGCAGGCAAAGCCAAACTGATCCCTAAAACAAAAATCGTCATCACGGTAGTAAAAGGTGTCCGCCATAAATCACCTAAGCTACCTATGGCTTGCTGCACATGTCGTATCGGTAAGGTTAAAAGGCGTGTTAATAAACTTGAACGTGCTGTTAAACCACTGCTATGCATATTGTTCATCACTAACCCCCCTGCACTTGTAAGCCATCTACAATACCATCATTAATCATGGTGCCCTCTTTTAGCGTCAGGGTACGATATTTCATGCGGGCAATTAAACCTAGGTCATGAGTAGCAATCAACACAGTGACACCTGCGGCATTAAACTCTTCAAATAAATGAATAATATCTAGCGATAACTTGGGATCTAGATTACCTGTTGGCTCATCGGCAAGCAGAATAGGCGGTTTGTTGACAATGGCGCGGGCAATGCCAACACGCTGTTGTTCACCACCCGAAAGCATATGTGGGTAACATTTTAATTTGGCCGCTAAATGCACTTTATCCAATGCAGTAGCAACCCGTTTTTTTATTTCTTTATGGCTGACACCTTCGATAATTAAAGGTAAAGCGACATTATCAAAAACGGTGCGATCTTTAAGTAAATTATGACTTTGAAAAATCATGCCAATACCACGGCGCACATAAGGAACCTGCTTATATTTAATGTCAGCTAGCTCGGTATTATTTACTTGAATACTGCCAGAGCTAGGCTTTTCCATCAGTGAGATTAATTTTAATAAAGTACTTTTACCTGCGCCTGAATGGCCCGTTAAAAATGCCATTTCACCGCTTGCCAAGCTAAAACTCACTTGTTTTAATGCCAAAAACCCACCGGGATAGGTTTTATTTACCTTATTGAAATTAATCATATTGTTTTTATATTTTGCCCTGATTAGCAGGATAACTTAGCACAGTTCCCCGCAATATACTCAAACGGCTTTAAAATGCTTATTTAGCATCACCAAGCAATAATCTGTTTTAAAGTCGTTTGAGGCTGTGCTTATTTATTTGCTAAAAATTGCCTCGATAAAGTCATCACCATTAAAGGGTCTTAAATCATCGATACCTTCACCCACACCTAAATAACGAATAGGAATATTATGTTTATCGGCAATAGCAAAAAGAACACCACCTTTGGCGGTACCATCTAGCTTAGTCACAGTTAACCCCGTTAAACCGACCGCTTCATCAAACAACTTAGTTTGACTTAAAGCATTTTGCCCGGTGCCCGCATCAAGGGTAAGCATCACTTCATGTGGGGCATTAACGTCTAATTTTTTCATTACCCGCACGATTTTTTTCAACTCTTCCATCAAATGGGCTTTATTTTGTAAACGACCCGCCGTATCAGCAATGAGGACATCAACTTTACGCGCCTTTGCGGCACTAATGGCATCAAAAATAACAGAAGCACTATCAGCACCGGTATGTTGCGCAATAACAGGAACATTATTACGCTCTCCCCAAACTTGCAATTGCTCAACGGCAGCGGCTCTAAACGTATCCCCTGCAGCAAGCATTACGGATTTACCCTCAGCTTGGAATTGCTTAGCCAATTTACCTATAGTAGTGGTTTTACCAACACCATTTACGCCAACCATCAGTATAACAAAGGGTCCGTCACTCTCTGGGATAACTAAAGGCTGGCTAACATCTGCAATGATTTTCTTTAATTCTATTTTCAGTAAGTCATACAAGGCAGAAGCATCTTTTAGCTGCTTTCGACTAGCACTTTTCGTTAATGAATCAATAATTTTCATGGTGGTTTCAATACCAACATCGGCCAACAACAAATGGGTTTCTAACTCCTCAAATAAGTCATCGTCAATTTGTTTACCTCGAAACAAATCAATTAAGCCACCACCTAAATTTTGCCTAGTTTTACTTAATCCTTGCTTTAAGCGAGCAAAGAAACCCAGCTTAGCTTCCGCTTTTGTTTCAGTTTTTTCTTCATCTTGGTCCGCAACGGTCTTGATGTCACTCGGCTCAAGCGTTGTTGAGCTGCCTGCTGGTACTGGTTTATTTTGCACTGACTCATGAGCAGACTCAGCTTCAGTTGTTTCTTCACCTTGCTCACTAGCGGTCATCTCAGCTAATAATTTTTCCTCGGGTAGCACTTCATCAGCTAGAGCAATAATGCTGTCGACAACGTCAGCGACTGGTTCGGCAACCTTAATGCCATGCTCGACTTTTTGCTCTTCGCCACTTTCATGTTCGACGCTGCTCGCATCATTAACTGCCGGGACAATTTTCTCTGGCCCAGCGACATCTGCTGTGCTTAGTTCAGCGGTTTGCTCACTGGTCGGTTCGCTTATCGGTTCGACAAGTGGCTCAACTACGGGCGCTGGTGCAAGCTTAGCATCGGGAAGATGCTCTGTTGAACTTTCTGCTGTGCTTTTTTCAGCGCTTGCTTGCTTGGCTTTTTTGCCAAAGCCTAACCAAGACAACATACCTTTTTTTTTCGACACTTTTAGCTACCTAAATATATTATACCAAACGGATTAATTAACTGACCAACTTAGAACTACGTTAGTGAGCTTAGAACAAACAAAATGAGTTAAACATAGTTATTCTATATTTCATTCATTTTGTGACGTTATCAGTTTGCTAACGAGTTCCCGAAGGGCGAGTACCTAATAAAAAGTAAAGGCTTACATGCGGCGTTATTGATTTTGACAAGGGAATAACCATTCTCATCAATCAATGCCTTGCCTCTAAGCCTTTTAATTCTCGCTAAGTGATCAGTTCATTAGTCCGATTGGTATTACAGTATGGATTTGTTTGCGATAATACCAATTGGATTAATTAATCTACTTGGTATAAAGGCCAAACAAGGATAAAATTGGCGCTATATTAGCACTTAATAGCAAAATTGTCAGTGATATGAAACAAGCAAAAAAACAACTTAATAGAAAAGCTCCTGCGGGGATGACTCAGGAAAAATCTACCGGTAAGATCCGCATTATTGCCGGAAAATATAGAGGCAGGAAATTACCGGTATTAATGGCTGATGGTCTAAGGCCAACCACCGATAGAGTAAAAGAAACCGTCTTTAACTGGCTAATGCCTTACATTAATCAAGCTAATTGCTTAGATTGCTTTGCTGGCTCTGGTGGCTTAGGTTTTGAAGCATTATCACGTGGCGCTGCTCAAGTTACCTTAGTGGAATTAAATAAAGCCGCGGCTAAACAACTACAAGCCAATAAAGAGCTACTTAAAGCTGACAATGTCATGGTGATTAACCGTGATGCACTTGCTTTTCTTAAGTTGGGGAAAACGGCAAGTAGCCACAAGCCCTTTGATCTAGTTTTTCTCGACCCTCCTTTTAGAAAACAGCTAGTAGAGCAAGCGGCAGCATTATTAAATCAATATGGTTTAGCTGAGCAAGCACTCATTTATGTCGAAATGGAAGTTGAAAGCAAACAGCTTATGCCAGAAAACTGGCAATTATTAAAAGAAAAAATCGCCGGTCAGGTTGTCTATCAGCTCTATCAATATAAAGCCTAATTTCGCTATTGGTAACAATATTTTGAAGTCATAACTTGAAACAATAAATTAAAGCACTGGAGGCAACTTTTGGCAACAACAAGTATGTATACCGACTATCTCGACACGCCATTAGGTTTATTTGAATTTATGGCCTCCGAGCAAGGCATTTGCCAAGCTATTTTTTGTGGTGATAAAGTTTGTGGTGGTGAACAAGCGCAAGGCAAAACTAATGACATCACGGCACTGTGCAAACAGCAATTAACAGAATACTTTGCCAGTGAGCGCCAAGTATTTACCCTGCCGCTGGATCCACTAGGAACATCATTTCAACAATCAGTATGGCGTTGTCTAACAGAAATTCCTTTTGGGCAAGTAAAATCCTATGGCGACATAGCCAAGATGCTCAATAAGCCAAAAGCTGCCCAGGCGGTTGGTGGCGCTAATGGCAGAAATCCTATTACTTTAATAGTACCTTGTCATCGCGTTATTGGTGCTGATGGCGCTTTAACGGGTTATGCCGGAGGTATTGAACGTAAACTCTGGTTATTAAAGCATGAAGGGGTCAGCGTTAAAGCCTCTGATGAATACACCCAGCTAGATATCAATAATGTGATTCATAAACGACAAGCAAAAACACAATTTCTCCGCTAATATCCACGCTGAATTGGATTAGCTTATTGGCTAAAAACAAAAAAGGAGTGCCAGATTAGCACTCCTTTTTCATTAGTAAACTCGTTAAACTGCACTTAGCGAGCAATCAGCCATTATCCAGAGTTCAGCTTAGTGAGTTATTTTTTAGGTACTAATTTCAAGTCATGAAAATCAAAGCTAAAATCGGTCGCCAACGATACCGCCTTCATGGTGACGTAGTTAATACCACCCTCTTCATTTAAATTGAAATTCACAAAGGCATCAGCCTCAAGGGTTCTATCATGCCAACGGACAATAAAGGTATTATGCTGGTAGTGCTCTAGTGTACCTTGTAACGCTGCGGTATTAGAAAATTGCATATGCAGCTTATTATTTTTAAAACTAATATGAATTTCTCCATACCAATTATCAACATAGCTTTGTGCATAATCACGTAGTGCCAACGAATGTACTGAGTTTTTATTGACTGAATCCGCCATTTTAGCTAAGCGCTTTTTCTCTTTTGCTCTGTTTTTTTGCTGTTTCGCGTGATAGTAAGCGATCCAATCTTTTTCTTCTAACTCAAGGTACTCATTTAAGATCTCGTGGTAGATAGCGTTAAAAGCATAACCCGATTGCTGGTTGGTCAGGATCACCATAGCCAAATTTTCTTCTGGCACTAATACCACTTTTGACACCATGCCTAAGATACCACCACTGTGATGAATTAATTTCACCCCATGGTAGTCTTTCATAAACCAGCCTAAACCATAGGCAGAAAAATGGGTTTTATCTTGTTGAGTCGCTTTATCAGTAACCGATAATAAGGTGCGCGGCTGCCACATGGCACGACTTTGTTTGGCTGAAAATAATCGAGCTGCCTTGCCATCAATAATACCAGCCTCGGCTATGTCGCCATACTGGCCTTGATTAAGCTGAGCCAACAGCCACAAACTCATATCATTTACACTTGAAGCAACAGAGCCCGCGGAGGAGAATTTTTCTAAGAAATCACCGTCAACCACATGTAATTTTCCGTTAAGTGGCACATGCGCTCTGGCGACATTTTTATTTGTTTTTTCAATTTGTGAGAAGGTTGCTCGGGTATTGTTCATGCCAAGTGGCGTAAAAATACGCTGTTGGATGACCTCTTGCCACGATTGTCCGGTGATACGAGCAATCACTTCCCCGGCAATAATGTACATCAAGTTATCGTAAGCAAATTCACTACGAAAGCTAGACACTTCCGGTAAATATTTTAAACCGTTGAGGATATCGGCATTGCTTAAGCTAGTGTTTGGCCAAATCATCAGATCACCAGCACCTAGGCCTAAACCTGAATTGTGGGCTAACAAGTCAACCATAGTGAATGCACGAGTGACATAGGCATCAGGCATTTGAAATTCAGGAATAACGTCAATGACTTTAGTTTGCCAAGTCAACTTACCTTCATCAATTAAGCTCGCCAATAATGCGACTGTCATCGCTTTAGTATTTGAAGCAATACCAAATAAGGTCTCCGCAGTCACTTTAGTTGATTGACCCTGCTCAATAACACCAAAACCTTTGCTCATCACCACCTGGTTATCTTTGATAATAGCGACCGCTACACCTGGCACTTGAAAGGTATTCATGGCTTGGCTAATGGCTTGTTCAATCTTAGTGTTTTTCTCTACCATACTACTTGCTTGCAGCGGAGTAGCCACTAATAAGCTTAAGGTGAAAATCAAGGTGATTGAAAACAATGTGTTACTGAGTAACTTCATTTTTCTTCCTATTATTAACATTATTATTTTTATTTAAGCGCTAGGTTAAGCTTTGCTTTTCCTTAGCCACTATTAAACTAAGAGATCTCTATACCCAAATTCGATAAACCTTCAGATAGGCTCATCTGCTTAGCTAATTGACAGCTACGCTTATCTTCAGCCGCAAATTTTAGAAAGTCGAACAGCTCATTTTGGCTATCTTTTTCCCATTGCATTAATGGATGGGCATTCATTTGTTCATCCGTGATCTCAAGCGCTTCGGTAATAGGTTGCTGAGCGACTTCATTAGTCTCTGCCACTTCCTCAGCTTCTTCAAGTAAAAGCAACTCAACATAATAACTAACACTATTATGGGATAAGCGACTAATACTTTTGATATCCTCTAGATCCACTTCTGACACTGTCGATCTTTTCAGTGGCTTACTTTGCATTAATTGCCATAACGCGGTTAACGCCATACAAGCATCCAGTGCGGGGAAGACACCAAAAGAATCAAATGCTTCGGGATCCGGTATTTCAGCCTCCAACTTGAGTAGTTGGGCATCAATATTAATTTTCACCGTATTACGATTGGCAAGCCATTGCCAAATAATATCGAGTTGATTGCGCAGTATTTTAGCATCACCAAAATCAACGGCCTCACTAAACATTTGATAGTTAGGTAACATACGCTCAAGTAGCGCCGCGGAAAAAGCAATTTGCTGCCATTGACTTAATTTGACAAAGGGAAGGTAAATAGCCACTTATACTTATACTCAGTTGCGATAATTAACTGGATTATACCCAAGCCTATTCAAAATGCGAATAGCTTGGCTTTATAGCGGCAAAATTATATTTATCGCAGAACAATTAGCTGGTTAATTGTTTCTGGGCATACTCGAATTTCAAACGATATTCAGTCAATTTATACTCGGCCACATTGAGTTCGTCGGTGAATTTAGTGGCTTGCTCAGTGTTCGCGCCAAGCAGATCATGATTTTCATCACGTAAGAACTTAATCGTTTCTCTCACTTTATTATTTTCTAATTCTTGTTTATCACGATTACTATTAAAGCGTTTTAAGATATTTTCTTGCCCCTCTTGCGCTACCTTAACTTGTTCATTAAGCACAACAACTTCCTGCTGATATAATTTTATATCATCTTGCTCTGTGGTAACTTGCTTACTAAGTAGCTCATTAGCTTTATCTAATTCAATAATTTTTTGTTGCGCCATGTCTTGTAATTGTTTTGCTTGTACAGCCGCTGCATTCATTTGCTTTATTTCATCAAGCTGAGCTTGTCTCCCACTAGCGGTGAGTTCATTTAGCTTAGTAATTTGTGCTTGATGGTCTGAGCTATTTTGCTCAGTTTGCTCTACTAACTTAGCTATTTTCCCCTGATGGTCTGAGCTATTTTGCTCAGTTTGCTCTACTAACTTAGCTATTTGCCCCTGATGGTCTGAGCTATTTTGCACAGCTTGCTCTACTAACTTAGCTATTTGCCCCTGATGGTCTGAGCTATTTTGCACAGCTTGCTCTGCTAGTTTAATCACTTGCGCCTGATAATCGGATGTTTTTCGCTCGGCTTGCTTGTTTTTATCTTGCTCGGTATCAATAGATTTTTGCTGGACTGATAACTGTTGTTGTAATTCGGCCTTGCCATTTTGTTCTTGTCGAACTTGCTCGGTCAGCCGGGCATTTTTTTGCTGTAACCCCTCTACAACCTTATCATTACTCTGCAGTGCTTGCGCTTTAACATGGCTAATTTCACTATGAGCTTGTTGCAGCTTTTCAGCCAAGACATCTATTTGCTTTTGTGCAGCGGCGTTTATTTGCTTTTTAGCGTCATTAAGTGCCGCAACTTGTTGTACTACAACCGTATTCACTTGCTCTTTTGCTTGGGTCAATTTTTTAGTTAAACTTTGATCTTGCTCTGTTAGCACCATGATACGGCCATTTAAGCCATCAATTTTTTGAGTTTTATCATTTAAATCTTGTTCAACTTCGAGTAGTTTCTCTTCTAACCTATCATCGTTACTTTGCTTTTCATCATGCTGCTGAGTACTGTGCTGCTTTAAGTTAGAGACTTCTTTTTCTAGACGCTCTATGGTCTCGCTAAAATTAATAGTATTTTGCGTGAGCTCTACTTGAAAATTCTGTTTAGTTGTCTCTTCATCCGCTTGTTTTTCTGCTAATACTTGTTTAATTTGGGCAAGTTCTTGCTCTTGCAGCTTTAGTTTTTCAGAAAAATTTTGCTGTAATGATTGCTCTTGTGCTGATAGGTTTTTACTCTGTTGATCGGTACTTTTACTAATTTCCTTATTCACTGCAGCAGTTATCAAGCTAGTTAATTTCTTTTCAACCTGAATGTAAACATCACTTGCTAGGCTTTGTATTTGCTCTTCTATATCCTTAGAAAGTGTACTTTTATCGACCATATCATTCTCATTATTATAAATCTCTACTGTCTCTAAATTACCACAGGTACACCAGTACCGGAATATGAAAAGTAACTTTTTTTAACAAATAGAAACAAAAAAGAGGCCGAAGCCCCTTTTATCATTTTTTAAAAATATTTAAGTCACTATTTGACCGTTGATTAACTCTCAGTAACTTCTTCTTTCGTTTCTTGTTTAGCTAATGGCGCAATTTGGATACCGGCAATTTGATTTTTACCGGTAAGATTGCGAAGTTGCACTAAACGATTCATTTGTCCTAAAGAACCTAACATGGCATAGATTGGTACAAATAAACCACGTTTGTGGAAATCTAACACTTTATCATCGGCTAATGATTTCACTTTATCTTCATTAATAGTAAAAAGACCGGTAAGCTTTTTCTTTTCACCACTACTTAAGTCAACTTTTAATTCAAGCTCTTGTAATAGATCATTTTCTTCTAACTCTTTGATAAAGTCCTCAGTCATTTTTTCATTTTCATATAAGCGACCAAGTGAATTTTGTACATTCGTTAATAATTCTGACTCTTTACCCTCAGTTTCGAATAACGCTAAATCTTTATCTTCACCAACAAATTCACTATCGACATCAACACATGCCGTTAAGGTTTTTTCTTTGTCTGGATCTAAACCTAAAGAGAATGGTGCCATGCCAATACTTTGCGGAACAGATAAAGCCGACCACTTGTCATCATTATAATATAAATTTTCACCTGCTTCTAAACCTAACATGACAACACTACGGTAGCGTGGTGAATCGGGGTTTTTAACCAGTACTATTGGAAAGCTAGCAGAAGCTTGTGCATATTCTGCTGCCGTTATGCTAGTGATATGCTGGTTAGCAACATGTGCTAAGTTTCGTTTTTTTGAAACTTTAAGATTTTGATGTTTGTCTGCTTTAATTGCTACAAAATTAGCCATGATTTTATCTCGTATAAATGCTTCTATGGAGCATGTTGTTATAATATTGTAATTGAATTGCTATAACTAGAATGAAATTACTGCGTTGCTATAAGTTATGGAGACACTTAATTCAGCTTTCAATGCTAAACTTAATATTATTTTATAAATACTTTTAAAAATAGGATTATGGCCGTTAAGCTTTTTACTTTTTTCACTTTGTTATTATTCATTACTAGTGCCATAGCCATGCCTAAAATAATGGTAAAACATCAACGTAATGTCAAAGGCTTTGCCGAAGTACAAGTCAGTAATGGCACCATGGAAAATTTGATTTGTCATATTGCCATCGACGGTCATAAAGTATTGTTTCGCCTAAAAGCAATAGAATCTTCTCGGTGGTTTACCGCAACTGATGTGCGCTTTAATCATTCTCACTTTAGTGTTTGGTGTGATTATTTAAAACTGTACCCTAAATATCAAGCAGAGTAAGTAAGCAACTAGCCCTTAGCGCTAGACCCAAAATTAAAAGAGCTAAAGGCAAACTTGCCGTTAGCTCTTTTAACCAATAACACGGCTACCTAGGTGATTTTTTTTACCTCACTCATGTTATCTTTAAGTTAATGAAAATAAACTACTTAACAGAGCAGTCAATATTGTATGGTTGATTTATTAATACCACTCACTGCTTATATATCCATTATTGCCGTGCTGTGTTTAGCTTTATCACAACGTAAACTTATTAAGATTAAACTTAATTGGTCCTTAGTCGCTATTGCCTTATTTTCTGCTTATGTCTTAGCTCCTAGCATGCTGAACACTCTATTACCTTTAGAACATTTATTTGCCCAGTTCGCTTGGCCTTGGGCTGATAAATTCTCCGTAATTACATGCAGTTTTCTGGCTCTACTTCTTCTATGGTTAGGGCAGAAAAATTTAGCCTAGCCGATGCTGGCTTTACCTTAAAACAAGCACCTAACTCACTTATTCCAGCAATAAAAATGCTGTTGCTACTGTTAGCGTTTAGGTTTGTTTTTTCCAGTTTATTTGGTGGTGATGATGGTTCCACCGATCCTGAAGAACTTTTATTTTTAGCGACAATGTCAGGGTTAGATAAAGAGATGCTTTATCGTGGGGTATTACTCTATGTAATGTCGAAAGCAATTATTTCGGCACGTTACCCTATTTATCGTGCACAAGTTAATATTGCCGGCATTTTGCTGGTGCTGCTTTTTGCGCTAGTAAATGGCCTAATTTGGCAACAATCACATTGGCATATTTTTTATATCAGTATTGTTTTTTCCAGTGTTTATGGCTTAGCTCTGCTGTGGTTGCGAGAGAAAACTGGCAGTTTGCTTTTCCCTATAGTAGCCCATAATGCCACGGTGTTTTAGGCCAGTTACTTTAACTAATATTACATCGGCAAAGTTAACGGACCAGTACAATTTCACTGCATCTATATTGATTGCACCAATCGTTATTAATAACTTACTTATGGTCTTTTACACACTAAAAATAGAATAAAAACTCTAAATATCACTCGCTAAACCTTTAATTTTTTGAGACTTTTTATCTTATTCGCCACAAAAAACAAGTAGTATATATTTATTTGGAATACCTTATAACTTAATATTCAAATGATTATTTTTTAACCTGACAGTCCTATTAAACAACAGCTACAATATAATTAACATCCCATTAACACCACCATATACATCCAAATATGTCTGAATATGTCTGAATATGTCTAAAATTACAGTTTTTTACTGTCGTTCTGAAAACATTCTCAACCAACTGATTTTACTAAATAAAAACAAACTAATTATTATCCTGCTAATTTTTGTCTACAAATGGCGACATATTGACCTTTAAAACTTATGTGTTACTTTTAAATAACATGATGAATGATGTTAAATAAATGTAAAGGAAGAGTATGGAACAAATAATAAAAATAAATAAGGCCTTAAAGTTAAGTGCGCTATTCGTCGCTTTACTGAGTAATTCTGTTTATGCGGCCACTTATGATTGTAGTAATTTAACCCAATGGCAAGCAGAGCAAGTATCGGTAGCAGAGCAAATAGTAAAATCAGCTGAGCAAGCGTTTAAAGCAAACTGGTGGAACAAGACCGACCCGGTAACTCATTCTGGCGAATGGCAAGAATGGCAAAACCTAGGCACTTGTGCTGGTGTCGTGGTTGAAAACAGTCCACCTACTGTGTCTATCATCTCACCGGCAAAAAATAGTTCTTTCTTTAAAAATGACAGCGTTGTCTTTTCCGTGTTCGCTGCTGATGAAGATGGTAGTGTTGCCAAAATTGAACTGTATTTAGACGATGTTATGTTAACTACGTTAACTAGCTCGCCCTACCAATTCACTTGGTCTGCAGTCTTAGGTGAACATCTGTTAAAAGCAATTGCCTTTGATGATAAAGGTGCACAAGCGAGTACGGAAAACACCACACTAACGGTAACAGCTAAAGATACGCCTCCGGTCAATGAAGCACCAACGGCAACATTAATGGCAACCTTGCCCAGTAAAATTTTAGTGGCGAATACCATAAATTTTGAATATTCCGCCACTGATAGCGACGGTCAAGTGACTCAGTTATCGTTACTTAACAATGGTGTACTGATAAATACCATCGATGCCGCTTCAGGCAGCTTTACCTGGACAGCAACCGCCTTAGGTCCGCAAGCTTTTACTGTTGCAGCAACCGATGACCAGGGTGCAACTGCACTCAGTAATACTATCAACTTTACCGTAGTTACCGATGGACAAACAGGTAACGATGCTGACGCCTGTCGCCCTGAAGGCTTATACCAAACGCCAGGCGTGAACACGCCATACTGTACAATTTACGATCAAGATGGTCGTGAGTTGATGGGCGTAGATCACCCGCGCCGTATTATTGGTTACTTCACCAGTTGGCGAAATGGCGCAAACAATCAACCAAGTTACTTGGTTAATGATATTCCCTGGGACAAGGTCACCCATATCAATTACGCCTTTGCCCATATAGACGCTAACAATAAAGTATCCATTGGTGAGCCAAATTCAGCCAACAATCCTGCCACCAATATGGAATGGCCTGGTGTTGTCGGTGCAGAGCTTGATCCTAGCTTGCCGTACAAAGGTCACTTCAACCTGTTAAATAAATATAAAAAGTTACACCCTAAGGTAAAAACCTTAATTTCGGTAGGCGGTTGGGCTGAAACAGGTGGTCACTTTGCTGACAATGGTCGTGTTGCTGATGGCGGTTTTTATACCTTAACCACCAATGCCGATGGCACAGTTAATCATGCAGCAATCTCAGCCTTTAGCGCCAGCGCGGTTGAATTTATTGAAAAATACGGTTTCGATGGTGTTGATATTGATTACGAATACCCATCATCAATGGCGGACTCTGGTCATCCAGACGATTTCACTTTTTCGAATGCCCGTCGAGCTCATCTAAATGCTTCCTATCAGGTATTAATGAAATCATTACGTGAAAGTCTCGATATTGCCGGTGAAGCGGCTGGTAAACATTATTTACTGACCATAGCTTCACCATCATCGGGTTACTTATTACGCGGTATGGAAACCTTCCAAGCAACACAATATCTTGATTACGTAAATATCATGTCTTACGACTTGCACGGTGCATGGAATTCACACGTAGGTCACAATGCTTCCTTGTTTGATACCGGTTTAGATTCTGAGCTAGCCGCATGGGATGTCTACGGCACTAAAGAGTTTGAAGGCATTGGTTATTTAAATACCGACTGGGCGGTTAAATACTTCCGCGGTGGTTTATCCGCTGGTCGTATCAATATTGGTATTCCTTATTACACCCGTGGTTTTAAAGATGTTACTGGTGGTACCAATGGTTTATGGGGCCAAGCAGCTTTCCCAGATCAAGCTAACTGTCCTAAAGGTACAGGTAAAGGCGATAAAAATAGCTGCGGTAATGGCGCTGTCGGTATCGACAACCTTTGGCATGATACCGAAAATGATCGTGAAGTGCCTGCTGGCTCTAACCCACTATGGCACATTAAAAACTTAGAAAAAGGTATTGTCGGCAGCTACTCAGCCGCTTACGGCCTTGATCCAGAAAATGAGCCAAGTGATAAATTAACGGGCACTTATACCCGTCATTATGACAGCGTTGCCATTGCACCTTGGTTATGGAACGACAGTAAAAAAGTCTTTATCTCAACCGAAGATGAAGAATCTATGGCAACTAAAGTTGATTACGTTATCGATAATGGTTTAGGTGGCGTAATGTTCTGGGAACTCGCTGGTGATTTTGATTATGATGTCACAAAGGGTGAGTACTTTATGGGCTCAACCATGACCACCATTGCTTATGACAAATTCAATCAAAGTGGTACACCCTATGGTATAGATAAAGGTAATAAGAACTTTATAAAACCAGCAGAAATGGTTGATGTAAGCTTTACCGCTAAAGACTTCCCAAGTGGTGATGATAACTACCCTATTAGTCCTACTTTTGCCTTTACTAACAACTCTACCATTGATTTTTCAGGGGCAAAAATATCATTTGATGTGCCCGTATCTACGTCAGCCATATTCAAGTCAAATTGGAATGCCACTAAAAAACTTAACATGGCTATTGATAACAATGCCTCTAATGCTGCTGGTGATAACATTGGCGGTTTTGAAAATGATTACCATCGTTTCTCAATTACCTTGACTGACGAATGGGGCGGCGCAGCTGAACCATTTGCACCAGGTCAAACCGTGAATGCTCAGGTGATGTACTACATGCCAATTAGTGGCCCAGTTAACTTCACCATAGAAAAAGACGGTAAAGTTTTTGCCTTCAAAGCTGAGTACCCAAGCTTACCGGAAGCAACATCTGGCGGCGGTGACACAGGTGGCGGAACAGGCGATGCATGTGACGGCGTTGATGTTGCGACATTATCGGTCTACCCAGAATTCCCGCAAAAAGACTGGGCCGGTAACTCTAGCCATGCCAATCAAGGCGATATGGTTGTGCACAACAATGCTGTATTTAAAGCAAAGTGGTGGACAAGCTCAGAGCCAGGCGGCGCTGACTGGGATGACGTCTGTAGTTTATAAACGCAGCAATTAATTCAAATATTTTTTAATAATTAACCAGCGATAAATACTTAAGTATTTATCGCTAGGGGAACTCTATGTCTAAAAATCAGCTAAAATTTAAGTCCACTACCTTGGCTTTAGTACTAACCAGTGTCTTATCTGGCGCCAGTATGCAAGTTGCTGCCCATGGTTATATGTTCAGCCCTATGGCTCGCCAAGCATTTTGTCAATTACAACAAGGTTACTGGTGGCCTGAAGATGGCTCTAATATTCCCAATGCGGCTTGTCGTGCCGCTTACTTAAGCTCTGGTCACTTTCAATTTGTCCAGCATCATGAATTTGCAGTCAATACTGCTGATTATACTAATTTAGCTGCCGTGAAAGCCAACATACCCGATGGTACTTTATGTGCCGGTGGCGATGACAAGAAAAAAGGCATGAACTTGCCTTCACCTTATTGGCAACGCAGTGACGTGGTGCCAAATGCCAATGGCGATATAAAAATAAAGTTTTTAGCCAGCACGCCACATAACCCTAGCTTCTGGCAGTTTTATTTATCTAACCCTAACTATGATGGCAACACCATGCCACTAACTTGGTCAGATATCACCTTGGTGCAGTCACACGCTAATGTCGATTTCATTAAAGATGACGATGGCAGACGTTTTTATCAGATGGATGTCAACATACCCGCAGATAGAGTTGGCGATGCCATTTTATATAGCCGCTGGCAGCGAGATGACGCAGCTGGTGAGGGCTTTTATAACTGTAGTGACATCACCATAGTCCGAGATAATGTTCAGCCTGACACTTGGTTCGATGCTGGTTTCTACGTAAAACAAGGGCAAGAAGTAGTTGCTGGTGAAACCGTCAGCTTACGAGTATTCAACGCTACCGGCCAAGAGTTAATAAAGCAACAGCTCACCATAACCGAGTTAAATCATGCAAGTTGGGCCAGTGACTTTGCGCAATCATTGAACCTTGATTACAGCCACTTACTTAATATTGGTGTAGAAGATGCCCAAGGTGATATTGCTTTTGATTCAACAAACTTACTCAGCAATGTCACTTATCTAACCGATAAAGATCATACTTTTGCTCTCACTATCCAAGCTGCACCAGTAAATACCGCACCGATAGTAAATGACATTGCCAATATTGTTATAGCAGAGTCTACCGCACAGGACATTCATGTGCATGCCTTTGATGATGAACAAGTGAACTTGGACTTCACTTGGCAAATACCTAATGAAATAAGCTATACCGGCACTGATGCCAATATCACTATAGTTGCCCCGGCTGTTGATAACGACACTAACTTTAACCTCAGTGTCGAAGTTTCAGATGGCCTGTTAACCACCACAAAAAGCTTTACCGTCACGGTCACTAACAGCCCAGTCGAGCCAAGCGTTCCGCTATGGCAAAGTACTACAGCCTACTCTACTGGCGATAAAGTTAGTTATGAAAATAAAGCATATTCGGCCAAATGGTGGAATAAAAACCAATTTCCTAGCAGCGGCAATGCTTGGCAACTCGACTCACCCACCGACGGTAGCATGGTCATTTGGCATGCTAAAAATGAATACTCTCAAGGTGCTGTGGTTAGCTATCAACAAATTAACTACCAAGCCAAATGGTGGACCAAAGGTGACCAGCCTGATGTCAGCAAGGTTTGGCAAAAACGTTAATTCCCTGCCTTAGGAAAAGGCCTTTGCTCAAGAATCCCCCACAAAATAATACCAACAACAATGCTGATAATACCAAGGGTATAAAATTCAGCAATATTATAATAAGAGGCAATTATGAATAGAAGATTACTGACAATGTGCGCAATCAGTGCCGCACTATCATCGCAACAAGCTGCGGCAGCACCCGCTGCACCAAGTATAGATTGGACCCCACAAACCTACTCTTTTGTAGAAGTAGACCTTGAAGGCAATGGCTCCTATAAAGATTTAGTGACAGTAAAAGAGCAAGTTGATATTTCTATTAAATGGAATTCCTGGAGCGGCTCTGGTGGCGATAGCTACAAAGTGTATTTCGATAATGCACTGGTTAATCAAGGCACTTTCGCTGCAGGCACTAAAAGCGGCGTTATTAACTTTCCTTATGATAGATCTGGTCGTCATCAGCTAACTATCGAATTGTGTGAAGGCACAGTGTGTGCAACCAGTGCGCAAAAAGAAATCGTTATTGCCGATACCGATGGCGGTCATTTAGCCCCCCTAACCATGAATATAGATCCGAATAATAAAAGCTATCCAAAACAGATAGATAATGTTGTTGGTGCTTATTTTGTTGAGTGGGGAATTTACGGCCGTGGTTATGATGTTAGCCAAATACCCGCGGATAACTTAACGCATTTATTATACGGCTTTATTCCAATTTGTGGCGCTAATGAGTCACTCAAAGAAATAGAGAATGGCAATAGCTGGCGCGCATTAGAAAAAGCCTGTGCTGGCTCGGCTGATTATGAAGTGGTTATTCATGACCCCTGGGCAGCAGTACAAAAAACCTTACCCGGTATAAACTCAAACGAGCCTATTCGTGGTACCTACGCGCAGTTGATGGCGTTAAAACAACGTAACCCTGATTTAAAAATACTGCCTTCTGTTGGTGGCTGGACGTTATCAGACCCTTTCTATGGTTTTACTGAGAAAGCTAACCGTGATGTGTTTGTTGCCTCAATGAAGAAATTCTTAAAAACATGGAAATTCTACGACGGCGTTGATATTGACTGGGAATTTCCTGGTGGTAGTGGTGCTTCATCAACATTAGGTGACCCGATTAATGATGGTCCAGCTTATGTTGCTTTAATGCAAGAGTTGCGCACCATGTTAAACGAGTTAGAAGCGGATACCGGTCGCACCTATGAATTAACCTCAGCAATCGGCTCAGGTTATGACAAAATTGAAGATGTCGACTACGCCGCAGCTGCGCAGTTTATGGATTACATTTTTGCCATGACTTATGACTTTTTTGGCGGCTGGAACAACGTTACCGGTCATCAAACTGGTTTAAATTGTGGTAGCCATTTGAGTGTTGATGAATGTAATGGCACGGGTTTGGATGATAAAGGCGAACCACGTAAAGGCCCTGCTTATACCATCACCAATGCGGTAGATTTATTATTAGCACAAGGCGTACCGGCGAAGAAAATTGTTGTTGGTACCGCTATGTATGGTCGTGGCTGGCAAGGCGTATCACCTGATAACACCAGCATTTTAGACAACCCCATGACTGCTGACGGTACTGGTAAACTTACTGGCTCTACTACCCAAGGTGTTTGGGAAGCTGGCATTATTGATTACAAAGGCCTTGCTCAGCATATGGTTGGCGCTGCCGGTACTGGTGTTAATGGTTTTGAAGTTGGTTATGATGAAATGGCTGATGCTGCTTATGTATGGAACAAGCAATCAGGCACTTTAGTGACTTACGATAGCCCACGTTCTGTTATTGCTAAAGGTCAATATGTTAAAGCCAGTGGTTTAGGTGGTTTATTTGCCTGGGAAATTGATGCTGATAATGGCGATATTCTTAATGCCATGCATGAAGGTTTAGGTGGTAGTGTTGGTCCAATTAACAAAAAACCGGTGATTTCATTAGCGAGTAGCTTTTCGGTTAACGCTGGTGAAATGATTACTATCGCAGCGACAGCAACGGATGCCGATAATGATGCCTTAACCTATAGCTGGGCCGTTGATAGTGCCTTAACAACGGGCGCAACTAATGCTGCTAATGTTGATATAACCGCAAGTACTGTAACAAAAAATACTAACTATGTATTAACCCTGACAGTATCTGATGGTAAAACAAATGTAAGTAAATCTACCACATTAACCGTCGTTGCACCGAGTACGGGTAATACTGCGCCTGTTGTTAACGTTATTAGTGATGTAACGCTAGAAGAAACAATGCCAGCAAGTATTACTGTTGTTGCTACAGATGCTGATAACGACGCACTAACTTACACCTGGCAAGTACCTACCGGTTTAACACTTGCAGGCTCAGGTGCCAATATCACCTTAACGGCTGGCGACGTAACTGCTGATACTAGTTATACGGTAAGTGTTGACGTTAGTGATGGTACTGCGGTTACTTCACAAAGTTTCACCGTTACGGTAACTAACAAAGATACCGGCGGCAGTGGTACTTGGGACAGCAGTAAAATCTATAATACTGGCGATACTGTTATTTATAACGAGGTAACTTATAAAGCCAATTGGTGGACTAAAGGTGAACAGCCAGATCAAAGTGCTGCATGGTCGGAAGTTATTCCTGATGATGGCCAAGTAAGAGCATGGCGCGCAGATTTAGTGTATAACGGCGGCGATAAAGTGTCACATAATAACGTAACGTATACCGCTGCTTGGTGGACTAAAGGTGAACAGCCTGGTGTTGCCAGTGTGTGGAAAAAGTAAGAATAAATGCTGTAACTAATTACCCGTCTTTCTCACACGGAAGTGGACTCCTACCTTGATTACAGGATTTTGCTACAAGGCGACTAATTAACTCCCTACACTTTTGCACCTAGTTTCAGTTATGAGCCTAGGTGCTTTTTTCAAAAAGTAAAACCACAAACTCGCTTGACTAATGTGGCGGAAATTCACATTAGATCGTATAGCATGAGCATTACAGCCAGAATTTAAGTACACTAGCGCCATTTTCAATCACTCTTATGGACGCTTTATTTTGCATACTCTTGCTCAGCTTCGCTCTGGTGAACTCGCCGGCATTAATCAGTTAAAACTCGCTGAAAATTTAACCGAATTCCCCCTAGAAATTTTAACCTTGGCTGACAGTTTAGAGATACTCGACTTATCAAGTAATGACTTGTCATCGCTTCCGGAAGAACTCGTACAACTAACCAAATTGAAGATAATTTTCGCTTCGCAAAATAAATTTTCACACCTGCCCGAAGTGTTAGGAAAGTTACCTAACTTAGAGATGGTTGGCTTTAAATCAAACCAAATAACACACGTAGCGCCAAACTCACTGCCGACGAAATTGCGTTGGTTAATATTAACCGATAATCAAATTACCACCTTACCTGACTCTTTAGGTGAACGACCTAGATTACAAAAGCTAGCCTTAGCAGGTAACCGCTTAACGCAATTACCGCAATCATTAGCCCGAGCTCATAACCTTGAACTGATTCGAATTTCAGCCAATAAGTTAACTGAATGTCCTGAGCAGTTATTAAACTTACCAAAGTTAGCTTGGCTGGCTTTTGCCGGTAACCCATTCTCAGAACTTAGTGCCAGAGAAAAAGCTAAGGCGAAATCGGTACCTGAGCTATCATCAGCTAGCTACAATTTAGAGCATGTCCTTGGCCAAGGCGCTTCTGGCGTTATTTCAAAAGCCCATTGGCATAGTGCCCAGTCTCAATTCCCTGATGACATTGCCGTAAAAGTATTTAAAGGTGACGTAACCAGTGACGGCTACCCAGAAGATGAATTACAAGCGTGTTTGCAAGTCGGTAATCACCCAAATTTAATACAATCGTTGGCGCAAGTGAAGGAAGACTTAAACTCAGGAGGTAAGTACCTAGCGTTAATCATGAATTTAATTCCTGAACACTATAAAAACCTAGGTCTGCCACCTTGCTTTAAAAGTTGTACCCGTGACACATTTCCACAAGGTTTTAGTTTAACTATTACCCTCATCACCAACATAGTGCAGCAAATGGAAGATGTCTTTAACCACATACATAAAAGCAAAGTATGTCACGGTGATTTATACGCCCATAACACCTTATTTGATACTCAAGGTAATATCATTTTTGGCGACTTTGGTGCTGCTACTAGCTATCAAATGTTAACGCCAGTACAGCAAGAAAAAGTACGACAAATTGAACACCGAGCGCTAAATAATTTTATTGAAGATTTATTAACTATTTGCGCTGAAGAAGATAGAGCTAGTGAAGCGTTTAAGGTATTAAATGAGCGAGTACACTATTAACAGCACAAAAAAAGCGTGCTGATGAACATCTGCACGCTTAAGTTTTGTTAATTTAGTTTAATGATTAAACTTTGAATTGATTCACTACCGTAGTCAGATTTTCCGAATAGGTTTGTAAACCCTGTAAACCCTCACGCATTTCTGCGGCGCCTTGTACAGTATCTTCGGTCAACGCTCGCACATTTTCGATGTTTTTCGAGACCTCTTCAGCAACGGTTGACTGCTGAGTAACCGAGAGCGCAATTTCTTGTGTTTGGCTTTGAATGTTACTAATAACACCGGTGATCTCAGTTAACACCGCTTGCACTTGCTCAGTAAGCTCAACACTAGACTGAGCCTCGACTCGGCTACTTTCCATCACTGTCACCGCTTTTGATGCTGTGGTTTGTAGCTCATCGATAATTTTTTCGATACTCGCCGTTGATTCTTGTGTCCGCGAGGCTAACGTTCTCACCTCATCGGCAACCACGGCAAAACCTCGACCTTGTTCACCCGCTCGGGCCGCTTCAATGGCGGCGTTTAAGGCTAATAAATTGGTTTGATCGGCAATACCGCGAATCACACTCAACACGTCACCAATACTCTGGCTATCTTCTTTCAGTTTATTAACCACAGTTGCCGCGGCACTAATATTTTCAGCTAACTTGCTGATACCGGCAGTGGCTTGATTAACCACGGATGCCCCTTGAGCAACGTGAGCTTCAGCACTATTGGCCAACTCTTGTGATAAATTAGCGTTATAAGATATTTCACTACTATTTTGCGCCAATTCATTCGCCGAAGTGGCCACCAAAGCAATTTCTTGTTTTTGCTCAGCAATAATTTCGATAGTTTGCTTACTAATAGCGGAAGCAATCTTGGTTGATTGCCCCACTTCGGCAGTAATCACCACGGTTTCTTTCACTAACGCTTGAATTTTATCAATGAATGTATTGAATTCTTTGACTAATTGACCAATTTCATCATCTTTAAGCGGTTCAATACGCTTAGTCAAATCACCATCACCTTCCGCGATATCATGCATAGTTTGTTGTAAACGAATGATACGTTTAGTCAGCGGTAAAACCATCACATAAACAACTACCGAGATTAAGACGATGATAATCAAGACGATAAAGCTTGATGACCAAAAAGCCTGGGTAACGGGTTCAGAAATAAGCTTTTCTGGCACCATAAAACCTAGCTTCCAGTTCATTTTAGGAAAATCACTGCGTACCTGATTAAAGACAACTGTATACTGTTCACCTTGCCACTCAACACTGCCTATACCGGAAGAATTATTTAAGGCAAGGTGCTGTAATTGGGTAAAGCCCGACGCATCAGCAAACTTAGTGTCTATGTCTTGCATCAAATCACCTGGCGAGAAGCGCGTATTAAAACCAGGAAAAAATACCAGTTTACCGGTATCTGTCATTAAAAATGCGTCACCTTCACCTTGATATTTAATTTTTGACAGTAAATCTTTACCTATGGTGGAGATTAAAATATCAATACCACCAATGCCTAATAGTTTGCCATTAGGTAAGTAATAAGGCCCGGTTACTGTCGCTGAAATAGAGCCATCATTGTTATCGACGGCAGGGTCGGTAACATACATTTGCCCTTGCTCTATACCATAAGTCCACCAAGGTCGTTGATTGGTGTAATAGTCGGCATCGGTATAGCGACCATTTAAGTCAAAATATTCATGGGTATTTTCACTGCCAAAAAAGACACTTTTAATGGCAGGATCTTTAGTTGAGAAAAATTTAAAATATTCAGTGACTTGTTGGTATTGCTTATTGTTATCGATATCTGCAAGTCTTTGGTCATAGTTGGAAAACCAGTCGATAACTTGTGGGCTAGCAAAAACACTGTGCACTATTTGTCCTTTCGCTTCAAAAAAACCACGCACCTCTGCCGATTGCAGTTTCACAATATCTTCAATTGAGTTAATGATTTGTGTTCGCGTGTTATCACTGACATTTGACAGGATAAAAAATGACGTGATGATCAGTAATAGCGCCACTGCACCTGATATGCCAGCAACTAACTGACGCATAATAGAACGGTTTATAAAATTAAACATGAACTTCCTACTGCATGGTTGGTGTTGAACAAGTTTGAGCTTTTATTATCTGAAATCAAAATGTTAATTTTGATAAGACAAAAACTGTATCATGGCTCGAATGAAATGGCTATCTAGCGAGCCTTTACTCAAATTATTGATGCGTTTTTAGCCATACAGCCAACAGTGGAAAATGATCGGTAACCGCCTGTGGGTGAGTCAGAATATTAATATGATCATAATCTAGGGCATTGCCATTTTTCTTTGACAGTAAATTAAACTTAGCTTGATGATTATATGACTCGGCAATAAAAGCTTTTACATCTTGCTCATGCCCTAACACCTTATCTTTTACCCCGGTAAAATGCCAAGACGGCGGCCATACTATATTTTTAGCGGCGTTGTTATAATCGAAACCATCGTGAGGATCTAGCCAAGCACCTTTTTTAACCCAAGCAACACTCTGTGCAAGCGATTTTTTCGTTTCATTATCTGAGCCTATGCCATATCTTTTTGCGTCTAAAAAACCATGCTTATTTGCTAGCTTGATGGCAAAATTATTCCAAAACAAATTCACTTTTAAAAACTTTTCTATACTTCTGACCGTTACCGACCTTTTTGTGCCAAAACAGGTGTTACTTAACACTTGTGATAAACGTTCTGGATAACGAGCTAAACAACTCGCCATCAAGACACCGCCCCATGAATGAGCAACAACATGCATGGCTTTGTTGGTTTTTTTAGCTATGTAATCTAAAAGCATGGGAATATCTTGGCTAATCACTTCAAATTGACCAAAATCAGAATTAGCATTTATTATTGGCGTGCTTTTTCCGCGACCACGCAGGTCAGCAACATAAACATCAAAGCCCTGTTCCGCTAAATAACAAGCTAAACCTTTACCTTTCTCAGTATAAAAAATAAAGCCATTCTCTATCGCTCCGTGGATCATTAATACCGGTGTGCCCGCTGAATTTTTGGAAATATGGCGAAGATGTAGTTGGTAACCTTCACCTTGAATATATAACGACTGCTGCTTCATTGCTTACTTATAGCCTCTATAATAATTGACTGCAATCAAAGGTCTGACCACTGAGCCATTAGCATACAGTTAAATAAAACATCAGCAAGGAGCATCATACTTTTTTGAATAAAAACAAAATTGAGCGCATATATAAATAATTTATATGCAGGCACGATACTATGATTCAGTTCACCTACATTTCGGTGCTAAACACATTAAAAGCCACCTATAAATTGCTCCATTTAACGTCGTCTTGGTGCGTATTACAGAAGTTAATCCTGCCTCACTAATGGCAGGTCCAAGACTTAAAGCGGTCGTTAGCATCATCATTATCTTATGACTTCTGCTTAGTCTTACCCCCGCATGCACGCTTCGGCGGACTGCACCATTTCGGTGCAAAGAAGACCCCCTTCAACCCAGTAACCGCTATACATTACCAGACAGTGGTTATTTGTTGGTCGTATAAAAAACTAACTGATTGTAATAAAACAGTTAATTTTTATATGCTATAGATGGCACGGCTGTTGCTTTCTATCATTCGACCACAAATAACAATCAACAATACCCAAACGAGCGACCCACCGCTTCAGGAGCCTAACATGCAAACCATCACCGCTGAAACCATCATGGACCGTTCACCGTTATCATTTCGACCCGATAGCGGGGTGATCGTCGCCCTGCGCCAGCTGCTAACCGCCAGTATGTCTGGTGCACCTGTGGTTGATGCCGATAACAATCTAATCGGCTTTCTCTCCGAAGCTGACTGTATGCGCGGCGCGCTGATGGGAGGCTACTTCTCGACCATCGGCGAGTTAGTTCGCGACCGGATGACAACCGAAGTCGAATCGATCGGTGCCAATAGCAACCTGGTCGATATCGCGGAGAAATTCCTGCACAACAATCGCCGGGTACTGCCTGTGGTTGGGGAAGGCAAAGTGGTCGGGCTGGTGCAGCGCCGCTGCGTACTAGAGAAACTACTGGAGCAAATAGACAACAAATGTAGTGGCTAAGTAATTCTGGCCTTAAACTTATAGTTTCTAACTCGCAATGGCGGCGAAAGAACCTTAGATCTTAACTAATGGATAATTACAAATAGTTCAGCGTTAATGACTTCTTGGTGCGCATTGTTGACCTTAGCTACTGGCTATTCTTTAGGTCAACTGATCGCTAAAAGCAGACTGTTTTGGCTGCGTTGGAAAGGCTAACTACTGCCACAAACGAGACATTTATCTCAATATAAAAATTCTTCTTTCACTTTAGACTTTGTATGTAAAAATCACTCTATTATCTTGGTCTAACATGATTTTTTATGAGAAGGTCTTCGCCAGTAATAGAGTTAAGAGTTATAAACACCACGCTACCCAAAACTATTGGGTGAAATCAGAACATTTGACTACAATTACTGTAACTATTTTAATTAGGCTATTAAAATGTATAGTGTTTTGGAATATGAAGGAGCTTCTGAATCAGTAAAAGAAATTTACGACGATATATTCGAGTGTTTAGGCAACGAAGGGCTTGTCGATTATTTTAAAGTGCTTGGTAATTACAACACTATGGTATTAGACGTGACATGGAATGCTCTAAAAAATATTTTAGTGAAAGGTGAATTACCTCGGTCATTAAAGGAACTTGTTTTTGTTGCTGTTTCCAATGAAAAAAACTGTAGCTATTGCACCGATATTCATACTGCGATGTGTAAGCTTCTTAATGTAAATGAGGGTGATATTCAAAAAGTACTAGAAAAAGCAACTAACTTAAACCCCAAAAGGGTTAAACTCTCCATTGAGTTTTCTAAAAAAATGGCTATAAATCCAGCCTTAATCGTTGAAGCAGACCATCAGACTTTACTCGACTCTGGGCTCACCAAAAGCCAAATATTTGAATTAATGGCTCTGGTTAGTTTGGTCAATTATTCGAATACACTTGCGCAAGGCATGATGATTAACGTTGACCAAAAGGTTGTGAGTTTACTTAATAATGGCTAAAAAATTAATTGATACTTACCAATTAGCGTCTCTAATTGAGCTAACAAATGCGATGGCAGAAGACAGTATTAACCCTTCTGTAGACGTTAGCCAAATAATAAGTCAGTCGGTTGATAAATTGATGTGGATTATCAATTTTGATCTATGTATTATCCTTGAGAAGTCGACAAAATGTCACCTTGAACTCGTTTTAAACAACGAGGATACAAACCATGACTTCGAGTCGTTAACGCAATTACCTATTGTAAAATATACGCAAAACATGCCTATATCGTTATCTGACAACGACTATTACCTATTTTACAACGTGTTACATAAAGACAGTAAAAACTCTAAGTTGATGCTTTTTTTACAACGTTCAGAGCGATTCTCTTCCCAAATTTCAATAGTGTTAGAACTATTTTGTACATCCGTAAAAAAATCATTAGAAACAAAAAATAACGAATTTAAAAATAGACAATTACAAAATGAAAAAGTGATTTTAGAAGAATCCAATAAGCTAAAGTCTATGTTTTTAGCCACTATATCTCATGAAATAAGAACACCAATGAATGGTATTTTGGGAATTGTTCAGATGTTAAAAGATACGCCGCTTAATAACCAACAAACAGAAATGCTTGGCGCAATAACGAATAGCAGTGACGACTTATTAAAAATACTTAATGACATATTAGATTATAGTCATTTAGAAACCGGTAAAGTGGAGTTGGATGAAGTTGATTTTAACGTTATTGAGTCTGTAGAAGAGGTGGTTAAACTATCCTCTGCTACGGCTCAGCTTAAAGGACTTAACATAACCACTTTGTTTGATAACGCTACGCCTGTAGTGCTGAAGGGGGATGTAGCAAAAATAAAACAAATATTAATTAATCTGTTAAATAACGCGATTAAATTCACCCAAGTAGGTGAAGTTAATATAATAGTGGAGTGTGAAAAAACAGCTGTTTCTCTCTATCAAGTTAATATAATTGTAAAAGATACTGGAATTGGTATTAGTAAACGCGCCCTGAAAAACATCTTTCAACCCTTTACTCAAGCCGATAATTCAATGAGTAGAACGTTTGGCGGCACAGGTCTCGGGCTTGCTATTTCAGCTAACCTTACCAAAGCGTTGAATGGCACTATTCGTGTAGAAAGCGAAGAAAAAAAAGGTACAGCATTCCACTTATCTTTACCATTAAAAGCCGCTCAAAACCTTAAAAACTCCCGTGTTCAAAAAAGTCCAGAAAATGAGTTAGCAAATTCCATCAATCTTAATCATAAAATACTTGTTGTTGAAGATGTACGTATAAATCAGACCATCGTAAAAATGATGTTATCAAAATTGGGTTTTGAATGTGATGTAGCCGTTAATGGTCTTGAAGCGTTAGCGGCCTTAAATAGTTCAGAATACAGTATTATTTTCATGGATTTGCAAATGCCAGAAATGGATGGTTTGACTGCAACAAAAGAAATAGTCAAACGTTATGGCCAAGCTCGCCCCATTATCGTTGCCATGACGGCTAATGTATTAAAAGCAGATAGAGAAAATTGTGCCGCTGTAGGTATGGATGACTTTATCCCTAAACCCCTTTTAATAACCGAGCTAGAAAGAACTTTATCTACACGTTATCAACGAAATGATGACTTAATAAATAATGAGCTAAAAAATCGCTGGGTATTAACATAACTTCATGAATATCCCACTCCGTTGGCGTTTATAATGGGGCCAACTAGGAGTGTCCCTTCCATGATTTTAATTGATATAAATATCCCATTATTTCAATTAAAAACAACAAAAACACAATCTTCATCTAAAGTATAATGTTACGAGGTCGATTTAGTAAAATGACATAAATAATGCATTAGAAAAGAGATAAGGCGAAAAATCTTCATATAGTGAGTGTAATACGCACTAACCAGTCTATTTATCAAAAAATTTTAATGTCCGCTTCCGTATCTAAACTGCCCCTTAGCTGAGATGAATTTAGTTCACAAAAACCGACCGCTTCGTGGTAAAAGTGATCGTTAACCTCAAGCATTAGGGACAGTCATAAAACATAACCAATATGTTGAATTTTCTCAGACGATGACGCACATCTCATCAGTTATGAAGATCCAACTAAACCACCTGCCCACAAGCAAAACCACTGGCCCAACAGAATTGGAAATTATAGCCCCCGAGCCAACCTGTGACATCAATGACTTCACCGATAAAAAACAAGCCTGGCTGCTTTTTACTTTCAAAGGTTTTTGAAGATAGTTCATCGGTGTTTACCCCGCCCAAAGTTACTTCGGCGGTGCGATAACCTTCGGTGCCGTTTGGCTTAATCTGCCACGCATGTAAGTATTCACTTAACTGCTTTATTTCGGGGTGATTTAGTTGTTTTATTGGCTTGTCGGCAATTACGCCATCTTTGACCAGCACTTCAATAAAGCGTTTTGGTAATAACGTCGCCAGCAGATTTTTTACCGATTTTTGCCCTTGCTCACTTTGCCACTGAGTTAGGGTATCGCTAAGATTATATTCTGGCAATAAGTTAATGGTTACCGCCTGCCCTGCGCGCCAAAAAGAGGATATTTGTAATATCGCCGGCCCTGATAAACCACGATGGGTGAATAAGATATTTTCTTTAAAACTAGTACCGTCTTCGCTAGTTATTTCGGTTAATAAACTGATGCCAGATAGGCCATCGAAGCGTTGTTTGTCGTGATCATGTAGGGTGAATGGTACTAGTGCGGCGATGGTTTCTAATACATTTAAGTCAAATTGCTCGGCAATTTTATAACCAATAGGTGTTGCGCCCAATTTAGGCATGGTTAAGCCACCTGAAGCCACCACTAACGATTTACATTGGTAACTTTTATCGCTCGTAGTAACTAAATAACCCTCACTATTTTTAGTAACCGACAATACCTCTGTGCGCAAGTTTACGGCTACTCCGGCCCACTCACATTCGGTCATCAATATATCAACCAGATCTTGCGCGCTATCATCACAAAATAGCTGACCTAGGGTTTTATGGTGGTATTGCAAGCCATGTCTATCAACTAAATCAATAAAGTCTTGCGCGCTATAGCGACTAAGTGCTGATTTAACAAAATGTGGATTTTGACACAGGTAATTTTCAGGACTTGCTCCTTCATTGGTGAAATTGGCACGGCCGCCGCCGCTGATTAATATTTTTCTCGCCGGCTTTTTCCCCATATCAACCACAACAACGCTTTTACCACGATAGCCTGCTTGTGCGGCACACATTAAGCCTGCCGCGCCGGCACCAATTATTAATACGTCTGTTGTGATCACTGTTATACCTTAAGAAGAAAACCTGAAAATTTCGCCGCTATTATAATCTGTATGCAAATAGGTCGTATACAAAAACTTACCTTAGCGTTTTACTGTGGTTGCTGTTATAAGTCTTTTTACGGAAGATGCTCCTTGCACATTTGCTGCAAATTCGTTGATTTACCCGATAAAAGTGCAGTAAATTACGCGATTGTGCAAGAAAACGTCACGCTAAGTAAAGAAATGCAAAGAGTGTGTAAAGGTAGGAATTCTTGCCTCAACTACCTATCTATTGCTGCATCACATTCGACAAAAATTTATTGCAACTTTACCTTACGAAAAACACATGAAAACACTTAAAACCCTACAAACCTTAAAGAGCTGGCTTGCTGGCAGCATATTATTGACATTACTCGGTTGTGAATCTAGTGAGGACAGCAGCGGGACAGGTTATGTCAAACTCTATAATTTATCTAAATACTCACCCAGTATTTATTTAACCATAGATGAAGATATTACTGAGGATAACGATGAAGATGAGCATTTTGAACAAACCTATACCGCCATTGCTTATGGTACACAGCATTCCTGTCATAGATGATGACGATGATACCACTAACGATCTTTTTAATCTTAGGGTGCTAAATATGCATTCAAACCAGCAAGCCGGTGATTTTTATCTATCTAAAAAAATGAAAGTTTTAATGAGACTATTTTAGTGGGCCAATACAGTTATCAGCAATTATCTGACAATAAAAAACTTGCTCAAGATGACTATATTTTTTATATCACCACTGCTGGTAACGATGAGGTGTTATTTAGCTCAAGCAGCATCCCTTTTGCCTATAGCTCGCAGAACATTATGATAGTAAAAGATAACATGGGGGCCGGTTCTTCACCTTATGTGTTAGATAAAATGTCAGATTCTGCGGTCATAGAGTATGTAGACGCCGAAGCTGAAGCACAATTTAGGGCTTATAATGCCGTTGCCAATCATGAGCAATAACCAGCTACCAAGAAGTCTTTGCTTTACATATTAATGGCGTTGGTGATAGCCCGGTTATCGCTGTCCTACCCTATGGCGAAATTAGTAATGCCTTGGTCTTAGCAAGTGGTGACTACAGCGTAGATCTCACCAGCACCGAGGATAATACGCCGTTAATGAGCAATCATTTATTATCTTTAGTGGGAAATACTAATAAAACACTCTTTTTCTATGCGGAGCAAGAATATGTCGATAATGATAACGACGGTAATATTGATGAAAATGGTGATGGCATCATTGATGAAATTGACGTTAATGTTTTCTCTTTGATGGTTGAGAATAGTGTACTGAGCAGTATCTATCAGCATGAGATTGAAATAGTAAACTTAATTCAATCTGATGATTTTACTCAAGTAGCCGTTTTCTTTGTTAGACAAGATGAAAGCATAAGCTCTGCCATTTATCACCGAGAACTTAGCTATAAAAACACTGGCTCAATATTATTAAAAAATAACAGCTATCACGTTTTTGTTATCGCCAATAATAATGGCAGCTCGATTATCTTAAATTCATTTGAATTAATCATTAATGAGCAATCAAATGAACAGTTTTTAGTGCTTGAAAGCAGTGAGACTTCGCCAACAGGCTATAAAACAACCCTGTTTAGCCAAACGCCCGAACAAGAATAAGGTAAGTCTCATGTTAACTAAAGAGCAACAGCTAACCGTAGACAAATTATTGATTGCGCAAGTTGAGTTAAGTTTTTTAAATCGCTCGGTAATATTTTTAGAACAGCCTATGAGTACTACTGGGCTAGAATTTAATTTGCTGGCGTTACTTATGAACAATGCCGGTTCGCTAGTGATTAGAGAGGTTATTGCTGAGCGGATTTTTCAACGTAAGCTTGCCCGTTGTGATAAAAGTATTAATAGTCACATGGCCAATTTAAGAAAGAAGTTACTGGTGATATCGAAGCGTACGGTTATTAAAACAGTGAAGGGACGGGGATATATATTTTTAAAACCTTAATATCCATTCTTTAACTTAAATACTTAACTAAAAGACGCAATGATTATATTAACTGCTGCCCTCAAAGCTTCCCTTTAAGGACGTGCAAACTTTTAAGGGCAGCAGTTAGTTAAACCGTATTTTTAAGCGCTATAGCTAGGCGCTTATACTGTGGCGCCTGTCATTATGCTGGTGCTGCCAGTTTTGGCAAGTTCGGCTAAATCTTTATCAACGAAGAATAACGCATGACCATCGTTACCTACTAGGTTGATTTTATCTAAAATACCTTTGAATAAAGTCTCTTCTTCATGTTGCTCAGCCACATACCACTGTAAGAAGTTGAAGGTAGAGTAATCTTGATTAGTGAATGCTTCATGAGCAAGTGAGTTAATGCGCTCAGTGATTAAACATTCATGGTCGTAAGTTAGTTGAAATAATTGCCCTAAGCTTTCAAATTCATGCGGCGGCGCATCAATAGCACCAATAATAGGTAAGGCGCCCGTTTCACTTACGTAAGTAAATAAACGGTTCATGTGCTGAATTTCTTCATTAGCATGTTTACGTAAAAATTCTGCCGCGCCAGAAAAGCCTTTTTCTTCACACCAGGCACTCATTTGTAAATACAAATTTGAAGAGTAAAACTCTAAATTAAGTTGTTTGTTTAACTTGTCTACCATGTCAGCTTTTAACATAATTTTACCTTGAATATTTTAATTGGGTGAATTCTGCCTTTTTATCCGAGAACATTCAAGTAAAAATAGCATAAACTACATAAAAAACCTTATTAACCAATGAGTTAATAAGGTTAATCATTCTTGTTTGTGTTCTCTTGTTTATTGCTTTTAGTATCCACTTTATAAAGCGGCTATTATTAAATACCGCCTTAATAACCAATACTATAACGGCTATTAATGCTACAGCTGAGCAAGAATGACTTCGGCTTTACTGACTTCAAACGCTTTGGCTTGTTCAACATTTAAATGGCTCACTATGCCATTATCAATAATCATGGCATAACGCTGAGAGCGCAAGCCACCAAAACTAGCGGTGTCCATGCTTAAACCTAATGCTTTGCTATAGCTACCATCACCATCGGCTAACATCATGATATTTTCGGCATTTTGCGACTCGCCCCAGGCATTCATCACAAATGCATCGTTAACAGATAAACAGATAATGGCATCTACACCTTTAGCTTTAAATTCATCCGCCGAAACCACATAACCAGGTAAGTGTGCGGCGGAACAGGTTGGCGTGAAAGCACCGGGTACGGCAAATAACACCACTTTTTTATTAGCAAACAGTTCAGCAGTTTTATGCGTGATCATTTCGCCATTTTTTAATTGTTGTAATTCGCCTACGGGCATTAAACTATTTTGCTTAATCATAAAAACACCTTTATTTGTTGTCAAACCAATCGGACTAATTTATTGATCCGTTTGGTATTAGTAATGGAAATAAGTTTTCGAGTAACTTATCCGGATGAACGTTAATTATACCTAGCTTTAGAAACTTAACATAATATCTCACTAAGAGGCTTTATTCAGGGTCAGGCCAATAGCGTTTACTTGCTTAGTGACATCAATAGAGATAACACTGGATAATTGTTGAGAGTCACTCACTTCTTTATCAACATTGGCCATGGCTTGCTCAAAGGCGATAAAGTGCTGGCGTTGACGGGTAATTTGCTCAAGGGTGTCTTGGGCAACCGTTGCTGAAACTTGCGCTTGCCCAGTAACGGCTAGTGCTGTTTCTTGCAATTCATCGGCGATAATACGTTGCTTATGTGACGCTTTTTCAATGTCATTAATAATGCCTTTTATTGAATTGCTGGCGCTGTGCAATTGATTTAAGCGCGCTGAAATTTGCTTGAGTGATGCTTGTGTTTTACCCGCGAGTTTGCGAACTTCGTCGGCGACCACAGAAAACCCTCGGCCATGCTCACCGGCCCTTGCCGCTTCAATGGCAGCATTGAGTGCCAATAAATTGGTTTGATCCGCAATGGCGCTAATGACATCAACAATAGAATTAACCGATTCAACCGAGTGAAAGAGAGAGGTAATAGCACTTTTACTTTCCTTTGCTGCTAAATTGGTCGACTCACTTGCTGCCAGTACTTGCGCAACATGATGCTGACTTACTGCCATGGCTTTTTTGGTAGCCTGGGCATTATTAACCACTTGTCCTGAGAGGGTATTCACTGTTTCGGTGGCCTCACCTAAGGCTTGCATTATTTTTCTCGCCCCTTGCACATGTTCACTGGTGGTGTGTGATGACTGGTAAATTCTTTTTACCTGACTTTCCATGGTGGTTAATGCTTTGGCCACTAAATCAAGTTGCTGTGCTTTGTCTTTATCGTCTTGCGCTAGCTTATTAACCATATGATTAAAGCTGGTTGAGATCTCACCAAACTCAGTGCTTTTATCAATATTAGTGATGTTATCTACCTTGCCTTGTGCCATTAATTGCACAAAACTATCACGTAAATGTCGTAGTGGTTTAAGGATAACACTACGCTGCAAGGCATAGTTTGCTAACAGAAAAACCACCAAAAATATTAATAGTCCAATGACAATAAAATAAAGCTGCTCATTCATTTGCTCTTGCTGTTGGGAGATATCCGCTTCACCTGCCATGATAGCTTGTTCAATGTTGCCTACTTGCTCGGCCAATAATGCTAAGCCCATTTGTCGTTGCTGCTGCTGAGCTAGGGTGTTTTTTAGCTCTCGTTGATAGCGATTAAATAAAGACTGCAATTCATTAATGGCTTCTATACTTACATCTTGAAGCTCTTCGGGTTCGCCAAGTACGTCATCCTCATCAAATAAGTCCTCATCACTTGCTGCATAAATCGCTAAAGCCGGTTGTATTGCTAAGAAACGACCTAAATCTTTTAACTCATCTAAGAGGGCCGTTATCGATTCAATACTCCCTTGTTGCTTAGTAAAAACAGCCTCTCGAGCACTGACTAAATCGGCCAATAATTTCCCTATAGTTTGGGTTTTAATGAGGTAGTTAAACTGTGCCGTTAGCGATAATACCCGGGTTTTTTGCACATAGTTAGCGAGATGGTTATTGATGGCCAGCATTGCTTGTTCACTATTACGCAATAACACTAAAGGATCGCCACTGAGCTTACCCATGGCGCGAAATTTAGTGTCGATATTGTTAGCAAGTGCCTCTGCTTGCCCGTCTATTTGCTTAGACAATTTATCGATATTCAAACGATGTGTTTGTTTAACAATATTAGCGAGTTGCTTTTGCGCCTTATTCAGCAAAGCCGCATCACCACTTTGTAAATACTCAGTAATGGTGCGATTAAACTCAATACTGGTTAAAGAAATAAGTGCTTGATAGCCCTGGTATTGCGCTTGGCTTTTACTTAAAGATTCACCGACGTGATACATGGTTGCCAAAAAAATTACTGCAAAAATACTGATTGCCGCAACAGACAAGCGGGAGAAGCTAGAAACGCGCATGATAACATTGCCTTTAAGATAAATTAAAGGCAATAATCACGTATTAATATGACAGTAAGGTTACATAAATATGACGGATTTATGTAATTGGGTAAGCCGAGCTAGACTTAAGTAGTCAATTTTGGAATGGCTTGATTAACATAAACATCGAAACGATTTTTTTTCATTTTAATGCTCATCGACGGTTTTTTACCTGCCAGTGGTGGTGCATAACTGGGTCGTTTTACCACAACTCGGTACTTAGCTAACGCGAGTGCAGGTTCAAGTAGGCCATCGGCATCAAGATCTTCACCAACGAGGCATTGAAAAATACGCATTTCTTTTTTAACTGCAGCAGATTTCTCCCGGTGTGGAAACATAGGATCTAGATAGACCACATCAGGCGCGCTGGCCAAGTCCATTTCCTCTATTGATGAACCGTGAATTAACTGCATGTTATTAGCTATATCGGCAACTTCATGATTTAATTTCGCACGCTCAATGCCATCCTCTAAAAGTGCAGCCACGACGGGCATACGTTCCATTAAGGTTAATTGACAACCTAAGCCAGCCAAAACAAAGGCATCACGACCAAGGCCGGCGGTAGCGTCTAAAACATGGGGAGTAAAACCATGCTTTAAGCCCACCGCTTTGGCAATATCTTGACCGCGACCGCCACCAAATTTACGTCGGTGGGCGACCGCGCCTGCAACGAAGTCTACTTTGATAGCGCCCAATTTAGGTTCGTCTAATTTACATAACTCTAAAGCGTGATGGTGCACTTGCAAGATAAATTCAAGCTGTGGCTGTTTTTTGGCAGCGGCGACATCCCCCAGATAATTGAAATGCCATTTTTTCGCCAGTCGTTTAGCGTATTCGCTATCGACACTATCGACATAACCTAGGGCGATGTTATTAAGGTATTCGCTGGCAATAATTGCGCTCATTAGCTTCCTATGTGCTTGTCCAAGAAAGACAAGATTCTTTGGTTTGACTCTAAAATATTGTCTTCATTATAAAAGCCATGGCCTTCTTTGTCTTTCACTAACCACTCAAATGGGTAGTTAATTGCGGCTAAAGAGGCTTTTAAATTAAATTTCAAGCCCATTCACCTTACAAACTATTAACATCCTCAGCGTATTCATATTAAAATATAAACACTTGCTCCTTTAATCACACACAGTGATAATAGATAACTGAGTAATTTATATACTTTTTTAACCTCATAGGAAAAACCTTTGTCATTATCCGATGCTATGAATAAACGCCTAGAAACACCAAGCCCACAGCTTTGTGCCGTGACCTTGTTGGGCAATTTAGTGGCAACGCCAGATATTCGCTATCGCGCAAACCCTGCCACCGCAGTGACTGAGATTGTCTTAGCGACATCGAGTAAATGGTTAGATAAAAATACTAACAAATATAAAGAATGGACTAGTTACCATCATGTCAAGGTAGAAGGTGAATTGGTCGAGCAGGCATTATTACAAGCCAACAAAGGTGATATTATTTTACTTCATGGCTATTTAAGTAATATTAAGGCTAAAGCAACGGATAAAACCACTAATCATCCGGGTATTGTCCACGCTAACTTTGTGCAAAAATTCAGCAAAGGTTATACTCAAGCCATTAACCAAATACATTGTAGTGCCCAGCTAACGTCTCAACCAAAACTGATGTTAACCGAACAAAACAAAGAGATAACTCAAGCCAACATTGTCATTAATCAGCATATTTATAATACCGATAAACAAATATGGCAGACAATTACTGTGGAACGAGCCATTCATGCTTGGGGCAAACAAGCACTGTATTTAGCAGAACATGGTAATATTGGCGATGAACTGATGTTAGAGGGAAAACTAAGTTACACCAGTGGTGTTAACAAAGATCAGTTTATTGAAGTAAAAAACGTGCATTTGTTTAAGGGCACCTAAAAGAAAAATTAAATCGTTAGCAAGACACTGAACTATGGATGACTCAACTAAATGCTTACCGTAAAATACACTCTCTTTTTATTTTTTTTTCTATGGCTAGTGCTATTCACCCGCAGCAGCCATGCCAATAATAGCACCAGTGAAAAAAATCAATATTTACTACAAAAAATAGCGCAAGCGCCTCTACTTAAAGGAAAACATAGCCAGTGGCTGCAACTGCTTGAGCAACCGGGTAACAGCCAATATTATTATCTTGCGAATAGACAGGGTCAAATTTATCAGTTAGCACAAGATAACGCTATTAACAGCTCTTTATTACTAGATTTTCAGCAAGTCTCGACTAAAGAGCCAATACTACAACTCAGCGCTTTTGCTTTACACCCCAACTTTGCCTTGAATGAGCATAGCGGTTATGGCACTTTTTATACCGCTCATGTAGAAAAATCGCCTACCCTCAGCAGAGCCAAGCGCTTACAAGAATCGGCGGTCACCATAGCACTCAGCTTCGATGCCGTAATCACTGAATGGCAATTAAACCCCGCGAGGCAAGTCGATATTTCAAGTCAAAGAGAAGTATTGAGAATAGCAATTGCCAGCGTAACAACTGGCATTAAACAATTGAGCTTTAATCCCTACAGTAAATCATGGCATGATGACTTTGCTCAGCTCTATATTGCACTTGCACAAAACCAAAAATTAAGCCAATACCCACTTTATTCCGGTGCCATTTTACGTATTAATCCACAAGAAATTACTACGGCTAGTTATAGCGTGCCTGATAACAACCCTTTTTTCGCTAATAACGAGATTTCAGCCGCCATTTATTTACTGGGTGCCGGGCAAATAAAGCAATTTATTTGGCCTGATAAATACTCTAATAAATTACTGATATCACATTTATACCGCTATAAAAATACAGTAAAACATTGGTTATCTTATAGCTATGGCGGGGAAGATTGGCGGGCATACTCACCTAAACAGTTTCTCTACCAAAACGACCAACCTTTAACGGCCAATAGCTTGCTAGTATACCGAGGTCAAAATGCACCAAGCTTGCGCAACAAGCTATTATTACTGACGAAAAAAAAGCGGCAATGGCAACTGAGCTCATTAACGAATGGTAATCCAGTGGCTAAATTGGGCGTACAACAACAAAAAGCCTTATCAACACCGCAACTAGAGTGGCCATTACCGCAGCCAAAGTTAATCACTAAGCAATTATCTCTTTTTCGTGATAATCGTGGTGAACTGCTTTTTTTCAATGAGGACTCTGGCGCTATCTATCAGCTATATCAACAGGATATAATGCCAGGCCAAGGTCATATACAAGGTAATCAAGCAATAAAACAAAGCGGCTTAGCGGATATTACTTTATTTTTTATTAGCCTATTCACTTTACTTGGTGGATATATTTTATACCAAGTAAACAGCCAACGAAATTCAGTTAAATCATTGGTACGTCGAGAGTTTTCTCACTTAGCATTGACTGATGATAAGTTAGCTTTAAACTTATTTAAACGCCATCAACGCAAGGCTGAGACTGTGATAGCCCTGACTCAGATTAAGCAGTGTCAACTTTTACTGGGTGATTTAGTCATTGCGACAATTAACACCACCTTGGCTCATGGTTTTAATGATCAACAAGAACAGGCCTTACGTGAGATATTTCATAACGAGCAAGTTGATAAAATGGTTGATGGTAAAGTTAGGCGCATTAGCTTATCAATCAATACCGGTGAAAAAAATAAGTACATCATTTGTTTATACCTACGCAAAGGTAACGATAGAATAACCAAAAACAGTTACTTTGCCGTGGTCGATGATGTCATTAATTGGTGCTGGTTAATTGCAGCCAAGATCAATAGCCAACATACCAGCAAGCGTGGTTTAACAGCTAGTATCACTGCCGCAGATATAGCTCTAGCAGAGCACAAGAGCCATGATGATATCCCTCTGCATACCCAAGCCGCTATTATTAGGCCGGCCACCCACCCTCAGCCAACTTTAGCTGATAATGAACAAGTCCCCACGCCTGAAGTACCAATAGCTCAGGGAAATAACGATGTGATCATTTTATCTAACTATCATGACTCGACAGCGATAACAGCGGCCAAAGTAGAAACAGAGTTGGTGAATGCCTTAGAAAAATTAGTTAAACTACAACAACAAGGCTTTTTAAGTACTGATGAATTTTCCCAAGCGAAAGCCAAATTATTGGACTGTTTAAATAAAACTGAGTAATATTTCGCTAGTAAGGCACGCATCTAGCTTACTAAAAAATGTAGGCGGTACAGGAGGTACCTTATGAGATAATGCAGGAGCTATTATCCTGAGTAATTATTCAAACAAAATGTCCTAAATCACTATGTTCCACAATCAATGCCTTACCTATAAGCTTTATAATTATCGCTAAGTGGGCAATTAATTAATCTATTTGGTATAACCATGCTTGCTAAGATTGTTCTTTTTTCCTCTCACGTACATACCACTAGAATACTGGCTAGCCTTATCATGATCATTATTATCGTGACAGGCTTATATCAGTGGCTAATACAGACACCAGCAACTGGCGCGACAACACTTAGCGCAGCAGAAGCTGGCTTTAATTTAAGTCAGTGGACCATAGCCTTAGTTGATAAGCTTAACTGGCAAGAAGAAGGCAGCTCAACGTCTTATAATACCTTGGTGTTGTTGGTTTTTTTATCCCTGGCAACTAGTATAGGTTTACCTAGACAAATTGCCGCTTTAGTCGCGGGTATTAACTTGGGTGCTTTTATCGGCATGATTATCGCGACATTGGCGGCAACGCTTGGCTGTTTAATTACCTTTACTGTGGCCCGCTACCTACTAAGCGATAGCATTACTCGTAAGTACCCAAGTAAGCTAGCAAAATTATCGGTTTTCCTTGGTGAACAAACCTTCTTAAAAGCCATCATTATTCGTATATTACCGCTAGGGAGTAATTTTATCACCAATATTATTGCTGGGGTGAGTCAGGTATCAATGCCCGCTTATGTTAGTGGCTCATTTGTCGGTTTTATCCCACAAATGATCATCTTTGCTCTTGCTGGCAGCGGTATACGCTTAGGTGCACAAAATGAGTTAATGGCTAGCGCAGGTCTATTTATTATTGCGCTGTTGTTAAGCGCCTATTTAGTGAAAAAACATAAAATGAAAGTGAAATAATATTAACAACTTCCTATCTTCTGTCTAACACTACAACAATAAACTCTGTTCAATTTTATGGTGCACATCAGCAGCATCCACTAAGGATTTTGCCGTTAAGCTGGCAACACTATAAACTTCTGTAGTAACCCCATATTTTTCACGAACTTTACGCAGCAGCACATCAAAATCACCATCGCCGGAAAGTAATATAACGGTATCAACGTCAGCAGCAGCTTCCATGATATCTATGGTTATGCCCACATCCCAATCACCTTTGGCAGAACCATCACGACGTTGGATATAAGGCTTTAGTTTGACCTCAAAACCAATGTGCTTCAGCGCTTTTTGAAATTTATGCTGTTGATCATCACTGCGTTGAATGGCATAAGCATTGGCAATAGTAATATCACCTTGCGCCATCAACTCTTGCCACAATAAACGGTAGTTAAATTGCTTAGAAAATACATCTCTGGTGGTGTAATAAATGTTTTGTACATCGACAAATACAGCTATTTTTTTCAAGGTGTTCTCCTGAAATTAAAGGTCTTTTTATCTGATTAAACGCGATGAGCTAGTGTGCGACCACTTTATACCATTGTGCATAAAGAAGGGAATACTTTGCAAGGCATGGATGAATTAGCAGCAAAAAAATGAGTCTAGCCTCCTGAATAACCATTAGCTACAAACCAAGACAATATTAATTAATGATGTTAAAATCCTTTTTTATAGCAGTTAATGACTAATCCGAGCAAGACAACATGTTAGCCTTACGTTCTTTTTTTTATTTTTTCTTGAATTTTCCTCTTAAATTACTGGTTCGCTGTAAAATCATCAACGACAGTCAAAGTGCGACCGAACCGCTAAATAAACCTATTTTTTATATTGTTCGTCATCAATCCGCTTCCGACTTACTGACCCTGCAAAGTGCTTGTAAAAAGCAAAACCTTCCCGACCCTCTTGGCCAAGTTAGCATTAACGGAAAAACGTTTAATCGCACCTTATGTTTAGCCAAACCAACCCCCATTTTTTCATGGTGTAAAACCAGTGAAACAGCGGCAAGCAGTCAAGGTTTAGAGCTTTTAAAGCTACATGCACTTGATGAAAGTCTCGATGCAAAATTAATTCCAGTCAATTTAATATGGGGCCGGACACCAACCAAAGAGCGTAAAAACCTTAATATCGGCACGCTGATTGCGGATCAAGAGTCACCAAATTGGTTACGTAAATTTTTTATCGTACTCTTTTTAGGTCGCGATACCTTAGTACGTTTTAGCGAAGCTTTTTCTTTTAGAGATATCACTAACAACCACGGTAGCGATGAAGTTGCCACTCATAAATTTTTACGCGTTGCTCGTTTTCATTTTCATCGTCAAACCATTGCCGCTAAAGGCCCAAGATTAATGCATCGCAAGCAAATGTTTACTGCCTTGTTTGCCAATCCTTCAATAAAGCGCATCATCAGTGACGAAGCGAAAAGTAAAAAAATACCGGAAGCAGACGTTAAAAAACAAGCGCTAGCCATAATGAATGAGATTGCTGGTGACTACAGTGTTTCTTGGGTACGTTTTGGTGAGATTATTTTGCATTGGTTATGGGCGAGATTATACAGCGCCATTAACGTCAGTAATGCCAAGGTATTACGTAAATTGGCACAAGATGGCCATGAAATAATTTATGTACCATGCCATCGTAGCCATATGGATTACTTATTGCTTTCTTATGTCATATTGCAAGAAGGCTTAGTCATGCCACGCATTGCCGCAGGCATTAACTTAAATTTTTGGCCCGCAGGTACCGTATTTAGAAAAGGCGGCGCCTTTTTTATTCGGCGTAGCTTTGGTGGCAACCGTTTATATTCGACTATTTTCCGCGAATATTTAGGACTTTTATTTGAACGTGGCTATAGCGTTAAATACTACACTGAAGGTGGCAGAAGCCGCACAGGTAGATTGTTAGCACCGAAAACCGGCATGCTAGCGATGACTATTCAAAGTTTACTGCGTGGCATTGATAGACCGCTCACTTTAGTGCCTGTTTACTTAGGCTATGAGCACGTTATGGAAGTAGGCACTTACCATAAAGAATTAAGTGGTGGCGAGAAAAAAGGTGAATCGATGTTTGGCGTGCTAAAAGCCATTAAGAGCTTACGTAACTATGGCAATGGTTATGTAAACTTTGGTGAGCCGATAAATATCAACGAATTTTTAAATAAACAAGTTCCCGACTGGAAAGATGCCATAGATCCTATTGCGCCACAAAAACCAACGTGGTTAACGCCGACGGTCAATATACTTGCGAATAAAGTCATGGAAAACATCAATAAAAGTGCCGCATTGAACGGGGTAGCTTTAACCGCGTTGATTTTACATGCTAGTAAAAACAAAGCGTTATCTAAAATAGAATTACAAACACAACTCGATTTTTTCTTGAATTTACAACGCCAAGCGCCTTTTAGTGAGCAACTGACCATTCCAGAAGAAACAGGTGCCCAGTTACTGACACATGTTATTTCACTGAATAAAGTGACTATCACTGAAGATAGCTTTGGTAGCTTGGTCTCACTTTCTGATACCGCCAAGCTTGAAATGCGCTATTACCGCAATAATATTTTGCATACTTTTGTGCTGCCGGCACTTATTTGTCGTTTGCTCGATAGACATAACAAAATTAATCAAGACGAATTAGTTGCCAAAGTACAAACATTAATGGCCTTGCTCAAAGAAGATTTATTTTTATACCAAGATAGCGAACAGGTCGCTAAACAAACTCATCAAATATTAGCCACATTACAAGCAAAGGATATTACAAAATTAAGTAAAGCTGGTTTTTGGTCACTGACTGACGATATGGTGCTCCTAAGCCAAGTTCACGCCATGGCAGAGTGTGTTGATGAAAGCTTACAGCGCCTAGCGATTATCACGTCATTAACCAGTCGTTTAGGGCCTTTAAGTAAACGTGATTTAGAAAGTAAAGTAGTGGCTATTGCCAAGCGTTTATCGGTATTAAATAATATTAATGCCCCAGAGTTTACCGACAAACGTGCTCAATCAACGTTAATCGCCAGTATCCGTCAGCAAGGCTATATTGAAATAAATGATGATGGTTTACTGATCGCCAGTAGTAGCATGGCTGAAATAAAAGCCACCGTCATTAACTTGGTCGATATTGAAGTATTACAAAGTATCGCCCGCTAAAACTTACATCATTAAACACTACTCGAAAAACACCGTACTATTTTGAACTTACGGTGTTTTGTTTAGTCTATAGGCTTACCAATTACCAACAAAAGTACTGAATATTCTGTGATAAAGGGATCTTACACTGCCATTGTGATATCAGTACTACTGCATGTATTAGTGTTATTGGCATTAATCTATAGTGCAAATAAACAACCTAAAGCTATCAAGAAAAATAAGCCTAAGGTCACCGTTATCAAAAGTTTTTTGTACACTGCCCCCAAGGTATTCAAACCCAAGCTAAACAAAGCTAAGACAGTTACCACTAAAAAAAACGTAGTAAGCAAAGACTCCACTGATAACATTGTTACTAAAATAAAGCCGCCGAAAAAGGCTGCCGTAAAAAAGTTAATAGCAGAAAATTTAGCGTCCGAACAGAAGAATTCCAAGCCGCTAGTAGCTAAAGAACCGGTCACTAAGACCTTGTCTACACAGGTTACTAATGCCGTTAAAAATGAAACTTCGACAACTGAAAATAAAGTGCCAAGTGTAAGCCAAGGCAGTTTTTCAAGTTATGATCGCTTAACACGATTACGAAACAAGCTTGCCAATCAGCAACAAGAACAAGCTTTTGCTGAGCTAACACAAAAGCGTTCCGCTTCCATCATGCATGGTGAGCCCTTTCCCGTGCCTCATACTGTGGTTCCTTTGACTCGCGATCAAAAACATAAGCTAAATACCAGTGTTTCTAATAACACCCGTATTACTAAACATGACAACGGTAGCTGCACTATGGTGACGGAGCAAATGATCGGTAGCCCAATTGAAGCAACAACTTCATACTTTGCTTGTGGGGAAAGTAAATTCGATACGAGTTTTCGAGAACATATGCAGAAGGTACAAGCTAAACTGCCAATTAAACGCTAACACCCAGGGGCTGTTTTTTTACTAATAAAGCAATAAATTCTTGCTGTACTACCGGTTCAGACCAGAAGTAACCCTGGCCCATATCACAGCCTAGTTCTGCCAGTAACTCTGCGGTTGCTTTATCTTCAATGCCCTCAGCGACATTGGTAATGCTCAAACTTTTACTCATGCCTATTATCGCTTTAACAATCTGTAGTTCATTAGTTGAATGACAGATATTTTTAACAAAAGAACGGTCTAACTTAAGTGTACAGACATTAAATTTTGTTAAATAACCTAGATTAGAATAGCCAGTACCAAAATCATCAATGGCAAATGAAATACCAAAAGAGCGCAACTCATTAATTTGTTTTTGAATATAATTGATATCATCCATCAACATGGATTCAGTCAGTTCTAGCTCTAAAAAATGTGCCGCTAGGTTAACCTTAGTAAGAGCACTCAGGGTATGTGTTGATAGGTTACCGCGTTTAAAATCTTCCGCGGATAAATTCACCGCAATAGATAACTTATTAAAACCTAACTGATGCCATTGCTTGCACGCGGCAACTGATTGCTCTATAACCCATTGAGTTATATCAGTTATTACTCCTGATTGCTCCGCTAAAGGAATAAAGATCGTTGGCGGTACTAAGCCATGCTCTGGACTAAGCCAGCGTACTAAAGCCTCGGCACCGGTTATTTGATCGGTAGCTAAGTCTATTTTTGGCTGAAAGTGGACAACTAACTCATTATTACTAATGGCCTTTTTTAACGCTTTAGTTAGTTGCAGCTTTTCTTGCTCTTGCACCGCCATCACTCGGTCAAAGAAACTAAAATCAGCTTTACCCTCTTCGCCCTTAGCATGCATGGCTAAGTGAGAGTTATGCCGCAACTCTGCCATAGTACTACCATCAAAAGGAGCAAGAGCAATGCCAATATCAGGTTGCAGCGCAACTTCAAAGTCAGTGACATGATAACTTTGGGAACAAACTTGCTGCATTTGCTCCGCAAATTTACTGATACCACGATAATCAATGGAGTGTTTTAAAATAACAAATTCATTTTGTTGAAACCGATAGACAACTGTCTTGTCATTGGCAAAAGACAGCAATCTTTTTGCCAGGAGTTTAAGTGTTTCATCACAGATATTATGGCTATAGTTCATCTTAATTAAGTGTAAATTACCCACATTCAAGGTAATAAAAGCTAAGAGATGACCTGACGATTTTTGTTGCTTGAGCTTTTGTGCAAGATCAGTTTTACAAGCATTTTCATTGGGTAATTGCGTGAGTTGATCAAAGCGACTACTTTTTCTTAATTGAGCAATGGCTAATTCAAGCTCAGCATTCTTTTGTAAAATGTATTTGAACCTTTTTCTTATATCGGCAAACATATAAAAAACCCCGACCGAAAAGAAGGTCAACATGACCACATAACTAAAGACACGCCCCCACATGGGTAACGTATCAAACAGTCCGCTAGCCACTAAAAACCCCTGTTTATGGGCCAAAGTAAAGAAACATAAAGCACTTACAAGATAGACAAACAATGAAATAAAAATCAGCTTACCGGATAGAACTATAGCTAACATCAAGAGGCAAGGAAACGCTAATACCGCCGCATCAAAGATACCTTCACCCAGCCAACAAGCGTAAGTAATAAATACGGCAATAGACCATAACACCATGCCAGATATAACGCTGCAGGTATCGGCAGAAGCCCAATAGTAAAACACCACTAACAGGCTAATCGATGAAAACATGGCAAAAGCTAACACCGATTGACCATTAAAAAATAGTTCGCTAAGCAATAGCAGCATAAAAATAGTCAGCAAAATTTTCAGCGTTAATTTAAGTCGATGAACTTTTGCCTGTTGTGAAAATAGTATTATTGAAGAACGCCCAGTTACTGCCATTATGCTGACGTGCCATCATTGGCTTGCTTAGCAAGATCACTACTAAAGGCTAAATACAGCTCTTTGTTGATCGATTTTTCTTTTTTTACTTGATACATGGCTTTATCTGCCGCTCTAATGAGCTCTAATAACTCCAATTTATCGTCTGGATAAAAACTAACCCCCATACTTGCTGTAACACAAACACTCTTATTGTACTGGGATAAATGATAAGGTTTACTCAACTGTGCAACCAATTTCTCACAGACATTAGTCACCTCTTTTTGAAGAGCATTAGGCAAAATAATTACAAACTCATCGCCGCCCCAGCGTGATAGGATGTCGTCTTTTCTCAGGCTTTTCATTAACTTACCTGCAACATGAATCAGTACTTCATCACCCGCATCATGGCCAAAGATATCATTTATCGGTTTAAAATCATTCAAGTCCATCATTATCAGCGCGAAAGGTACTCTAGAGAATATTAGTTGTTTTAAATGCTGCTCTGCCGCTTGGCGATTAAGTAACTTGGTTAAGCTATCATAATTGGCTTTTTGAGCAAGTAATGATATTTGTTGTTTACGCTTGGAAATGTCATGTAAGGTGATTTGATAGTTTTCTTGAAAGTCATCGGTTATTAGCTGAGTCACCACTATTTGTACCCAAATTTTTTCTTCTTGATACGATATTAATTCTAGCTCTGCCACGGCTGACTCATCATTAGTAAAAGCAATACGAATCTGTTCATGCAGATCTTTTTTCATGATAAAAAGATCTTGCAAATAGTTACCATAATTCTTTTTCAATGGCAGTTTAAGCTTTTCAATCAGCTGTTCAAATGTTTGATTATAAAGTAGAATGTCTCCCTGCGGCTCAACCAACACTATTGCTGAAGTTGCATTTTCAAATAGCATTCTAAATCTTGACTCTAAGACTTGTACTTCATTTCTAAGGCTTTTTTCTCTAAGCATTTGTTGCTCGGCTTTTGCTAATAAACTATTTACATCATCCGCTAATTGACCTATTTCACTCTTTTGATGTGATAAAGGTTTATTTATTCGTTCTCGCGTTCCTGGGCTGATGACATGCAATGCTTTGCTAATATTTAAAATAGGGCGGGTAATAACATAATAAGTAACAAAAATTGAAATAATAGTGATAATTAAGGCTTCAACCGCGACCACTATAGTATTAGTAGCACTTATATTATTGGCTTTTTCAACGAGGTATTTTTCATTTGCTTTGACAAAAAGTACGCCGACACTGCGTTCTGGTTGAAAAGGCGAAAACAAGATAAATTTAAGCATAGCTGCCGACTCTTGATAGTTATCACTTTTCACCATAAGCACATCGGTTTTAATCGCGGCAGCAGTGATAAGATCATTACTAATCAAGCCATTAATAACCTCTTTCGCTAGTTCTTCATCACCTAAATAACTGGCAATAGAGGCCGTCGGGGAAACCGTGTTATACAATTGCTTAATACTTTGTTCTCCCAGTCGTTGCTCGTTAAGAAAGGTATAACGATAGAAAAGCTGGGTAGTAATAAACCCAACAATAACGGCTGTAAAGACAATAACGACTGCCAATCGAATAACTAAGCCCGATTTATTCATTTAAAATATAAACCACCTTTAAATCATCTGTGATAAGTGACTGCGGTACATAACCAATCGCTTGTTCATTCGCTATAATAAAAGCAATGAGGTCATCTTCATTTGACTGAAATACCGCGGCGCGCTTTCTACCAGTAAAACGTAATCTAGACCAATAGGCGTTAACGCGAGATAAAGGCATACCAACAAGATTTTTATAAAACTTAACTTTGATCGCATGATCGCCCTTAAGCTCAACCGGGATAGCCTTACTATCATTAGGAAAGGCCACATATTTCCCCATAAATAAATCAATCAGTTCAGAGCGGGATAATTCATCAACAGGATTGATCTTGTTAACCACCACAGCAATAGGTTCTTGTGCCTGAACTATCACACTCAATAGTGCCAGCATTAATATGATGATAGTTTGAGGGAGTTTATTCATCAGAAAACCAAACTCAAAGTCAGTAAAACGGTATTAATATCTTCTGCTACATTATGGTGAGCCGCTTCATTTAGCCACAAGGTACCACCACCGTCATCTATACGAGTGTAATTCCATTGTAACGATGAGGCCATATAACTGCTAATATCCCAACGCCAACCTAAGGATATTGTTTGCTGGTTGCTAGCATAGAAATTCATCATTGACGTAGTGCCATGAATAATTTCTTCTAGTGCCTGTTCATTGACTCCGGACTCAGAAAAAATATAATTGTTAGAGTCAGTAGCAGCATAAATACTATAAAATTGGTGAGCCTCTAATTGGTATGATAGGGCCACATAACCGCTGATTACTTTCGGAATGACTTCACTTGCTGAGTTAATATGTGACAACTCGGCTGATGCCAACCAATGTTGCCACTGATATTGACCACTGATTGATGAATAGTTTACCTCTTGCCCCTCCATCAGTATTGACTGAGCAAATACATCTGAATTAGGCCATAAAAAATCGGGGATTTGACTAATGCTCGCCGCTAACAAAGCGTTAATTTTAGGTTCATTGGCAATATTAACTTGGCTATGTTTTGCATGTACTATCCAGTTAAAGTGATCAAATGAGAGCGAAATGCCGATAATATCCTCAATTTTAATCTCTTCAACGACTGAATTTGCAGAAATTTCAGCTTCACTTGCACCGGTAAATAGCTTTGTGGTAAAGACCCCACCTAAAGCTCTTTGGCTATAGGTAACATCAAGCCCATCAATACTGCGATAAGGGATAATACCGTAGACTTCATTAGGAGCAGTGGCCCAAATATAAGAGAAGTCGACATCACGGTATTCGGTCAGTAAAAAAATATCCGGTGCTGTCCGGCCAAGTCTAACACTCCAATTGGCATTCACTTCATAACGTAAAAAAGCCAGCGTGGTATACCTATCAAATGAGGGTTTAACTAAATCTCTGAGCACACCTTGATATACAACATCAAAACTTGACGAAATATTCCAGTTTGCTTGCAAACCAAGCAAAGAGTGCTGCTTAAAATCAATATCACCTGAATAAACAGCATTGTCTGAGCCGACATTTTTTCGATAGCCATGGTGATCAGAGTCAGAATAAACAGCTCCGAGCGTAGCAAAGCCACTAAATTGTAATTTGTCATTACCAGCTTCATTTGCTGCGGCATGAAAGGCAAGAGCAAAAAAAACAAAGCATAAATAATTTTTACATTGTACTAAAAGCATACAACAAACAACCAACGGTTAAGGAATATATAAAATATATATCAACATTACTGATTATTCAATGTGGAAGTCATTCACCAAACTAAGCAAAATAAATAAAAAACAATTGTTAACATGAAAATTTGACGTTTAACTGTAGCTATTTATCGACTAACTAGTAAATCCCGTAAAGAGCCTAGGAAAACGTTAACAACTTATTATTAATTAAATTATCCTAAGCTCAGTAACCTTACTGAGCTATTTTAGCTCGCTAAGAAATAATAAAATGCTCCGGAAATAGTATCACCAATAACAACACCATGATTTGCATTAAAATAAAGGGCACAACACCTTTATAAATGGTCGTCGTTTTCATCCATTTAGGCGCCACGCCTTTTAAGTAAAAGAGACTAAAACCAAAGGGCGGTGTTAAAAACGAGGTTTGTAAATTCATCGAAATAAGAATGACAAACCAGACTAGGTTAATATCTAAGGCAATAGCGACCGGCAGTAAAATAGGTACCACTAAAAAGTCGATAAATAAGCCTAAAATAAAAATGGCTAACATGGCAGAAAAATCCTGTACTAACCGACTTTGCCCAGCAACTTAACCAGGCTCAGCACAATATTTCTTTTCAATGTGAAAATGGTCAGTATCTGTTTGGTTTTATCATTCCTGAACATGGCTTACTTATTTTTGAAACCCATTATACCTTGGCTGATGAAGTGCAAAAGGCGTTATTCCCCATTTTACAAAAACTCGCCACAAGTTGTTATACCTCACTAGTGCACGACTCTCTTGTTAAAGAAGTACATTCAAGACAACTCATTGAGGAAAAAATTGCCTTTCAAGCACAACACGACGGTTTAACCGGTTTATTCAATCGCCAACATATTAATCATTTACTAAGCAATGCCATCGACGATGCTCATCGCAATAAAAAAATTGGCACCATCATTTTTCTAGACCTCTATCGTTTTAAACCAATAAATGATGCTATGGGTCATACTGTCGGCGATAAAATATTACTCACCCTGGCCAACCGACTGCATTCCTTAACAAGTGAACATATTGATGTGGGTCGCTTTGGTGGTGATGAATTTATCATTATCATCAAGAACCTTAACCACAACTATCAAGATGATATCAAAGACATAATTACCCAGATTAATCAATTACTGGTAATACCTTTTGTTATTGATGCTAACTCATATAAGTTCAGTTGTAGTATTGGTTATGCGCTATTTCCGTTACAAAGCAGTACAGTGAATAATCTCATTAAGTTTGCCGATATTGCCATGTACGAAGCTAAGCGTGCTAAAAGTAAACAGGGTAAACAATACCAGAAGACTATGTCTGAAAAAATAAAAAGGCGCTTAGCTTATGTCGATGATATGAAGCAAGGGCTAGAAAATGGCGACTTTAAATTATATTACCAAGCGCAATATAATCATTATGGTGACATTATTGGCGCCGAAGCGCTATTAAGGTGGCAACATCCTGTTCATGGGATGGAATCGCCATCGGTTTATATCCCTATTGCTGAAGAAAGTGATTTAATTCTCGCTATTGGCCAATGGGTATTAGAGCAAGCTTGTCGTGACATTAAAAAGCTTGAGCGATTGCCACTGCCACAGACCTTTAAGAAAATAGCCATAAACGTCAGCGCCAAACAATTAATTCAGCATGACTTTCAAGACAAGATAATGCGCGCTATCAAGCTCAATGATATTCCAGCGGAACGTTTAGCATTAGAGCTAACCGAAAACCTTTTGGTAGAAAATATCGAAGATTCAATCAAGTTAATTGCCGAGCTTAAAGCAAACTCTATTGATTGTAGCATTGATGATGTTGGTACTGGATACTCCTCGCTTACCTACTTGAAGCGTATTACCGCCAGTTTATTGAAAATAGATCGTTCTTTTGTTGCCAATATAGAGCAAAGCAGTGCAAGTGCCGCCAATGCCAGTATGATTATTAGCTTAGGCAAAACCCTTAAAATGGACATTTTAGCTGAAGGAGTTGAAACAGTGGCAGAGCTCAATTGTTTAAAGGACCTTGGTTGTTATCAATACCAAGGTTATTATTTTAGTAAACCGCTACCCTTTGATAAGTTTGTTCAATTGTTTAACTAACGTAATGAAAAACTATAAATACTCAATGGATATTCCGACAAAGACAATCAAACCTACCCAATGGTTATGCAAAAAAGCTTGCAAACAGGCATCGCGATCTCTATTAACAATCAATAGCTGTTGATAGCTAAATAAGCCTGCAGCCACAATAAGAGACAACTGATATGGCCAACCAAAAGCTAAAATATCACCTACTGTCCACAATAAAGCCAAGGTCATTAACTGTAAAAACCCGATAATACGTTTATCGTTATCGCTAAATAAAATAGCGGTCGACTTCACCCCTATTTTAACATCATCATCTCTATCGACCATAGCGTATATGGTATCGTAAGCAACGGTCCAACAGAGGTTAGCCGAAAAAAGTAACCAAGCAACTAACGGTATCTGACCTTGTACCTCTGAAAATGCCATGATCATGCCCCAGCCAAAGGCGGCACCAAGAAATACTTGGGGAAACTGGGTATAGCGCTTCATAAAGGGATAGAGCGCAGCTAAAAACACCGCAACAACAGAGAGGTAAATAGTGGTCCAACTAAGGGTAAGCACTAAGCCAAGTGCCATGCCAATTAATAGACCGAATACAGTAATGGCCTCTTTACTGGTCATCATGCCATTAACAAGCGGTCTATTTTTAGTGCGGGCAACCTGGCCATCTATTTTTCGATCGGCGTAATCATTGATCACACAACCCGCGCTACGCATGATAAAAACACCTAGGCTAAAAATCAACAGTAGATGCATGTTAGGCCAGCCATCACTAGCAATCCATAAGGCCCAATACGTTGGCCATAATAGTAGATAGGTACCAATAGGTTTATCCATGCGGGTAATTAACTTAATTGCTAACCATTTTTGTTGAATTTTTTTCAGCATTTATCTGTTTCTTTTAATAGTTTCGTTTAATAGTTTTGTTTATAAGCTTTCTTGGTTTAATGCCTTCGGTACTGCTGTTTTTTGATAAGCAAATGCCTCGGGTAAAAACACCTCAGCGACCATCAAGGGTTTATCAGCCACCATAAAGATGGAACGTCGTCCCCATAACTCTTGCTCTGGTATTAGTGGTACTTTATCCGATGAGCGATTAGATAGTGTGGTTGCTAATTTAACGGCTAAGATGGCAACACTAGAATCACTAGCAAAAGCGGAGAGCTCTAATCCTAGACGTTGTAATGTCGGGTTATTAAACAGTACTTGCCCTAAGGGTTGCTCACCTAAATTTGCCAACACTTGCTCTTTACCGGTCAAGCTAGCTAAAGGCAATAAACTGCGGGCAAAAACCTGTGGCACATTGTCGCAATATAAAATGACTTCCCGTACTAAAACAGGCTCACCTACTTTAATAAAGTCACCCGCTTCTGCTGCTGAACATAATTGCTCTTGCTCACCAATCACCTTCACTTTAAAGTCTTTACCACGATTTTTTAAACGAGCTGTCAGTGAACCTTCATCAAGCAACCAATCTTTTAGGGGCACTGACAACTCAGAGAAGCTCCCAGCGCTAGGCGATTGCCATTGACCCGATAAGGTTACCGGAAAGGTTATCGGAAAGTTATCTGTTTTGTGCTGCATGAATTTACTTTATAGATAATAGGGTGTTAATAACAAGGGTACTAATTTATTTGCTAGATACCCGCTCTACTTCAAGATGCACAGGTATAAGATCGTAGCTATAGTAGCAGACCTAAACAGTAATCTCATTTATCTCAATCAATGAAATAAAAAAACGCTACATTTATCAAAATAATAAGGAAAAAAAATAAAATCGGGTTATGATAAGGATAAGTTCAATCATACTCAACCGACTGTTATTTTATGTTTAAAACCTTAATTCTCTGTTCTTTTTTACTGACATTATGCACTAGCTTCTCTCGAGCCAATGCCAGCGATTATGCTTACTATGGTTTTGAACCTGACATTGTCACCAATTATGTCGCGGTGAAAAAGAAAATGGGTTATGTTCGCTTAACGGTAGAGTTGATGGTTGCAGGTGATGACTTAAGCATAGTAGAACACCATGCGCCTTTATTACGCGACGCCATCATCAATATTATTGGTCAGCAATCTGAAGCAAAAGTGAAATCAATAAAAGGCCGAGCCGAAATTCTGTTGCAGTGTGAAGAGCAAGTAAAAGAGTTACTTATTAAAGAGACCGGCCAACCACTGATTAAAAAATTACTCTTTACCCAATGGTTAGATAACTAATTTAAGCCAAGCGCCAGCAAGAGTAATCTCTTAGTAAGTGAAGCGCTGAGAGCGAGTAAATATAAGCTGTATCGTTATTTTTTAACCTTGATACCGATGACTTTCACGGTAACTAACGCTAAAAAACACCCTGACAATAAGCCCAACAAATGCGCAGTGTTAGCAACATTAACTGGTAGTAAGTCGACAAAACCAAGCAGCAACCAGAACAGTAAAAAACCAACCAAAGGTTTAGCCAGCGACAAGCCGCGCTCTGGTGCTAAATAGCCAAACCACCAGACAAAACCCACCAGCGCATAGACCACGCCAGATAAGCCACCAAAATTAGCCCCTGAGACTAAATATTGGCCTAGGTTAGAAACAATCGCCGAGATAAGTAGTATATTTATCAGTGTTTTTTTACCTAAAGTTTGCTCAATACTGCCACCCAACTGCCACCACCACATGGTATTAAAGACAATATGCAACCAAGAAAAATGAAAAAATGCAGGGCCAATTAAACGTAGCGGCTCTGCTAAAAAAGCATCCACTGATAGTTGCGGATAAAACTGTAAGCTATTGAAAATTTGTTGTGCCCAACCCAGCTCACTACCTAGAAAGACTAGCCAGCACAGGCTAAAAATCACTAAGGTAACAATACCGGCATGAGCTAAAAAGTTTTCTTTGAAGTTAGCTAATAAACTGAAATCATCCGCATTTAAGGTGACTGTTTCAGCTCTATCCCATGCTGCTTGTTGATACTTATCAGCATAAGGTTGCAAAATAAAGGCATCAAATTCTGTTTTTGCTTGTGAGATCTTATTCTTAGGGCACAAAATCATATAGCCCTGCTCTGAGTTTGCTTTAAGCTGCGCTTGAATACCCAAAGATTGTAAATAGTTACTAAATAATAAGGCAATATTATGATCTTTAACTTGCACCAGAGGCTGTAAAGTATCCATATTCTCAGCAGACTCATTTGTCATGCTAATTATCGCTCAATATTATCAGGAAAGTCTGTTTGCCATTGAGTAAAGCCGCCGTCAAGAGAGTAGACGTCAGTAAAGTCTTGGCTAATGAGAAATTGTGCGGCTTGTTGACTGGAAATGCCGTGATAACAGCAAACAACTAGCGGTGCATCCAGATCTGCTGTACGTAAAAAGTCAGCCATTGATTCATTCGTTAAATTAATCGCATCGGTAATGTGGCCATTGGCAAAGGAATTTTCATCTCGAATATCTACAACAACATGTGACTTATCTGCCATAACTGCTTGCAGCTCACTGACTGACATATGTTTAAAACTATTCTCTGACACTATGTATTCCTCAATTAACCTTTATTTAAATCACGGCCTTGATGACAGTGATTTTTTGGTTTCGCTCAACTTAATATAAACGCTACCCAGCTAAGGTAGCGCTTTTGTAACCGCTAGTATAACCAATTTAGGTCCAATCTAAAATGACCTTGCCAGATTGACCAGATCGCATCATATCAAAGCCTTGTTGGAAGTCATCAATCTTGAAATGGTGAGTAATAATTGGTGTTAGATCTAAGCCCGATTGGATCAAGCTCGCCATCTTATACCAGGTCTCAAACATTTCACGGCCATAAATACCTTTAATGGTTAAGCCCTTAAAGATAATTTGGCTCCAATCAATGGCCATTTCGCCACTGGGAATACCTAACATGGCAATTTTACCGCCATTATTCATATTTTCTAACATACTGGTAAATGCTGCTGGGACACCTGACATTTCCATGCCAACATCAAAACCTTCATTCATGCCTAATTCGCTCATGACATCTTCTAGTTTTTCTGTACTGACATTTACCGCACGAGTTGCGCCCATTTTTCTTGCTAGATCAAGGCGATACTCATTAATATCTGTGATAACGACATGGCGAGCACCAACATGTTTGGCCACTGCCGCCGCCATAATACCGATAGGACCGGCACCTGTGATCAAGACATCTTCACCGACTAAATCAAATGACAAGGCGGTGTGCACTGCATTGCCAAAGGGGTCGAAAATTGCCGCTAAGTCATCTGAAATTTCATCCGGTAATTTAAAGGCATTATAAGCAGGTATCACTAAAAATTCAGCAAATGAACCTTCGCGATTTACGCCAACACCTATGGTATTACGACATAAGTGAGTTTTTCCACCACGGCAATTTCGACAATGGCCACAAGTAATATGACCTTCACCGGAAACACGATCACCAATAGTAAAGCCTTTTACTTCTTGGCCAATACCGACGACTTCGCCCGCATATTCATGACCGACCACCATAGGCACAGGAATAGTTTTTTGTGCCCATTCATCCCAGTTATAAATATGGATATCGGTACCACAAATGGCGGTTTTTTTGATTTTGATAAGTAGATCGTTATGACCTAGTTTCGGCTTTTCGGTCTGGGTTAACCAAATGCCTGGTTCTGCTTTTAATTTAGCTAAAGCTTTCATTGTCGCTCTCTATCTTTGTGATGTTTAACATACGATAAGTTGTATAGCCAATCTCAAGCTATTATTGTCATTGGGCTATAAAAGTACTAATTAGATACCTTTAATTAGGCTCTTTTAACTAAATAACGGCCATCTCTTTACCAATACGGATAAAGGCTGCAATGGCGTGGTCCAACTGCTCTTTACTGTGGGCGGCAGAAATTTGCGTACGAATACGTGCTTGCCCTTTCGGTACAACCGGGAAAGAGAAACCAATAACATAAATACCTTCCGCTAATAAACGCTCCGCCATTGCACTAGCAACTTTAGCGTCACCTAGCATTACCGGCACAATCGCATGGTCCGCACCCGCACAAGTAAAACCAGCGGCTTCCATATTGCTACGGAAATATGCGGCATTATCTTTTAAGGTTTTACGTAAAGCTCCACCATCAGCTAATAATTCAAGTACTTTTAATGACGCATTAACAATTGCCGGTGCTAGTGAATTTGAAAACAAGTAAGGACGTGAACGTTGACGTAACCACTCAACCACTTCTTTTTTCGCTGAAGTATAGCCACCTGATGCGCCACCCATAGCTTTGCCTAAAGTGCCAGTGAGGATATCGACACGACCCATTACCTGACAATATTCATGACTACCACGACCTTCTTCACCAACAAAACCTACCGCATGGGAATCATCAACCATCACCATGGCATTGTATTTATCGGCTAAATCACAAATACCTTTTAAGTTAGCGATAACGCCATCCATGGAGAAGACACCATCGGTAGCAATTAATTTAAAACGTGCACCCGCGGCATCAGCTTCAATCAGGCTTTGCTCTAAAGCCGCCATGTCATTGTTAGCATAACGGAAGCGCTTAGCTTTACATAAACGCACACCATCAATAATAGAGGCATGATTTAAGGCATCACTGATAATAGCGTCTTCTGGTCCTAATAAGGTTTCAAATAGACCGCCATTGGCATCAAAACAAGAAGAGTACAAAATAGTATCTTCCATACCGAGAAATTGGCTAATACCTTGCTCTAAGGTTTTATGAATATCTTGTGTACCACAAATAAAGCGTACCGATGCCATACCAAAGCCATGTTCATCTAAGCCGGTTTTTGCCGCAGCAATTAATTCAGGGTGATTTGCTAAACCTAAATAGTTATTGGCACAAAAATTAACTACTTGCTCACCACTAGCAACGGAAATTTTCGCTTGCTGCGCAGTAGTAATAATACGTTCGGCTTTATATAAACCATCTGTTTTAACTTGGTCTATTTGCGCGGTTAAATGCGAGTAAAAATCTTTTGTCGATACAGAATCAGTCATGTAAATTCCTTAAATAATGATTGTCGTTTAATAGTCATATTATCAACCCAGATCGTATTAGAATAAAAGTGACACTACTTGGTAATATGACCTTTTTAATAGTTAAATTGACACCTAAACCTGTCAAAGTGTAAGGTAATGACTATATTATGAATATATAACCGTTATCATTCAAAGCGTGGGCAAGATGCATCTTGATTGATAACGGCTATAATTACTAAAGTGGAGTTTAGTTTGTTAACCGAAAAAGATGAAGAATTACTGTCAATATTACGGCTGAATGGAAGAGCAAGTATTTCAGATATCGCCAGAGCCACAGGCGTTTCTAGAACAGCTATACAAAATCGACTCAATAAGCTTGAAAATAATAATGTAATTAAAGGCTACAGCGTTGTGCTCGGCAGCGCATATACCAGTGGCTTGATTTCTGCTAATGTCTCGTTAAAAGTAAAGCCAAACTTACGAAAAACGATTGGTATCGCCTTAAGAAAAGTTCACCAAATTAGTCATATCCATTCGATAAGTGGCGAATATGACTTATTGGTTACCATACAAGCCAGCACACTAGAAAAACTCAGTGATGTACTCAATATAGTATGCTCAACTGAAGGCGTAGAGAGAACCAACTCTGCTATTATTCTTGATACCATCTTTGAGCGTTAGCCCTACCCTTTTGCCACCGCCCTGAATACCGCCAACGCTTATTTAAGCGATTAGGCGGCCTTAACGCAAAGTGAGCTTCAACCACTGGGCTATATCATCCACCAAATATTTATTGGCCCTAATTAGCTGATAATTTAGCCGTTCTCCCTTGTACACTTGTAGTTTTGAATGCCTTGCGCCACTCCAAGCAAAGAGCTCCTGTGCCGTAGCATAGCTTATGGCATGCTGCGCTGAACTAACAAAATAACTGGGAATATCCACCAAATTTTTATAGCGTTCTTTATCGGCATAAGACATGTCAGGCGTTAATAACACCATAGAGTTTAAGTGCACTTTTTCAGCTAACGCTATCGCATAGGTACCCGCACAACCACTAGCAACAATTGAGATACCTTTGCTATTATCCACTTTTTTGCGTAAAAAATTATAAGCCGCCACTAAGTCTGCTGACCAATAGGACATCAACACGGCAATTTCAGTTTGAAAACTCATAATGTCAGTGGCATGCTTTTTTACCTCTAAGGCAGAATATCCCTGAGCAACACTGCTACCATAACCGCGAAAGTCCAGCGATAAGGTATGTAAGCCTTGCTCAGCAATACTTGTCGATAAGCTTTGATATTTGCTGCGTTCACTATGACAGTCATGTAAAACAATGACGCCGGCCATATTTTTAGCAGACGCTTTATCCGGGAAATAGCGATAGTCTGCCACCAATAAAAAGTCACGATCGAGCCGAACTTTAAACTGGACTTGGTATTGAAGAGCAAGATCAATCTTAGCTTGCTTCGCAGATTTGTGTGCCTCTGACATACTGTCAGATAAAAAGCCCTGGGAGATAATTCTCTCTGGCAAATGGTTGTTGGCATCCGCTGGCATTGCTATGCTGTAAACCATCAATATACTCAGGTAAGCAAGGTGTTTTACCTTCGAGCTACCGACATTTTTCATTAATTTTTGCTGCATGGCTTTTACCATCATAATTGCTAACGCTTATTTGGAAACCCTTTGGTATAATCTACCGACAAACTGATTATAGAGCAATATTCACCGACATGATTTCCTTGCTATTTTACCGCATTTCACTCTTGCTATTACTACCTTTGCTACTCATTTTTTTGCTTATTCGCTCAAAAAGTAATAAGGCCTATCGTCAGCGCTTAGCTGAACGACTGGGCTTTTTTCCAAAACCTTACCAGCAAGGTGGTATTGTTGTTCATGCTGCCAGTGTTGGCGAAGTTATCGCGCTCAAAAGTTTTATCGAAAAATTATTACTTAATTATCCTGATTTAGCCATTACGATAACTTCATTTACTCCCACTGGCTCAGCACAAGTCACTAAGCTCTTTGGTGATCGAGTGCAACACGGTTATTTACCCTTAGATATATTGCCCTGCACCGCATTGTTTTTGCGTAGACTGCAACCAAAAATGATGATTTTTATGGAAACCGAATTATGGCCGAACTTAATTGCCCAATGTGCTCAGCAAAACATTAAATTACTCTTAATTAACGGCCGCTTGTCGAATAAATCCTTAACTAGCTACCAAAAAATTGGCCCGCTCATTAAGCCCTGCCTAAACCACTTCGATATAATCCTGACACAAAGCCAAGAAAATTTAAGCCATTTTTTGCAACTAGGCGCGCAAGCTAGTCGCTGTGAAAATAGCGGCAACTTGAAATTTGATATCAGTGTCAATGCTCAAGTGATGGCAAAAAAGGCCGAATTAGCCAAACTACTTTTTACTGAGGAGCGTCAAGAAAAAAGAACCATTTGGTTAGTCGCCAGCACCCATGATGGCGACGAGACAATTGCATTGACCGCTTTTAAAGCATTATTATCTCAATATCCACGATTATTATTAGTGCTAGTGCCGCGCCACCCAGAACGCTTTGAACAAGTAGCCAAGCTTTGTCTTGAGCAAGGTTTATCCTTGGCTAAGCGCAGTGAAAATACTGTCATTAATAATGAGCAAGTATGGTTACTCGATAGCTTGGGTGAATTAATGGCGGCTTTTGCGTTGAGCGATATTGTCACTATGGGTGGCAGCTTTAATGCCGTGGGTGGCCATAATCCACTAGAGCCAGCGTTATTTAATAAACCAGTCATCGTTGGCCCTAACATGAGTAACTTCAACGAAATCATGCAGCAGTTAAGGCAGGCAGATGCCATAGTTGAGTTAACTGCTGATGAACCTAGCCATCAACTCGCCAAAGAAGTTAGCGTCTTATTACAGCAGCCGGAACGACAAAAGTCTCTGGGCGAAAATGCCCTTAAAGTGGTCTTAGCAAACCAAGGCGCCAGCGAAAAAACCTTGGCTCAAGTACAAGCGTTATTAACAAGTAACGGCGCAAAGTCATGAGGATAAAACGTGTGAATCAAGCGATAAGCAGCGAACAGTTTGCCAAGTTTTCACAAGGTAACGTCAGTGGTTTTTTTAGTAAAAACCTTATTGATGATTTCAGTGCCAAGATGCTTGAGCCAAGCTATTGGCAACAAAAAAATGCAGTAACAGGCTCAGCCCAAGGGCGTGGCACCACTTGGTTTGTCGCTTATAATGATAGCAATAATATTTCACATGATTGGGTCTTACGTCATTATTACCGTGGCGGTTTAATGGGTAAAATAATTAACGATAGCTACTGGTTTAGCGGTTTAGCAAATACTCGTGCCGCACGTGAGTTTGCCTTACTGAGTCATATGCAAACCCTACAACTTCCTGCACCTGAGCCCGTAGCCTATCGTATTATTCGCCGTGGTTTAACGTACCAAGCAGACTTATTATCAAGCCGTATTCAAAACGCACAAGATTTAGTGGCAATATTAAGTAAAAAAATCTTAGCGGATAATGTTTGGCAACGTATTGGCGCCACGATTAAACGCTTTCATCAGCAGGGTATTTATCATCACGACCTAAATAGCCATAATATTTTGATCGATGATAAAGAGCAGGTGTTTCTAATCGATTTTGACCGTGGCGAATTACGCCAAAGTAAAGCAGATTTAACAACTGATGCCCAATGGAAACATGCTAATATAGCACGTTTACAGCGTTCATTTTTGAAGGAATTCAATAAGCTAACGCAGTTTAATTTTACTGAGAAAAACTGGCAAACATTGCTGGCTGGCTATCAAAACCACACTGATTAGGTGACTTAAATGAATTTTTTTATCCTGCTGCTGACCGCAAGTTTAACGCTAACGTCATTTGCCTTAAGCGCAACAAAGCTGGCGGCACAAGATATTAGTCACTTAATTTCTCAGCAAGAGTTTGCCCGCTATCAAAATGTCGCAGACTTTATTGAACAATCACCTAAGGTGACGATTACCGTAACGCCATCCAAGGCAGATAAAGATAAATATGGTCAACAAGTTGCTAGATCATTGACTGGCTCTGATTGTGACAGGGATGGCAAGATGGACAATAATGCCACATGTAATGCTGTATTTTATAAACTGTGGCTGAAATACACACGTTAATGAGTAGCCTGTAAAAACTTAGTCATATCAGCAAGCATTTCCTGATAATACGGATTGTAAGTCAGCCTTTGTATTGGCAATTCATGATTAAGGTTCATTGCAGTTATCTCCCCTTTTATCACCTGCTTATTTTGTTTACATGCCTGATAACGAACGGCATCTTTTACATAATGACCACAATTCCTATAACGCCCATTAACGCCATAATGGGGATTATCAGGGGAATTAGTGGTCGCAATGTGAGCAACATCAAAAATGTCACGGCATAAACTACCCGGAGAACATTCAGGCACAACCACTGTCATAACGTCAGCTAATTTTTTCGGCAGCTTGTTGTTATCACCATAATAAATCAACACACTTTGCTTCATTTTATCTTGCGGTGATGCTAACTGCCACTGCTGAACTAGCTGTAGAGTATACTCAGTATCTATGGTTTGATCATATTCACTGGCAACAACAAAGACCGGAATATCATGCATATTTCGACTAGCCATAGCTTGATCACCAACAACAAGGCTCATTAAGGCATGTACTTGCGCGGCTGCGTTATAGGGGAATGACTCATATTTAGCAAAATCAATATCGGCATCAAGATCAAGCCAATCAACAAAAGGAATGGCATCTATATACTTAGCCAACCAAGCGAGGTCACTTTTTGCCTTGGATGCAGGCGACCACATAAATAGACCTTTAATTTTTTCATCAACACTGTTTTGCTGCATCAAGTAATTAAAGATAAGTGTCCCGCCCGTAGATAAACCACCAAGATACACCTGCTGATAATCAGTTAACGTTTGCTCTATGGCAAACTTTGTCGCCTGTTGCCACTCACTATAATCAGTAGTCAACAATTCTGAAGGCGCCATACCATGCCCAGGCAATAGCAGCGTACGTACGGTAAAACCTTGTTGGTAGAAAAACTGGCTAAGATCATGAAAAGAAAACGGTGAGTCAGTTAAGCCATGAATAAGCAAAATAGCTTTGTCATTATTAGGCTGAGCTAATTCAAACGGAGCAACCAATTGACTTATTTGTGGTATTTCTGACCATTTATGTTGTTTCGCCAACTGTTGGTAGGTCTCTGTAACAATGGGGCAATGCATATTGGCCCTAGGGTTGGTATTAACAATGACCTGATAAGCATCCTTAAGGTATTGCTGGTAACTTGATAGTTTTTTAAAGTTAACACTGGCTAAAAATTTATCTGAAGAATCCTTAGCGACCTTATTAGAGAATCGATATTTACCAGATTCAATTAGGGAGACATAGTCATATTGAATACTCAGACAATCTTGTTGCCCTTGGGAAAAGGACAAGGTACTCACCAACCATAGTAGTAATAACGTGTACTTATTAACATATTGCATGATGATTTCCTGTTAATTTTATTTTATCGATAAACAAGCAGAGCTATAAGGTCATATAGTAGCCAAAAAAATAACGCCTTTGCAGCATTATGCGGCAAAGGCGTTAAAATTTATGCACATTATTTTCCGGCTTACCATTAAAGCACGGTAAGCCGGAAAAATTAAATACCGTAACTTAAGCGGTATTTTTTAATACTTGCTAAGTTTTCTGCTAGCTCTGAACTCTCAGCACCTTGCGCGGCAACTTTTTCTTCAAGAAAAGCTACCACATCACCTAAAGTAACAATCGACGCAACTTGCGTACCAAAATCACGTTCAACTTCTTGAATCGCTGATAACTCGCCCTGGCCTTTCTCTTGACGATCAAGAGCAATCAAGACACCAGAAAGCTGTGCGCCGTGTGCTTTAATGATTTCCATTGATTCACGAATGGCAGTACCTGCAGTGATAACATCATCAACTAGCATGATTTTACCCTCAAGATCAGCGCCTACTAATGAGCCACCTTCACCATGAGTTTTGGCTTCTTTGCGGTTAAAGCAATAAGGTACATCGAGATTATGGTGATCGTACAGAGCAATAGTCGTGGTAGTGGCAATGGGAATACCTTTATAAGCCGGACCAAAAATCACATCAAAATCAATTTTTGCGTCCATTAAGCTCGCCGCATAAAAACGACCTAAGCGCGCTAAATCACCACCGGTTTTAAACATACCAGCATTAAAAAAGTACGGGCTCACTCGACCAGACTTTAAAGTAAACTCACCAAAACGTAATACCTGCTTTTCGATAGCAAATTCAATAAATTCGCGTTGATAATCTTTCATAGTTATTTTCCTGTTTACTTAACTGAACGCAGCTTAGCTTAATGCTGCTTTTTGTATTTCAAATAATTCATTGATACCATTTTTTGCTAATTCAAGCATGGCTTGCATCTCTTCAAAGCTAAACGGTTCTTCTTCAGCAGTACCTTGTATTTCAATAAGTTTACCGGTATCTGTCATCACCACGTTCATATCGGTATCTGCGGCTGAATCTTCTGGGTAATCTAAATCAGCAATCACTTCACCTTTATAAATACCAACAGAAACGGCAGCGATCATATGTTTTAGCGGGTTCGTTTTAATAATATCTTTAGCACGCATATAGTTAAGTGCATCAACTAAAGCCACACAAGCACCGGTAATAGCAGCAGTACGGGTACCACCATCGGCTTGAATAACATCACAATCGATAGAAATGGTATTTTCACCTAAGGCTTTTAAATCAACCGCGGCACGTAAGGCACGCGCAATTAAGCGAGAAATTTCTAACGTACGACCACTTTGCTTACCAGTAGTCGCTTCACGACGCATACGTGTATGAGTAGAGCGAGGTAACATGCCGTATTCCGCCGTAATCCAACCTTTACCTTTGCCTTTTAAGAAACGTGGTACACCAACCTCAACCGAAGCAGTACAAATCACTTTAGTATCGCCGAACTCAATAAGTACTGAGCCTTCTGCATGAGTGGTAAAATGACGGGTAATCGTTACTGGGCGAATTTGCCCTAATGTTCTGCCGCTTGGACGCATGAAGTGTTCCTATATATAAAGACGGATAAAATAATTGCCGCTATTATAATGCCTATCAGACTTTTTTGAAATATAGTTCAGTAAAGTAAGGTCATGTTAATTGTCCCAAGCACCAAAAATCAGCAGAGAGCACCATGAAAATTATCACCGCCTTAGTTATCAGTTTAAGCTTATTTTTAAGCTTTGTTATTACCGTAAGTGCTACTACTTATACTGCACCAACAGCAATAGCCTCTGACTTACCCACTTACAGCAAAGTATACGATGAGCAACGCGACCCCTTTAAAGATGCGGTAGCAGCACTGGCTTTGGCCAAAGAGACTAATCGCCAAGTATTAATTGAAATTGGCGGTAACTGGTGTAGTTGGTGCCATAAGATGGATAGCTTTCTTGCTAAAAATCCCGAGGTATATCAAGCTTTGCATAGCCAATATGTTTTGCTGAAAATTAATGTCAGTGACAGTAATGAAAATAATGACTTTATGAAATCACTACCGCCGGTATTGGGTTATCCGCATATGTATGTCTCCACGGCACAAGGTAAAATGATTTTATCTAAAGATACCGCCGAATTACTGGCCGACAATAATTATTCAAAATCACAATGGTTACGTTTTCTCAGCGACTGGTCAGTTAGTGCCACCGCAATACCAGCACAGTTAGTAACAACTAACGCGGCAGAATAGTTCAAAATGAGTAGCAAGACATAAACCAAGTACCGCCAAGATCAGATCGGCCTAGGTTAGGGGAGCAAGTTAGTGATTAATGAAGATACATGTTGTTCTTTTTTTGATAAAAATTACCAAACACCTGAATTTATCAAAGAGAGACAAAAGCAACTACAGCACAATAGACGTCATTTTCTTAAATCGGCCGCGGGTATGGGCGCATTAGCCAGTTTATCCAGCTTTAGTATCACCGCAAAAACACAAACTTCGCTGCATGAGTTAGTTAACACCTTAGTAAAAACAGAACCCTGGTTAACTCTAGATGCCACACTTAATCATTTATTGCCCAGCTCAGCAACAGGCCCAAGTGCCAGAGAAATAAAGGCCACCGCTTATTTATATCAAGTGATGACAGTACAACCGACCGAGCAAGATGAGAAAGATTTTATTCTCAAGGGGGTTAATTGGTTAAATGCTTATGCCAATAGCGAAAAATCTGCCGACTTTGCCCAATTAAGTTTTACCGATAAAGAACAGCTATTACGTGGTATTAGCCAATCAACCGCGGGACAGAATTGGTTAAATACCCTACTCGGTTACATTTTTGAAGCCATGTTATCAGCCCCTAGTTATGGTGGTAATCCTAACGGTGTTGGCTGGCAATGGTTAGAACATCAAGCAGGTTTTCCCTTGCCAGAAAAAGGTCAACGCTATTTTGAATTACCTACTCGCGCCCGCATTGATTTACTTAGCCCAGAGCAATACGACAATAAACGTCTAGCAAGCAGCCGTAAAAAAGCCCATCAAGGAACCCGAAAAGCATGAGTTTTGATATTTGCATCATTGGTAGCGGCGCAGGCGCCTCCCCTATTGCCCACCAATTAGCGCTAGCCGGTGCCAAGGTTTTAGTGCTAGAAAAAGGTCCTTGGTTAACGGAAAAAGACTTTTTCAAAGATGAGCTGACCATCAGTATTCATGATGCTTACAACCCCAAGTTGAGTGATGAACAGCATGTTATTGAAGAAGAATACCTAGATGAAAATGACCAACCTTTCTGGCAAGGTGAAAAAACCAGTGATTCGGGTTGGAGTTGGTGGAATGGTACTGTGGTTGGTGGCTCATCTAATTTTATGAGTGGCTACTTTCACCGGTTAAAACCGATAGATTTTCGCTTAAAATCGGAGTTTGGTGCGATAAAAGGTGCCAATATCGTAGATTGGCCGATTAGTTATGACGAACTCGAACCCTACTACGCAAAAGTAGAGCGTGAAATTGGCGTATCGGGCCGTGTGGTTAAACACCCACATCAAGAGCCGCGCTCTACCGACTTTCCCTATCCTCCTATTGCCGAATTACCCATGTCTGCATGGATAGATAAAGCCGCGACAGAAATTGGCTATCATGCCATTCCCGTTCCTAGAGCTATTTTATCTAAACCAGCCATGGGCAGAGGCAGTTGCGAGTATTCAGGTTATTGCAGCAGCTATGGCTGCTCCTCTGGCGCTAAAGGTAGTGGCAGAGCCGCATTACTAAACCATGCCGTGGCATCGGGTAATTGCACCATTAAAGCAAATGCCAAGGTTTATAAAATTGCCACTGACAAACAAGGTAAAATTACTGGCGTACATTATTACGATAAAATCGGTCGTAAAAAAGCTGTCAGTGCCAAAATATATGTGGTTGCCTGTCAGGCGGTAGAAACCTCGCGTTTATTACTGGCTTCAACCGGTGAAAAATTCCCTCAAGGCCTAGCCAATAATAGTGGTCAGGTTGGCAAGAATTTACTCTTTAGTGGTGGTGGTACCGGTCAAGGTGACTTCATTTATGCTGATTTATCCGAGCAAAAAGTGAATGATTTAAAGCAAGTGGGTCCCTTTATTAATCGGGCACTACAAGACTGGTATCAAATTAACGACAACAGTTTTACTGGTGCCAACAAAAAAGGCCAAGCGAAAGGTGGCACTATCGATTTTTTATTTCACCAAAACCCTATCGCTAGAGCACAAGGCACCCAATGGGCTCTAGATGAAAAGGGTGATGAACAATTACTCTGGGGTGAAGATCTCAAGCAAAGTTTAAAAACAGAATTTACCAGCTATAAAACCCTACGTTTTGAAGTATTTAATGATTGGCTGCCCACCGATAACTGCTTTGTCAGCTTAGATAAAGAAGTTACCGACCAATGGGGCGATCCAGTCGCCAAGGTGCGCATTGGTTATCATGACCATGACCTTGAAGTCGGAGAGTACTTATCGAAAAAAGCAGAAAAACTGCTAGCAGCCCTAGGGGCAAAAAATGTTTCCTCCTCGGTCAGTGGTTACCCGTCAACAAACTTAATGGCGGGTGGTTGTCGTTTTGGCCATGATCCAAAAACATCAGTGCTCAATAAGAACTGCCGAGCCCATGAAGTTGATAACTTGTATGTCACAGATGGCTCGTTTATGCCTACTGGCGGTAGTGTACCTTACACCTTTACCATTTATGCCAATGCCTTCCGCGTAGCCGATAAAATTAAAGCACATTGGTTAACGCTGACAAATAAGCCCTAACAACTCAGTGTTATTTGCGTAAGCATTAGCAGAAATATTAAAAAACTATCAATTTGTGATATCTCTGTGAAGTTATACCGTCAATATCGGTCTCTATATTTAACTTATTATTGGTGACCGGATATGACTGTCAAATTACTATTAACTGCCATATTAGCCCTGTTATTAACCGCATGCGGTTCAGATGACAAGATTGCTGAAGTAGCAAATAATTTAAATCCGCCCCCTTCTGCGGTTACCACTTATACTGGTATATTTCTAGATTCAGCGGTTACTGGGCTAAACTATAAAACGGTTAGCCAAAGTGGCCAAACCAATGAGCTGGGCGAATTTAACTTTCAAGACAATGAAATGATCACTTTCTCAATTGGTGATATTGAACTGCCCACCACACTTGCCCGTCTCTATTTAACCCCGTTAGAGCTCTTTCAAACCACCGATATTAATCAAATTGAAGTCATTAACCTGCTGCGGCTATTACAAAGTTTAGATAGTGATGGTGATAGTAGTAATGGCATTGAAATAACGGCATCGGCGCACCAATTAGCCACTAACTTGATTATTGACTTTTCCGCCAGTGATTTTGCCCAACAAGTCGCGGAACTCGTCAGCCAAAGTGGTGGCGTTTACCAAACACTCATTCCTGCCTCAATGGCAATCGAGCACTTTCAGTTAACACTGAATCAGATCAGTGATAACAATGTAACAAGCTGCAGTAAAGAACATGACAAAGTTGGTCATAGTGGTTTCTTCAATACTTTTGCCCACAATGTCTCAGGCAAAGCGACAATTATAGATGACTGCACCATTGAAATAACGCAATTTAGTTATGATGGTGGTGGCCCCAATGTATACATCTACGGCGCTACAGAGCATTTATATGCTGGCAATGGGGCTTTTTCAATAGGTAACAGACTTAATGGGCAGGTGTTTGACAATGCTAGCTTTATTATTAAATTACCCCGTAATAAAACCTTAGATGACTTAACCGGTCTAAGTGTTTGGTGTGTCGATTTTAATGCTAACTTTGGCCAAATGGAATTTACCCCTTAATTGACAAAAGGGGTTTTGTCAGCACTGAATTTCTGGCTAGATATAACAAGGTCAGGCATAATCCACCCTGTTCATTCTTATAAAACAGATTAATAGGAAAGATTATGATCTACAGCATGACGGCGTTTTCACGCGTTGAAATAAAAGGTGACTGGGGCAATGCAGTCTGGGAAATACGCTCAGTAAACCAACGATTTTTAGAAACTTATTTTCGCTTACCTGAACAGTTTCGTGGTATCGAGCCGGTATTACGTGAGCGTTTTCGCAAACAACTTAATCGCGGCAAGGTAGAATGTAACTTACGTTTTAATGCCAATGCAGCCAACAAAAATGAATTAGCGCTAAATGAAAAGCTCGCGTTGCAACTTATTGAGCATGCTAACTGGATTAATGGACACACGCTAAATAGTCAAGTTAACCCGCTTGAAGTAATGCGCTGGCCTGGGGTAATGGAAGCGCCTGAAAGCGATATGTCAGCTATTCAAGCAGAATTACTGGCTGGTTTTGATCAAGCACTTAAAGACTTTATTGAGGCCCGAGCTAGTGAAGGTGCAAACCTTAAAGCCATGATTGAACAGCGCCTTGAGGCGATATCTGTCGAAGCTGATAAAGTACAAACTTATATGCCAGAGGTAATTGCATGGCAGCGTAATCGCATTATCGATAAGTTTACCGATGCTAAAATTGAGCTAGACACAGGTCGTGTTGAACAAGAGCTAGTATTACTGGCCCAAAAAATGGATGTCGCTGAAGAGCTTGACCGTTTAAACAGCCATGTGAGCGAAACTAAAAAGATCTTGAATAAAGGTGGCGCCCAAGGTCGCCGTTTAGATTTCATGATGCAAGAATTTAATCGCGAAGCCAATACCCTAGGCTCTAAATCCATTAATTCCGACATTACCGCCAGCGCGGTAGAGCTGAAAGTATTAATTGAGCAAATGCGTGAGCAGATTGCGAATATAGAGTAATACGTAAGCCAATATTATCGATAAAAAGCCATAGTTAGCTCCGTCCTTAACTATGGCTTTTTTATCAGCAAGCAAGCACGCTCTTTTCTTTTAGCAATCAACAACATTAGTCTAGTAATGTCGCATATTGCTTGCTATAACATTAGCATCTAATTTATCAGGATGCCTTCAAAATGATCTCACTCTCTGCTGAGCAATGCCGCATTATCGGCGTCATGCTTGAAAAAGAAACCACCACACCAGAGCAATACCCACTGTCATTAAACGGTATCACGCTCGGCTGCAATCAAAAAAGCAACCGTGAACCAGTAATGTCATTATCAGAAAGTGACGTGCAAAACGTAGTCGATGAGTTGGTGCAACTGAATAAATTAATGGTCGATCACAAAGCCTCCAGCCGAGTAAATAAATATTTTCATCGCTTTTGTGATACCGAATTTGGCAGTTTAAAATTCACCGCCCAGCAAAGAGCCATTATTTGTGTACTGTTACTAAGAGGACCGCAAACGCCGGGTGAGTTAAGAACGCGTACTAATCGCCTGACTGACTTTACCGATGTTAGTGCCGTTGAAGATGCCTTAACTCAATTACAAGATTTAAACGGCCAACCCCTGGTGAAAAAACTCGCACGTGAGCCAGGAAGGCGTGATTCACGCTATGTGCATTTACTATCAGATTTTGATGAAAGCAGCTTGGCTGAATTCAGCGATAATCCAGTTAAAATAGCCCCCACAGACAATAAAAATCAACTTGCTCAGAGAGTCACTGAGTTAGAGCAACAGGTTGCCTCATTAACAGAGCAAGTGGCCACTCTAACGGAGCTATTTGAAGCTCAATGATTGTTGGTTTAGTTAGGCTAGTACCTGTACTCTAGGTAAGCACCCTACGCTATGTTCGGTGCTTTTTTATTAGATAAAACAGAGTTTATCCTTTGCAAAAAATAGATTTGATCTGTGCGTGCAAGAGATAACAGTATAAAATATGCCGATAAAATAACATTTTTTTACGGAAAATAACTTTATGCCTAACGACTTACTGTTACTAAGCTTTTATCATGTTTTTTGCTTGGCTTTACCGCACAATGGAATATTACCGAAGAATGGGCTGTAATTGCCGAAAGCAACTCAGATTTTAGTGATAGATAGCAGTTTATCATGCCAGGAGTTATCACTTCTAAATAAAATAAGGGCTAAATAAGCCCATAAGTATATTTTCACAGGAAACTCAGATGTCAGATGCAACAAACGACAAGACAAAAAATATTACCACTAGCATTGCCGAAAGAGCACAAGAAGCCGCTGAATTACCGGCGGAATTATTACGCAATGAAATAGAACAAGCCTCGGCACTTTACCAAATAATTTTAGAATTTTTCACCAACTATAGTTTTCAGCTAGTTGGCGCCTTGCTGATATTTTTATTGGGTTATGCTGTTGCTGGAAAAGTTGCCAAAGTAATATTGCGCCTCTGTGAAAAGCAAAAACTTGATGTCACTTTAAGTCGCTTCCTCGCAAGTACCAGCAAAATGGTAGTGATGGTCATGGTAAGTATCATCGCCTTAAGTAAAATTGGTATTAGTGTTACGCCATTTATTGCTGCCATAGGGGCAATTTCATTAGGTGCTGGTTTAGCTATGCAAGGTTTATTAGCCAATTACGCCGCTGGCTTTAATATCATACTTATTCGCCCTTTTGTCGTGGGCGATACCATTGAAGTACAAGGGGTAACTGGCATAGTAAAAGAGGTACAATTAGCTTTTACCATCATCCAAGATGAAAATTGCGCTGAGATCACAATTCCCAATAAACATATTGTTGGTGAAGTGCTGCTTAATTCAAAAAAAGATACATTATTGAAACTCTCTGTTGGCATCTCCTACCAAGACAACCCTATCGAAGTGGTGCAACTCGTTGAGCGCACTTTAGCAAAACTCGATATCTATACTGATGAAGTTCGTATGCAAGTCGGTATTGATGGCTTTGCTGATAGCGCCATCACTATTGGTATAAGACTTTGGATACCAACAACAAATTTATACGCGGCAAAATATAGTGCTTATAAAGCAATTTATTTAGCTTTTGAACAAGAAGAGATTACTATTCCATTCCCGCAACAAGATATACATCTTAATACCATTCCGTATAAAGAAGTGACCACTTAGCACGGCATAAGCTCCCTGGTTCCCAAAGGGAATTTTTTAAAGGCTTAGGTGAAAATATAGCCCTCTTGATGTTCAGGTAACTTCAAAATACCGTTAAGCTACCTTAACGATATTTTTGTTAGCTGCTTTCGCATCAAGCAAAGCGTCCTCAGCATTGTGCAGAATATCCTGTAAAGATAGGCCTTTTCGCCATGAAGCTAAACCTATACTGCAAGTGATAGTATCTGTAGTAAACAGTTGACTAGCTATGATTTCGCGTAAATTATTAGCAAATTCAAACGGCGCCGTTAAGTCTGCCGGTAGCACCACAAGAAAACTATCACTGTGCCAATGAATAAGCCGAGCATTGTTGGGGATATGCTTTTGAATGATATTAACTAAGTTTATTAAAATATCATCGCCAACACTTGGGCCATAGTTATCATTAATACGTTTAAAATTGTCAATATTTAGCTGCAACAAGCTAAAACCCTGACCTTGTTGTTCAGCCTTGCTAAAACGGTGGTGCAGTATTGCTTGGCCTGCACGTCTATTTAGTGCATGAGTTAAGGGGTCTTGCTTAGCAAGTTCTTCAAATGCTTGGGTCACATGTCCCAACTCTTGTAGTCGACGGTAGATAAAAATGACTAAACTAAAAGTTAACGTTACCCCCAAGGGTAAAAGCTCATCAAGCTCTAAATGCTCATACTCTTTTACTAAATTTACCAGCATTTCTAATACATCATAATGAGCAAAAAAAACAAAAAACAGAGCATTTATTGCCAGTAACCACAAGCCATCTCGAACAAATGAACGTCTATGTAAATACTTATAATGCACCATAATGATCCCTAGAGTAATACCCATTTTCTATCATTAACTAAAACATAAGTAAATGCGAGTGGTTTTCACTAAAACTTGCACATAAGGCCAATAATATCATTTATCAGTAAGTTGTTTTTATTTCGCTACAGAGGTAAAGGTAACTTATGAAAAATAAAAGGGCTTATGCCATAGTTAAGTTATGGTGGCACTTTGGAGTATCTATGTTAACTCACATTCAAGAAGTTATTGAGGCCGTATCAAACAGTTATGGCAATGAATTTTTTACTAAGGTAACCTTAGCGCTCAATAAAGTGATTGCTGCTGACTACACCTTTATTGCTCGGTTAGATTCACAAGCCCATAGCTGTAAAACAGCGGTGTTCGTTGCCAAAAGCAAAGTTGTCGATAACTTTGAGTATTCCCTAGAAAACACCCCTTGCGCGAATGTCGCCGATAACTCGGTATGCTTCTATCCTAAAGATATTTGCAAGTATTACCCTAAAGACCAGTTATTGCTTGATATGAAAATTCAAGCCTATTTAGGTACACCTCTCCTTGATTCAAAACAGCAAGTGATCGGCATAATTGTTGCTTTATTCAAAACTGAGCATAAAAAGAAAAAAGAAACATCAGCGCTATTTCAATTATTCTCAGGTCGAATTGCCGCCGAACTTGAGCGCCTTGATTATGAACAATCCCTTGAGAATAAAATAGCTACGCGCACCTTAGAGCTATCCGAAACAGTAAAAAAGTTACAAGTAACACAGCAACAGTTAGTCGCCTCAGAAAAAATGTCTGCTTTAGGTAACTTAGTTGCCGGTGTTACGCATGAAGTAAATACGCCTCTAGGTATCGCCATAACTACCCACAGTATTTTGGCGGATGAATTTAATAAATTACAAGATAAACTGGCGACTAAAAGCCTAACTATGAAGGATATGGAACACTTCCGTAAAACTTCAGCAAGTGCCATAGCGATGCAAGGAGATAGTTTAAACCGGGCTAAAAAATTAATTGAGAATTTTAAAAAAACTGCTGCTGATCAGCAGCAATTAGAAATTGAAACGATTGATATTAATAAATATTATCAAAAAGTAATTTCAACCTTACAGTCTATCCTTAAGCCAAAAAAGGTTAGCCTTACCATAGAGTGTCAAGACAAAATAATTTTGGCAACCTACCCTGGCATCCATGCACAAATTTTGACTAATTTAATCAGTAACAGTGTTAAGCATGGTTTTGCTAACAAGCACAATGTTGAGGTAGATAATGCCTTTCAAGAAAATAAAATCACTATTGAGATTAAACAGCTCGCTACGGGTGAGGTCGACGTTATATACAGTGACAATGGTCGTGGTTTATCTAAAAAAGTACAACAACATATTTTTGAACCTTTCTTTACCACAGCGCGTAAACAAGGTGGCGTAGGTTTAGGTATGTCTATTGTCTTTAACTTAATTAACCAAAAAATCCATGGTTCTATCGAAGCAAAAAACACGAATTCAGGTGCCTGTTTCCACTATAAATTCAAAGCAAATACAATCAATTAAACTCTAATCCAATACTTTTATTAGCTTATGACTTCTGTATAATCCCTATCCATCAATGTTTTTATTTAAACATCATGGATGTGATAAAATGTTTACCTTTCTAAAAGCACTTAAACTAAAATCTTCGTTAGCACTACTGCTATTTCCTTTAGGCTTATCTCTCTCTTACAGTGCAACCGCGGCAGAAGCTGATAACTCAACAGTAAACACAAATGCTAAGGAGCTGGCAGTTGTGGGTGAATTTCCTAGCGCTTATTTCTATTTGGGCGGCAAACTAGGCGTCAACCACTACCAACATGGTTGTGAGTCTTGGAGCCTAGATTGTGATAAAAATAGCTTTGCTGCTGGTGTATTTACCGGTTATCAATTTAATGACAATTTTGCCTTAGAAGCTGCCTATATCGATTTAGGTGATGCCAAAGCAAGCTATTTAGAAAATGGTAATGCCTATCAACACACCGGTAGCATGAAAGGTTTAGAGCTTTCTGCCATTGGCTCACTTTACCTCACTGATAATATTACCGCTTTTACTAAGGCGGGAGTATTTAATTGGCATGGTAGCAATAGGGGCCCTTTTAATAAAACTAACGCAGATGATTGGTCTATAACCGTTGGCGCTGGCGTAACTTATCAGTTAACCGATGCTTGGCAAGCGCGCTTTGAATATCAATACTTTAATAATTTAGGTGACGATACTATTGGTGGCAGCAATGCCCACTTAACCACATTAGGTATTAGTTATCAATTTGGCCGCAGCAGAACCAAGATAGTCACAAAGACAGTAGTAAAACTCGCTCCAGTAGAACTTGAAGAAGTCACCTTTCCCTTATTATTTGATTTTGATAAGAGCAACTTATTACTGACCGACTCATTAAACGTGGTTATTAATCGCTTAACCAAATACCGTCAAACTCAGGTGCTTTTGCACGGTTACTCTGACAATAAAGGCAGCAGTGCCTACAACTTAGCGCTTTCTAAGCGGCGCGTTGATAGCATAGCCAATTACCTGATAGCTGCTGGCGTTAATAAGGAACAAATAACCACTGATTATTTTGGTGAACAATATCCGGTAGCAGACAATGCTACTGAAGAGCACAGACACTTAAACCGTAATGTGAAGGTATTGCTACCTAAATCCTTTGTTAAAGTCATGCAGGAGCAATAATTATGAAATTTTTATCGACAACTAAACACCTTCTTTCATCGTTATTACTTTTGCTATTAACTGCTTGTAGTGAAGGCAGTCATTCTGGTTTTCCAACAGCAGATTGTGGTGACGCCGATAACTTGTGTGTCAGTGAATTTACCATCACACCCAATAAGTCAGCAGTATTAATTGCTGGTTTGCAAAATTATCAAGCTATTGCCACCTTAACCGATGGTAGTGCCCTTGATATTAGCGATCGAGTCACTTGGGCGGTTGATAATGAAAGCATTGCCACCATTGCTGTCGATGGTAGTACTGTTGTTGCTACTGGTGTTGCTAATGGTATCGCTGTTATTACTGGTCAATATCGCGACATGAATGCTAGCGCCCAACTGTCAGTAGGCGCGATTACTTTTAGTATTAATCCGATTGAAGCCAGTATCCTAACGGGTATGGTTCAGTCTTATAAAGCATTCGCTATTTTACCCAGTGGCATGCAAATAGAAATTACTAAGCAAGTAACTTGGGCATCAACTAACCCTATCATTGCTAGCCTAAGCGCCGATGGTGTGAATGTTGAAGTTACCGGCCTTACTAGCGGGCTAGACACTATCTCTGCAACCTATAATGGCAATAGCATTTTTGCCAAGCTTACTGTGATAAACACCACACCAGAAGCATTGGTTATCACCCCGGCTCACTCCACACTTCCTGCCGGTACTAGTCAACAATATAATGCTTATTTAACCACTACTGATAACGAAGTAATTGATGTAACCGCTAGCTCTACTTGGACTGTTGCCGATACGGCGATCGCAAATATTGATAGTAATGCATGGTTAACAGCTAACACTACCGGTGATACTCAAGTACAAGCATCTATTGTTCATAATGGCATTACCTTGAGTAATAATGCCGCTTTATCTGTTAATAATGCCGTGCTTAGCAGCTTAGTTATTAGTCCAGAGAATGGTAAATTTCCTGTCGGTAAAATTGGGGTTTATCATGCAGCGGCTTATTTTTCAGATGGTAGCGTCATAGACGTAACGCGTAAAGTTTCATGGCAAGTAGCGGATACCAGTATTGGCAGTATTGTCGGCTCAGGTATTTTCGCTGGCGATAGCATTGCCTTATCACCTGGAAAAACCACTATTAGCGCAACTTTATTTTCGATTAGCGATAGTACCAATGTTGAAGTAACCACAGCAGAAATAAAGGCAATTAGCCTAAGTCCGCAAGATGCCTCTACGCCAGTTGGCACAGCCATTAATTATCAAGCTTTTGCTTTCTACTCCGATGGTAGTAAGCGTAATATTACCCAATTTGGCGCTTGGTCAAGTAGCGAACCAGAGGTGGCAGTTATTGACTTTGTTGGTGCCAAATCAGGTCAAGCGACTGCATTTTCAGTTGGAACCACGGCTATTACTATTAGTTTTGACGGCATAATAAAATCTACCTCATTAACCGTTAGCAACGCCGTGGTGACAAAATTACAAATATCGCCATTAGACCCTAGTGTGCCCGTCGGCATTGAAGGTCAGTTTACCGCTATCGCTTATTACTCAGATAATACGACTGTCGATGTTACTCATAGCGCTAATTGGCTAGTTGATAACTACACTATCGCTGCCGTTATTCCTAATGGTGAATTTTCGGGTTACGCCAAAGCGTTATCTCAAGGCACGACTCAATTAACAGCAAGCTATAAAGGACAAAGTAGCAGTACAATAATTACTGTGTCACCTGCAGTCTTAGAGTCATTATCTCTAACGCCAACTCAGGTTGTAGTGCCAGCTGGCACTACACAACAATATCAACTATTTGGTGTTTTTTCCGATAGCACTAATCATGAGCTAACAAATTTTGCTAGTTATCAAAGTAGTAAACCAAGTATTGCCTCTATTGACGCCACTGCGTTAGCAAGTGCTCATATCAACTCGACCAGTGCGGTAACGATTACCGCTACTTATAATGGTATGCAAACCACTGCTTCATTATCCGTTTCTGAGGGATTACTTGCATACATTACTATTGAGCCTACGGTTCAAAGTATCCCTGTCGGTCATAAAGCTCACTTAGAAGCGAGAGCCTTTTATACTGATGGTATAACTAAAGATATTACCGAATTAGCTACTTGGAGTGTCGATGATGGTGATATCGCTTCAGTAGATAATACTTATGCAGACGCAGGTAGTGTACTGGGTATTAGCGAGGGCATTGTAACGATTACGGCAAGTTTTGAAGGTGAGCTAGCCGCCAGTATTGTCACTGTGACTACTGCAGTATTATCAAGTGTCAATATAACACCTGTTGTTAAAACTATTGCTGCTGGCTTAACGCAACAATATCATCTGTTCGCTATATTTTCAGATAGTACCAGCCGAGACGTTACTCTAGTAAGTGATTGGACCTCTGCGGAACCGCAGGCAGTGACGATTGATAGTGAAGGTCTCGCGACAACTTATCAAGAATGGCAAACCACCATAACTGGTAGCTATCAAGGTTTGAATGCTACGGCCTCCTTAACCATTACAGGCGCTATTGCTAATGTTTTACAAATAACCCCCACCAATCCAAATAAACCGCTTGGCACTGTTGGTAATTTTGTTGCGACGGTTTATTACACCGATGGTTATGCTGCCAATGTTACCGAAAGTACAACTTGGATTTCAAGCAAACCTGACGTGGTGCAAATAAATGCCAGCGGTCCACGTGCAGGTATAGCCAGTGCAGAAAAAATTGGTGTAAGTGAAATAACCGCTATTTTTTCCGGATTATCGACTACAACTATAGCAACAGTTACCCCCGCGGTATTAACCAACATTTACATAAACCCGGTAAACAGCGCTATCGATATCGGTGACCAAGTCAGCTATAACGCCATTTGCAAATACAGTGATGGTTCATTACATAATTTACCAAGCAATGGTCTATGGCAAAGTTCAAATATCGATGTTGCCACCATTCAAATTACCGGTCCAACGTCCGCATGGGCAACTGGTCTCAATGAGGGTTCAACGAATATTACTGCCCGAGTAGGTGATATAGTCAGTAATACTGCAATATTGGAGGTGGCGCCGAAAGTAATAACCCCTGTAGTAATTACCTCTATCCTAATAACGCCAGCCCTTGCCACTGTAGCAGTTGGTACTCAAGAGCAGTTTACTGCTGTTGCCTATTACTCCAACGACACAACTGCTGAGATTACCAGCCAAGCCACTTGGCTATCTGATAACGGCAATGTGGTGAGCATTATTACAACGGGTGACAATGCTGGCTTTGCCCATGCTTTAGCGACAGGCACAGCCAATATTACCGCCGTGTTAGACAATGTCACGAGCAATAATGCAACGATTACTGTTGCAGGAAAAACGCTTGATAACGTACAAATTACACCTAACAATAAAAGCTATAAAGTAGGAGAAACGACACAGTATTTTGTCCATGCTATTTATGATGATTATTCAAGTAAGGATGTTACCGCTGTTACACAGATTCAAAGTAAAAACTTAGCCATTGCTACGTTTGATGAAAATAACTCAATGACGGCCGTTGGCATTGGTGATGGTGAGCTTACCGCTACCTACCAAGGCATGATCAGTGAAAGAGAATTTTTACATGTTTCAGCTCCTGCACCAACACCCCCAACACTTGTTATTTCGCCAGCAAATATTGCTGTGCCACAAGGTACTAGTGGTGACTATACCGCAACACTTTATTATGAAGACAACACCACTAAAGATATTACCAGCCAAGCAGTGTGGGCAGCTCAAGACTCCGATATAGTTAATATAATACCTGTAGGGGAGCAGGCCGGTTATGCCTTAGCCGTTAGCGCTGGCAGCACTACTATCAGCGCTATTTACCAAGGAATAACCAGCAATACCGCTGATATTACCGTTAATTCGGTAACCTTATTATCAATCGAAATTGTTATTGAAGACAATGCCAACTTCCCGAAAGGGACCACTAAACATTACAGCGCATTTGCGACTTATAGTGATGAAAGTGTCGTTAAAATCACCAAAGATGCCACTTGGAAAAGTGATGAACCTGCCATTGTCGTGACGGCTATAGGCCTAGTTTATGGTGTTAATACTGGTATAACTGATATAAATATATCTTTTGAAGGTAAGTCAGACAGTCAAGAGATTACCGTTACAGATGCCGTAGCAACAGACCTAACCATTACGCCGAGTTATCATGAGATGGCGGTTCACTCGACAGTAGATTATACCGTTATCGCGACATTATCCGATGGGACCACTGAGAATGTCACTAAAGACGTACTTAAAAGCGCGACCGGAACGGCCGAACTTTCGATAATTTATCAAGAAGAAACATTAGTTACTGTCGAAGGTATAACCAGTGGCAACGCAGTAGTCCAAGCTAATTACCACAATCAAAGTGCTACCGCTAATTTAGTGGTGTTATCAGCGACATTAGACTCGATCAGTATTACGCCTTTAGATGAAAACATCTCACTTGGCTCAACACTACAATATCAGGCAAAAGCACAATATAGCGATGGCTCCGAGGTAGATATTACTAAAGAAGCAAGTTGGCAGAGTGCTGATATAACAATTGCTGCTATCGATAATAAAACATATATCGGCTTAGCTTCAGGTATATCAGCTGGCGTAACAACAATACAGGCAACATTTAATGGCGTAAGTGCTTCGACTAACCTAACTGTTATTGCAAGCTGTGGAGAAACTAAATCTGAGAGCATCTATATTCGCCCCGTCAATGCAACAATCAGTTTGAATACAACAATACAGTATAACCTTTATGGATTATGGTCTGATGGTTGTACGTCTGAATTAACCAAAAACAATGCCAGTAATTGGTCAAGTAGTGACAACAAATTAGTGTCTATTGGTAAAAAAGACGGCATTGCTTTAGCTAAAAAAATCGGTTCAACAACGATAAATGCAAATTACCAAGGTTTAACGGCAACGCCTGTTACTGTGACGGTAAGCAACGAAGAAGTATTATCGGTAAGTATTCAACCTGCCCCATCGACAATACTAGCCAAAGGTAACTCACAAAGTTATTTATGTTCCGCAAGAACTGCCATTGATGGTATTGAGCAAGCAGAAAAATTTGTCACTGGCTTAGCCAGTTTCAGCTCAATTGATATCAGCTTAGCTATTATTGCTGGCAATGACGGCAGCACTCAAACGGTAACCGCCCTGAATAAAGCGGGCAGTACAACTATCACCTGTAATTATGGTGGTAAAAGTAGTAGTTCAAGTTTAACGGTTCAGTAATACCTACTGCATATCATAAATTAAAATGCCACTGTCATGCTCAACAACAGTGGCATTTTTTATAATATCGCCCTTAGTATTACCCAGCACCTTAATTTTCTAAAAAGTAGGCGCTTGGCAGCCCGAATTTGCTGGCCTAGAAAGTAGCAGCACCAATCAAAATTTCCGTGATTTAACCACGGGCGAAAAACTAAACCACCTGTTTACACATACACTTTCGACACTAATACTTTAAAAATACATCAACTCACCCTAGGAGCAAACAATGTTGCTGCGGCTACTGGTTATAATTATTTCTGCATTAACGTCAAGGTAACCATCTGTAATGAATGTGCTTAAATAATACTCACTAAATATCATTTAGATACAAGTTGCTGAAAGCTTTAAACTGTATGCTTCAATGAAAAGTAAAAGGCACGGAGTTGATGACTATCAATGAGTACTTTTGACGAATTCATTAAGGTTTACGGCGACAAGGTTTATTGCTACTAAACAGGAGTTACCTTATAGGCACAGCGCCTAGCACCATCAATAATATGTTCTTCGCGACTAACGGTAGCGACCTCACTCATTAACGCCTGAAACATTTGCAATTCCGAACGACAGAAACTTAAACACTTACTGGCCGCCGCACAAATAGGGCAATGGTTTTCCATTAACCAAAAAACGCCGTCATGCTGTTCTACCGTCGCCATATAACCTTCATCACTGCGCAGTTTAGCTAAGGTATTTAACTTTTCTTCAACGCCAAAACGATCGGCAAGGGCTAATCTATAGTTTGCCATCGCTGTTTCTTCTCTATGGCTGATTAGTTTTTCCATGCCGTCGTCACCAAAGATGCTAATCACTGAGTCAAGTAACTGCACCGTTAATTCATCATGGCGATCGGCAAAACGACTATTGCCTTTATCGGTTAATGACCAATAGCGAGTCGGTCTGCCCCGAGCCGCTTTTTTATCTTTAAAAATCACATCGCCTGAGTCTTCTAATCCTTGTACATGCTGGCGAATTCCCATGGTGGTAAGACCTAATTCGCTCGCCAGTATTTTTGCCGTTAAAGGCCCTTCGGTCTTTAATAGCTGAATTATTTTTTCATGAGTCTTCATTAGATCTCCGGCCGACAGGTAGGTATATCGCTATTATTACCCATTTTCAGCACGATTTCATCGTCTAGCGACAGCTTTAGTAAAGTTTTTTGTTTATATTTTACTTGATCTTCTTTAGTAAAGTGTTTACTTTATTATATAAATAAAAAACTTTACTTAATACAGGGGCTGAATTGCCATGAATTTAGTTATTATCAGTGCCAGTCAACGCACGCAATCACAAAGCGCTAAAGTTGCTAAATATCTAGTCGACTGTAGTAGTCACTTTAGTGCTGTTAGCCATATTGAATTATGCCAACAACGTCTGCCCCTATGGGATGGTGAAGAGATAAGTAAACAACATGATGATAGTGATTGGCTGGCCATTAATGCAAAATTACAAGCCATGGATGCCTTAATACTTATTACCCCTGAATGGGGCGGTACAGCCTCACCATTATTAAAAAATTTACTGATGATGGCGCAAGCGGCCGATATTGGTCATAAACCGGTACTACTAGTGTCTGTGGTTAATGGAATTAGCGGCGCTTATCCTATTGCTGAATTACGCATGAATGCTTTTTCCAATAACAAGCTGGTTGCTATTCCCGATCACCTTATTATTAGAAATGTTGAAGAAATTCTCAATACTGTCGATACGACTAAGCAACGGGAGCATAGCGCTCTAACTCGCCGCGATAAAAGTATCCGTCACCGCATTGGTTATAGCTTGCATACCCTACTGCATTACAGCCAAGCAATGAAAATATTACGTGAAACCTTGCAAGGCAATACCTATAACAACGAGCATTTATACCCGTACGGTATGTAAATTAATCGTCAGACTAAAGTAAATCAACAAGGAGTTATAATGAATTTGAATCAAGTTACCCTTACTGTTATGAATATGGGCGAAAGTACTGAGTTTTATCGCCGTTTAGGCTTCCTACAAATTGTAGATACACCACATTATGCGCGCTTCGCCTGCCCCGATAAAGGTGCTACATTTTCATTAAGCTTAGCCGAAACAAATACTCAGACCAATACTCACAATAAGCTGAGTAACGGCACCACTATCTACTTTGAGCATGAAGAATTAGATGCCTGGGTTGCAGAGGTTCAACAACGAGGCATTCAATTTGAACAGTTACCAACAGATCAGTCCTACCTGTGGCGCGAAGCAAGCCTAGTTGACCCTAGTGGCAATAACATAAAACTCTATTGGGCAGGAGAAAATCGTTTAAATCCGCCTTGGCGGATTGAGAAAAAATACCAGGCATAAAACGACTACACTTATTAAAAATATACCTACAAAATAGGTAACGGAGAGCAATTATGATTACCTTAGAACACATTAACTTAGTGGTCAGTGATATAGAAAAAAGTTTAGCTTTTTACCGAGCCGCTTTTCCTCACTGGCATGTACGTGGTGGTGATAAAGGTGAGTGGTCTGGCAAACCAAGAAATTGGTTACACTTTGGTGATGACTATCAATATATCGCCTTTGCCGATAATGGTGTTGGTGACAATAGAGACTTAACCGGCCATCAGGTAGGTTTAGCGCATTTTGCTTATGTTACCAGTGACTTAAAAGGTACCATAGCGCGGATAACCCAAGCTGGTTTCCCTATCCATAAAGACGGCACCCCTGATAAGTATAGAGAGAACATCTATTTTCTAGATGCTGATGGTTATGAAGTAGAGTTTGTACAATACCATACCGATATCCCTGAACTAAGAAACCGTTATTAATGCCAAGAGCGGCACTAAGCTATGTTGATGAGTACCTAATTACCAACCATGAGAAGGTTACAGTATTCATTAACATAGCTTAAATTTAGCCAATTATGCGCTAATTTCACCCCCGACAAATAGTTAGTCATACTCTGTAACAAAATACTGCCGCTTACCTCAGCACTCAATGGGGCAAGCCATAGTTTAGCTAAACCTTCTTCTGCTACACTGCTTACGATTTGTAAAATAAATGTCAATATGCTGCTAAGTACTAGGTAAATACTAGTAGCTGCATAATACTCACTGCAACAAGCGAGACTCAAATGAACAAACAAAGCCTTTTTGTGACTAGTATCTTGGTCACTAGTGTATTAGCCGGTTGTACTGGCAACAGTGTAGGACAGTCGTCAGACACGATGACTTCCACTCAAGTACAAAAAATCAGTTACCCTGTAGCCCCTAAAGGTGATGTTGTTGATAATTACTTTGGTACAGAAGTTGCTGACCCATATCGTTGGTTAGAAGATGATCGTAGCGAAGAAACCGCGGCTTGGGTTAAAGCAGAAAACAAAGTAACTTTTGATTACTTAGCGCAAATTCCCTATCGCGACCAACTAAAGTCTCGTTTAGCTGAATTATGGAACTACGAAAAAGTGGGCGCACCTTTTAAAGAAGGTAACTATACCTATTTTTATAAAAATGATGGCTTGCAAAACCAGTATGTGGTTTATCGTCAAAAAGACGGTGGCACAGCGGAAGTATTTTTAGATCCCAATACGTTCAGTGAAGACGGCACCACTTCGATGGGACAGCTTAGCTTCTCAAAAGATGGTTCAATTGCCGCTTATGCTATTTCTGAAGGTGGTAGTGATTGGCGTAAAATTATCATTATTGATGTTGAAACTAAGCAAGTGTTAGAAGCGCCACTGGTTGACGTTAAATTTTCTGGCATCTCATGGTTTAAAAATGAAGGCTTTTACTACTCAAGTTATGATAAACCAGAAGGCAGTGAGTTATCGGCAAAAACCGATCAACATAAACTTTATTACCATGTATTAGGTCAACCACAAAAAGACGATAAAATTATTTTTGGCAATACTGCCGAACAAAAACGTCGTTACGTTGGCGGTACTGTCACCGAAGATAACCGTTTCTTACTTATCTCAGGTGCAATTTCAACCTCAGGTAACGATCTTTATATTAAAGACTTAACTAAGCCAAATAGCCCATTAGTAACCATTACCGATAACTTTGATGCCGATACTTATCTACTTGAAAATGAGGGTGATAAGCTATTTTTAGTGACAAATCTAAAGGCGCCAAATAAGAAAATTGTCACGGTAAATGCGAGCGCACCAGCAAGTAAAAACTGGACTGATTTTATTGCCGAAACTAAATACGTATTAAGCGCATCTACGGGTGGCGGTTACTTCTTTACTGAGTATATGGTTGATGCTATTTCGAAAGTTTACCAATACGATTATCAAGGTAAACAAGTGCGTGAAATCAACTTACCCGGTATTGGTAGTACTTCTGCCTTAGAAGGTGACAAAGACGAAAGTATCTTATATTACTCATTTAGCAACTACAAAACGCCAGGTACCATCTATAGCTACAATATAGATAATGGCAATAGTGACGTTTACCGTAAGTCAGGCGCTAAATTTGACAGTAATGCTTATGAATCAAAACAAGTATTCTATCCATCAAAAGATGGCACACAAATACCTATGATCATTACCTATAAAAAAGGTATTGAACTGAATGGTAAAAATCCGACTATTTTATATGGTTATGGTGGTTTCAATATTAGTTTAACGCCACGATTTAGTGTTGCTCGTGCGGTATGGCTAGAGCAAGGTGGTATTTATGCTGTTGCTAACTTACGTGGCGGCGGTGAATACGGTAAGAAGTGGCATAAAGCTGGTATCAAGTTAGACAAACAAAATGTTTTTGATGACTTTATTGCTGCTGCTGAGTACTTAATTGAGAAAAATTATACTTCTAGTAATTACTTAGCCATTAATGGTGGCTCTAATGGCGGTTTATTAGTTGGTGCTGTGATGACACAACGTCCTGATCTAATGAAAGTAGCTTTACCCGCCGTTGGTGTATTAGATATGCTGAGATACCATACCTTCACTTCGGGTGCAGGTTGGGCTTATGACTATGGCACCAGTGAACAAAGTAAAGAAATGTTTAGCTACTTACAAGGCTACTCGCCAGTTCACAATGTTAAAGCCGGTGTTAGCTACCCTGCAACTATGATAACAACGGGCGATCACGATGACCGTGTAGTGCCGGCACATTCATTTAAGTTCGCTGCTGAGTTACAAGCCAAACAAGCAGGCAATGCCCCAATGCTTATCCGTATTGAAACCAATGCCGGTCATGGTGCCGGTACTCCGGTATCTAAAACGATTGAGCAGTATGCGGATATCTATGCCTTTACCTTGTTCAACATGGGTTTTACCTCATTACCTAAATCATGAGGTTTAGAGGTTAATAAAGATTTAAATTAACCTCTATCTTATATGAGTAAAGCTGATCTCGATCAAGTAGCTGAGTAAATTACTCAGCTACTATGCCACCAAGTCTAATTAATACCAATTAAATTAATTCAATTAAATAACTGGAGTAAATTATGGGTTGTTGTGGTGGTTGTGGTGGAGAAGGCCATGATGAGAAAAAAGAGCAAGCTCAAGATAAAGCAACAGAACAAACTGAAGCAGCAAAGAAAGATTAAATATACTTGCTTTAAACGGGTATCGGGGGGAATTAGTATAAATTAGCCTTTTTATCCTGGCTTCGCTCAGTTTTTTCATGTTAACGACCAAGCCACTAACTTAGTTAAGTTCAGTGGCTTTTTTATCTGCGGTTAAATATTCTATCGAACTCAGGCTAAAAGACGCTATGGCGAATAGAGAAACTAACAAGATACCCAATAAAGAAAATGGTAACGGGCTTACTACAAATTTATTCATACATACTTCAAGTAATCAAGGGACTGTTTAGCCATGTTCCTTAATCAAGGCCAAAAATGGTTGACCATAACGGGATAATTTCACTTCACCTATACCACTGATACTCAGCATGTCCCTTAAAGTTTTTGGTTTTACCCGTGCCAATTCAGATAAGGTGGCATCATTAAAGACAATAAAGGGCGCAATATCTTCACCATCAGCAATGGCTTTACGTAACTCACGTAATTTAGCGAATAAAGCCCGATCATAACTTTTTTGTGGGCTTTTTTGTTGCCAGTAGCTCGCTTTTTGTAAACGTGGGCTCGCTAACATCAGCGGCTCTTGTCCTTTCAACACTACACCAGAGGCCTGTGTTAAACATAAAATAGATTGTTGCTCGATATCTTGCTGCAAATAACCTAAGTGTATTAGTTGACCAATAATTGAATACCAATAACCGGCTGTTTTACCCTTGCCCAAACCAAAGGTAGAGACTTTATCGTGCGCTAACTGTTTGATTTTATCGCTGAGTTCGCCGCGTAATACAGCAATGACATGACTAATATCACCTTGTTGTTTGATACGATAAACACAAGAAAGCACTTTCTGTGCTTCTATGGTGCCATCAAATTGACTCGGTGGGTCTAAACAAATATCGCAGTTACCACAGCCTTTTTCGGTATATTCAGCAAAATAATTCAGTACCACTTGTCGACGACAGGTTTGTGCGTCAATAAAAGCATTCATGGCAGCAAAGCGCTGCATTTCAACATTTACTCGCTCGGGGTTATCGCCCTCACTAATACGTTTCTTAATGCGGGCGACATCTTTTTCATCAACCAAAAATAAGGCTTCTGCGTCTAAACCATCACGCCCAGCGCGACCTATTTCTTGATAATAAGATTCCAAGGAACGTGGTGGCTCAAAATGTATAACATAACGGACATTAGGTTTATTAATACCTAGGCCAAAGGCAACGGTAGCTATCACTATCTGAATGTTATCTTTAGTAAACCCTTCTTGCACTATGGTACGGATTTCATTCTCTAAACCGGCATGGTAAGCAGCACAATTTATACCGCTAGCCGCTAAATACTTAGTCAGTTTGTCTACTTGCCAACGACTGTTACAATAAATAATGCCGCTATCTTCGCCTTTCTTTTTGATATAACCCAGCAACTGCTTTTCGCCATTATATTTAGGCGCTAAAGTAAAACGGATATTGGGACGGTCAAAACTATCAAGATGAATATAGGGGTTTGGCAGTGCCAGCTGGTGCAAAATATCTTTGCGGGTGGTGACATCCGCCGTAGCGGTTAATGCCATCACAGGTACCGTAGGAAAATTTTGTTTTAAACATTGTAGCTTGGTATAAGCTGGCCTAAAATCATGGCCCCATTGAGAAATACAGTGTGCTTCATCAATAGCAAATAAACTTAAGGGCAATTGCCTTAAGCTTTGTAGGAAGTAGTAATTAGTTAAACGTTCCGGCGCCACATACAGTAACTTAATTTCACCTCGCCCTAAGCGAGCAAAAATATCACTGATCTCGCTTTGCTCTAGGCTAGAGTTAATAAACGCCGCCGATATGCCTTGGTGAGTTAAGCCATCTACTTGATCTTTCATCAAGGCAATTAAAGGCGAAACAACAATAGTAACCCCTGGCAACAACACCGCTGGTAATTGATAACACAGCGATTTACCCCCGCCGGTAGGCATTAATACCAGAGAATCTCGCCCTTGCAATAAATTATTAATAATCTCGATTTGACCGGTACGAAAACTTTCATAGCCAAAATAGTGTTTTAAGGTTTCGAGCAATAAGGCCTTATCTACTGCACTGGTTGCTGTATTGGCTGTGGCTACTGAGGAATTCAAGAAGGTGTCGACTAATTTTCGAAGGAGTAATAAAGCTATTTTAACTCAGCGATGCAGTGAAAACCTAGTACAGAAAAATATATTTTTAACTCAGCGGCGATCTTATTGATATTTATAGCTAAGTTACCTAAAAATGCAGAATTAATGCTCTTTACCCCCCCCTATTTTTAAGGCCACACTATTAATAAAAAATCCACTTTGAACATAATTTTCGCTGCCATACTAAAAACCCATGGTGAGTATTATGGCTGTATAGCCAGCTTACCGTTCCTCGTATTAACAAGTTTACACCGCTAAGAATAAGTACTGAACTTTTAGTACTTACACAGCTTAAGGTCATGTTATTATTCCGCCTTTCCTATAGCTTGCCCTGGAATGATTAACTCATGAGTACAGCAACCACTGATCAACTTGAAGCCAATAGCAGCCGTAACGGCGCCTTAAGTGCCTTAAGCGCATACCTACTGTGGGGTTTTGCGCCAATATATTTTAAATTACTCAACGAAATTGAGCCCGGTGAAATATTAATGCATCGGGTTATTTGGTCAGCTTTATTTTTGCTAGTGATGATTGTCGTGATGAAAAAATGGTCACAGCTCGTTACTGTTTTCCGTCAGCCAAAGATATTACTCTTGCTGTCTTTATCAGCTAGCTTTCTGGCGGTAAATTGGTTTCTGTTTATTTGGGCAATTAATAATAACCACTTGCTCGATGCCAGTTTAGGTTACTACATTAACCCACTCTTTAATGTTGTCCTTGGCATGATATTTTTTCATGAACGTTTACGGCGTAATCAATTAATAGCGGTAGGTTTAGCCCTGACGGGTGTATTAGTGCAGCTGATTGCCTTAGGTACTCTGCCAATGATTTCACTCGCCTTGGCCAGTACTTTTGCCATTTATGGCTTAATAAGAAAGAAACTGCCGGTTAATTCATTCATTGGTTTATTTATTGAGTCGTTGTTAATGCTACCGATAGCCCTGATTTATTGGTTTTTCTTTGTTGACAGCAGTACCAGTAATATGGCGTTAAATAGCTCTAGTTTGAATTTTACTTTGATCATGGCAGGCCTGGTAACCACAGCACCATTATTATTATTTACTATCGCAGCAAAAAGGTTAACACTGTCAAGCTTAGGTTTTTTCCAATATTTAGGGCCAAGTATTATGTTTTTATTGGCGACTTTTTATTATCAAGAAACCATGAAAAGTGCTGAGCTGATCACCTTTATTTTCATTTGGGCGGCATTAGCACTCTATACCTTAGACTCGTTAAGAAAACGCGCGTAAAAGTAGGCGAAAAAAAAGCGCTTATCCTCAGCAGTGATAAGCACTCTTTTATGTATTATTTTAAGGTAGCAAGTTAGTCTTCGAGTTCAGCACCTGAGATAACCACTTGATTACGACCATTTTCTTTTGCTAAATATAAGGCATTATCGGCTTCATTCATTTGCTTAGCGAACTCGTCTTGGCTGTCAAAAATCACGCCAAGGCTTAACGTAATGGATATAGGTATATCACCGACAGGAATAGTCGACACGGAAATTTCGCGTCTAAAGTCGTCTAACCTGTTATACAAATTATCGACATCAATGCCGTGTAATAATACCGCAAACTCCTCACCACCCAAACGAGCTGTTAGCCCTGCACTAAAGTGTTTACGCATATAAAGTGCAATCACTTTTAATACCTGATCACCCGCATCATGACCGTAGCTATCATTAACCTTCTTAAAGAAGTCGATATCTATCATAGCTAAACAGTAAGGTACTTTTTTCTGGATATATTCTTTAATGCGCAATTCAGCAGCGCGGACAAAAGCACGACGGTTGGCAAGATCGGTTAAATAATCCGTATTGGCGGCATGTTGAATTTTGGCAATGTTATTCAAACTCTCAATATTTTGGGTAATACGACAATAAAATTCTTCCGGGCAAAAGGGTTTCCGTAAAAAATCATCAGCGCCATTTTTTATAAAACGCGCGGAATGAATGCCGCTTGTCGCGCCAGAGATACCTATTACCGCTAATTGCTCACGTGTATAAATACGGCGAATTTCATTGGTCAGTTCGATACCATCCATTTCCGGCATTTCTAAATCGGTTATCACCATTTTAATATTTTTGTGTTGAGCTAGTTTCTCTAATGCCTGAACACCATTATTAGCGGTTACCACAGTAAAATTACGACGTTTTAATAATTCAACAATATGATTACGCGCTGCCGAGGAGTCATCCACCACTAAAATGGTATTTTGATCATTGGTTAGCTGCCAATGTAAAACGCGCTTTAAATACAAAAAGGCTTGGCTATTCTCTTTGGGAATATAATCAATTACCGGCTGAGATAATATTTTCTGCCGAGTTTCATCATCCATTTTACCTGTCATTACTATACCCGGAATACCATGAGACAATACACAGGATATGGCTTCACCATCGAGCGCATCAGGTAGCGCATAATCTATGGTCGCGGCAAAAAAGTCAGTATCGGCAGATAAAATATCTTCTACTTCAGCCAAGGTGGTGGCTATAACCACCTCAAATTTTAATGAACGGGCTATTTGTTTGATAACGGTTGCTATCGGTTTACTGTCTTCTACCACTAATAATCTTTTCGACATCACCACACCTTCGAATTTTAAATCGGCTACTCTATGGACGTTAGGTTCACTGCTGAACTTAGGCTGTTTCTAAATTGGCATACTCCACCACTAGCCATTTACTACCAACATCGGCAAAATTCACCTGAATACGCGACTGGGCACCACTACCTTCATAGTTAAGTACTACCCCTTCACCAAACTTAGCATGTTTAACCAGCTGGCCCAACTTAAAACCTGTATTTTCAAAGGTTTCAAGGGTAAAGGTATTGGAGAATCTACCCACTTTACTCGGTCGTTTTACTTGCGCCTGCATACGAATTTCTTCAATACACTCTTCAGGTAATTCACGTAAGAAACGACTAGCTTTATGGTGTTTTTCTTGCCCATATAAACGACGACTTTCAGCATGACATAAGTATAGCTTACGCATTGCTCGTGTCATGCCGACATAACACAAACGACGTTCTTCTTCTAAACGCCCTATTTCTTCAACCGATTTTTGTGATGGGAACATGCCTTCTTCAAGTCCCGCAATAAACACCAGAGGAAACTCTAACCCTTTAGCTGAATGCATGGTCATTAACTGTACGGCGGCTTCAAATTCATCGGCTTGTGACTCACCTGACTCTAATGCCGCATGAGTGAGAAAAGCGGTTAATGGGCTTTGCTCTTCGACTAACTCAGGATCACTTTCAAAAGTTTGGCAGGCGGTAACCAGCTCATTTAAGTTTTCTATACGTTGGGCAGCCCGCTCACCTTTTTCTGCCTGGTACATAGCCTTTAAACCACTATTATTAATGATAAAATTCGCTTGCTGATCTAAATCTAAATTCTCGGTATCATCTTCTAATTGCTCAATAAGCTGGATAAAGGCGGTTATGGTTTTAGCACCTCTGCCTTTTAGTTGCTCTGCTTGCAACATATGCTGACAAGCTTGCCACAGCGTTACTTCCATGCCACGGGCGGCATCTCTAATTAACGATAAGGTTTGATTACCAATGCCACGGGTTGGCGTATTAATAACACGCTCAAAGGCGGCATCATCATCACGGTTATTGATAAGGCGCAGATAAGCAAGGGCGTCTTTGATTTCTTGTCGTTCAAAGAATCGTTGACCACCATAGATACGATAAGGTAATTGTCCTTGTAATAGAGCTTCCTCAAGTAAACGAGATTGCGCATTAGAGCGATACAAAATGGCTATTTCATCCAGTTTGCCACCGTCATCACGCCATTGTTTAATACGACCGGCGATAAAACGCGCTTCATCAATTTCATTAAAAGCGGTATAAATTGAGATTTTTTCGCCAGCCTCACCATCGGTCCACAACTTTTTGCCCATGCGATTATTATTGTTGCTAATTAATTGGTTCGCTGCTTGCAAAATATTGGCGGTGGAGCGGTAGTTTTGTTCGAGTCGAATCGTTTTAGTATCATCATACTCTTTTAAAAATCGTTCAATGTTTTCTATTTTTGCGCCACGCCAGCCATAAATAGATTGATCATCATCTCCAACAATCATTACCTTGCTGCGAGCTTTACCTAACATGGTAAGCCAAGCATATTGAATGGCGTTGGTATCTTGAAATTCATCTACCAAAATATGACCGAAGCGCTGTTGGTAATGTTCTAACAACGCAGGGTTTTCCAACCATAATTCATGAGCACGCAATAATAATTCCGCAAAATCGACTAAGCCGGCGCGGTCACAAGTTTCTTGATAAGCTTTATACACTTTAACAAATAACTCTTCGGTGGGGTCAAATTGGGCATCTATATGCTTAGGACGTAAACCTTCATCTTTTTTACCATTGATATACCAAACAAATTGCTTAGGCGGCCATTTTTTCTCATCAAGTTCTAGTGACCTAACGATTCTTTTGATTAGGCGTAATTGATCATCGCTGTCTAATACTTGAAAGCTTTGCGGTAACTTGGCTTCTTGAAAATGCATACGTAACAAACGATGTGCTAAACCGTGAAAGGTGCCAATCCACATACCATGAGTATTACCAGCCACTACCTGTTCAACACGAGCACGCATTTCTGCCGCCGCCTTATTGGTAAAGGTTACCGCCAATATACTGTGTGATGAAACTTTTTCTACTTGTATTAACCAGGCAATGCGCTGCACTAATACTCGAGTTTTACCACTACCTGCGCCAGCCAAAACAAGCATATTTTGCTTAGGGGCAGCAACAACTTCACGCTGCTTATCATTAAGAGAGTCGAGTAATTCTGAAACGTCCATAGGGTTAAAACCTTTCTTGCGGTGGCATTATCTAATGAAGTAGATAGTGGCGCTAAATAATAGACAAAAGTATATCACTATTTAAAACTAGTTGTTGTGCTCTGCTGTTTATTTTTACAGTACCCTTAAAGCACAATATAGCTCATTACTCCTAGTCAATTTCACTACATTAATTTTATTATCCAAGGAGTGAATACAAAACAATAAGAATAAATGAGATATAAAACAAGGTAATAGACCATTTAACTGCGCTTTGTTTTCAAAGCTATGATGCATACTCCAACAAGTATTACTTTTTAATTCTAAGGGTGCCCATGTTCAATAAAAATGAATTTACAAGATAAGAGTGCTTATGAAATAAAGTTACTTATTAGCGATGCACTAAGGGATATTCGTTTTAATAAAGGTAGAGGCTACTTCTTTATTTATCAAAGCGATGGTTTTTGGGGTTTTGCATCCTATTTTTATACCGTTAAAAAACACCAACTGATGGAACTTTAAAGATATAAAAGGCGGCCATGTTATCCGTGATCTCAGTAACATTGCCACCACTCAAAGCGAATGATTCTTACGCTGATGGAGGAAAAAGCGTAATAGCAGCTGCACGGGTTTAGATATGAAAAAGTTATAGCACTGATGGTTTTTTAAGTAGAAGTTGTGACAATTCGCTTACTTGGGTCAATTCAATATGAGGTAATTGCTGTAATTTTTTACCAACACCATATTGCGGTAACCAAGCAGTTTGACAACCCGCATTTAACGCACCATAAATATCTGCAAAGCCACAATCACCGACATGCAGTAACTGCTCCGCTGGAATGGCTAACTGCTCACAGACCAAAGTAAACATATCTGCCGCAGGCTTCTGCCTTAGCAAGTGCCCACTTTCATCATGATTCATACAGTTTTGAAAACCCGCATGGTAAATGTGTTGAAAGTAGTGAGCAATACCCAAGGTTTTGGTATTTACATTGCCGTTACTGATGGCCACCAAAGGAAACTCTTTACTTAAACTTGCTAATAATTCATGGCTCGCTTTCGGTACAGTAAAATCACTACGTAAGCTAATAAAAAAATCTAAGCCCGCTTGTGCTTCTTGTACCGCTTCTTCTGCCGAGACATTATGTGCCAGCAAACCTAAACGATAAGTCTCATAACGAACTCTAACAACATCATGGCCAAGCTCAGGTGTAGCTGCAATTGCTTGTTGACGATATGGTGCCCAGAAACGTCGATTAAAAATCGGCTTTAGTTCAGAGACTAACTCAGGTACTAACAGGGCAAACTTTTCAGTAAAATAATGCAGCATTTGCTTTTCAATGGCCAACATTACTGGGCGGTTATTGTATAAGGTGTCATCTAAATCAAAACTGATGGCCTTAATCGTGGTTAATCGTCGGTAAAATCGCATAGTCTTACATAACCCTGATAATACTTAAAATATTTACAGTGCTAACTGTTGTTGTAATAATTTTGCCATTTACTCGGTAAGCAGCCGTTTGAATTGATTTAGTAAAAGCGAGTACTACAGTGCTAACTGTTGTTGTAACAATTTTGCCACTAGCCGTTTGAATTGATTTAGTAATAAGGTATCCATTCGTGGGTCAAAATGGTGGGCATCAGCACTACTAATAGCCATAAAACCAAGTACTTGTTCTTCATGAGTTAGCTTAATCAATACCACTGAGCCTGAACACGCTTCTGAGAAGATGAGTGTTTGTTCACTTTCTTGCAAGCGACCAAAATAGTATTCATCCTTACTTAAACGATTTTGCATTACGCCAGCACAATCATTTGTTGATAAGCTGTGGTGAGTCAGTGCGGTATTATTAGCAGGAATTAACCACAATTTGAACGATGATAGCGATAAAAACTCAGTAATTGCTTGATGTATACAATCGAGTAATTCGTCCGCTGACTTACAATCAAGTAAACGTAAATAGAGATCACTATAGAGCACAAATAACTGCTCATTCTGATTAGCAACCGACATTAACTGAGTAATTTCATCTTCTAAACCATGCATTTTTTGACGAAGTAGCTGTTGTTGGCGTTCAACTAAAGAGACAGTACCACGTTGCTCATCGATTAAACGTAAGCTGGTCATTAAACTATTATGACGATTAAAAAACTCGGGGTTATCTTGTAAGTAACTGACCACTAACTCATCCGTTAATGGCAGATCTTCACTATTGATACCTTGTTGTACATCCTTCATTTTACTGGTTTCTTCTTTCATTGCATGCTATCGCTAATAGGGTTGGGGAAAAGTATCATATAGATATTTGGCCATCAAATACGTGAGTTGCGGGCCCTGACATCTTCACCGGGTGACCCGGTCCTTGCCAAAATATGCGTAATTTACCACCTGGCAGCTCTACGGTTACTTGTTTGGCTAGTTTTTTCTGCATATAACCAATAACAACGGCCGCACAGGCACCACTACCACAAGCTAAGGTTTCTGCTGCGCCACGTTCATAGACTCTTAATTTAATATAATTCGGTGATACTATTTCCATAAAACCAACATTGGCATCTTTAGGGAAACGCTCATGGGTTGATAATTCTTTGCCAAGTGATGCCACAGGCGCTTCCGCGACACTATCAACGGTAACGACACAATGTGGATTACCCATAGACACAGCACCACATAAAACAGTTTCACTTTCACTGCGTATAATATAAGTGCCTTCCATTTTCTTGGCATTAAAAGGAATTTTACTCGGCTCAAATTGTGGCACAGGCATAGTGACGGAAATATTACCATCACGCTCTATATATAGATTCATCTTGCCTGTACTGGTAGAAACTTTAATCTTATGTTTATTACACAAGCCTTTCATCCGGACAAACTTTGCAAAACAGCGAGCGCCGTTACCACACTGCCCGACCTCACTACCATCAGCATTATAAATACGGTAATGAAAATCTAAATCGGGATCATAGGGCGGTTCAACAACTAATAGTTGGTCAAAACCAATACCGAAGTTTCTGTCAGCAATTTTAGCGATTTGTTCGGGTGATAAAAAAACGTTTTGCGTGACATTATCAAGCACTAGAAAGTCATTACCTAAACCATGCATTTTAGAAAAATTGACTAACATTAGGGCTACTCTTTAACTGGGTCTGTTGACGGTTTTACGGAGGGAATAACTAGCAACTTTATTGGCGACTGCACGGATTGCTTTTTTTTTGACTCATCAGACGCTGTTACTGATTTTTCTTGGCTTTTATCAGCCTGCTCGGCCACATTACCTGTTTCGTTACTTGCTTCATTGCCTTGCTCAGGTGCTTGATACAAATCACCTTTAATACCACAAGCAGATAAAAAAATGGCGGCGATAAAAGTCAGTAAAATTGTTTTGAAGTTTAAATTACGATGTAAGTAACGGGGTCTATTGGTACTCATGATGGTTTTTGCCATAAAAGTCGTTTAAATCAAGGTTATTAGCTGAACTTAACCGCTCTGTATCTATATTTATTTGGTCTGATTGCTATTATACTCACATGCTTATCAACAATAATACTCACTTAGAAAAATAATGATAGTTAAAGGATAGGCAATGAACGATAGCCAATACAACTTGCTCACTGATGAACTTCTTCTCGCTATAGAAGAAGCTGTCGAAGACTCTGGTGTCGATATAGATTACGAAGGTGTTGGCGGATTATTAACGCTAACTTTTCTAGATACCAGCAAAGTGATCATAAACAAACAAGCGCCCTTACATGAAATATGGGTAGCAACAAAATTCAACGGTCACCACTTTGTCTTTAACAACAATAGTTGGATAGATAAACGCAGTGGTGATGAATTTTGGCAGTTTTTATCAAAAGCGGTAAGCATACAAGCTGAAACTGAATTAACGCTTTCAGCTCAGTAACCATTATATATTTGGATAAATAGAATGACTAACACTACAGTTCGTATTGCCACACGCAAAAGCGCTCTCGCCTTATGGCAAGCTGAATATGTTAAAGCTCAACTTGAGCATTTTCATGCCGGTATTAACGTTGAATTAGTACCTATGACCACCAAGGGCGATATCATTTTAGACACGCCTTTAGCCAAGGTTGGTGGTAAAGGCTTATTTGTTAAAGAGCTTGAAGTGGCAATACTTGAAAATCGTGCTGATATTGCGGTCCATTCTATGAAAGATGTACCGGTAGATTTTCCTGATGGCTTAGGCTTAACAGTGATTTGTCCTCGTGAAGATCCCCGTGATGCTTTTGTTTCTAATACCATCAAGTCATTAAGCGATTTACCACAAGGCGCCATTGTCGGTACGTCAAGCTTACGCCGCCAGTGTCAATTAAAAGCCAGCCGCCCAGATTTAGATGTTCGTGATTTACGTGGCAATGTAAACACCCGCTTAAGAAAATTAGATGACGGTGAATACGATGCCATCATTTTAGCCGCTGCCGGGCTAATTCGCTTAGCTATGCCTGAGCGTATTGCAGAATTTATCGAACCAGAAGTCATGCTACCAGCAAATGGCCAAGGCGCTGTTGGCATTGAGTGTCGCAATGATGATGAAACCATTAAAGCCTTGTTGGCACCCTTAGAATGTAGCACCACTCGTATACGTGTTTTAGCCGAACGTGCGATGAACAGAGCCTTACAAGGTGGCTGCCAGGTACCTATTGGCAGCTATGGTGTTATCTCTGCAGATGGTAAAGAACTTTACTTACGTGGTTTAGTGGGTGCTGTTGATGGCAGTGAAATAATTAAAAGTGAAATTACTGGCCCGGTTGCAGAAGCTGAAGCACTCGGCAATAAACTGGCGCAAGAATTACTTAATCGAGGTGCCGATAAAATCTTACAGCAAGTGTATGCAGAAAGTAATGCCGAAAACACCTAAGTCTGCCGAACATAGCTCTCAAGTGATAGCACTTGAGACACCTACACCAGAGCCGTCTTTACTTACCTTAGGTAAACCGCTTAAGGTCTTAATCACTAGACCTAAGGCTAAAGCTCAACAACTTGCCTTATTACTTAACCAACAAGGCATAGCCAACACCAGCCAACCCTTATTTGACTATCAAAGTAACGCCAGTGCTAACGATATCAGCACAGCGCTAGCACACGCCGATATACTGATCTTTGTTAGTGTTGCCGCCGTTGAATTTACTCACGCCAGCTACCCGCTAAATAACAAGGTATGCCAAAGATTTTTTGCGGTTGGTCATGCCACCAAAAAAGCGCTACAGGCAATAGGTATTACTAGCGTTATATCGCCACCACCTCAGCAAGAGCACAGTGAAGGTATACTTAAGCTACCGCAATTAGCACAGGTTACCGGTAAAAAAGTCGTCATAATTCGTGGTAATGGTGGGCGAGAACATATTGCCGATTGTTTAAGGCAACGTGGTGCTAACGTGAGTTATGTCGAAAGTTACCTACGTGTATGGCGAACATTACCGATAAATATTGCCGAGCAATGGCGAGCACAACAAATTAACTGTATTGTCGTTACCAGTAACGATATATTATTAGCCTTAGTAAAATACTTAGTCAGCACTACCGATAACGCGGATAATTATTGGCAATGCCAGTGTTTGTGGTTAGTAGTCAGTGATCGTATTGAAAAAAATGCCCAAGCCTTAGGTTTAACACGGGTACTGAATACCCATAGTGCAAGCTCCCAAATACTTAGTGATACCTTACAAACACTCTCTGGTTCGTAAGCCTATTTATAAAATAAATAACGATGGAATATAGAATTATGTCGGATAAAGAAGTCTCTAACAACAAACTATCGGCTAATAGCAGCACCGAGCAGCAAGAGGCCGCTAAAACATCATCTGACAGTAACGCTAAAAGAAACTCGCTGGCTCCTACACCAAAGCATGATAACGCTGACACTAACCAGAAAAAATCTGAGCAGAAAAAATCATCGAATAAAGCCGCGACTATTGCTTTGGTACTTGCCACGATAAGTATTTTTACTTCACTTGGCCATTATACTTGGCAACAGCAACAAACTAGCGCGCAATTTCTAGCACTAAGCCAAAAAAATAGCCAAGCGCTACAACAAAGCCAAGCTCAACTAAAGAGCAGCTTAAGCGCAGAGTTTAACCAGCAATTGCAACAACAGCATAGTGCAAATAGCCAATCACAACAAAGTGCTCAGCAAGTACATATTGAACATGACAGCCAGGTGCAGCGATTAGCGGCTCAAATTAACCAGTTAGAACAGCAAGTGACTCAGCGCCAGCCCAGTGATTGGTTAATACATGAAGCAGAATACTTAGTGCGTGTGGCCGCGCGTACTATGTGGCTAGAGCGTGACACTAAAGCCGCTATCGGCTTGCTGCGTGATGCTGACAATCGCCTAGAAGAATTAAATCAGCCAAAGTTCCTACCTGTGCGGGCATTAATTAATGAAGATATTGAAAACTTGGCGTTAATGCCAACACTGAACAATCAGCAAGCCATTTTGACCTTGATGGCACTTAACAAACAGGTAGCCACATTAACACTAGCCAGCGTGAACCTAACAGCCGTGGTCGATGCAAGCAAAGAAGACCTTGCTTTGTCCGATGATATCGGTGATTGGCAAGAAAATCTCGCAAAAACCTGGCAGAAGTTTCTCAACGACTTTATCACGGTGCGCCGAAGAACCGGACAAGTTGAGCCATTAATGGCTCCTGAGCAACAGCAGCATTTAAAACAAAATATAAGTCTAAAAGTACAGTTAGTGCAATGGGCTGCCAGCGAACAAAAGGAAGAAGTTTATCAACAAACCTTGCTTGATATTCAACAATGGCTAAATGAATTCTTTGATATGAGTTTACCGGTAAACCAAAAGTTCTATCAAGCAATAGAGCAGCTAAAACAGCAGACTATCTATTACGACTACCCCAGTGATTTACGTTCATTAGCGGCAATAAAACGTTTGCTTGATGATACTAAGAAAATTACGCGGCCACAAAGCCCTAAGTTAAAAAATGCCCCTTTAGAGCAAAAATCAACCCCGTCGGTAGGACAAACGCCAACACCCGAAGAAAACAAACCCGTTGAAAATGAACCCGTGAGCGGAGGCCAGTTATGATCCGCATTATCATTGCCTTAATCCTTTTTCTTAGCGTAATGGCAATAAGCCCCTTTTTAATTGATGAAAAAGGTTACATTCTTATTGCTATGGGTAACACCACCATAGAATTAACCGTATTATCTGCCGGCATTATGTTAACACTACTCTTCATTGCCCTCATTATTAGCTTAAAGCTGTTGCGCGGAGGTTTACATTTAAGTTTTGGTGCCTGGAACAAGCTCGCTTTTGCCGGGCAACGCCGTGGCATCGCCAACTTTAACAAAGGTCTGGCCGCTTATATGTTAGAGGACTATAGCCAAGCGGAAGCGCTATTCGCCAAGAGTGCCATTCCATCAAAACGTAAACAAAGTGCTTACCTACTTGCCGCCTCTGCAGCAGCCAAACTAAACCTAGATAGCAATACAAATCATTACCTAGCATTGCTAGAAAAAGAAACCGTTAAGCTGCAAGATGTAGGTTTATCAAGTATTATTGTTAATATAAAATTATTAATGAATCAAGATAAAGCGGAAACCTACAGCAAAGCTCGCCGCTTAATTGATGAACACCATAAACAGATTGGCCATGATGCTCGCTTACTGGCGCTAGAAATTGATTTATGCATTATTGAGCAACGCTTTAGCCAAGCGATAAAATACTTAACGGCAGCACGTAAAGAGAAGACCATTACCGATGGAGTACTTCAAGCTTGGCAACGACAAGCCTATTACGGTAGCTTTAATGACATTATCACCCAGCATAATAGTAAAGCCTTGTTTGATAATTGGCAGGCTCTTAGCCGTAAGGTTAAACAACAGGAAGCGGTACTTTTTGCTTACTGCAAAGTGTTAGCCGAAAACAAAATCATAGCGCCAATAAATAACTTACTAGTGCCACTATTAAAAAAATCACCTAGTAGTGCGTTTTTAAAGGAAATCCGTAGCCTGCCTATTACCCAAGCCGACGAGCTGATTGTTATTGTGCAAAAACAATTACATAAAAATGTTCATAGCGGTAAATGGTTAAGTTGTTTAGGTCATTTAGCCTTGATGAGCGGGCAATATTCTATGGCAGAAAAAGCCTTTGGTAGCCTGATAAAGCTAGCCGATGATGATTATGGTAGGCAATATGATCGCCAAGACTTGCAAGCTTTAGCACAGGCTCATAGCCAACAAGGCCGGTATCAAGCTGCCGATTCTATTTGGTTAAAAGCAAGCGCTTTATAGATAAGGTAATTCAGGTTATTGCTTAGCAAAGTAATAACCTATATACCCGTTAGCAGGTATTTTTTGCTGCACCCTCATCACATTTTTTACATTTTAGTAACTGCCCTAACATGCTTTTCCGTCCATGTAATGACACAACCCAAGGTCGATTAATAAATGGCGGCTTGTGCCTAACATGTTGAAAATGTCCACAAACCAGCTCTGCTACCCAATGGTCTTCTTCATCTTGATGATAACCACAAATCGCCTGTTTCATTGTTAACTCAGTATTATTTTAGCCTTACAGGGCTATGGTATATACCCGTGACCATTCAAGATGCATGTTTCAGAGTGCTTGAGCAATTTCAATTCAAGGCGCTGTGATGAAATAATGGTTGTTCCGGAGAATATGCTCAGGATAATTGCTCCTGCATTATCTAATAAGGTACTTCCTGTACCGTCTGCATTCTCTAACAAGCTGCATCCATGCAGCGTCATTATGAGTTACAGCAACGATGAAGTGATGTTGCTCAAACGCTTCTTCGATGGGTTTAAAATGACTTTATACCGCGTTAACTAATTAAACCATAGAATGACTATGCTTCAATTATTTCCCTTGCCTAAAGCCCTTTTAATTCCCACTGAAATCGAGCACTTTGAATGGTAACGGGTATAAGTTACTTTGAAAAGAGTACTTTAAACTCTTTAGCCTTATCTTCACCATCAAGGCGAGAGAATTTCATTAGTAAATCATCTTTACCATCACCATTTAAATCTTCAACCATGACCCGTTTGCCATCTTTAGGTAACTGAGTGCTATAGCTAACACTGCGTTTTTTAAATGATTTGTTATTCTTGCTCGCTTTTATACCTAGGTATATTTTCAACTCATCATCATCATCTGACAAAATAAGCTCTTTTAGGCCATCACCATTTAAGTCTGCCAACTTAACTACCGCACTACCAGTTTGCCCTGAGCTTAAACTAAAAGTCAGTTCAACACCTTTTTTAATCGTTGGTTTTGTTGGGAATTTATCTTCTGCATTCATTTTAAATACATAAACATCTTGGTCAATACTGCCCGTGATTAAGGCACCGATAATTTGCGATAGGCCGATATCAAAGCCAGCGAGTAAAACCTCAAGTTTGTCATCACTATCAATATCGACAAACTCTAAACCTGTCAGTGTACCTTCGGCATGAATAACACTGTCGGGAGTTTGAGCATAACTTAATTCGCCGTTACTGTTCCGACCGAGGAATATTTCATAATCATTAACGCGGTCGAGTACACCTGAAGCCTTAGTATAACGCACCACCATATCGACAATACCATCGGCATTAACATCACGCAGCTGCTCTAATTTTCGGTATTCCAAATTACTTTGGTCAAGTTGCTCACCACTTTCATCGCGCTTATTCCACCATTCAGTACCACTGATCGCTGCATTAATGGTTAAGTGAACTGCCGTGCTAGCAAACATACTCTGTTCCGTTTGCAGATAAATAATCATTTCACCATCACCGATCAGTAAAATATCAACTTTGCCATCGAAGTTTACATCACTAAAATACAGCTTTGCTTGGCTATAACTGGCACCTGATGAAAACACCCGAACTTCAGGCTTTATCGGCAGTACTTGGCTAATAAAGCCACCCTTTTCCTGACCAATAAGAATATGGGTGTTATTAAAGTCGGCAATAATTACATCAGCAAAAGCATCATTATTTAGATCTTGAATAAAATCGCCGCGACTGAGGTAATCGGCTTGCTCTTGAATGTATAACGACTCAATATTTGCTAGGGGCTTAAACTGCTGATTTTGATAAAGGCTTAATAAATCAGCAGAAAGGAAGTAGAGCTGTTGTTTTTTCTCTGCGTGTAATTCACTTAAATCAAAGCGATAAAACTGTTTCGGTATGATGGTTTTTTCCGCGACCACATACTGATTAGCTTCACTATCTAGTTGGTAAATTATTAACCAACGATTACTCTGTTCATCGACAGAAAAAGTAATTAGCTCCTTACCTTTACCTGCCAGTACATCGGCGGCAATAATTTCTTGCGTGAGTTTATAGGGAGTATTAATAATAACTTCATTAAAATCAATGGCGAACGACTTGCTAGCAAACGTAGTTAAAGACGTTACACAGACAAGGGTAGTAAGCAGGCTAAACACTCTTTTTTTCTTAAACAACAAGGGCAATCTCCATATATAATACTTAATGCTATTAACCATCTTCTGGTAAATGTAGAACACTAAAAGCCATTAGAGTTCCCTAGCATGCTCTAACATATATAACATATATAACATAGCCAAGTTAAAGCGCAGCAAAAAAGCTGTTACATAATATGTAACAGCTTTGTATATTTCTTATTAAAGCCCCTTATTTCAGAGGTTTAACCAACGTAATCCGCTTACAGCTTCTTCGCCTTACCTTATAACCACGCGCTCATCATGAGCCCCCCACCCTATAGGCTATGTTAAATCTAGCTATAACCAACATAATCAGCTTGCAGCTTCTTCGCCTTACCTTATAACCACGCGCTCATCATGAGCCCCTCCACCTATAGGCTATGTTAAATCTAGCTATAACCAACATAATCAGCTTGCAGCTTCTTCGCCTTGACTTATAACCACGCGCTCATCATGAGCCCCTCCACCTATAGGCTATGTTAAATCTAGCTATAGCCAACGTAATCCGCTTACAGCTTCTTCGCCTTACCTTATAACCACGCGCTCATCATGAGCCCCCCACCTATAGGCTATGTTAAATCTAGCTATAACCAACGTAATCCGCTTGTAACTTCTTCGCCAGCATAGCGCTCATCATTGCCCGTAACGCGGCAGGTTTTACTAATTTACGCATATAACCGACATCGTAACTTTTGGCCTTAGCTTCAATGTCTGTATCTGTGGTCGCGGTTATTAATATTGCTGGTAGTGAATGATGACACTGACTACGTATGTCTTTAATCAAGGTTAAACCATCCACTTGCATTTCTTGTCGATCACCAGCCTGATAGCCCAATTGATAATCAACCAATAATATATCTATTTCATTACTGTGATTAGCAAATTCTGTTAGGGCTGTTTCTCTAGAGTCCGCCGCTAGAATATTACATTGCCACGCTGAAAGTAGCTCAACCATACCACTGAGTACATCTGGATCGTTATCTATACATAAAACGGTGATATCTTTTAACGCGACATGAAAGCTAGGTTTTGTAACCATTCTCGCTTGCACCACAGGTTTCGCTTGCTCTACTTGCACAGAAAATTTACAACCTTGCATGGTTTTCGATTGTAAACTTAAGCTATGTCCCAATAACTGCGCCAAACTTTGGGTGATATTAAGCCCTAAACCCAAGCCTCTACCCGCTTGATTATTATGGGTATTAAGTTGGGTAAACTGCTCAAAAACCAACTCTTGCTTTTCAACAGGAATACCTGGACCATTATCTAAAATTTGTATAATAACTTTGTTATTAAAAACTCTGGCGCCTAATAAAACTTTTCCTGGGCTGGCATATCTAAAAGCATTGCCAACCAAATTTTGAATAATACGTCTGAGTAAATGTCTATCTGACTTAATCCAAACTTTACTGGCCACTAGACGAAACTCGACCGACTGTTCAATAGCAAGGGCGGAAAACTCTTGTGATAAGTCCTCAAATAAGTCATTGAGTGCAAAAACTTGTACATTGGCTTTTATATTGCCACTTTCTAAACGAGCAATTTCGGCTAAATCAGCCAATAAATCATTAGCCGCTTTTAACGAACGGTCAATATTATCGACTTGCTTTTGCTGAACCTTAGTTAAATTACCTTGCTCCGACAGAGCCGAAGTGAATAATCTTGCGGCTTCTAAGGGTTGCATTAAATCATGACTACAAGCTTTCAGGTACTGACTTTTTTTCAAATGCGCTTGTTCAGCTTTTTCATGCGCTTTCGCCAGAGCTTCATTGGTTTTAGCTAGCGTTAGCGTACGTTCATAAACGCGAGTTTCCAGATCAAGATTGGCCTCTTTAAGTACTTGCTCTGCTTGTCGATAGGCGGTGATATCAGAGAACAACATAACAAAACCACCACCCGGCAGAGGGTTACCTTCAATGCGAATAGTTTTCCCACTTGCTTGTTGCCGTTCTGAACTATGTGGGTTGCCTTTACGTAAGAAGTCTAAGCGACGGTTCACCTGCGACTCTATATCTCCAGAGCCACATAAGCCGCGTTGCACATTATAACGAATAAGGTCAGATATCGGGCTGCCTATATAGACTAACTCTGCTGGGTAATCGAATAAGTCTATATATTTTTTATTCCAGGCAACTAGCTGTAATTTATCATCAACGATGGAAATGCCTTCACTGGCATTTTCTATAGCACTTTGCAGTAAGTTTTGGGAAAATTGTTGTTTATGACTGGAAGCTTCTTCAACAAAAACAGCCAATTCATCTAGGGCAAAATCACGCCCATCAAGTACTGAACTCAACACTAAACGAGCAGATGATGAGCCCATCACAGTTGCTAGCGTATTTTCAGTGTGCTGCAATAATTGTTGGTTATAGCCAACATTGCCCAATTGCTTTTTATCATTAACCGATAAGAAGTTCTTGAAGCTATCGCGCGCTTTGTCTATGCCAACAAACCGAGACGCTAACAATTCTAACTCGCTAACATCTAAATGACGTTTTTTCTCTGCGCTAAGCAGCTTGGGTGACTGCCACTCAAGAAACAGCGAGGCTTGTATCCGCTCTTGTACACTCTGTCGGCTGATTTGTGATAAAGCCCACATCACTATGATATTGGCTCCTAAGCTAAAGAGCGTGGCGGTGGTTTTTGCCGGTAAAAACCCTTCAGCAAAAGGTGATGCGTATAAACCAAATTGCGGTAAGAAGTTAAGGGTCAGCCATAAGATAAAGCCCACCAATATACCGGCGTAGACCCCTACTAAGCTAGCACGTCGCCAATAAAAGGCCGCAATTAACGCTGGTGTTAGCTGGGCAAAAGCGCCGAAAGCCACTTCGCCTAAGGAAGAGAGTGTATCGGGTGAGGCCATGATAAAAACACCATAACCTAGCAGAATAACAAACAAGGCCAGTAGCTTTCGAATGTTTAATAAACGTTTGCGAAAATGATCATAGTCAGTTTGCGCCACTTTTTGTCGACGATAAAGTAGCGGGAAAACAATTTCATTACTGAGCATGGTACTTAGGGCGATAGCGGAAATAATTACCATAGAGCTTGCTGCCGATATCGCGCCTAAAAAAGCAAACAAGGTCAGCCAGGTTTGCTCGGTAACATCCGGCAAAAACAGTACATAGGTATCTGAGGGCACAGTATTCCCTAGTAACATTTGACCAGCTAAACCCAGCGGCACGGCGAAGAAAGCAAAGACTAATAAATACAGCGGAAAGACTCGACGACTAAGCCAGGTATCTTTCTGATCTTTCAGCTCAACCACCATCACCTGAAATTGACGCGGCAATGATAAAAATGCCGCCATAACAATCACTAACATGGCCAACATAGAAGTGACGTTATCGACAGTCAGTTGTTGCTCAAGTAAAGCATTAGCATCGGCTTGCTGCCAAATATCTACCGGTGAATCATACAAAACAAAACAGACAAAAATACCGACAGCTAAAAAAGCAAATAATTTCACTAAAGATTCAAAGGCAATGGCCAACATAACGCCGGGGTGTCGCTCAGTGACATCAATGTGTCTAATACCAAATAAAACAGTAAATACCGCTAAAACTAGACTGACCACTAAGCCAATGCCCCAACTAGTGAAACTTTGCTCTATTTGTAATTGCTGAAAAGAATACACCATAGCTTTAAGCTGCAAGGCGATATATGGCATGGTGCCAACGAGGGCAACTATGGTCACCATAATAGCGAGATTATGTGACTTGCCAAAGCGCGCTGCTAGTAAGTCAGCAATAGAGGTTAAATGTAGCTTCAAGCTGACGCGAATGATGCGTTGAATAAAGGGCCAAGCAAAAACAAAAAGCAGTATCGGGCCTAAATAGATCGGTAAGTGCGATAGTAAACTAGTAGATGCTTGTCCTGTGGTACCTAAGAAACTCCACGAGGTACAATAAACACCAAGCGTTAGTGCATAAATAATACTCTGACCTTTTTTAGCCAGCTGATGTCGGTATCGGTCCCCCAGAAAAGCAATTAAAAATAATAAGCCAATATAAGCCAAACTTAACAGCACTAATTGCCAATTGGGAAACATAAATACTCGCTACTATTATTTTATCGGTAAGTTACTACAATGTGGATTAATTATGATATCCGTGCCACTTCATAATGCAGGATTCAGTGTGAATTTAAAAGACTTTAGGTAAAGCATTCATTGCAAAGCAATGGTTATTCAGCAGAATATGCTCTGACTTTATCTAATGAGCAGCAGCCAGTAGCAGTCTATTTAATCGCAATAACGCCGCAATAAATCTTTTAACAGCGGCTCAACAATAACAAGATTCCAAGGTGATTATTTGTTAGAATAGCGTGCAACCAAGGGGTGCGCTGTCATTTAGCTTTTAAACTGACTAGTCGCTGAGATATATACTCTTTGAACCTGGGCAGAAAATTAGCTTAATTATTTTTCTGGCATAGGGATGGTTACAGATAAATATTAAAATTCATCAAAAATTATCCTGCTTGCACAGCCCAACTTTTTATTTTTTTGATGAGATTTTTATGACCTTCTCCAAATCGGCTATTAGTTTAGCTATCACCGCCAGTATTTTTAACGTTACCGCTTTCGCTGAAGAGCAAACGAGTAATGACACTAACGATATTGAAACCATTACTGTTACCAGTGATTTTCGCCAGCAAAACCTGCAAAAAATTCCGGCATCGTTGTCTGTACTAACCGCTATTGAAATTAAGCAACGTAATGCTAAACATCTTGAAGAATTAATTGCCGTTAGCCCCAATGTTAACTTTGCCAGTGGTTCACAACGAGCACGTTATTATCAAATTCGTGGTATTGGCGAACGCAGTCAATTTCAAGAACCGATTAACCCGTCAGTGGGTGTGATTATTGATGAAGTTGACTTTACTGGTATCGGTAGTGTTGCTTCATTATTTGATGTTAAGCAAGCGGAAATTTTTCGCGGTCCACAAGGTACCCGTTTTGGCGCCAATGCTATTGCTGGTATGATAAATATTACCACCAATGCGCCAACCGAAGACTTTGAAGGTGCCTTACAATTTGGCGTCGGCAATTATAATAGTTATGATTTAGGTGTTGCTTTATCTGGCCCTGCCAGCGATTCAGTTAATTACCGCTTAGCCGTTAATCAAAGTAACAGTGATGGCTATATAGAAAATACTTATTTACAGCGTGAGGATACTAACAACCGTGATGAATTAACTATCCGCGGTAAACTGGCTATAGAAGTCAGTAACGATCTGACCATTGACCTTGCGGGTTATTACTTTGATTTTGATAACGGTTACGATACCTTCTCACTAGATAACACTAGAGAGACGCTTTCTGACGAGCCGGGGTTTGATCAACAAGAAACCACTGCCTTTTCCGCTAAATTTACCTATCAAGGTTTTGACAGCGCCACTGTATTAGCCATTATTAGTAGCTCCGATTCAGATTTAGCTTATGGCTATGATGAAGATTGGGCTTACGTTGGCATATCTGACCCCGATGTTATCGAAAATCCTGATTATGCCTACTGGGAATACACTTCTACCGATCATTATTACCGCGATAAAGCAGTATTAACTACTGAGTTACGCGCTGTATCTAAGCAAGGCCAAGAACTTTTTAATGGCAGTACAGCTTGGGTTGCTGGTATTTACTTTAAACAAGACGACGAAGACCTGTTACGCCAATACACTTATGCCGATAGTGATTTTACTTCAACTAACGACAGCACTAGTGTTGCGCTTTATGGGCAATTAGACACCCAGTTAACCGAGCAGTGGTCGCTAATATCTGGTTTACGTATTGAAAATTACAGTGCCGATTATAACAATTCAGCTCAGTTTGATGACAGTATTGACGATACTATGGTCGGCGGTAAGTTAGTACTTAGTTATCAACAAACTCAAGATAGCATGTGGTACGGCTCAATTAACCGTGGTTATAAAGCCGGTGGTCATAATACCGACGGTACTTTACCTGAAGGTTTGCGTACTTTTGATCCTGAATATTTATTGAACTATGAAATTGGCTATAAGGTTTCTTTACTCGAAAACAGTGCTTATGTTCGAACTTCGATTTTCTATATGGATCGTGAAGACATGCAAGTAAAAAGCTCTAAAACCATAGTACGTGCAGACGGTAGTTCTGAATTTATTAGCTATTTAGGTAACGCTGCTACTGGTAGTAACTACGGTATTGAAGTTGAAAGTGCATGGCATATAAACGACGTTGTTAACGTTTATGGTTCTTTCGGCTTACTTGAAACTCAATTTAATGATTTTATTAATGCTGAAGGTGAATCTTTAGATGGTCGTGAACAAGCCCATGCGCCAAACTATCAATTCAATGTTGGCATTAATGTTCAACCGAATGAAAATTGGTTAATCAATATTTCTGTTGATGGTAAAGATAGCTTCTACTTCTCTGATAGCCATGATGAAAAGTCTGAATCTGTAGCATTACTTAATGCTTCCATTAGCTACTTACAAGAGAACTGGCAGCTTAAAATTTGGGGCCGTAACCTAACCAATAAAGACTACGCTAACCGTGGCTTTTATTTTGGTAATGACCCACGTGATGGTTATACTGCCAAGCAATATACTCAGTTGTCTGAGCCATTAGTTTTTGGTGCTAGCTTAGACTATCAATTTTAATTAGCATGACTTGTATCAGGGGGGATCTATCCCCCCTGATACACTTATAAAGGTACCTTATGAAAATTTCTATCGAACTGAGCTTATACCCCTTAGCGGAAGAGCAATATAAAACCGAGATTTGGGCGTTTATCAAAAGGCTTAGATTGGTAGAAGGTTTGCAAGTAGTCACTAATGGCATGAGTACGCAAGTGTTTGGTGATTACGACCTGGCTGTTAATCATGTTATGGCTGAGATCAAACACGTACATCAAAACACCGGCGCGGCGGTTTTTGTTTGTAAGTTTATTAATGGTGATCGTTCACAAGTCGAAGCTGAAAGTTAATGGCTGAAATCTTAACCAGCGTTACCAGCTACTTCCAACAACTGCCTTGGCTTGAGCTGATAGCTATGCTGCTATCACTTGCCTATGTTATTTTGGCTGCTAAAGGTTCCTTATGGTGTTGGCCGGCTGCCTTTGTTAGTACCGCACTGTACACAGTTATTTTTTATGATGTTTTGCTGTTAATGGATAGCGCCTTAAACGCCTATTACTTATTAATGGCAGTTTATGGTTACTGGCAATGGTCTAAACACAGCAATAACAATCAAGCTGATAACGCCGAGATCACCATTGTAAGTTGGAATTTAAGCTGGCATATTAAAATATCTACTGGCTTAGTAATACTTGCTGTTGGCTTAGGTTATCTTATGGCTAACTATACTGAGGCGCATTTTCCCTATTTAGACACCTTCACTACGGTATTCGCGGTATTTGCTACCTACTTGGTTGCTAATAAGGTCTTGGAAAACTGGCTATATTGGATTGTTATTGATCTTGTTTCTATCTATTTATATATCGAAAAAGCCTTAATACCGACCACGGTTTTATTCGTGATCTTTGTTATTGCTGCATGTTACGGTTATAGCAAGTGGTTAACGCTGTATAAGAAGTCATCAATCAAATTGCAGCCGGCTACTAGTAGCTAAGGCTATAGTTGTTATATGCTTGTTCCTATAGATGTTATTAACTCTCTGCAATCTTTGCCTTGTTTTACCGAGATTCAGGCCATTAGTTTATTAGCGGATGGCTTGAGTCAAACCGCAATTAAAGTTAGCACAGCTTCGCAGGTGTTTTTTGCTAAAAAGCTTAATGATGAGACCGCCAGTACAGAGATCTCTTGTGCCCTCTTTTTTGCTAGGAAAGATGCAAAGCAACAGTTAAGTCCGCCCGTTATTTACCATGACCAGCAATGGTTAGTGACTGAATTTATTCACGGTATCACGCTTGCTGATGCTGAGCTTAAAATTCAGGTCAAGATTTCCATTGCACTGACGCTCATGGCACAGTTACATCAATTACCGACTTCAGTTGCCAAGCAAGCGATTAAGCCACTGAACACAACACGGTCAATCAAGCGTTTATTAACTAACCCTGCCCCTTTACTAACAAAAAAAAGCCACCTTTTAGATAATGTAACCAAGTCATTGTCTTGCACTATTAACAGCCTAATTGATGCTTCACAGAGCCCTAGCATGCTTTGTCATGGTGATATTAATTTCACTAATATTCTACTAGATGATCAGCAAAGATCTTGGCTAATAGATTTTGAATGTGCACATTTAGCACCAGTGGAATTCGATTTGGCCATGTTTATCGCAGTAAACAATATTGCTGATCACCATATAGCGGGGATAGTTAATGACTATAGAAAATTAGTAGTTAGTTACCAGCCTAATCTTAAATTACTGAACTACTACATTCTCTATAGCTTTTATATTAACGGTTTATGGTATTTTGATAATAGCAAAAACTTACCAGCAGGCAATCGATTATATACCTTAGCTATAGAGCAATGGTCGGCCTTCGACCATTTTGCAACTCATCACTCCATTGCTATAACAAAATTAATGCCGGTAGTTAGCTAATGCTGCTAACGAATACCTTTCTCCTGACATATACCCGTTGTCATTGTTTATCTATTCTGCACTTAATGGTATTACAGAGACAAAAAAGCCGCTTTACTCTAGGAGTAAGCGGCTTTTAAAATCAGTATCATTGTTCACTTCTTATGACTAAGAAATCACTAAACCTGAAGGTAGGATCACTAGATAAACTAGTTAACCTTTTTCTTACTCGCTTGTATAACGCGTAATTGCGCTTCTGCACGAGCTAAATCAGCGGCAGCAGCAGCAAAGTCAACACCATCAGTATTCTTGTTGATGTTATCTTCAGCACGTTGTTTCGCGTCAAGAATAGCTTGTTCATCTAAATCAGCGCTACGTGTAGCAACATCTGCTAATACGATTACGTTATTTGGTTGAACTTCTAACATACCACCGGAAAGATAAATCACTTCTTCAGTGCCATCTTCTTTGGTAATTAATGCCATACCTGGTTTTAATGAGGTTAATAAAGGTGCATGACCCGGCATAATACCTAATTCACCTTCACTACCTGTGATCTGTAATGATTTAATGCTACCAGAAAATAAACTTTCTTCTGCACTAACAACACTAAGATTTACCGTAAATAATGCCATTTGACTTGACCTCTTTAATTGTAGGTTGGGCTTTAGCCCATCACATATTTATAAAAACCATGATGCCCTAGAGGACGACCTACAAATGATTACATCTTGTTCGCTTTCTCTACGGCTTCTTCAATAGTACCTACCATATAGAAGGCTTGCTCTGGTAAATCATCATAATCACCCGCTATAATGCCTTTAAAGCCAGCAATGGTGTCTTTTAATGATACATATTTACCTGGAGAACCAGTAAATACTTCAGCAACGAAGAACGGTTGAGATAAGAAACGCTGAACTTTACGAGCACGGGTAACTGTCTGTTTATCTTCTTCAGAAAGTTCGTCCATACCTAAAATAGCGATAATATCTCTAAGTTCTTTGTAACGTTGTAATATGGTTTGTACACCACGTGCAACATCATAATGTTCTTGACCAACAACTAAAGGATCAAGTTGACGAGATGTAGAATCTAATGGGTCAATTGCTGGGTAAATACCTAGCTCAGCAATTGAGCGAGAAAGTACTACCGTTGCATCTAAATGCGCAAACGTTGTTGCAGGACTTGGATCAGTCAAATCATCTGCAGGTACATATACCGCTTGAATTGAAGTAATTGAACCTTTATGAGTTGAAGTAATACGTTCTTGTAAGATACCCATTTCTTCAGCTAATGTTGGTTGATAACCAACCGCTGATGGCATACGACCAAGTAATGCAGAAACTTCAGTTCCCGCAAGCGTATAACGATAAATATTATCAATAAAGAATAATACGTCACGACCTTCATCACGGAATTTTTCAGCCATGGTTAAACCTGTCATGGCAACACGTAAACGGTTTCCTGGAGGCTCGTTCATTTGACCGTAAACAAGCGATACTTTATCAAGTACACCAGAGTCGTTCATTTCATGGTAGAAATCGTTACCTTCACGAGTTCGCTCACCAACACCAGCAAATACTGAGTAACCACTATGTTGAATAGCGATGTTGCGGATAAGTTCCATCATGTTAACGGTTTTACCAACACCAGCACCACCGAAAAGACCAACTTTACCACCCTTAGCGAATGGACAAATTAAATCGATTACCTTGATACCAGTTTCTAACAATTCATTAGATAATGCTTGGTCGACGTATGCTGGTGCTTCGCGATGAATACCCCAACGTTCTTTTTCGCCAATTGGACCTGCATCATCGATAGGCTCACCCAAGACGTTCATGATGCGACCTAAAGTCTCAACACCAACAGGAACTTGAATAGCTTCTTTTGTATCTTCTACAGTCAAACCACGACGTAAACCGTCTGATGACCCCATTGCAATAGTACGAACAACACCACCGCCCAGCTGTTGCTGAACTTCAAGTGTTAAACCTGCTAGGTCACCTTCAGTTATCTTTATTGCGTGATATACCTGAGGTACGGCATCTTGTGGAAATTCAACATCCACAACTGCGCCAATTATTTGGACGACTTTACCTGCACTCATGTTTATTCCTCTTAATTTAAGCTAACTAAATATTGATAGTTAATTAGCTTGTCGTTAAATTACGAATTTTTTGTTACCGATACTTGTTATTAAAACAACTACCTAATCCTTATACCGCAGACGCTCCGGCAATAATTTCACCTAATTCTTGGGTGATTGCCGCTTGACGTGCTTTGTTGTATACCAATTGTAAATCGTCGATCAAGTCACTGGCATTATCAGTTGCTGACTTCATCGCTACCATACGGGCAGCTTGTTCACAGGCGATATTTTCTACAACACCTTGATATACTTGCGATTCTACATAACGAACCAATAATTGATCTAACAATACGTTAGCATCAGGCTCATAGATGTAATCCCAACGATGTTTAATTTTTTCATCGTCAGACTTAGGCAAAGGTAACAATTGATCGATTGTTGGCGCTTGTGTCATGGTGTTAACAAACTTGTTATACACAATAAACAGCTTATCAATTTTTCCGTCATCATACGCTTTCAGCATAACCTGTACACTACCAACTAAGTCAGTAATAGACGGGCGGTCGCCTAAGCCAGAAATTTGAGCAGTAACATTCGCACCCATGTTATTGAAAAATGACGTAGCTTTAGAGCCTACGACAGCAAATTCAACTTCACAGTCTTTCGATTGCCATTCACTAGCAGATGCTAGTACTTGTTTAAATAAATTAATATTTAAACCACCACACAAACCACGGTCTGTTGATACAACAATATAGCCAACACGCTTAACTTCACGTTCTTCCATATATGGATGACGATATTCTAAGTTACCAAGCGCGATATGACCGATCACATTTCGTATATTGTTTGCATATGGACGAGAGGCTGCCATGCTTTCTTGCGCTTTACGCATTTTAGACGCAGCAACCATTTCCATAGCTTTTGTGATCTTTTGAGTGTTTTGCACACTCGCAATCTTGGTTTTTATCTCTTTACCAACGGCCATGACTCTTCTCTCCGAAACTAGTTAATGATAACTCTTACCAAGTTTGCGTTGACTTGAATGTCTCAAGTGCTTTATTCAAACTTGCTTCGATATTTTTATCATAGTTACCAGTTTCATTGATGGTAGCCATAAGCTCAGCTTGCTCATTATTCATGTAAATATGCAAAGCATCTTCAAAATCATTGATTTTTTTAATTTCAATATCAACTAAGAAGCCTTTTTCCGCAGCAAATAATGATACCGCAGTTTCAGCTACTGATAATGGACTGTATTGCTTTTGCTTCATTAATTCAGTTACACGTTGACCATGCTCTAATTGGGCACGAGTAGCATCATCTAAATCTGAGGCAAATTGAGCAAACGCAGCTAATTCACGGTATTGAGCTAATGCTAAACGGATACCACCACCAAGTTTCTTGATGATTTTTGTTTGTGCAGCACCACCAACACGCGATACAGATAAACCTGCATTTACCGCTGGGCGAATGCCTGAGTTAAACAAACTAGACTCTAAGAATATCTGACCATCGGTAATTGAGATAACGTTCGTTGGAACGAATGCAGATACATCACCACCTTGAGTTTCAATAATAGGTAAGGCAGTTAAAGAACCCGTTTTACCTTTTACCGCACCCTTAGTGAATTTTTCTACATAAGCTACATTTACTCGAGCAGCACGCTCTAATAAACGACTATGAAGATAGAAAACATCACCTGGGTAGGCTTCACGACCTGGCGGACGACGAAGTAGTAATGAAATTTGACGGTAAGCAACAGCTTGCTTAGACAAATCATCATATACGATCAACGCATCTTCACCGCGGTCACGGAAGTATTCACCCATTGAACAACCCGCGTATGGTGCTAAGTATATTAAGGCAGCCGCTTCAGAAGCTGAGGCAACCACAATAATAGTATTTTCTAGAGCGCCATGGTCTTCTAACTTACGTACTACGTTAGCAACGGTAGAAGATTTTTGACCAATCGCAACATAAATACATTTAATGCCAGTATCTTTTTGGTTAATAATGGCATCTATTGCGATGGCAGACTTACCAATTTGACGATCACCAATGATTAATTCACGTTGACCACGGCCAATTGGAATCATAGCATCAATTGACTTGATACCAGTTTGTACTGGTTGGTTAACTGATTGACGTTCGATAACACCTGGAGCTTGTACTTCAACAGGAGCAAAGCCATCGTTTTCGATAGGGCCTTTGCCATCAATTGGCTCACCTAGAGTGTTTACTACGCGACCTAATAAGCCTGGTCCTACTGGAACTTCCAATATACGACCAGTACATTTTACTTTTTGTCCTTCAGCGAGATCCGCGTACGGACCCATAACTACCGCGCCGACCGAATCACGGTCTAAGTTTAATGCGATAGCATAACGGCCACCAGGAAGTTCGATCATTTCACCTTGCATTACTTCTGCAAGGCCATGGATACGAATGATACCGTCTGTTACAGAAACGATAGTACCTTCGTTACGAGCTTCGCTGACAACGTTAAACTGTCCAATACGTTTTTTGATCAGTTCAGCGATTTCAGTGGAATTCAGTTGCATGCTCTGTTCCCTTAATTTATCAGTGCTAGGATTGTAATGTTTGTGCTAAACGGTTCAATTTACCTTGGATAGAACCATCAATAACCATATCATCTGCTTTGATAATCAAACCAGAAATAATGGACGCATCTACGTTACAATTGAGCTTTACTTTACGTGCCAAGCGCTTTTCAAGCGCGGTGCTAATTTTTGCTTCCTGTTCAGTTGTTACTTCAACTGCAGAGGTCACATTCACATTAATGATTTGTTCATATTCTGCTTTTAATTCACAAAATTGAACTAACACTTGTGGTAGCACCAGCAAACGATGACTTTCAGCCATAACTTTTAAAAAGTTTTGGCATTCGCTATTTACTTGTTCACCACACACATTTAAAAATAATGATATGGCTTGCTCAACCGATACACCACCACTAAGGTAGGTATGGATAGTTTCATCTTGTGAAACTTGAGCCGCAAACGTTAGCTGGGTGAACCAGCTTTCAATTGCATTTTTTTCAACAGCAAAGTCAAACGCAGCTTTCGCGTAAGGACGAGCGATAGTAGTCAATTCAGACATAGCGCTCTCCCCTTAAAGCTCAGCGACGAGTTTATCTAAGATGTCGCTATGTGCAGCGGCATCAATTGAACGTTCAAGAATTTTCTCGGCACCGGCAATGGCAAGAATGGCAACTTGTGCGCGCAATTCTTCTTTAGCTCGGTTACGTTCAGTTTCAATTTCTGTATGGCCAGTAGCTAAGATTCTTTCTTTCTCAACTTGTGCTTTACCTGCAGCTTCGTCAACAATTTTAGCTTCATGTTTTTTAGCCGCATCGATGATTGACGCAGCTTGAACTTTCGCTTCTTTAAGTTGAGCAGTTGCTTTTTCTTGAGCAAGCTCAAGATCTTTAGCAGCACGGTCTGAAGCCGCAAGACCGTCAGCAATAGTAGCTTGACGAGCTTCGATGGCAGCCATAATTGGTGGCCATACAAACTTCATACAAAAAATTACAAATACGACAAACGCAATTAACTGGCCAATAATCGTGGCATTAAGATTCATTTGTGTACCTCCTAATCAATTATTCGTTTAAAAAATAAAGTGGCTAAATTAACCGATTTTAACGAATAAGATGTATAAGCCCATTGCTACACCGATCATCGCGATAGCATCGATAAGACCTGCTACGATGAACATTTTAACTTGTAGTTGTGGTGCAAGTTCAGGTTGACGAGCAGCAGATTCTAAGAATTTACCACCTAACAAACCAAAACCGATTGCAGTACCTAAAGCACCTAAGCCGATAAGTAGTGCTGCAGCGATATACATTAAACCTGCATGTTCAAGTACTAGTTGTTCCATTTTTTTTCTCCGATTGTTTAAAGTTAAAGTTTAAAAGTAAAAATTAGTATATTTGGCTTCCTGCCATCCCCTTCGGGCGACCTCCGTCGTTTAAATTCTTCCCTGAAGAATTAGTGATCTTCGTGCGCTAAACTAAGGTATACAATAGTTAACATCATAAAGATAAACGCCTGTAATGGGATGACCAATAAATGGAACGCTGCCCATAAAAAGTGAAGTGGCAATTGGTATAAACCAAGTGTCGCAATCAATAAGAAGATCAATTCACCCGCATACAAGTTACCGAATAAACGTAAAGATAATGCTAATGGACGAGCTAATAAAGTAACCACTTCAAGGATGAAATTGATTGGATACAAAGTCCAATGACCAAAAGGTTGTGTGTAAAGCTCTTTCATAAAGCCGCCAACACCTTTTACCTTAATTGAGTAGTAGATAATGAGGAAGAACACACCTCCAGCTAGACCGAAAGTAATGTTAGGATCAGCTGTTGGTACTGGCTTCATATAGATATCAGCCATGTCCATACCCGTTGCCAAGCTAATTAACCAAGGCAGTAAATCCACTGGCACCCAATCCATCATATTCATCAGTAAAATCCAGACAAATACAGTAAGCGCTAAGGGGGCTATTAAGTCATTTTTGCCATGGAAAGTGCTTTTAACACTGTCATCAACAAATTCTACCACCATTTCAACTGCACATTGCAGTTTACCTGGTACACCCGAGGTTGCTTTTTTAGCAACGCTACGGAAAATAGTAAGAAATACCACGCCTAAAAACACCGCCCAACCTAACGAGTCCAGGTTCAAGCTCCAAAAGCCTTCACCAACTGTTAAATTAGTTAAATGATGTTTAATATATTCTTGGCTGGTTAGTGTTGCTTCAGTAGCAGCAGCTGCAGACATATTAATGTTCCTAATGATTAAAGTTTAAATTAAAATTTTTATAAATTTGTTTATTAACAATTCCAGCTTAATTTTTAAATATATACGGTGTTACTGCGGGTAACATCAATACTAAGCTAAACATCGAAAAAAATGGTAAAGGCACCAACACTAAAAATTTGAAGGAGAGTGCTAGTAATAGAGCCGTTAAGGCCATTTTCAATTTTACACCACTAAAAAAGGAATCAATCACTTTTTCAGAGGCTTGTGCCCCAGCATATTTAAAAGCTTTATAGGCGAATAACATATTAGGGATGATTGCAATAAAACCACCAAGCAATGCTGATTTAGCAATTGACCAACCCCAAACAAAATAAATGACTAGCGTAACCAACAATACCACCGCAACCATGAAAGCACTCTGTTGCCGAGCATATTTTCGGCCAACTGCTGTTAATGTATTTTTCATCGTGATATATCTTATAAACATACGAAATCAATCGTATATTCTATAGTTTTTTAAAGTAAAAACTTTAACGCTAAAAAGTTTGCGCAAGTATACTTAACTTGGCTATTTTTGCAAGATATTAGGGCAAATCACGCCCTATATTTGTGCGAATGATTTATAAGCACCAGGAAAATACGCTATTAAATAATGTCTATTGGACAACTGTGACTGAGAGCTTTCAATGCCAAAATTAGCAGCCTAAATCAATTAACATACTACGACCCTTAAATATTTTTATAAGCTTCATAATTGAATGACAGAGAACAATGAGCTAGGTATAAATAATAATAAGTCGACGCCCCCTCCAACGAATAATAAGTACAGAATTTATACAATATTTTCATACTAGCTAATAAGTAACTGTTTACTTATTTTAATATCGGCTCGTTAATTATCTACTCGATTAAAATCGGCTTAACACCTAGATTTATAGTAAGTAATTGAGCTAGAAATGTCTTAATACCACTAATAACATTAAAAAATAGAAAGTAAAAATAGAAGTTTCGCAAACTCCTACTCTTACATAAAGCAAACACAACTTCTGCAGCACCGCGGCACTTTCCGTTAGAGATAGTGAATGAGATAAGGGGGGTCAAAAATATGTAGGCGGGAATTTATTCGCGCAGGGAGCTTGTTCGCGCTTCGAAATTTATTCGCGCTTATTTGTAATGGTTTCAAATCCCAGACAGCAAAAAGACCGATTCTTATCAATCGAGCTTCTCAGTGCCTAAGCACAAATAGAAGTTTAGCAATGTCCCGCTACGCTCGCACATGGGCTTACCTGCAACATAAGTCACACTACCATCGGCGCAACTACAACTTTTCAAATCCCACAAAGCAAAAAACCCGTAGCTTAAGCTACGGGTTTCTTTAAATATAAGTTTAGCAATGTCCTACTCTCACATAAAGAGAAAAACACCCACACACTTACTACATCCGGCGCAACTGCGTGACGTACATGGATGTACTAATGTCGCCGCGTTGCCATGGATGGCAATGAGCAGA
>NZ_LJYX01000048.1 GCF_001440345.1 Colwellia sp. TT2012 | reverse complement strand
TAACGCCGCATTAAGCGGCAAAAAATTGTTGGTTATAATGTAGAACGGAGTGAAAACAACCAACTATTTTTTGTCCGTTTGAATGCCTTGTTAAGTGGTTTTATCACCAGCAATATGACTATTTCACTATTTCAGATGAAACCATGTCCATTATTTTATCTGAATTATTATCATTACCTGATAAATTACGAGGATTAGATGTTGTAACAATAGTCATTGATAAAGATGGAATATTAATAATATATTGCCCACCAAAACCTGCTGCTCTATAAGCTTCAAACCCATTTACATTCCATTTTTTCCATAAATATCCATAAGTATCTATTGATGAAATTTTACTTAAAGGATGGTCTCCTTTTATGGATTGCTTAATCCAAGTTTTGCTGATGATTTGTTTGCCATTAAACTCCCCATCATTAAGGTATAAAACACCTAACTGTAACATCTCTCTTGGTGTCATAAACATATCAGACCCGCCCATATATATGCCATCAAAGGTTTTACGCCATGTAACGCCTTTAATATTTAGAGGATGAAATAGGAATTTATTCGCAAAACTCAAAACATCCATTTTAGTAACTTTAGTGAGAATAGCAGTTAATAGATGCGTTTGAGGGGTCGCGTAAGCGTACCGTTCACCCGGTGTATGAGCTAATGGTAGGGCAAAAATAGCTTTCACAGAATCTTGTGCATCCCAGATTGGATGTTGCCCTGGTAGGTAAAAATCCATTTCATTATATTTAAATCCCGCACGCATACTTAATAAGTGCCGAATAGTGATATCATTTAAACGACTGTCCATTGCTGGATTTACATATTCTGGCAATATATCCAATACTCTATCGTCGATACTGTTTAACAAGTTTTTATCTAACGCAATTCCTACCAGCATTGAAATAACAGATTTACTAGCTGATTTTATATTGGCCACATAATTTTCATCAAGACCGTTAAAATAATTTTCTGTAACAACATTGCCTTTTTCATAAACAAGTACTGAATTTAAAAAGGGAAGCTGATTAGAATATTTTTCTAATTGTGCTGATTTTTCATTATCTAGCGCAGAAATTGAAGTGATATACTTTTCAAGTTCAACGTTTACAGGATTAGTTGAATATGCAGAAGATGAAACTCTGGGGGCGACACTGATCCGTTTAAGTTGTACTTTATTAACACTGTCAGGCCAAATTAATTTTGCTTCGATTAATTTACCACCATGCTTTAAAAGACCCTCCAACTTTGCGCCAATGGTAGAGAAGTATAATGAAACATTGTTGGAATCTACGGTAATTAAAGCAGGTATTTCCATCCAACCATCATCAGGTGAATCCATAAATGCGATCAATTTAAAATCTTCATTGCGCTTAATTGTTATTACTAGCCTTTTAGTTGTTCCGTGATCATCAATCGAAGTTTGCCAGATCCCTTCAACAAGTACATTGGCTTGACTAGTAATAGATATAAATGAACTAAACAACAATATATACAGTTGAGTAAATATTATTTTCATTAAATTCCCTTTTAAAGTTTTAATTATGCCGAAGTCTGCAAAACCATTTAACGCC
>NZ_LJYX01000047.1 GCF_001440345.1 Colwellia sp. TT2012 | reverse complement strand
CTACCAAACCGGACATCAAATCCACGTTAAATTGATGCTTCTGACAAACCCCTAGACTCTCTCGGCGATCGCTATTTCAAGGCGCTGTGCGGATGCTGCTCGTTGTAATGCTCGAAGGCAATCGTCAGATTGCGCAGCGCGGTTTCTCGATTCGGTTTGGGCATGTGCGCCACGTAATCACGCTTGATCGTCTTCACAAAGCTCTCTGCCATGCCGTTACTTTGCGGGCTGCGTACCGGTGTGGTCACCGGCTGCAAGCCGATCTGGCGAGCAAACAGACGCGTCTGCTCGGCGATATAAGCCGAGCCGTTATCGCTCAACCACTGCACCGGCGTGCTCGGTAGTTGATCCCCAAATCGCTTCTCCACGCTTTCCAACATCAAGTCTCGGATGTCGTCACCGCTGTAGCCCGTCGGGCTGGCGACCCAGCCGATGGCTTCGCGGTCACAGCAGTCCAGGGCAAAAGTCACGCTCAACTTCGCACCGTCGTCGCAGCGAAACTCGAAGCCGTCCGAGCACCAGCGCGTATCGCTGGTAGTAACGGCAATTCGGCCTTCATGCCGGCGCTGCACGCCACTCCGCTTGATGCGGCGTTCTAACAGCAGATTGTGATCGCGCATGACGCGGTAAACCCGCTTCACATTGATCGGAGCCAGTGACTGAACTTCACGCTCGCGGCGCAGCAACCCCCAAACACGGCGGTAGCCATAGCTCGGTAACTCGCTGACCTGCTCCTTAATCTCGGCGACCAACTCCGTATCGTTCACGAGCCGACGTCGCCGTACTTTAGGCGATACCGATTGCTTGATCCGAACCGTTAATTGCGAGCGCGACACACCGAGACATTCGCTGACCAGTTTCACTGGTCGTCCCCCGGCAACAAGGGTGAGTGCGCAATCCATTTTCGCGACCGGGCGATCTCCACGGCCTCTTTTAGGACTTCGGCTTCCATCGTCTTCTTGCCCAGCATCCGCTGCAATTCTCGGATCTGCTTGAGCGCATCGCTCAGTTCCGACGCCGGTACAACGGCCTCGCCCGCACTGACCGCCGATAGACTTCCGTCCTGATACAGCTTGCGCCAAAGAAACAGCTGGTTGGCGTTGATGCCGTTGCGTCGGGCCACCACGGACACACTTTGTCCCGGTTCAAGGCTCTCGCGAACCATGGCCAGCTTCTGGTCGGTGCTCCAGCGGCGTCGGCGCTCCTGGCCGAGCAGCTCGCCACCCTTATCATTGCTGTTAGTCATAAACATACCCGTTTGCCTATCCCTTATCGTAAGGGGGAAACGGTGTCCTGTCTTTCATGGGGCTCGTTCAGAGGGACGGAAAAAGTTGACGCTGTCCAATCTGACTGCCGAACTGGTTGGTGTGATCGAGAAAGAACTGCTGGCCAGGGTCGGCTAAGAATGTTTTCTAATGTGGTAGCTCTCTACCGCGCCATTGGAGCGCCCACCATTGAGGACGGAGTCATCCGCTATGAGGGGATGCCAACGCCCGACATTATCGGTGCGTTGCGAATGTGCGATGGCCTGCCCGCAGCCTATGGCAAGTTCGAGCATTGCTCTGAAGAAGCAGACTCTCTCGATATTGAGTTT
>NZ_LJYX01000046.1 GCF_001440345.1 Colwellia sp. TT2012 | reverse complement strand
CCGCTGAATAACATGTTCCGCCACGCCCGCTAATGAAACTCTTGATTTTCTTGGCATAATTACAATCTACTGAAGATACAATTTACCTCAGTATAGGTCACTTAAAACGGCTCTGACCCCTTTTATTACTGCAATAATTATTAGCGTATCCAAATAGGCCTGTGCCATATCTATTTTGATATTTTCTATAACGTCGCTGCTTAATGCTTCGGCGTTAGCGCCAATCGCACCCAGCATTGCCGAGTCATTTAAAAAGTCTAATGCTGCCCGTCCTGCGATAGTATCACCCTCGGCAACGCCGACTGCCCACCCCGCATAAGCGTAGCCATTCTCCAACATCGCATTATAAAAATCGCTGATTTTACCAGCACCAAGTAATAGTTTATATGAATTCAATACTTCTATTGAAAGTGTATTTGCCATGTTCAATTCCTTTTGTGTAATTGGTTTGAGGTTGCAGCATTAGTATTAACCTCGAAGTTATAAATTAATTTACTTACAGATTGCTGAATTTCTTGCCAGTGGGGAAGAAGGCCTTTACGATAACTGATACTAATATGAGCTTTCATTCTTGGACTTAAACTAAAGTACTGCTGGCACGATGCCGCTGCATGAGTTCTATTACTGCATGTTATAAAAGTTGTTACATGACCAGCTTTATTTTGAACAAAATAAACATTTTTATCCCTGATATCAGTGCCTCTGCCAAAATTAACACTCCTTTTACCAACATCAACACCAGATCCTGTTGGGGTATAGCCCGTCAATCCATAAGTCTCATTAGGCAAAGGATGATAAATAAAACACTTTAAAAAACATGGGAGTGTAGGATTAATATAACTCTCTTTTCTGTTATCCAAATGATTTTCAATACCATAGAATTCACCTGTATTAATACCTACTCGCAGCCACATTGTGGTACGAATATTTTTCTCTTCTTTTGTTTTAACTTTAACTGAAGCCATATCTGGGTAGCGCACTTCAAAACCAAAACTACGCAGTTTGGATTGGTAGGCAGAGTCAACTTTTGTTCCTGTTTTTTTCTCCATAAAGTGCGGCTCTTTGTTGTACTCAACAAAACGGGCATAATCTCTAGGGATTTCAACTGTTACACCGCCCAAATCCCCCATCACAGGGCTATCTTGTTGCAGTAAACCACCACGTAAATATGCAGCGTATAAAAAAAGTAATACAACGCTAATCAATATTACGGTAAGAGAAATTAATAGTATTTTTTTAAATTTATTAAATAACATATACATACCTTTATAATGTCTTCTCAAAGCTAACGCTCACGCGCCCCTTCACTGACCCCACGCATTAATGGCGCTAATAAAAACTCCATTAATCGCCTAGTGCCGGTTTTAATTTCTACTGTGACTGACATGCCGGGTTTTAGTTTGACCCACTTGCCATTTACGTTTATTTTGAATAAAAGGGGTCAGAGCCGTTTTATGAATAAAAGGGGTCAGAGCCGTTTTATAATAAAAGGGGTCAGAGCCGTTTTAAATTAAGCACTCACGTCTACCGCTTTCTTCCAACCAATAGGCCTACCACGTTTTCCTTCAATTACAGACCTGCCGCTTAGCGCTTCCACTTTAAATTTAAACTGCTCATTTCCAAGCGCTAAACCCTTATTCGT
>NZ_LJYX01000045.1 GCF_001440345.1 Colwellia sp. TT2012 | reverse complement strand
ACCCCGTTGGGGATTCCGACAATCAAAAAATTGATGTTGCAATCAGCATAGCGCGAATCATCTAATAGAATGATTATATCTGCGAGTTCGTTCATTAAATCTGGAGTGTTGAATATGGACTCCAGATTGTCTAGTACGATAATTTTTTTTGCTGATGTTGATGCAGCAAAAATTCGAAAAGCTTTGAGGAGTGGCTCTTCTTGTGCTATCGAATAGTTCCCGCTGTGCTTTAATCCAGGCGGCCGCAAAAACTGAGTGCAACACCTGACCTTTCCGGTACGGTGCTGCCACTATGTCCTATCACGAACTCAGTATCCCCGAACGTGCGACCCTTCAACTCGGCCTTGCCCAAGGTTTCAGCCAGCGGCGAATTGCCCGGATGCTCGGCCGCTCCCCCTCGACCATCAGCCGGGAGCTGCGCCGCAACCGGGCCCCTGGCACCCGCTACCAGGCCTGTGCTGCCCAGCAGCAGATGCAGGTCCGCCGCCAGGTCTGCAGGCCTCAGTGCAAGCTGCTGCCGGGCAGTGAGCGCTTCGAGCTGGTCGTCCATATGCTGCGTGAGGGTTTGTCTCCCGAGCAGATTGCCGGCAAGCTGCGCAGCATGAACATACCCAGCCTCAGAGAGGCCTACGTCTGCCGCGAGACGATCTATAACGCGATCTACGCCCTGCCGGTCGGTGGCCTGCGCAAGGAGCTGATCATCTGCCTGCGCCAGGGCAAGACGAGTCGCAGGCCGCGCTCTGGCGGCGTCGATCGGCGCGGCCAGATCCCTGAAATGCTCAGCATCCACGTGCGCCCGCCGGAGGTCGAAGACCGGCTGATGCCAGGCCATTGGGAGGGCGACCTGATCAAGGGCAAGGCCAATGCCTCGGCGGTGGGCACCTTGGTGGAGCGTACCAGCGGCTACCTGATGCTGATCAAGATGGCCGACGCGACGGCGACCTCGGCGCTGGAGGGCTTCAGTGCGGCGCTCAATGGCATGCCGCTGGCGGTGCGCAAGAGCATGACCTACGACCAGGGCCGGGAGATGGCGCGGCACGCCGAGATCACCCAGCGGACCGGGGTGGCGATCTACTTCTGCGACCCGCACAGCCCCTGGCAACGCGGCAGCAATGAGAACATCAATGGACTGATCCGCCAGTACCTGCCCAAGGGCACGGACTTGTCGGTGCATAGTCAGGAAGCCCTGGACGCCATCGCTTTGCAACTGAATATGCGACCGCGCAAACGCTTCGACTTCAAATGCCCGATCGAGGTGATGGGCGAAGTGATGCAAGAAGCCGTGGTGATGCGGCATGATGCTCCCGCTTCAATTCAATAACCGTGTTGCACTCAGATCCTGCAACCGCCCCTTTAAAAGCGCCTAGCTACTGTTCTACCGCCGAGCCGAGTACGGTTTAATACAAATACCCAGCCGAATTAGCCGTTATCGGCCACTGGATAAAACCGATCAATAGTTTCATTTTTTGCGATACCGAGCAACAGCCGACACCCTCCACCTGTAATACTTCGGCAGACGCCACAGAGTACTTAACCAATTTAATTTATCACAACAAACACCACCATAAACGACATCAAACTGACCGGCTAGTCACAACAAAACCAACCCAGTCAAATATTCTTCAACACAGAACCATCAACAGCGAAAAATTATAAACCCCATACCTATCAATCTATTACGCTCATAAAAACCCACTTCAATAACGTAAATCGCAACGCCAATTTCTGACGATCATTAC
>NZ_LJYX01000044.1 GCF_001440345.1 Colwellia sp. TT2012 | reverse complement strand
CTTGCGCAGCAGACGCTTTTTCAGGGAGGCGCGCTCTTGCGGATTGCGTCCCTTGTGGTTGGCAATGCGATCCGCCGTGGCGGCCTGGCGCTTGATGGGCCAGTAGGCGCGGCCATCCTTACCCATCGACCAGACGTTGCTGACCTGGTTTTCCAGTAGAGGCAGATGGGCGCATAGAGCTTTCGGCGACGCGCTGGCCAGCGCGGTGCGCTCGTGGGTTCGCCAGCGCTGATGCCAGAGTTTCTTGTCCTCGCGATCGCTACGGCAGGTCGTGTGCCCAACGATGGGCGTTTTGCGGCGGCTGCGGCTCATGATGTTGTTGTCTCCAAGAACATTCAGGACCGGCTTTCTGGGTAGAGCGCCGTCAACCGGGTCAGGGTTTCTTGCACTTGTTCCAGCGAGGTCATCAGATGATCAACCTGATCCTGAAGATCCACGGCGAGATCAAATAGCTCAGCCACTCGGCTGCGTGATCCCTCGTTGAACGCGGCCATTGCCAGTTGATGCAGCTTCAACAGGTCGGTGCGCAGTTGCGGAGGTGCGCCGTCTGCGCTGTCATTCAAATCGCCGCGCAGCACGTCCACGGCATCGACTGCACGCAGCAGTGCCGTGGTATCGAAATTCTCGGGAGTCAGTTCGTCCCATTCGTCGTCGGTGATGCGGGCTGCCATCAGGAGAGCGCCGATTAAGCGGTTGCGAGCGTTAGATGCCCGATCGGCTCGGCTGCTGGCCGTACCTTGATTTCGATGTCGTAGCCGAGGCGCTTCAGACAATCCATCAGCTTGCGTTCGGCTAGATTGGTGAAGTCGCCGCGCATCATGCCCGACACCTTCGGTTGCGGGCTGCCCATGCGTTTGGCCGCCGCTTGTCGAGTCAGCCCAAGGGCGCGCATGGCCCTCCTGATCTCGACCACCAGGCCGGTCTTGATCTTGAGCTTTTCAGCGTCAGGCAGTCCAAGGTCGGCAAAGACGTTGCCCGAGCTGCGCTGAACCTCGACGCCTTCAATGATTCGTTTTTGCATTTCGTAGCTCCTGTGCCAATACCTCGGCCACCTTCAGCCGAGCGCGGATGATGTCCATGTCGGCCTTTGGCGTGGCGATTCCGCTCTTGCTCTTCTTCTGGAAGCAGTGCAGGACGAACACCGCTTCCGCAAACTTGACCGTGTATACCGCTCGATAGGTGCCGCCGGCATCGTCTTCGACGACCTCCAGCACGCCGGCACCACCGAACCCCTTGAGCACCTTTGCTGCGTCATCCTGATCGCCTATCTGCGCCAACGAGAGCGCGTAACCGAAACGGCGACGCACGTCGGACGGCAACGCCATCAAATCCTTGTGGCTGCTCGCGATCCATTCGAGCGGTTTTTCTTTGTTTGTCATGACGGAATTTTATACCTGTTCAGGTAATGATGTAAACGCGGCAACCTCAAGGAGGTGTCGTAAAACATTTGTTTTGCGACAGGCTGTCAGCCGCCGCTGTGCTACCTGTGCAACACCCCCTCAAAAATGTACGGAAAACTCTATCGCTATTCGCTATTATGCGGAAACCTGTTTTTGATGGTTATCCGCCTATGTTGGTTGGCTACATGCGCGTGTCGTCGGACTCCGACCGCCAGAGCACGGACTTGCAGCGCGACGCGCTGCTCGCCGCCGGCGTCGATCCGCGTCACCTGTTTGAGGATCGTGCCTCTGGCGCGAAGGATGACCGTGCCGGCTTGGCGCGGGCGCTTGAGTTCGTTCGAGCCGGCGAT
>NZ_LJYX01000043.1 GCF_001440345.1 Colwellia sp. TT2012 | reverse complement strand
ATTTTGTTATCATGTAATTTGTGTGAACACTCGTGAAATACAATCCGAAAACTGATTTCCATTAAGCAATTTTACTTCAAGATAAGGAGGTGATCCAACCCCAGGTTCCCCTAGGGTTACCTTGTTACGACTTCACCCCAGTCATGAAACACAAAGTGGTGACCGTCCTCCCGAAGGTTAAACTAGCCACTTCTTTTGCATCCCACTCCCATGGTGTGACGGGCGGTGTGTACAAGGCCCGGGAACGTATTCACCGTGGCATTCTGATCCACGATTACTAGCGATTCCGACTTCACGGAGTCGAGTTGCAGACTCCGATCCGGACTACGACAAGCTTTGTGGGATTCGCTCCACCTCGCGGTATTGCAGCCCTCTGTACTTGCCATTGTAGCACGTGTGTAGCCCATCCCGTAAGGGCCATGATGACTTGACGTCGTCCCCACCTTCCTCCGGTTTATCACCGGCAGTCTCCTTAGAGTTCCCGCCATAACGCGCTGGCAAATAAGGATAGGGGTTGCGCTCGTTGCGGGACTTAACCCAACATTTCACAACACGAGCTGACGACAGCCATGCAGCACCTGTCACAGAGTTCCCGAAGGCACAAGTCTATCTCTAGTCTCTTCTCTGGATGTCAAGGGATGGTAAGGTTCTTCGCGTTGCATCGAATTAAACCACATGCTCCACCGCTTGTGCGGGCCCCCGTCAATTCATTTGAGTTTTAACCTTGCGGCCGTACTCCCCAGGCGGTCAACTTAGTGCGTTAGCTGCGCCACTCACGGATCAAGTCCACGAACGGCTAGTTGACATCGTTTACGGCGTGGACTACCAGGGTATCTAATCCTGTTCGCTCCCCACGCTTTCGTTCCTCAGCGTCAGTATCTGTCCAGGTGGCCGCCTTCGCCACTGATGTTCCTTCCAATCTCTACGCATTTCACCGCTACACTGGAAATTCCACCACCCTCTACAGTACTCTAGTTACCCAGTTCAAAATGCAGTTCCAAGGTTGAGCCCTGGGCTTTCACATCTTGCTTAAATAACCGCCTACGAACGCTTTACGCCCAGTAATTCCGATTAACGCTTGCACCCCTCGTATTACCGCGGCTGCTGGCACGAAGTTAGCCGGTGCTTCTTCTGTTGCTAACGTCACAGTGAACGTTTATTAAACGTCCACCTTTCCTCACAACTGAAAGTGCTTTACAACCCGAAGGCCTTCTTCACACACGCGGCATGGCTGCATCAGGCTTTCGCCCATTGTGCAATATTCCCCACTGCTGCCTCCCGTAGGAGTCTGGGCCGTGTCTCAGTCCCAGTGTGGCTGATCATCCTCTCAAACCAGCTAGAGATCGTCGCCTTGGTAAGCCTTTACCTTACCAACTAGCTAATCTCACTTGGGCTAATCAAATGGCGAGAGGCTCCGAAGAATCCCCCCCTTTGGTCCGTAGACGTTATGCGGTATTAGCAGTCGTTTCCAACTGTTGTCCCCCACCATAAGGCATATTCCCAAGCATTACTCACCCGTCCGCCGCTCGACGCCTGAAAAGCAAGCTTTCCATCGTTTCCGCTCGACTTGCATGTGTTAAGCCTGCCGCCAGCGTTCAATCTGAGCCATGATCAAACTCTTCAATTAAAAATCGTTTGTGTAACCTCATCGCAAGCGATGTGTTACTGCTCAATGAATTCTGTCGTGATATCAACCGAAGTTGATATCGCATTACATAGTCGCTACCTATCTCGCTAGAAATAAGTAACTTATATTTATTTGCATGAACATCATTCATTAAGCGTTTTTGTTCTCCCCGAAAGGAAAACTATGTAAAACAACATTAATGTGAGTGTCCACACAAATTGCATGATAACTAATTGTTAAAGAAA
>NZ_LJYX01000042.1 GCF_001440345.1 Colwellia sp. TT2012 | reverse complement strand
AAGGGTCATGGGCGTCAGGCGAGAGGCAGGCATTAAGGGGGTGCATCCGTAAGAGGGAGGAAAAATTTCGCGCGAATGGTAATGCTTGCCATTTGCTGGCGTGATTTATTCTTGCTCTGCTGGCCTGAATAAATATTTCTAAATATTTCTGCGTGTTTTTATGGTTTTTTTTGTCGCACCGGAAAATGCGTTACCCGCCAGCGCTTATTCACGTTATGAGTCGGCTGAGCGTCTATAACGCGTAAATAGTGGCTAAATAATATTGCTTAGACTTTTTTCGCCTAAATTCAGACGATTCACTAAATTGACACGTGGTTCAGGGCACGGATAGGATTCGCCTCAACGCCTGTGGCTAACCGCCATGACTTCTCTATAAAAAAATGGCCCGCGGCATGTTCGGTCGTCCGCGGGCCTTTTTTTAGGTTCTTCACGGATTACCGGGAAAGACGCTCTTGATCTTCATGAAAAAGAATTCGCTATCCCGGTAACCGTACGCCATCCGCTTGATGACCTTTATTCGATTGTTTATTCCTTCCAACTGACCGGTGTGCATCGGCCAGCGAACCCGGCTCACGATGCCCCGCCAGTAACCCTTTAGCCGTTTGGCGAACTGGATCAGAGCTGGTATTTCGCTTTCATGCGCATGGCGCAGCCATTGCTTCCAGGCCGATCGCCAACCCCAGGCAGTACTCGGGGTCCAGAGTGTTTTGAGTTCAGCCTTCATCAAGTAGACCGTCATCAACGCTTGGTTGGCCGCCAGTAGATCCTCCAGGCGGACCTGTTGTTCCGGCGTTTTCAAGTTCTGCGGATTGCGCAGCAACAGCCATCGCGCCTGCTTGATTACCTTGCGGGCAGGCTTGTCGTGACGCAACCGGTTAGCCTCGTCGACGCGGACCCGATCAATCACTTCTCGGCCATATTTGGCCACCACATGGAAGAGGTCGTAGACCACTCGCGCGTTGGGACAGTGCTGACGAACCTCCAAGTCAAAAGCGGTGTTCATGTCCATCGCCACCGCTTCGATTCGAGCACAACCCTCTGGCCCCAGTTCTTCGAAGAAAGGCCTGACCGCTGCTCGACTGCGACCTTCACCGATCCACAGCACTCGTCGTGTATCCGCATCCAGCACCACGCTGGCGTAACGATGACCTTTGAACAGCGCGAATTCGTCCATCACCAGGCGCCGTGGCTGCGCCTTTGGCAAAACGCTCAACGCCGCTTGCAAGGCTCGACGCTCCAGCAACCGAACGGTGTCCCAGTGCAGCCCAAACAGTTGAGCCACGTGCAGTGTGGGAAGGCGCTCGCAGGCTTGAATGACCGCCTCGGCCATACGCCGCGTCATGCGGGCATAGCGGTCCAGCCAACTGACGGCCTCCATACGTTTACCGCAGTCACGACAGCCAACACGCCTGAGCAACACGCTGAGGCGCACCGCACGGCCGAGAATCGGTAAATCGCGGACGGTTCGCTCGCAATACTCATGCGTGGTTGAACAGGGTTTTTGGCAGCCGCTACAGGAAGGGAATCGGGTGGCGTGGGGAATCAGGTCGATCTGAAGCGCGTCGCCATCAGGCTTGATCGTGACGACAGAAAAGCCCTCCCAAAAAGGAAGGAAAGTATTAATATCACGCATAAGAACGCCGGTTTGTTAGATGTGTTTGCTCGCACGAACATCATCAATCAAATCGGCGTTCTTGTTTCTGTGTTTCCCGGGATTCCGTGAAGAACCATTTTTTTCGCCTGGATTATTAGAAGCTCAGCGTACATTGGCCGAGGACACTCTGGTTACTGCTACGCGTGCCGAATTCGCTGCTGTAGGTCAGGCCGATGCTCTGGCTGGCGGACACTCCCACATCCAGCCCAGCCTTCAGCGCAAGACTGTCGCGGTCCAGCGAGGAGCCGTCGATGACGAAGTCACTGTTGAACACGGCCTT
>NZ_LJYX01000041.1 GCF_001440345.1 Colwellia sp. TT2012 | reverse complement strand
GAAGCAGCGCCTGGAGACATCTCTGGTTGCCGAGGCAAAGGCCAAGGAAGAGATCGAGCAGCTGCGCCTGGACGCTGAAAGATCAAGAAGTGCAGAACAAACGGCGCAAGCAAAACTGGAGTCTGCACTGCGCGAAATGGAGTCGTCCAGGGCTCAGCTGGTCGACGTCAAAGCCGAGCTCAAAGAGGCGAAGGCTGAGGTCAAAGAGGCACGGGATGAAGCCAAGGAGCTGCGCACCAAGCTCCTGGAAACTCCGAAAGCAGAGACCAAGCGACCCCAGGCCTGAGCCCTTCCGGGAGGCGCCCAGGGCCCCTCCCCTTTGCGTTAAACTCCGGTTTCTAGCATCCGGAAGATAGCCAGGTTGATCAGCGCGGCGCGGCTCTGTCCAGTGCCCTCCGCCATGGCGTCCAGTCGCGCTAGCAGGTCGTCAGCAATGGTATGAGTGATCTGCTGTCGCTTGCCCTTACGCACCCCGCCTTTTTTGACTGGTGCCGGAACCAGTTGAGGTGCTGCCTTGGCACCACCGTCCGGGGCGTTTTTGATGAAGTCTGCAGCGATTGTCGGTTTTGCCGGAATGCTCATTTTACACCTTATTTAATATTAATATGATATGAATTTAGATGTTAAATAGGGTTTTCATGAGATGATCAAGCACGGCTATTGCCTTGCGATCCACTGGCTTCAATTCAGCCACGCCAAGGCCCTGGGCGACCGAATACCAGAAGGCTTTTCGGCGGCGCAACGGTGCATCGACAAACGTGACCTGAGGCAAGCTCATCAGCGATTTTTTGGCATCTTCATTGTCAGCGGCAATCGAGCCGTGATCAGCCAGGCTCAGACCTGCGAGCACGCGCAACGGCGATAACTTCAGTGCTTGGCGAGCTGCTGTGGCTTGATCAAGCAGCAGGGTCAAATCTTCCAACGCCCAGTCTTCAAATGCACGCGGCTGAGTCGGCACATAGAGCAATTCGCAATGAACCAGCGCTGCGCGGAAAGCCGATGAATCCCGACCGCCGACATCAATGATCACATCGTCAAAATCACTGGCCTGTTTGTTGAGCAGTTGCTCCAGCTCATCGCCCTCATTGCACAACACGCACGACACTTCGGGCAGGACGCCTGCTGCTTGGCGGGCTGCAATAGCGTAGAGCGCTGACTTTTGGCGATCACCATTAATTATCAGTACCCGGCGATTTTTCCTGGCGAGTGCGATAGCGATCTGCACTGCTGCTGTCGACTTGCCGACGCCGCCCTTGGTGTTACCGACAGATACGATCATCTTACACCTTTTTTCATATTAAAATGAGGTTCTAATCATAGTCATTTAAGTGGTATTCAGTCAAGCGCAATACCTCCAGAGAGGACGGGCCAAGGGGGCTTCCTCCTAAAAAGCTCGTCCCTTCCCGCGCAGCGGGGCTGGCTTTCTCTTGGGCCCACAAGCGATTTTCATCCAAAAAACAGACTGATTGCCTGGCGACTTCAGCGCGTCTTGGGGCTACGGTTGAGGTCGAAACGCCCCCCTGTAATTCTTGTTGCTGTACAACCTCCCCCACCGGTTTTTGTCAGCAAACCTGGTCGGTGGAAGTTGTCGTTCCCATTAATTGCTCAGAGACTGGTCTCCAAGCATTGAGCGCTCTTTTGTTTGGCCATCGAACAAGCGGGTGGCACATCCGCTCAAGTATTTTGCTCAAAGACCAGTCTCCTAGCTTTATGTGCTTTTTGGTCGACCACCTCTTGCAGGCGTGTGTGGCCCGTCTATGGTTTAAGCTCCAAGACTGGTCTCTGAGCTAATTGTTGTTAAAAGCCCGAAGGCTATCTACATACCCAGATCGACTGTCAAAATCTGGCCCTTAAGCTTGCGAAGCCGAGATTCGTCGATTTCACTTTTCATAGCGTCCGAGAAAATTCCGAACAACTCTTTGGCCATGGTCGTTGTTTCTTCGCTGATGTCGAACTCTGAACGCTCACCTGGACTGCGACTATCTTTACACCAGTCCGCGAGTTTGTTGTTAGAAATTGAACGACCAAAAGTAGATTCTTGCCATTGTTCAATCTTGTATTTAGAAGCAGGGCTGTGATCGGTTTCTAGTGCCCATTGAGTAATTTCGACTATCAAAACTTGCTTGTACCGTCGATGAACACCAAGAATTTTTGCTGCTATAGATCTTCGCTGATTTGTTGTCAGGGTTTTATCTTTCAACAACTTTTTAAAGC
>NZ_LJYX01000023.1 GCF_001440345.1 Colwellia sp. TT2012 | reverse complement strand
TTAAAGTGGAAGCGCTAAGCGGCAGGTCTGTAATTGAAGGAAAACGTGGTAGGCCTATTGGTTGGAAGAAAGCGGTAGACGTGAGTGATTAGTTTATTAATTTAAAACGGCTCTGACCCCTTTTATTCTGTACACTGGTTGGAATACAAGTCTGGGTGTAAACCAAAACATAAGAAAATCAACAATGACTGATAGTTGGTTTTTGCTCCATCGTCGCTTATTTTAACCAACTATTATTTGTATTTGCCTCTTGGTGAGGCGTTGAGGCTGTAGAATAACTAATCCAGCCAAAACAGCTAAATATTTGTGCTCCTATATCGCACTGTAGACGATTAACTCGATATAGGTAATCGGGGTAATTCATAACAAACGAGTTGTTCTACAGGCTCATTATGTGCAGTTATCGCCAGACTTCATGTTTAAAGGATAAATTAAAGTTGAAGTATATATTTTTTATTTTAATAATTTGCTCTAGTGGTAGAGTTCAAGCTAGTGATTATTACATATCATTGCAAAGTGCTGATTTTACCTTGGTTACAGATGTTTTTTTTAGTCAACGTTTAGATTTTAATTCACTACCTGAAAACAAAACGGTTAATTTAACCTATTGGGGAAGTAGCCCAAAAGCTGAAATTAAATACAATGGTAAAAGTTTATTTATTTCGGGTCATGATAACGAAATTGAACAAGTACATTTAGAATTTAATCAAAAAGTAAAAACAATTACCTTCAATATACAGCTTAATCCGGTTCGTTATAATAAAGAGTATATTCAAGAGCATATTGGAAAAGTTAGTGTTGAAACGCCCGAAGTTTACGAACTTAACAACATTATATTAGCTTTATTTGACAAGTTTTATCACGCTAATTATAAGATGTATTCGAAAGGAAAATACTACTCAGATGTTTTAAAGTGGTTTTCACCTTTTAAAGATCATGAGATTTTTAAAAAACTCGATAACGTTGATTATTATTCATTTGTTGAAAATGGTCCTGCGTATGTTTTTAACGGCGATAAAATAGAAAAATCATCGGTATATAAAAGCTTTCGAGCCGTTGATGTTATTAAAGACAATATTACCTTGTTGGAAGACTTTGCAAAAAAGAGTAATTTCAAAAATTTTTACCAACAACATGATGAGTATTACTTAAAGTTGAGTAACGTGTTCCAACTAGGTGCTCAACCAAAAAATATTTGGCAATGGTTAGAGTCTCATTTCCCTGCAAGATATCAAAGTTATAAGGTTTTCTTTTCTCCATTAGGGTCTGGAAATAATAGTTCTCGAATGTATGCCAATAATGGTTTTAATGAATCAATCATGTTTATCGTTGCCCCTAACCGTTATGAAAACGAGAAGGAGGACTTCTCAATTCAATCGATAAAGTTCACTCGTTCATTTTTTACTGAAATTGACCATACTTACGTGAATCCAACCTCTGACAAATATATAGACGATATTAATGCTGCTCTGGTGGATTTAAAACCGTGGTATAAAGGCGGTGGATACAACAAACCTTATTTAATATTTAATGAGTATATGACATGGTCATTATTCTCTTTATACGCAATGGAAAATTATTCTCGGCAAGAGTATCTATTTATTAAAAAATATACTGAAGATTTCATGATAAATAAGAAGGGCTTTTACCAATTTAAAGCTTTTAATAATGAACTTATCCGCTTGTATAACAACAAGTCAGCTAAAGAAAAAATTACTGATCTATATCCCTCAATTATAAATTGGATTAAAAACAATTCAAAAAGCACATAACAATAGAATTAAAAGGAGTTTCGCATGAATATCAATGCAACATTTTTTGGTCAACTAGTCTTTATATCTTTCTTTATCGTTGGTGGCTTAAGTTATTACTTAGGCAAGCGTAAAACTTCTACACCTAAAATTGCTGCATTAATAGGTGTATTGTTATGTATTGTCCCTCCGCTTAATATTGTTTACTTAATTTTATTGATGTTAAAAAATGATGTGGTAGTAAGTTCAAGCGTTGAAAATATAGAGTGATTTGTATATAAAAAGCGTTTCAACAGGACAAATAATAGTTGGTTTTTGCTCATCGTCGCTATTTTAGCCAACCCTTACTTAGCCTGTTATTTATGCGTTAGGCGTTAGACGACCTTGTAATAAAAGGGGTCAGAGCCGTTTATAAAAGCAGAATAAAAGCAGAATAAAAGGGGTCAGAGCCGTTTTAAGTGACCTATACTGAGGTAAATTGTATCTTCAGTAGATTGTAATTATGCCAAGAAAATCAAGAGTTTCATTAGCGGGCGTGGCGGAACATGTTATTCAGCGG
>NZ_LJYX01000040.1 GCF_001440345.1 Colwellia sp. TT2012 | reverse complement strand
ACGCACCGTAATGAAAATACCAAACCGTGAATTTGAGCCATTACACTCACTATTTAGAGCGAATAGTTACGCTAATACACCTTTCAGAAACGTGATAAAAGTGACTAACTTATTCGCGGTAAAGCACTAAACAGTGAATTGGTGAAACTGAATTATTTAGCACTTAGACGATCTTTTTTATTAGCCAACTAACGCCCAAATAACGGGCTAAGTAATACTTGCTACAATGTGAAACGAAGTGGAACCGAGCAAGTGTTACGTGTCCCAGTTGATTTGCTTGTTAGTTGCAACATACTTTCACCAAGTACAACAATAACTTAAACGCACCGTAATGAAAATACCAAACCGTGAATTTGAGCCATTACACTCACTATTTAGAGCGAATAGTTACGCTAATACACCTTTCAGAAACGTGATAAAAGTGACTAACTTATTCGCGGTAAAGCACTAAACAGTGAATTGGTGAAACTGAATTATTTAGCACTTAGACGATCTTTTTTATTAGCCAACTAACGCCCAAATAACGGGCTAAGTAGTGCTTGCTAAAATGTGAAACGAAGCGGAACCGAGCAAGCGTTACGTGTCCCTGTTTATTTTCTTGTTAGTTGTTGGGATTAAAAGCTCTACGCTAACAACAAGTTACCATAGCATACTGCGTAAATTAATAATAAAGAATACCCGTACCGCTACAAAATAAAGCCTGACTTTTGAGCCACGCAAGTACCCGTTTAGAAGCGAACGCATTAAACCTTCAATTGACAAATGAGGTTGAATTTCGCTGGTTAAAGAGCAAAAGTTAATGGCGAAAACTCACCTAAAACACAGACCAAACCTATTTATAAAACACCGATTTTGCAATAAAACTTCACTTGTTTAGCGGTACAACTAACGCCCAATTAACGGGCTAAGTAATAGTTGGCCATACTTGTGAATGGAGTGAACGCGGCCAACTGTTGCGTGTCCTGTTAAATTGCTTGTTAGATGCAATACTGGTAAAACCAAGCGATACAATAACTTAAAGGCACTGTTAAATAAACATTAACCTCTATTTTGAGCCACACAAATAACCGTTCTAGAACGAATGGTTGTGCAATAAACGATAATTAAACCGAATGACAGTGCAAAACCTATTCGTGATTAAACATAAAAAACTGATTTGGCGAAACGCAAAGGTTTTGCCCTAAAGCTAATTTTTAAAAACATATAACGCCACAATAACAGGCTAAGTAATGGTTGGCTAAAATTGTGTAGCGAAGCGAAACGTAGCCAACTGTTACGTGTCCTTGTTTATTTTCTTGTTATGTGTAAATTTAAATTGAGAGGTTATGGCTTCGTTTTGAAAAGCTCAGGTCTCTTAATAGACAAATATAGGAAAATAGATAAGGCTAACATTCCAAAACTTTTAAGAGTCGCAAACCCAAAATCTAGCCTCACGAAATCCATAATAAAATCGACACTTGAAAATGCAGCTAAAAAAATAGCCAAATACTCTATGAACTTTGCTAATTTAGTCGAATCCGACATTAGGTACTCCTTTACACATAACGCCACAATAAGCGGCTAAGTAACAGTTGGCTAAAATGTGAAGCGAAGCGGAAACGAGCCAACTGTTGCGTGTCCGTTTGATTGCCTTGTTAGTTGTTTTCTTTGGTAAAATAACAACAGAAGCAATAAGTTACCATATTTTTGAGTTATACGGAAGAGTCAAAACACACCCAGCGCCGATACCCACATAAGGTTGAACTTTGAGCCACCCAATTTAACGTATTGAAGCGAACTCGACAAACCTAAATTGACAAATGAGGTTTGCTTTCGCTGGTTATCGCCTAAAAGCTAATGGCGAAAACTCACCGACACACATGCCAAGGCAATTTATAAAACACTGCTTTTACAATAACAATTTAACTTGAACTAGCGGTGCCAACTAACGCCCGCATAAGCGGCTAAATAATAGTTTGCTAAAATGGTTGAGCGAAGCGAAACACAGCAAACTGTTATGTGTCCGTTCTTAATGCGCTTGTTATATTTTAATTATTCAAATACGCAATTAGCACGATTAATGATATGTAAAAAGATAGTCCCAATAGCATAATTAAATTAACCTTTTTAGCTTTACTCCCCTTGTAAGCTGAGAAGTCCTTAAACTGAATTTTATAACGTCCAAAAGTAAATGCTTTTAGAACCAAACAACCAGTTGAGTACAAAATAAAACCAAATATAGTCTCAATTAATAACCACACAAATATATCTATAACGAAACTCATGCTGACTTACTCCTAAAATATAACGCCCACTTAAGCGGACAAAAATAGTTGGTTAAGATGTGAAGCGAAGCGGAACCTAACCAACTGTTTTTGTTCCGTTTAAAGTGCTTGTATGGATAATATACCCATCTTTTAATTCTATTGTAAAACAAGTTTAGGTAAAGTGAGGCCCAAGCTTTGGCTGCAACCAAAGCCTTTTTATACGGTAGTTCGATGAAGTTCTGGCTCCTCTGT
>NZ_LJYX01000021.1 GCF_001440345.1 Colwellia sp. TT2012 | reverse complement strand
TTAAAGTGGAAGCGCTAAGCGGCAGGTCTGTAATTGAAGGAAAACGTGGTAGGCCTATTGGTTGGAAGAAAGCGGTAGACGTGAGTGATTAGTTTATTAATTTAAAACGGCTCTGACCCCTTTTATTTCGCCACGTTGGTCTTCTATGTGCGCCACTTCTGTTGAGATTTTATGGGTATCTAAGCCAATGAAAAGTATGTTATGTTTGTACATGTTAGCCTCCAGTTTATATTGTTTAACACATATATTATGGCTCTGGTTTTACTAACCCACGAATCTGGAGGCTAGCACCTCGTGGGAGTCATTATGTCTATAAAGCCTAAGGAAGTATCGTGCAACTGGCCGATGAAAGAATCCAATTATCACCATTTGATAAATCAGATTTTGAGCTGTTTTTAGAAATATCTACTTGTCCAGATCTTATGAGGCATGTTTCTAAGCCTTCTACGTATGAAGAGGCAAAATCAGCTTTCGAAGTTAGATCTCAACTATGGAGTTTTGAAAGTAAAGGATGGCTTTCACTATGCATAACTGAAATAGAAAGTGGTGAAAAACTTGGTAGTATTGCGCTTAAAATAATGAATCATGAAGCAAAAATAGCTGAAGTCGGTTTTATCATTAGGAGCAGTGCCCAAGGAAGAGGTATAGCTAATAGTGCATTAAAGCTTCTCATTGAGTATGCGTTTAATGAATTAACACTTAATAAATTAGTCGCATTTTGTTCCGTTGATAATGCTGGTTCATATAAGCTACTCGAAAAGCAGGGTTTTGTCCGTGAAGGTTGCTTTAAAGAAAATACCTTTATCAATAATCAATATATAGATGATTATGCATACGGTTTGTGCAAGTCGGCTTTATAACAAGGGACTATGGCGATTTATCAATATAAATTCTAATCTATTCACGCCATTTAAGAATGTGAACTAATGTCTCCAATGTGGTAACAGTGCTCCTTAGCCCGTTAACCCGAACATGTTCATTTTCTAGAATTAACTAAGACAGCCATCGTTATAGTTGAATAACCCTTTAGATTTTAGCTGCTATTTCTTAACTCATAGGCTTAAAATTAAAGTGGCTGTCTTTGTTATATATTATTTATGCTCGTACTTGGCCATCACCAAAAACAACAAACTTTTCTGTGGTTAATGCTTCGAGTCCCATTGGACCATAAGCATGTAATTTACTGGTTGAGATGCCTATTTCCGAGCCTAAACCTAATTGATTACCATCTGAAAAACGTGAAGAGGCATTGACCATCACTACCGAGGAATTTATTTGGCGAATAAATGCTTGGCTACGCGAAATATCTTGGCTGATAATTACTTCAGTATGATCAGAGGTAAACTCATGGATGTGGCTAATGGCCTTATCAAAACTAGGGACCACCTTAACGGCGATTTCTTGCGCTAAATACTCGGCTTGATAATCTTCTTCGGTTGCTAATTCAGCATGAGCAAAATAACCAATACTATTTTTACAGGCATGTATTTTCACTTGTGCCGCATCTTCAAGTGCCTTAGCCGCTAATGGCAAAAAGTCGGCACTGATATCTCCATGTACTAAGACCGTTTCAAAGGCATTACAAGCACTGGGCTTTTGTGTTTTACCGTTCACTAAAATATTAACTGCTTTCGTTAAATCGGCATATTTATCTATGTATAAGTGGCAAACGCCCTTAAAGTGCTGAATAACGGGGATACGACTATTTTCGCTCACATAGCGGATAAGACCTTCGCCGCCACGTGGAATGACCAGATCTATGGTGTCGCTTTGTTTTAACAATTGCTCAATAACACTACGACTGGTATCCGGTACCACACTGACAATATTTTTATCGACATCATGAGCAATTAATACCTGATGCAAACAGTGAGCAATTGCTAAGTTGGAGTGAATTGCCTCTGAGCCACCTCGTAAAATCACCGCATTACCCGACTTTATACATAAAGCGGCAGCTTCGGCGGTAACATTGGGCCGCGCTTCGTAAATCATGGCAATAACACCAAGAGGGATACGCATTTTACCGACTTGAATACCGTTCGGGCGTAATGAGAGCTTATCAATACCACCGATAGGATCGGCTAAGGCAACAATTTCACGAATAGCCGCAGCAATTTCTTTAATGCCTTGCGCGGTTAATACCAGTCGATCAAGCATGGCAGCTGATAAACCTTTCTCTTTACCGGCGGCTATATCTTTACTATTTTCTTTAATAATAATGTCGCTATTATTTTCAATAGCCGTGGCAATGGCATTTAACAAGGTGTTTTTTTCACTGCTGTTAAGTTGTGCCGCAACTCTGCTGGCTATTTTAGCCTGGTGTGCCATGGTGGCGATATTAAAGTCGGTCATCTTGCTACTCTTTCGAAACGTTGTTTTAAGTATTTATGGGTAATTATAAAGTGGCTTATAAGGCTCTTTATAAAATAACCATATCATCGCGGTGTACTACTACATCACCTTGGTCATGGCCTAAAATAGTGCTGATATCGTTACTATGTTTACCCATAATTCGTTTTAAATCATGATGGCTGTATAACGAAATACCTTTCGCGATTACGGCATTATTTTGTGCATCAATAAGCTCGACCGCATCGCCGGCTTTGAATTCTTTTGTTACCGATTTTATGCCAGCAGGTAATAGAGAGGCGCCTTTATTAACTAAGGCATTAACGGCGCCTGGGTCTAGGCTAATTATACCTTGGCTTTTTAAGGTATGTTTGAGCCAGTGTTTTTTTGCGCGAATAATATCTTTATCTGCGGCAAAACGAGTACCTGGATTAACTTTAGCTAACAGAGAGCTAAATACCTCACTTTTGGTACCGTTGATAATATAGGTATTGATGCCGTGTTCAACCGCTTTTTCTGCAGCTTGGATTTTGGTTTTCATACCACCGGTTGCCAAATGATTACGACTGGTGCCGGCCATGGCATAAATTTCATCAGTAATCTTATCAATATTAGGAATTAATACCGCATCATCATGGATTTTGGGGTCTTTGGTAAAAACGCCATCTATATCACTTAAGATGAATAAGCTGTCGGCTTCACATACCTGAGCAACTAAAGCCGCAAGGTTGTCATTATCACCTATGGTAAGATCTTTAGTGGTGACTGTGTCATTTTCATTAACGATAGGCAGTATACCGTTGGCCAATTGAATTTTAATGGTTTCTTGGATGCTAACAAAACGCTGCCTATCAGTTAAATCCTCTTGGGTGACCAGTATCTGGCTACACGGGCTATCAAAAAAACGTTGCCAATTAGCCATCATTTGCATCTGACCAACACTTGCCATGGCCTTTTTAGTGGCGACAGAGAGCTTTGGTGAGCCATGCTGAATAAGAGCACGGCCAGCTGCGACACCGCCAGAGGAAACTAAAATGATCTCTTTACCTTGTTGTTGGCATTTAGTAATAAATTGCGCAATTGCTAAGATATATTGGCCACTACAACCATCGCTAGTGGGTGCAACTAAGGCACTACCAACCTTGATTACGGCTCTATGAAAGTTCATTTTATCTCCTGTTTTTGCTGATTATTTGAGTATGCTGTAAACTGAGTAAAAACTCAATTATTAACGGTGATTAGGCAAAGTTGAAAGTGTGAAAAGTATGTTTTTAGCTGTTTAATAACGTATATGCAGGTAAACATGCATTTTATCCCTTTATTTTAACCAAAAAAGCGCAAAGAAAGGCCGATAAAAAAAAAGCGATCATTTTTCACCCATGCGTGATTTATACTGATAGCGTTATATTAAAATGAATTGCCTTAAGATGTGAGAATAAAAAAATATAATTTATAGCTAAATCATGATTAAATAACGCAATCCGTGTGACTTATCTATTATTAGTAATTATTAAGATATGCTAAATTTTTTACCCGCAAAATTGATCGGTTTTTTATCTTTTTCCCTCTATATATTTAATACTATATTTTGGCTCTTGCCTATTTTAGTGTTTTCATTGTTTAAAGCATTAATACCATTGCGTTTTTCTAAACAGTTTTTTAGTTACTTACTCGACATGATGGCAAGTAATTGGGTAGCGACAAATAGTGTAATTCAAAAAGTATTCACTAAAACCACCATAGTGATAACTGGATTAGAAGAACTTAAAATTAAGGACTGGTATTTGGTGTTAGCAAACCATCAAAGCTGGGTTGATATTGTCGTTTTACAACGGGCTTTACATGGCCAGATTCCATTTTTGAAATTTTTCTTAAAAAGAGAACTTATTTACGTACCAATATTGGGCTTAGCTTGGTGGGCACTTGATTTTCCTTTTTTGAAGCGCTATAGCCAAGCTTTTTTAAAGAAGAACCCTCATTTACGTGGTAAAGATTTAGCAACGACCAGAAAAGCCTGTGCTAAGTTTAAACACAAACCTGTTAGTGTGATGAACTTTATTGAAGGTACTCGCTTCACTGAGAATAAGCATGATAAGCAAGGTTCACCCTTTAAATATTTACTGAAACCTAAATCAGGTGGTATCTCTTTTGTATTGGATGCCATGGGCGAGCATTTAACTAAAATTGTTGATGTTACTATTTATTACCCTGACGGCATCCCTAATTTTAGTGATTTTGTCTGCGGGCAAGTAGAAAGGGTGCATATTGAAGTACATGTTTTGGATATTCGTAGTGCATTAGGGCATATCGACTTTTCAGATCGTAATGATAAAATTGCTTTTCAAAAGTGGTTAACTCAATTTTGGCATGAGAAAGATGCTCGTCTTGAAAAAATTAGCCAGCAGTATAACGATTAACTATTTAATAACACTTAGCGCTTGCTGCCAGCGAGTAATTCACTTAGCCAGACTATGACCGGAAACCTGTATGAATGAACTGATCAGTATTTGGTTAAGTGAGCAAGGCTTTAGCGCTAAATATTTAGCCAGTGGCGCAACCAGCCTAGGTATATGCTTAATCTTTTTGCTTGCTGCGCTAAGTTATTACCTGGCGAAACATCAAGTATTAGCTTTGATAAACAAGGTCATTATTAACAGTAAAAATACTTGGGATGACACCTTGATGGAGCATGGTGTACTGAGTCGAATGGCCATGCTGTTGCCGTTAGTGCTAGTCCTTTTTTTAACCCCCTTTATTATAGGCACTAGCAGTGTCGCTAGTACCTTACTGATGCTATTTAGTAAGGTACTGCTTACCTTTCAAATATCTCGTTGTATTAGCGCCTTGCTAAATGTCAGTAAAAACATATATCAAGAAAGTGCCAAACAACGTTTTTTACCGTTAAGTGCTATTATTCAAATCATCAAATTAGCCTTATATTTAGTGACAGCTATTGTCATTCTTTCGCTTATTATAAACCGTTCACCGGTTTATTTACTCAGTGGCTTAGGGGCTTTAACCGCGGTTTTATTGTTGGTTTTTCAAGATACCATTAAAGGTTTGGTGGCCAGTATTCAAATATCAGCGAACCGCATGGTGGTTGCCGGTGATTGGATTGAATTACCTAAATATGGCGCCGATGGTGATGTCATAGAAATTGGTTTAAGTACGGTTAAAATAGAGAATTTTGATAAAACCATTACCACGGTACCAACTTACGCCTTGATTAGTGACTCTTTCAAGAACTGGCGTAATATGTATAACACTGGCGGGCGCCGTATTAAGCGCACGATTATTATTGATATTGGCAGTATTGGTTTTTATAGCGCAGCACAAATAAATAAGCTGACTAATGCCCACTTATTACAGAGTTATCTCAGTGATAAAAAGCAAGAACTCGCGAAAAATGAGCAAGATAATAATAGTGAACAAGAGAGTAATAGTGATGAAATCGCGCAATCGTTGAGTGCACTCAATAATCGGCAGTTGACCAACATCGGTACTTTTCGCGCTTATATCACCAAGTACTTACAGCAAAATAGTTTTATCCGTGATGATCTAACCTGTATGGTCAGACAGCTTGCTGCCACACAAACGGGACTACCTTTAGAAATATACTGTTTTGCTAATACCACTAATTGGCCTGAATATGAGGCTATCCAAGCCGATATTTTTGATCATCTTTTTGCCATTGCACCACAATTTGATTTACGTATTTTCCAGCACCCAAGTGGTTATGATTGGCAAAAAAACGCATAAAACAATTCATACAATAGAATGAAAGATGAAATCAATAGAAGAGCAATTAGCACGATATAAAAGTGTCCATTTAAATCAAAAAAATATTAACACCCATTTTATTGGTGTACCTTTAATTGTGTTGGCAGTCACCTTGATGCTGGATACCATTCGCTTTGAAATAATTATCAATGATATCTTGAGTACGCCGTTCACCCTACACTTTACTTTAGCTATGGTGATTTTTACCGTAATAGCGATTTACTATCTGGCTTTACATCGTTTATTAGCCTTGGGCATGTTGCTGTATATTTTAGTTAACTTGTTTATTGCGCAATTATTTAGTGGCGTTGAGGGGGTATTTTATATTGCCATTGGTTTGTTTGTTGTTGGTTGGCTTATTCAATTTTTGGGTCATCATTATGAAAAAGCGAAACCGGCTTTTATTGATGACTTGAGCCAGATTCTTATTGGACCATTATTTTTAATGGCTGAAGTGTATTTTATGCTTGGTTTAGAGCCAGTATTAAAAGCAGATATTACTTCATTAGCAATTGAAAAACGCAAAGCCTTAGCAAAGCAAAAGCGCGCTTCACCAGCATGACGGTACAGGATGTACTTTATTAGATAATGCTGGAAGCATATTATCCTGATGCTTGTGTAGAGCCCCATTGATGGGTTCACGCGTCTAGCTTGTTTATTCAGCAATACTTAACTACAACAGAGCCATAAACCCTACCGCTGTCTGATCACACCTTCTTGCATGGTTGAAGCGACTAATGCACCCTGACGATTATAGATTTGTCCTCGAACTAGTCCTCGGCCATTACTCGCTGACGGACTGTCCATACAATAAAGCAACCAATCATCGAAACGAAATGGACGATGGAACCACATAGCGTGATCTATGGTGGCTATTTGGAAGTTTGGCTGCCAATGACTTGCCCCATGAGGCAATAGCGCAGTCGGTAAGAAGTGAAAATCTGAGGTGTAAGCCAACATATAAGTATGTATGCCTCGATCATCAGGTAAATCACCGTTGGCCTTGATCCACATTTGGCTGGCCGAATTGGTTGGCTTTGGTTGTAACCAGTTATATTGTTGCACGGGACGAACATCGATAGGCTTTTCGGCTAAAAATTTTTCGCGCAGTGCTTCAGGGATGTACTGCTGATTCGCTTTTATATAATCGGTAAAGGATGACAAATCTTCAGGAGGGGTAACATCTGGCATGGTATCTTGATGGTCAAAGCCCGTTTCGCTATGTTGAAAAGAGGCGGTCATATAAAAGATGGTTTTACCATTTTGCACCGCTTGCACACGGCGGGTGCTAAAACTAGCGCCGTCACGAATAACTTCTACTTGATAAACTACCGGCATACTTGCATCGCCAGGACGTAAAAAATATGAATGCAGCGAATGAACAAAGCGGTTAGCGGCAATGGTCTCTTGAGCGGCAGAAAGGGCTTGGCCCATGACTTGACCACCAAAGAGTGCCTTATAACCTAAATCTTGGCTCTGTCCGCGATAGATGCCTTGCTCAATCACTTCTAATTTTAATAACGCCGATAATTCGTCTAATACACGTGACATTTTTTACCTTACATTTCAAAGGCTATTTGCCTAAACAGCAATTAATTTAAGGTGTTTAGTGTAATCATTATTGATGTCACATGCAAAGTAGGTTAAGTTTTGTGCAAAATAATAATAATACAAATAACAGAAATACTCATAACAAAATATTAATTAAATAATAATTGGATTGGGAAGAGGAAATTATGGCTGTAGCAATGCGAAGAGAAGATTTGTTGGAACGACGGCAAAACATGCCGAGTGATGCCGATGATCTCTGGGAAGAATTAACTCTGGCACAAAAATTCGCTGCCAGCAGCTTAACGCAATTTGGTTATCAACTTAACTTTATTAGAGATTTGCATGATAAGCATATTGCCGTGTTAACTTGTAATGAAAATATTGCGGTTATCTCTAAAGGGGGAGAAATCAATACTCACCCCAATATCCAAATTCGTCATGTAAGCTAGCGATACAGAAAAAAAGCGCCTATTGGCGCTTTTTTTGGGTCTTTTTTCTACTTTTTAAGGTTTTTCGGCCATTAATGACGTAAAATAGCCCGCATTATTGGTAAAAAAGTAATTGTATCTATGTCTCGTTCAAAAAAATCAAGAAAACCAGGTGGAGCACCGACAGCTAAACCTAAGTTAAGTAAGCAAGAATTAGCTAAAGTTGAAAAGCGTACTCGTAAAACCACGGGTAAACCAGCGGGTAATCGCCAAAAAGAAGCTGTGCAAGAAAAAACAAATAGCAATCAGCAAGGGGCTAATAAAGACCCCCGTTTAGGGAATAAAACCCCTATTGCTTTGGGGAAAATTGTCGCAAAAGAAGAAAAAACAAAACAAGTAAAAATGCAACAAAAAAGCCAGAAGTCAGCAGGTATCGCTAGTATTCGTTATATTGAAAATGCGGAGAGTGAACTCCCTGTGAACAATGAACTGTCTGCAGAAGAAGAGCTTGATGCCATTGAGCAAGATGAAGCATTGCAAAGTATTTTAGCTAAGCAGGAAGATGATATTGCCTTAACTGAGCAAGAAGTTAATTACTACAATGACATGATGGCGCGTCATCAAGCTTTATCGACTGAGTTAGGTCTTGATGAAGATGATGATGAAGATGAAGCGATTAGTAAAGACAATGGCAGTGAAGAAGAGTTATGGGATAAGTTAGATAACCCTGATTTTTCCGATTTTAAAGATAAAGATTAGTTTTAATGAGTGATTTATGGCTTTATGCTTTGTTGCTTGCTGTGGTAATTGTTTTAGCTTTAGCCTTTTATGCGGGCAAGCTGTTAAAACAAGTAGCACAGCTAAAGCAGCAACAAGCTCAAGCTAAAATAAAACAGCAACAAGCCTTAAATAAGCACGACAGGAAAATTTTTGATAGTGTGTTATTAATTACTCGCGCTATGCAGCAAGAGCAATGTGAATTTGATGAAGGCTGCTGGCGCTTATCGGTACTGTTATCATCCTTAAAAACAGTGACTGAAGTAACGAGCAAGTTTCCTGGGATTTATACTCTTTATGAGGAAATTAAAGGCTTTGCCATACGTGATGCACGTAAAGCCTTAACAAAAAAAGAGCGCATGCGGGAAGATTATCAACGCATGAAGGCTTTAAATGAAATGCATGATAAAGTCGTCGCAGACTTAGATGTGCTGCATCAGTTCACCTCAGAGCAGCTTACTCGCTTAGCTGCTTAGTTCTCCCCTTTTAATATTTGCGCCAATAGCGGTAACTGCCTGCTGTTGGTCTTATTAGTGCAATTATTGCGCTTGATCAACACTCCCTATTTCTCAACTGGCTATAATGTTTTCGTTAACTAAATAACAGGGTAAGAGAACATGCAAGTAAGTCAAATTTTCGATAAGAAGCTATTAAATAAATATAACACCAGTGGACCAAGATACACTTCTTACCCAACGGCGTTAGAGTTCCATAATGATTTTAATCATGACGACTTTATTCAGGCGATAGCAAACTCACCAAGCCGTGAATTGTCATTGTATGTACATATCCCCTTCTGCCATACACTTTGCTACTACTGTGGTTGTAATAAAGTGGTCACTCGCCATCGTGATAAAGCGGATACTTACCTAGAATATTTAGCACAAGAAATCGCCTTGCAAGCGCCATTATTTAAAGACTATAAAGTTAAACAGTTACATTGGGGTGGTGGAACACCAAGCTTTTTAACCCAGCCACAAATAACACAATTGGTCAGTTTACTTAAAGAAAAATTCGATTTTTCTGCTGATTTAGAAATGAGTATTGAAATTGATCCTCGTGAAATTGAAATGGACTTAGCCGATCACTTATATGCCTTAGGTTTTAATCGCTTAAGCTTAGGCGTGCAAGATCTTGATTTAAAGGTTCAACAAGCCATTAACCGCGTACAGTCAACTGAGTTTATTGGTGGCTTTATTAAGCATGCCAAAGCGGTTGGCTTTAAATCTATTAATATCGATCTTATTTATGGCTTACCACATCAAACGCTAGTGAATTTTGAAAAAACCTTAGTGACAGCACATGAATGGGATGTGGATCGTATTTCATTGTTTAGCTATGCTCATTTACCTAGTCGTTTTGCTGCACAGCGTAAATTTCGTGATGAATGGCTACCTAATACGCAAGCAAAATTTTCCTTAATGAAGTTGGCTATTGAGAAACTCTGTGGTTTTGGTTACGACTTTATTGGTATGGACCATTTTGCCAAGCCAAATGACGAATTATCACTCGCGCAAAATAATGGTACATTGCATCGTAATTTCCAAGGCTATACCACCAAGGGTGGCTGTGATCTATTAGGTTTAGGGGTGTCAGCAATTAGCGCTATTGGTAATTGCTTTAGCCAAAATATTAAAGATTTGAAAGAGTATTATCAAGCGATTACACAAAGGCAGCATGCACACATAAAAGGTATAAGTTTGTCGGACGATGATATTTTGCGTGGTGAGGTTATTGGTGAATTAATGTGTAACCTGTATCTAGATAAACAAGTCATTAATGAAAAATATAACATTAACTTTGATGAATACTTTGCTGAAGACTTGACGCTATTAAATACCTTTATTGATGATGGTTTGCTCGAAAACAAGCAAAACTATATTAAAGTAGCACCACAAGCACGCTTATTAATTCGTATTATTTGTATGAGCTTTGATGCCTATATGAAAAAGCATATTAATCAACAACGTTTCTCGCGGGTAATTTAATCTACTGGGTCGTGATTAGCTTGTTAAAGGTAATGACCCCGAATGTTTAAGTTCGGGGCTTAGCTCGTTTTGGCAAGATTTAGCCAAGTATTAACTTTTTAATAAAGGTTGCAGCATAGCTTCTAGCCCGTTGAGTTTTACTTCATACATTAAAGCTAATTGTTGCCCTAATTTACCTTCGGGAAAACCCTTGCCATGGAACCAAACCAAATAAGGCTCCGGCAGTTGTAACAGCTTTCTGCCAGCATATTTGCCAAAGGGCATGGTTTGATTAATGGCATCAATCAGTGCTTGTTGGTCGTTGAGCAAAATACTTCCTTCTCTGGCGCGTGTCATATTAGTGACATATCTAAGTCACAAAAGCTTCATTGGCGCTCATTATACTGCTCCTATCTTAAAAGGTAACCACGTTAATAAAATTAGGGATGAGGATGTCAATTATTAGAAAGCGAAGTGCTGCTCACAAAGCGTACTTACCTGGTAATGTGCGTGATAATCAATATATCTTAGCTGAATTTAGTTTGACCGATGAGCTAATACAGCAGTTTTCAGGAAAATACAGCGAGTTAAAACCACAGCCATACTCTGATTTATATCAGCAATTATCGGCATTGTTTTTTGAATTGACCGATGAAGTAGAGTTCGATAATTGTCAGTTTATTGCCAACGATAAATTAGCGCGTGTTCGTTATAGCCAGGAATTACATCAATGGCAAACCAATCAACAAATTATATTTTATTACAATCCCGAAAGTCACCACCTGAAAAAGTCATTCTTTGATGGTAGTAAAAGAGCAAAGAAAGTTTGCTTACTTTTTTTGGCTACAGGCAATGACATTCGAGTTAATGCCGCCAAATTCCATAGCCGAGTGAGTCAAGTGGTACAAAAATTCTGCGAAAAGATTCAGCTAGATAAAAGTGACATGCGTCTTCGAGATCATCAGCACCTTACCTATGATTTATTTGCTAAAAATAAGGGCTGTACTACAACACAAGTACATAAATTACGTGAAATTAAAAAACGTTATGCCAGTCAAGATGTACAATTGCCCACTTACCACAGTGCCATGAGTTATGCCGTGGTCACCTTAAATATAACTAATAAACTATTGCAGCAGGTAGAAATTGATAGCAACTCACAAGACCCTTACAACCCTTTGTACACTTATTTAACTGACGTCTTTACTATGGCGGCAAAGCGCTATAACTTGAATAATGGTGCTATGATTGCTAATGGTTTAGTGCCAATTATTAGGTATAGTATTCATGAGATCGTTTCCCGTGTTGGCGAGTTACAAATGTTGGGCTACAACCCTGAGCAAAGCCCTTGTGGCATTATTAGTAAGTGGAATGCCGGGGAATTAACTGATAGCGTGCAATTCGTTTTTGTCGCGACCCCTGAGAATAATAGTGAATATGGTTTTGGTCGTTTTTTAAATCAAATAGAACAAGCGATGAAATTGATGGCGGTAGAGCTGGAAATAGAGCCGAGTAAAGACGAGTTGATGGTCAGATTTCATCAACATCTGGCTTATAATTTTTAATTGAGTTATTTAAGCTGATGGTGGCGATAATAAATTGAACGGCCGAAAGTCATTGCATTGTTATCATCACGCGGTGCAATAATAGCCTGAATCTGCTTGGTTATTGTTAAAACGTGTGGCATCTGCTTTTATTCGGTAACAAATAGGTTAAATAAGTATAATAATGCTCTTAGGGTCTGTTGAAATTTTGACATAACTTTTACAGCACTTTGTTTGCTATGTAGACAAGGCAGAGCTAGTGCAGTGTAGCTCTGCTACGAAACTAGCGCCGCGATTAAAACCGCTTTATATTAGATAAATTTTAACCCTAAAAGATCAACAGAGCCGAGTAAAATAACCATGAGTTCTTAGCTTTTTTGTCATAAAAAGACTGAGGTAAATGATAAAATTAATGAATAAGGTACCAGGTAAAATGACCGAGCAAGTTAACGAAAAAAAGATACAAACGACTACTCTGGCTGGAGGTTGTTTTTGGTGTATTGAAAGTGCTTTTAACTGTGTTAAGGGTATTATTAGCGCAACATCTGGTTATATGGGGGGTGAGAGTATAGATCCAACGTATAAAGAGATTTGTACGGGCAATAGCGGCCATGCTGAAGTAGTACAGCTGCAGTTTGATAGCCAGATAATTAGTTATGGTGAAATACTGGAAATATTTTTCAGCTTACACAATCCAACACAGCTAAATCGTCAAGGCAATGATATTGGTAGCCAGTACCGCTCTGAAATATTTACCCATGATGCACAACAAGAAAAAGTTGCCTTAGCTATGCTGGCGCAGATCACGGCAGAGCAATTATTTGATGATCCTATCGTAACGCAAGTTAGCCCTGCAGTTACTTTCTATTGTGGTGAAGATTATCATCAAGAATACTTTAAAAATAATCCTGAAAATCAGTACTGCCAAGCAGTAGTATCACCTAAATTAGCCAAGTTTAGAAAAACCTTCGTGGCTAAATTGAAATAAGCGATAATGTTTTCTGCGTAATATTTTCTACCTTAACTGATGTTCTGCACTATATTTAACCTAAGTGTTGGCTGTTTTTTTTCGGTGGTGCTGCTATGCATAAGAAAAAACTTATTTTCTCTATTCTCACGCTATTAGCTGTTCTAGTCTGGTTATATCCGGCAGAGCAGCCTTATAAATATCGACAAGTTAAACGCATAGCGGTAGCAGAAGAAAATTATTTACTGCCAATTTTTCCGCATATTAGTCACGTTAGTCGGCCAAAAGAAGCCTTTCATTTTCCTATTAAGTTAGGGGACGTTGGCCCCAGTAATTCTTTATATTCAGGGCCTAAGCAATATCCTTTTTATTGTATGACCATAGATTCACAGCTAGAGCAGCCTTTGGTTGATAACCAAGAAGGTTTTGGTGTGCCTGTCTATGATAATCTCGCCCAGCGCAGTAAAATTATTGGTTATTCAAAAGATTGCTTAGTGGCAAGTCATTTACAGTTTTATTATCTAAATCTAGATAATAACTTGGTTAAGCTGCCTATTGAGCGGTTTTCCCAATTAGCGTCGTTAAGAGATGCGCAGTTGCCTTTGCAATTGTTTCGAGCCGAGCAAGGCAGTATTAACCGCTTTATTTATACTATTGCTATGGCAATAACGCCGGAAGAGCTTGGCACACGTTCGATGAGCTCATTATGGAATAAAAAATTAATATATCAGTTTAATGGTGGCTCGGGCATAGGTTTTCGCCAAGGTCGACAAAAAGCAACCAGAACGATTACTCGTCGTTTAAGTGAAGTGCAGCAAGGTTATGCGATCATAAGTTCCAGCGGTAATCGTACTAGTTATACCTATAACATGTTATTGGCCGAAGATACTGCTCGTAGGGTTAAGCTGCATTTTGTCAGTCTATTTGGAGAGCCTTTATACACGGTCGGTATTGGCGGCTCAGGTGGTGGCTTGTCGCAATATCTTATCGGACAAAATAGTCATGGTATTCTCGATGGCTTAATTCCGCAGTATTCTTATCCTGATATGGTCAGCCAAACTATATACACCTTAGATTGTGATTTGTTTAATAATTATTTTACCTTTAGAGCCAAGGATCATAGCCGCTGGCAGCAATGGGATCAGCGACAACTACTTGAAGGCATGAATAGCTTACAAGACTTTCCGCAAAAAATAGCCTTTTTACAACCGGTAGCGCAATTAATGGCGGGTATGGTACCGAGTTTCCCCCAAGGTAATAGTGAATGTATCAATGGTTACTTTGGTTTATCTACCTTTATCCATAACCCAAGACAAGGCTTCTTGCGACATTTTTATAGCGATGAAGTGGTTAAGAAAACCAATTGGAATTATTGGGAAGATATGGCTTGGCTTTTCAGTCGTGATCAACATGGCTTAGTGGAAAGTACTTGGGATAATGACGGGGTGCAATATGGTTTGCATGCCTTAAAACAAAAACAGATCACCTTAGCTGAATTTGTCCATCTCAATAAAAATATAGGCAGTTGGAAAGAGCAGTACAAAATGAAGGCTGAAAATATTATCACGCCGTTTGGTCGGAAAATTCCTTTTTGGTTGTCTTTATGGGGTAGTGACAATATAACTCAAGTTATTGATAATAAAATGGCACCACGGCGTAGTGCCTCACTCAACGCTATTGAGGCGGCTTATCGAGGAGGACAGGTTTTTATTGGTAAGCTGGACTTGCCTATCATTGATGTCCGTCATTATTTAGAAGAAAAACTCGATATGCATCATATGTCGGCATCTTTTAGTACTCGTTTACGTTTACAACAAGCCAATGGACATTTTGATAACCAAGTTATTTGGGTGGCAAAGCGCGACTTTGACCCAACCAAGAACGCTTTTGTTTTGATGGATTTATGGCTACTAAAACGCAAACAGTTTCCTGAGCTCAATGCCGCGCAAAGCAAGCCAGTACAATTACAAGATACCTGCTTTGATGATAAAGGCGAGGTAATAGCGCAAGGTGAGGGGGTTTGGCAAGGAAAATGGAATCAAGTTGGCTATGAAAAAAAATCGTTAAATCGAGGAGCATGTGCGGAGCATTATGCTATTTTTTCCAATAGCCGTATTCAAGCAGAGGGTCCATGGCAGGGGAGTGTGTTCAAATGTTATAAAATTCCACTTGCGCAGGCCATTAAACAAGGTATGTATGGCTCTATTGACTTAACTAAACACCTCAAGGATATGCAGGCTATTTTTGCTAGCGGAGTGTGTGACTATAGCCAGGGCGATGCCGGTAGGCCTAAAGATATTTAGGGGCTGTTAACGTTCGATGAGTTCAATACGGCTATCTGAAATGCTTGATTTATTAGATGATTACCTAAAGGCCACCAGCGCAAACTTAGCTAATATATTTTTGCCAGTGGTTTGTTATTGTGGATACCCATTTGTTTTTTGAATTTATATTTTTGAACGTTTTCATACAAAAAAAGCGGTCAGCATAAGATGCTTAGCGCTTTTTTATTATTGTAATCTGCTGTTACTTAAAACGCATCGACAAATCAATCGCGTTAACATGTTTGGTTAGCGCACCACTGGAGATGTAATCGACACCGGCTTTGGCGTATTCTTGCAACGTTTCTATGGTCATATTGCCGGATACTTCTAACTTTGCTTTGCCGCGAGTTGCCGTTACGGCTTCTTCTATCATTGGCGGAGTGAAGTTATCTAACATGATAATATCAGCACCAGCACTAAGGGCTTGCTCAAGCTCATCGAGAGATTCTACTTCTACTTCAACGGTTTTATCACTGTGATTTTCTTTAGCGGTGGCTACCGCTTGTTTGATACCGCCACAAGCGGCGATATGGTTTTCTTTTATTAAAAAGGCATCGAATAAACCAATTCTATGATTTACCCCGCCACCACAAAGCACCGCATATTTTTGTGCGCTACGTAAACCAGGTAAGGTTTTACGAGTATCAAGCAGCTTAGTGTTGCTGCCAGCCAATTCTTTTACATAGTGACTGGTTAACGTGGCAGTACCCGATAAGGTTTGCAAAAAATTTAAGGCAACACGTTCACCGGTTAGCAGTGTACGGGCGTTACCTTCTAATTCAAAAAGTGTCGTATTGGCGGCAACAGCTTCACCGTCATTAACAAACCAGGTAATTCTTGTAGGTAAAGCGTTAGTGGTTTGCTGCGCTGATTTATTTAATGAAGCATCGAGTTGCTTGAATACTTCGTTGACCCAAGCAACACCACAGACGATACAATCTTCACGAGTAATTACAGTAGCGACGGCTTGTTCATTTTCAGGAATGAGCATAGCGGTAATATCTTGGTTTGCTTGAGGCATTGCATCACCAACGGCGCCTAAATCTTCACAAAGGGCCCAAGAAATGGTTTTGCTAATATCTTGCTGTAATTTTTCTAATTGTGCATTAAGCATGGTTTGCTTCCTGTTACAGGGGTTCTCGTAAGATTAATTGTTTACCCGTTTGATAAAAGTCTACTTGTTTTAGTGCGCTCATGCCTAATAGTATTTCATCTGCTTTCATTGCCGGGTTAATGTGAGCAGCGACATTATACAAGAAAATATTACCTAAGCTCAATTGCGCAATTTCAGTTTTATAAACCGTGATAGTGCCATTGGCGGTTTGTACTCGGTAACTCCCTTGAACTACTAGGTCTAGTTGCTCTGCTATATGGGCAGGGATTGATACCTGGGTTGCACCAGTATCGAGTAAAAAGGTCACCGCAGTGCCATTTATTGTGCCGCGAGCCAGATAATGACCTTGCCTATTTTGCGCTAAAATCACTTCAGCTTGACCATCGGCGGTTAAACGCATTTTTGGCTGGCTATTAGGATTATATTGTTCATCAAGTATATCTTGAAATAAAAACATTAATAACGCCAGCGCTATTATCCAAGCAATCCAGACAAAAATTTTCGCCATTTTGTTTGTTGGGTCAACTTCAGTCATACTAAGCAACTCTTGATAAGGTTAGCTGTATTGTATGTTGTCTTAAGTAAGCAATAAAGCCCAAAATGTAACCTAAAGTCTTTTAAATTCCCACTGAATCTTGTACCTTGAAGTTGACGGGTATAAACCAAGTGCTGAAAAGTAACACCACTAAAATAATGAGCAACCCATGTTTTCTATTTCTTCTGGCTGGCTAGCACAAGCACAACATTTCCCCTCGCCGTATTTTTCGCCGCGCGAATTAGCGGATGACATTAGTTTATTGGTTATCCATAATATTTCCCTGCCGTCAGGGCAGTTTGGCGGCAATTGCATCAATGATTTATTTCTTGGGCAATTAGATTGCAACGACCATGCTAGTTTTAATGACTTGAAGGGGGTGGAAGTTTCCGCGCATTGCCTTATCCGTCGGGACGGTAGCCTTAGCCAGTATGTATCCTTTGATGATAAGGCTTGGCATGCGGGCGCTTCTTCATTTAGAGCAAGGCCGCGCTGTAATGATTATTCTATTGGTATTGAATTAGAGGGCACAGATGATATTTGTTATACCCCAGAGCAGTACCAACAACTAATAGCGTTAACACTTTGTTTGCAAAATAAATTTCCTGCCATTATCATGAGTCATATTGTGGGTCATTGTGATATCGCCCCAGGCAGAAAAACCGATCCCGGGCCGGCATTTGATTGGCAATACTTTCGTCAGTGTTTAACTGAACAAGCGACAAGGAATAATAATTAGCATGAGTTTATTAAGTTTATTAATTGCACTGGCTGCAGAGCGTTCGTTATCTGCCAAAGTGTGGCGATTTAATTTTTATTATCAACACTATCTACATTTTTTTAGCAAAAACTTTACCGCTAAACAAGGTACGATCGCGAGTGTGGTCTTTATTCTCTTACCCGTTATGGCGACGTATTTTTTGCTTGAGCTAATTGATAACAGCGTTATGCAATTAGTTATCTCGACTTTGGTGCTTATTGTTTGTTTTGGTTGTACCACCACGAGAAATAGTTATAAAAGCTACCTGCACTCAGCTTTTCGCGGTGAAGAAACGACCACGGCAATGCACCATCAGCAGTTATTATCGGACAAAAACTTACCTAATATGGGCTTTGGTCCAGCACTCATTTGGTTAAACTACCGTTATTACATTGCTATTATGCTGTATTTTACCGTGTTTGGTGCTGCAGGTGCGGTATTTTACCGTTTGTTGACTAGCGTTATAGAGCATAAAAAATCTCAATGTATTGCCAGTGAAAATGAAAGTAAAGCACAAGCAGAGGCCAACTCGGTAGCTGAAAGCGACACTGAGCATGAGGTTCAGCATGAAGGAAATGTAGCCCCTACTATTATCAATGGCTGTCAAAACCATCACGATGTACTTTATTGGCTAGATTGGTTACCTGTGCGAGTTGCCTCTTTTGGTTATATGTTTGTTGGTCACTTCTCTAAAGCTATGCCCGTTTGGTTAGACAGTTTATTTGATAGCCAAAAACCTACTCATCAAATTTTAATTGATGTTGCGCAAAAATCGGAAGACATTATGGTGAATAAGGACGACTGCACAGCTGAGCCTTGTTTATTAGTCAGACTAGCAAAACGTAATGTCTTACTGGTCCTTGCCGTTATTTCAATATTGACCTTAGCTGGCTTACTAAACTAAGTAAACAGCCAAAACCAATGGTCAGACCAATCGTTTCTCTTGCTTTAACGCGCTAAAATTAGACAGTAATTTATTACTTTAGCGCATTAAAATCTTGCTTAAATCCTAGCCATAAACTAAATTGACTTGTAAAAAGTAGCTATATTTGCTATTTTATTACTCATAAATTAATTGGTCTTACCAATTTACCAAGGGTTTTTTAGGGGCTTTTACCTAGACATTTCTCTTTAGTCTCGTGGAAATAATGAGTTAATTAACTTTTATGAATGCCAACCTAACGAAAAGAAATCAATGCTAGCATCAAAAAAAACTGGCCGAGTGAAGCCGCAGAAGTTGGCTGACATTATCTTAGCCCAGCTTGAAGCCATGATTATTGAAGGCAGTTTAAAGCCGGGTGAAAAATTATTACCTGAACGTGAACTGGCTTTGCAGTTTGAAGTTTCAAGGCCATCATTACGTGAAGCAATACAGAAATTAGAGAGCAAAGGTTTAGTGACTCGCAAACAAGGTGGTGGCACCTTTGTCTGTAAAAATTTACTCAGCGGTTTTTCAGATCCCTTGTTTGAATTAATGTCTAATGATAATGAATCACAATTTGATTTATTAGAATTTCGTCATGGTATTGAAGGTATGGCTTCGTATTATGCTGCCATGCGTGGCACGCCAGCAGATTTTGAGCAAATTCAAATTAAGCACGATGACATTGGTACTAGCCAATTAGAAAATGATTTTCGCGTGGAAGCAGAAGCGGTCGTTGAATTTCATTTAGCTATTTGTGCCGCTTCACATAATGCGGTGATATTTCAACTTGCTCGCAGTATGTCTGCATTACTTGCTGATAATATTGCACAAAATTTAACAGTATTGGCAAAACGTCCGGATATCTTTAGCAAGATAACCGATTATAGAAAACGTTTGCTCAATGCTATTGTCAGTGGTCAGCCAAAAAAAGCTTGGGGTGCAAGTCATAGACACTTAGCTTTTATTGAAGAAATCCTGTTAAAACTTAGCCAGGAAAACAGCCGCATGGAACGCTCTATGCGCAGAATGTAGTCGCTAGAATAAATTACGTATTTGTACTATGAATAATTAGAAAATTTAATTTTAAACTTTTATAAAATAAGAAAGTATTGGAGACTAAACAATATGTCAGATCTACCAAATATCGATATTGATTCAGAAGAAACCCAAGAGTGGTTAGAGTCAATGGAGTCTGTATTAGAAAATGAAGGGCCAGAACGTGCTCATCAGTTATTAGAAGCTTTAATTGACCGCGCTCGTCGTGGTGGTACTCACTTACCATTTGATGCGACTACCGCTTATGTTAATACTATTCCACCTGGGCAAGAACCACATATGCCGGCGGATCAAACTATTGAATCACGTATCCGTGCCGCTATTCGTTGGAACGCATTAGTCTTAGTATTACGTGCCTCTAAAAAAGATTTAGAGCTGGGCGGTCACATTGGTAGTTTTGCTTCTGCTTCAACGTTATACGATGTAGGTTTTAACCACTTCTTTAAAGCAGCCTCAGAAAAAGATGGCGGTGATTTTATTTTTGCCCAAGGTCATATTTCTCCCGGCATCTATGCACGTGCCTTTATGGAAGGCCGTTTAACTGAAGAGCAAATGAACAATTTCCGTCAAGAATGTGATGGTAAAGGTTTACCTTCTTATCCACATCCGCATTTAATGGATGACTTCTGGCAGTTCCCAACGGTTTCTATGGGCTTAGGTCCATTACAAGCTATTTACACCGCTCGTTTCTTAAAATACTTAACCGATCGTGGTATTAAAGATTGTTCAGGTCAACGTGTTTACTGTTTCCTCGGTGATGGAGAAACAGATGAACCAGAATCATTAGGTGCTATTGGTTTAGCATCGCGCGAAGGTTTAGATAACCTAACCTTTATCGTTAATTGTAACTTACAGCGTTTAGATGGTCCGGTACGTGGTAATGGTAAAATTATCCAAGAACTTGAAGGTACATTCCGTGGCGCAGGCTGGGAAGTAATAAAAGTTATTTGGGGTTCATATTGGGATCCACTTATTGCTCGTGATACTTCGGGTAAATTATTGCAGTTAATGAACGAAACCGTTGATGGTGAATACCAAAACTGTAAAGCGAAAGGTGGTAAGTACACCCGCGAAAATTTCTTTAATAAGTACCCTGAAACTAAAGCTATGGTTGCTAATATGTCTGATGACGATATCTGGCGTTTAAACCGTGGTGGTCATGACCCAGTGAAAGTTTATGCGGCTTATCAAAAAGCCATGGACACTAAAGGTCGTCCAACGGTTATTCTGGCGAAAACGGTGAAGGGTTTTGGTCTGGGCGCTTCGGGTGAAGCATTAAATATCGCTCATAATGTTAAGAAAATGGATCTAGAGTCTATTAAACATTATCGCGATCGTTTTAATATTCCGGTTAGTGATGAAGAGATTGCCGATTTACCGTTCTTTAAATTTTCTGAAGACAGTGAAGAATATAAATACATGAAAGCCCGTCGTGAAGCCTTAGGTGGTTCATTACCAGTGCGTCGTAAGCAAGCGGAAGAAAGTTTAGAAATTCCATCGCTTAAAGTATTTGATGCAATTTTAAAAGGCTCAGGTGAGCGTGAAGTCTCTTCAACTATGACTTTTGTGCGAGTATTGAATGCCTTATTAAAAGATAAGAAAATTGGTAAACGTATCGTACCAATCATTCCTGATGAAGCACGTACCTTTGGTATGGAAGGCCTATTCCGTCAAGTGGGTATTTACGCTAACGAAGGGCAAAAATATATTCCTCAAGATGCGGATCAAGTTGCTTATTATCGTGAAGATAAAAAAGGCCAAGTATTACAAGAAGGTATTAACGAGTTAGGTGCTATGGCATCTTGGATCGCTGCAGGTACTTCTTATTCTACTTGTAATGTCGTCACTATTCCGTTCTACATCTACTACTCAATGTTTGGTTTTCAACGTGTTGGTGATTTAGCCTGGGCCGCAGGCGATAGCCAAACACGTGGTTTCTTATTAGGTGCTACTGCGGGTCGTACCACACTTAACGGTGAAGGTCTCCAACATCAAGATGGTCATTCACATGTGCAAGCGGGTTTAATTCCTAACTGTGTCACTTATGATCCAACCTATGGTTATGAAATTGCGGTAATCATTCGTGAAGGTTTACGTCGTATGTACGAAGAAAATGAAAACATCTTCTTCTACTTAACTTTAATGAATGAAAACTATAAACATCCGGCCTTGCCAGAAAATAAAGAAGTTACTGATCAAATCATTAAAGGTATTTACCAACTTGAGCAAGTTGCACCTAGCAAAGGTAAGAGTAAAGCTATAGCAAATGTACAGTTGATGGGTTCAGGTACCATTTTAGAAAAAGTACGTGAAGCGGCGCAAATTTTAGCGAACGATTATAATGTGTCTAGTGATGTTTACTCAGTAACTTCATTTAATGAGCTGACTCGTGATGGTCAAGATGTATCGCGTTGGAATATGCTGCACCCAGAAAGTGAGCAACGTGTAGCTTATATCTCTAAAATTATTACTAAAGACGCAGGTCCTGCGATTGCTGCTACGGATTACATCAAAAACTATTCAGAGCAAGTTCGTGCATATATCAACACTGAATATCGTTGTTTAGGTACCGATGGTTTTGGTCGTAGTGATAGTCGCGCTAACTTACGTACTCACTTTGAAGTGAATGCCGCCTATATTGTTGTGGCGTCATTATTTGAATTGGCTAATCGTGGTGATATTAAACGTACAGTCGTTACTGAAGCAATTAAGCGCTTCAATATCGATACTGAAAAACTTAACCCACTTTACGCATAATTAGCATCTAGATAAGGAAAATATAATGTCTATTGAAAAAATCCTAGTCCCTGATGTTGGTGGCGATGAAGTTGAAATTATTGAAATTTGTTTTGCTGTTGGTGATAGCTTAGAAGCCGATGAAGGTATTATAACCGTAGAAACTGACAAGGCTTCTATGGATATTCCAGCACCATTTACCGGTAAGCTAGTGAGCTTATCGGTAAGTGTTGGTGATAAAATCAAAGAAGGTGATCTTATTGCTGAGATGGAAGCTGCAGGTGCTGAGTCATCAGCTGAACCTGAAGCGACTCCCGCTGCTACGCCAGTAACGGTTGCAGCCCCTGCGGTTGTTGAAACTCCCGCTGCAGCTGTTGTTGAAGCAGCACCGGTCGCTACAGCAGTTGCTAGCGCCGCTGAAATCATTGAAATTTCGGTGCCTGATATTGGTGAAGACGGTGAAGTTGAAGTTATCGATGTACTTGTTAGCGTTGGTGATGTCATTGAAGAAGAAGATGGCTTAATCACGCTAGAAACCGATAAAGCCACTATGGATGTGCCATCAACCCATGCCGGTACGGTTAAAGAAGTATTTATTAGTAACGGTGACAAGGTTAAGCAAGGTTCATTAATAATCAAGCTTGAAACTGCTGGCAGTGAAGCCGCCGCTATTGTGGCTCCCGCTGTTGCAGCTGCTCCGGCACCTGCAGTAGCAGTAGCCGCGCCAACTGTTACCCCAACAACCGCGCCTAAGGCTGCGCCAGTACCACATCACCCACAACTAGGTACTGTTAGTAAAGGCAGTATTTACACCTCACCGTCAATTCGCCGCTTGGCGCGCGAATTTGGCGTAGATTTAACCTTAGTTAAAGGCACAGGTCGTAAAAACCGCATCTTAAAAGACGATGTGCAATCATACGTTAAATATGAATTATCTCGTCCTAAAGCCAATGCGGGTAGCTCAGTTGCTGCTGGTGAAGGTGGTTTGCAAGTGGTTAGTGCCAGAACGATAGATTTTTCTAAATTTGGTAACATTGAAACTAAGCCATTATCACGCATTCAGAAGATTTCTGGACCCTTCTTACATCGTAACTGGGTAACTATTCCACATGTTACTCAATTTGATGAAGCAGATATCACTAACGTTGAAGCTTTCCGTAAAGAGCAAAACGTACTTTGTGAAAAACAAAAGCTTGGTTTTAAAATTACGCCATTGGTATTTGTTTTAAAAGCGGCGGCAAATGCGTTGCGCGCTTTCCCGACGTTTAACTCAAGCTTGAGTGAAGATGGTGAAAGCTTAATTTTGAAAAAGTACATCCACATTGGTATTGCCGTTGATACACCAAACGGTTTAGTTGTGCCGGTAGTGCGCGATGTTGATCAAAAAGGTATTCACCAGTTATCGCGTGAATTACTTGAAATCAGCATGAAAGCACGTGATGGAAAATTAAAGGCAACTGATATGCAAGGTGGTTGTTTTACTATTTCTAGTCTTGGCGGTATTGGTGGTACAGCGTTTACGCCAATTGTTAATGCCCCAGAGGTGGCTATTTTAGGTGTTTCTAAATCAGAAATGAAACCTAAGTGGAATGGTAAAGAGTTTGAACCTAAGCTAATGCTACCACTATCAATGTCTTACGATCATCGTGTCATTGATGGTGCCTTAGCCGCACGCTTCACAGTACACCTTGCTGCTGTAATGTCTGACATTCGTAAATTGATACTGTAGGCGGGAATTTATTCGCGCGGCTATATATCCTTTAGTCGATATAAAGCAATTAATATTAGCGAAATTCAACGGATAAGCGTAGAATTTCGCCATAAAAATTTAAAATAGCTATTCAAGAAAACCTCAATACAAAGTATTGGGTTTTTCTTAACTAATAATGAGGAAAATTATGAGTAACGATATCAAAACTCAAGTAGTAATCTTAGGTGCGGGCCCAGGCGGCTATTCAGCAGCATTTCGCGCAGCAGATCTAGGCTTAGATGTAGTACTAGTAGAAAGCCGTAAAACATTAGGTGGCGTTTGTTTAAATGTGGGTTGTATCCCATCTAAAGCCTTACTTCACGTAGCTAAAGTTATTGATGATGCAGCAGCAATGGCATCTCACGGTGTTACTTTTGGTAAGCCTGAAATCGATTTAGACAAAATTCGTAGCTGGAAAGATAGTGTAACTGCACAGCTTACTGGTGGTTTATCGGGTATGGCAAAAAGCCGTAAAGTAACCACAGTTTATGGTTACGGTAAATTTACTTCTGATAAAACTATCGAAGTTGCAGGTAATGACGGCGAAACAACGACTATTACTTTTGATAATGCCATTATTGCGGCAGGTTCATCAGTGGTTAACTTACCATTCATTCCAACCGATGACCCGCGTGTTATTGATTCTACCGGCGCGTTAGAGCTTAAAGACGTACCAGCTGAAATGTTAGTATTGGGTGGCGGAATCATTGGCCTAGAAATGGGTACTGTATATAAGGCCTTAGGTTCTAATGTATCTGTTGTTGAGTTTGCTGACCAATTAGTGCCAGCGGCTGATAAAGATATTGTTCGAGTTTATACCAACTACAACAAGAAAAAATTCAACATTATGTTGTCTACTAAAGTTGTCGCAGTTGAAGCAAAAGATGACGGTTTATACGTTACTTTTGAAGGTAAAAAAGCACCAAGCGACCCAGTACGTTACGACAAAATTTTAGTTGCTGTTGGCCGTAAGCCAAACGGTCACTTAGTTGCTGCTGACAAAGCTGGCGTAAATGTTGATGAACGTGGTTTCATTAACGTTACTAAAGAATTACGTACTAACGTACCGCACATCTTCGCTATTGGTGATGTTGTTGGTCAACCTATGCTTGCGCATAAAGCGGTTCATGAAGCACATTGTGCTGCAGAAGTTATTTCTGGTAAGAAACATGAATTTGACCCACGTTGCATTCCTTCAATTGCTTATACTGATCCAGAAATGGCTTGGGTTGGCGTTACTGAAGCTGAAGCAAAAGAGCAAGGTTTGAACATCGAAGTGGCTAACTTCCCATGGGCTGCTTCTGGTCGTGCTATTGCTTCTGCACGTACTGAAGGTAAAACTAAGATGATCTTTGAAAAAGAAACTGGTCGTGTTCTTGGTGGTGCTATTGTTGGTATCAATGCTGGCGAAATGCTTGGTGAAATTTGTTTAGCTATTGAAATGGGCGCTGATGCTGAAGATCTTGCCTTAACTATCCATGCTCACCCAACGTTAAATGAATCCATTGGCTTAGCGGCAGAAATCTTTGAAGGCTCAATCACTGATTTACCCAATGCTAAAGCAGCTAAAAAGAAAAAGTAATATTGTTTAGCTTATAAAGATATAAATGATTAAAAAAACCAGTTCCTTATCTAAAGTAACTGGTTTTTTTTAGGTTAAATTATTATTAAAACTTATCTTCTTTATAATACAAGTTAACAGGTATAGCTAAACAACTGGTAAGAAATTCTTCTGCATATGTTTCTCCTTTACCTTGGTATTGCCAACCTAGCGTTAGCGCTATTTGCGTGGGTCTAAAATTGCCATTATTGCTTTGCTCTTCAGTAAAGGGGTACTTAACGCCATTGCCTTGCATAAGCTTATCTTTAGTGAGCGGATTGCGCTCTAGTGTAGATAAATTATCTGCCCTTTGCGCAAAATCGACAAAAAAGCTGACGGATGCTTGGCAGTAATCAAAACGCTTCTTTTTAGCCGCTAATAGGCTTTCTTCAGGTGTCATTAAGCGTCGCGGATGACCAGTCGTTGCTTCTTCGGTAAGGTTCTTTTTGATGGCCTGGTAAAATATCGAGTAGGGGTTATCCATTAAAGCTAATTTAGTGTGCATCTTTGGCCAGGTCTGTAAATTTAACTGTTTGTTAAATTCAGTGGCCACTTCCGCACTCATGTCAGTGGTTATTGCCATAGCGTTTGCCATAAAACTAAAAAGTGCTACTAGGCTCACTCCAGTGAACGTTAAAGCGCGAAGATACTGACAGTAAATATTTTTATTTGTTTGCATACTATTTTTCTTCTTATTGTTTGGTTTACCAGCAACAGCTTAATTTATTTTAAATGATTATCCTACTTTTTATTATGACAGCTTCGATCACATGCTAAAAGAACATGGTAGGGCATATACCCGTTACCATTCAAGAAGCATGTTTCAGAGTGCTTGAGCAATTTCAATTCAAGGCGCTGTGATGAAATAATGGTTGTTCAGGAGAATATGCTCAGGATAATTGCTCCTGCATTCTCTAATCAGCTCCATCCATGTAGCGTCATTATGAGTTACAGCAACGATGAAGTGATGTTGCTCAAACCCTTCTTCGATGGGTTTAAAATGACTTTATACCGCGTTAAATAATTAAACCATAGAATGACTATGCTTCCATTGTTTCCCTTGCCTAAAGCTATTTTAATTCCCACTGAAATCGAGCACTTTGAATGGTAACGGGTATATATTTGAGCTAAAACGGAATCCATGGCTTATTACGGTGAGCGTCCTTAGTTGCCAGCGCGATAAAGTCATTTTTAACGAGAAAATAACGGTAAAATACTTGAACTAGTTTAAGGTCATTCGTATTATACAAGTACATTGTATACAATATGGTATTTTAAATGAAAGCTAGTTTGTTGTTTGTTATCCTTGGCGTCACTTTTTTTACATCCAGTGTTTTCGCCAAACAGGTGCGCGAACCTTGGCAAGACCATCAAGTATTTGCCATCAATAAGTTGGCACCTCATGCGAGCTTTTTCCCCTTTAGCACAGTCAATGCAGCACTTGATGACAATAAAGAGCACAGTGATAACTTTATTCTACTCAATGGCCTGTGGCAATTTGACTGGCAACGCTCCCCTAAAGATAAACCGCAGGGCTTCGAGCAAAAGGTTTTTGACGATGCTAACTGGTCACAAATTCCTGTGCCGGGTAATTGGGAAGTTGAAGGCTTTGGCTATCCGATCTATTTAGATGAACGTTTCCCTTTTAGCACCACATGGCCAGATGTGCCAAAGGATTATAATCCTATTGGTTCCTACCGAAAACCATTCACCTTACCTAAAAGTTGGCAAAATAAGCAGGTCATTTTACATATAGGTGCCGCTAAATCATCCTTAGATGTCTGGTTAAATGGTAAAAAAGTCGGTTTTAGTCAAGGCTCAAAAACACCAGCAGAATTTGATTTAACACCGTATCTTGATGAGGGAGAAAACGTATTAGCCTTACAAATACGCCGTTGGACTGATGCCAGCTACCTAGAAAGCCAAGATATGTTGCGTATATCAGGAATCGAACGTGATGTTTACCTGTATGCCCGAGAGCAACAGCATATTGTTGATTTTTATGCCAAGCCCAAGTTAAGTAAAAATTTTAGCCAAGCAGAATTTAGTGTCACTGTCGATGTTAACAACCTGGCGAAAAGTAACAGCGGAAAATTAACGGTGGCTTATCAATTGCTAGATCCCAGTAATCACTTAAAGGCAGTTATTTCTGCGGAAAAAATAATTAACATTAACAGCGAGGGTAAACAACAAGTGAGTTTTTCGGGCTCCTTTGCCAAGCCAAGGTTATGGAATGCGGAAACACCTAATTTATATACTTTATTAATCACCTTAACCGATGAAAATGGTCGGGTGCTCACCGCGATTAAAGATGATATTGGCTTTCGTCATATTGAAATTATAAATAGTCAGCTAACGGTTAATGGCAAGGCTATTTATATTCGTGGTGTTGATAGACATGAGACCTCACCCAAACATGGTCATGTGGTAACTAAAGCCTTAATGGAGCAGGATATTAAATTGATGAAGCAATTTAATATCAATGCTGTCCGTTCAAGTCACTATCCGAATGACCCGTATTGGTATGATTTAACCGACAAATATGGCCTGTATGTTATCGATGAAGCCAATATAGAATCGCATCCATTAGCCATTAATGAAAAGACGCAACTGGGTAATGAAATGAGTTGGTTACCGGCCCATTTAGATCGTACCAAGCGCATGTTTGAACGTGATAAAAACCATCCGTCTATTATTATCTGGTCTTTGGGTAATGAAGCGGGGGAGGGTAAAGTTTTTGCAGCGACCTATCAGTGGCTAAAAGAGCATGATGATAGCCGACTGGTGCAATATGAACCAGCAGGTGAAGAGCACTACACCGATATTTTTGCGCCTATGTATCCATCAATTGAGCGCTTAGAAAAATACGCAAAATCAAAACCCCATCGTCCAGCCATAATGATTGAATATGCTCATGCCATGGGTAATTCAGTGGGTAATTTACAAGATTATTGGGATGTTATTGAAAAGTATGATGTATTGCAAGGTGGCTTTATTTGGGACTGGGTTGATCAATCTTTAGAATACACCAATAGTAATGGCGTGAAATACTGGGCCTACGGTAAAGATTTTCATCCTAATTTACCCAGTGATGGTAATTTTCTTAATAATGGCTTAGTGAATCCTAACAGAGAGCCACATCCACATTTATTCGAGGTGAAGAAAGTCTATCAGCCGGTTAAATTTACTGCCCAAGATTTAACTAAAGCTAGCTTTACTATCACTAACAAATTTGCTTTTAGTAACCTAAGCCAATATGACTTGCAATGGTTGTTAACGGCAGATGGTGAATTGGTTGCTCAAGGTCAGCGCGCTATGGCTGATATTGCTGCCGGTAAGACTAAAGTCATTACGCTTAAAAAAGTATTGAACCATTTACCTATGAGTAGTAATAAAGAGTACTTTTTAACGGTTAAAATGGTGGTAAATAAGCCGCAACCATTATTAGATAGCGGTCATGAAGTTGCCTTTGAGCAATTTAAAATGCCAGTGAAATATCAGGCAGATAAGGTACAGATCGGAGCAGATAAAGCATTACAGCGTATTGAGGCTAACGGTCAGTTAACACTATTTAATGATAACGTAGCGGTAGCATTCAGTCAGAAAACGGGCTGGTTAACCACGTTTACCTATCAAGGAAAGTCATTAATATCGCCATTGGTTAAGCAACCGTTAATGGTAAATTTTTGGCGGGCACCAACCGATAATGATCTAGGTAATGGTCTCCAAAAAAGAGCAAAAATATGGCAACAGGCTGCGCATAGTTTACAGTTAGTTAAGCTTTCTAGTATGACAGAGAATGCAAGTATCTTGGTTAAAGCGATATACTCGAGTGACTTATTTGTTGGTAGCTACCAAGTAAATTATCAAATATCAACTAATGGACGAATACATGTGTCCAGCAAGCTAAATTTGGCCGATGAGCAAGAGTTAGCTGATATACCACGCATGGGAATGCAGTTGGTTATGCCGGGGGAGTTTCAATTTATTAGCTGGTTTGGACGTGGGCCACACGAAAACTACGCTGACAGAAAAACCTCTGCCGCTATTGGTTTATATCAAGCGGCAGTGAAAGAGCAAATTCACCATTACGCTAGACCCCAAGAAAATGCTAATAAAACAGACGTACGTTGGTTGGCAATGATAAGCCCTACTGGTGCTGGTTTATTAGCGGTAGGTGACAAGCCACTGAGCGTAAGTGCTTGGCCTTATTTACAACAAGATATTGACTTTGTTGACGGAAGGGACGGCAGCGCTTCCGCTTCAGGTCTAGTGCCAGTGACCAGTAAACATGGTGCAGAATTAATAATGCGTGACTTGGTGACTGTCAATATTGATGATAAACAAATGGGCGTCGGAGGTGATACTTCTTGGGGGCGACTAGTACATGCAGCCTACCGTATTCCTGCAAAAAGCTATCAGTATGGTTTTACCCTAGTGCCTTTTATTGATGAAAATGATTTAGCCAAGCTTGCTCGTAGCGTAGAAAAAAAATAATGCGGCAAGCAACCGCAGAAAGTTAAGAAAACACCGTAGTCACCACTAAATTTTTTGATGGTGTATTTGATGGTGTATAGGGTAAAACGTTAACAAAAAAACTTATCGCTATTGACCGATTTTGTCAGTAGCCTTGTTTATCGCCACTAGGTCTTATTTACTTTGGTCTTAACTTTACTTGCCATAAACTCGCTAGCTAAAGCGGTTAGCTGTGCTTTATGCCGAGTAATGTTAAAGCATTAACACTCTAAAATTATTTGTGCTTAACTAACTATTAGGTGACGCTATTTTTTAGTTTTTACATGAACAAATATGCCATTATTTTTATCATTGTTGTTACTTTTTATGCTGCTATAAAACCTAACCATTCAATAGCAGCAAATGGCCAAGATAACGCAAGTCAAAGCAAGGTAACTCTTACTATTGCTGCGGATAATTGGTGTCCATTTAATTGCCAGCCAAATTCAGATTATCCAGGTTATATGATTGAAATTGCTCAGCAAGTGTTTGCTGAGCATAATATCAAAATTAACTATCAAATCATTCCCTGGTCAAGAGCCTTACAACTTTGTCGTGCAGGAATCATATCAGCAGTGGTTGGTGGTTATATATCCGATGCGCCAGATTTTATTTATCCATTGAATGAGCAGGGCTTGATTGCTTTTAGTTTCTTTAGCTTAAAGCCAGGCCATTGGCGCTATCAAGGGCCGGCATCCTTGGATAACCAGCTGCTAGCAGTTGCCAATGGCTATGCCTATACCGAAAGCCTAGATAGCTATATAAAATTACATCAAGCCGATGCTACGCGCATTTATAGCGCTTATGGCAATAAGCCATTAATTGAAAACATAACGCTACTGGAACAGGGCTTAATAGATGTTCTGGTCGAAACAGAAGCCGTATTTTGGTATACCAGTAAGCAATCTAATCGGCAGGAAAAATTTAATATGGCTGGCCTTCTTGCTCCGGCTAAACCTGCTTATATTGCTTTTTCTCCTGCTATTGAAGCATCAACAGAGTATGCAGATATCTTATCTAAGGGCATTGTTCGACTACGCACTAATGGTGAGTTAGCACGTATATTGGCTAAATATGGTTTAAGTGATTGGCAAGAGAGTCCTTAGTTGTCAGTTTAGCTTTCATGTGCCAGATCACTATCAACATTTAAGTCATAAGCCACATATAGCAGGCCAAAAACACTAATAATGCGCCTAGTATTTTGCTAAATAATAGGCCATATGAAAATAGTTTTTCCAAGGCCACTATCAGCGTTAAGGCAATGATCCAGGGTAAACTCATCACGCCAAAAACCAAGAGCAAGGCCATTAACAGCCAGCAACAGCCAAGACAGTATTGACCATGGCTAAAACCCATGTTAATGGCGCCATAAATTCCTTCTTGCCAAGAGGAGGTTAAAAATCCCAACGGTGAGCGACAATGATGTAAGCAGCGCTGTTTAATAGGTAACCATTGATACACTCCAGTAATTAAGAGTATTAAGCAGGTAAACTCAAGCTGTGCGCTGTTCATCATCGGAGTTAATAAGGCTAGATGATGTAACCACCATTGCAGCAAGGTAATCGCTAAACTATAGCCAAACCAAGCGAGTAAGTAGCCAACAATAAAATAAAAACTTGCCGCGTAAGGGGCATTGCGCGCCTTACGTTGATTATTAATTTTGTCAATTAAATGCATTATGGGCAAGGCCGAAGGTAACATCATACCCGCCATCATGATGGCCCACATACTAAACAGCACAATGATATCGAGGTAACTCCATTGGGCAACAGGAGTCATGTTCATCGTCATTAGAAAAAATAGGTAATACCAAGCCGCCAAAATAATGCTTAAAGCCGTGTACAGTGGCCAGTGTTTCATCAAATGAGTGGCTCGGAACCTGTGCAAGCTTGCCCTTATCACGATACTAGCTATTAGCCCAATTCACTTCGGCTTTGGCGGCAAAGCCACCGACATGCTCAAACGACAGCATATTATGTTTGATTGACATGGTTTTACTGGTGCCTATGATGCCATCATTCCAAAAGAAACCACCATCAGGGTAAGTTATATGGACATTTTGATCTTCGCCATTCATTGGATTTATCAAGGGTGTTTGTTCTACTGCAAGCACGTCAGCAATGCTAAAACTGGCGTGTTTATCATCCGTTTTCATGTCGATTTTTACTACTATGGGTCCTTCCATCTCCGAGAATGTCCCCGCTAACGCTTCAAAGGGCATGCCGCCAAACTGACCGGAAAAAATGCCACCAATAGCCGCAACTTGTTCAGTAGATGCGGCAGAGTCGATAAATAACAAAGCTTTACCATCACCTTGATGAATCGCTTTTGGCCAAGCCGCAGCAAAAACAACTTTTATTCCGCTCAGATCTAAACTGTCTAAATGACCGTTTTTAACATAAAAACCAAGTAATGCTTCACAACTGCCGGACTCACTATCAGGAAAACCGGAGAACTGACAACCACAGCCGTGACTACAATTACAGCATTCAATTTGGTGCATAGCGAGCGACCAAACGTTTTCATTAGATTTTTCACTGGACATGAGAACCACCGTAAAAAGTTAATAGACAAGTTGTTATTATAGGTTGTTTTTTGTCCACTGAAGCAGATTAGCGCTAATAACTAGGTGACCAAGCACACTGAACGGAGCATAAAGAGCTGTCGGATGATAAAGGGGTCTATTGCTAGTGATGGGTATATATATGGCTCTGTTGTAGCTTGGTGTTGTTGAGTAAACGAGCGAGACGCATACCCCTCCATGGGGCTCCACATAAGCATCAGGACAGTGTGCTCCTGCACTGTCTAATAAGGGTATATCCATATACCGTCATGCTTGTGAAGCTCGATCTTATCACATCAGCAACACCTTCCTTTAAATCAGTGTGTTACATTATAGACAACAGTGTTCTATATATACCCTTTAGCTTTGCTAAACTTATAATCTAAGAGTTATAAGGAGAATGACTATGATAATTATAACGATAACACTGAGCAGGAAAAGTGTGCTACTGCTGCTATCTGTACTGTTTTTATCGGCTTGCGCTGGCCCAAGTACAACGGTTTTAGCTCAAGTCGAATCACAGTGGGATTTTGATCACCAGCTACAATTTAAAAAAACTCAATTTGATGATAATAATTATCAGCTTGAGGTGATTTCTAATAATAAAGGCAATTTTGAACGTTTATCTGCTTTTTTATTACGCCGTAGTTACTTAATTTGTGGTACTTATGGTTACAAGTTGGAGTTAATTACCGGGGTGGAAAGCTTTGATTATTCGCGCGCTTCGCCCAATTTAATTATGCCTAACTTAACCGCTAAGCTTGAGTGTCCATTAAGTAATTAATGCGTCCAAGCGGTAATAATATCTAGGCAAAAAAAGGAGGGTTACTTACTATAAGTAACCCTCCTGCTTTATTCTTTTGAGCTATTAAAATAGAGCGGCTAGCTAGCTCCTAGTAAGGAACTAGACTAGTTTAATTGGCACAGCTTCACCGGTGAACTTAGTGGTCATCTCATGTGTCGGTGGCGTGAACTTAGTTAAGTTAATACCTTCTACCGCACTTTTATACTCTGCAAGGGTAGGGAAGCGACCCAGCATAGTTGCAAGCACAACGAGAGGTGTTGAACCCAATAATGATTCACCTTTTTTCTCTGCAGTATCTGCTACCACACGACCTTGGAATAAACGTGTCGACGTAGCAATTACTGTATCGCCTGGTTCAGCTTTCTCTTGGTTACCCATACATAAGTTACAACCTGGGCGTTCAAGGTACATGATGTTTTCGTACTTAGTACGAGCCGCACCTTTTGGATGTGCATCATCGAATTCAAAACCGGAATACTTTTGTAAAATTTCCCAGTCACCTTCAGCTTTGAGTTCATCAACAATGTTGTATGTTGGTGGCGCGACCACTAAGGGGGCTTTAAATTCAATCTTCTGACCTTGTGCCTCCATGTTGCGCAACATTTGGGCAATGATTTGCATGTCACCTTTATGAACCATGCAAGAACCAACAAAACCTAAATCTACTTTTTTGCTGCCTTTATAGTATGAAACAGGTCTAATGGCATCATGGGTATAACGTTTTGAAACATCTTCATTGTTTACGTCAGGATCAGCAATCATAGGCTCGTCAATAGCATCTAAATCAACCACCACTTCTGCGTAATACTTAGCGGTATCATCTGGTGCTAATGCAGGAGTAGTGCCTGATTTGATGCCATCGATACGTTTGTCAGCTATAGCAATTAAACCGTTAAGTGTTTTCGCTTGGTTATCCATACCTTTATTGATCATAATCTGAATACGATTCTTAGCGAGTTCAAGTGATTGCACTAAGGTGTCATCTTCAGAAATACAGATAGAGGCTTTTGCTTTCATCTCTGCCGACCAATCGGTAAAAGTGAATGCTTGGTCAGCTAATAAAGTACCAATGTGTACTTCAATCACCCGACCTTGGAAGACATTCTCGCCACCAAATTGCTTAAGCATTTGCATTTGTGTCGCGTGCACGACATCACGGAAATCGACATGGTCTTGCATGTGACCTTTAAAAGTAACTTTAACTGATTCAGGGATTGGCATAGCCGCTTCACCCGTTGCTAATGCGATAGCCACTGTACCTGAGTCGGCACCAAACGCGACGCCTTTAGACATACGAGTATGCGAATCACCACCGATGATGATAGCGCGGTCGTCGACAGTAATATCATTCAATACTTTATGAATAACATCTGTCATCGGCAGGTAAGCGCCTTTAGGATCACGAGCCGTGACAAGACCAAACTTATTCATAAAGCTCATAAGCTTAGGAATGTTCGCTTTTGCTTTGTCATCCCATACCGATGCGGTGTGACAACCAGACTGGTAAGCACCGTCAACGAGTGGAGAAATAGTAGAAGCAGCCATCGCTTCTAACTCTTGGCATGTCATTGGACCGGTAGTATCTTGAGAGCCAATAATGTTTACTGTCACGCGAACATTCGAGCCTGCATGTAATGGAGTTTCTGAAGCAACACCAACTGCGTTACGGTTAAATATTTTTTCAACAGCAGTTAAACCTTGACCTTCATGTGAGATCTCTTTAGATGCTGCGTAAACAGCAGGTGCTTCAACGCCCAAAGTTTCTGCCGAGAATGTTTGTAATTTCTTACCGAATGTAACCGCGTAAGAACCACCTGCTTTCATGAATTCCACTTTTTGTGGAGTGAATGCTGAAGATACGTCAACTAATTCTTTATCACCGTTATATAACTTCTGTGCTTTAGTATCGATAGTTAATACAGTACCCGTAGCTACCGAGTAAGCTTCTTCTAGCACTGCATCGCCATTATCGTCAACAACATTGTTGCCAGTGGCATCTACTTTCTTAACCCAGTTTTTAAGGTCAAGACCAATACCACCAGTTACATCAACAGTAGTCAGGAAGATAGGAGCGATGCCGTTAGTACCTGCAACAACCGGGGCAATGTTAATAAATGGTACGTATGGGCTTGCTTTTTTACCCGCGATCAGTGCCACGTTGTTAACACCAGACATACGAGAAGAACCAACACCCATAGTGCCTTTTTCTGCAATAAGCATCACTTTAGCGTTAGGGTGCTTAACTTGTAATGCTTGTATTTCTGCTTGCGCTTCTGGCGTGATCAAACACTGGCCGTGTAATTCACGGTCAGCACGAGAGTGAGCTTGATGACCAGGAGAAAGTAAGTCAGTTGATATGTCACCTTCACCGGCAATATAAGTAACGATTTCAATCTTTTCTGCTATTTCTGGTAGCTTAGTGAAAAACTCAGCTTGCGCGTAGCTTTCAAGAATATCTTTGGCAATAACATTGCCTGCTTTAAACGCTGTTGCCAGACGAGCGGTATCAGCGTCGTAGAGAAATACTTGAGTTTTTAATACTTCTGCTGCTGGTGCTGCTACTGCTGCGTCATCAGATAAGGCTAAATCAAGAAGTACATCAATTGAAGGGCCGCCTTTCATGTGAGACAACAATTCAAAAGCATAGGTAGGGGTAATTTCTGCTAGGTCGAATTCAGCTAAGATGATTTCTTTTAGGAAAGTCGCTTTTACCCCTGCAGCACTTGTTGTGCCTGGTAAAGTGTTATAGATGAAGAAGTTAAGTGAATCTTCACGATGCTCATTGGCTGAATCTTTAATTTGAGCAATAATCTCAGATAATAACTCCGCGCCATCAATTGGCAAAGGAGCCAATGCTAGATCTTTTTTACGACTGTCAATTTCTTTAAGGTACTCTATATACAAACTCATTCGCTACTCTCTCAGGCAATAGATGCTAATAATATTTGCTAATTAATAGTAACTAGCAGGGACAAATTTTATCTCTATTTTACCTGATTTTCTATGTACTACTAATCATTTGCTTAAATAAGCACTATTCATGTTGGTTATAGTTGGTAGTGGATATAGTTATAGTGGTTATACCACTTTGCTAGTAAATATTTTTTCTGGCAGGTGCGAGTATAGTGGCTTTTGTCGCAGCAACAGGTGTTATGCAACTGAATCAACATTGGTTCGTTTTAAAGGTGAAATGCAGTCAGGTATTACTTTCTGTTATTCGGCAGTAACTTGAGCCATGCTGAAATAAATATCCTAGATCCAGGTAAAGTGAACTTAACTGGCGTGAAAATAAGTAGCTGGCAGCAAGACGAATCACTTGAGTAACTTGGACTTATTGTTTTACCTGATTAATACCACTAGTTAATTTAATTTAATTTGATTTTTTTTAGTAATAGTTTCGAAATCGAAATTATCTGTCAATAAAATCGTCTCGATATCGAGATTAAACACACGAAATTGTAACTGAAATGTAATTAACTGTTTGTATTTAAAAGCTAAGTTATTATTGGTATGACGATTGCTCTATTACAGTCATGAATTATTAATTGGCTTAGTTATGGATATTGTTCGCTCGAAGCAGAAGAAAAAAATTAACTACAAACAATGGCTCGCTATTACTGCTATCTGCGTTGTTGCTTTCGTCTTGATAGTTAATCTCTCAGGAAACTCATCGGCATACCATGTTGATAAATCGGAATTATTGCTTGCTCAAGTACAACGTGGTCAACTCAATATAAGCGTCCGAGGTGTTGGCGTGCTAGTGCCGAAAGATATTCGTTGGGTGGCTACCAATGTTGATGGCCGGGTTGAGCGCATTCTAATTAAGGCTGGCGCTAAGGTAAAAAAAGGTGATTTATTACTGGAGTTATCTAATCCACAATTAGTACAGCAACTAGAAGAAACCAAGTGGCAATTAGAAGAGATGGTCGCCGAAACGAATGCACTCAACGCCTCGTTAGCCTCAGAGTTATTAGATCAAGAAGCCGCGGTCATTAATGAAAAATTGAATCATCAACGAGCGTTACTTACCTATACCGCCCAGAAAAAATTGTTAGACCAAGGCACAGTCGCCGTCTCACACATAGCTCATGAAGAAGTAAAAATAGATGTTGCTCAGTACAAGGAGCGCTGGCAGCTAGAAATAAAACGTCTAAATAAAAAGCAAGAAAGCTTAGTGGCACAAGCCAAGGCTTATCAAGCCAGACTTAACCGCATGCATAAAATTTATCAAAGAGCGCAGCAACAAGTTGAGTCTTTAAAAGTACATGCGACCATGGACAGTATTGTGCAAGCGATGCCAATGGAATTAGGGCAGCGAGTCTTAATGGGCAGTAACCTTGCTCGGTTGGCACGCAGCGAAGAATTTATTGCTGAGCTGCGTATCCCAGAAAAACAAATTAAAGATGTCGAACTTGGTCAAGCAGTCATAGTCGATACCCGCAATAGTAAGATCGTGGGTATTGTGCAACGCATAGATCCCATTGTTAATAATGGCTCAGTGCAAGTTGACATAGAACTTATTGGTGAGATGCCAAAAGATGCTCGTCCAGATTTGACCGTCAATGGTGTTATCACCATTGCCAATATAGCAGACACGCTTTTTGTTAAGCGGCCAATGTTTGCTCAGGAGCATAGCGAGAATTTTGCTTATGTACTGAGAGAAGACGGTAGCCAAGCAGATAAAGTACGCATTCACTTTGGCCAGACATCTACACAATATATTCAAATAACATCAGGCTTAGCGGTCGGAGATAATATTATTATTTCTGATGTTTCAGCTTGGGAAAAACAACAAACTATTAGCGTAAATTAGGAGCAGGTGATGAAAAGCAACAATAATAGCAACAACACAACGGATATAAGTAATGCAGAAAAGGCGACACAAGTTTTAGTGAAGCTGCATGATATTAAGAAAATTTTTTATACCGATGATGTTGAAACACACGCACTCAATAATATCAATTTAACGATCAATAAAGGTGAATACTTATCTATTACCGGCCCTTCAGGCTGTGGTAAGTCGACCTTGTTATCGCTATTAGGCTTATTAGATACTTCCAGCAGCGGTAGTTATACCTTAGCTGGGCATAATGTCTCTGATTTAAATCGAGATGAACGAGCAGCGATTAGAAATAAAGAAATAGGATTTATCTTTCAAGCCTTTAATTTAATTAGTGATTTAACCGTGGCAGAAAATGTTGAATTACCGCTGACTTACCGTAGTGATATTAATACCAAACAGCGTGCCGCTATGGTGAATACCGCCTTAGCGAAAGTGGATATGTTACATCGTGCCCATCACTTCCCCTCACAGCTTTCTGGAGGTCAACAGCAGCGTGTTGCTGTCGCCCGCGCTATCTCTGCCAAACCCTCTATTATTCTTGCCGATGAGCCAACGGGTAATTTAGACTCGAAAAATGCCCAAATAGTGATGGCGTTATTGGATCAATTACATCAAGAAGGGGCAACGATATGCATGGTTACTCATGATCCGCGTTCTGCAGCAAGAGCTGAACGTATGATCGAGGTATTTGATGGCAAGATAGTCGCTGATCAACTCACCGAAACACCTACAGCCATTGCGGTATAAATCGCTAACATAAAACGAGGATTTTCAGGTGTCTATAACTCTTGATATAAAATATGCAGCTAGACTGCTCTATAAAAAACCAATTTTTACTGCCCTTACCGTATTCATTGTTGCCATTGGTTTAGGGCTTACTTTATATACCTACTCGTTACTGAGCAATTTGGTGTTTAAGCCACTGTTACTGAATAAAGACACGCCAATAATTTCTATAGAAGCGGAATTTAATCATAGTCATTTATCTCGAAGGAGTGTTGATGCTTTTGATTTTTTAACGATAAGAAATGAAATGGACTCCATTGATGAATTTGGCGTTTATGAAGAGGGTATAGCACTGGTTGGGAAATCTCAGCAAAACTCAGGCACCCGTAAATATAATTCGGTACGCGTTGAGTGGAATGTTTTTGATTTTTCTGGCGTAAAACCTATCATGGGCCGGGCTTTAAAGGCGGAAGATCATTTTGACGGAGCTGAGCCTGTGGTCGTACTAGGTTACGACATATGGCAGCATTACTTTTTAGCACAAGATGATATTGTTGATAGCATTATCTTAGTTAATGCCATTGCTACCCGAGTTGTTGGTATTATGCCGGCCGGTTTTTCTTTTCCGACAGTCGCCCAGCTGTGGAAGCCGATAGAACAAAACATGTTAACACCCACAGAGAGAAGTCGCAGTTGGTTATTTGCTTATGCTAGGCTAAAAAAAGATCAGTCTTTTAATATTTTTAAACAAGAACTTTCTGCTTTAAATAAAAGAATAGCTAATAACATACCCGATAATATGCGCTGGAGAATAAATGAAAAGGGAGGATATTTAAGAGCAGTGCCTTATAAAATAGCCAATATCACCCATTATTACTCCCTTTTTATCACCATGGCGGTCGTGGTAGTACTTATTTTATTATTGGCCTGCATTAATGTCGGTAATTTATTACTGGCCCGAGTGAATGAAAGGTTTAAAGAAGTCGCCATACGTGTTGCTTTGGGTGTGCCACGTAAGCGTTTGATATTACAAATGTTGCTTGAAAGTATTTTTATTTGCACCGTCGGTGGTTTCTTGGCGGTACTCTTTGCTGGTTGGGGTTTAGAGTTAAGTAATACTGTCTTTGAACAAATGTATAGGGTTACTGAAAATAAACCATTTTGGTGGCAGGTGAGTTTAGACACTGATGCTATTATTTTATTGATTTTGTCTGTTATCGCTATGATTGCCATTACCGGTTTTATACCCGCGTGGCGAGCACTTTCTGGAGATTTTAATGCGGTACTTCGAGATGGTACTCGTGGCTCACAAGGTAAAAAATTCGCCAGAGCAAGCCAACTATTAGTGATCAGTGAAATACTTCTCTCGTGCGTGGTATTGGTTATCGCCACTATTTTATTATCAAGCAGCTATTTTGCCGGACAAGCCGATTATGGTGTTGAGACTAACAATAGAATTACTGCAACAATAGAGTTACCTGAAGGTAGTTATCCCATTAGGCAAGAGGAAGAGTTTGAATTAGCAGATACCCTCAAACGCACCGCCTTTTATTATGATCTAAAAGATACTTTAGAGCAGATGCCTAACATTGAAGGCGTGGCCTTTATGAGTCACTTTCCGGGCACTGGTGCAGGGGCAAGCTTTTTTGAAATAGAAGGGCGAGTAGCCGCTGTTTACAATGAAAACCCCTATTCAAACAATGAGGTGGTTTCTCGCGATGCATGGAGTGCCATAGGTATGAGGGTTATTCAAGGGCGAGACTTTAATCAAAGTGATATCAGTGCAGAAATTGATACTATTATTATTAATGAATCAATCGCTAATGACTTTTTCCCTGATGGTGATGCTGTTGGTCAACGTGTTCGCCGTGCTTTTAGAAATGGCGATAGAGAAGGTGGCTGGCAAACCATAGTGGGTGTGGTTTCTGATACTTATCATGGTTCAGCTATGCGTACCTCCAGTGAGCAATATAGCTCTTATTTTATGTTAGACAATATTGGCTATAGCTGGATTGATATCGCCATTCATTATAATGGTTCACAAGCGCTAGCGGAAAAATCTCTGCAACAAGCCATTAATCAAGTGAATAGCAACGCTACTGCCTATCATATGCAAAGTTATGATGAATTAATCTCACAACCGATGATTTTAGTGTCAGCTATTTCAAAAGTATTTTTGTTATGTGGTGTTATCGCAATATTTTTAGCCGCTAGTGGTATTTATGCGGTTGCCGCCAATAGCATTAGCCAACGTACGCAAGAAATTGGCGTACGCCGAGCGCTTGGCGCCAGCGATAGTATTATTATGCAATTGTTTATGAGAAAGGCAGTTTGGCAATTGCTTATTGGCTTGAGCATTGGCATTACTTTGTCTTTATGGGTGGTAAATCGCATGACAGATACCATGGTAATAAATCAAGGCAGTTATATGGTCGGTTTAATTGTCATACCTTTGTTAATCATCATTATGGTGCTGGTTGCCACTTATGTTCCGACACGTAAAATTGTGCTAATGGAGCCTAGTGATGCGCTGCATCATGATTAGTTAAATCGGGCTGCATTGAGTTACTGCTAAGTAAAATTCACTTTTAGCAGTAACTCAGCTAATACTTTGATAAAGTTGCCAAGTATTACCTGATATTTAAGCCTTTACCTCACGTGACTGAAATGGATAACATGACCTCAGCTACAGCTTCAAGTACACCTGCACCTTCAATTATTCCCTCAATATTAATTGCCGATGATGATCCGCGTATTCTTACCACCTTAAAACTACTATTAAAGTCACAAAACTATCAAGTAGTTGCGGTGAGTTCGCCAGCAGAATTACTTAACGTGTTGGCAAGACGTAGTTTTTCAGTGGCGTTAATTGATTTAAATTATCAAAATGACACCACCTCTGGGCAAGAAGGTTTGGCATTAATAACAAAAATGAAAGCCCTTGATGAACACATGCCTATTGTTGTCATGACAGGGTACAGCAGTGTTGATATCGCGGTGAACGTGATGAAAGAGGGGGCAGCTGATTTTGTGCAAAAACCGTGGAAAAATGATCGGCTATTAAATATTTTACAGGCTCAAGTCCATATTCAACAAATAGCAAAAGCAGGGCAGAAGTTAGCACAAGAAAATGCTTTACTTAAATCACAAAGCAGCACTGATTGCCAAAATATAGTGGCGCAATCTACTGTGATGAAACAGCTGCTTAGTCAATTAGCCAAGCTGGCTAAAAGTGATATGAATATTCTATTTACCGGTGAAAATGGTACCGGAAAAAGTATGTTTGCTGGCTATTTGCATCAATGTTCGCAGCGTCATCAGCAAAGCTTAATCTCAGTTAATATGGGCGCTATAACCGATAACCTCTTTGAAAGTGAAATGTTTGGTCATGTAAAAGGCGCCTTTACCGATGCCAAAGAAACCCGTATTGGTCGTTTTGAACTGGCTGAAGGCGGTACAATATTTCTCGATGAAATTGCCAATATTCCTTTATCTCAACAAGCTAAATTACTCAGGGTGTTGGAAGAAAAGCAATTTGAAAAAGTCGGCAGTGCTAAAACCCAACGAGTAGATGTGCGTTTAGTCTCGGCAACTAATGCCTTATTAGACGATCTCATCGCGCAAGGTAAGTTTCGACAAGACTTACTCTATCGTATTAATACCATTGAAATAAAAATACCACCCTTACGAGAACGTATTGCCGATATATTACCGTTAGCGCAGTACTTCTTAGCGCAGTTTGCCAAAAAGTATGCCCTAGCAACGCCTCAGCTTTGCCAGGAAGCAGAGGCCGCACTAGAGCATTATCAGTGGCCAGGCAATATTCGAGAATTGAGCCATATGATCGAACGGGCAATTTTTCTTAGTCAGAATCAATTAATCAGCCCTGAAGATCTTGGACTTGCGCCGCAACAATCGACCGGAGATGTTGCCGCTATTGATAGCCGTGGTTTTGATTGTAGCAAGGACACCCTCGAGGTGATAGAAAGGCAAATCATAGTCGATAGGCTGGCACGGTTTCATCATAACGGCCATGAAACCGCTGAATCTTTAGGGTTAAGCCGCAGCTCTTATTATCGCCGTTTAGAAAAACATAAACTATGAGCGAATGGTGGTCTTATCGGATGAAAATTAAGCAAGGTCGAGTTAATATCTCGTTTGAAAATCAGCTGTTACGTATAGCCTTACTTATTGGGCTATTACCTATGGCGTTTTTATTTTATGCCTTGTATCACCATGAATTATCTATATTCTTAAAAATAATGCTGTTATTTTTACTCTTTGTGACGGTTTTTTATGGTGCATTTCTAATTCGGCAAAAAGTAATTGTTCAATTTAGAACCTCTGCCAATTTAATTACCGCGATGCAAGCAGGCGACCATGCTATCAGAGCAAATCACCTGGAAAGTAAAGGTGCGTTAAAAGAATTTAATCAGGTCTTTAATGGTTTATCGTTAGCACTTGCTGAGCAGCAGCTGATCAGTAGGGAAAGGCAAATATTATTAGATAAAATTACCCAGCAAATAGATGTTGCCATTATTGCTGTGAACAAAAATAGTCATATCATCTTAATGAATCCAGCAGCCGAAAAACTTTTTTCTTATCGTTTTGATGAAGTTGCTGGTTGGCCTATTAGTACCTTAGGTTTACAAGACGTATTAACGCACGAAAGCCGTCAAGTCACTGAGTTTGAGGTTAAAGCACATAAGAAAAAAGTTTTTATTCATACCGATGAGTACTTAGAGCAAGGCGAGCGAAACAAACTCATCTTCATTACCGATATCCAAACGTTATTACATGAAGAAGAACGGCAAGCTTGGCAAAAATTATTACGGGTATTGAGTCATGAAATTAATAACTCGTTAACACCCATAGCTTCATTAAGCGATACGCTAATACGTTTGATAGAGAATCAGAAAAAAGTGATCACAGAGCAAGCAGTAACAGAGAACAACAGTACAGCAATCAATACCTCAGTAAACAACACTGAGCTCTTTGATGATTTAGAAGAGGGCTTAGCGGTTATCGCTGAGCGAGCACAATCCCTTAATGAGTTCTTATTACGCTATCAAGAGTTTAGCTGCTTGCCCAAACCCGAAAAAACGCCGTTTGATTTAGCTAACTTGTTAAAATCAATGTTATTACTTTTTGATGACGACAGAATTAGTCTTTCAGGGCCGTCGTTAGTAATTTACGCCGATGAAAAACAACTAAAGCAAGTATTGGTAAATTTAATTAAAAATTCACAGCAAGCAATGCTGGGTAATAACAAAGGGCTTATCACCATTGATTGGCAACAAAATGATGATATTGTCGAGATTAAACTTTGTGACCAAGGAGCCGGTATTAGTAATAGCGATAATATCTTTGTACCTTTTTATACCACCAAAGTTGATGGTTGCGGCATAGGTCTAGTGTTTAGTAGACAAATACTAGTTAACCATGGTGGTAGTTTAACTTTAGCCAATAGAAAAGATAACCAAGGTGCGGTAGCTCATATCGTCTTGCCTATTCACGCTTCATAAACCGTGACGTTGGCTGTGCCTGACGGGGATGCATAGCCTTAAAGCGACGACAAAACTTAAGTTGCTGTGAAACACGGTTAGCCTAACAGCGTATCATTTATACCCGGTGCATTAATCGCGAATGTCATTGCAGGCGTTGTCGTACATAAAAGACGTAGAAGTGAATTATCTACCATTTAACTGCATGAATATTACTTGTAGTTCTTAATTTTTTCAGTGGGCTAACCTTAATCCTGATAAAGACCAAGGGAAACTAAACTTTGTCTAGCGGTATCCCAAAGCATTTCTTCAGTGTCAATAATTCTTGACATGCCGCTTAATCCGATCAACATGTTTTGCAATGCTAGTGCTTTGAGGTGTAGGTCGCAATTTTCTATTTCGCCCTGCTCAAGGGCAATGGCCAGTATATTTTCAAAGTACTCTATGTTGGAAACAAAGTATTGTTTGATAACTGGTTCGAGTGTGGTGTTTTTATTGATCAGTTCACTGATGGAGTTAGACGCTAAGCAACCCCGAACGTTTTGCTCATTGAACATTAAGTTACATATTCGACGCATTTCTACTGATATAGCTGTCTTGACACTCTTATCTTTGACAGGATTAAACATCATTTTTTGTGGACTATTTTCGCTGTACTTTGCCAACACTTCGGCGAACAGTTCCTCCCTATTGTTAAAGGCATTGTAAAAACTATCGGGATTTCTATCTAACCTACAAAATGCGATTAAGGTTGAACAAAAAAGCGATAACCAAGTGGTTGTCACTTCTGAATTATCAATGTCTCTTAGTGGTGTATGGGTCGGATAATGAAACCCTTGTTGTCAATGAAAATGTCTAAAAGCATGCATAGCTTTTTGGCTCAGTTGGCGATATATACCCGTAACCATTCAAGATGCATGTTTCAGAGTGATTGAGCAATTTCAATTCAAGGCGCTGTGATGAAATAATGGTTGTTCAGGAGAATATGCTCAGGATAATTGCTCCTGCATTATCCGTATAAGGTACTTCCTGTACCGTCTGCATTCTCTAATAAGCTTCATCCATGTAGCGTCATTATGAGTTACAGCAACGATGAAGTGATGTTGCTCAAACGCTTCTTCGATGGGTTTAAAATGACTTTATACCGCGTTAAATAATTAAACCATAGAATGACTATGCTTCAATTATTTTCCTTGCCTAAAGCCCTTTTAATTCCCACTGAAATCGAGCACTTTGAATGGTGACGGGTATATGCAAAAAGCAAAGTAGGTTAATCCTCAAGTATAACTTAGCTAACTTATACTCATTGAAATGCCTAAATATATAGGCATTTTGTCGTTTATCAGCAATATCATTGATAATACCAATAAGGTTAATTGGATTTTAACAAAAGGTTACTGGGGTGTTAATTATTTGAGTGTACTTGCTATACTTTATCAAACAGGTTTGCTAGGGTTGGATTTGGCATCTAATGCTTGCAGTACTTTTTAATATTCATTACTGAATGAGATTGAAGTAGCTTGTAATAACTTAACGCTATCGAATAATTCGTGCTTTGAGTCACAGTGGTTTACAGCAAATCCATAATAGTAGTTGTTAAAAATAAAAATAAAAACATAAAACAAGGCAGCTACTCACGTTTCTCTAATTTTATAAAACCTGATTAGCTTTCTTGTTTAACTAAACAAAACTACAGGACATAAATAAAATGGAACGTTTTAAAAATAAATTGCTTTATTCGGCGATAGCACTTACCTGCCTAGCAAGCGCCTCTACGGTATATTCTGCTGAAATGCCTAGGCTCATTGTCAAAAGCAGCCCTGTCATGATGGCATCAGCAAATGCACCTTCTATGAAAACGCTAATGAGCTCAATCACCCGACTGAATAAAACGTCGATAAAAGAAGTGAAAACCATGTGGGATGGGCGAAGTGTTATTGAATTAGGGCAAAATTTTAGCGAAGCTGAACTCCAAGAAATCATCAATGAAATGGAGTTGGGTATTGGCATTGACGAAGTGGAAATTGATCGTTTGATGTATCCAACGCTTACCCCCAATGATCCTCGCTATGCAGATCAATGGCACTATTTTGATGCGACGGGTGGCATTAATGCTGATAAAGCATGGAACACTACCGACGGTTCGGGGGTAATTGTTGCGGTTTTAGATACTGGTGTAGTCTATCATAGTGATTTAGCGGGTAACCTAGTGGGCGGTTATGACTTTATTTCTGACCCTACAATGGCTCGAGATGGTGATGGCCGTGATTCAGATGCTTCTGATCCTGGTGATAGTTACAATGGTGGCGGCAGCAGTTGGCATGGTACCCATGTTGCTGGCACAGTAGCCGCTGTAACTAATAATAGCTATGGGGTAGCCGGTGTTGCCTATGGTGCGAGAATCTTACCAGTACGTGTATTGGGCTCTGGTGGCGGTTATACTTCTGATATCGCTGATGCGATTGTCTGGGCCGCTGGTGGCTATGTTCCAGGTGTGCCAAATAACAGCTATCCTGCACAAATAATCAATATGAGTTTAGGTGGTAGTGGTGTTTGTGGCTTTGCTTATCAAAACGCAATTAACCAAGCCGTAAATTTAGGCACCACGATTGTAGTGGCTGCGGGTAATTCCGCGGTTAATGTTTCGGGTTCTAGCCCGGCAAACTGTAATAATGTTATTGTGGTTGCCGCCACAAATTCTTCGGGTAGTCGCGCATACTTCTCTAACTATGGTGCTTTAGTGGATATCGCGGCGCCAGGTGTTAACATTTTATCAACGCATAATACCGGCTATTATTCTCCGAGCAGTGACTCGTACTCTTACATGTCGGGCACAAGTATGGCAGCTCCGCACATTGCTGGTGTTGCCGCGTTAATTTATGCATCAGGTACCGCAACAAGTCCTTCGGCTATAGAAACTAAATTAAAAAACACGGCTAGAGCTTTCCCTGGAAGTTGTTCTGGTTGTGGTTACGGTATTGCTGATGCAGCAGCAGCAGTTGGTGGCGGCGGTGGAGGTCAAAATAAGGCACCAGTAGTTTACGTTAATGGTCCATATCAAGGCTCGGTAAACTCAGCCATAAATTTCAGCAGCGCTGGCACTTACGATCCTGACGGCAGCGTTAGCTACTATAGCTGGGATTTTGGTGATGGATATACCAGTAATCAAGCGAACCCATCACATAGCTATTCAGTTGAAACGAGTTATACAGTGTCTTTAATGGTTACCGATAATCAAGGTTTGTCGACAACCGTAGATACTACTGCCACAGTTGGTGGCAGCGGTGGTGGCACCCTGAAAAATGGTGTTGCGGTTAATGGCCTTTCGGCAAATGTTGGGCAGTCCATTGATTACACTATTGTAGTGCCTGCTAACGCAACGGATTTAGTTATTTCTATCAGTGGTGGTAATGGTGACGCGGATCTATATACTCGATACGCTTCTGCACCGACGACTAATCAATATGATTGTCGTCCCTATGCTGGCGGTAACAGTGAAAGCTGTACTGAAACTAATCCTCAAGCGGGTACTTGGTATGTAAGTGTGCAAGCTTATGCGTCTTTCTCTGGATTAACATTACAGGCTAGTTATCAAGCAGGTAGTGGAACTACGCCAAACGAGACGCCTGTTGCTGATCCCGGTGGACCTTATACGGGCACGGCAGGTACTAGCGTAAGCTTTACCGGCAGTAACTCATACGATCCAGATGGTCAAATCACCACGCACAGCTGGAACTTTGGTGATGGTTCAAGCAGTAGTCAAACAAATCCAAGGCATACTTATACTAATGGTGGCAGCTATAACGTAACACTTACCGTTACTGATAATGATGGCGCTAGTAATTATACTTCAACATCTGCCGTGATCGAAGGTGGTAGTTCGAGTGGACTAACAAATGCGTGTGCTGCTCAAGCACCACAAGACTACGTGACTGCTGAGAACGGTACACCTATTTGTGTTAGTGCTGGTACGGGTGGTGCATTATATTTCTACTTTGATAGTAATGGTTCATCTTCAGCGACTATTCGTACTGAACATGGCTCAGGAAATGCAGATCTTTACTTCAGTAATGCTGGTTGGCCATCAACCTCTAATTACACGTCTAAATCAGCGACTTCAGGTAATACCGAAACTATTACCATAAACAATCTGACCAGTGGTTGGAATTACATTATGGTTAATGGCAGTCATAGTGGTTTAACATTACAGCTTGATCTTCAGTAATGTTTTAATATAGTTGTTTATGAAAGCCCGGTTTTTCCGGGCTTTTTTATAGCGGTAACCGCCAAGACTATATTGCTCTTAATCCCAATAGTTGGTTATTGCTCAATCGAGCACCTATATCCTGAAAAAATTTTCCCTAAGCACAACAAGATCACACACTTAATAACAATGGTTAATTAGTGAGCTATGTTCATTGTCAAAGAATTCTGCTAGAATGCGCCCCCTAAAAACGTGAGCATTGTTACGTTTATTAGTATTTTAAAATAGTGAGTTAAAAATTTAATCTACAGCACTGGATTTACGTTCCAGCTAGTTCAATGGAGAAACCATGAGTTCATCAGCAAACCATTTATCGACAGCTACCACAGCTACCGCAGAAAAAAGTGATGCCTTTACTATTTGTGCACTATACAAGTTTGTGCGTTTAGCGGACTTTGAGGCATTACGTGAACCATTAGCCAATAAAATGGCCAGTGTTGAGGTCAAAGGTACCTTGTTATTAGCAGCCGAAGGCATCAACGGTACGATTGCTGGCCCTCAAGTGGGTATTGATACCGTACTGGATTTTTTAGGCAAGCAGCCAGGTTTAGATAATATCTCTCATAAAGAATCGTATAGTGAAGAAAACCCATTTCACCGAACTAAAGTGAAGTTGAAAAAAGAAATCGTCACCATGGGGGTTGAGGGTATTGATCCAAATCACGTGGTCGGTACTTACGTAAAACCAAAAGATTGGAATGCCTTAATTTCTGATCCAGATGTGCTGTTGGTTGATACCCGTAACGATTATGAAATCGAAATTGGTGCTTTTAAAAATGCTATTAACCCAAATACCGAAACTTTCCGTGAGTTTCCTGACTATGTGAAGAACAACTTAGATAAAAACAAACACAAAAAAGTAGCCATGTATTGTACCGGTGGTATTCGTTGTGAGAAATCTACCGCTTACCTAAAAGAGCAAGGTTTTGCCGAGGTATATCATCTTGAAGGCGGCATCTTAAAGTATCTTGAAGAAGTGCCGAGTACCGAGACACTGTGGCAAGGTGAGTGTTTTGTCTTTGATGGTCGGGTCGCGGTTAATCATGACCTAGAGCAAGGACAGTATGACCAATGTTTTGCTTGTCGCTTTCCGTTAACTGAAGCAGAAAAATCCAGTGAGCATTATGTTAAAGGGGTAAGTTGTCATCGTTGTCATGACAAAGTCACTGAGCAGCAACGTAATCGTTATGCGGAACGTCAGCGTCAAATTTCTTTAGCTGAGGCACGTGGCGAATCACACATAGGTGGTGATATTCAAAACCTTATTGAAGAACGTCGCCAAGAGAAAAGCAATAAAAAAGCGCAGCAAGCGGCTAAGTAATAACAAGCTTTCAGCAGAAAGATACAAAACAATAGCAACGCCAGCTTGATTACCAAGCTGGCGTTTTTTATGGTCTAAATATTAGCTGCGCTGTAATTAGTGTCAGCCATTGGTGGTTTTAGTTTACAAAGTTAAACCGCTAACCGTCACCGACCATATTGCTTAACAAAGGTAGATTGTATATTCTGGCTGCACTCACAATCTAGGTTGTTTTACATGAGATTAAAAATGAAAAAACACTTTACCCTGGCAGCAATTTCTTTCGCTGCATCTGTATCGCTATCAATATCGGTAAGCGCTACTGCACACACTAATAGCGAAGTTTTTACCGTTGAAAAGCTAAATCAATTAAATAAATTACATGATGTTAGTGTTTCTCCTCAAGGAGATATCTTAATTTATGGGTTGAAAAAAGGCGCTAGCGACAATCATCTTTATCGACAAGATGTTAAAACGGGCAAAGTCAGCCAGTTTACCGACCATGAGAAAAGTGAAAGTAATGTGGTTTGGGCTGAGGACGGTCAATCGGTGTACTTCCTCTCTGCACGTAGTGGTAGTAGCCAAATTTGGCAACAGGGCATAAACGAAAATAAAGCCAAGCAAATTTCTGACTTTCCATTAGCTATTAACGGCTTTAAGTTAGCTAAAAATGGCCAAGTCTTTGCTTTGTCATTTACCGTGAAGCCAGGTTGTGACAGCTTAGTTTGTACAGTAGAGGCTAAAAAAGCTGATAAAGAGAAGAAATATAATATCCGCACCTATGAGCAATTAATGGTGCGTCACTGGGATGTTTGGACAACAGCATATAAAAAGCATTTATTTGTTGCTCATCTAAGTAAAGACGGTCAACTTAACAGCGCTCAAGATATAATGCCAAACTGGCAAAGTGATTTTGCTGGTATCAGCCAAGTAACTATTCACCCAAATGCTAGCTCGTTAGCCTTTGCAGCGAAAGATTCTTCCAGTAAAGCTGCGGCTAAAGATCATGCTTGGACCACTAACTTTGATATTTTTGAAGTGGCACTATCGAAAGGCCAAGCGGCTTTTAACTTAAAAAATATTACTGAACAAAACAAAGCGTGGGATGCCAATCCGGTTTATTCGGCCAATGGCCGCTTCTTAGCTTATAAATCAATGAAAATACCAGGTTATGAAGCGGATAAATTTACCTTACAACTTCGTGATAACAGAACGGGTAAAACGCGTGCTGTTGCCAGTGATTGGGATCGCTCAATTAGTAGCTTAGCTTTTGCTCCCGATAATAAAACCTTGTATGTGGTGGCCCAGGATGTTGGTCAAAAGAGTATTTTCTCTATTACCCCTGAATTTGATGAAGTGCGCAAAATTTACAATGTCGGCAGTAATGGTGATATATCGAGCCATGGCAGCAAACTTTACTTTACTCGTCATACCTTAAACTCACCAAAAGATATTTTTACCATTGATAATCATGGTGATGATTTAAAACAACTCACTGCTATTAATAAAGATAAACTCGCTGGTGTTGATTTTGCTGATTATAAGCAGTTTAACTTTAAAGGTTGGCATGATGAAACTGTCTATGGTTACTGGTTAAAGCCCGCTAATTTTGAAGCAGGTAAAAAATACCCTATTGCTTTTTTAGTCCACGGCGGCCCACAAGGTAGTTTTGGTAATATGTTCCATTTCCGTTGGAATGCGCAATTATGGGCAGCTCAGGGTTATGGTGTAGTGATGGTCGATTTCCACGGTTCAACTGGTTATGGCCAAGAGTTTACCCATTCAATCAGTCGTGATTGGGGTGGTAAGCCATTAGAAGACTTACAAAAAGGTTTGGAATTTATCGTTAAAGACCAACCTTGGTTAGATGGTGATAATGCGTGTGCGTTAGGGGCATCTTACGGTGGTTATATGATGAACTGGATTGCCGGCAACTGGCCTACCGGTTTTAAATGTTTGATCAATCACGCTGGTTTATACGATATGCCAAGTTTTTATCAAACTACCGAAGAATTATGGTTCCCAGAATACGATATGGGTGGCCCTTCTTGGGGTAAAGAAACGGGTAGTAATAAAGGTAAGGTAAGCCCTGATTATGCAAAATTCAATCCTGCTGCTTATGTTAATAACTGGCAAACACCTATGTTAGTCATTCAAGGTGAATTAGATTACCGCGTACCTTACGCACAAAGTTTAGCGGCATTTACTACCTTGCAACGTAAAGGTATTGATAGCCGTTTAGTGATGTTCCCCGATGAAGATCATCATATTCGTAATCCTGATAACTTAGTGGTTTGGTACGAGGAAGTATTTAACTGGTTAGAAAAATATACCAAGAAATAATGGCTGAATAGTCATAATAAAAAAGGCATATTAACCTAGGTTAATATGCCTTTTTCATTCGAAGTCATAGTTAAAAAATAGCTAATGTTTTCTAAAGATAACCGCTAAAGGTAGGGTTATCTACTCTTGCTCCGCCGCTTCTTTAAGGTAGGCCAGTCGGTCTTGCTCTTGCTCAAAAGCCGCTTGGATTTCTGCCAGCACAGTTTCAACATCGGCGTTTTGAGTATCCTCGGCAAATTGTCCGGTTAACTTGGTGGTATTCGTTAACTCACCCGCTTCATAGAGTGCCCACATTTCTTCAGCAAACTTAGTTAAGGCTAGAGTCGGGGCAAATTCGGCGTAATAGCTGGTGATATTGTTGACATCACGCAGTAACATAGCTTTGGCATTGTTATTCGCCGAGGCATCAACCGCTTGTGGTAAGTCGATAATGACAGGGCCATAAGCATCAACTAAAACATTAAATTCTGATAAATCACCATGCACTATACCAGCACAAAGCATGCGCATGATGTAAATCATCATCAGTGCATGATCTTCAATGGCTTGCTCAGCGGGCATAACAACATCATTTAGTCGTGGTGCGACATCACCTTCTTCATCGGTGATAAGCTCCATCAATAACACACCATCAAAACAGCCATAAGGTTGTGGTACACGCACATCGTGTTCGGCAAGGGTATACAAGGCATCTACTTCAGCATTTTGCCAAGCTTCTTCTTGTTGGCTCTTACCGTACTTAGAGCCTTTTTCCATGGCTCTAGCACGTCGGCTACTGCGGCTTTTTCGACCTTCGGTATATTGCGATGCTTTTTTAAAGCTGCGTTTGTTGGCTTCTTTATAAACTTTGGCGCAGCGAATTTCATCACCGCAACGAACGCGGTAAACAGTTGCTTCTTTACCGCTCATTAATTGGTTGAGTACTTCATCAATTATACCTTCTTCTACGAGAGGTAATAGTCGCTTTGGAATTTTCATTGCGCTGTTATACCTTAGATGGTGTAAGGAAGATAGTAAAACCTGATTTGTGATCTGGATGCTGAAAGTTAGCTGAGATTTGGCAGTTGTTATCACAATATTTTATTCGATTGAGCAAGGGTTATAATGTCTATTTTTTGATAGTGAAATAGCTTCTTCTATCAGCATATTAGCCGCTTTAACCTCACCATAATTAACGGCATTACTCAGCCAATATTGAAATAATTTCGGATCTCTAATCATCAACTCTCCAGCTTTGTTAAAAAGCACTGATTCAATAGGGTCATGAAAGGCTGCTTTTCTAGCTTTGCTTTTCGTTGATAGCTCATCATTACCTTCAGTTTGATAAATTGCTTCTTGAATCGCTAGACCTATGGTATTGAGAACTCGATTTGTTCCGCTTTCTTCTAATGTTTTCCCTAATACCAAACATGTGTGTTTTCTGTTATTGGCCAAGTTATCAGTTGAAGTACAGAACTTTGTGATGTCGCTAATATGTATAGCTATTGCTCCATGATAACCAAGACTTGCAATAGCTCTTAAATTATCACTGATATCTAAAGTACCTTTTGAGGCACGCATGAAGAGCGCAAGGTGTTGATAATAATAGTCATTAAAGTTACTTGCTTTATTTACCTTGTTGATAGCGTTCAAGGTTGCTTGTTTATTACCACTGGCAGCATGAAAGTTGGCTATTTGTAGCCAAAGTGCGCCATTGTTACCGTCTACTTGACTGGCTCTGTTGAATAAGACGTTACTGCAAACACTATGCTCTACATTGTTAGAGCAAAGGCCAATTAAATCGATTAAGGCTAATTTATTATTGGGATACGCTTCAAGATAATCGTGCAGCAATTTTAACTTTGAATCTTGTTGAGTATCTGAAGTAAATAAAATAGCAGCGAGCTGATGCTCAGGTGTATTAGATTTTTCAAGATAATCATAATAATAGTCGAGCTTTTCTTTTGTAATATTGTTTTTATATATTTCTTCGTAATCAACGCTGGTTTGACAAGCAAGGATATAATTTTCATCCTCTCTTATACTCGGCAAAGATACTTCATTGATCTCTTTGGCTATCTCTTTGTTATTAGCTTTGTAAGCCGATACTGGTTCAATCTCATTAGACTCACTGGTTAACTTAATCGGTAGAGTAACCGCTATGTCTGATGATTTATCACTTGGTACTAAGCGGATAAAAAATATCACTGCGCTAATACAGATAATGGTAATTATGCTGATCAATAAAGTAGTGGTGCGTGTCATCCTAGACTCTTTTTTAGTGAGAGTATTTAGCTCTTATACTGTCAATGGTACCATTTTCTATCGCAACCGCTAAATGTTGTGATAATAAAGCCGCATAGCGACTATTGGCTGAATGTCTTGAAAGTGCAATATAGCTGTTGACGGTTTTATCGTACTGGTAATTTGCCAAAGCAATTTTTTGTAGATATTCAGTTTTAGGGAGTAGCGGTACGATTGACTCTTCTCGCTCTAAAATAACATCAATGTGACCTTTCAGTAGCATCTTGACTAATTGTTCTCTGGAGGTTATTTCTACTTTGTTTATTGTTTGGTTGTTATCAAACTGGGGGTAATAGGTGGCGCCACGAATTGTACCGACAATTAAATCTTTTAAATCCTCGAAATTATTTATTACGATTTCTTTAGTTGCCAAGGTAAAAAAACGCAATGGTTGCCGTTGTACCAATAAAGGCGGTTCAATAAATATTAGGTCCTTTTGTCGTTCAGGTAAGTTTCTTAAACCTAATATCATATCCGTTTGACCGCGTTTCGTCATAGACAAACAACGAGCAAATGGACAACGTACGAATACCGCTTTTAGTGTGAGAGCCTTGGCTAATAACTTTACTATTTCTATGTTTGGACCAACCAATTGATTATCGACTAAATCAACAAAAGGAGGTTCGAGGTAGGTGGCAATTCTGAGTTCACCGCTAAGTTCACTAACGTCGGCAAGTACTAAAGGGCAAAAAAAACTGAATATAACGACATAGTATTTCATAACGAATTCAGCAAAAAAAGTGATGATAGTTAAATGTTAGTAGCTGAGATAGAATAGGGTTAACAGCGGCTCTATTTGTTAAGAAATTCTAACTTCTTTTCTAGCTGCTCTAGCTTGGCATGGATCGCCATATTCTGCTGCATAATTTGTTCATTTTGCTTTCGTAGCTCTCTATTTTTGATATTGGTATCAGCAAAGCCAAAAATCTTATTGGCAAATACTGCACCAGCGCCAGCTAAAATGCCGACACCCAAAATAAACATCACAAAAACAGCTGCTCTACCAATAAAAGTTATTGGATAAACATCACCAAAACCTATGGTCGTTGATGACATTAACATTAACCAAAGAGCGTCCGCATAATTTTTCACTGGTGAGTTGGCGACGCTAGTTTCAGCGAGAAACGTCACATAACCCAAGCCAGCATTAAGCAAAGCAAACAAAGTTAATGACAGCATGCCTATGGCGCCATAGTTATAGTTTTTAACGCCAAACTCATCAACTTTATAAAGGTTGCTCTTTTCCATGGCACTTTGCAAAATGATCATCTTGTTCTCTAGGGGTTAATCAGAATATTTTGATGATATTACAATCTGAGACGATAGAGAAGACTTGGCTATGGCTTAGTGTTCGCTAAAGTAATATTTAAGGACGTGCATAGTATGAAAGCTATCATCTGACTATTTTATCTTGCCCTTACTGGCAACTATTTTGTTATCGCATAAACTTAGCGTTAAAGCGGTAAACTAACAGGAGTTGGCTCATGGGTAAGTGTTATAAAAATATAGAAATTGCGACACCGGTTGCCACAGTGTGGCAAAAAATACGTGATTTTCATGATATGACATGGGCGGAAGGCGTGATCACTTCCTTAGTTAAAGTGGGTCAGACTAGCGGCACAGACTTAGGTGCTAAAAGAATTCTCAATGATGCCTTTCATGAAACCTTAGTATGCTTAGATGGCAATAATTATACTTTTTCTTATTCTGTTGATGATGGACCCGGCCCATTAGCTAAGACTGCAGTAGATAATTACTTAGGTGTGGTGAAGTTATCTGAAAGTACAACTGGTACCTTAGTTGAATGGAGCTCGAGTTTTACTTCATCTAATGAGGGCGAGGTCATTGAGTTTTGCGACCCTATTTATACCGCATTGCTTGGCGCTTTAAAAAGCAACTTAAGTTAGTTACTTTCAGTGCTAACCAGATTTTTTAGCGGGCTTCTTTGCCGTTTTCTTCTTAAAGTTACCTTTACCGCGCTTCGGTTTAAAAGCCACCTTGGGTAAACCGGCAAAAGATTGCTGACTGGCGCCATAGACCATCTCGGTAACCGTATTGGTTAAGGGCTGCATAAAGCTTAGGTAGCTGGCATTTTTTTCACTAATCGCGGTGAGTGTAGCTTCCCATTGCGCTGTCATATCGGGCAGGGTAGCCATTTCAGGTAGCGCGTTAATTAAGGCTATGCCCACTTCTGTGGCGGTAATAGCTTTGCCGTGGCGTTGTAAAAATCCCCGTTTAAAGAGTAAATCAATAATGCCGGCGCGAGTGGCATCTGTACCTAAGCCATCGGTGTCTTTTAATACTTTTTTAATGGCCGGATCACTGACATAACGCGCAATGCCTGTCATGGCGGCAAGCAAGGTTGCATCGGTAAACGATTGTGGTGGAGAAGTGTGTTTCTCTAGTAGCTCCCCTTGTTGGCAATGTAATATTTGCCCTTTTGTTAAAGGTGGCAGCGTTTGTTCCTGTTCATCTGCAGTCAGCGATTTTTTACTTATCGGGAAAAGTACCTGCCAGCCTTGTTGTTTCTCTATTTTAGCTTGGCTAATAAAAACTCCACCAGCGATGAGTAAAGTAACTTTGGTTTGCTGGTAGATAAACGCAGGATAAAACTGTATTAAATACTGGCGGACAATCATCAAATAGATGTTTTTTTCAAAGGTATTTAAGTTAATGTTTTCCGGTGATTTTTCGGTAGGGATAATGGCATGATGGGCGGTTATCTTTTTATCGTTCCATGCTTTGCTTACTAAAGCGGTGTTTGCCCCTTGTGCGGGTTTATTACAAGGTAAAGATGATTGCGCCAGAGTATTAACAATGCCTCTGGCTTGTTTTAGTTGTTCTTTCGGCAAATAACGACAATCAGAGCGCGGGTAGGTGATCAATTTATGTCTTTCATACAAGGCCTGGCAGACATCAAGCACCAATTTAGCATTCATGGAAAACTGCTTGGCCGCGCTGATTTGTAATTGTGACAAATTAAAGGGTAACGGCGCTGCTTGCTGTTTTTCATTACTATCAAGCTTACTAACCTTTGCTGGTTGGTTATCAATACGCTTAACAACATTTTCCGCTAAGGTTTTAACCAAGACTCGGCCTTCTTCATCGCAATAAGGTTGACAGCTATCACTGGGTTGCCATTTCGCGGTAAAAGCAATAGCTTCATTTTCCTCTAAAGCAATGTGGGCTTGTACTTGAAAAAAAGGTTTGCTAATAAAAGCGGCTATCTCTTGATCACGCCTGACCACTAAACCTAATAAAGGTGTTTGCACACGACCCACTGACAATACTGAGTTATAACCAGTTTTTTGCCCTTGCAAGGTATAAGCACGCGTTAGATTAATACCATAAAGCCAATCAGCACGAGAACGCGCTAAAGCAGAAATAGATAAAGGCATAAAGTCACTGTTAGGTTTTAGTGAGTTAAGCGCTCGCTTAACTGCCGGTAAGTTTAAATCGCTAATGAGTAAGCGTTTAATGTTAGCCTTTTTGCTTTTTGATACTTTAAAGTAATCAATTACTTCATCAACCAGTAATTGTCCTTCTCGGTCAGGATCGCCGGCGTGAATAATCTCAGAGGCTTGTTTTACCAATTTACGTAAAACAGTCAGTTGCGCGCGAGTACGGCTGATGGGTTTTAATTGCCATTGCTCAGGCACTATCGGCAAGGTGTCCATGCGCCATTTTTTTAAATCTGCATTATAATCTTCGGGATCGGCTTGCGCCAAAATATGACCAATACACCAACTAACCACATCTCCATTACCGAGCTCGATATGGGTTCTATGATTTTTATGTCTTCCCTTAATAGAGAGTTGTAAGGCGGCGGCAATGGCGCGCCCTAAACTAGGTTTTTCGGCAATGTAGAGTTTCAAGCCCGATCCAAGAGTTAGTGATTAACAACAATTGCTTAAGTATAATTCGTTTACTGGTTTTATGTACAGCTTTATCGGTGAGCTTTGCCTAGGTAAGGAAAATACAGTATATGTGATTAAAATTAAGTCATAAAAAAACCGCTCAGAAGAGCGGTTTTTATTTTAGCGATAGCTAATATCTTTATTAAACGTTAACTATTAAAACTCGTAACGGGCAACAAAAGAAACATAACGCTCTGTTTGACGGTCAGTAACACGACCATATTCAGGGTTAAGACCAAAATTACCATCTGCATCGTCATGTGTTCTAGTTTCAATAATGTTCGTTGTTGAATCACTATCAAGTACGTTATAAACAGTTGCTTTAAATGATAAATCACTACCCATTAGTTCAGTCATATAAGTCAATGATAAATCAATATTAGTTACCCAATCTAAATTACCTTTTGTACCACGCTTGGCGGGTTGTTCATTTTCATCATAAAAGCTTGAGTGACCGTAATAACCTTCACAGGCGTCCCATACATTACCTGCAGTACAGCTATCAACATTTAATGGATGACGGCCAAGGTAACTTTGTGGGCGACCTGAACTAATGCTTGAAACAAAACCAAAAATTAAGTCTTCAGTAATATCGTAACTACCATTTAGTTTGAATACATGAGTATGATCATTTGGTAATAAACCATAACCGTGATCCATCACATCGCCATAATCATATGAAGTAGTCCAACCTGGATCAGCTTGGTTGTTATCTGTTTTAACTAAACCTTCAGTATTACCCCAGTTTTTAGAGTAGGTATAAGAAGAGTTAATACGGAAGCTATCCGTGATTGAACCATCAAGGGTGAATTCCCATGCACCATAATAACGTTCCATTTTAGGTAACATCATCTCAGCGGCTGATAAAGTAACTGATTCCACACCATTGTCAGCATTGCCATCAAAGTCTTGCTCTATGGTTAAACTCTCACCAGGGTTATGTAAGAACCAAACACCACCAACATCATCAAAACCAAGTTCAGCTAACTTTTTATTAAGTGGCGAAGTGATATCACTATCTTCTACACCGCGACCTAGCTCACGCCAGATAACACGGGTACCAAAAGTCATAGTATCAAATACTTCTTTTTGGTAACCAATAGTAATTTCATCAGAGTACATAGGTTTTAATGTCGTAGAAGCAATGCCGCCAGCGGCTAAGTTGCTACTGTCTTGTCTGGTATAGGTATCACGGTATGTTGCGCCACGACTTGGTGAGCCATCAGCAAGTAAAACCGGGTGATAACCATCAGCATCTAGTTGATCTGTACGATAATAATCAAGAAGATCTGTAGCCGAACCACCTTGAGTAATGTTCATGTTTGCAGAAACAGGTTGGAAATAACGACCGAATGTAGCATATACTTTTGACGTGCCATCACCTGCTAAATCATATATTGCTTGTAAACGTGGTGCTATTTGATTATCAAAATCAACATACGCTTCGCCACTGGTCATGGTATTTTTAGATTGGGTATAACGTACACCCATATTTAATACCAAGTTATCAGTAGCTTGCCAAGAATCATTTACATAAAAAGCTAATTGACTTACATCTGAGTCAGTAAAGCGATTACGTACCCGTTTTTCAATATAAACATCACCTACTGGCGCACCTGAAATACTACCATCACCAGCGACACGAACTGTCCACCAAGCGGCAGCATCACCTTCACCATTTGGGTAGGCTAAATAATCTACGGCAACATTGGTATAATCAACACCAAAGCTAATAGCATGTTCTTCTAGATCTAAATTAAAATCAACACGTACTTGGTCACGAGTATATTCTTCCTCTGTGAGTTCGGCATCAGTCTCAGCACTTAGTTTATTCCAGCCGTCTCTTGAGTCCCAAACTAGCGGGTCGGTTGAACCTGGGATGGTTGTCACTTCTTCCACTACGCGACCTACTACAGCACTAACACTGAAGTTATCAGTAAGGTAACCATTATAGTTAACGCTATATAGTTGACCGCCATCCTCACCTGGTGAATCAACGCCACGTCGAGCACCGACCACATTATTTGCTGAATCGTATGCGTAAATTTTGTTGGTCCAAGTACGCTTGTTGTTCATTGCCATAAAACCAAAAGAATGGTCTTCAGTAGCAAACCAATCAGCTTTAATAAACCAACGATCTGATTCTCTAACTCGATCTGTGGTAGTGGTTTGATCTGCCCAACTCTGCTTTTCTTTACGTGGTTCATATAAAGCATAGGCAAATAATGTATCTTCGATTAAGGCACCACTTACCCAAATTCTTGCTTCAGTAAAATCTAAGCTATCCTGTTGAGTAGCACCTTCATCTGACACTTCACCACCAGCGAGATAAATAGTGTCTTGGGTTGAACGCAGAGATGATGGGTCATAACGTACTTGAGCACCAAATTTAAATTCGTTATCACCAGACTTTGATACCGCATTGACAATGCCGCCTAACGCGCCGCCAAATTCAGGACTTACGCCGCCGGTTTTTACTTCTGTTTGAGCAAGCGCTTCCCATGGTATTGATAAAGAACCTAAACCAGTTTTAATATTAGTAATATTAAGACCATTTAAGTAATAAGCATTTTCAGCTGAAGATGAACCACCAAAACTTGAGGCACCTTTAAAGTTTGAACCACCGGCTGCTGCTGTACCTGGAGCTAGCATAGCAATATTTTCAAAACCATTATCGACGGGCATTCTGTCCAGATCTTCTTGATTAAAAGTGACTCCACCAGTTGATGAAGATAAATCAACACGGCGAATGCTGCTGCCGGTAATGGCAATACGTTCAATTTCTTCTGAACTTGCTGAATCTGATAATAATTGGCTATCAATAATAACTGGTTGGCCGATTCTTAAGCTAACATTTGATTCTATAGCAGCAGTATAACCATCTTTAGTGATAGTAATATCATATCGACCAACCGGTACATTACGTAATGAGTAATTACCTTTGTCATTTGTTTGAACGGTGAATACTAATCCTTTAGTTTTATGTTTTAGTGTAATCGTAGCATTGCTGAGAATATCGCCTGCATTACTGATGATATGGCCTTTAACCACACCTGTATCTGCTGCCATAGCACTTGGCATAGATAGCATTAATGCTGTACCAACAGCGATAGCTGCTAATGTTCTACGTGCCTTAAAATTTGATTTATTCATTTTGTTATACCTGTTTTAATTTCATCTATTGTTTTGTTTTTATATATTATTTTTGTTTTAGTCCTTAACCTGACGAACTCCCGTTGTACTTTTTACTCGTCAGTAGCAGGTGCTTTTAATAGAACAACACAGAAGTACAATTACACTTATATATGTTATATTGTATATTATCCACAAGTATATGATTGCAAACTATTACAAGTTGCATAACAATTGGACTAGCAGTTACTTTGCATTAACAAAAGTTCAGTAAAATTGCTTGCTCAAGGGAAGGTGAGAATAAATTGCATGTGTAAAAAGTGTACTAAGAACAAAATACTCTTAGCTTAGAATTATTTCGAATATAATGCTGGTTTATTGGGTTAATGCCAAATTTAATACAGCAATGATGGCTAGCTTATGTTTAATAAAGATGTTTGGTAACCTCTTTATTAAAACGGGGGAATCAACTATTCATTCTCGTTAAAATTAGCTTAAATAGATAATGATTAGACGAATTTTATCTCTGATGAATTTTAACTTGCATTTTGAAAAGGCGTTACTTTTTGACTAGGCTGTGCTTGATTTTTTGCAAGTTAATACCAAAATGGTACCGGACAATATAGCGCAGGATGCGAGCACTACGCGTAGAGTAATAGCTTCATTAAGTAACATAGCCCCCGCGAGAGTGACCAATATAGGCACACTTAATTGCACAACAGCGGCTTGAATCGCCTTAAGCTCAGGCAATATACTGTACCAAATAATGTATCCCATGCCTGAGGTAATAATGCCGGAGAACAGCGCATAAAATGCTCCTGTACTATCTAAGTTTATTGAGCCGTGATCGACTAAGTTGACAATAAACCATAAGAGTATCGCCATTGGCGCTGCTTTGATAAAGTTGCCTGCAGTTGCTGCTGCGGGATCACTTGCCCCTCGACCTTGCAGTGTATAAATACCCCAAGCAATACCAGAAATACACATTAATAAGGCACCTATAAATGAAGGGGCCCGTATACCCGGTAGCATTAATATCACTAAGCCAGCAAGCGCGAGTACAAAACCGATTAATTGTACTCTATTCAGTCGTTCGCCTTCACGGTAGCCAACAAGTGTCATGGTTATTTGTACTGAGCCAAACAGTAATAATGCGCCTGTACCCGCGGCGATTAAACCGTAACCATAAGTGAAACTAACCGCATAAATGAATAGGGCAGCAGCAGCGAGCCAGCTGCCTGACTGAAGCGGTGCCTTATGATTTTTTATCGTGACAAATAGCCATAAGAACAGTGCGCCAGAAACGACTCTAAGCATAATGAAACTTGCTTCATCTATGCTGGTTTTTTCTAAGGCAAAGCGTGTTATCAGTGAATTAGCGGCAAAAGCTAATAGTGATAGTATGGTGATTAGGATGATTTTAAGCCGAGTCATATATTTGTCCTGGTCTTTGTTTTGGCAACGATGGCGAGGCGTTAGCGACTCGGCTCTAGATTTCTAACTAGATGCTAAGTAAATAGTTAACACGATAGCAAAGAGTAAAATTAAGGTGTTAGCTCAGCAAATTTCAAGCTAACACTTGCATCGCTAAGGCTATTAAACCATATCATCAAAAGGGTTTTTAGTCGGTAAGGCAATACTGTTTTTAAATTCCGCGAATTTTATCTTATCAGTCGTTAGCTCAATGTCATCCTCATTAATCAGGCCTTCGCCAAATTTATAAATCAAATCAAATTGACCGTTATTGGCATTATCTCGATACACTTGCTGTGCTTGTTCGACGCTAATTAGCTTTTGTTGATATTCTTGCATAGCCTCAGCGCCATAGCGTTTTTCCATCATGGCTAGGGTCACTTTTGGCGAGAATATGGTTGCCGTGGCGTTATTGCCGCCAAAACCTTTTGAGTTAATAAAAGCGATGTCCATGTCATGACAATGCCAATGCTCAGTGGCAATATTTAGGTGTTGGTCATGCACATCGTCAGCAACTTTATCAATGGTGGTAATGCCAGGCATAATATTATCACTGAAAACACCTAATGCCATGGCCATTTGATCGCCACTAGCTGGGCCTAGTGTATGGCCGACATAGGCTTTGGGTGCCGCTACTGGCCAATTTTCTATATTAAAACATTCAGCAACTCTATGGTAAATCAAAGATTCAGTGACGCGGTTTTGTGGCGTACTTGAGCCATGCGCAAGAATAAAGCTACGTTGTTGCAGTGCTTCTTTACCTAAAACTTGCTCGGCTAAAGCAACCGATTTTGCCATCGTTATATAGTTACCTGGACCTGGCGCCGTGATAGATTTTTTATAACCATCAGCATTAATAAATACATCGGCAACGGAGGCCAGTACTTTTGCGCCCATTGCCAAAGCCAGAGCATCATCCATCAAGATCACAAATTGTGCACCTTCACCTATAGTAAAGCCACAATTTTTACCAAAAGGACGACTGGTGCGGCGATGATCGGCGGTGTCGGTACCGTCTAGTCTCTTTAAGCCTTCTTCGTTGGCTAGTGCGCTCATATTGCCAAAGCCTTCAATGACTTCTGGCGTGATTGCCGCTTCACTACTACCGACAATAGCGACGCGTATACGGCCAGCTGCCATGTCATGAACAGCCGCACGTAGGTTATATAAAAAGGTTGCACAAGCACCAGAGCTGGTAAAGGTGGTACCGATATTACCAATAACATAGGCATTAATAAAATCGGTAGACATGGTATTTAACCCTAGGGCTAATTGTTTAGTACTGACGCGAGAGCCGGTTAAACGACTTTTAATCAAACCGCCCAAGCCCTCATCATTTAGTTGGCCGGCGATCGAGGCCGAATAAACACCTACTTCATCAGGACTGATCTTGTCTAAAATAGCATCCCATTCAATTCCTGTTGAACGAATGGCATCAGTAGCAGCGAAGATGGTTGCTTGTAAACCACGCGGTTGATAACGGCTCTTATATAGTTTTGCCGGGTCAAAGCCTGTTGGAAACTGTCCTGCGGCTTTAATGGGGTTATCACGATAGGCATCATGAGTAATGGTTAATTGCTCAGGAATCTTAACCGCAACTCTAGCCTCGCCGATATCAGTCAGCAACCATGAACTTGGTACGGGTTTAGGTAACTCTTTTTTGAGCAACTCAAAGGAAATATATTTATCAGTAGGGCTGATATTCATCTTTTGATGCCAATGAGTAGCATCGGGATCAAAATGATTTTTCTCAATTTTACGAATTAAGGTACCGGCAAGAATTTGTTGGCCGAATTTGGCTTCTATCTCACTAGGAGCGACTGTATTACCATCAACATCCACTAAAGTGCCTTGTTGATAGCTGACGATATTCATTAAGCTTGCTAAGCCAACAAAAGTTTCTTGACGTGCTTGGGCATTTAACTTATCGATGACGATACGACGGAAGCCTTGATGAAACGAGGTGCGTCCTGCGGCATTAATACCGCCCATGCCAATAATTAAAGGTAAACGTGCCATCTAATAACCCACTTAAAGAATTTGAATAAATGCAAAAGAATAATAATGCCTAATATCTTCACTATTCTAATGACTCCTTAAAAATTTAATAAGCTAAAATGGCCATATTATATGTAATAATGGCCATATTATATGTAATAATGGCCATATTAAGTTGTTGAGAGATAAAAAATGCCTAATAGACTCATTAAATCAGAAAATCTTATGGTTCATTTGCTGATTTATCCTCACGTTTTAGCGACAGGTGTCACCTTGCCTGTTGAAATGTTACTTGCCGGTGAGGCCTTTGCCCGACGTTATGATAAGTCTGCTTTAAAACTTAATACACAATTTTTGAGTGAGTCGTCAGCACAAATAAAGTCACGTGCTGGTATTAGTATGATTGCTGATATCACCCTTGACCATGAAGCCGATGTTAGCACCGTGCCAGCCGATATTATTATTGTGCCGAGCTTGTGGCGTAATCCTCGGCCGGTACTTAAAAAGCATAAAAAACTTATTGCTTGGCTAAAACATTGTTGGCAGCAGGGCAGTACATTAATTGGCGTTGGTACTGGTGTGTGTTTTTTGGCAGAATCGGGCTTGTTAGATAATCACTCAGCGACAACCCATTGGCATTATGTTGAGCAATTTAAACGTGATTATCCGCAAGTAGACTTAAAGCCGGATTTCTTTATTACCCAGTCAGAAGGCATTTATTGTGCGGCGAGCTTAAATGCTTTGGCTGATATTATTGTGCATTTAATTGCCCAGCATTATGGTAAAGCCGCGGCACAAAATGTCGAACGAAATTTTTCCCATGAAATACGCAAGCCCTATGAAGAGCAGCGTTATTTAGAAGGTTCGGGTGATAGACACGCCGATGAATTGATTGCCGAAATTCAATTTTGGTTACGTACACATTTAAATACTGAATTAACCTTAACTGAAATTTCAGAGCAATTTGGCATGAGTCAACGCTCATTCACTCGTCGATTCAAAGCTGCAACGGGTGTTAGGGCCACCCAATATTGGCAACAATTACGCATAGAAACGGCAAAAGAGTTACTGGCGTCAAGTAACTTAACCATACAAGAAATAGCAGATCAGGTCGGTTATCAAGATCAAGGACACTTAACCCGCTTGTTTAAGCAGAATTTAAGTTTAACGCCAAAAGTTTATCGTGCCATGGTAAGGAAGAAGTTGTTTAGTTAAGTAGAAAGGGTAAAAAACTAGTGATGAATTACAGGTGTTTATCTTAACGTTTATTCTACCGGGCTAAAAACGACGTTGTTCTTGCCATTTGCTTTCGCTTGATAAAGTAGGCTATCAACCCGTTTAGCGATAGAGTTTACGCAGTCACCTTTTATCACGGCACAAATGCCTAAACTAATGGTGATGTTAATACCTGGCATTAAGGTTTTACTTGCCACGGTTTGACGAAGTTTTTCAGCTAATTTTATCGTATCAATTTTTGTTTTGGATTCCGATAAAATAACAAATTCCTCACCTCCGACTCTAAATAGATGATCCGTTTGTCGAATATGATTTTCAATAAGCGCACTGAAGCTTTGTAATACTTTATCGCCAATATCATGACCAAAATTATCATTGATTTTTTTGAAATCATCTATATCGATGCTTATAATAGCAAAGGGTGTTTGATAGCGCTCAAAACCCGCCAGCAATGCTTTTATCTTTAAATTGTAGGCTTTTCTATTGTTAACCTTGGTGAGTTCATCGAGTAAAGTTTGCGCTTTTAATTGTTGATGCGCTTCTTCTAATGAGGTGATGTCTCTGCTTATACCTAAAATACCAATATGGTTAGTAGCATACTCGAAGGGTATTTTTTTTGTTAATAGGTAAACCCTACTGCCATCAGGATAAGTAACCCACTCTTCATTAGTTCTTATTTACCTTCGGCTAACATGAGTTTATCGTGATGCCTAAATAGACTAGCGAGGTCATGATCAAATATTTCGAAATCATTTTTACCGATTAACTTATCAGCTGATATATTGATAAAGTGGAGAAAGGCGGTATTGCAGCCAATATATTTGAAGTCTTTATCTTTATAGAAAATCAAATCATCAATTAAATTAATGACGGAGTTTAATAGTAAGTCTCTCTCTAAATACTTCATAAATCCTCCTATTTCTACCTGCTTATATTTTGGTGAAAGTACCACAAAATAGCAGCCGGTGAAATTTACTTTTACCTCATTAATATAGTCATAAAGTTACTCTTTAAGCAAAACAAAGAGCAAAAACTTGTCATGGGCTATCAGCTACGGCAGAATAGCCGACTAAATTTATAATTTAAGAAAACTTGAGAAAAACATGAGCGAACAACTATCAAACGCACTTTCTAAAGCTGAGAAGCAAATTAGTCAAATGCTAACTATGCAAGATGCGATGAACAGTCGTGTTAGTGACACCTGGCGTGAAAATGGCTACGAGTGGTATCGTGCTATTTGGGTGGAATGTGCCGAGATGTTAGATCATCATGGTTGGAAGTGGTGGAAACACCAAAAAATTGATATCGCTCAAGTGCAATTAGAGCTGGTCGATATCTTTCATTTTGGTTTAAGTTTACGTTTGATGTCAAACGATAGTGCCGAGTTTATTGCTCGCGATCTAGCGAAAGAATTACATCAAGGCACAGGCGAAAGTGACTTTAAAGTTGTACTTGAAAACTTAGCATCAGCAGCAGTGACCGATAAAACCTTTGATGCTAAGGCCCTTGCTGACTGCATGTCCTTAATGAATATGGACTTAGATGAGCTCTTTAAACAATATGTTGGCAAAAACACACTAAACTTTTTCCGTCAAGATCACGGCTATAAAGAAGGTAGTTATATTAAAGAATGGCACGGTGAAGAAGACAATGAGGTGTTAGCTAAACTTGTTAGTACTTTAGATGCTGGCGCCGATGATTTTCAACAGCAGTTATATAAAGCGTTAGAAGAAAAATATCCCGCTTAAGTAATTCGCTATATCCACCTATATATAGGTGCAGTAATTTTATGCTGCACCTAGCTCTGCAACAACACGCCAATAAACCGTCCCCGAACAACCCATAATAATATCTTTAACTTTGGCACACATTCTGCTTAATTCTGCTTAAGTAGTGCGTTTATCCTCTGGAATCAGGAAAAGCGTCAAGAATTTGAATCCCGGAGAAGTATATGGAATTGATATTATTTGCCTTGATTACCTTAGTGGTCATTGTTGCCGTGTTAGCTAGTCGTTTAAATGATAATAGCTTTCCTTTTCCTTTTGATAGTAAAAAAGCAATATTTACCCCGGCAGAAAAGAACTTTCAAAACTTAGTTGAGCAAGCCCTAGGGACAAAATACCGGGTATTAAACCGAGTGAAATTAAGTGATGTGGTAACTATTCGTAATGGTGTTTCAAGTCGAGCTAGCCAAAGTGCGGCTAAAAGTGCTGAAGCAAAATACTTAGACTTTGTCATTTGTGAACGCAGCACCATGAAATTACTGGGCGCCATTGATTTAGTGGATACGCAAGGGCGAGGTTATAAAATAAAGAAAGACTGGTTTGTCAGTGGTAGTTTAGCCGCGGCTTCAATTCCACATCTGCGTATTAAAGTAAAAGCGAATTATACCCTAGAAGAAATTAGAACATGTATTCATACCCGCTTGTTAGGTAAATCAGCGGCTAACTTTGCCCCTCAGCCAAAAATAAAAGGGCGTATCATTCCTGCTCCTATGATAAGAGCGAGAAATAAGTCAGTTGGTGCAGTAACTTCAGCGGCGGCTAAAGCACAAGTTGAGCCAAAATCACCTGTGATACCGCAAATGTCTGCAGGACAATTAGGCGCTATGCCAGCAACGTCATTATCGCATTAAGCTTTGATACTTTTTAGTTATACTTTTTTATTAGAGAATAGCACTACTATATAGTGTAAAGAATAGAGTGAAGAATGGGCCTTAAAATAGCTTAACTGCGAAAAACACACTAAAATAATAAATCCGTCATTATATAGTTAGATAATATAATGGCGGATTTTTTACTTTAGCCATCGGCAATATGCAGCTAAGCCGTTAAAGTAACCATACCTTGAATAAAAAATCAGCAAACAAACAATAAACAGCTAAAAAGTTCAAAATATTTCAATTTAGCTATTGCCAGGGGCAAAACATTACACTAGAATTCGCACCACTTAATGTAGTGCCGACTTAGCTCAGTTGGTAGAGCAACTGACTTGTAATCAGTAGGTCGCCAGTTCGATTCCGGCAGTCGGCACCATTAATACTTATTTAAGCTTTGCTTATATAAGGTACCCGTGAAAAGGTATCGGCTCAATGTGGAGGGGTTCCCGAGTGGCCAAAGGGATCAGACTGTAAATCTGACGGCTCAGCCTTCGGTGGTTCGAATCCACCTCCCTCCACCATATTTCGACTTATGCTTATGGCGCTTATTTTGCAACATAAGAGTAGGTCAAAAAACAGAGATGATCAGATAGAGTAAGCGGGTGTCGTATACTGGCTATTACCTCAGCCTTCCAAGCTGATGAAGCGGGTTCGATTCCCGCCACCCGCTCCAATCTTTGTATATGTATGCTGATATGGCTCAGTTGGTAGAGCACACCCTTGGTAAGGGTGAGGTCGGCAGTTCGAATCTGCCTATCAGCACCATTCCTTAGATAATACTATCCAGATATTTCAAATCTTGTAAAATTAAACTTAATTCTATACCCAGAGGTATTTTAAAATGGCTAAAGAAAAATTTGAACGTACCAAACCGCACGTTAACGTTGGTACTATCGGTCACGTAGATCACGGTAAAACAACATTAACAGCCGCTATCTCTGCGGTATTAGCTAAAAAATACGGCGGCGAAGTTAAAGATTTTGCTCAAATCGATAATGCTCCTGAAGAGCGTGAACGTGGTATTACTATCAATACTTCTCACATCGAATATGATACAGAAGTTCGTCACTATGCCCACGTAGATTGTCCAGGCCATGCTGATTACATTAAAAACATGATCACGGGTGCTGCACAAATGGATGGCGCTATCTTAGTAGTTGCGGCTACTGATGGTCCTATGCCACAAACACGTGAGCACATCTTATTATCTCGTCAAGTTGGTGTTCCTTACATCATAGTGTTCATGAACAAATGTGACATGGTTGATGACGAAGAGTTATTAGAGTTAGTAGAAATGGAAGTTCGTGAACTTCTTAGCGAATATGACTTCCCAGGTGATGATTTACCAGTAATTCAAGGTTCAGCCTTAGGTGCATTGAACGGCGAAGAGAAATGGGTAGAGAAAGTACTTGAGCTAGCTCATCACTTAGATACTTACATTCCAGAGCCAGAGCGTGCAATTGATGCTGCATTCATTATGCCAATTGAAGACGTTTTCTCAATCTCAGGTCGTGGTACTGTAGTAACAGGTCGTGTTGAGTGTGGTATCGTTAAAATTGGTGATGAAGTAGAAGTTGTTGGTATCCGTGATACACAAAAATCTACGTGTACTGGTGTTGAAATGTTCCGTAAGCTTCTTGACGAAGGTCGTGCTGGCGAGAACTGTGGTATTCTTCTTCGTGGTCTTAAACGTGAAGACGTTGAACGTGGTCAAGTACTTTGTGCTCCAGGTTCAATCTTACCTCATACTAAATTCGAATCAGAAGTTTACATCTTAAGCAAAGATGAAGGTGGCCGTCATACTCCATTCTTCAAAGGCTACCGTCCACAGTTTTACTTCCGTACAACGGATATCACTGGTGCTGTAGAGCTTCCTGAAGGTGTTGAAATGGTAATGCCTGGTGACAACTTGAAGTTTGTTGTTGAGCTAATCAACCCAGTAGCGATGGACGAAGGTTTACGCTTCGCAATCCGTGAAGGTGGTCGTACTGTTGGTGCTGGTGTTGTTTCTAAAATCCTAGACAAGTAATATTTATTTGCTGTTATTTATTGAATAACAAGCTTATGCTATAAATTCAAAAGGTCGCTAACGTGGCCTTTTTTTTTGCTAAAATTCACCAATAAGAGACAGTTTAGCCTTTATAACGGATGAACTTTGTCAGCTCTGCTTCGACATTTTAAAAGCTATATCTCACTTTCATGGCTTGTTCATTGGCAAAACCTTGTTTTTAAATAATCACTTACTAATTATTGGCAGATACAATGGTCAGTAAGGTGCTATCTTACTCAATATAACAAATACTTCTTGAGTAAAACACTGGGCTGAGTATAATGGCGCCTCACTTCTTGAGTATCTCTTAATTCCCAAAAACTAAGATTACCCGGTAAGTGTAACGAGTGCTTTATAAGCGATCTGTAGGGGTGTAGTTCCAATTGGTAGAACAGCGGTCTCCAAAACCGATGGTTGGGAGTTCGAGTCTCTCCACCCCTGCCACTTTGTGTAGATATAGGTAAACTTACCTATGTTTTATCGGCTTGTGATAGCAAGTCGTGTTATTAAAAAAGTAGATAAATACGGAATAGAATTATGAATGCAAGTACAGAAGAGCAACCAAGCAGTTCTTTCGATACGTTAAAGTGGGGGGTTATTTTCTTACTTTTAGCTGCTGCTGTTGCAGGTAATTACGTTTACGGTGAAGAATCAGCGTTGATTAGAGCCGTTACCGTTGTCGTAATGGTTGGGGTTGCTGGCTTAATTGCATTACAAACTGAAAAGGGTCGTAATGCCGCTATATTTGCAAAAGAAGCGCGTACTGAAGTACGTAAAGTTGTTTGGCCAACACGTCAAGAAGCCGTGCAAACGACAGGAATTGTTTTAGTAGTGACTTTATTGATGTCATTACTACTTTGGGGATTAGACTCTGTTCTATTCTGGTTAGTTAGTTTAGTTACGGGTATGCAGGTTTAGTTATGACTGAAGAAAATATGTCTGAAGAAGAAAATGTCCCAGAGGAAATTTCAGCTGCAGAGAGTGCAGAACAGCAATTAAATAGAAACCCGAAGTTGCGCTGGTATGTAGTACAAGCCTTTTCAGGTTATGAAGGTCGAGTGCAAAAAACATTGGTTGAGCATATTGGCATTCACGGCTTAGAAGAAAAGTTTGGTGAGATTTTAGTACCAACTGAACAGATCGTTGAAATGCGCGCAGGTCAAAAGCGTAAAAGTTCACGTAAATTCTTCCCAGGTTATGTTTTAGTTCAGATGGAGCTTGATGATGAGTCTTGGCATTTAGTTAAAAGTGTACCGCGTGTACTTGGTTTCATTGGTGGTACTAAAGAACGTCCTGCGGCAATTACTCAAAAAGAAGCGGATCGTATTTTACAGCGCCTTGCAGAAACTGACAAGCCTAAACCTAAGACATTATTTGAGCCGGGTGAAGTTGTTCGTGTTATTGACGGACCATTTGCTGACTTTAATGGTGTGGTTGAAGAGCTTGATTACGAGAAAAATCGTATCAAGGTATCAGTTCTTATCTTTGGTCGTTCAACGCCAGTTGATTTAGAATTTGGTCAAGTTGAAAAGGGCAGCTAGTTAGCTAGCCTTACTTGATATAAAAAGTATTTGATATAAAAAGTATTTGATATAAAAACGCTTGCCTTGTGCAGGCGTTTTTTGTTTCAGGGCTTTATTTTAATTACAAAGCTCTACCAAACAATTTGTTATTAAGTTATCTGTATAGGCATGTTAATGATTGATTTAGCTGTTAGGGCAAAATAGGCATTAGGTTTGATGATAAATGTTGAGGAAGGCAATTGTTGTTTTTGGGTATTCACCACAATATGGATTTTACCTCGGCGTTTTAGCGAAGAAAAGTCAGCGAGGTAATAGTGTGTGCCTTGTCCCCATTCGGTAAAGCTTGGTTGAGCGGTAAGTTGGCCTTGAAAAATAATGTTTGAAACTCGATACACGATGAAGCGACTTGCTGTTTCACCTATGGGTAAAGCAACCACCGCTTGCTTAGGTGCTTGCTCATCGAAAGCTACTTGGTGATATAAATATTGGCTTTAGCTAAATTTGGTGGGTTACTTGGCTGAGGTTGACTACTACAAGCAGAGACTAGCACTAACATCGCCAGCAGTATAAGTTTGCCAACATGAGTGTAGGCTGTGGTAAATAGGGTGTTATTTCCGTAAAATTATATTTTTATAGCATTCACCATAGCCTAATAACGAATGTTTGGTAATACCTTAATTGCGGTAACTGATGCATTTATTGCCATTGTTAAGGTGAGTTAACCTGAACTCTCGGAGAATTACTTATTATCTACATGCTGGTTCTGTAATAATTGCTGCTACTACTCAATATTATCTTATAATTTACATTTTTTTCACAAGTTGTGTGGAGTATTTACTCAAAAAGTTTAGAATGCGCACAAGAAATACTTCTTAAGACGATTTATATAAGGAAACTATTCAATGCGCCCATTTAAACTATCAAAATTATGCCAATTCATTGCTTTATCAGTATTTTCATTTTCATTGGCTGCTACAGAGCAAGCAACAGCTGAATCACTTGTTGGTCATGCATACTTAGGTGGTCACGCTATGTATTTAAAAACGGATGAAGATCGTTTATATAATAGCCATGCTAATTCGTCAATTGATCATGCCTCGGGTTTAGGCGTTGAAGCAGGGTATCGTTTATCTGAGTTTTTCGAAACTAGACTATCGTATACACATTTTAACCCAGTTGCTAAACATCATAATTATGATTTATCTTCGGGTAAAAGTATTGCCTTAGATTTATTGTATTTTCCTTTTAAAGAAAGTTTTTATCTTGTCGGTGGTGCTGACTTTTTAACGGTTGAAAAATCAAATCTATCGGCTGCTTTAGGTGCCGGTTACCGTCATTATTTGTCGAAAGATATGGCGGTGTATTTTGAAGGAAAAGGCCACTATCAATTTGATGAGCATTTTACCGATTTCTCTAGCAAAATCGGTTTTATCTATTACTTTGGTCGCGAGTCTCAAAAGATAAAGCGCACGGTGCCAACTAAAGTGATGACAATAAAGCCTGCAGCGCCAGCAATTACCGCTGGTACCATAAAAGATAGCGATAATGATGGCATAGTTGATAACCAAGATAATTGTGCAAATACACCCATAATCGATAAAGTAAACGCTAAGGGTTGCACTATCTTTACTGCGCAGCAAAAGTCAATGCGCTTATTAGTAAACTTTGAGAATGACAAAAGTGAAGTACGCCCTGAGTATAAAAGTGAAGTAGCAAAAGCTGCAGAGTTTATGAATACTTATCCTTATGTAAATTTAACCATTGAAGGTCATACTTCAGCACTAGGTAGTGAAATATATAATCAAGTGTTATCAGAAAAACGCGCACAAGCAATTGTTGCTGTGTTAATTAATGATTTTGATATTGATATGAGTCGCTTAAACTCTATTGGCTACGGTGAAACAAAATTGATGAATCCAGCCGATACGGCAGTAGCACATAATGATAATCGGAGAATTGAAGCAAGTATTTCTATTAGCAAGCAAGTGGCTGAAAAACGTTAATTATTAGGCGAAATTAACATTAGCCTAGACCAGTAAATAGTCATTTTTACTGGTCTAGTAATAAAAGCACTTGAAATGGTACTACTGCTTAATATATAATCCGCTGCCGCTTATTTTTAGCGCGCACTAAATACGCTGGTAAATGTTATGAAAGTAACTGTTTTATAAAGCGAATTTTGTAAACAGGGAAGCTTAATATTTGCATGTGAGTTGGCCAATGCCGACTTAGTGTTAAATAAATAGCGTTAATTACCCAAACTAAAGGTATTTTAAAATGGCTAAAAAAGTCCAAGCTCTAATCAAGCTACAAGTAGCTGCTGGTGCAGCTAACCCGTCACCACCAGTTGGTCCTGCATTAGGACAACACGGTGTTAACATCATGGAATTCTGTAAAGCGTTCAACGCGAAAACAGATTCTTTAGAAAAAGGCGCTCCGGTTCCAGTAGTAATTACTGTCTATAATGACCGTTCGTTTACTTTCGAAACAAAAACTCCACCTGCTTCTTACTTATTGAAAAAAGCAGCTGGCATAAAAAGCGGCTCTGGTCGTCCTAACACTGAAAAAGTTGGCACTGTAACTACAGCTCAACTTGAAGAAATTGTTAAGATGAAAGAAGTTGACCTAACTGCGGGTTCTATGGAAGCTGCAGTGCGTACCATTGCGGGTTCTGCTCGTTCAATGGGTTTAGTGGTAGAGGACTAATCAATGACTAAATTATCAAAACGCGCTCGTCTTATCCGTGAAAAAGTAGACGTATTAAAAGAATATGATATCAAAGAAGCTGTTGCTTTATTAAAGGAATTTGCTACTGCTAACTTCCGTGAAAGCGTAGATGTTGCGGTAAATCTTGGTATCGATGCTCGTAAATCAGATCAAAACGTTCGTGGTGCGACAGTATTACCAAATGGTACTGGCCGTGATGTACGTGTTGCTGTATTTACCCAAGGCGAAAACGCAGAGAAAGCTAAAGCAGCTGGTGCTGACATTGTTGGTATGGAAGATTTAGCTGCGCTAGTAAAAGCTGGCGAAATGAACTTCGACGTTGTTATTGCTTCTCCTGACGCAATGCGTGTTGTTGGTCAACTAGGTCAAATCTTAGGCCCTCGTGGTTTAATGCCTAACCCTAAAGTTGGCACAGTAACTCCTGATGTAGCTGGCGCTGTTAAAAAAGCCAAGTCTGGTCAGATCCGTTACCGCAACGACAAAAACGGCATCATCCATACCACTATTGGTAAGGCTGATTTCGATGCTGCACATTTGCAAGAAAACTTAGAAGCATTGCTTGAAGCGCTTAAAAAAGCAAAACCTGCCAATGCTAAAGGTCAATACTTGAAGAAAGTTTCTCTTTCTACAACTATGGGTGCCGGCGTTGTCGTCAACCAATCGACTCTTTCTCAAGACTAATATTTATCGGTAAATTATTACCTATAAATACTTGAGTAAATTTTCGTGTATTGAATCTTTACAAGGGAAAAATTATAATCTATAATTTCGCCCCTTAAATTTTGGTAGGAGTTGTCAGTTTTTTGACGTAATTGTTGAACAAAACAGACGACCCCCGTCCAAGACCGTAGGTGTAGATATATGCTACTTAATTTCCTACGTAGATGGTGATTACCCAGATATTTTCTTAAATTTTCTGGTCCTCGCCGTAATGGCCTAGAATGCAATTAGCGTTCTAGGGATTGTAAATATCGGTGCCTATATATTATATATGCCCGGTGAACCAGGAGTTAAAGCCCATGGCTATCAATCTTGATGATAAAAAAGCAATTGTTGCTGAAGTTCAAGAAGCTGCTAATGGCGCTCAATCAGTTGTAATCGCGGATGCCCGTGGTGTGCCTGTTGAAGCAATTACTGTATTGCGCAAGCAAGCACGTGAGAATGGTGTATGGATGAAAGTTGTCCGTAACACATTAGCACGTCGTGCAGTAGAAGGTACTGAATTTGAATGTGTTAAAGACGTATTCAAAGGTCCTTCATTAATCGCTTTCTCTAGTGAGCACCCAGGTGCTGCTGCACGTTTATTCACAGATTTCGCTAAAACTAACGAAAAATTTGAATTAAAAGCAGCTGCATTTGAAGGCAACACTGTAGACGTAAACATGTTAGCTAAGCTACCAACTTACGACGAAGCAATTGCACAATTAATGAGCGTTATGAAAGAAGCATCTGCAGGCAAGTTAGTCCGCACGATTGCTGCACTTCGCGATCAGAAAGAACAAGAAGCTGCATAATTTATTTTGTTTACTGAGGTAAACAAAATAAAAGCACTTTTTGTATTTATAGTTATTCAAAACAGCACATTATATTATTATATAAAGCTGTTTATTAAAAAACAGGAAATTTAAAATGTCTATTTCTAAAGACGATATCTTAAACGCAGTTGCTGACATGTCAGTAATGGACGTAGTTGCACTAATCGAAGCAATGGAAGAGAAGTTTGGCGTATCTGCTGCTGCTGCTACTGTTGTTGCTGGCGGTGATGCTGGTGCTGATACTGCAGAACAAACTGAATTTGACGTGGTAATGTCTAGCTTCGGTGAGAAGAAAGTTGCAGTAATCAAAGCAGTTCGTAGCGCTACAGGTCTAGGCCTTAAAGAAGCTAAAACTTTAGTTGAAGCGCTTGGCGTTGTTAAAGAAGGCGTAGATAAAGCTGAAGCAGAAACGCTTCTTAAACTTCTTGAAGAAGCTGGTGCTTCTGTTGAGATCAAATAATCTGTTTTTAAACAGATTATTTGCCTGAAAAGGCATGGCTGGTGATTTAAACGTCACCGGCCTTTTTGCGCTAAAAAAAATGATGCTTTTTTAAACTAAAACAGTGCATTATTTAGCGTGTAGGTGATTTTCTTATTATTAGAGAATTATCTAGTAATGTTTAGACGTAAATGTTACAGCATAACCTGTCTAACTGAGCTTTGCTCAGTAGGCAGATTTGGCCATAACCCGCAAGCTGAGGAACCCCATGGCTTACTCATACTTTGAGAAAAAGCGAATTAGAAAGGACTTTGGTAAAAGTGTACAAGTAATGGAATATCCATTTTTATTGTCCATTCAACTCGATTCTTTCCGCAAGTTTATTGATCTTGATACAACAGGTGAAACCGGTCTTCAGGCTGCTTTCCACTCTATTTTTCCAATTAAAGCTTATTCAGGTAGCTCAGAATTACAATATGTAAGCTATCATTTAGGTGAACCATTATTTGACGTTAAAGAATGTCAAATACGTGGTGTAACTTATTCTGCACCATTACGCGTGAAATTACGCTTAGTGGTATATGATAAAGAAGCAGCACCAGGTACTGTTAAAGATATCAAAGAACAAGAAGTGTACATGGGCGAAATCCCGTTGATGACAGATAACGGTACCTTCGTAATTAATGGTACTGAGCGTGTTATCGTTTCACAATTACATCGTTCTCCTGGTGTATTCTTTGATCACGATAAAGGTAAAACGCATTCATCGGGTAAAGTATTATATAACGCACGCGTTATTCCTTACCGCGGTTCATGGTTAGATTTTGAATTCGATCCAAAAGATAACTTATTTGTCCGTATCGATAGACGTCGTAAATTACCTGCGTCAATCATCTTACGAGCATTAGAATTTTCCACTGAAGAAATTCTAGCGATGTTCTATGACACAACTAATTACACCATTAAAGGTGATAAGTTGATCATGGATCTTATCCCTGAACGTCTTCGTGGTGAAACAGCAATTTTTGATATTTGTATCAAGAAAGGTGAAGTATTAGTTGAGTCTGGCCGTCGTATTACTGCCCGCCATATTCGCGCTTTATCAAAAGCTAAAATTGAGAAACTAGAAGTACCTGCGGAATATATTGTTGGTCGTGTTTTATCAAAAGCTTACATCGACAAATCTACGGGTGAAGTGATTGCTGAAGCAAATGCTGAAATTACCTTAGAATTATTAGCCGAGCTTAGCCAAGCGGGCCATAAAGTACTTTCTACTTTATATATGAACGAATTCGATGTTGGTTCATACATGTCTAATACCCTTCGTGTCGATGGTACAACTAACAAGCTAGAAGCTTTAGTTGAAATATACCGTATGATGCGTCCAGGCGAGCCGCCTACAAAAGATGCAGCTGAAGGTTTGTTTACTAACTTGTTCTTCTCATCGGAACGTTATGACTTATCAAAAGTAGGTCGTATGAAGTTCAACCGTCGTGTTGGCAATGCCGATGATGTGGGTTCAGGTATTTTATCAAAAGACGATATTATCTCGGTCATGAGAACCTTGATCAACATTCGTGACGGTAAAGGCGAAGTTGATGATATCGATCACTTAGGTAACCGTCGTATCCGCAGCGTTGGTGAAATGGCAGAAAACCAATTCCGTGTTGGTCTTGTTCGTGTTGAACGTGCCGTACGTGAGCGTTTGAGTCTTGGTGATCTAGATGCAATCATGCCACAAGATTTAATCAATGCTAAGCCAATTTCTGCGGCAGTGAAAGAGTTCTTTGGCTCATCACAATTGTCACAGTTTATGGATCAGAACAACCCGTTATCAGAAGTAACGCATAAGCGTCGTATTTCTGCCTTAGGGCCGGGTGGTCTAACCCGTGAACGTGCTGGTTTTGAAGTACGTGATGTCCATCCAACGCATTATGGTCGTGTTTGTCCAATCGAAACGCCAGAGGGTCCAAACATTGGTTTGATCAACTCGCTGTCGTGTTATGCACGTACTAATGATTACGGTTTCTTAGAAACACCCTACCGTAAAGTAATTGACGGTTTAGTGACTGATGACATTGATTATTTATCAGCAATTGAAGAGGGTAATTTTGTTATCGCTCAAGCAAATGCTAAATTTGATGATAAAAAAATGTTAACGGAAGAGTTAGTGAACTGTCGTCATAAAAACGAATTTACCTTAAAACCTTCTGCTGACGTTCAATATATGGATGTTTCTCCACAACAAATTATTTCTGTTGCGGCGTCACTTATTCCTTTCCTTGAACATGATGATGCTAACAGAGCCTTGATGGGCTCAAACATGCAACGTCAAGCGGTACCTACCCTAAAAGTGGATAAACCTCTTGTCGGTACGGGTATGGAAAAAGTTGTTGCAGTTGATTCTGGTGTTACTGCCGTTGCCAAACGTGGCGGTGTGGTGAGCTATGTTGATGCTTCACGTATCGTAGTTAAAGTTAATGAAGATGAAATGCTTGCTGGTGAAGCGGGTATTGATATTTATAACTTAACCAAATACACCCGTTCTAACCAAAATACCTGTATCAACCAACGTCCAGTGTGTCGTATGGGTGAGCCAGTAGTACGTGGTGATGTCTTAGCCGATGGTCCGTCAACAGATATGGGTGAATTGGCACTAGGCCAAAACATGCGTATCGCCTTCATGCCTTGGAATGGTTACAACTTTGAAGATTCAATGTTGTTATCTGAGCGTGTTGCTATTGAAGACAGATTTACTACTATTCACATTCAAGAACTAACCTGTATCGCTCGTGATACTAAACTTGGTAGTGAAGAAATTACCGCAGATATTCCCAACGTAGGTGAATCAGCATTATCTAAATTAGATGAAGCGGGTGTGGTTTACATTGGCGCTGAGGTAAATGGTGGTGACATCCTGGTGGGTAAAGTAACCCCTAAAGGTGAAACACAACTTACCCCAGAAGAAAAACTGTTACGTGCTATTTTCGGCGAGAAAGCTGCCGACGTTAAAGACAGTTCTTTACGTGTACCTAATTCAGTGAAAGGTACCATCATCGATGTGCAAATATTCACTCGTGACGGCGTAGAAAAAGATGCTCGTGCGGTTGAAATTGAACAAATGCAACTTAAAGAAGTTAAGAAAGATCTTGGCGATGAATTAAGCATCTTTGAAGATGGTATTTTTGCACGTACTAAAAAGTTATTGTTATCAGCCGGTTTAAATGAGTCTGACTTAACGTCTATGTCTCGTGACAATTGGTTAACGCAAAACTTAGCTGATGAAGGTCAGCAAGGCGAATTAGAGCAAATCGCTGAGCAATGGGGCAACATCAAAGAAGACTTCGATAAGAAGTTTGAAGTGAAACGTCGCAAAATCACTCAAGGTGATGACTTGCAACCAGGCGTGTTAAAAATAGTTAAGGTTTACCTAGCCGTTAAACGTTACATTCAGCCAGGTGATAAAATGGCGGGTCGTCACGGTAACAAGGGTGTTATTTCAAGAGTCGTACCCGTTGAAGATATGCCATATGATGAATTTGGTGTACCTGTTGATATCGTGTTGAACCCGTTAGGTGTTCCATCACGGATGAACATTGGTCAGATCTTAGAAACTCACTTAGGTATGGCGTGTCGCGGCATCGGTGAAAAGGTCAACCGTATGTTAGAAGCACAGCAAGAAATTCATAAACTACGTAACTTCATTCAAGAAGTTTACGATGTGGGTGAGTCTCGCCAAACCGTTGATCTTGCAACTTTCTCTGATGATGAAGTCATGCGTTTAGCTGATAATATGCGCGCTGGGCTAACCATAGCTACGCCTGCATTTGATGGCGCTGCTGAAAAAGACATCAAAGAGCTATTCAAACTTGCGGATATGCCTGAAAGCGGTCAGTTCTGGTTAACGGATGGTCGTACAGGTCGTAGGTTTGAGCGTCAAGTAACCGTAGGTTACATGTATATGTTAAAACTAAACCATTTAGTTGACGACAAAATGCATACTCGTTCTACTGGCTCATACAGCTTAGTTACTCAGCAACCACTTGGCGGTAAAGCGCAATTCGGTGGTCAGCGTTTTGGTGAGATGGAAGTGTGGGCCTTAGAAGCTTATGGCGCTGCTTATACCTTGCAAGAAATGCTTACGGTGAAATCTGATGATGTTGCTGGTCGTACTAAGATGTATAAGAGCTTAGTAGACGGTGATCACAGTATGGACCCAGGTATTCCTGAGTCGTTCAATGTATTACTTAAAGAAATTCGTTCTTTAGGTATCAACATCGAATTAGACAAAGATTAGTTTCTAAGCAAAAAGTGGCTGAATTTTTCTTAAATGAAAAGTCAGTAAGGGAAGAAGGCAAATTTTTGCCTTCTTCTAAGATTTAACTCCGACAGGAGAAGAGTGTGAAAGATTTACTTAAGTTTCTTAAGCAACAGAATCAAACCGAAGATTTCGATGGTATTCGCATCGGCTTAGCATCACCTGATTTGATGCGTTCATGGTCTTTTGGTGAAGTTAAAAAGCCAGAAACCATTAACTACCGTACCTTTAAACCAGAGCGTGATGGTTTATTCTGTGCACGTATTTTTGGCCCAGTAAAAGACTACGAATGTCTTTGTGGCAAATATAAACGTTTAAAGCATCGCGGCGTAATCTGTGAAAAATGTGGTGTTGAAGTTACCTTGACTAAAGTTCGTCGTGACCGTATGGGTCATATCGAATTAGCCAGTCCAGTTGCCCATATCTGGTTCTTAAAATCATTACCATCACGTATTGGTTTATTACTTGATATGACCTTGCGTGATATAGAACGTGTGCTTTATTTTGAATCCTATGTTGTGACCGAGCCAGGTATGACAACATTAGAAAAAAGCCAAATTCTAACGGAAGAAGAGTATCTTGATGCGTTAGAAGAGCATGGTGATGAATTTGATGCCTTAATGGGCGCAGAAGCTATCTTAGCTTTACTACAACAAATTGATTTAGAAGCTGAAGTAGCGCAAATGCGTGAAGAGCTTCCTGAGATCGGTAGTGAAACTAAACGTAAAAAAATCACTAAACGTTTAAAATTAATGGAAGCATTCGCTGCTTCAGGTAACAAGCCTGAGTGGATGATTATGAATGTTTTACCCATCTTACCACCGGATCTACGTCCGCTAGTACCATTGGATGGCGGCCGTTTTGCTACCTCTGATTTAAACGATTTATACCGTCGTGTTATTAACCGTAACAACCGTTTAAAACGTCTGCTCGACCTAGTTGCACCAGATATTATTGTCCGTAACGAAAAACGTATGTTACAAGAATCTGTTGATGCATTATTAGATAACGGTCGTCGTGGTCGTGCTATTACCGGTTCTAACAAACGCCCTCTTAAATCTCTTGCCGATATGATCAAAGGTAAGCAAGGTCGTTTCCGTCAGAATTTATTGGGTAAACGTGTAGATTACTCAGGTCGTTCGGTCATTACCGTTGGTCCAACACTTAAACTACATCAATGTGGTTTACCGAAGAAAATGGCCTTGGAATTATTCAAACCATTTATCTACGGTCTATTAGAGCGTCGTGGCTTAGCAACGACAATCAAAGCAGCTAAGAAATTAGTTGAGCGTGAAGGCGCTGAAGTTTGGGATGTACTTGATGAAGTCATCCGCGAACATCCAGTAATGCTTAACCGGGCACCAACACTACATAGATTAGGTATCCAAGCATTTGAGCCAGTGCTGATTGAAGGTAAAGCAATTCATCTTCATCCACTAGTTTGTGCGGCATACAATGCCGATTTCGATGGTGACCAAATGGCGGTACATGTACCTCTTACTATCGAAGCACAAATGGAAGCACGTACGTTGATGATGTCAACCAACAACGTATTAGCACCCGCTAACGGTGAGCCAATCATAGTACCATCACAAGATGTTGTTTTAGGTCTTTATTACCTAACACGTGACCGTGTTAATGGTAAAGGTGAAGGCATGATCTTTGCCGACGTTAAAGAAGCTGAAAAAGCATACCGTACTGAAGTAGCTGAATTACATGCTCGTGTCAAAGTTCGTATCACTGAGTACTCTAAAGATGCGGAAGGTAAGTTTACCGTACCGACAACAACTTTACGTAACACGACTGTCGGTCGTGCCATTATGTGGCAGATATGTCCAAAAGGACTACCGTTTGATTTAATTGATTTACCATTGGGTAAAAAACCAATTTCGAAATTAATCAATCATGCTTATCGTAACCTCGGTTTAAAAGAGACCGTAATTTTCGCTGACCAAATCATGTATACCGGTTTTCATTATGCAATGATAGCGGGTGCCTCGGTTGGTATCGAAGATATGGTTATTCCAGCTGCCAAGTACACCATCATTGAAGATTCAGAAGCTGAAGTTGCTGAAATTCAAGCACAGTTTGAGCAAGGTCTAGTCACTGAAGGTGAGAAGTACAACAAAGTAATCGATATCTGGTCGTCTGCGAACGAAAAAGTGTCGAAAGCGATGATGGATAACTTATCGAAAGAAATGGTTATGAACAAAGATGGTGAAATGGAAGAGCAAGATTCTTTCAACTCTATCTTTATGATGGCTGACTCGGGTGCTCGTGGTAGTGCCGCACAGATTCGTCAGCTGGCAGGTATGCGTGGCTTGATGGCTAAACCGGATGGTTCAATCATCGAAACACCAATCACGGCTAACTTCCGTGAAGGTCTTAGCGTATTACAATACTTCATCTCGACTCATGGTGCGCGTAAAGGTCTTGCCGATACTGCACTTAAAACAGCTAACTCGGGTTACTTAACTCGTCGTCTAGTGGATGTTGCCCAAGATTTAGTGGTTACTAATCATGACTGTGGCACCACAGATGGTTTATTAATGACACCATTAATCGAAGGTGGTGATGTTGTTGAGCCGCTTAGAGAACGTGTGCTAGGTCGTGTGGTTTGTGATGACGTATTAATTCCAGGTACGACAGAAGTATTACTTCCTCGTAATACCTTAATTGATGAAACACTTTGTGATCTTATTGAAGCCAATTCAGTTGATCAAATCAAAGTACGTTCAATCATTACTTGTAAAACTGACTTTGGTATTTGTGCCTTCTGTTATGGTCGTGATTTGGCCCGTGGTCATATGATCAACCAAGGTGAAGCTATTGGTGTTGTTGCGGCGCAATCAATTGGTGAACCAGGTACACAGCTTACCATGCGTACCTTCCATATCGGTGGTGCGGCATCACGTGCTACTGCAGATACCAACGTACAAGTTAAAAATACTGGTCATTTGAAATTACAAAATGCTAAGTTTGTAATCAATTCAGATAAAAATCTGGTTATAACCTCGCGTTCATCAGAATTAACCATTATTGATGAAATGGGTCGTGAGAAAGAACGTTATAAAGTGCCTTATGGCTCTGTGCTGACTAAAAATGATGGTCAATCAGTTACCATTGGCGATATAGTCGCTACCTGGGACCCACATACTCACCCTATTATCACGGAAGTAAAAGGTAAGGTGCAATTTGTTGACTTAGTTGATGGCGTAACCATGGTTCGTCAAACTGATGAGTTAACGGGTTTATCCAGCATTGTTATTACCGATGCAGCACAACGTAATGTTACCGGCAAAGAAATGCGTCCGGCACTGAAACTTGTTGATGGTAAAGGTAATGATGTAATGATCGCTGGTACTGAAATTCCAGCACTTTACTACTTGCCAGGTAATGCAATCGTTAACCTAGAAGATGGTGTGGAAGTAGGAGTTGGTGATGCACTAGCTCGTATACCACAAGCAAGTTCAAAAACTCGTGATATTACCGGTGGTCTACCACGTGTTGCTGATTTATTTGAAGCGCGTAAACCTAAACTTCCCGCCATTCTGGCCGAGAAGACTGGTGTGGTTGCTTTCGGTAAAGAAACTAAGGGCAAAGTACGTTTATTGATTACTCAGCCTAACGGTGACGTTTACGAAGAGATGATCCCTAAAACACGTCAATTAAATATCTATGAAGGTGAGCCAGTGATTAAAGGTGAATTAATCGCCGATGGTCCTGAATCGCCACATGATATTTTACGTTTACGTGGTGTTCCAGCGGTTGCTAACTACATTGTTAACGAAGTACAAGAAGTTTACCGTTTGCAGGGTGTTAAGATTAACGATAAACATATTGAAGTTATCGTCCGTCAGATGATCCGTAAGTGTGAAATTACTGAATCTGGTGATTCTAGGTTCCTTAAAGGTGAACAAGTTGAAGTGGCGCGAGTCAATATCTCAAACCGTGAACTTGAACTTGCCGGTAAGCAACCAGCTGAATACGAAATTCAGATGATGGGTATCACTAAAGCATCACTGGCAACTGAGTCGTTCATTTCAGCGGCCTCTTTCCAAGAAACAACACGTGTACTTACTGAAGCTGCTGTTGCAGGTAAGAAAGATGGTCTACGTGGCTTGAAAGAGAATGTTATCGTTGGTCGACTTATCCCAGCAGGTACAGGTTATTCGTACCATCAGGAACGTGCTCGACGTAAAGCTGCAGCATTAAACCCTGTTGCTGACACAAAAGTTTCAGCAGATGATGCAGAAAAAGCATTAACCGATGCTTTGAATGCGGATTTACTATCAGGCGATAATAAATAACCTTTTATCAGGGGCTTCCCTAAAAAGCGTTATTTAAAAAACCGTACCTTGGCTTTTATCAGTTAAGGTGCGGTTTTTTGTTTTAAGTGAGACATAATTCAGCCAAGGGCAGTTAAACCTTGACAGCTCAATCATTGACCTATAGAATTCCGCGACCTTATATTCTGTACCTCGTGTGCTTAATGTAAAAAGTATGGTAATTTTATACTTTGATAAGGTTAAAATAAATTACGAGCGTGTGAATCTTTTCCATTGATTTTAAGGTTCGCGCAATAATTTACTAAGGCTACTTTCCTTAGTAACAACTAATCAGGAGCTATAATGGCAACTATTAACCAACTAGTACGTAAACCACGTGTTAGACAAGTCACTAAAAGTAACGTTCCAGCGTTACAAGCTTGTCCACAACGTCGCGGCGTTTGTACTCGTGTGTATACTGTTACACCTAAAAAACCTAACTCTGCACTACGTAAAGTAGCTCGTGTTCGTTTAACTAACGGCTTCGAAGTTACCTCATACATCGGTGGTGAAGGGCATAACTTACAAGAGCATAGCGTGATTTTAATCCGTGGTGGTCGTGTTAAAGATTTACCTGGTGTGCGTTATCACACCGTTCGTGGCGCACTAGATTGTTCTGGTGTAAGCGACAGAAGACAAGGCCGTTCTAAGTACGGTGCTAAACGACCTAAATCTTAAGTTTTCCTTTCTTGTCCTAGTTAATAGGTAAGAGATAAAAAACGTTAAGTAAGGCCAAATTAAAAATTTTAAATTTATGTATTTTGGGTTAAACCTGAATAACACGGAGAATTGAGATGCCAAGAAGACGCGTCGTAGGGCAACGAAAAATATTGCCAGATCCTAAGTTCCATAACGAACTTTTAGCAAAATTCATCAACATCCTTATGGTTGATGGTAAGAAATCTACTGCCGAAAAAATTGTATACGGTGCATTAGACATTTTATCAACTAAAGAATCTGAAAAAAGCCAAATTGAGTTGTTCGAAACAGCTCTTGAGAACATCCGTCCATCTGTCGAAGTTAAATCTCGTCGTGTTGGTGGTTCTACTTATCAGGTACCAGTTGAAGTACGTCCAGTGCGTCGTAATGCGCTAGCCATGCGTTGGTTAGTTGAAGCAGCTCGTAAACGTGGTGAAAAATCAATGGCTCAGCGCCTAGCTAACGAAATGTTAGATGCGTCTGACAGCAAAGGTTCAGCGGTTAAGAAACGTGAAGACGTTCACCGTATGGCTGACGCTAACAAAGCATTCGCTCACTACCGCTGGTAAGCTAGCAGTATTGACTGATTGTATTACCTGTCTTTGGCTTTTGCTAAAAGGCAGGTACATGGCTAGTAAGAGTATTCTTGCTAGCCATACTCATTTTACCGGCTAGCGCTTTTCGCGATAATTCGAAAAATAAAAACAGAGTTTTATTAACTAAATATTTGCACTTTGAGCTTGGCTCGCTAACGAATATTTAGTTAATAACACTAAACATAAATTACTGGCTCATTTACCTTAATAAATTGACCTGTAATGGTAAGAGGATTTCATTTTGGCCCGTATCACCCCAATAGAGCGCTACCGAAATATTGGTATTTGTGCCCATGTAGATGCAGGTAAAACGACCACCACAGAGCGCATATTATTTTATACCGGTCTTTCTCATAAAATTGGTGAAGTGCACGACGGCGCGGCCACTATGGACTGGATGGAGCAAGAGCAAGAGCGTGGTATAACTATCACGTCTGCAGCAACAACCTGCTTCTGGAAAGGTATGGAAGGTCAATTTGAAAGCCACCGTATTAATATTATCGACACCCCAGGTCACGTCGACTTTACCATTGAAGTAGAGCGCTCGTTACGGGTACTTGATGGTGCGGTATTAGTGTTATGTGGCTCTTCTGGCGTGCAACCGCAAACCGAAACAGTTTGGCGTCAAATGGAAAAATATGCGGTACCACGCATAGTATTCGTTAACAAAATGGATAGAACAGGTGCAGATTTTTTAGCCGTTGTTGAACAATTAAAAGATCGTTTAGGTGCAAATGCTGTCCCTATCCACCTACCGATTGGCGCTGAAGACGATTTTTCTGGCGTTATTGATTTAGTTAAAATGAAAGCGATTAACTGGTCTGAAGAAGATCATGGTATGACTTTTACTTACGAAGAAATTCCTGCTGATATGCTTGAATTGGCTGAAGAATGGCGTGAGAACTTAGTTGCTGAAGCTGCTGAAGCCAATGAAGAGTTGATGGATAAGTACCTTGATGATGGTGTATTAACGGAAGACGAAATTAAAGCGGGTTTACGTGCGCGTACCTTAGCTAATGACATTATTTTATGTAGTTGTGGCTCGGCCTTTAAAAACAAAGGTGTACAAGCGGTACTTGATGCTGTGGTCGATTATTTACCCTCACCGACAGAAGTTGCGGCGATTACCGGTATTAATGATGATAAAGAAGAAAGCCAAGGTTTTCGTGAAGCAAGTGATGATGCACCTTTTTCTGCCTTAGCCTTTAAAATAGCAACAGACCCCTTTGTTGGTACTTTAACATTTTTCCGAGTTTATTCAGGCGTTGTACAAACCGGGGATAGTGTCTATAACCCAGTAAAGGGTAAGAAAGAGCGTTTTGGCCGTATCGTACAAATGCATGCTAATGATAGAAAAGAAATTAAAGAAGTTCGCGCTGGTGATATTGCTGCGGCAATTGGTTTGAAAGATGTCACCACGGGTGATACTTTATGTGATATCAACCATGTCATTACCTTAGAGCGCATGGAGTTTCCCGAGCCGGTAATTTCAGTTGCAGTAGAGCCAAGAACATTGGCCGCGCAAGATAAAATGGCTATAGCCTTAGGGAAATTAGCCGCCGAAGATCCATCATTTAGGGTACATACTGATGATGAGACCGGTCAAACCATCATTTCTGGTATGGGTGAACTACACTTAGAGATTTTAGTTGAACGCATGAAACGTGAATTTGGCGTAGAGTGTAATGTCGGTAATCCACAAGTATCTTATCGCGAAACTATCCGCAGTAGCGTAGAGGTTGAAGGTAAATTTATTCGTCAATCAGGTGGTAAAGGTCAATACGGTCATGTCGTGCTGAAGATGGAGCCTTTAGAAGAAGGTGGTGGTTTTGAGTTTGTTAACGAAATCGTTGGCGGCTCAGTACCAAAAGAATATATTCCTGCAATAGAAAAGGGCTGTAGAGAGCAAATGGACAGCGGCGTTTTAGCTGGCTTTCCATTATTAGACATTAAAGTCACGCTCGTTGATGGTTCTTTTCATGACGTTGACTCTAACGAGATAGCGTTTAAAGTTGCTGCCTCTATGGGCTTTAGAAAAGGCGCATTGGCAGCAAACCCTGTTATTCTAGAGCCAATGATGAAGGTTGAAGTGACTACACCTGAAGTCAATATGGGTGATGTTGTTGGTGACTTAAATCGTCGTCGCGGTTTGATAGAAGGTATGGACGAAGGTTCTGCCGGTTTGAAAATTGTAAATGCATTGGTACCCTTAGCTGAAATGTTTGGCTATGCTACCGACTTGCGTAGTGCTACTCAAGGCCGTGCATCTTACTCTATGGAGTTTCAGCAGTATAATGAAGCGCCGAAAATGGTAGCACAAAAAATTATGGATACTCATTAGGGCATCCATTACTAGAATATTAGATATTTACATCTGGCAAGGTCATTTTGACTGCGCCTTTTAATTTATATAGTTTACTAAACTTTAAGGTAATTGAAAAATGGCTAAAGAAAAATTTGAACGTACCAAACTGCACGTTAACGTTGGTACTATCGGTCACGTAGATCACGGTAAAACAACATTAACAGCGGCAATTTCTAAAGTGTTAGCGGAAAAATATGGCGGCGATGTCAAAGATTTTGCTCAAATCGATAATGCTCCTGAAGAGCGTGAACGTGGTATTACTATTAATACTTCTCACATCGAATATGATACAGAAGTTCGTCACTATGCCCACGTAGATTGTCCAGGCCATGCTGATTACATCAAAAACATGATCACCGGTGCTGCACAAATGGATGGCGCTATCTTAGTAGTTGCGGCTACTGATGGTCCTATGCCACAAACACGTGAGCACATCTTATTATCTCGTCAAGTTGGTGTTCCTTACATCATCGTATTCATGAACAAATGTGACATGGTTGATGACGAAGAGTTATTAGAGCTAGTAGAAATGGAAGTTCGTGAACTTCTTAGCGAATATGACTTCCCAGGTGATGATTTACCAGTAATTCAAGGTTCAGCCTTAGGTGCATTGAACGGCGAAGAAAAATGGGTAGAGAAAGTACTTGAGCTAGCTCATCACTTAGATACTTACATTCCAGAGCCAGAACGTGCAATTGATGCGGCATTCATTATGCCAATTGAAGACGTTTTCTCAATCTCAGGCCGTGGTACTGTAGTAACGGGTCGTGTTGAGTGTGGTATCGTTAAAGTTGGTGACGAAGTAGAAGTTGTTGGTATCCGTGATACACAAAAATCTACTTGTACTGGTGTTGAAATGTTCCGTAAGCTTCTTGACGAAGGTCGTGCTGGCGAGAACTGTGGTATTCTTCTTCGTGGTCTTAAGCGTGAAGATGTTGAACGTGGCCAAGTACTTTGTGCTCCAGGTTCAATCTTACCTCATACTAAATTCGAATCAGAAGTTTACATCTTAAGCAAAGATGAAGGTGGCCGTCATACTCCATTCTTCAAAGGCTACCGTCCACAGTTTTACTTCCGTACAACGGATATCACTGGTGCTGTAGAGCTTCCTGAAGGTGTTGAAATGGTAATGCCTGGTGACAACTTGAAGTTTGTTGTTGAGCTAATCAACCCAGTAGCGATGGATGAAGGTTTACGCTTCGCTATCCGTGAAGGTGGTCGTACTGTTGGTGCTGGTGTTGTTTCTAAAATTATATCTTAATTGATAATTAATTTGCGCTAGAGTTGGTGTTAGCGGCATTGACAGTACTCATTGACTCACGTCAACTGCGTACTTCTACTTTGCTAACACTGCATCTAGCAGCAAATTAATCTATCAATATTATAAGAAACAGTATTATTAAAAAAAGGTCGCTAACGCGGCCTTTTTTGATCTTGTTATACTGCAATTTAACCCGTGTAGGCGGGAACTTGTTCGCGCTAAATAATGGCGGGATTGAAATCCAGCCTACAGTGATCGAATTTATGTAGGCGGGAACTTGTTCGCGCAGATTAACGAGGAAATACAATGAACTGGCAAGCAACACTTACTTGGAAAAATGCGCAAAAAAGAGCGCAGATACTCCAACAAATAAGACAGTTTTTTGCTGAACGCCAAGTGGTCGAGGTGGAAACACCAGCGCTATCTCAGGGCACAGTCACCGATGTATATTTGGATGCTTTCACCTGTAAATATAACTTTTTAGCAGACAGTGCTGCTGGTCATTCAACTAGCTTATATTTACAAACATCGCCAGAGTTTCACATGAAGCGTCTACTTGCTTGCGGATATGGCTGTATTTTCCAAATTGCAAAATCATTTCGCCATGAAGAGTCAGGCCGCAACCATAACCCTGAGTTTACGATGCTTGAATGGTACCGTATTGGCTTTGATCAGTTTGATTTGATGCATGAGGTGGCAGAGCTATTACAAGTCGTTTTAGGCGGTAATAAGGTACTATTTTCTAGCTACCAAGATATATTTATGCAAACAGTCGCCGTTGATCCCTTAACCGCCAGTTTTGCTGAGCTGGTTGAGGTATTAAACAAATATGATAAAAGTGCCGACTGGCTAATTGAAATGCAAGACGCAGACTTACTGCTGCAATTTATTTTCACCGAAATTATCGAGCCAACAATTGGTATCAACCAACCACAATTTATCTACGACTTTCCAATTGCTCAGGCATCACTGGCAAGGGTCTCATCAGAGGATTCACGGGTAGCACAACGATTTGAATGTTACTTCAAAGGCATTGAGTTGGTAAATGGCTTTAATGAGCTAACTGATGCTAATGAGCAACAAATAAGATTTGAACAAGATAATGCTAAAAGAGCCGCGCAAGGCTTGAGTAGCAGACCGATAGATAAAAACTTTATCGCCGCATTAAAACATGGTCTACCACAATGTTCTGGTGTCGCTTTAGGCATCGACCGTTTAGTGATGTTGGCGCTTGATATCCAAGAAATAAGTGAAGTGCAGAGTTTTTCAATAGAGCGAGCCTAGGGGTTAATAATACAAAACTAAGATACGGTCTTGTTGTGGATACTCTAGCGTTTTGTAAGACAGCTTGGTGCGCTAAGCAGAAGTTAGGGATTGGTTTTTCATTAGGTCAACTAATAGCCAAAAGCAGACCTTAGCTTATGGTGGTACTTTACGACAACAAATCGCTAAAAGAAGACCTACTAGACTACATTACAAAGGATGATAGTTGCCATATAATAGTCGTTTTGTATTTAATTGATAAAGCCAATTTTGTACGCTAGGACCGAATAAGTTCGTAGATCTTGGTATCATACGCTTACCTTTGTTGTCCCTGCGCTAATCATGAAGATAAATGAGGGGATCGGGTAGCTTCCTGTAATGATAGAATACAGATTTATTACTAAAGTTGAGCTAAAAAGTAACATTAGATCATTGTATTATGTAATCAAGCTAGACTAATGTGTACAAATTATCGTGATAAGCTGTATAAACTCATTTCTTAAATCTTTGATAATGTACTGCATCTTCAAGTTATTATTGATAAACAGCCTAGTATTAATCATATTGCTATTAAAGTGTCAGAATATTTTACAACGTAATATACTTTGAGATATACTAAATCCTATACTACTGATAAATATACAGTATTTTTATTGGCACGATTAATGCTTTCTTCAAATGTTGCTTTTAATGCAACTTAGCCGCAATGGATCTGTAATACCTTCCTTGCGACCTTCAAAAATATATTATTAAGGTTTCAAACAATGAAATGGACTAGATTATTACACGTGGGAGCTCTTAGCCTTGCTATGATTGCTTCTTCAGCTAACGCCGGCGCTATATTCATTACCGGTCATGACTCAGATGAACACGGGAATTCTCTTTACATGTCTGCAGGTTTGGATTACTTGGCTTTCGGACAATCTTCTCTAAGTACTAACGCTCGAAGTCAGTATACTGTGGCGTATATAAATTATGGGAATAATTATAATAATGTCGAATCGCTTTTGGACAGCAGTGGGTGGGATTCCTCCTTTTTTAACGTTTCGTCTTCGGGTTGGGAATCTTTAGTCTTTGGTCTAGATACATTAGGTAACAACCTTTTTGACATGATAATGGTTGGCGCAGGTAATGCTTCGAACTTAAGAACTCAGTTGGTAAATAATAAGGCTAATTTTACTACCTATTTTAACAATGATGGCGGTATATACGTAAACACCGACGAAAATTATGGTCAAAGTTGGTATGATTTTATTCCATCATTCGGTTCCACCAGCAATAATACTATTTCTACAAACGGTGCTTTCAGTGCCACAACCGCAGGAAACCTTATCGGGTTAACAGAGCCAGTCGTTGATGCGCATATTACTCATAGTTACTACACGGATGTCGATACACAGAAATTTACTGTGTTTGAAACTTATAATGTTACAGGTGATGCTGTGGCATTCGGCTTGAGAGAAGCTTCAATCACAGATGGTGATTTTTCGACTTCTGTTCCTGAGCCATCCACAATAGCTATTTTTGCATTAGGCTTAATGGGCTTAGGTTTACGCCGTAAAAATCGCGTTTAAACGCTTCGAATCGTTATCTAAATCAAGTATCGACGACGGTATGCTTGAATAAACCGATGTAACCCAATGTTGTCGATAATTATCAAGAAGCATCTTCCAATTTGGTAGATGCTTTTTTTGCTCATAGAGCTGCGTTAATCGACGTATGTGGTTTATATCAACTCTACAACAAAAATCATCTCAACTCTCTGCCTTAAGTCAACTATTCTAATGTCTTCTAACGTATCAAAGTAGTCGTTAGATAGTGTGGTTTTGAACAACAAATAGACCGCTTTGTGGTATTAGTGAACATTGAATAAATGAGGGATACCTCCGGGTCAGAGAAAATTTAAATGTCTTGTCGCGGTGGCGACAGCACCCAGCATAGAAGGGGGCTAAACGCACTGCACCTAAGTTAAGCCCTTTGGAATTCCCCGGCGCTGCTAACAAACGTATTCTTCAATTCACTCAAGTGTTATCAAGGCTCTTTCAAATAAAGGAGCATATTGTCCTGTCGTCGAGGGCTGCCGTTGTTCAGGGACGATAAATCGGCAGGAATCGTGGTTTACGCTAGTTGGTGGTTGAATGTTCTGTTGAGTAGGGCGTCGCAGGGGTTCCAAGGGGAGGCGAGGCGGTACGTCGCCCCTTGGGTGTGGTCGCCACCGCGACGCCAAGCAGAAAACAAAGCGCCAAGCTGTTAATAAGGAGAAATACAGGACACAAAAAAAGCTAAAAGAGTGACTCATTTAGCTTTTTATGACGATCTAGTTATTTACTATATTTGAGCAAAAATTAAATACCATCACCGTCGGTATGCAAACCACATTCACGTTGGCCAGCGCCAAAACGAGTATCTTCTTCACTCATACCTAGCGTTAACGGTTTAGTACTATGCACATCACCAACCGAGACATAACCTTCATCCCAAAGTGGGTGGTAAGGTAAATTATGCTTAGTTAGATACTCATGCACGTCTTTATTAGTCCAATCAATAATGGGATGTACTTTATAACGGCCGCGAAGGGTACTTACTACTGACAAACCTTCACGGTGAGCTGATTGCTGACGTCGTATGCCGGAAAACCAAGTGTTTGCTTTAAGATCGGTTAAGCCACGCTCAAGGGGTTCAACTTTATTACGGCGGTTATAGGTTTTCAGCGTATCATCACTTATGGCCCATTCTTCACCATACTTTGCTTGTTGCCAAGCGGTGCTTTCTTTCGCTTGATAAACGTGTAAATTCAACTTTAAGCGCTCGGTCAACTGTTCGATAAAGCGGTAGGTCTCAGGAAACAAGTGACCGGTATCGGTTATTAATACCGGAATATTACTATCTACTTGGGTAAGCAAGTGCAGCATCACTGCTGATTGAATACCAAAGCTAGACGATAAGACAAATTCACCCGGTAAGTTGTCCATTGCCCATTCTACTCGGGCAATGGGCGATTCTTTTTCAAGAGATTGATTCCAATCTGCAATTGAAGGGTTGGGGAACGGTGCCGTAAAGGGGGTATTAATAGCCCCTTCTGCAACACTTGCGCTTGCATTATTAGGCATGATGGAAGTCCCTAAAGCTGACAATCACTTGTTCAACAATACCTGCGCGGATAACAAAGTCACCAAAGGCTTCACTTTCATTACGCTCGGCTGACCAACGTGCAGTTAATGCATCTATTTCGCTAAGTACATCGGCTTCATCAAGATTCTCTTTATATAATTTTGGTACACGAGAGCCGGCTACATCACTGCCTAAATACATATTGTATTTACCCGGACCTTTACCAATTAAGCCAATTTCAGCCAGCATGGCGCGGCCACAGCCATTAGGGCAGCCAGTAACACGCAGTATAATACTTTCGTCTTTTAAGCCATTTTTAGTCAGGATGGCTTCAACATCATCGACTAAACCGGGTAAGTAACGCTCGGCTTCAGCCATGGCTAATGGGCAAGTTGGGAAAGAAACACAAGCCATTGAGTTCTTACGTTGATTAGAAAGACCGTCATTCATTAAACCATGCTGACGAGCCAGTTGTTCAATAGCGGCTTTATCAGCTTCAGCGACACCGGCAACGATTAAGTTTTGGTTTGCGGTTAAGCGGAAGTCACCTTGATGAATTTTGGCTATTTCACGCATACCGGTTTTTAATGTTTTACCGTCTAAATCTGCTCTTAGGGAATCAAGAATACGGCCATTTTCAATGAATAAAGTTAAATGATATTTACCATCAATACCGGCAACCCAACCAAAACTATCACCACGGGTGGTGAACTTGTATGGACGAGAATCGCTAAAGTTAATACCGGCACGACGCTCTACTTCGGCTTTGAAGGTATCAACACCCACTCGGTCTAAGGTGTATTTAGTTTTAGCATTTTTACGGTTAACACGATTACCCCAATCACGTTGCGTAGTAACAACCGCTTCAGCAATCGCTAAGGTGTGCTCTTTCGGGATAAAACCAAAGTCATCGGCACAACGAGGGTAAGTTGAATTATCACCATGAGTCATGGCTAAACCACCGCCAACCAGTACGTTAAAGCCGATTAATTTACCGTCTTTACTGATGGCAACAAAGTTTAAGTCATTGGCATGAACGTCGATATCGTTATTCGGTGGAATAACCACGGTAGTTTTAAACTTACGTGGTAAATAGTTACTGCCTAAAATTGGCTCTACGACTTCACCCTCCGTGGTTTCAACACGTACTTCATCCAACCAAATTTCTGCGTAAGCACGCGTTTTTGGTAATAAATGTTCACTGAGTTTAGTGGCCCATTCATACGCTTCTTGATGCAATTCAGACTCAACAGGGTTGGAAGTACAAAGTACGTTGCGGTTAACATCACCTGCGGTAGCAATAGAATCAAGACCTACACTGTGTAGTGTTTGGTGCATTAATTTAATGTTTGGCTTTAAAACCCCATGAAACTGAAAGGTTTGCCGAGTGGTTAAACGAATACTACCGTACGAGGTATAGTCATCGGCAAATTTATCAATAGCCAACCATTGTGTTGGACTGATAATACCGCCGGGTAAACGCGCTCTAAGCATAACATTGTGTAATGGCTCTAACTTCTGCTTTTGACGTTCAGCACGAATATCACGATCATCTTGTTGATACATGCCGTGAGTACGAATTAACTGCGAGTTATCGCCAGTGAAGCCACCGGTCATTCTATCGGCTAGATCTTCTTTAATGGTACCACGAAGGTAGTCACTTTCTGCTTTCATGCGTTCGTTATCGGCTTGTTTACCTTCAACAATTAATACAGGGTTTTCTACTTTGGTGAAATTGCTGCTCATTAGTAAACATCCTTCTGGTAACGCTTATTAGATCTAAGTGATTTTAAATAATCTTCTGCTTGCTCTGTACTTAACTTGCCGTGCTCGGCAATGATTTCTACCAAGGTTTGGTGCACATCTTTAGCCATGCGGTTGCCATCACCACAAATATATAGGTGTGCGCCACGCTCTAACCAGGAAAACACGTCAGCGGCTTGTTCTTTTAATCGGTCTTGTACATAGATCTTCTCGGCTTGATCACGAGAAAATGCTAGGTCCATACGGGTTAATAAACCTGATTTTAAATAATTCTGCCATTCCGTTTGATATAAGAAGTCTTGCGTGAAGGTTTGATCACCAAAGAACATCCAGTTATCGCCACTAGCATCACGCGCTTCACGTTCTTGCATAAAGGCTCTAAATGGCGCAACACCTGTGCCTGGGCCAATCATAATAACGGGGGTATCGTCTGCTTGAGGTAAGCGAAAGTTATCGTTATGTTCGACAAAAACGCGTACTTTTTGACCTTCGGCTAAACGCTCTGCTAGGAAGCCTGAAGCACCACCGGTGCGAGTATCGCCATTGGCTTCATAACTGACGATACCAACGGTTAAATGCACTTCTTCTTCAACTTCTGCTTGTGCTGAAGCGATTGAATATAAACGTGGAGTGATTTTACGTAAGGCATCAACAAATGTTTGTGCGTCGATATCTGCCTTTGCCAAGCTAATAACATCAATGATTTGATGAACACCGGCAAATTCACGGGCGGTATTTTTATCACTAGCAACGGCAACTAATTCAGTGTTTTTGGAAGCGTTAGCCCAAAACTCAATAAATGATGGTGCTGTTTGAGTAATTTCTAATTGGCTGATCAGCGCTGCTTTTAAAGTAAACGCCTCTACTTCACCGGCAACCTTTAGGCTGATTTTTTCTTCACCCGAAAAGTTAAGCTCGGTAAGTAACTTGGCAACCAACAGTTCATCATTTTCAAACCAAACACCTAAAGCGTCACCTACTTGGTAAGTTAAACCTGACTCACCTAAATCAATTTCAATGTGGCGGACATCTTTAGCTGAGTCACGACCAGTAATTTTTTGACTTAAGGAAAATTCAGCGGCCAATGGTTTTTGTTTGGTATACACGCTAGCTGCACCTGCCGTTGGTAAATCACCAATATTACTGACGGTTGCTAAAGGGGCATCTGTTTGGGTAAGCTCTTCTTTTAAGGTTTCAACAATGTTTAAGGTCCAGCTTTCACTGTCACTATCGTAATCAACATCACAATCTACACGTGGGCTAACCTGTTTGGCACCGAGTGCTTGTAAGCGCTCATCAAAATCTTGACCTGTTTTACAGAAAAATTCATAGCTGCTGTCACCCAAGGCTAAAACACTGTAACTTAGGTTTGGTAACTTAGGCGCTTTCTTACCTAATAAAAATTCATGAAATTCAATGGCATCATCAGGTGGCTCGCCTTCACCATTAGTACTGGCGACAATCAATAGATGTGTTTCATTTTTTATTGCTTTAGCTTTATAGTCGGCTATATTTTTCAGGACGACATGAATACCGGCCGCTTTAGCATTTTTTTCTAGTTGACCAGCAACACCTTTAGCATTACCTGTTTGTGAGGCATACAAAATGGTTAAGGTTTTTGCCGCAACGGTTGCAGCAAGAGGTGCAGGTGCCAATTGAGCATATTGACCTTGCTCGCTTTTCGCTGCTAAATAACCGCTTGCCCACGCAAGTTGTAGTGATGAGTAATCAGCAACGCTTTGTTGTAGTGAAGCCAGTTGATTAGCATCTAAGGCACTACTTTTATTTGCTGAATTTGATGTGTTTTGCTTTAATAAGCGTTGCTCTGGCAACATAACTATTTTACCCATGACAATTGATGAGGGAAGAATAGAGAAATTTAAGTCAGAACAAAAGGAATAGATAGCGATTTTTTATTCCAAAATGGAATATGGGTTTTGGCACGTTTTTGGCTGTTATTAAATACAGGACAATAGAAGCAGAATGAAAGTACTCTTAAATACCCGCTGGCAAAGAATATTCACTGACAGTGTCTGTTTGCTGTTGCTAGTGATTACTGGCGATATTTTTGCCGCAGAGAATAAATCAGCAAATATTTACACCTATAAATCCTCTGCTGGGGTAACGTCATTCTCTGATATTGAACCCATAGGTGTCGATTTTAATCGCTATCGCGTCGATTGTTATGCTTGTCAAGTTGATTCATTAATTGATTGGCGCCAAGCTAAGCTATATTTGCAGCCTTATAAAGAGGACATTAATCAAGCAGCATTAAAGTATGGTATTGATGCCGCTTTTGTCAGAGCGGTTATTCATGCAGAGTCTCATTTTAACCCACAGGCTATTTCTAAGCAGGGTGCGCAAGGTTTAATGCAGTTGATGCCAGCTACAGCTAGAGCATTAGGGGTACAGAATTCCTTAAGTGCTCAGCAAAATATTAACGGCGGTGTTAAGCATTTAGCTCGTTTACTTAGAAAATATAACGGTGATAATAATTTAGCCGCGGCTGCCTATAATGCCGGCGAGGGTGCTGTTAAAAAGCATGGTGGTATCCCACCTTATAAAGAAACACAAGTATATGTCGAGCGGGTTGGTATTTTACATCAAAGGTATGGACGGTTTTCCCACGTTAATCGTTAATCGTTAACGCTAGTTATGATCTCACTCAGTATGGTTACCATTTAACATGGGCAATAAAAAGCCGTGGCTATTTATCATAGCTACAGCCTTAATTAGGTTTTACTTGTACTGCTTATGTCTCAGCAATGAGCGATACCTTAGAAATGAACAATGGCACCAGCAAAGAAACCATCATAAGTTAAATCACTGTAAAAACCATCTAAATCATTTAATTCCATTTTCATAGTTCGGTAGCCTAAAGTTACGTCAAAATCTACCGCGATGTTATCTAAAATCGAGTAACTAACGCCAACTTGCGCATCATAAACGGTTTGGTCGTCGAAGCTTAAAAAGTTGGCTTCAGCAAATATGTTTAAACCAGTAAATGGTAAACCAATGATAGTTGATAGATAAAACATTGGAATAATACCGGAAACATCTAAATTACTTTGCAGTTGAGTTACCTGATCTGCAACTTGAATGCTGGCATCAAGATCACGTGCGGTTATACCGAAATCAAAGGATAATAAATCATTATCAAATACTTCATAATAAAGGGTGTAGTCAACAAAGCTGGTATCAAGGCTAGTATCTAGCGTAGCGCCAGCAGCATAGGTTACTTGCTCGAAAGTAAAACTACTTGTTAATTGCGTACCACCAACAGTATCTAGCGTTGTTGAGGCTATTTTAATATTAGGAATTAATGGAATTGGGTGCTCAAAAGCAACGTAGAAGCTACTTTGATTTTTATCATCGAAATCAAAAACGGTTTGATTATTAGAACCTTCACCAAAGCTACCGCTGGTTTCGTTAGCCCACATGTGACCACCGATATACAAACCTAATAAGGTATCGGCTTGGGCAGTACCACACATTAATACTGCTACGCTGGCAGCCAATAAAGCTTTTTTCATGTTGTTATCCTTTGGTTAAAAGTTCATTCAAATCTATTAGTGCCGCATTCGCGCGAGAAATATAGTTAGCCATAACTAATGAGTGGTTGGCCAGCAGACCAAAGCCACTACCGTTTAAAATCATTGGGCTCCATAAAGATTCTTGGCTTGCTTCTAACTCACGAATAATTTGTTGTAAGCTGATTTTTGCATTTTTATTTTCTAACACGCTATTAAAATCTATTTCAATGGCTCTAAGTAGCTGTAGCAATGCCCAAGTAGCGCCTCTGGCTTCATAGAAAACATCATCTATTTGCCACCAATTTGTTTTTAGCTGTATATAAGAATCACCTTGGCTCGATTGTTCAGCACGACTATCACCGGCTAAATCGGTGTTAACTTGCTCACGACCGACACTCAAACTTAAACGGTGTGAGTAGCTGCCTAAACGCTTCTGAACTTCGTCAAGATAAGCACGTAAGTTATCCGCCCGAGCATAAAATTGCGCTCTATTGCTGCCATTACTACTGACCAATGCCGTACGGTAGGCATAAAGCAGTTCGATTGCTTTGCCATATTCAGATTCAGCGCTGGGCATTGCCCAATTTCTGTGATCAATATTAAAGCGTGGTTGCGCCTCTTTTAAATATTGATTCACTAGGGATTGTGATTGTGAACGGCTGAAATCTTTACGCATGACTAAGGCCATATCACGCACCATTTCCAAGACACCAAACTCCCAAGCAGGCATATTATCTAAAAACAGCGATGGCGGCAGGATGTCATTTGATAAATAACCACCAGGTTTATGTAGTAGTGTTTCACTGACTTTTATTAACGCCGTTGTCGTGGTGTAACCTACTACTGGAGCTACATTTTCAGCTTTTGCCGCTTGTGTTACTTCGGCGTGAATATTAATGGAAGCGGGTTCACTACTCCAATAAACACCAACGCCGTATAGAAGAAAAAAAATGCCGGTGCAAGCCCCGACCATAATTTTTATAGAGAACATTGTTTTCATAGCCACTCCAAGGATGAAATTGTTAGCATTGTACTATTTATATTTAGAAACAGGTAATTGAATCTTAATTTTAGTTGCATTAGTGAAGTGTAATGTTAATGAAATAACATCTTTTTCGGTAATTTTCTGCTTTAATGAAAAAATCATCAGGTGTAAATCGGACGGTTGCAGCACTACTTTACTTTTGGCCTTAATGATAACTTGATCAACTTGTCGCATCGTCATCATGCCGTTAGCCATGCTGTGCTGGTGAATTTCGATGCGAGCAGAAAGTTCGCTAGTGATCTTTTGTAATGTTATCGCTTTCTTACCGTGATTGTTTATCGTCATATAGGCCGCGGTAACGTCACTGCCTGGTATACTGGCTTTGATATAGCCTTGGGTGACTGTAATTGAGTTGGATGCACTTACCTGACTGGTAATACCGAATGAAAAAACCAATAAGATAATGAGCTTTAGCCAATAATTATTTTTCATGATAACTATACATCCCTGATAACAAATATTATGGTTTGACTATAACTTATACCAATCGTATTGGTAAGCCCACGTAACGAAACTGGTGATAAATGAGTAACTTGATTTTAACGACAGAAAAACAAGGTGTTTTTACCATCACCTTGAACCGTACCGATAAAAAAAATGCCTTAACCAATAAAATGTATCAGCAATTGTGCCAGCACTTTGCTTATGCTGAGCAAACATCAAGTATCCATTGCTTAGTCATCCAAGGCAATGACAACTGCTTTTGTGCTGGTAATGACTTGCATGACTTTTTACAGTGTTCAGCTGATGATGACTTAGCTGCGCTTAAATTTGTTAAAGTACTGTCAGAATTTACCAAACCGCTCATTGCTGGTGTCGCTGGCGTTGCCGTGGGTATTGGTACAACGCTGTTATTACATTGTGACATGGTCATTGTTGCCAATAACAGTAAATTTAAACTACCCTTTACCCAACTCGGTTTATGTCCAGAAGCTGGCTCTAGTTTGTTATTAACGCAAAAAGTCGGTCAAAATAAAGCCTTTGAATTAATGGTACTGGGTCAAAGCTTTAACGCCGAGCAAGCCTTGAGTTATGGTATTGCTAACCAAATTTGTCAGCCCAGTGAACTTATTGCTCTTACGGCAGAAATTGCCCAAGCGATTGCCAAGTTGCCGGTGGAGTCGGTAATGACCAGTCGACGCTTAATTCGTCAAGGTAATCAATTAGCGTTACGCCAAGTCATCAGCGATGAAAGCCAAGCGTTTGTTCGTTTAGTGAATACCGATGAATGTAAAAACATCCTAGCTCAGTTTTTTAAATAAGCTGCGCTAATATGCCAGAGACACTAAGCATATCGCTTAGTGTCTTTATTGCCACTGAATAACCAGATAACGACAGCCATTAACAATATTGGCCAAAACACCCCGATTGTCACCATAGCAATGCTACCGCATAACACTAAGCAAATAAAAATTAGGCTACCAAACACACTCAAGACAATCGCTAGCGCAATGACAACTATGAGCACAACCACTAACGCTGAAACCCCTATGGCTTTTAATGGCTCAATGACTTCACCATCCATCATCACATGCACGTTCATCATCTCTAACATGCCAACACCAAAAACATAGGTTAAGAAAATAGTTGCCACAATGGCTAAAATTAAGGATTTAAAAAAGCTCATGGTTTGCTCACTTTATAAAGAGGAAAGATCAACAGCCGTTAATAATATTTGCTGTTAGGTAACAATATACTTGCCACTACATAGGCGACACCAGTGATTACGGGCAACATAATTAGCGCGGCAATCACAGCAATTCGCACCACTAAACGTGGGTAGTCATAATGTTTGGCAATACCGGCACAGACACCAGTCAACTTTTTATTTAATATGTCTTTACATAATGTTTGACGAACACTTTTTATACTCGAATATTCTCTTTCGTATCTCATGGGAACTCCTCAGTTGACGATATTACTTATACAATAGGGTGCCCTCGACTAAACGAGGGATTTTAGATTAATGTTTCAGGCTTAGGCTCTCGCTAATACGTTAACCGTTAACGACCTTTTTTTTCATTTCGGCTAGTTCAGCAGCAATACTGTCGTCTTGCTCTAATTCAGCTATTTGCGTAGATAGGTCTTTATTTTCGGTTAAATCATACGATTCAACTTGTGCTTCAAGACGGTCAATTTTTTGTTGGTAACGTTCAAATTTAGCCATTGCTTCATTAATATTGTGAATAACGGCTTTTTCACGTACCTTTAATCTTACTTCGGCTGACTCTTGGCGCAGCAATAACGCTTGTTGACGACGTTTAGCTTCATTGAGCTTATCTTGCAGGCGCTGAGCGTCTGCTTGAATGGCGGTTAATAAGTCAGTTAATGGCGTATTTTCACTATCTAGTTGCGTCAATTCAGCTTGGCACTTATGTTTTTGAGCCAGTGCGGATTTGGCTAAGTCATCGCGCCCTTTACTTAAGGCTATCTCTGCTTTGTTATGCCAGTGCGCTACACCTTCTTGCGCCGATGTGACTTTTCTTGCTAAAGTTTTTTGTTCCGCAATGTTTTTGGCTGCAGTTGAGCGTACTTCAACTAATGTTTCTTCCATCTCGCCAATGATTAAACGAATCATTTTTTCTGGATGTTCGGCTTTGTCTAACATGCTATTTAAATTTGCATTGATAATGTCGGTAAAACGGCTGAATAGTCCCATATTTTTCTCCTACTTATTTTGATATTTAGTTGGTATTAATTGTTATTGGCTTTATTAACAGCTAGCGTCATAATTTTACGAGGTACTCTGTCGTTACTGTTAGTGTGGCTTGCTTTACTTCTTGCTCTGCTGCTAACCAAAAGGTCGCGTTATTAAGTAAGAAATTGGCAGAAAATGTTTTAATCTCTTTATCAATGGATTGCTGTAATTGTATATCCAGCTCAGCCATCATTTTCTCTCCTTGAGCAACAATAAAGTCGCTTACGGCATTTTCAATACTGCTGGCTGGTGCTGCATTAACACTAGTGCTTAGCGTGGCACCAATTAAAGCTCCGATAAAAACTAACGCAAGGCTTACATCTTTAATTTTGCTGCTAGTATTTTTAGTCATGTTAAATGTGCTCATAATAAATTCCTTCTTGTCTTAGTATCTGTTGGTTATAAAGTGCTTCTAGTTTTTGATGTGGTTAAACATCGTCTTACTTGAACTTAGTATTACAAGGGCTGTGCCAACGATTAAAAATATTTTAATCGACTGATATTTATAATAAATATATATTTAGTGGTCTTAGCTGAAATGACAAAACTAAAAGTATTTTAACATTTTAGCCAAATTGACTATTAAATTGGTTTATTTGACTAGCTGGTGTTTTGTTGGCCACCTTGAGCAATAAACTGCGCTGGAGAGCTGACAAGGTCAAATTTCTGCTTAGATTTTAGTGATGTTGTTGAACACAGTGAAAGTAATGACTTTAAGGTAGGCGACAAGGTGCTATTCAATGGCTTTGGTGTCGGTTAAAAGCATATCGGCTGTCATACACTGGCTAACGTTTTGCCAGTCTTCAATATGGCGGCGCAGTTGCTGCTTGTGATTTAGTACCAGGCATGGATTTCCTTGCTGCAGTGGTGGTTGAGCTATTAGCTGATGTTTATAGCCATGATATTTATCAAGAGGTTTTAATTCCAGCTGAATCCAGCATTTTGAGGTAACATGGCTAGATATTACTTATTTACATGGAATCACTATGACTCACCCTATTATCGAAGATCTCTCTAGCCGCCATACGGTAAAAAAGTACGATGCTAGCAGAAAAGTCCCGGCAGCAGACCTGGATATTTTATTTGAAGCTATGCGCCTTTCGGCATCATCTATTAATTCACAACCGTGGAAGTTTATTGTCTTAGAAAGTGATGCAGCAAAAACACGCATGAGTAAAACCTTTGTCACTATGCATGAGTATAATAAGAAACATGTTTTTGATAGCTCACAGGTGATTCTTTTTGCTCATAATCCTAAATATACCCGTGACGATTATGCCAAGGTAGTGGATAAAGGTATTGAAGATAAACGTACCTCGTTAGAAAATCGAGCAGCAGCATTTGGTGTATATCTGTTTGCCGAGCTTAATACCGCTGAAAATGGCGATACTAGTACTTGGACTAAAGCACAAACTTACCTTGCCTTAGGGAATACCTTGCATGTGCTGGCGCGGTTAAAAATTGATTCTACGCCAATGGAGGGCATTGATATTGAGTTGGTTAATAAAGAGTTTAGCGAAGAGCTCGATGGCTATCAGTGTGATGTCGCCTTAGCCATTGGTTATCATCACCCTGAGGATGATTTTAATGCTAAATTACCCAAATCTCGTTTAGCCCTTAGTGAGATATTAGTGCGTATTTAATGGCTATTAAAGGTAAATTTTCATTGAATTGTGATCTTCGATAAAATGAATAAGGCAGCAAATGGATGCTTGCTGCTAGATCATTGTTAATCTCAGCTAAAAAATGCTCTGCTACCAATTTCATTAAATTATTGCCCACATGTGCGGGGTAAAATACTCCAAGGCGGTATTGCACTCAATCACACACACCTGCTATTGCTCAATCGAGCGCCTTACTTTGATTTATTTTTATTAAGCACAATAAGACCACCAACGTAATGAAACTGGTATTCAGCTGATTTTTCAGTACAATAATGATTCTTTCATTTTTCATTCACCTGGCTATGCACTCAAAGTTAAATTACGCCCTACAAAGCAGTAACAGCTTTAATATTAAGGCGAGTTGTCCACAAATTTATTTTCCCAGTAGCTTTGCTGAATTACAGCAATTGCCTGAGTTAACGGCAAAGCACTGCTATATTCTTGGCGAAGGTAGTAATACCTTGTTTGTTGAGCCACAAGCGCCAATTATTATTCAGCCGAAATTCACCGGTATTGATATCCTTGAACAAGATGATCATTTTGTCGTTAGGGTCGGCGCAGCAGAAAACTGGCATCATTTAGTTTGTTTCTGCCTTGAACAAGGTATTTATGGTTTTGAAAATTTAGCCTTGATCCCTGGTAGTGTGGGTGCGGCACCAGTGCAAAATATTGGCGCTTATGGGGTAGAATTGGCAGATTATTGTCAAGAAGTACAATGGTATGAGTTTGCCAGTAAAACCATGCATGCACTTACTAAGCAAGAATGTCGTTTTGCCTATCGCGATAGTATTTTTAAGCAAGAGCGCTATAACCAAGGCTTAATTACTCAGGTAACGTTTAAACTTCCGAAAGCGTGGCAAGCAAACCTTAGCTATGCGGGTTTAGATGGTTTAGCAAAAGAGTGCACTGCTAAACAGGTAATGGCACAAGTTATCGCTTTGCGCAGTAGTAAGTTACCCGATCCAAAAGAATTAGCTAATGCGGGCAGTTTTTTTAAAAACCCCATTGTCAATGCTGCAGACTTTGCTCAGCTGCAACAGCAATATCCAAGTATGCCACATTATCCACAGCCAAATGCCCAGATAAAGCTGGCCGCGGCTTGGTTAATTGAGCAAGCGGGATTAAAAGGTTTTCGCCATCACCATGTTGGTGTTCATCAGCAGCAAGCCCTTGTGCTCGTTAATTATGGCAGTGACGTTGGCGGTGATATTGTTAGCTTAGCGAAATATATCCAACGAAAAGTATCGCAGCAGTTCTCGGTAACGCTAATCCCCGAAGTACGCATGATCACCGAGCAAGGCGAAAGGTCATTTTCATCGCTGAGTGATATTAACCCTATAGGGGATAACACTAACGGTAATAGCGTCAACGCTAATAGCACAACTGGAAATATTACTAACGGCAATACTACTAACGGAAGTAGCAATGACTAAAACGGTAAAAGAGCATTTAATAAAATCATTGGCTGCGGGACAATTTGTTTCCGGGCAGTTATTGGGTGATCAGCTCGGCATTAGCCGTACCGCTATCGCTAAACATATTAAAGTGTTAATCGATATAGGCCTAGATATATACAGTGTCACGGGTAAAGGTTATAAACTGGCGCAGCCGCTTTATTTGCTAGATAAAGAAAAAATAATCAGTTTATTGGCCAATGAGGCGAGCAAGCAGGCTGACAAAGTAATCGACTTGCCACTGGTTGAAGTGCATAGCTTAATTGATTCTACCAATGACTACTTAATGCGACGCTTACCGAATCAATTATCCCCAGGACAGGTTTGCTTAGCTGAATATCAAAGTGCTGGCCGAGGCCGCCGAGGTAGACAGTGGATTTCACCCTTTGGCTCGCAAATATACTTGTCTATGTACTGGTACTTAGAGCAAGGTTTATCAGCGGCTATGGGACTAAGTTTAGTGACGGCATTAGCGGTAAGTGATGCGATAAAAGCCCATAGCAATGTGCAAGTTCAGCTGAAGTGGCCCAATGATATTTACCTTGATGGGGTAAAACTCGCGGGCATTTTAATTGATCTTGAAGGGCAAGCGTTAGAGCCTAGCCATAGTGTTATAGGTATTGGTTTAAATCTTCATATGCCTTCATCAGCGGGAAAATTAATTACCCAAAAATGGACAGATTTACAAACACACAGTAAAGTGAAAATTGATCGAAACGCCCTCAGTGCGCAACTCATTAGTTGTTTACGACAGCGCTTGTACCACTATCAGCAAACAGGTCTAGCGCCGATGTTAGATGAATGGCATGCGCTTGATGCTTTTCTAAATAAGCGGGTCAAATTGATTACCGGAGCACGGATCACCCAGGGTATATGTCGAGGTGTGAATAATCAAGGTGCTTTATTATTGGAAGTTAATGGCCAAGTGAAACCGGTATACGGCGGTGAAGTGAGCCTTAGGATTGATGAATGATAATATTAATTGATATCGGCAATAGCCGAACAAAATATGCTCAACTTAGCGTAGGGAAATTATCCGCTAGCGCGCAGCTTAATAATCAAGACTTTACGGTCGCTTACTTTGTTAAGCACTTTAGCCATGCTAGCCAAATCATCGTTGCTAATGTTGCTAAGTCTGCATTAACCACTGAGCTTGCTAGTTGGTGTACCGAACAAAAAATTAGCTTTAAACAAGTGCATAGTGAACAACAAAAAAATGCTTTGCTGTCGGCTTATCAACAGCCAGCAACGCTGGGTATTGATCGTTGGCTGGCGCTGTTGGGCACGATACACCTTTATCCTAAAGAAAATGTGCTAATCATAGATGCGGGTACGGCCACTACCGTCGATTTACTGGCAAGTAATGGTCAACACCAAGGTGGTTGGATATTAGCGGGAATCAAAGCATTATTTAACAGTATTTTAACTCATAGCACCTTGGTTCATGCCGAAAATAAAACACTACCAAGCTTAGCCTTTGGCAGCAATACTAGTGATAATGTTAATAATGCTTGTTGGGCAGCAACCTTGGGTATGATTACCCAAGCGATTGCACAAGCTCAACAATTAGCTGATATTGATCGCATTATCTTAACCGGTGGTGATGGTCTGGCTTTAACGCAGCTATTGTTAGCACAGAGCAGTGAACAGATTATTGCGGTACACAACATCCAATTTATCGATAACCTTATCTTCTACGGTCTACAAGAGTACAGCTAATCATAGAACAGTATGTTGCTCGCATAAGCGCAGTAAAAATCGTTTATGAATTATTTATGCCGGGTTAGAGTAAGCAATGATCATTTATTTTATTAAACAGAATTAGGAATTACCATGAAAGCAGGAATCATTGGCGCAATGGAGCCAGAAGTTGCTATTTTAAAAGCAAAATTAACCGATGCTAAAACTACGGAGCATGCAGGTTATACTTTTTATCAAGGTCAGTTAGCGGGTAGTGATGTTGTTATTGTGCAATCTGGTATCGGCAAGGTTGCGGCAGCGTTAGCCACGCTAATATTGATTGACCGTTTTCAAGTGGATTACGTGGTGAATACCGGCTCTGCTGGTGGCTTTGATGCGAGTTTAAAAGTGGGCGATATTGTCGTCAGTTCAGAAGTTCGTTATCACGATGTGGACATAACCGCATTTGGCTATGAAATTGGGCAATTACCGGGCAATCCAGCGGCATTTATGCCCCATAGTGACTTGGTGGCAGCAGCCCAACAAGGTATTGAGCAATTAAACCAAATAGCGGGACAGCATATTAAGGCGGTTACCGGTTTGATCACCACAGGTGATACCTTTATGACCAAAGACGAAGATGTCGCTAAAGCTCGGGCTAATTTCCCCACTATGGCTGCGGTTGAAATGGAAGGTGCTGCTATCGCGCAAGCGTGTTTACAGCTTAAAACTCCTTTTGTTATTATCCGTTCACTTTCTGATATTGCCGGTAAAGAATCTCCTCATACCTTTGACGAATATTTAGCAACCGCGGCAGTAAATTCCTCGCAGTTAGTGTTGAATATGCTGGAGCAGCTTAAAGGTAAAACACTAGGCCCTGCTTAAGCCCTTAGCGGGTATTATACCAATTTCACTAAGTTCTTGCCCACTTGTGGGGGGTTAAATAGCCCAAGACTACGTTGCTCTCAATCCCAATAGCCCGCTATTGGTCAATCGAGCGCCTTGTCCTGAACTATTTCTCCTGAGCACAACAAGATCACAAACTTAATGAAAATGGTATTAGCGAATAACTACCGAATCATGACTGAGTGATTAAAAAGGACAATCAATGACAGTATTTAGCGAGTTAATGCCGTTTAGCTATCATGTGTTAATCCTTATGGTGGTGCTGGTGATAAAATTTACGGTAAGTCATTTTGTTGCCCATGAACCATTACGCATATTTCAATTTTATTGCTTACAGCTAGGTAATAAAGTCAATAACAGTCACCATAGTACTCAGCAGCAAACTATCGCTGGTTTGTTAGCGTTATTGCTCACCTTGGTGCCAATAGCGCTTATTTTATGGCTATTCGCTGACTTTGTCGCGGTAGATTATCTGTGGCAAGGCTTACTGTTTTATTTCGCTTTAGGCAGTCTTAACCTAGGGCCAATAAACAAAACCATAGCCCAAGCTTTGGTTGCTAGACAGAACTACTTAGCTAAGCAAATACTTCAGCCTTGGTTATTAAGAACCACAGCGCCGCTTTCACCAGTGGGTTTGAGTAAAGCCGCCATTGAAATGCAGCTGCTACGTAGTCTGCAACAAGTTTATGTGGTTAGCTTGGTATTTATTACTTGTGGCCCGTTAGCAGCCTTTAGCTATCGGTTAATGCTAGAAATGCATTACTGTTGGAATACTAAGTTAGCGCAATTTAAGCACTTTGGTTTTTATCATCAGCTATTTATCCAGCTAATCCAATGGCTACCTAGTCGCTTGATGGCGTTATTGATATTACTGAGTTCCTTAGGGCAAGGTACTTTATTATCTTGGCGATTAACACGTGGCCATTTTTTTCAACTTAATAATAATTTTATCATTGCCGTACATGCTTATTCACTGGCGGTAAAGTTGGGTGGCGTGGCCATGTATCAAGAAGAAAAATCAAGAAAAATTACTTTTAATGATCTTGCCAAGCAGCCCGAGCCACAAGACCTTATTAAAGCGAGCAGAAAAGTTAATTTTGCTTACTATAGCAGCTTATTTTTACTGGTTTTGTTAGCGCTAGGCTGGCAATTAATGGCCAGTAATCAAGCATAGCTAACTCTTCAATTAAATTGGTATTTTCATGAGTGAACTTTTATATTATTTAGATATTTATAGTCGCTTATTGTTACTCGTTATATTTACAATCAGCTGCAAGCAGTCAGAGGCAGCCGAAGTCTTCAGTTAATTTGGTATTTTCATGAATGAACTTTTATATTATTTAGATATTTTTGGCATCATTGTTTTTGCCCTTTCCGGTGCACTTATGGCTGGACGATACCAACTCGACCCTTTTGGTGTGGTAGTGCTGGCTTCAGTCACTGCGGTAGGTGGAGGTACTATTCGAGATGTTATTTTGCAAACACCGGTATTTTGGGTAGTTAAGCCTTTCTATCTCTATGTGATTTTAGCGACAGCCATACTGACCATAGTATTTATCAGACAACCGAAACGAATTCCTAAGCGTTTTTTATTAATTGCCGATGCCTTGGGTTTAGCCTTATTTGCCGTGCTTGGTACACAAAAGGCGCTATTTTTGGGTGCGCCGATTCCTGTTGCTATCGTCTTAGGAACTATAACTGGCGTCGCTGGTGGTATGATTCGCGATGTTTTATGTAACGTCATTCCGATGATTTTACGAGAAGAAATTTATGCGTTAGCGGCGATTTTAGGCGGTGGCTTATTTGTCTTTTTACATTGGCTTAATTGGTCTGATAGCAATGCTATTATTACTGCTATAACCGCGGCACTTATCCTTCGTTTAGCGGCTATTTATTGGCATGTTTCTTTACCGGCTTTTCATATTATTGAAAAACCGAAAAAAGCCCATGATAAAGAAAAAAAGTAACAATTTTTTAGTGTTACTAGCAACTAGACATAGGAGAAAAACAAAATAATGAGTAGTTAATTAAGCCATTATGTTAACTGGCTAAAAGCTTTATTCATTGCTTGGTGAGTGTGCTCGTACCAATTTCCAGTAATGGTAATTACTGGTAAAGCTTCTATTTTAATGGTGCCTGAAGTCGCCGTTTTATTGGACTCGTTATAGACATCTAAAATATTTTTAATAACAACGGGCTGCGCTTTAAGCTTAAGCTTTTCAACCAGTAATTTTGCTCCCGCTTCAAAGGGCTCAATTTTACCTGATTGTGAGCGAGTCCCTTCGGGAAAGATGATTACTTTTTTACCTTGGCAAATTTTTACGTCTTTTAACAGTTTGATAATGGCACGGCGGTCTTTTTGATCAACGGTGATGTGGCCAACCCGATCGACAATGCGCGACACTGGCCATTTGTCCATAATACCGGTGCGGCCAATAAAGCGTGTATCATTGCCCACGACTGCTTCCAGGGCGAAGATGTCTAACATGCTTTGATGATTAACAATTAAAATATCAGTATCCGCATCTATAGTGCCGATGAGGCTAACACGGGCACCAACACTGCGTACAATGAGCGTGGTAAAAAGTCGACGTAATCGGTTGAATATTAGGCCATGGCGCTTACACAAAGACAAGGCAACAGACTGGGCCGCTATGGTGACATACATGGTGTATTTTTTTAAATAGAAGCTAAACATGAATAGAATGCAGAAGCGCTAAACTAGGCTTCAATCCCCCAGCCATCGTTATAACCTGATAAATTGGTGGCAATTTTTTCAAGAATTTGTTCTTGTACAACAATAGCTTGATGTGATGGTGTCATAACCACGGTGCAATCTAAATCCCAAACATTAGGGCTTTCATCCGGGTGTAAGTGGCACTTTACGGTCGGTAGGTGTTCTTTTATATGATCTGCCATGGCTTGTGCTTGGCTTTCTTGTTCGAACAAATGAAAGAAGACCACGTCATGTGATTGGCTCAAGTCGATACCCGCTTGCTGCATTTCGGCTAATACTTGGCCTGTTTCATCATCTGGAAAGTTCATATTAAAATAATATAGTTATGCTATTAGGGGCGAGTATTATAAAGCGGGAAACTCGCCTTGAATAGAGCTCACCGTAAAAAAATAGTGTATCGACTGATTTTTTATTTTCTTGGATATTGCGTTAGCATGTTATCAACAGCGGCCATCACTTTTTCATTGAGCTCTTGACTATTATCTTTTACTTTGAATTGTAATGGATAAATACTACGCCACACGGAGCGTTTTCTTTTAGGATCCACTAGATCAATAATTAAACCGCCTTGATAGACACGCCAATCAATATTGTTTTTTTGCCAAGCATTGGCCCTAAGACAAGGGGCACAAAACAGTACTGCTTTGTTATAGTTTAAGTATTCTTTTGGCTGTTTTTTAACTAGGTGATAGGTAACAATGATGTCAGCACTGTCGAGTTCGCTATAGTGAAAACCTTGTGCGTCTAGGCTTTTTTCAATAGCAAGCTCAATGCTACTACGTTGTGCATGTGGTAAATTTTGACTATCAAAAAAGACCGAACCACTGCGGTAAAAACTGTAAGTTTTAACCTGTGAAAAATCGAAGTTATTATAATAAATTACCGAGTTTTTCACAGAGTTACAGCCATAGAGACTGACAACTAATAGACAGGTGAATATTAGCTTTATCGGTGAAACTATAGCGGTAATAAATTTTTTAAACACAGAGTCATAACACAGTAAGTAGTAAAAGCCTTAGACTAACAATTGGCCTAAGGTTTGAACAGATAAACCTTTAATTCGCGATAAATTACTTAGCGGTTAACGGGCACAGTATTCAACTGAAATTGCCTTTAATATGGGGGTAAACACCCTAGGATGTTGGTAGACTGAATCACAATCCGTTATAACATCGAGCAAGAATTTTCTTCTGTAAAAAAATAAGGATATACACATGATTAAAACCCTAAGTAAACATTTGTTCATTGCCACATTATTTACCGCAATGAGTCTGGTCTCGTTGACCGCTTTAGCAGAGTCATCCGTGTGGAAAGTTAGCAAAGGTAATGACCATATTTTTATCGGTGGAACAGTGCATATTTTACCACCGTCAGAATTTCCACTGCCGGCAGAATTTTCTCAAGCCTATAAACAAAGCGATAGCATAGTCTTAGAAACTAAGTTGCCAGATGCGAACGATAGCGAATTTCAGCTAAAAATGATGCAAAAAATGGCTTATGGCAATGGCAAAACCATTGGTGACTTTATCTCAGCAAAAACTCAACAAAAGCTCAGTCAGCACATTTCAGCTTTGGGTGTTGATTTAGCTATGTTTGAACACTTTAAACCTGGGTTTTTGGTAACCATGCTGGCGCTATTAGAAGCACAACAGGCACAGTTATCAGGGGAAGGTGTTGATATCTTCTACAGTAAAAAAGCGATAGCGGATAAAAAATCCATAGCCTATTTGGAAAGTGCCGACTTTCAACTTAATATGATTGCTAATATGGGTGTGGGTGATGAGGATCGTTTCATTAAATCAAACCTTGAGCAGATGAAAGACTTCAAAGCGATGTTTTTAGCTTTACTTAAAGCGTGGCGAGTGGGGGATGAAGAGCAACTTAACCAGTTAGCGATTGAGCCTATGTTAGCTGATGCTAAAACCCTTAAAACCTTACTTACCGATAGAAATAAAAACTGGCTGCCACAACTTGAACGCATGTTTTCTGGCAATGCTAACCGCAGCGAGACAGAATTCGTCTTAGTAGGTGTCGCACATCTAGCGGGCGATAAAAGTGTCTTAGCGTTATTAAAAGCTAAAGGCTATCACGTAGAGAAGTTATAATTATCGATAAAACAACCGGAATGACTAATAGCAAACGGATGACGTTAGTGTTTAAGCTTAATTTTCAACTATGCCTAGACAGGCATTCTGCTAGGTATTTTCATGCTGATTAGTACGGCGGTATAACAAAAAGCAGTTCTGGCACTATTTATAATCTATCAAGCCAGTAACCCTGTTACTGGCTTGATAGATTCTGGACTGGCTCAATGGCCGAGGAACTCGCTTAATTGAATGCTTAACTTACCGTTATACGGGCAAATTTACGTTTACCCACTTGATAAACCGCGGTAGTGCCCGCTTTAATGACCAAGCTTCTTTCGGTAACTTTTTCGCTATCAATTTTAGCCGCACCTTGTTTGATCATTCTAAAGGCATCAGAAGTACTGGTTACTAAGCCAGCTTCTTTAAGCAAGTTAGCAATGCCGATTTCACCATTTTTAGCTGTGATCGTTAGTTCAGGCATATCATCAGGCAAAGCGCCTTTTTGAAAACGATTGATAAATTCATCATGAGCAGCTTGTGCCGCATCTTCATCGTGAAAACGCGCAATTAGCTCTTTGGCTAAATCAATTTTTACATCTCGCGGGTTTTTACCGTTTTCGATATCGGTTTTATAACCTTCAATTTCAGCTAACGGCTTAAAGCTAAGTAACTCGTAATAACGCCACATTAACACATCAGAAATAGACATGATTTTACCAAACATATCGGTTGGGCTATCCGTAATACCTATGTAGTTACCTAATGATTTAGACATTTTCTGTACGCCATCTAACCCTTCAAGCAATGGCATCATGATGACAGTTTGTGGCCGCTGGCCTTCAGATTTTTGTAATTCACGACCCATTAATAAATTAAACTTTTGATCCGTTCCGCCCAGTTCAACGTCTGCCTCTAAGGCAACTGAATCCCAACCTTGTACTAACGGGTACATAAACTCATGAATAGCAATAGCTTGACCATTAGCAAAGCGCTTTTTAAAGTCGTCACGTTCCATCATACGAGCAACAGTTTGACGAGAGGCAAGTTTTAACATGCCGGCCGCGCCTAATTTATCCATCCAAGTAGAGTTAAAGACTACGGTGGTTTTTGCTGGGTCAAGAATCTTAAATACTTGCTTTTTATACGTTTCAGCATTGGCTAAAACATCTTCTTTGGTTAGCGCTTTACGAGTAACATTTTTACCGGTTGGATCGCCAATCATGCCGGTGAAGTCACCAATTAAGAAAATAACTTCATGACCAAGTTCTTGAAAGGTTCTCAGTTTATTAATGAGCACCGTATGGCCTAGATGTAAATCTGGTGCGGTTGGATCAAAGCCAGCTTTAATTTTAAGTGGCTTACCGGTTTTAAGTTTTGCTAATAACTCTTCTTCTACTAATATTTCTGCTGCGCCGCGTTTTATCTCGGCAAATGCTTGATTAACATCGGTCATCTAGGTCTCCACTGACTGGCTTTAGGTACTTAGTTTATTAATAAATGATAACTACTGAGCTGTGCGCAGAAAACAAGGCGGCACTGTTTCGGTAAGTGAGTAGTTATATTGACTAGGTAAGGTTTATTTAATGGTCGAATTCTACTGCACTTTGCTGATGGGATAAAACCTTATAATGGCTTTTTTAGCAAAAAATAACTGATTTTGTCAGTAAAATCGCAATATATTAACCGTTAAACTAGGATAGGTGGTTCGATAGTGGTGTGGTAAAAATCAAAATGTATTGTGGTGAGTTATAGCGGTATTTTTTCTGTAGTTTTGATATAGTCACTGGATTGTCTGAATTTGTTATTTAGTTATAGCCAAAATACTTGCAACTGAATCATGCAGTTTGCAGTGGCTTGGCTATATAATTTCCTCTATAAAAGTTTCGAGTCGTACTTTGTTAAAAAAATTATTAGAAATCTTCCAAAATCTACCCAAACAACATCGCTGGATTATTATCGGTTGTAGCCTTTTTTTACTGTTTTTACTGATTTTCCCGTCCAGTGATGATAGTGGCAATAGCAAAGATATTCCAGTGGGACAACGTATTCAGCTCGCCTTGCCAGAAGACATAGTGCCATCAGGGTTAGCACCTAAACAAAGCGCTTTACCACAGCGCAGTACTAATAAAGCTACTAACAATAGCGCAACAGAGCAACTGCCGTCTTTAGCTAAATCCCACAGCACCCAGCAAGATGGCCGCTTAGCGATTAGTAAATTACCAGGTAAAGTTAAAATACAAGACTCTTTAGCAGAGCTTGCCACTTTAAGCTGGCAAACGGTGCAAGTGCGTAGTGGTGACTCCTTAGCCTTGATATTAAAGCGCCTAGGCTTTAGTGCACAAACAACTTATGCGGTGAGTACCGCCAAAGGTAAAGATAGTCAATTATTAAAAAGGCTTAATGTTGGTGATAAATTACGTATTGCCAGCAATGAAAGTCAGCAATTAGCCGCACTAGAGTATCCACTTTCAAGAATAGAGACGCTATTTATTAATCTAGTGGGCGATAGCTATCAATCACATCGAGAAACTAAAAAAGTAGAGATAAGGGAAAGCTTTAGTTACGGCACCATCAACTCCAGTTTTTGGAATGCTGGCGTAGCAGCAGGGCTGAGTGATAGCCAAATTATTAATTTTGCCAATATTTTTGGTTGGGATATAGATTTTGGCCTAGATATACGTGCAGGCGATAGTTTTCATATTACCTATGAAAAGAAGTATGTTGAAGGCGAATATATTGGTACGGGCAATATTTTAGCGGCAGAGATAAGCAACCAAGGTGAAGTCTTTCAAGCGATTCGTTTTACGGATAATGAGTATTACAGCCCTGATGGCAGAAGCATGCGTAAAGCTTTCTTACGCGCGCCAGTGAATTTTAAATACATCAGTTCTAGCTTTAAGCGTAATCGACGTCACCCAGTAACAAAGCGCTTGCAAGCACATAATGGTATAGATTACGCGGCGAAACAAGGTACACCAGTGGTTGCCGCCGGTAATGGTAAGGTAACCCGCGCGGGTTATAGTAAGTATAATGGTTATTATGTCTTTATTCAGCATGGTAATGGCATAGTCACTAAATACCTGCACTTTTATAAACGGGCAGCGGTTAAAAAAGGCCAACGGGTAAAACAAGGGCAAGTGATTGGTTATGTTGGAGCAACGGGTCTAGCAGCAGGGCCACATTTACATTATGAATTTTTACTTCATGGCGTGCATCGTAATCCACGTACAGTAAAACTACCTGATGCGAGACCTATTGCCAAAAAATACAAAGCTAAGTTTACTTTGTTGGCGGTCGAAAGACTTGAGGCATTATCGGGAGCTAAAAACGCATTACTTTCGACCCAAGCAAGCGATATAACGCCAAATGACTAACAAAAAAAGTACCGCACAAGGAAAATACTATATTGGTTTGATGTCAGGCACCAGTGCTGATGGCATCGACTTAGCCTTGGTTGACTTTAATGATCCTAAGCAACAAGCTCGTTTAGTTGCCAGTTTTTATCAAAAATATAGCAATGTTATTAATGAAAAAATCAGCTCACTTTATCAACCTGGCAGCAATGAAGTAGATCGTGCTTTTCATCTTGATGTGGAATTAGCACATTTATTTGCTCAAGCAATTACCGCACTGCTTAAACAAGAAAATCTCAGTAGCAGCGATATTATTGCTATTGGTAACCATGGACAAACCATTCGTCATCGCCCTACAGGTAATAATCCCTTTACCTTGCAAATAGGTTGTTGCCAAACGTTGGCAACCTTGACGGGGATCCGTGTTGTTGGCCAATTTCGCCGGAAAGATATGGCCTTAGGTGGTCAAGGCGCGCCCTTAGTACCTATTTTTCATCAACAGTTATTTACTGAATCAATCGAGGCTAATTTTGTCGTCAACATCGGTGGCATTGCCAATATCACTTTTTTGCCAGCGCAAGGCGCTAATAAATCAGTATTAGGTTTTGATACGGGTCCAGGCAATGCCTTGCTCGATGATTGGTTTCTTAAACATCATGCAAGCAGTGATGATAAATTTGATAAAAATGGCGCTTGGGCGACAAAGGGGCAAGTGAATCAAATACTATTGACTCAGATGTTGGCAGATGATTATATCAAAGCCGTAGCCCCTAAAAGTACCGGACGAGAATACTTCAACCTCGATTGGCTGGCACAGCAATTAACAGACTTTAAAGAAAAAACCACAGCACATCTTTGTCCTGAGGATATTCAAGCAACGTTATTGGCTTTTACCGCACAAAGTATTAGTGCGGCAATTATGACACTGGCTACGCAGGGTAAAGTCTACTTGTGTGGCGGCGGCGTGCATAACAGCGCCCTTGTTCATGCACTTAAAGGCAGCTTGAATACAACAGAGTATGATTTTGACATCCAAACTATGCAAGCCTTGCACCTAGATGGCGATGTTCTTGAAGCCATGGCTTTTGCTTGGTTAGCTTACGCTTTTGACCAAGGTTTAGTCAGTAATATGCCAGCGGTAACGGGCGCGAGTGCAAGCTGTACTCTGGGTAGCGAATTCTTACCTTAACCCATATCCTACTCGTCATTGCCGAGATCTCTTGTCGGCAAGTTATTTGCTAATCTTTAATCACTAGTTTTTTATTACTTAGTTTTTTCACTTAAATTTTCACTTAAATTTTTAATACAATAGAGTCAGTTGCCTCGATTTACTTATTTATCCGATAAAATAGGGCGGTAATCTACTAGCAGTCCATCATTTCGCCACTATACTTAAGTGTTGAGTGGTCAAAAAATGAACTATTTGGTGGTGGTGAACTCTAACTCAGCACACCTTGCTAAGCTAGCATCGAGGAGGGCTTATGGAATTTAAAGACATTCATATTGGTATGAAATGTGGCAGTAAAAAAGGCAGTGGTACGGTTACTTGGGTTGATGGCTCAACACATACCATTTATATGATTGATTGTAATAATAATAATAATTTTGAAGTCAATATCAGCGATATTATTGAAGATCCACAAGCACACAATAGAGAAGATGGTTATTATTAGTAGCAGAAATTACTCGTTTAATTACGGCTATCTTATTGAGTAGTTAATCATAGTTTTTAATGGTTAATAATAGCTAAAAATAAAAAACCTGGCACTGATTAAGTGACAGGTTTTTTATATCGAAATAACTTGGGGTATATGGTATTTGTTTCCCGTGTTTATTCTATATTTTAAGCTGAAAAACCAGCTTTATTGACAGTACTTTTTTTGCGAAAGCTAATTAAAGCAAGACCAAGTAATAATAATAAGCTAGACGCTGGTGTAGGCACAGGTATAGGATTTGTACCGGGTGTTTTTGTTATTAAGGCAGTAATCACATCGTTAAAACACGACATAGTCCAGCTCAGCGCTAACTGGTCAGCATTTTGGAAAGCATCAATGTTGGCCACATTGAAACTAAAGCTGAAAATATCAAATTCAGTTGATGAGTTATTTACCGTCCAGCTGCCTGCTGCTGCTTTGTTATTACGATCAGCAACATTACCAAATACCTGACCTACTTCAACGCCACCACCTTGGTGATAATCAGGTGTTGAAGATTGAGTACCATCAATGGCATAAAGGCCACCTGTTGAATAAGTATTCGAGGTATCTTCGCCGTGACGGAAATAACGCTCATGGTCTGCAACTTTAACATTACCGTAATAATTATCCCAACCAACATCTGCTTCTGCTTGGCTTGTTAACTCACCTAATGAAAAAGCGTAATTGAAGTCTGATTGACTACCCGTTGTGCCCAATAACAAGTCACCAAAAATAATGCTTCGACCACCTCTAGCTTCAGATAGATCATTGTTGTGTGCGCCAAAATTAGTATAAATATTCACAGTAATTTGGTCATTGTTATCCCAATTTACTAACATTCTATCTATTTCGTAGTTAGCACCGCCATAAACGGTATCACCACGATCGTAAACGATGTGGTTATCAATGGGCATGTCGCCAGCAAAAACACTGGATGCTGTAATTGCGGCAATTAAGCTTAGGGGGTTAATTAATTGTGATAATAAAGACATTGCTTTTCCAAGGTTATAAATAATTCAATTATTAGGCACCAATAGTTATTGCAGCATAGAAAAACTATGGGTGAACACTATACGTTAACTTCCAAGTTGTAACTGTATTGCGGTATACGTTATACAACATTTGGTTGTATATACAATTATCGTGCCTATTTGTATTTATTTCAATATATCAATGGGTTAATATTTAATTTTAGGTAATACAATTTAAAAAGTTAAAAATATGTAAAAAACACTGACAGCTTATTCACTGTTAGTTGTCCTTTCTTTGCAAAGCCTTGGCCGGAGTGCTCTACAAAACTAAATTGATATATTAGGGTATTACTAGGTGGTTTATGACTTGGAATTGAGATGGTTTTTACTCGAATATGCAAAACTCACTCACTTACTTGTAAAGAAATAAATAGGGTGTTGCAGTGGATATCTTAACGTGTAGAATGCACGATTCTTGACTGTGTCTATAGCCAAACGACCTCAAGATGCAGGAAGCGAGCATCTTGAAGTTACTTGGCTATATATTGTATATCAATGGATGAAACGATGAATTTTTTTTTGAAAGCCTGTTTAGGACTTACACTTGTTATCAATACCCTGTTAGTTTTTGCCTCTGAAGATATTGATAATAATTATGAAAAAGCATTAATTTCTTTTCAAAAAAAGGATATTAAAACTAGCTTAATTCACTTGAGAAATGTGCTACAAGCGGATGAAAATCATATGCCAGCACGATTATTATTAGTTCGTTCCTATTTAGAGCTTGGTGATGGTATTGCTGCTGAATTTGCTTTAGAAAAAACCAATGCTGAACAAGTAGATAATAAGCAAATAATTACCTTATATGCACATGCGTATTTATTACAAAAGCAATTTGATAAGGTGATTGAAGCAACAGAGCCAGGGTTTTATCAAGGGTTGGTTGAGCATGATCTTCAGGTTTTTAGGGGGCAAGCTTATATCGGTTTAAAACAATATAGATCGGCAGAATATGCCTTCAAAGAAGCGTTGCTAATTAAGCCAGAAAGTCAGTTAGCACTGCTAGGTCGAGCTCAAATAGCACTAGGGTATTCAAAGCCAAAATTAGCTCTAGATTATATAGAGCAGGCCATTTTAAGTAATGAGTCTTTCATTAATACTTGGATATTTAAGGCTAAAGTTTTACAACAGATGCGTTTCACTAAAGATGCTTTAGTGGCTATTGACAAAGCCTTAGCTATTGACGACAGCCACATGTCAGCTAGATTAACCAAAGCTATGCTGCTGATGAGTTCTCACTCATATAAAGAAGCAGAAGAGCATGTCGATTATATTCTCAATATTATAGCCAATGAGCCAAGAGCGGGATATTTAAAAGCGATCATTTTAGCTAGTTATAACTCAACAGAAACTCAATCGGGAAATAACAAACTCGCTGAAGTTATCGTTACTTTATCTGCGGTACCAGAAGATATTATGCGCAATACACCTGACTATTATTATTTAGCAGGTCAGTCAAATTATCAATTTGGTAACCTAACCGATGCTCGAAAATATCTTATCAAATTTCTCAAGTATTCAGAGCATGAAATAAATTCTGTGCTGATGATTGCGTCAATAGATTTACAGCAAGGTGAGCCCAGAACAGCACGAAATTTATTAGTAAAAACAAACCTCTCTCGGCCAAATGATATCAGAATTTTGACATTGCTGGGCTTAGCTTATTTACAATTACATAATACGGATAAAGCTGAATTTTACTTTGAAAAAGTATTGAAAATAAAGCCTGATTCTGCGGTAGGTTTAACAAACATTGCTAGAAGCAAAATGCAGTCAGGCAACTATGAATCGGCAATTAAGGTGCTGTTATCGATTGAAGATAAAAATATAGACCCTGTACGAGTGAGACTATTGCTTGTTGACTCATACCAACAGAGCAAACAAATTAAAAAGGCGATAAAGGTTAGTAAAGAATTGTTAGCCGCATTTCCGGAGGACAGCTTTTTTCATCAACGTATTGGTGCTCTATACGGTTTAAATAACGACTTACCGCTGGCTAGATCTGCTTTTATTAAAGCAATAGCATTAGATGAGAGTAATATTGTCGCCATAGTGCATTTAGCGCGTATGGATAACATTGCAGGAAAAAGTGCCGATGCCTTACAGTTTTTGCAGAGTAAACTAAAACAATTTCCGAAAAATACACTAATAATGGCTGAGATATCGGATAGTTATTACATTGCTGAAGATCAAGATAATCGCTTGTTATGGATGAAAAAAGCCTATGCCATGGAAATGAATAATTTTTATATTGTGAATAAATATGCTTCAGCATTGGTCTCTAACAATAACTTGCAAGAAGCTATTGAAATAACCAAACGCCATGTTGAAAGAAATCGAAAAGAGCTTATTGCTTTGGATTTACTTGCTAGCCTTTACAGTAAAAATCGAGAATATGGCCAAGTAGTATCAGTATTAACTGACTTAGTAAAAAAATCAGATGTTAAAGCACCGGTCTATATGAAGCTTGCTAAAGCTCAACGGCAAGCGAACAACAATAGTGCAGCAATCCAGTATTACAAAAAAGCGATAATTGCGGACGATAAGTATTTAGACGCCTATTTTGCACTCGTTGAGTTAATCATTAATAAACACGATAAAGTTTATGCAAACATATTAATTAATGATATTGAAAAATTAACGGGTAATAAAAGTCAGTCGGAGATGTTAAAAGGCGCGTTATTTTTTGAGCTTGGCTTATTTACTCAGGCAGAAACGCACTATTTAGCCTCTATTTCGCTAGTAGAGCAAAAAAAGGCAATTATTGGTTTATATAATACTTATAAAAAATCAAATAGAGCTGAAAAAGCAATACCTTATTTAACACATTGGTTGGCAAAAAATCCAAATGATTTACTGGTTAATATTTCACTTGCAGATAGTTATCGATACAGTCAACAGTTACAAAAATCATTTGATCTGTATCTAAAAATGTTAACAAATTTTGGTCAACTACCCATATTATTAAATAATATTGCGATTGTTTCTTTTAAGTTAGGTGAAAAAGAGCAAGCTAAAAAATATGCCGAACAAGCTTATAGTTACCTTAAAAGTAATGTCGCAGTAATCGATACTTTAGCTTGGATAGAAAGTCGTTTAGGCAATTATGATCGTGCCTTGGCTTTGTTTCGAAAAGCACTGGCTAAAGATTATGAGAATGCCGAAGTTAAGTATCATTTAGCGGTAACGCTTTATGCTTTAGGTCGTGATGGTGAGGCTTATGATCTTTTACTTGCCTCTGTTAACAGTGCACAAACCTTTGCGGAAAAATCAGATGCGAAGGAATTACTGACCAAAAAGAAGCTTTAACTAATAAATTATTAAAACATACCAGCTTTATGCATATCCCCAAGCATCTTGAAACACGCATCTTAAAGTGTCATGGGTATATAAAGTAGGTTAGAGAACAACTGCTTGTGTGAGAGCCGCTATACATGCCAAAATGCTTGTTTTTCTCTTTCCCAAAATATATAAGGTTTATGGTATGGAATGGTTATCAGTATTGCCTCCCTTGGTGGCTATTATTATTGTTATTTGGAAAAAAGAAGTCATTCTTGCTTTACTGGCAGCCGTATTTTCCGCTGAGTTATTATTAGCATCACAACAGCATAGCAATATTATATTTTATGCTTTTATCGGTTTTATTGAACGTATTATTAGTGTCGTTAGCTCAGCCGGTAATGCCCGTATCTTGATTTTTAGTCTACTTATTGGCGCCTTACTGGCTTATATTCGCGACTCTGGTGGCGTTAGCGCCACCGTGGAAAAATTAGTCAATAAAGGCATTGCCAAGAGTAAAAGACAAGTAGGCGCTTTAACCATGTTTACTGGCATGGTGATTTTTATTGAATCTAACCTTAGTGTGCTTACTGCGGGTATTTTATCGCGTGATTTATTCGATAAATTTAAAATGAGCCGAGCGCGCTTAGCTTATATTATTGACAGTACCAGTGCACCCGTATGTATCTTAGTGCTACTTAACGGTTGGGGCGCCTATGTGCTGGCGTTATTGAATAACTATGATCTAGGTCAGTCTTCGGTCTCTATTTTATGGGGTTCAGTGGCTTTTAATTTCTATGCCATTATTACTTTGCTTTTGGTGCTTTATACGGTTGTGACCGATAAAGTACATGGCCCGATGAAAGAGATAGAGTTGGCCTTGAATGCGGATGAGCAAAGCAATAAATCGCCAGACGCGAGCGAGTTAGTAGCAGAGTCGGCAATGCTAGAGTCGACCAAGCAAGAGCAAGCTCACTATTCGACGGTTGCACCAGCGCTACCACAACAAAGTCTCTCCAAAGAGATGCTGCAAGAAAGTATAGTGCCAGCCACTAAAGCACGCTTTATGTTAGTCCCACTGCTTAGCATGATCTTGGCGATGTTCTTTTTTATGTATTGGAGTGGTGATGGCGATATCACCCAAGGCAGCGGTAGTAAATCCGTGCTTTATGCTACTTGTTTTGCTTTGGCGGTGAGTTACTCTTTATTGCGTTTTTATAAACGCTTTCAACATCAAGAATTAATCGATATAGGTTTTAAAGGCATAGGGGAATTATTGCCTTTAGTGACGATAGTATTGATGTCTTTAACCCTTGGTGCAAGTTTAAAAGAACTAGGCACAGGGTTCTTTATTGCCGGTATCGTTGGTGAGTACTTACCTTTAGTTTTAGTGGTGCCAATGTTGTTTTTAGCCGGTGCGGTTATTTCCTTTAGTACCGGCACCTCATGGGGCACTTTTGCTATATTAATTCCTATTGGTGTACCCTTAATTCAAGCGCTCGGTTTACCACCTTCATTGGTTATCGCTGCGATTTTAGGTGGTGGTATTTTTGGTGATCACTGCTCGCCTATTTCTGATACAACCTGTGTGTCGGCTATCGCTTCAGGCTGTGATTTACTTGAGCATGTCAAAACCCAAATGCCTTATGCGCTTTTTGCTGGCGCGTTAACGCTAGTGGCTTATATTATTGCCAGTATTATGATGATTTAGCTGAACGATACCGCTGAGATTTTGGCCATGACCCTTTAGCGATTAAATGCAGTCAATGCATAGTCATTGACTGCATTTAAACAGAAAAATGACGCTACTTATCGAGAGTGAGTGGTAAAGTCGAGTACTTTAATGCAGATTACTTAGCAATGATTAACCGTCAAAGCTAGCTGTTAGAAATTAACTGGCAGAGCTTACTGAGGAATAATAATGAAAAAAACGTTACCGCTATTTACTTGTTTACTTTTGTCTGCTTTTGCTAATAGCACGTTAGCGCAAGAGGCACCTTTTGCCATTGCCATTCACGGTGGTGCCGGCACTATTGAAAAAGACCGTTTCAGCCCTGAAAAAGAAGCCGCCTATCGAGCAAAGCTGCAAGAATCCGTTGAAGCAGGTTATGCCATTCTTGAAAAAGGCGGAACTAGCCTAGATGCGTTAACCGCCGCAATAAATATTCTAGAAAACTCGCCTTTTTTCAATGCTGGCAAAGGCGCGGTTTATACCCATGATGAAAGTCATGAAATGGATGCGTCAATTATGTATGGAAAAAATCGTCAAGCAGGTGCTGTCGCGGGCGTTAAACATATTGAAAATCCGATCAACCTAGCACGTTTGGTGATGGAAAAATCTGTGCATGTCATGCTTAGCGGTGATGGCGCCGAAGAGTTTGCCAAAACTCAAGGCGTAAACTTAGTCGCTAACAAACTGTTTGATACTGAGCACAGATACAAATCTCTACAGCGCGCGAAAGCAAAAATGAAAAAGGCTGAAGAGGCAAATCGCGGCCAAAAAGGAAACAAAGACTACCAAGCAGCGCACTTTGCCCTAGATACCGAATATAAAGTGGGTACCGTTGGTGCAGTAGCGCTTGATAAGTATGGCAATATTGCTGCTGGTACTTCTACTGGTGGTATGACCAATAAACGTTATGGCCGCATTGGTGATTCACCGATTATTGGTGCGGGTACGTTTGCTGATAATGCTTCTTGTGCCGTTTCAGCTACGGGTCACGGTGAATACTTTATCCGTTATAACGTTGCCGCTGATATTTGCGCCAGAGTACAATATCAAGGCAAGAGTATTGAGCAAGCGGGTAAAGAAGTTATCCATGACGTGCTTTTTCCTATTGGCGGTACGGGTGGGGTGATCATCATAGATACCCAAGGCAATATAAGCTTGCCATTTAATACTAAAGGTATGTATCGCGCCTCTAAATCAAATACCACTGCGACTTATGTCGGTATTTTTAAAGAGGATTGATCGACCATTAGTGAGCCTAGCCAAAATGAGCGTTAGCCATGGAATGTACTGACATATTTACGGTAAGTTATTGGCTAGATAGTATTTTTGTTATTATCGCCCTGATCTTTCAATTATAATTCTAGGCTGTTTCTTTGATCTGCATCAAGTTTTACTGTCTATCATTATAAATATCGGCTAAAATTCGCGCCTTATTTTTAGTTGATTAATTGCTGTACAGGATACTAGACCATGTCAGACCACGAAGAAGATTTTAAAGATACTACCTCTGCCATCAATATAATAATGGTTATTGTGGCAATGGTTGCCATGCCTTTACTACCTATGCTTATGGGTTGGTTTACTATGTTACGTTAAACAATAATCAGCTTTACTGGAGGGGTGCATTAGCTCCTCACAGTAATGATTATTAGGCTTCTGCTGATTATTCTATAACGCTAGCCTGCCTTCAGATTTTTATTGCTTCATTCATCGCTAATTTCAAGGTCATGACACGTTTTTTTGCTAAAGTGTCGGTGAATTTTATTGTCTTTCCATTTTAAGGGTTATTAAATGCCTGATTTAGCTGTGCTTGCGATATTTATTCCCACATTCTTTTTTGTCTCAATAACGCCGGGTATGTGCATGACACTGGCTATGACGTTAGGTATGAGTATCGGTGTTCGTCGCACAATGTGGATGATGATTGGTGAGCTTCTAGGTGTCGCTATTGTTGCGATTGCTGCCGTGCTTGGTGTGGCCAGTATTATGCTCAACTACCCTAGTGTCTTTGAGGTGTTGAAATGGCTTGGTGGTGCTTATTTGGCTTATATCGGCATTAATATGTGGCGCTCAACCGCTAAAATGTCAGTCGGTGGCGGTGAACTAAACGATGTCAGTCGCTATGCTTTATTTTCTCAAGGTTTAGTTACCGCTATTGCCAATCCTAAGGGGTGGGCTTTTATGATATCTCTGCTGCCGCCTTTCATTAGTGTTGAGCGCGATGTAGCACCACAATTAATGCTCTTGCTAGGTGTTATCATGGTCACAGAGTTTACCAGCATGATGGCTTACGCTACGGGTGGTAAAAGCTTACGCATATTCTTAAGTCGTGGTGATAACATTAAATGGCTGAATCGTATTGCCGGTAGTTTAATGGTAACGGTTGGCCTTTGGCTTGCTCTTAGCTAGCTTTTACTCAGCGAACTCGCTTTCATTACCTGAACCTATTACCATAGCCTATTACTTTTATTTCTTATTAATTGATAGGTTGTAGCTATGATTAAGTTGCGCGATTTAGAATATTTAACTGCCATAGATATACACAAACACTTTGGTAAAGCGGCACTAGCTTGTTTTGTTAGTCAGCCGACCTTAAGTGGTCAGTTAATGAAGCTAGAGCAACAATTAGGTTTGCAACTGGTCGAGCGTCATCGCCGCAATGTTATGTTAACCCCAGCAGGGGAGAAGTTAGTGCAAGAAGCACGGAAAGTGCTACAAGCCGCAGGACAATTTGAGTCTTGTGCGAAAGCTTTACTTGACCCTTTTGCTGGGGATTTACATCTAGGTTTGATCCCGACATTAGCACCGTATTTATTGCCACATATTATGGCCGACCTAAACACTAGCTTACCTAATATCAATTTCTTCTTACATGAAAATCAAACCAAGGTGTTATTGCAGCAATTGGATGAGGGTAAATTAGATGTGCTAATTTTGCCTTATCTTGCGGAAATGGAAAAGTTTGAATCATACCAATTGTTTGATGAGCCACTGATGTTGGCAACTCCAAAAAATCATCGACTGGCCACTAAAAAATCGCTATCACTGACCGACTTACAAGGTGAAAAAATACTCACCTTAGCTGATGGTCATTGTCTTAAAGATCAAGCCATGGGCTATTGTTTCGCTGCTGGCGCTAAAGAGGATAATAGCTTTCAAGCGACCAGTTTAGAGACATTACGCCATATGGTGGCCAGTGGCATGGGCATTACTTTATTACCCGCGCTGGCTACGCAAGGCAATGTCGCCAGTGACACTATTCATTATGGGGCATTTCAAGCACCTGTACCGGTACGTGGTATCTCTTTGGTCATTAGGCCAAACTATTCGCGCATGCAATGTGTTAGAGCCATTGTCGCCAGCGTTAGGGAATCTCTTAGCGGTGTCATCAGCTAAATGCACCTTTTACTGACTAAAGCTAAACGCTTCCTGGATTTTTGGGAACAAATTTCGGAGGGGCTCATTTCTAGCGGTTGTTTTTTAAAGGCTACCGTTAAGTTCACTTTGTGCGCAGAGGCGACAATACCAATAAATGTTTTGCCATATATTTTCTAATGAATCATTTCTGTCATGTCACTTAGACGTATGCATGGTATAACGTTAACTTATGAAATCGAAGTTTGGAAATATGAATCTAACTGATTGCGGTAGGTCGACTTCATGATTGATGGAGTAAGTACGCGCAAAGTCAGCCTCGTGAAATTACATAGAAAAGTTTAGATACTAGTTTCTATGTCCAAGGAACGGGAAACATTAAATTATCGAGTTTTGCGCTATTATTCAAAATGCGATCCAATAAAACTCATAACATACTTGCTATTAATGTAGATTGACTCAATAATTTAAGTTGTAATCAACCGAAATGATTATTCAGGAACGTAACCATTTCAATAATCATATAATAAACAAATATTTGTGAATTCATGTTAATTAGAATTATATCTATATTGGTAATGACTGGATGTTTTGTTTTTGCTTTTGTTTTACATGCTGATACTAAACTACAAGAGGACAGTAAGGAACGACAGATTCTATTATTGAATTCTTATCATCGAGGTTACCTTTGGAGCGACAGGATTGAAGATGAAATCCGCCGTAAACTAAATGCCTCAGGGGAAAACATCGAGATTTTTGTTGAATATCTTGATACAAAGCGCAACCCCCGATTAGAGCACTTGGATATTTTGGCTGAATCGCTCGCAATAAAATATCAAAATTTCAAGTACGATCTGGTTATTACCTCGGATAACAATGCCATTGATTTTGCGATCAAAAACCGAAATCGACTATTCCCTGATGTACCGATTGTGTTTTGTGGATACAATGATTTTAGTCTAGAAGACATTGCAGATGTAGAAAATATCACAGGTGTTAATGAGAGAGTCGAAATATTAAATACAATTGAACTGGCTCTGAGCATGCACCCAAATTCCAGGAAATTGGTATTCATAGTTAATAATATACGAACAACACCAGCAAGAAATTATAGGCTACTTAAGAATAAAATCATCCCTAAGTATAAAGATAATGTAGGCATAGAATTTCTATTAAATAAAAGCACAAAACAGATAATGCAAGCTGTTTCAAAAGTATCTGCTGATAACTTGGTATTTATTCTTGCGCACCCTATGAATAAAAATATAATCGATTATGAACCAGTTGATGAGTTTACTCGAAAATTGGCGATAAGTAGCAGAGCACCAGTTTACGCTCCTTGGGAATATTTTATTAAGAACGGGGTGTTAGGCGGCACAGTAGTTAATGCCAAAGGACAGGGCAGTGAAGCTGCTGCCCTTGCTCTGAAGATCCTTTCTGGCATCCCTGCGAATAAACTTGATATTATTATGAAGCCTCCTGTTGCAAATGTTTTTGACTACTATGCTATGAAAAAATTTGGACTTTCTGAGAAAGATCTTCCAACATCTAGAATAGTCATCAACAAGCCAAAAAGCTTCTACGAACAATACAAATTCTTTGTTTGGATTACAGGTACAGCAATTCTTATTTTGATCATAATAATGGGCATTTTAATTACATTATTATCAGTAAGAAAGAAAAGAGACGAATTTGAATTTCTCGCAACCCATGATCCACTAACCGGTTTACACAGTAGAAATTATTTAGAAGATGTGGCTTTCAACAGAATTGAAATCGCAGCAAAACGTCATCAATCAGTATCTCTGCTTATGATAGATTTAGACCATTTCAAAAAAATTAACGACAATTATGGACATGCTGTTGGTGATTGTGTTTTAAAGTCCGTGGGCAAGGTATTAATCGACCAAATACGAAACGAAGATACTGCCGTACGCTTCGGAGGTGAAGAATTTGTTATTATTCTTTATCATTGCAGTTTGTCTGAAGCGAAAGAAAAAGCGGAAGACTTGAGACGGAAAATTGAAAACTTAAAGCCAAATGACATTTCAACCTCAGCTAGTATCGGTGTGGCGGAGCTTCACCTAGGAGAGGGATTCAATGAACTGTTTAAACGAGCGGATGATGCTGTATATCTAGCTAAAGAGAAAGGTCGGAATTGCGTGGTAACAATTGAGGCAACATAATTATAATGCTCACACATAAGAAAATATTACTTACCATGTTGAGAGTATGTATAGAATACAGTTTGCCATAGACTCAGGTTATACCTCAAAAAAATTGCGAATAATTACTTTTCAATGAAACTGACATCAAAAGCTAACATAAGCTAATACAACTTATAAATTTCCACTACCTTCTGAGTTTTCCCCTCTGAACGCAGGCGTTATCGATACAAAATCTAATCCAACTTGTCCAATTAGCAATAAAAGCTAATGTCTCTTTTGTGGTATTAGTGAACATTGAATAAATGGGGGCAGAGAAAATTTGAATTATTTGTCGCGGTGGCGACGGCACCCAAAGGGGCTAAACGCACTGCACCTAAGTTAAGCCCTTTGGAATTCCCCGGCGCTGCTAACAAACGTACTCTTCAATTCACTCAAGTGTTATCAACGTACCAGCGCTGATGGCACATCCATGTGCCGACAGCGCTTTATTCATCATCAGGACAATATGAGGAGTCCATATAAGCATATTATCCTGACGTCGAGGGCTGCCGTTGTTCAGGGAAGATAAATCGGCAGGAATCGTGGTTTACGCTAGGTGGTGATTGAATGTTCTGCTGAGTAGGGTGTCGCAGGGGTTCCAAGGTACGTCGTCCGCCACCGCGATGCCAAGCAGGAAAAAAAAGCTCCAAACCTAATGATAGCTTTTACCTATCAAACTGATAAATACTATCGATTATACTAATTTAAGCCTCGGCGCTATTATTCTCCCGTCTTCAGGAAACGCTTTAACTCTTTATCGAGCAAAGGTTTCCAACACAATTACTACACTTAACGGGAGTTCATTATGAACCAATCAATTATTAATACTAAATTACTACCTTTTAACGCTACCGCTTTTCACAATGGCGAGTTTGTTGAATTAAGCGAAAAAGATGTTGCCGATAAATGGTCAGTATTTTTCTTCTACCCGGCTGATTTTACTTTTGTTTGTCCTACCGAATTAGGTGACATGGCAGACCACTACGCAGAATTGCAAAAAATGGGTGTTGAAGTTTACTCAGTATCAACGGATACCCACTTTACTCATAAAGCATGGCATGACGTTTCAGATACCATTAAAAAAATCCAATATCCTATGATTGGTGACCCAACGGGCGCAATTACTCGTAACTTCGGTGTCATGATTGAAGCCGAAGGTTTAGCACTTCGTGGTACGTTTGTGATTAACCCTGAAGGTGAAATCAAAATTGCTGAAGTACATGACCTAGGTATAGGCCGTAGCGCAGTTGAATTACTTCGAAAAATTAAAGCCGCGCAATATGTAGCAGAGCATGACGGTGAAGTATGTCCAGCAGCATGGCAACCAGGTGCAGATACTCTAGCGCCTTCACTAGACTTAGTCGGAAAAATCTAATTTATTACTGAGTTTAACTTTAGCTTTGTTTAAATGCTTCTTGCTCATCGTTGCAAGGGATTTACATAGAAAAACTATGCTACATCCCTAGCGCCTTGATCTAAAAGCATTTAATTCAAAGCTAAGTTCAAACTAAAGATAAAAGCTAAACAAGGAAGTTTAGCCGCTTCAAATCGAGTTCTATTTCCTTATCACTTTCCCTATTTCCATTGAATATCAGCAGAGGTCATTATGTTAGACGCAAATCTACAAGCACAATTAAAAAGTTATTTAGACAATTTAAAAACACCAGTCGAGCTAATCACCTTTACTGATGAAAGTCCTAAGGCAAAAGAACTTAGCCAATTAGTAAATCAAATTGCTGAGTTATCTCTACTCATCACTGCAATTGATGGTAACGGTACTGAGCAAGCGAGCAATGAACGTATGCCTTCTATGTTGGTACGTTCTGTTGCTAGCAAGAGTGAAATACGTTTTGCCGGCTTACCTATGGGGCATGAGTTTACCTCACTAGTAATGGCGTTATTGCACAGTGGCTCACATCCGTTAAAACTTGATGTTGAGCAAATTGAACAAGTTCGTAACCTTGACGGTGAGTTTGAATTTGAAACTTATATCTCACTAAGTTGCCAAAACTGTCCCGATGTAGTGCAAGCATTAAATATGATGGCGGCGATAAATCCGCACATAAAACATACCATGATTGATGGTGCGCTATTTCAAACCGAAGTATTTGATCGCGATATCATGGCGGTACCCAGTGTTTATTTAAATGGCGAGTCATTTAGCCAAGGACGAATATCCTTAACGGATATTTTAAACAAGGTCGATAAAAATGCCGGTGCTCGTCAAGCCAAAGCGCTGGAGAATAAAGCAGTATATGACTTTTTAGTGGTGGGTGGTGGTCCATCAGGTGCGGCAGCGGCAATTTATGCCGCACGAAAAGGCATTAATACTGGCTTGGTCGCCGACCAGTTTGGTGGGCAAGTTAGCGATACCCTAGCGATTGAAAACTTTATTTCGGTAAAAGCCACCCAAGGGCCAAAACTGGTTGCCAGTTTAGAAGAGCATGTTCGAGATTATGATGTTGATATCATGAACGGGAATAAAGCCAGCCAAGTGAAGCGTAATGAAGAGACCGGTTTAATTGACGTTAGCTTAGCAAATGGCGCGGTATTGAGTAGTAAAACGGTAGTCTTAGCGACGGGAGCGCGCTGGCGTGAAATGGATGTGCCGGGTGAACATGAATATCGTGGTAAAGGTGTGGCCTATTGTCCGCATTGTGACGGGCCATTATTTAAAGGCAAGCGAGTAGCGGTTATTGGTGGCGGTAATTCAGGCATTGAAGCGGCCATTGATTTAGCCGGTCTTGTTGAACATGTGACGGTATTAGAATTTGCTGACCGCTTACGCGCTGATGACGTATTAGTGAGAAAAGCGAACTCATTAAGCAATATAACGATTATTACTCATGCGCAAACGACTGAAGTGTTAGGTGATGGTAAGCGAGTCACTAGCTTGAGTTACACTGATCGCAGCACGGGTGAAAATCATGAGCTAGCATTAGCTGGTATTTTTGTACAAATAGGCTTGATGCCAAATAGTGAGTTTTTACAAGGTGATATAGAGCTAACTAATCGCGGTGAAATTATCGCCGGCAGTCGTGGTGAAACGTCAATAGCGGGTGTCTTTGCCGCTGGGGATGTTACCGATAGTCCATATAAGCAAATCATTATTGCTATGGGCAGTGGCGCCACTGCCGCCCTAGGAGCTTTCGATTATCTTATTCGCCAAGATGTTTAATAAGGAATACCTAGAGCGTGGAAATATTAGTTATAGTAGAGTTTCTGGTATACTGATAACCATCAATATTATCTAGTCATACCTCTATGTCATTGCGCTTTTTAAAATTTATTCTAGCTGCCTTATTAGTAGTCACTATGGTATTTGCTACGGTGTGGTATAGCCGTAGTTCAGTGGTTACTTCAATCGTAAATAATTATTTAGTACAGCATAATAGTGCGATAACTTGTATTGAATTCACTCTTAATACTGACTTTGATTTGTTGATTAACCGCTTATGTATTGACACGCCTTATGCTGACCTAGAGTTAATTAATACCAGAATAAAGTGGCAGTTTGAACCTGCTTATTTAACAGCGGCTAAAATAGCGGAGTCCATTTCAGCGATACACATTGCCTCAGCTAATGTGCGCGCTAAAGCTGATATTTCTTTACCCGTCAGTTCAACTCCCCAAAAATATAACGAGTTTCCTATTCAACTTAGCCAGTTACTCAATGATATTGTCCAGTTTACTGTGCCTGTTGAACTTGATATCCAAGCATTTAGTTATCAGGTCTTCACTAATCAACAAAATCAACAAACTCAGCAAAAGTTGATTTATCAAGGAGGATTATCAGCGACAGCAGAGCAGTTTCATTTTTCCCTAGCTAACGCTAAACAAGAGTATGTTTTTGCCCTTGACCTCGTGCGAAAACAGCAAGGATTTAGCGCTAACATAAACACTGATTTAGCCAGGTTGAGAAGTTTTTTGACTGTGCATCAATCGGCTTTACCGCCAGCATTAGTCGCACAGTTAGTGAATGCAGAAAATGAAGCTTGGTCTGTTATGGGGCAGTTTAACAGCCAAATTGACTGGCATCAGCAAGTCTTGACTATGACAAATACACTTAGTCATTTTTCTTTTCGGGCAGAGCAAGGTTTTGCCCAATCAGGGCCTATTGAGATCGAAGCAACATTGGCTTGGCAATCAGTATTCACGGTTGGTAATTTAACCTTGGATTTTACTCATGATAAGAATCAAGCAAGTTATCAGCACAATAAAATACAGCTAATTATTGAACAACCACAGCTGCTTAAGGCACTCTCTGCGCAAGGAATTGCTCCGCAAGTGATCAATTTCCTTAACGATAATGTTATCAACGAGGTAAGTGTTAGCCCAAGGGGCTTGGTAAAGATAGATTTCGCCAAGCAGCGCATTATAAGCGATGGCTTTAATATCAGTACTAGCAATATCAATGAACCGCTAATACTATCACTCAATAATTTAGCACTCAGTTATCATGATAAGGCAGCAATAACGGTTAACTTACAAAAAGCGCAATTTTTACTGACAGGACAAGTAAATATTGGCCAATTACAGCCTTTTAGTAAACAGCTGGTAAGACTAAATATTATCGGTGAACTGGTACAGTATAATGACTTTTGGCAAGTAACACTTGGTGAAGACACTGCCATTGAAATAACTCAGCTAAGCCTGCCAGTAACTCTGGGCCAGCAAGAAAAAATAAAAAACAAACCAACAGTGACATCGTTTATTAGCCACTGGCAAGGCAGTGTCGCTATTGCCAAAAAGGACCTGAAAAGTCAGAAAAATAATATTGCGGGTGTGACTTTTGAACTGGAAATTAACAACCAGATAAGCCAACTACATCTACCTAATATTATCCATATTAACAGGCTTGAGTTAAATACTAAGGTTAGTGGTAGTGTTGATAAAATAGTCATACATGCCGAAGTGATTGCCGACAACTTAGCCATCGCTAGGGTGAAATTAACCGGTGATATACGTCAACCCAGCATAGAGATCTTCGCAAAAGAGCTACTAATTACCGACTTATTCGCCTTAAAAATAAAGCTGCCCATTGAAATGGAACTTATTGATGGCACACTCAGTTACCACTTATCAGGGCAAATTAAAAATAATGAAAATTTCATGGCTAATCCGATGTTATTAGCTTTGTCGGTAAAGGATGTTAGCGGTGAAATAGATGGTACTTGGCTGCAAGAACTTAACTGGCAACAGCAATTTATCCTACAACATGATCGGCTAACATCCATAGCTGCAGAAGTTAAAGGTAAGGTTAATGCGGTCAATAATCTGACCATTGCCAAGATCGAAACCGCCACGGTAATTACTCAATTTTCGACGCAAACCGCTATTGATTTTGTCCAAGGTGAGCTAAACGTTGTTGCCAGAAATACCCAGGGTAATTTGTTTGGCGGGTCTTTTGCTATTGCTCACGCACAATGGCCTTTTAGTAAAACGTTGGCCGTAGAGGTTAAATTAACTAAAATAGACTTGGAAAAACTACTCGAGTTAGATAAAAAGCAAGGTATAGTCGTTACTGGCAAGGTTTCAGGGCAATTGCCTTTATATTATGATGGCGAACATTTTCTTATTAAAGCCGGGCATTTACACAATGTTGGTGATGGCCTTATCCAAGTTTATAATAACTCTGCGGTCGCAGAGCTAAAAGCCAGTAGCACAGAGTTTAGTTTGGCATTTGCTGCCTTGGAAAACTTACACTATCATCATTTAACTTCTGCCGTATCAATGACGGATGACGGTTATATGTTGCTCGTGACCGAAATCAAGGGCAGAAATCCTGATTTAGATAATGAAGTAAATTTAAATTTAAACCTTAGCTATGACTTATTAGGTTTGTTAGAGTCATTCAATATCACCGAGTACTTTGAGAACAAATTAATCAAAGGCTTACATTAGGGTCTGTTGAACTTTCGAGATTACTTTTACAGCAACATGTTTGATATTTAGGCAAGGCAGAGTATGTGAAATGTAGCTAGCTACATGAACATACGATAACGTAGTATAAATTTCAAACAAGTGCTGCCCTTTGGGTTCATTTAAAACGAACTTATTCATTGTTGCTCGCTTTTTTTAATAGAATAACTATGATACAAAGCTCGCGCCGCGATTAAGCCCGTTTTAAATTGAATAAATTTCAACCCTGAAAGGTCAACAGACCCTCGTCATTAAGGAACATTTATGGATAAAATACTGGCACCTCTGCTAGCTGTTTTTTTATTTACGGCTTGTACTCATAAAATTGAAGTGAGTGCTAAAGAGCCAATCACCATTAATTTAAATCTCAAAATTGATCATGAGATTCGGATAAAAGTCGATAAAGAACTTGATGATATTTTCAGTGACGATAGCGATATCTTTTAGGAGCAAGTATGAACAACGTAATAAAGCATTCAATCAAGCATTCAATTAAGCTCTTCATTAGGAAAGTATGCCTAGTACTTGTTGCCTCAACCATGGCATTTTCGGCGTGGGCAATATCTATTGACCAAGCAAAACAGCAAGGCCTTGTTGGTGAATTGGCTAATGGCTATTTAGGTGTGGTAGTTGCCAGCGATGAAGTAAGCAGCCTAGTTACTATGGTGAATAAAAAACGCAAAGATATTTACTTGAACTTAGCGCGTAAAAACAAAATTACTATGCAGCAAGTTACTAAATTAGCGGGTGAAAAATCTATCTCGAAAACCCAAGCAGGGCATTTAATTAAAAATGCTGCTGGCCAATGGGTTAAAAAATAACTTACTAGTCTCAGTTTAAGTCATAGAACAGTAACTATTTCAATAATAGCTAGTTTAATAGTCAATAAAAAACCGCAGCACTTAACTAAGTGCTGCGGTTTTTTTATCTTTTTTGATTAGTAGGTGCTAATCAATCACCTTATCCTTTACTGACGTTATTGCCTTTATCATTACTAACCTTGGCTGGATAAAACTGCCTTATGTTAACTATAACTACTATTATTAAAGAATTAATGTGTTATCTATCATGGTGAGCAAAGATGAAAATCTTAATAACTGGCGGTACTGGCTTAATTGGTCGGCACTTTATCAAATCATTTCAGCAGCCGTATCAATTCACCGTGTTAACCCGTAATAGCGAAAAAGCTAAGCAAGGTTTACCTCAAGGGATTGAGTTTATTGAGCAACTGCCCGAGCAGAATTGTTTTGAGGTGATAATCAACCTTGCCGGTGAGCCTATTATTGATAAACGCTGGACCGTTAAGCAAAAAGAAAAGATTTGCCAAAGTCGCTGGCAAATAACCGAACAAATTATTGCCATGATTGAGCGCGCTAGAGTTAAGCCGACTTGTTTAATCAGTGGCTCAGCCATAGGTTACTATGGTGAAACTGGCAATGTTTCCACTCATGAAGATGCCCAAGTCAGCCAGGCAGATTTTGCTCATTCGTTATGTGAAAAGTGGGAAAGTATTGCCCTAAAAGCGCGTGAACATTGTCGGGTAGTGCTGTTACGTACCGGTGTGATTTTAGCGAGTGATGGCGGCGCATTGGCGAAAATGCGTTTACCCTTTACGCTAGGATTAGGGGGTAAGCTTGGCCATGGGCAGCAGTATATGTCTTGGATTCATATCGATGATATGGTGCACATTATTCATTTTAGCTTACAAACAACCAGTATTGAGGGCGCTATTAATTGTACCTCACCAAAGCCATTAACCAATGCTGCCTTCACTAAAGCCTTAGGTCAGCAATTTAATCGACCGACTTGGTTTAGTGTACCGGCCTTTATGCTCAAAAGTTTAATGGGCCAAGGGGCTGAGTTATTACTGACTAGCCAAAATATTTATCCGCAAAAATTGCTCAATCATGGTTTTGATTTTAATCACAGTAACCTTGAACATGCTCTTGCGGATTTACTTTAGCTTACCTCGAACATTCGCGGTTAGCACGATGCGATTTTTAGCCTTTTCTCTGTCGAGTGGCTGCGAGCGCAAGGCCTCTCGATTCACTCCTTGAGGAATTAGCTGAGCCATTAATGGCGTCAATGATTGCATTATTTTACTCATGAAAGTTATGCTTATTTGCTTTGCTTATGATGATTTACAACTCATCTAAAGGATCGTATGCATCGTCCTTTAAACGGATACATTCTTTTTGAGACTTTCCTATCAAGTGTGAGCACTTAGCATTTTTTTGGGGAGGATTACTGGTTGCAGCTTCTTTTTCTGGTTGATTTTGTACTTCGTTATAAAGTGCACTGGCCAGATAAATGGCAGCATCGGCGGTACTACAATCTTGTCCTTTAGGGGGGAAACCATTATTGTCATTATCAAAAGTTCGGTCTCTACTACAGCTTGAGCTAATTGGTATAATACAAGCCGTTAATAGCGTCGTTAAGATGATAGTGCAAGTGATTTTTTTATACATTTTTACTCCTAGATACAACCTTGACGCTGACATAATCTTTGCCAGCGGTACCATTGACAGTAAAGCTACTCAGCCTAAGCTGTTAGCCATCTTCACAACAAGTTAAGCCTTTAATAAAAGTAGCATAAGCTTTAATGGCTTGCTCTCTTTTCATCGTTTGACTATGCTCGGTATCTGCGATGATTGTTAAGGTTTTGTCTTTACTATTGGATGCATCATATAAGGCTTGAGAAAATTCAACAGGGGTGGTTGAATCATTTTTACCAATAAGAAACAATAAAGGGTTAGTGTATTTTCTAATAAGTTTAATATTGTCTATTGCCGCTAGTTCAGGTGATACCGTTACCGTTGAAAATACTGTGGACCAAGCGGGTACTAAATTATCAATTAATTCGGGAACAGTACTAATCGCACCATCAAGAATTAAACCATCGATTGCTCGTTCGCTTGCTATATAACTAGCTAATAATGAGCCCATGGATAAACCATGAACGGCGGTTGGCAGATTGTCGGGTAAGTTTTCCTTTGAGAAATCAAAAATGTTCAGTGCATCATTTTGTAAATCTTTGACACTTAAATTACTTCTTTTCTCACTAACCCCTGTGCCTCGATAATCAAACCAAATCACATTGGCAGGTAATAGGGCAAACTGATCTAGAATGCTAGCAGACTGGCTTATTTTCATACCGTTGCCACCAAAGAATATGACATTTACCTGTGCATTTTTGTGTAATAATTTTACGCCATTAAGCAATAAACCTTCTGGTGTAGTCAGGGATATTTTAGATATATCAATTAACGTGGCATGGTGAGTGATTTTATTATTTATTTGTATTAAATCTAGCGAAGGCTCTACCTTGTCATCTTGGTAAATAAAAGAGTCTGCGGTAATATTTACCGCACAGCCAGAGAGCATAAAAATTATAATTAACAGTGTTGTACATATTTTCATCGGGTCACATTCCTTGTTGTTGAAAGGTTAATGCCATTTTTAGCATTAGCTATCGGTATTTATTTAGCTGTTCGCTAGGCTAGCATCAATGGTGCTGCTCTTAAATGATTGATTATTTAGGACAATAATGTCGTTAATATGTTCAATTTAATTTTTTAAGTCGGCCTGATAAATACTCAATTTCAAGCATATAGCCCTAGTCGGTCAGCTATTGATTGAGGAGAATGGCTATTCCCTTGGAGAAATCAATAACGTAGTATAAAACGCTGCTAAGCTAGCAGCTGCAAGTGGCTGGCTATAGTAATGGCTAATTGCCCGTGTCAGCGCAAATTTATTAAGGAATACTCTATGGTAAAAGTTATCACGCTAATCAGTGCGCTAAGCGCATTAACTCTTTTCGGTTGTAGCCAGCAAGACGTTCATACCGGAAAATCAGCCTTAGCGTTAAGCCATAGTGATAACATCATTACCGCTTCAGCATTGTCTAAAGACGGTCAATTAAATTTAGTCGCTGATGGTAAAACAGTTTGTTTATGGAAAAATAAACAAGTGAAATCGCCCTTGCATTGTCTAACGGGTAATGCCGCAAAGTTTATTGAACTGATTGATATTAGTGAAGATAATCAATTTTACTTAGTGTCTAATCAAATGTCAGTACGTTTATATTCGGTGCTGGGCAACCGACAAATGGGTGAGTGGCAACTCGAAGGCCACATCATCAATGATATGGATATTTCTGCCAATGGCGACAAAATATTATTAGGTTTTCGCAACGGTAAAGCCAGTATCATTGATGTTAAGCGGAACAAGGTAACTACTTTTGCGATACATAGATTAGATATTAATTCGGTTAGCTTGTCAGATGATGGCGAAATGGCGCTTACGGGTTCAAGTGATAAAAAAGCACGTTTATGGCAAACAGCCTCAGGGGAAACTGTTCATGAATTTAGCCATGGTTCGAGAGTGAATCATGTCAGTATTAGTAGCGATGCTAAAGTTGCTTTCACCCTAGATGCGATCAAAGATCGCACTTTTTGGGATTTATCGACGGGAAAAGTTATCGCTGAATTAGATACCCATTTACGTTTTTTCGAGTTTAATGACTCAATATTCTCGAGTGATAACTCACTACTGTTAACCGGCTCCCCTAAGCAGGTGATTAAACTTTGGCGAGTAGCTGATGGTGCCTTAGTTGCACAGTGGCAATCGACAATGACACGGGGGCGTTCATCGATACTTAGCGTTGCTTATTCAGGTCGAAATATAGCGGTTACCACCAACAGCGATGGCCTATTTGAGCATTGGCAGTTGCCCAGTGTTAACAATAAAAAGTAATGATAAATAACTTAAGCTGAAAATGGCTGTGTCCACTAAATATCTAAGCTTAACTTAGAGATCATTCTATACTGAATTAATCAGTAATCAGTAATCAGTATTCAATGAAGAGGCTCGCTGTGGTGAGAAAACTAGTATTATTTAGTATTCTTTTACTTTTGCCTTGGCAATTATTTGCAATGGAAAAACTAAGGATTTTTACTTGGGCAGGCTATGTGACCGCTGAAAATATAACGCAAGTAAATGAAATATTGATAAGTAAGGGTTATAACTATCAAGTTGAAGTCATCACTACGAAAGCTGAAGATGCCGATCAAATGTTTGCCGTGATCCGAAATAAGCAATGTGATATTACTTTCCTGACACTTTTTTTTATTAAAATGCACGGTGAACAGATTTCCAGACTGTTACAGCCAATAGATATAAACTCGCCTAGATTAAGCAACTATAAAAACCTAGATCCAAAACTCACTCAAATAGCAATGGGCATGCAGCTAGGTAAACCACTCTATATCCCCTGGGGAGGAGGTGTTTATGGTTTTTTTGTCGATACTAATAAGGTTAAGAAAGAAGATATACCGACCTCAGTCAAGGATTTATGGGCTGCTAAATGGCGTAATAAGTTCTCATTAAATCAAGGACAGTTTTGGTATAACGTCGGCTTAACACTGCAAGCGTTAGACTTTCATCCTTTTTACTTAGAGCAATTAGCACAAAAAAATGATCGCAGTGCTTTAAAAAAGTTACTTGCCAAGCAGGGCGTTGTGCTCAATAAATTTAAGCAGCTCTATAATAATGCCGGAGGGTTTTGGCAAAGCTCAACAAAGTTTAATGAAAATCTTGAAATCGTATCTAGTTGGGGGCCTGAGATAAAGAGACAAAATGAGCATGGAGGAAAATGGCAGTTAATTAATTTTAAAGAAGGCCATTTGGCTTGGCTTGATACCATTAATTTTGTGCGTGAGCTAAAAGGCAAAAAGCTAGCAGCAGCAGAAGTCGTTGCTAATTATTTTATTGGTAAAAAAGTTCAGCAGAGGATTGTTGATGAACTTTCTATGTTACCTGCCTCGGTTAACTTAGACAGTAGGGGACTATTAGATCACTACCCAAACCTGTTTAATGCGGATTTATTTGTGCCGCCCTATAGTCAACTTTCTTATAGCTTAATGCAGCAAATGGTTGAACAAGTTACTGATGATCGTGAATGAATTATACCCTGGATAAAAAATTAAATCGCTAAAAAGTGAGACTAAAAGTCGCGCCGCCTTGGCTATTATTAGGTACCGAAACTTTACCATTATGAGCCAGCATCACTTGCCTAGTCAGCGCTAACCCGACACCTTAACCTTCTTTTTTAGTGGTAAAAAAGGGTACAAAAATTTGCGCGATGTTTTCATCTTCAAAGCCTTTGCCATTATCAGCTACTTCAATAACGACATGTCCACGAACATTTAAAAAAGCCTTTAGGCTGATCTTTGCTGTGGCAACTTGCGTGCCTCCCTGCTTACTTACTTGCCCCGCTATCGGCTTGCTTAGATGAGCTAAAGCGTGTTCGGCGTTTTGCAGTAAGTTAAGTAATATTTGCTCGATCATATCGGTATCGACATTAATATCTAAGGCTTGAGGAACAATACAGCAGGTTAATTCAATATCACTTTTTTGCCAATTCTGCCTAGCTAAGGTGGTTACGTGGTCAAATAAGATAGCTACTGAAATTACCCTGTTATCTGGCAATTTCCTACACCTGTTGTACTGGCAAACCTTATTGCTTGGCTCATTGCCGCATATCTGATGCTAACTCGTTTGAAGCGTTTCCTTATCGCATCGATGCTATTTGGCTAGTACTAATCTGTTTAGGTATAGGTTTGTTATCACTGATGATAACTTGGAGTACTGTTGGCGCTAATGCCGCGGAAGTCGAGAGAAAAAAATTCAATCAAAGTATTTTGATATGAATAATTAGCTTACATAGCCTTAATACAAATTGAGGTTATGTAAGCTTGAAGGCTGATGTTTTGTAACTGACTTGAACTAATTATTCAAGTCAGTTTTTCTGTTAAATTGATTAACAGATCTACTTTTATATGGGATCACCTAAGTAGTGGTATTCAATTTTTGGTGCCAGCGTTACATCTTCATTTTCCCTTGAAGCGATACTGATGCTATTTCCAGCTCTTAATAGACCTCGTAATAATAAGCCATGATTAGTATCAGGAGAGGTTAGCCATGATTGCACCACCTCGGTAATATCTAATGAAAGCCACTCACCTTCAACGACCGGAGCTCGCTTAATTAAACCGTTAGCACCATAACCATAATCACTTAGCAGATCTAAATCGCCACCAGGAGTAAGCCAATTGTTTTTAGTACTTTGCTCATGATCGAAGTAATCATTTTCTAGCCAAGTAACACCATCTGGCCATACACCCCAACTTTTCGTGCCTTCAATCCAAGGTTTCGTTACTTTAAAAACGAGTAACTTTGGTGCAGATGGATATGAAACTTTCTGGACAAAAACCTTAAGGCTAGCCTTTATTAATTTTTTATTTTGAGGTGCGTTAGATAAATCCGCTTTGATGAGCACACGGCGAGCAGAACCAGTGTAAAATCTTAATACTTGTGCGCCACCAAAGTTCATCTTTTTCTCTTGGCCATTGTATTGGCTAATATAGGTATCGGCAATGACAGGTAGCTCCATAGTACTGTAATTGATACTAGCATCAATCGGTGCATCAATATCTGCTGCTAAGGTTAATGTACTCTCAATGTTAATAGCCTCTTTTGGCGGCTCTGGTGTTTCTAAGTAGTGGTATTCAATTTTTGGCGCCAGCGTTACATCTTCATTTTCCCTTGAAGCGATACTGATGCTATTTCCAGCTCTTAATAGACCTCGTAATAATAAGCCATGATTAGTATCAGGAGAGGTTAGCCATGATTGCACCACCTCGGTAATATCTAATGAAAGCCACTCACCTTCAACGACCGGAGCTCGCTTAATTAAACCGTTAGCACCATAACCATAATCACTTAGCAGATCTAAATCGCCACCAGGAGTAAGCCAATTGTTTTTAGTACTTTGCTCATGATCGAAGTAATCATTTTCTAGCCAAGTAACACCATCTGGCCATACACCCCAACTTTTCGTGCCTTCAATCCAAGGTTTCGTTACTTTAAAAACGAGTAACTTTGGTGCAGATGGATATGAAACTTTCTGGACAAAAACCTTAAGGCTAGCCTTTATTAATTTTTTATTTTGAGGTGCGTTAGATAAATCCGCTTTGATGAGCACACGGCGAGCAGAACCAGTGTAAAATCTTAATACTTGTGCGCCACCAAAGTTCATCTTTTTCTCTTGGCCATTGTATTGGCTAATATAGGTATCGGCAATGACAGGTAGCTCTATAGTGCGGTAATTGATACTGGCATCAATCGGTTCATCAATATCTGCGGCTAAGACTAAGGTACTCTCTATATCATTATTATCGTTTGGTACCTCTGGTGGCTCAGCAGGCGGTGGTGCTGAATCTAATGCTCTATCGGCTAATACGGTACCAATGTCAGTTTGTGTATCAGTATAATCATGATCGTGATTATAAGGCTTTGCTGTTACTTCGGTAGCTGCCCCTTGCATCCGCACAGTACATTCTGCTGACAATTCCTTAAATGACTTTTGGTAATGTTGAGTATTACCGGTTGGATCTTCAACGGAGATTTTAATGCTATCTGTTAGCACTAAATTTCCTAAAGAAATTTGTTTTGAACCGTTGCTTTGATCAACTAGTTCAAGGTAAGACTCACCATTTACACTAACCGAAATGTGTTTTACCTGACCAGAGTCATCCCACCAGCCTATGTGTAAATCGCCACTGGTGCAAGCACCAACAATTGAGCTACTTACCGTAGGATGGTATCTATCTAATTTAGTATTAAAAATTCCGCTGCCGACATCTCTATGTTGAAAATTATCTATCCAATGGCCAAATTTATAGACCCATTTTGCTTCATCGGGTGAGTTGCCATCACACAGGTCATTTTTTACTTGATGAAGGCTACTATGTTTAAATCCCCACTTATGGTTAGCATAGTCAGCTTGATATTTTGCCAGATCATTATTGCGGCCATCGGTCCTTTCTCCTCTTGCCGCCCACCATGCAGGGCTTCCTATGGCGCCTAATGTATGGTTAACGAAGTTTCGCTTAGTTAACATATTATAAGCGGTTTCTTCATTGTTATAAGACAGGGCTATTAATGCCTGTTCATTTACACTGTTATCACTATTATGACAACTGCTACAGTTTCTATCAAAACCTGGCCAGATATCAGCAGTCCATTCAAGTGTTTCTATTGATGGTAAAGGACTTGTTTTAATTTCAGGCTGACACATGGCATCGTAATCAACGAATGTTGTTTTATTAACCATATCCATGGGGTCGTTTTGGGCGGCAAAGGTAGTTTCAAAGGGGATCGCTTTAGCTTTTTCATGTTGATGGCAACCACCACAATTAGTGCGTGACTCTTCTGGTTTTAATGAATGCCAGCTGCGTGTATCCGTTAACTTAAGACCCGTTTTTCTATCCAGTAAATGAAAATCAAAGGGTACGTTCGCTGGTATTATCGCTTTGAATGATTGATCTTGCTGATCCTTAACCGAATATACACCAAGCAGGCGAGAGGTTTCCCTCACGGCTTGTCCTATCGATTGATAATTACCATAGGAGCCTTTAAGTTTATTTGAGGTCAGGTTTATGGCGATACCTAAAACATTTTCAGGTAGCAGATATTCGCAATAATCGGCTTGGTTTTGAACTCGATTTAATCCCGCAGATTGATTAACCAGTTCTTGCATTTCAGCGTTAATGTTGTTGAGTGCTTGATTGGGGCTATAAGGTACTTGGCCACGTGCGCCAAGCCAACAATCAAAAGGTCTACGGTCGGTATTCCATAAGGCAGAAGTACCCACTTGAGCATAGGGATCACCTGCTTGGATACTTGTGCTAGAGGCTACTGCTGGTGCCGAATACGTTTGTTCAACATCTCCGCTACGTTGTTGCCAGGTTAGCACGGGCAATGGCCACAGCAGATTTACTGTACCGGTATCATCGGCAATTACTTTTGCAATACCCTCACCAGTATCAATATTTACTTCGGCTGTTGCATCAAAGGGCTCTAAATTATTTCTAAAACCGATATACGATCGATAAATGCCTTTACTATTATCACTATCAAGTCCTCTGCTATTTGCACTCGTTGTGGTGTGGGCAAAAAACAACTCATCAGCCATACCACATCGAGGCGTGGTGAATTTACCTAATGATTTACCATTATGCATTCTAGAGGGTAAATCACCAATAGTTACCCCTTTGGTAAGTAATTTTGCTCCTAATTGGCGCGGCACTATAACGTTGCCTTGGGGTAGGTCATAAGCATTCATGCCAGCCATGGATAATTTTAGGCTATGTAATGCACCAAAACCATTATTGTTTAAATTGTAATAGCTGGTGGTAATAAGATAGTCTCCGGGGTTTTGACCTTTTTCTTTAACACAAAAAGTGCTTAGGTGAGCTGCCTCCGGAGAATTTCCGTAACCAAATAGTGGATACCATTGTCCAGATGAACTTATGCCTTGAACCTGCCAATGACGAGCATCTTCGGTGGTAGCCTGATATGAAAAGGCGATACCGTCTCGCAATCTATTTGGACTTAGTGCTGATGTAGTTGTGTAATATTGGAATTGCTGATGATTACTTAAACTACCATCATCGTTAATATCGGCACTAAATAAATTAAAGTTATGGTTAGCATAACCCATCCCTCTATTTGAATTACTGATACGTCTTTTGTCACTGACATAAATCAGCTTTAAACCATTTTTTGTACGCATTTCTTCTGGGTGCATGTAAACACTGCCCCAGGCATGAGAGCCGTTACTCTTTAACTTGGGGTTTAGTGCATTTTTATAGAGCTCTGCTGTGCCTAACTTACCGTTTGTAGTGACATTAGCAATGGTCAGCCGTTTGGTAATTAATGATTCAGGGGCTAGTGAATAATCAGCTAACAACGCAGAAATATTGATGCTATAGAGATCAGCACCTAATTTAGGTAAGCCACTTTGAGATAATTTATCGTCAGCATTATGAAAGTAACTAAAGTAGACCGTTTTTCCATCTTCAGATAAATTAGGTTCAACCACAGAACCAGTATTTAGCATATCTGCTGGCGTATCGATTAAATTTTGTTGTAGATGAATATCAAGAGGGAATAATAGCTTAGTTTGGCCATTAGGCAGTAATATCCATAACTTATTACCACCGCTGGGGTTATTAGCTGATAATACATCAGTGCCAAATTTATAGGTGCCACTCACACCACCATATTTGTTTGCTGTTTCTATAATGGGCGCGCTGACAAAGATTAGCGGGTAGTTGGGTTGATAAAAACCTTCATTATTTGCGGCAGTTAAGCTAGTTTTAAATGATTGGGCTGAGCTAGAGATACTTACCGCAAAGCAAGAAAGAATCACAAACCACAATATTTGGTTGAGTGGTAAGCTAGATGTTCTTTTTTTTAGTAATTTGCTTTGTTTTAGTAAAAGGCTTAGTTGGCTATGCATAATAAATCCTATTTAAAGGCTCTGTTGTAGAATACTGTTGCCTATAATGTAACACATTGATTTAAAAGAAGGTGTTGCTGATGTGATAAGAGCGAGCTTCACAAGCATGGATGCTTGTGTGGAGCCCCATGGAGGGGTTTATGCGTCTCGCTCGTTTACTCAACAACACCAAACTACAACAGAGCCTATTTAAAATACAATTACAATAATACCTGTCCCAGAAGTAGAATATTCAGTGGTTATTTGACAATGTTTTAATCCTTACATTGGCAACCCCGCTGTCATAGAAAATCCTTAGACCGGTGGCTTTGCGTCCCATGTTTTCACATGGTTTGCTTGCTAGAGTGTAGTTCTATTACTTCTTACTTATCAAGTTAATCACTGTTTACTACAGTGATATAATCTTATTATTCATCCATGGTGGTGCTATTTACCGCTAGTCATTTCTGTGGAGAGTTACACAAATTACACTCAGTAAGTGATCATTATTAAAGGGCCTAAATATTTAATAACGTTATTGATTTCAATCATAGTAGTCTGCTAACACTCAATAACATATTTCACTTATAACGGTTATTATCATTGGCTTTTGTGACCTTAATAAATTTAATTGGTATTATTTACTAGGACTTGCTGTTATCAAGTAATCAATGAATTTCTGCGTAAGTAAGTTATGGTGACTGTCTTTATGAGTCACCAAGGAAAAACGTCTTGATAAGTTCAGTGGTGATGCCAAAGCCACTAAACCGCCATTTTTTAGCTCTTCAGTAATACTGAGTTGTGACAGGCAACCTAGCCCTAAACCGGCCTTAACTGATTCTTTAATGGCACTTTGTCTGCTTAGCTCCATGGCTAAATTAATTTGTACGCCTCTTTGCTCAGTGGCAGCATCAAAAATAGCTCGTGTACCTGAGCCAAACTCACGCAATACCCAAGCTTGCTGTTGCAGTTGTTCTAGATTGATCCGCGCTTTTTTTGCTAACGGATGACTTGGCGGACAAAAAATCTGTAATTTATCTTCTTGCCAAGAGGTAATTTGTAAATGCCTATGCACTGCTGGCCCTTCTATCAAACCAATAGAGGCTTTGCCCTTGTCTAAATGATCTATCACCATTTGGGTATTACCTATATGTATTTCAGGTACTACTTCAGGGTAATTTTTTACAAATTTAGCAATTAATTTAGGCAGTAAATAAGTGGCTATGGTGGCGCTGGCGACAATGCGCAAGATACCGCTCATGGTATTTAAATTGGCAAGCTGCAAACTTTCAAGTAAATCCGCTATCTGGCGGACTTTAGGTAGGGATTTAAGGCCATTTTCTGTGATCACTAAATCTCGACCAACCCGTTCAAATAGCGGATAACCTAAACTTTGCTCTAATTCTTTCAATGCTTGACTGGCGGCAGATTGGCTTAACGCCAGCTCATTGGCGGCTTTGCTGAGTTTACCTAAGCGTGCTGTGGCTTCAAATAGTTGTAGCTTCTTTATCGAAATACTCATGACTAAGTTTCCTGCAGCAATATTAGGCCTTAGCAATAGTTGGCCTTAGTTGATCGTAGCGAACTGTTATTTAAATAAAAGAACAGTTCGGTTTTTTGAATACTATACATTAAATATATCCATTATTCTTATTGTAAACTTTGCCTTATATTATATTCCATAGAGTGATAACTCGTTGCCAGCTATTTATTAGCTATTTATTCGTTATTTTTCAGAAAAGAGCTGCCTTATGCCTACCTATATAGTTCTGCCCGTTATTACCTTGTTGGCAATAGCCTTAGCAAAAATAGAGCAAGTATCCGCTTTTGGTTTGAGTGCCCTGCCGTTAGCGATTGTTTTTGGCATGCTTTATGGTCACATTTCACTAAGAGTTGAGGACAAAAGAGAGCAACAATTTTCGACCTTTTGTAAACAAAAATTACTGAGGGCGGGTATTGTTTTATTTGGTTTTAGTCTGAGTCTTCAGCAAATATTGGCGGTAGGTTGGCAAGCCGTTGTTGTTGATTTAGTCGTTATTTGTACCGTATTTTCTGTCGGTACTTTTGTGGGTATCAAGGTATTAAAACTGCATCGTGACGTTGCTATCTTAATCGCTGCCGGCAGCGCTATTTGTGGAGCAGCGGCTATTCTGGCGACCGAATCTGTGCTTAAACCAAAACAAGAACAGGTAACTATTGCCATAGCGACAGTGGTACTTTTTGGTACCTTAGCCATGTTTAGTTACCCATTTATTTATCAATGGGTGGATATGAGAGAGCAATCTTTTGGTATTTATATCGGCAGTACCGCCCATGAAGTAGCGCAGGCGGTTGCTGCTGGACAAAGTATTAATGATGAAACCATGCAAACGGCAGTGGTTGTTAAACTTATTCGTGTGATGATGTTAGCGCCATTTATTTTAATGCTTAGCTCAGTACTGTGTCATCTTAGCAATCGAAACGATAGCCGTATCGCTAGCACTGCTAATGGCGGTACCAGTGACAATAAAGCTCAGCGTGAAAAAAGTGTTATTACTATCCCATGGTTTGTTTTTGGTTTTATGGCAACTGCGATGATTAATAGTGTGGTTATTTTACCCGAGTCACTGAAAGCCGTATTGAGTTTCGCCAGTCAGTTTTCTTTAGCCATGGCGATGGCGGCACTCGGTGCGCAAACCCAGTGGGCCAGCATTAAAAAGGCCGGGCCTAAGCCGCTTATCTTGGCCTTGATACTGTTTATTATGTTAATTTGTGGTGGTTTTTTCTTAAACTCATGGCTAGTCTAAAGGCTTAATCTCATGGGCAACCGAGACAAATATTTAGTTTTCATTACCGATATAAATTAAATATCCATAAATTATAAATTAAATTTAAACCTTTTTTGTTATTGCGTCATCTCACTAAACATTAACGAATCAAACTAATAAAAAAATATATGGAGATACCCTATGTTCAGCGTTAAAAATACTTTTAAATATGCCCCAATTGCTCTGCTGTTAGTGACTGTTGGTATACAAGCTAAAACCATTAATAAAGAGTTTACTGTTGCCAGTGGCGGCTTATTAAAAATTGAAACGGATGTTGGTGCCATTGATATTGACACTCATGCGAAAGAAATTGTATTGATTACAGTAGAAATTAGCGGAAAAAATGAAGATGATATGGAGGTTAGCTTCATAAAAAGTGGTGATAATGTCAGCATTAAAGGGGATTTTGAGCGTAGTGGCTTCAGCTTTGGCAGTAACCATATAAAAGTTACTTATAAAGTAACTTTGCCACAAAACTATAATGTCGATCTTAATACCAGTGGTGGCTCTATTGAAATTGAAAACCTCACCGGTAAAGTTGATGCCTACACTTCTGGCGGCTCAATTTCTTTAGAAGATCTACAAGGTGATGTTGATATTAAAACCTCGGGTGGCAGTTTAGACCTGGATAATATCATTGGACAAATTAATGCTAAAACCTCAGGTGGCAGCATTAAACTGAAATTTCCTAGCAATCCAACGAAAGACACTAAGGTGAAAACATCGGGTGGTTCAATTACCGCTTATTTAGCTAAAGATGTTGCGGTAAACCTTTCGGCTAAAACTAGCGGTGGTCGTGTCTCAAGTGAGTTTACCGTCAATGGCAAAACCACTAAACGTTCAATTGAAGGCACCATCAATGGCGGTGGACCTGAGTTGGTATTAAAAACCAGTGGTGGCAGTGTCCGTATTAAAAAAATATAAGAGCAAAGTATGCTAGCTAACCAGCGGCAATACTCTTAGTAAAGCTATTTAATAAAGCTTGTTAGTAAAACTTTTTAGCACGATTTTTAGTGAAAATAACAAAGCGTAATAGGTTGATTATTACGCTTTTTTTGTGTCCTTATCTGCCTTAAGACTCGAACTAAGTGAGTACTTTCTTATACAGTTTTGAAGTAATTGTGCTATAACTTACATGCAATTCTTGGGCTAGAGGTAATGTATGGGTATTGAACATGGTGAAGTCTCTATTAGCCTAAAGGGAAATATTATCGTTGTCCGCAATGTCGGTGCTTTTAATGAATACGGCGCACAGCAGTATACTAGTGGTATAGAGGCTATTGTTAATGACTTACAAGATACCAGCTTTTCTATATTGATTAATAACCTTGAATTTTTGGGTGGTACCCCTGAAGCTTATCAAGAATTGGAACACTATAATGTTTGGTTGAATCAACAAAAGCTCATCGCCAAAGCCATGGTTATCACCTCAAATACCACCTTAGATGTTATTAACAAGTTGTCTCCCTCAAGAGCATCGCAACAAACACGAAGTTTTGATAATGAAAAAGATGCGATGAATTGGCTGCAAACCTTAAGTTAAAAACTCCTCTTTCAATATTGACCTAAGCTTAACCACACTAGCTATACTTGTTTATATCTATATCAATATACGTGACATAGCCTATGCACCAGCCATGATTATAATGGCAAGTAATAAATTATTATAGAGAACTTTACGGATAAAAATGGCAATTTAGTTGATACCATTACGGTAAATTTTCGCGACTTCACTGGTACGCAGCAAATTAAAATTGTCGATGAAGTACAAGGTATCACCTTAGGCAATGGTGTCTATCATATGGAGTTAGTGATTGTTGATGCTGGCTCATATGTGAGATTAAATAATGATGCAAGCAAACCCTTGCTTTGTTGAGATAAATATCCAGAAAAATCATTAAAGCTTTACTGATTAGTTCTCAGTATAAAATGGCAAGTTAGCTTTAATTGCCTACAATAAAGTTCAGTAGCACAAACTGATTTTTAAGGTGGTTATTATTATTATTCAATTGATATTTAAACTGAATAGTTATCATGAGTAATGCCTTCAGCAATGCATTAACGCTCAGTAATAAGCCTTTTATTAATTGGCTAAACTCTTTTGCTCTATTGAAATTCATTTGGACTAACTTACTAACAGTGTTTATCTTACTGTCAGTCTCCACCACAACTTTAGCACAAAGAGGCCACCTCCATTTCAATAACTATGTAAATGAATTAGCAATACCAAACACTTTTGTTCTCAAAGTTTTACAAGATAAGCACGGATATATTTGGACTGCCACTCAAAACGGTTTATATCGCTTTGATGGTCATCAATATAAAGAGTTTGTTCATCTTCCCTTAGACAATACCACCTTACCAAACAACTATGTTAATGCTATATTCTTTGATAAATCTGGGGGGATGTGGGTGGGTACCGATGGCGGTTTGTCACGTTATGATGAGGAAAAAGAAGCTTTTCATACTTATGCTCATAACCCACATGACATAAATAGTTTAAGCCGTGATGTGGTGATGTCTATTATTGAAGCGCAAGATGGAGTCTTATGGTTAGGTACTTGGGGAGGGGGTCTAAACAGTTTCAACCCAAAAACAGCGCAATTCAACCACTTTAAAAATATTCCTCAAGACCCTAATAGTTTATCAGATGATCTTGTCTACACTGTCATCGAAGATAATAGTGGTGTTATCTGGGTCGGCACTAGAAATGGTGGACTTAATCAGTTTGATAAAGAAACGGGTAATTTCAAACATTATCAACATAACGAGGATAACCCTAATAGCCTAAGTAATAATAAAGTTTATACGATTTTCGAGGATTCAAATGAAACCCTTTGGGTTGGCACTCGAGGCGGAGGATTAAATAAATTTAATCGCGATTCTCAAACATTTGAACACTTTCGTCATAATAAAGAGCAAAATACTAGTATAAGTAGTGATGAAATCTTTGCTATTTTTGAAGATAAGTTAGGCTCACTCTGGGTTGGTACTCATAAAGGAGGGCTTAACTTATTCGACCCGAAAAAAAAACATTTTGAGCATTATCTTCATAATTATGAAGATGACAATAGTATTTCAAGTAATAATATTTGGTCCATTATTCAAGATAAAAATGGCTTCATATGGTTAGGTACTTTTGGTGAAGGCATAACTCAATTCTCCCCTGATATTAAAAAATTTGGTCGGGTTAGCTATGATAAAAATAACCCAGCAGGTTTAGCTAAAGGTTATCTGCGCGCTTTGTTTGTAGATAAGTCGGGCACAACTTGGATCGGCATGCAATCAGGCTTATATAGTTTAGATTCTATAACCAAGCAATTTATTCTTTTTACTCATGACCCTGATAATCCAATGAGTCTCAGTAATAACTATATCAAAGCTATTTTTGAAGATTCTCGTGGCAACCTCTGGATAGGTACCAGTAACGGCTTAAATCTGTTAAATAAGAAGGATAATAGTTTTACTCGATTTTATCACCACGCAGAAGATAGCAGCAGTTTAAGTGATAGTTTTATTGTAACCATTCATGAAGACAGTAAAGGTTTACTTTGGGTAGGCACTCAACATGGTCTTAATCGAAAGGCTGATAATTCTAATAAGTTTAGCCGTTTTTTACATGATTTAGATGATGTAAATAGTATCAGTCATAATAGTATAAATACTCTTATGAACAGTCACGATGGCTCGCTTTGGATCGGTACTTCGGGGGGCGGACTTAATAAGTTTAACCATAACAGTCAACAGTTTTCTCGTTACCAAAATAGTGCTGATGATGTTAACTCTTTAAGCAATAATATTGTTTATTCTTTAGCGCTAGACTCTAAAGACATATTGTGGATTGGTACTGAGAGTGGTTTAAATAAATTTGATATTATTAGTGAAAAATTTACCCACTATCGAGAAAAAGATGGTTTGATAACCGATAGGATACTCGCGGTAATGGTGGATAGAAATGATAAAGTTTGGTTGGGAGAATTAGGGATTTCTTTATTTGATCCTGTGAGCGAAAAATTTAGTAATTTTGTTGGTGCAAGCGCGGGCTGTGCTGGAGCTTCTCAGGGCGCTTATCATCAATCAGATGACGGAAAAATATTTTTTGGCATAGAAAATTACTGTGCTTTTTATCCTGAAAATATCGTATTGGATAGCACGCCGCCTACTGTTTTTTTTACTGATTTTTTAATGCTTAATCAAAGCGTTAAGATTACTGAACAAGGCATATTAACAAAAGCAATTAATCACACCAAAGCCATTACTTTAAGCCATAAAGATAATGTGTTTTCATTTAAGTTTTCTGTTTTGGATTTTTTGAATAGTAGTGAGAGTTTGTTCCAATACCATTTAGAAGGTTTTAATGAAAGCTGGATTGAAACTGACTCAGATCACAGAACAGCAACCTACACCAACTTACCTGCGGGTAAATATACTTTTCAAGTTAAAGCGAGAAATGGCCAAGGTGTTTGGAATCATCAAGGGCGATCTATTGACATCATTATTGAACCTGCGCCGTGGCGAACTTGGTGGGCTTATAGTCTTTATGTATTGATTGTTCTTGCTATTGTCGGGGGGGGCGTTCGTCTTCAGTTGCAAAAAATAATGCTGGTACGTGTTAGTAACGTCAAGTTGGAACGCAAGGTCTTAGCGCGCACCAAAGAACTTAACGAGAAGAATGAAAGCCTTAATCAAGCATTAATGCGCTTAGAAGAAATAACGTTAACCGATCAACTCACCAATGCGCATAATAGGCGATTTATGAGTCAGTTTATTGACCAAGAGATTGCGCAATTGCAGCGAGAGCATTTTGACCATAAATACACTAACCTCGGTTTTATTATGATTGATGCAGATCATTTTAAGTCTGTAAATGATAACTTTGGCCATGAGGCAGGAGATATTGTACTTATTAGACTCGTTGAACTATTAAAAAGCTCCTGTAGAGCCCTTGACTGGGTGATTCGCTGGGGTGGAGAGGAGTTTGTTATTGTCACTCGCTTTAACAAACAAGTAGAATTACAGCTGTTAGCGGAAAGAATTAGAAAAAATATTGAGAATTTTGAGTTTGACCTTGAAAATGGGCACAAAATTAACATGACCTGTTCAATGGGTTTGACCAGTTTTCCATTTATTAGAAAACAGATAGATGCCTATACTTGGCAACAAACCATGAACTTAGCTGATATTGCGCTCTATGAAGCGAAAAATAATGGTAGAAATACTTGGGTTAGTTTATTTGAAAAGAACATTGAAAACCCTGAGTTATTCTATCTACAAAGTTCAGTTGACTTGCAAGCTCAGGTTGAGCAAGGTGTGATTTATTATAAAAAACCCTCGGATAATAAATAGGCTTTTGCACACCATACTCACTTGCAGCTGACAAAGAGTTGAGTTAGTTTTCGCTAACTCAAGCTAAGGAGCTACAAAACCTTCGCATACTCGTTAACTAAGAAGTCGGTGTAAGCAATATCACCTCGGTAGCGTGAAAAATGCGTGGTATCTCTAAACATATTAGAGTTGACCTCTTTAATGTCTTGATGAACTTTTATTTTGATTCATGTCGCCTCTTCAATTTGTTTTATTTAGCTACTTTTTTTGTTATTAGCTAAATAGTGACTAGACTAAATTCATAGTAAAAAATAAAAACTGGGAAACGTGTCATGGAAGAGATTAAAAATAAATTTGTTGCTCGCCAAGCTATTTTTGATCATAACCAGAATACCTATGCTTATGAACTTTTATATCGTAATAGTTTAGATAATTTTTATAGTTGTTCAGAGCCAGAAAAAGCCACCACGCAAATTATTTTACAAAACCACCTTTATGGTGACTTAAGCAATCTTTGCTCGCAAAAAAAAGCTTTTATCAATTTTGATGAAAAAACTTTATTAGCCAATGTACCCTTAGTGTTAGATAGAAACGCTGTAGTTTTGGAGCTGTTAGAAACTATTAATGTTACGCCTGATGTTATTAAAGTAGTATCAGCTTTATATAAAAAAGGCTATATCTTAGCATTAGATGATTATGATTTTTCACCTAAGTGGGAACAGTTGTTTCCCTATATATCCATTATTAAGGTTGATAGAGAAGACATTCCATTTGAGCAAATAGCAGCCTTAAAAAATAGCCAGTTTATCGCTGATAAAAAGATAAAAATTGTTGTCGAAAGAATTGAAACTCATGAACAGTTTAATATGCTAATCCAAATAGGTATTGATTATTTTCAAGGTTATTTTTTTCACAAACCAGAAATAAGCGTTGGTCATTTTATTAAGCCTGTTAAGCTAAATTTGCTGCTGCTATTTGCCGAAGTGTGTCAGCTAGAGATGAACTTTGATACTTTAGCTGAAATAATTTCTCAGGATGTAAGTTTAGTGAATGGAGTGCTAAAATTAGTCAATTTGGAAATAGAAAAAAATCGAGTAGAAATTACCTCTATAAAGCAAGCGGTTACTTTTTTGGGAACCGATAAAATTAAACAATTTATCGCTATTATCGCTATGTCAAAGTTATCCTCTGATTGTAATAGTGAACTTTTAAGAGAGTCATTAGTGCGCGGTAAAATGATGGAATATATATCTTTTTCTCCAGCCTTTTTTAAAATAAGAGGATTAGCCTTTATTACCGGTATCATGAGCCACATAGGTGCGATTCTCAATAGCCCCTTTGAAAAAATAATTATGGATTTACCCTTAGCAGAGGAAATAAAAACGGCCTTAGTAAGAAAAACAGGGCTATTACATGATGCACTCGAAATAGTAAAGCATTATGAATTCTCAGACAACCAATACGAACCCTGTACCATCATGGCTAAACACGATATATCAGAAGAGATGTTATTGATGAACTATCATGATGCATTAAAGTGGTGTTGTGCAACTTGCCCATAGGCATGTAAACATTGTTTATCAGATTTAAAATGAAGCACTTAAGTTGTTTTTTAAGTCATGGTAAAGATAAGGACATAACAAATGTTTAACATTATGATCATAGATGACTCTAAAGTAGCGCTCAAAATTACCGAAGAAATATTATCAAAAGAAGTCAATGCTCCGCTAAATATTAGAAAATTTTCTTGTGCTGTTGAGGCCAAAAATAAATTACTTTTATTTCAACCCGATTTAGTTATTACTGATATTGAAATGCCCAATACCAACGGTTATGAAGTTATCGAGTTTATTAAAGAAATAAGTGATGTGCCCATAATCGCTGTATCAGGGAGTACTTTAAAAAAAATGATACCGCTACTATTTTACATGTTGCAAATTTAATCGGTGCAGATTTTACTTTAACGAAAAACGATATCCGCAATAAATTGGGTGATCTGGTGATGTCCATTTTTTGCAAAAATAAAGACAAGTAATATCATTTTTGTCAAATCATTCGAATTTTATTTCAATAAGATCGCGAGTATCAAGAAAAACCCCATCTTTTTTAGTTAAGCCATGGAAAACTGCAGCGCCAATATGGATGAGAACTAACTCTCGAGCATAGTAGCGGGTGACCATTTCCGCGGAGACATGATTGCCGAAGTGACACCAACCTATCAAAGTGATCGTTCGATTGGATGCTTTTTAACAACAAATTAAGACCGTATCGTGTTATGAATGCTTATTGTACAGAGCAGCTAAAACCGATATTCTGTCGTAGTACTCATGGTTTATGACGCTCAACATGTGTAACTAGCAGTGGTGAGATTTGTTAAGGTTTAATTATTTATAAATCAATGGCAGGTAATGGTAGCTACTGCACCGGTTGAATTAGTTTTGTCGTTCACATCAGCGATGCAACAGCCTTTATACTTAACAAGTATAAAGGCTGTTAATTCAATTATTGTTAGTAACTTTACGCAACTGAATTTTCTGCAGCTAAGTTAGCTGAACTAAGCTTCTCCCTATGATGTTTACTAGTAAAATCTAGTACTGGTCCAGCAGGAATTACCCGTGTTGGGTTAATGGTTTCGTGACTGCCATAGTAATGCGCTTTGATGTAGTCCATAGCAACTGTGTCAGCAATACCGGGTACTTGATATAAATCGCGCAGATAAGCCCAAATATTGGGGTAATCAACAATGCGGCGTAAGTTACATTTAAAGTGACCAACATAGACGGCATCAAAACGAACTAAGGTAGTAAATAAGCGCCAGTCTGCTTCGGTAATAGTATTACCAGTTAGGTAACGACGTTTAGTTAAGCGTGTTTCTATGTTATCTAGGGCCGCAAATACTTCGATCACTGCTTCGTCATAAGCTTCTTGCGTAGTGGCAAAACCGGCACGATAAACACCGTTATTAATGGTGGGGTAAATAAAGTCATTTAGCTCATCAATTTCAGCCAATAATTCTGGCGGAGAAAAATCACCTGGCAGCGCGCCGGCTTGATCAAAGGCGGAGTTAAACATACGAATAATTTCTGCTGACTCGTTACTCACTATGGTATTAGTTTTTTTATCCCATAAAATAGGCACAGTGACACGACCAGTATAATCTACTTGTGCCGCCGTATAAATTTCATGGACGTTAGTGGCATTAAAAATAGGGTCGGCAATAACGCCTTCACCGGGTGCAAAAGTCCAGCCTTCATCGCCCATAAAAGCATTGACCACTGACATTGAAATCATTTCTTCTAAGCCCTTGAGTTTACGATAAATGATGGTGCGATGTGCCCAAGGACATGCCAGTGACACATACAGGTGATAGCGATTGGCCTCGGCTTTGAAGCCGCCAATGCCAGACGGGCCAGCACTGCCGTCGCGGGTTATCCAATGACGAAAACTGGAGGCTTTACGTTCAAAACGGCCGCCCGATGATTTAGTGTCGTACCATTGGTTTTGCCATTTACCGTCTACTAATAATCCCATACTTTTGCTCCAAAAAATTTTAAAAATACTGTATTGAAAATGTACTGCTTGTTTAGTTTTAAATGATTTTATACGGATTGATATTATTAAAAAAGTCCAGCTTGGTAATCAACAAAAGCTTGCTGTATTTCCGCTTGGCTATTCATAACAAAAGGACCGCCACGGGCTACAGGCTCGTTCAATGGTTTGCCAGCGATTAATAAAAATCGACTGCCTTGTTTAGTAGCTGTTATGTTAACTTGCTCGCCATCACTGAGTATGCCTAACTTTTTAGCCGTCAATGTTTGTGCTCCGTTACTAGTTAGAACGCTGTTACTGTTGCTCTCACCTTTAATAAGGACCTCGCCCTCAAGCAGGTAAATAAAAGCGTTATGGCCTTTAGTTATGCCTTGGTTAAAGCTGCTGCCTAGGGGCAAAATAATATCCATATAGGTGGGGAAAACGTAGTCATTTTTTACTGGCCCAATAGTGCCTTGGTCGGTTTTACCAGCAATCACTTTAACTCTGCCACCATTTTTTAACTGTTCAACCGCTATGGTTTCGGGGGCAAATTCTTGATAACGTGGTGCCGTCATTTTGGCAGATCTTGGTAGGTTGACCCACAATTGAAAGCCGCGCAGTAAGCCATCTTTTTGCTCAGGCATTTCAGAGTGCAATATGCCGCGCCCTGCTGTCATCCATTGCACGCCACCGGGTTCAATTACACCTTCATGGCCGGCATTGTCTTTATGACGCATTTTACCATCGAGTAAATAGGTTACCGTTTCAAAACCTCGATGTGGATGTTCAGGAAAACCACCGATGTAGTCTTCTGCTTGGTCGCTTTCAAAGCAATCGAGCAATAAAAACGGATCAAGCATGTTCAATTGGGGAGAACCAATTATGCGGGTAAGCTTAACGCCATCACCGTCAGCGGTATCAATGCCGGAAAAAGTTTTAATGAGTGTTCTGGCTTTCATCTGTAACTCCATTTTATCAAGTTGTTTTTTTTTGTGGTTTACCAGGGCAGAGGGCGGGTCTATTTACTGCTAGCGCGGTTATCGAGAGCATAAGCGCCAGGACCTTGTGCTACTAACATTAAAAAGCCACCGGCAATGGCAATATTTTTCATAAACATAGCCATTTGCATTTGATCGCTAAAGTCAGCGTGAAATAACATGGCGGAGAGGATACTAAAACCCGCTAAAGCAAAGGCCACTAATCTGGTTTGCCAGCCAAGCATAATGGCAAGACCACCAAGGACTTCTAAGGCGATTACGAGCGGTAGTAACATGCCAGGTACACCCATGGCTTCCATATAGCCTTGCGTGCCGACATAGGCGGTTATTTTAGTTAAGCCTGACATAAAGAAAATAGTGGCTAATAGTACACGACCTACTGGGGCGCTGATTTGTTGTAGTGTGGTAATGTTTTTTATGCTGTGGCTGTTCATGGTGTGCTCCAAATTTAGTTGTGGTCAAAGTAATGATTAATGAATTTACTCTTTATTAGTCTGCTTCGTTTCATTCTTCTCAAGATGTAACTACAGTTTAGTTGTTGAACTAATTTCAATAAACAGTAGTATTTTTAAAAGATAGTTCTCTAAAAGAGAACAATAGCTAACATGAGTATAATATGGGACAGTTAGAAGATATGGCGTTACTGGTACGTATTGTGGATGCGGGCGGTATAGGCAAGGCGGCTGAACAGCTCAATATGGCTAAATCAGCGGTGAGTAAACGCTTAAAAGAATTAGAAAATAGACTCGGTACACAACTGCTGTCGAGAACAACACGTAAATCCGCGCTGACCGAAGCAGGCTCGCTATATTATCAGCGGGCGATAACCATTATTGATGAAGTTGCTGAGCTAAATGCGCTAACCCACGGGGTGAAAACATCCTTGTCAGGCACATTAAAGATCACTATGCCGTTATCATTTGGCTTATTACATTTAACACCAGTGATTGATGAGTTTTCTCAATTGCATCCTAAGTTAAAGTTACACATTGATTTTGTTGACCGTCATATCGATTTATTAGCAGAAGGCTATGAATTAGCCATACGTATCGCGGAGTTAAAAGACTCCAGTTTACAAGCCAGGCGCTTAACCCCCATTCGCCATGTATTATGTGCTAGCCCTGATTTTGTTAAAAAGCATGGCTCTATTGAAACTTTGGCACAGCTTAATAATTTGGATTATTTACAGTACGGTAATATTGGTCAAAGCCACAGTCACCTGGCACAAAGTCAAAATGCGCAAGGGAAAATAAGCCTTACCGATGCTAAAGGTAAAGCACATACGGTGCCACTTAATACCATAATGACAGCGAACAATGGCGACTTTTTAAAAGCCATGGCTATTAAGGGTAAAGGCGTGTGTTATCTACCCAGTTTTATTAGTTATCAAGCAATACAAGCAGGGCAGTTAGTGCCGCTGATGAGCCAATATCAATTGCCAATAATACATGCCTACGCGGTTTACCCGCAAACTCGGTTTTTATCCGAACGTTGTCGGTTACTGATAGATTTTATTGCTCAGCGCTTTGGTGATACTCCTTATTGGGATGAGTATTAACTGATTCAACATGATGGTTTTATATAAGAATCTGAACAAGCTTGTCTTTTGGTGATGGGAAGGTAAAATGCCAGCAATTAAGTAAAGATTATACTGACTATTATATGAATTATTATTTTAGAGGTTTTCTATTTAAGAGCGACCAACTCGTTCTAATCAAAATGGAACAAACGGTCAACCTCCGTGCTAATGAAGCTAAGTTACTCACATTATTGTTGAGTGATCCTCAAAGAGTTTTCAGCAAAGAGCAAATTCTCGAAAATGTATGGGCGGATAAAAGTGTTTCTGAGCAGTCTATTTTTCAAAACATTAGTAATCTTCGCAGTATATTTGGTGATGATGCCATTGCGACTCACCCAAAAAAAGGTTACCAATGGCAGATACCATTAGAGCAACCTCTAGAGCAGAAAGCAGCAGTATCACAAGAAAAAAATAGTAAAAGATTTAAATACTTTGCTTTGTTAGCGAGCTTTGCAATAATCATCTCTATTGTTGTTTCGCTTTTTAAACATCAACCATTAGCTACCGATAAACCTGTTATTGCATTAATGCCCATTGAGGTTAATAACTCAAAAAATGCACATGTTAATGAAGTGAGTGGGAAGTCGTATAATCAAGAGTTAATCAAAGCTTTGAATGAAAAAGAAACATTCTCAGTAATATTGGGCAAATATGGTAAGAGTTTTAGCGAATTACAAGCTAGCCCTAGTTTATTAGTTCCCACTGAAAAAAAGAATGAAAATGCTGATTTAATTTTGTCGACCAAAGTTAAAAAATATAAGTCAGAATTTTTTATAACATTTAACTTATTGGTAGAAAATAATTTTTGGCAAGGCGTTATTAATGCTAACTCTCTAGAGAATGCCGCGACTAAGCTAGCTCAACATATTAACGTAGTAATAGGTTCTGAATTTTTACTGACTCACAAAGACAATTTAAAACGTATTCATGCCAAACTGCAATTGATGCATGATAAGTTTCCCAACAATGTAATTGTCTTACAACATTATATACAAAGCGCGCTGAATCTAAGTTTATTAAACGAAGCATCATTGTTAACTGAGCAGCTAAAGTCATTCACCACTAAAGCGGGTAATAAAAAGTATTTAGCTGAGGCCTATATGTTGAATAGTATAATGCTTATTCAACAAGAAAATTATATTGAAGCAAGGATTGAGCTAAACAAGGCGACAACCAATTTTTCTGCTATCAACGATATCGAAGGGCTTGTAAATGTAGCGAGCAAAGTCGCACAGTTATTCTTTTATGACGGAAATTATATTGCGTTAAAACAAACACTTTTGGAATCTATTACCTTACTAAAAGCAGAAAGTGCGCATTTTCAACAAATTAATCAATTCATCTCGCTGGCTGTTTATGCCAATAAGTTAAAAAAGATTGCCGATCGAGATTATTACTTAGTAGAAGCAAAACGAATAATCGATATCCACAAATTTCCAAATGAGCATTATTCGAATATATATTTTCAACAAGGGTATTATGCTGAATTGGCTGGAGATGACATTGAGGCAGAGAAATTTTATCGGTGGGTAATTGAGTTGTTCACACCAGAACAAGAATGGTGGAGTAAAGAAAGAGCACAGTTCCATTTATCTAGTATATTAACTCGCAATAATCGTGTTTCTGACGCTGTTAATTTATTTGAAAATGAAGGTCCGCTGACCCCTAAGGAAAAAATTATACTTGCTGGCGTATTCCAATCTTGGCACAAACCTCAAGAGGCTATAACCTTAGCTAAACAAGCCTATAGCGAAACGGTTTTATCTGGAGAGCTATGGACGTCCTTAGATGCTGCGCTTATTATGATTGAATTAAGTGCTGTTGATAATAACTTAGCAACAGAAAGTTATATTCGTTTTTTGAAGAAAGATGCTACGCCGTATTGGTTAATGTTTGCTGAGCCGCGTTTACGTAAACTGGGGTTATATCCACTTTGATTACTGATTTAATCGATAAATTAACAGGTAGGTGACATTCAAGCCTGAATGCCACCACAAGTCGGAACTAATACCAATTGAACTAATACAATTTAACTCTCAACAAAACTAAACCAATTAAGTTTCCAGCCACTTGCTATCGCTTTGATACGTACTTTATATTGGCCTGCTTCAATATACATTTTCTCTCCTGAAGCTGTTTGCCATTTTCGCCATCCGCCTGTAATAGGAACTGCGAACGTTGCTCGTACTTTGTCATTGAGCAATAGCTCAAAGCCATCGCTACCATCGGCACTTGCTATACGGTAATTCAATTTATAAAAACCGCTCGACTCAACATTAATTAAGTAATCTGTCCAATTGCCTTTGTTGATTCCGCCATCTCCAGTTAAGTTTAAACCGCCACCCGTATCTTCTTTGTCAGCTATAGTACCCACGGCCATACCTTGCATAAAATTAAAATCTTCGGCCTGAATAGTTAAGGAGATATTTTTTACCATGTCTGCTGTTGTCACTGGTTGACTGTATAAGCTGGTCTTATCACTATTAGTTGCGGCTATAACATAGCTATGTTTGCGGGTGTGCAGTGTTGTGTCGGTATATTGCAAGGTATTAATGTTTGCGGCTAGCAGTGAATATTTACCACCTACTGTTTCACTTCGGTAAATATTGTATCCGGTTACTACTGGTTCGCTGTTTGCGTGCCAAGATAAGCGATGTGTGCCATTATTCATTTCATTGTTAAGCGTTAATCCGATTGGTGCCGTAGGAAACGGCGTTAATTTTATGCGACGTAAGGCTTCTTGTTCTTGTGCAATGGCTAAGGATTTAGAAAACTTTATTGTTGATATTGGCTGTTTAACTTGTTTGTTATCAGCAGCATCTAGGGCTAAGCGAAAGCCTTCACCTAAACTACTGCGCAAATCAAGACCTATGTGTCCGCGGCTTGAAGAGCTTAGGCTTGACGGTTCTGACCATTGACCATAAGCGCGACCACGATGGATCTGCATTTTACTATTAGGACCAAATGAGTCGCACTCACTTGTCCAAGCTGAACCATCACTTGGTGCACCTTGGTAGGTTTTATGTTCACAGTCTGCGAGTATTTCACCAACATTGCCAAGAGTGTCATAGAGGCCATATGGATTAGGTTGGTACATGCCAACAACTGTAGTATATTCTGCTTTATCATCACATTGTGCATAGGTGCCATCTAAAGAATATTTTTGTTTAAAAGCCATTTGGCCCGTTTGATCAAAAACATTGCCATAGCGACACAATTCAGCTTCATCGTCACCAAAAAAATATTTAGCAGTCGTGCCGGCACGAGCGGCATATTCCCATTCAGATTCACTCGGTAGGCGATATTTTTCCCCGGTCTCTGTCGATAGCCAATCAATATAGGCTTGGATATCGATAGTGTTAACGCAAAGTACGGGATGAAAGTCATTTTGCGCAATAAAGGTATCATTCCAACCTCCTTTCGCACCGGTTATACCATAACTATTATTTTCTGTTTTCCGTTCCCATGTCATACATGAATCAGCATACTCTCCAACAGGAGCATAACCTGTTGCTTTAATAAATTGACCATATTCCCTGACGGTCACTTCATATTTAGCCATTTGGAAACTAGGTATATTAACTTTGTGAACAGGTAATTCATTGGCATTACCATTATCACTCCCCATTAAAAAGTCACCTGCTGGTATTGTTACCATAGGTGGCTCAATGGCATTGCTGCCCGCAAATAAAGGGAAACTAAAACTGGTTAGCATTATTACTGCAGATATGATTACAAATGTTGTGCAAAACGGGGTACTGCTTTTAATCTTCATTGGTATTCCTTCTCGTTATCGTCCATATTTTTTTGAAAAGCTGTGTGCTTTTTCAGGAAGGAATTTAAGTGAAACTGTGACTCAGCGTCCTATCATTTATCTAAAAAGTGAAATTATAGATAAATGATAGAAAAAGTAGTTTGATATTTAATCGATATGAAGTGGTCTAGTCTAGTTAGCAGTATTAACCAATGTTACCCGTTCTCTAAAATCTTATCCGCCGCTTTTCAGCAATCATTATGGTGGGGGCATTGGTATTGCCACTGATGATTTTAGGCATTATTGAGGCATCGACCACTCTTAAGTTTTTCATGCCGTGTACTTTTAATTGTGAGTCGACCACAGCCATAGCATCGTTTACTGGCCCCATTTTACCAGTACCACAGGGGTGGTACTGGTACCCGTTCTATTACGAATATCCTGTTCAAGTTGTTCATCATTACCCTTTTCGACAAGATAAAGCATATTTTTTCGAATTGGCGTAAACGGTTTACCCTCAAGGATAGCTTGCATTTTTTGAGCGCCTCGTTTGATTATTATCATGTCGTTTTCATGGCTAAAAAACGTAGGATCAATCGCCAGTGAATCTTCTGGGTTATTACTGTGGAGCTTTATTTCACCAATACTTTCGGGGCGGAGCAAGGTAATATGGCAACTGTAGCCATGGCCGAAATTTATCGTTCTAGCGTGATTATCGGCAATAGCAGGCACAAAGATCAACTGGGCATCAGGTGCTACTAAATTTTCTTCGGTACTGAAAAATGCGCCAGATTCAGCGAACGTACTGGTAACTTTTCCGCTTCGATACTTCCGTCATGCAAACATTGCTTTAAGCATCCTCTAACGGAGTAGCCAAAAGTATCGTGTTTACTCGCTACTTTAAATGTTTGCACATAATCAATATGGTCTTGTAAGTTTTGGCCAACACCAGGTAAATCATGGATACTGGCAATGCCTTTATCTGCTAAGTGTGCACTGGCGCCAACACCGGAAACATTAAAATTTGCGGTGAGCCAAAGGCGCCACTACTAAGGTTCACTTCCTTGTTACAGGTAATTTCAATGGACTTTTTATTCTTTTTGTAACGTACACCAATGGCAGTTTTACCTGAAAATAGTATTTTTTCAGTTAACGCGTGGGTAATAATGGTTAAGTTTGTTCGGGCAGTATTTGGGGTTAAGTAAGCCTTGGCAGCACTACAGCGCTCACCGTTTTTTATGGTACGTTGATAGTAAAATACGCCTGCTTGCTCTGCGCCATTACAATAATCAATATGTTTGATACCTTGTTGTTTACATGCCTCAATAAACATTTGATTGAGGTCACTGGCATCCGTTGCATTGGAAACGCTTAATGGGCCATTTTGGTTATGATATTCATCTTTAAAGGCTTCATTACCTTCAGATTTTTTAAAATAAGGCAGTATGTCTTTATAACTCCAACCTTCATTGCCAAGCGCAGCCCAATTATCGTAATCCCATTTATTGCCACGCACATATAACATGGCGTTAGTGGATGAGCTGCCACCTAAGGTTTTGCCTCTTGGCTGATAACCTTTTCGGCCATTCAAACCCGCTTGTGGGATGGTTTCAAAGGCCCAGTTATGAAGCTTAGTGGGTAACATGGCCGCTAAGCCGATAGGTGCTTTAATAAAGATACTTTTATCAGGGCCACCCGCTTCTAAAAGACAGACCGAGTTATTGGGATCCTCAGACAATCGCGCCGCCAGCACACAACCCGCAGAGCCGGCGCCAACAATAATATAATCAAATTTAGCCAGTGTGCTGTTCATCATTTAATCCTTTAGACAAGGTTACTGATCGTACCAGATAACTAAATTAACGCTTTATCAGTGAGATAGCTATAGGAAAGGTACTGTTTTCTTTGCTCTCATAAAAGAGGGGTTTCTATGCTGATTTCGTCTAAATGCTGACTTTTAGGCTCATTTTCCCTATGATAAGTGCACTAAGGCTGATGTGCACTTAATATTGCGATTGCTCCAGTTATACCCAAGCCACTTGAAGGTGTGTGTTTCAGCACGCTTGAGCAATTCATGATCAAGGCGCCTCATTTTATTAAGGGTTATTCCCTTAAAAAAGGAGGTAACGAAGAACATGGTTTACTCAGACGTCCCCGAAGGGTTGGTTTAGAAACGCTTTATGCGACGTTATTGATTTCGACAATAGAATAACTATTCTCTTCAATCAAAGCCTTGCCTAAAGGCATTTCTAATGCCAGCTAAAACCTGCATCTTCAGGTGGTTTGGGTATATATATATTTACTAAAGGATAAAAAATGATGAATGGTGTCGCTACAGCACTCGAAGTAACAGAAGATTTTTCAACGCAACTGCCACATTCGTCCAGTAATGATATTTCGAGCAGTGCCGCCTTAGCGCAATGTTTTAGTGGCCAAAAAAGTTATTTTTTGCAAAACACTTATCCAAGTTACCAGCAAAGAATTACTGATTTGCATAAGTTAAAATGTTTGCTTATCGATAATCAGCAAGCTTTTATTGAGGCTATATCGAAGGATTTTGGCCATCGCAGCGCTGATGATTCTAAACTTGGCGATATCCTCAGTACGGTCATGGGCATTAATTATACTATTAAGCGCCTCAAGCGCTGGATGAAAAAAGAAAAGAAACATGTGGGACTCTTGTTTCAGCCAGCCAAAGCCTTCGTTATTTATCAGCCTAAAGGCGTCATTGGTATTATCGCGCCGTGGAATTACCCGGTATTTTTATCATTTGGACCCTTAACGGCAGCACTAGCGGCGGGTAATACCGCCATGATAAAAATGTCTGAATTCACCCCTAATACCACCGCTTTATTGGCCGAGCTAATAAGCAATGTTTTTGCCAAAGAGCAAGTGGCGATTGTTAGTGGAGATGCAAAAATGGCGGCTACTTTTTCTAAGTTAGCTTTTGATCATTTGTTTTTCACTGGCTCCACAGCTGTTGGCAAGTTGGTGATGAAAGCGGCGGCAGAAAACTTAGTGCCGGTGACGTTAGAGTTGGGCGGAAAATCACCAGTAATCATTGATAATAGTATTGATATTAATACTGCGGTCAGTCGTCTTATTTTGGGGAAAACACTTAACTCAGGACAAACTTGTGTTGCTCCTGATTATATTTTATGCCCGAAAGCAAAGGTTGAGGCACTTATTCAGGCATTTAAAACACGCTACCAAGCTATGTATCCCAGTATTAATAACAATCAAGATTGCACCAGTATTATCAATGACGGGCAAAAGTTACGCTTAGATAATTTACTGCAGGATGCCAGAGACAAGGGCGCTAATATCATTCCGCTTATTGCTAAGGTCGAGCTTGGTGAGCATAACGAACTGCGCAAAATGCCACTAACGCTGGTGACTAATACCAAGGATGATATGTTAGTGATGCAAGAAGAAATTTTTGGGCCAATACTGCCTATTGTTGCTTATGATGACATCAATGACGCCATTGATTACGTCAACAACAAACCTAGACCACTAGCACTTTATATTTGTAGTTTTAACAAAGCCTTTCAACAACGGATACTACTAAAAACCCATGCTGGCGGTGTGTGTATTAATGATGCCGCTTTTCATGTCGCTAATGATGATCTGCCCTTTGGTGGCATTGGCGCTTCAGGTATGGGGCAATATCATGGCATTGAAGGCTTTAAAACTTTTTCACATGCAAAATCAGTGCTGTCACGTGGTCGCATAAACTTTACCACTTTATTATTTCCACCCTTTGGCACTAAGATTCATCAGCTGGTATATAAGCTATTTATTCGATAAATTTTAGCGGTTTAGGCGCAGGATAGCATACCTGAACTTGCCGTTATTTTTACTCAATCCGTTGTTCGTAATTACCCTTACCGCCAAGCGATTTATGGGTGTAACCAATAAAAAACCAGCAAACAATTAGTAACGCTTCATTTAAGCTTCACTTTTGTTTCGATTGGTTTTTAATTGCGAATATAAACAATAGGTTACCTTGCGTTCTGGCTTTGCGTCTATTAATCGTATTTAACGAGGAATTACTTGTTTAGTGGTGTTTTAAAGGGGAGTACGGGGGTGTTTGCAAGTAAACTATCAACTTTTAGGTGAAAACCGAAAGTATAATAATGCTGTGATGAAATTCACTAGCGGATTTAAAATATCACTCTAATAAACCCATAAATTCAATTCAAATAATTTGCTGTGTTACTGATACATTTTTATTCAATCAAATTTAAGTTATAAACCACCTAAGCGTAATTTCGCCGGAATTAGTATGTTTATGGGGTTTATTTCGAGGTCTCTTAACCATGAGGTGACAACTGACTTGAAAAACACCGATGACATTATAATAAGGTATTTTAATGTCATGGTTCAGGTGAATTTTCGCATTGATATAGCTTTATATTCATGGTGATCAACCATAATACTTAGTGCATAAGTCAGTTCATATTTCTTGCATAAAAAACGCAACATAAAACTTAGCGGGTCAAAACTAACGTTGAATTTAGGGGCTTAGTGCTTTGATTCAAAAACACCGACAATCATTGAAGTGAGAAGCATGGCAGAGCCAGGGATCATTGTTAATATAAATAAAGTGTTTAAATCTAACATTGTTATTCCTTTATTCCTTGTAATCTTTTGCGTATAATATTCGTACGAATTTTTGTGCGAAAGTGTTAGTAGTTATTACTAAGTTGCCATAAGTGTTACAAAGGTTGTGCCATGATCGCTAATATTTTATATCTATATGAATTTATTGATTATTTATTTTAATCAGGGCTATAAGGTTAAGATGTATTTTTTAGATAGGTAATGGTTTGGTCATAACTACTATTTTATAGTTAAATTTGTTCTAGAATGGTTTAATTCACATACGTTATAAAGCACAGGCTCTCAATAACGGGACATCAATTCCCGAAATTGAGATAATCAGGACCTTATTCAGACAAGGTCACCTTAGAAAATGCATCAAGAAGCACTTGCCCGTCTGCCCCATCTTTACCGGCACATTCACTCAAGTGCTGCCTAAATTTACGCGCCCCGGTTAAACCATTACAAAGGCCAAGCATGTGGCGCAATATGTGCCAAGCCCTACCACCATCCTTAACCGTATTATTGATATAGGGAACCATTAACTCAATAACTTCTGTTCTTGATAATTTACCTTCATTTGATTGGTATATATCACTATCAGCATCGACTAGCATATAGGGGCTGTTATATATCTCACGGCCTATCATCACTCCATCAATATGTTGAAGATGTTCATTAGCCTCAGAGAAAGACTTGATACCACCGTTAATGGATATTTCTAAGGCATCAAAATCACTCTTCAACTGGTAGACCCGTTTATAGTCTAGCGGGGGAACATCACGGTTCTGTTTAGGGCTTAACCCCGTTAACCAAGCTTTCCTTGCATGGATTATGAAATGTTGGCAACCGGCTTGTGCCACCTGCTCGATAAAGGTATGCAAAAATTCGTAAGAGTCTAGATCATCAATACCTATACGTGATTTTACGGTAACGGGGATATTAGTCGCTGCTTGCATTTGATCAACACACTCGGCAACTAAAGATGGCTCAGCCATTAAACATGCACCGAAGCGACCGTTTTGTACTCTATCTGATGGACAACCGACATTGATATTAATTTCATCATAGCCATATTGTTCGGCGATTTTTGCGCATTCAGTCATTGCTTTAACATCACTGCCACCAAGTTGTAATACTAAAGGGTGTTCCGCATCGTTATAGGTTAAATAATTACCTTTACCGTGTAAAATAGCGCCAGTAGTTATCATTTCTGTGTAAAGCACAGTGTGTTGTGACATTAGTCGATAAAAGTAACGACAATGTTTATCGGTCCAATCTAGCATGGGCGCAACGCTTAGCCTGTGATTGATTGTAGAGCTTGTGTTTACTGGCTTTGAGGCCTTGTTTGTGGTCATTAAGTTATACTCCGAATAGCCTTGTATCGCCTGTACTTTCGTTGAGTTTCCATATACGGTGTTCCAATAGTGTTCCATTTTTAGTAGGACGATTAAGGATAATACAATGGCATCAGTAACAATTGATAAACGCATAAGAGCAAATGGAGACGCTAGTTTTCGTTGCACTGTACGCGTAAAAAAGAATGGTGTAATTATACATAGAGAAACACGAACTTTCAGTAAAAAAGAATTAGCTAAAACATGGGGCAAAATACAAAAAGAAAAAGCCGAGCTAAATAGCATAATTAAACAAGACAAAATAATTACAATTGGCGAACTATTAGATCTGTACTTTAATGATGCTGATTTGTGGGCGGCTACTGGCAGAACTAAGCAGTACGTGGTGAAAATGCTAAGAGATTGTCCAATAGCAGATGTACTATCCAACCAGCTTAAAAGCAGTGATTTAATAGCTCATTGTAAAATGCGAAGAGCAGCAGGGGCTGGAGGAGCAACTATTTATCATGATATTGCATATTTACGCAGTGTAATGAAAATAGCGATGCCTGTTTTTGATGTAACGACCAACTGGAAAATCTTTGAAGATGCTGTACCTGTACTAATTGAAATGAAGTTAGTCGGTAAAAGCCAAAAACGAACACGTAGACCTACAGAAGATGAACTGGAAAAGTTAACAGCCGCATTAACTGAAAGACAGAACAAGCAAGGAAGTAATATTCCATTTGTTGATATTCTTAACTTTTCAATACTTACCTGCATGAGAATAGGAGAAGTTTGTAAAATCGAATGGAAAGACTTAAACCATGCACATAAAACAGTAATTGTACGAGACAGGAAAGACCCAAGGAAAAAAGAAGGTAACCATATGATCGTGCCATTGCTTGCCGGTTCATATGACTTAGTGAAAAAGCAGTCAGAAACGGATGATAGAATATTTCCTTATAATTCTAGGTCTGTCACAGCAGGTTTTCAGCGTGTTAGGAATGATTTAGGTATAACTGACCTAAGATACCATGACTTAAGACGAGAGGGCGCATCTAGGCTCTTTGAGAAAGGTTATAGCATTGAAGAGGTCGCGCAGGTGACAGGCCATAGAAATTTGAATATATTATGGCAAGTGTATACTCAGCTATTCCCTCATAAGTTGCATGATAAATTTAAATTAGATTCTTAGAGTAATATCAGGGAGTCTGTAGGGATCATTTAATAAAGATGAAATTGATAATTAGAGTAAGTATGAGTAATCAAAAAGTTTTGCACTTTTGATAATTGTCTATCGATATAGCTAATTTGAACACTTCTACGTATGACTATTCAAGAATTGCTTTATTGCAAATATAATTAAGATTAAACCTGCGCATTACATCAGCATTCGCAAAAGTGAATTCATCACTTGGTGTGACAGGAAGTACAGTAACATTTTGAGGTAGTTCAATATCAATTACCTCTTGTTCTATAGCTAACATAACCAATTCAGAACAATATTTATCTGCTAAGCTTTTTATCAGTTCATCCATTAACTTACTGGCAGGACTATCATGAAGCTCTTGAGCATAAGTTACGGCTGTAATAGCTACATGGTATTTTTTTGCATATTCTTCTTTTTCGGGGGATACCCAGATATGTATATCTCTAATCACCTCATGGAGATCGGTTAATCTTGATATAAAATCACCTTCCACAAGTACAGTACTAAACCAAGAGTTAAAGTTATGTGGAAAAGGCTCTCTGTTATAATAGCCAATACGCCAGTTCAGCACAGTTGTCATACTGTTATTGGTAAGTTTAGAATGCTTTTCTAAAGAATCTATTAAAGTTTTATTATATCTATCATGCTTGATAGCTGTAATAAGATGCGGTTCCCCAAGCCAAATATTACCGTTTGAATCTGTAAAAATCAGTCTATTATAATCCTTACCAGTGGATAAGCCCTGCTCTATATTATATTGTGACTGATCTTTAGGTTTTATTTGAATAAGTTCAACATGCTTTCCATTACCTGAGATAGTGCAATCTTGAGATAAAACAAGCAGACAATTTTCGATGTCAAAAGGGCTTTGGCTAAAAGCCCCAAGTCGTCCATCTTTTATTATCTGAATTTCATCCTTATTTGGAGCGCTTATGAATTTTAATATATCGCCTTGTCTTAACTCCTTGCTATTCATCATCCTTGCTTACCAACTCCAATTGTTCGATTTCTATTTGGAGTCTGGTAGGGCGCAACACTGGCATTTTCAGTTTTAGCTAAAAGTTTTTTCGCTTTATCAATAAGGTCGGTTGCACCTGATTTGAAATATTCACGAAAGGTTGTGCCATCAACTATAATATTACCACTATAGTCTGAAATTTTAGTGCCAAATTGAGATTCTAATGTATTGATAATATCATTTAAAAATTCATACTTTGGAATTATTTTAGCGTCAATGGTTCTACCTAATATATGGCGTTCAAGCGTCTGACGAGAAATTTTCAAATGTTTTGATACATCTATTTTCCCCATCCCTAATACTGACTTTGCTCTGATAACAAGATCAAGAATTTTAAAAGTATTAAGTTCACTTTTTATTGATAAACACTTATCTGTTTCATTAAGAATGTAAACTACATGATTGTTAATATTCTTAATATGAACCTCAATTGAAGGGCGCCGAATATTTACTATATTATCAAGCGAATAAATTGGAAATTCATTAGTTAAGTTGCCTAAATTATAACTGTTCATTTGACCTCCTTATTTCCATACTTGGTTGGTTTTTTCAATAGACCTAAACTCTTCAAATACGCCTCTACTATAGCCACCTAGTTTTTCTACATTTGTTGTGAAATCCGTTCCCTCCAAGCTTCCGAATGGTGAACTCATGATCATAGAAGCAGAAGAAGTAAGAATTACATAACTATCATCACTGTCTGAAATTTCGAGATATTTCTTGATATCTATATTAAGAGTGAAGTCTGCATTATTCTCACCTAAGGAATCAGGAATAAGCTTACACGAACCTCCATTCTTATAAACATTATGTATATCTACACTATGCTGCTCTATATCAATATTTAGTTTAACGATTCCTTTGTCTATGACTTGAACGTAATTATGTCGGCCATATCTCGCACACTCATCTTCTTTTGAAGTTAATTGCGAGAAGGGGAGAACTACATGTTCATCAAACATATCTTTAACTTTTAATCCAGAACATGCCATAAACAAATTAACATTTGACACTGTTACCTCTGTGAGATTCATAGCATCAATAAATTTATGCTTCCGAAAAATACTTAATATTTGGTCTACATCATTTTTAAATGTCGATTTATCAATGTAATTTGTGGTATTTATTTCAATCATATTTCGACCAAAAACAACAATAAAATCTATATTGTCATTCCGGTAGCCAACACGTTTTAAAGATTGAGTTGTATGTCCTCCAGATAAACCTATATTTATTGTATGTGAGGTTTCATCATTTTCAATTAATTGGCCAAAATTTATTTGAGAAAAATCAACATGCAACAAGTTGTATAACTCTTCTGACAATGTCGCAAAATCTTTATCAAACACAAGTTTGGTTTGGGTAAAAAGATGTGGTGAATTGTTAAATTTCATTATATTCCTAGTAGGTTATTTGAATGCAAAACTAAAGCAGTTAAAAGGTAACACACCTTACACAAGATGCGTAACATTTAATGTAACATTAAGTGTAACATATATAGTAAAAGTTGCTTATGGATAATGTATTTAATTAGTACCGTTATTTACCTAATTTTAAACAATTTCAGGTCAAATATGAGCTCCTATATTAAACGGCTATTTTGTGTATTAACTACATGAAGACAAATTTAATATACAAATCACTGTAAGCTTTGACAATGAATAGTTATATAGGTTCCCCTGAAGACTTATCCCTCACATTAGTGAGTGGGATAAGTATTATATAGATAAAAAACAAGGGTATTGAGCTAAAGCCGCATTGTTTGGTGGAATCTACCCCCGTAATACATGACGGGGGTTTTCCGCTCTCCACTCTTCCTCGTTGCTCAGGCTTCGCCCTCGTCCTCGTCGTTCGCTACCAAAACCAATAAAAAAAACGAACAAACAAAAACAAACAAAAGTTCAAAAGAAGGTTCCAAAGAGCTTCAAGCCTAATTTAGTAAAGTAAAATAAAGGTTTCTAAGAACATTTTCAAAGAGACGAAAATAACCTCAGACACTCCTTGATTTTCATTGACAAAATTATTCTCTCACTCTGTTTGATTAGCATCAAATTAAGCGCGCACCCCTATGTTTCTACGAAACGGGTACACATTAAATTGAAGCTATCAAGGAACTAACAGAATGCTTTTACTATCATGGTCTAACTTAGAAAAAAACGAATTTGCTATAACCAACTTAACGAACAGCAAAGTGTTGTGTCTAATCAAACATATTTGGGGAGCTAAGACGTTCAAGCTAAATACGAATACCCAAGAGCTAGAGCTGCCATGTGATGGAACAAGAACAGGAACTTTTGAAGTGGCTGAAAAGTTTCTTAACGCCACCGTCACCAGTGACGAGGGCTAAAACATGACTTCACGAAATGCTATGTATGAGCAAACAATGCGCGACAAAGGCTTAAAGAAAATCACTCTTTGGATACCTGATTATTGTGCAGATGATTTAAAACTTATGGCTACAATATGCTGTGAAAACCGTAACTTAGTACCATCAATTGTTAGAAATATTAAAACAGGTCGTATAAAAGGAATTAACCAATGATTAATGAAACCAGAGAGCTATGCCACTGCGACAGCTGCGACAGCGAAACACTGCATCATGTAGAAGCTTTTTATAATCCAGTATCTAACTACAGTAGTGAAACTTGGACTTGCCCATGTGGAGAAGAAAACTAATGCTAATAAAAATTAATGAATCAGAACCTGAGTTCGTCGAGTTCGTTGACGAACTCAAGCAACACTACAGTGAAGCAACCGCAGCTGGAGCAGCAAAGAAAGCTATCGTTAATCATGTTTCAGTCGTTAACGATTTAAGGAAAACTAAAAAGAAGCTGGAAAGGCTAGAAGATATACTAGAAGAGATTAAAAATATTAAGCAACAGCAAAAAGGATTACAACAAGCCCTCGATATTTTAACTGATTAGTACCAAAAACTTCTCCTGGCAAGTGTTCCAGGCGAATGAATTGGTACCAAAATGTTGCTACCGGTTTCGCCAGGTTAAACGACTTTGGTACTAAAGCGTAAAAAAACGTAATCTGAATAACGTGCTTGGCAGAAATGTACTTTAACAATGAGCCTGATGTTTTGGGAGAATGCCTGAACCCATCCTAACCCTACCCAAAACCGCAATCACCTTACCCCCTGAGTAATCAATAAACCTTAAATCAACTTCATTTTTACCGCACTTGAATTAGCCCTTTCATTAAAAGCTTTATTCGGTCTGCTTGGCTCACAATAAATATAATTACTATGCTTATTTGACCTTAATTCAAGCAGACAATCAGACTTATAAAAAATCCTATAGCCCATAGCAATAAGTGATTCAGAGCCTACATTAAGCTCTTCACCATCTATATAAACAGTAAAGACATAATCCCTAGTGACTTTGAACTTGTTGAGATAAACGGTATTAACCGCATTCACATACATCTTTTGAGCATTAAATGGCAGCGCTACAAAATTATTAGGCGCAGTAACAACCGAAACGCTAGCATTACGAAAACTAAAATTATTAATCTGCTGAGAACCTTGCTGAGAACCTTTAGCGGGAACCTTATCATTTTGATTAAAAAGCGCTTTAATTTGCGTATCTTGTAATATCGCATTAGGTAAATCACTCGCCAACGATTCAGAAGTTTGAGCGCTTTCATCGCCGAAGAAAAAGAAAACCATAAACACCAGATAGGCAACAATACAGGCGAAGCCAACAACAATAGTAGGAGTAATAGGCGACTGACCAGCGCCCGACTTAGTAGATTTTCCTGTTGCTGTGGACTTATAAAGTTTGAAAACATCGAGAGGAACCTTTTTAAATGTAATGATGTCGTTTTTACCGACAGACGTACCGTTAGTTTTTGGCGAGTGCTCACAAATGCGCGGCCGTCGCTTATAGTATGGAATTGGGATCGCATCTTTAGAGGAGTGATGATAAGCAACTTCACAAACAGAACGAATAAAGGCAGCGATTTCCTTAATGTCAGGCGTAGCGATTAAAATATCCCAGTTATAATGTCTATGCCTCATAAAGCATTCGCGTAATGTTCTTGGGTATCTTAAATAATCCCGTTCATCGAAAAGGCTCTCGCCTATATCATCTAAATACTCTTCGATATCTACATTCGACTTTATCTTTCTTTGCTCAGTATGATAAATCTCTTTAAATTCAGGCGGCAAAAGTTCATCAAAAAGACCCTCGCCTTTATAATCATAATCAGCAGCTTTAAACGATTTATCATTAGGGTAAATATCTTGGATTTCATCAAGGAAAATCATAGCGCCAATAGGTAACCAGTGAAAAAAGTTACGCATCAAGGCCAACCCTTTATCATTACCTATGCTGATTCGTAATAGCCTAGCGGTACTCGGAAAAACCTCTTTCAATTCCCGCTGTATATCTTCTAAATTCTTAATACCTTGTAGATTGGTGACAACGACACGACCAGAACGGAGCGCCGGAACAATCTCAAACCACATGGCCATTGATGATTTGTAAGAGCCTGGAGCACCATGAAAAACTTTAGTAGCCACAATTAACCCCTTTGCATATAAAATAAAACAAGAAACGACAAAACAATCAAACCAAATAAGCGAGCAGATAAATAAAAGAATTTAATCATTAGTGAGTCACCACCGAATAAACAAAGCGAGTAATAAGCGCCTCAACAATTAGGCTTAAAGAATCAAAAACACGCATATCACTAGCGGCTTTTTGTAAGTCATTAGGGAGGTTAGAAATAGCAACATTGATAACTTCACTGATGTTAAGTTGTTGAACAAAGGTCAAAGCCAGTTCATGAGAAAAACGTAAAGCTTCAAGAATAAAATAAAATTTAAGGTAGGCCATATAAAGCTTAAACCAGAAAATAAACTCAGTGATTTTGGTAGGGATAACAACCGTTATAAATTCCATAACATCAGAAAAAAACACCTCAACAGCCCCAAAAAAACCGAAAAAACCTGCGCTGGAATCTCCTGCTAAAGCGCTAAAAGAAACACTCATACATAATAAAAAAATTAAAATTCTCATAATCTAATACCACCTAAAACAATGGTCATTGCTGTCATGGCAGCAAGAAAATAAATGATGTTACCCAAGCCGCCGAAAAGCGTTGTGAATCGTGAAAGGGATATATCAAAAGTACCCCAACCACCTAAATCAAGAGACTTTTGTTCATATTCACCAACAGAGGGCGAACCGATAGAAACCAACTCGTTTAATGAGGCTTGAAAATCAAAGCTTTCAGTTTTAATGACAAGCTGTAAGTCCTTTACTAGTTCTTCTAATTTAATGCCAGAATCAGCACTAAACAAAACATCAAAACCAGAAAAATCAGCATTTAACGTGGTGTGAACGTAATCACTACCTAAATCAGTATCTAAATCATTTTTTAACTCTCCAAAATCTTCTTTTAAATTGCCAAAAATATCAGCTAAATTATCAATTTTAACGCTAAATTGCTCCATTCCCTGAACAATGTTGCCATCATGAAAAGGCAAAATATTATTAACGGCATCAATAATGCCATTCGCAGAATTAGAAATAGTTTGTTGAATATCGTCAGATTTTTCGACGATGGTTTGATTAGTTGCTTGAGTAGTCGCTAATAAATTAGTTGTATTATCATTACGACTTTTAACAACCTCATTAATAAGCTTGTCACCTTGAATTGCTGAAAATGGCGCGGTTGGGTCAACCATAGAGCCGTCAGCCTCATAATCTATTTCATGTTCAGTGTCGGCAGTTGTTGTACTCGGTGGGGCTACATTAGAGCCAGAGCCACCAGAGCCAAAATCTAAATCGCTTGGTGGAATAGAAGCATCACAAAAAGGATAAACAGAACAATCAGGTTCAGGTTCAGCACCAGCTATTGAACCATCGCCACAAATACCAGAGCATTGAGTTAAGCCCTGACCATCATCAGTAAAATCAGAAGAAGCAAAACCACCATTAGAAATACATTGTTGAATAACTGTATTCTCACACTCTTGGGATTGGGTAATCTCTTCTAAACATTCATAAGTAAAAACATCAGGAGAAACATAATTAAAATTAATCATTGTTTGTGATAATTGAGTGCATTGCTTTTCAGCTATGGGCTCACATTGTTCGGCAGAAGTACAAGAAAGTATTGCATCAAAATATATATAATAAGCAACAGATGAACAGTTTCCGCAGTCAGGGCGTAGATAATAGCCTATCAACGAAACAGTAGTGCCACCGCCACCTCTCCCCGTATTTATAAGAAGTTTTCCCAAATATTCAGGCGGCAATAAATCAGTGCAAGGAGGATTATTTTGCCTAGAAGCAATACAAGTAACACCAACGGGAACCTCTCCATCAGTTGATGAAGTAACGGTATAATAAGCAGAAAAAGATTCAAAACTAAAAAACAAAAAAATTAAAACTAAAAAACGAAGCATAATAAAACTCAAATTTTAGTGAAAAAAAAGGACTTCTAAGAAGTCCTGATTCCGCTTGTAAAGCCCTCAACCATGCAATAGTAAAAGCAACAAGCGAGTAAGATTGTTGTGACCACTTATTTCTTGAACCAAGAAATCATTGCGCCAATACCAAAGCTAAGAATCGCAATACCGATAACAGCAGAAATTACCGCAGTTACGTTACCGTTACCTTCAGTTGCAGCAGTAGTAATCAAAGCCGTGTGGTCAGCAGCTTGAGCAGCAACAGAGCCAAGAGCAGCAGTAGCCGCAACAGCTAAACGAGTTTTATTATGCTTTAAAAATTTTTTCATGTTTTTATCCTTTAAGATTTACCTAACCAGCGAACAACACGTCCACCGAAATGTGATGTTAAGAAAGCAAAAATCATAGCCCCCTCAACGACTCCAAATAACTCTGCATCAAACGCAAAAAGTAAGTGCAGAGTTTCATTCATTTGTTGTAATGAGCCAGATTGTAAATTTTGAAATTCAACCTGATTCAATAAAACAAATTCTGTACAGTCAGTTTCCGCAGATACTTTTAAAGTTCCAGAGCTATGTATAAATACGCAAACTGACATAATTATTTACTACTCAAACATTCGTCAAAATGCTTTTTAACAGCAGGGTCAACCGGTGTGATTTTTGAAATCTCATTTTCAAAAGTGTCCGTGTTGAAACCCACGACAAGGTCATACTCTTTGTTTGAAACAAAGGCACCAGTATCAATAAGTAGGTGAGCGTATTTAGCGTTAATGCATAACGACTGTTTACCAAAGGGCGTTTCAGTTGATTGGCCTACCGCTTTACGTTTGAATTTTGGCGCGTTTACGTTTTCCAAGGGATAAAGCATTAGTAATAATGCTGATTCAGCATCAGGGTTTTTACTTTCAGGAAAACTGGTAATTTGCAGACCACATAAAATGATTTTATTCGACATGTTAAACCTCTATAACTTTGTTGATTAATTGTTGATAGGTTGGCGGTATTCCGAGTTTACCGCCTGTTTCTTCGGGTAAAATTAAACCCATTGTGTGTGCAATATCGCCTTGAAATATTTCTAAGATATCGCCCAAGGCTTTACCAGCAGAGCGGCGAACGTGACGAACGCGAGAAGCTACATCAAGACAAACCTCTTTTACTTTACTCATTGACCTAGTTCTTACGCCTTTGTCTAAATCAACAGAGGCAGCGAAAGGGCATAGGCCAGCAAACGTAGCGGCTAAGTTAAGTAAACAATCAACAGACCATTTCTTTAATTCAGCCTCAGAGCGATACCAAGAAAAGTTATCTTGTTTAATGCCTTGCTCTAATTTCTTGTTATATATGCGCCAATAAATAAGCGAGGTACGAGAGCCGACACAAACCATTTCTTGCGTGAAAACTTTGTTCAAGTCGCTATCGTAGGTGTATTTGTTATTAGGGTTAATGGTTGGCGACTGCCCTCTATTGGAGGTTCTAAACCAACCGTCCTTGTAAGCTTTTTCGGCATAGTCGCAATCAAAGTTTTCGTCATAATCATCAAAGGCTAAATCGACACGACTTAACTTGGTGACGGTAAATACTTTGGATAGCCAGTGATGCATAACGAATGGCGTTATATGGCTGAATAATGACTTACAGCCAGTACCCGAAATTTGAAAGTAAATGGTATCGCGTTGACCACCTAGGCCAATGAAGCCAACTTCTACGCCATTAGAACGTAAGGTCATTGAGTCTTTATAGCCATGTAAACCACGACCACGCATAGGTGACATTTCAAAACCTAATACGCTATTTACCCAAACTTTTAATGTTCTTTCGTAAAAGTCAGTCATTAATTCAGCGACTTTATCTTTATGCGCTTCATATTCAGCAATACCTAAAGCCCGACTAGATTTGATTACAGGTGGCTTTGGGTAAATACCATAGCGTTTAATACGCGTTATTTGGGGAACGTCCTTGTTAGTAAAAAATGATTTCTTATAACCGGTGACTAAGTCCATTTGTAAATTAGCAGCCCCGGCTGTACGACAATGACGAAGTGCAGTAATAGGAAAAGCAAAAGCTAAGTGATCTATTTTGATAGCATCAGATTTTTCGTGAGCCATTAAAGCCTCAGCAGTTTGGGTATAAACATCTTTTTTATTGCTAACTTTCATTAGAGTTTCCCTTGCTGCGCTAACTGCGGATAATTGCTGTTAGTAATTTCAATTAATTCAGAATTATAAAATTCAGATGAAGCCCACACATTGAATAGATACAGAGAACTGAAAAAATCATAATGACGTTTTCCGTTAAAGTCGTAAGTGACATTTACGCCCATGATGGGGTCGCTCTCGTAGTAAATTTCAATGCGCATAACATTAAGCCGTATGCACTTGTTGCCATTCTTTCGAGGCAATTTGATATTGTTTGTCGATATAATTCGCTAAATCTTCTACTTTTATAAATACAGGAGAGCGCTCAGATTTGATTAAGCTGAAAGTAGGTACAGGGAAATCTTGGCCTTTAATTTTTTGCTTAGCCGTTTTTACGGTAATACCGAAGAACTCCTGGCAAACGTCTTTCAGTTCTATTACTGGAGATTCAAAGCGAGCTAGAAGTGCGAAATTTGTATTCATATATCACCTATGTAATCATTTAGGGTTAAAGCAATTCAAAGCGACTGCAATAGACTCTAACCGCTCCGTATCGCTCCATAAAGATACTATTTCATAATGGAGCGTTTTGCAACTTTATTTTAAAGGAAAATAGTGTGGATGATTTTGATAAACAATTAGATGATTTATTTAAAACAACTAAAACGAGTAGGATTAGTGAGTTATCTGAAGCGCTAGGGGTTTCTCCAACCACAATAAGAACATGGAGAGGTCGGAAAAAAATTCCTGCCAGTGCATTCCGAAAGGCAGAACTTTCAATCCAAACCGATTCAAACGTAAATATTGATACTCGTATTAGCCTTCCTTTTTATGAAATATCAGCTTCGGCAGGAGTAGGGGCGTTGATAGAAGTAGAAGAGCAAGCTAACTTAATTAGCTTCGAGCCAGAGTGGTTAAATAAAGAAATTGGTGTAAACGCCAATGATGTGTTTTTGATGTTAGTAGATGGTGACAGTATGTACCCGACATTAAAGAACGGTGCCATGATAATGGTGAATAAGCATTTTAATGGCTTAAGTGATGGGATTTATGTAATGCGACACGAGCAAAACTTACTCGTTAAACGCTTACAAATGTTGCCTAACGGAATTATCAAAGTGAAATCAGACAATAAAATCTACGAATCTTGGGAAATCAATAAAGCAAACCTAGATGGAACAGATATGGAAATTATTGGACGAGTAGTTTGGTCAGGACAAAGAATGTAATTTCAAAAACTAAGCTTTCTTGTTGTTCTATTCTCTGTTTTACATCCTATTATCTTTAGAAGGTAGGGGGACGTTTACTCGCCCGTATAAGTTTATTGCTTTAATCCAAAGCCCTGAACTTTAACAACACGCCTGTTATGTGCCCTTTCTTGTGCTGAAATGGGATCTTGTCTATCCCATTGCTTGAACAACTGAAGCTGCCTTTGTGAATAAGTAACTCCGTAGGCTTCTGTCATATAAAAAGCGACTCTAGCAATATCACCTTTCTTATCGGAAGGTGGCACAATTCCTCTTGAACCTATTTCAATATCACATTTTCCGTAGGTCTTAACTTTGTTCTTAGCAACATCGACAAATGGCTTATTAGAACGGTCAGCATTGACTTGACCCACAGCAGGGTACAAATTTACTAAATCGTTATGGGCTTGTTTATAATCTAAATCATGCTTTTGACAATATTTACGCGCACTGTCTTTTACTGCTTTAGAATCAATGGCACATTGCCTTGTTTTGTTGTTAACTTTAAGCATCCAAGATGCAGGGATAATATGTTCTGCTTCTGTTCTAAGAGCACGTTTTCTTTGTTTTTTAGGGAAGAAACTTTGTAGGCCACAACTATTTAAATCTGTCTTTCTAGCTGACCAATTACAACCACAATATAGCGTATCACCTGTATTATTGAACACTTTAGAATACATCTTTTTCTTAGCTGTACTAAAGCTAACAACCTTATTGGTTGCGGCATAAGTAGCGGTTGAAATAAGAGATAAGATTACTATGGCAATGATGTTTTTTATGTAGCGATTCATTTAATGTTCTCTTATTAGTTTTTGGCCTAGCTCATAAAATCACTACTAAGCCTATTAACTATATAGCAATCTAAGTTGTGGTCACTTTTACCACATTGCTGACATTAGCTTTTAACAAGTAGCGTTGATTTGGATTAGATTTTGTATCGATAACTAACCATAGTCACTTGTTATGTATTATCTATAATTTTAATCATAAACTGGCAAGCTTTACTCATGTTACTTTCTTGTTCGGAAAGCTTATAACGCCATTTAGGACCATGAAATAGGTTATTTCTAAAGCGATAAACAATGAATAAACAGCCAATTAACTTTGTTACCTGCTGGCTAGTTCCATTTAATAACATTTCATCTACTTCAGGTGGGTTTCGACTTTTTTCGAGTTCTAAAGCATCATACTTATCATTGAATACACCACCAGAGACATATCGGTTCTGAAAATAGACAACAAGTTCATCCAACCCTATATCTGATATTTTTTCAGAATCTAGTAAAGCGCTAGCTAAACTTGTAAAGCTAGTTCTATTCCCATTACAGCTCAAAACTTCCGATTCAAAGTAGCTCCATATTAGGAAAAATTCACCGATAGCTTTTTTCTCATCTGGGCTTAAATTAGAATAAGTGCTTTCTTTATTACATATCCACTCTGTTGGGTCGATCATTTATGCCTCTAAAATAATTTATTGGAATACAACTACAGTGATTGCGCTGACACCTATTCTTATTTGTTAGGCTTTATTTCCAAGGCTGATGCGGTTCACTATGCAAGAGACCATAATCTTCCATAGTATTCGTGAGCCTATCCGCTATCATTTGAATACTTTCGGCACCTTTTTTTTCAAGCTGCTCTCCTTTAATTAAGGGGATCATTAGTTCAACATTAATATAATAACTAGAAAGTAAATCTTGTTCATCTGGCTCTAAAACCTCAGCTTCTTTCATTAGCCCTGTTAAGTCAGATAGAAACTCATCTAATTTAGTGGGTGTGAAAATAACAAGAGGATTAAATTTGTAATCTTTACCTTCACAAATAGAAACTAAGGTCGGTTTTAACGAAAATATTTTAGCAGCAATCCTGATTCTAAGGTTTTTAGCTTTTGCCTTATTTCTGAGCCCACTTTGATATAAAGGAATTAACGCAACAATCACTGCAATTGTGGTGATAACGGCAGAAATAGCTCTCCAATTTAACTCAACGTCCACGGAACTCTCCATTAAAGCCTAACCGCATATTGTAAGGTAAAAACCCTTGTTTAAATATTGGCTTTGCGCTCTTTCATAATAATATGGTTACATAGAATATAGATAAAGACAAAAGAATCAACTTATTAGACTATTGACTAATTAAATGAAAACATGAAATAGAGGCTTTTGCCTTCGTTCATGTTATTAGCACTTAAACATTAGAAAAAGTATGACAAATAACATTTAGTTAATGTCTCTAATGCGCACAAAGTTACCCTTAGCAAAAGGGCTACTTCATTTGAAATTTACTGATTTTTTAACATCAGATGCTAAGGGCGGTAAGTACCACTTTGCTGACATTAGCATTTAATCAGTAGCGGTGATTTGGATTAGATTTTATATCGATAACGCCATGTGCGGAGCCGCATATAGGGTGGTGTGGGGCTGGAGGCTAGATACCTCTGGCTACCCGATTAGGCACTTTCTTCAACAGAACCTTGAAATTTATTAACCGCTGAACTCAGATTTTTTTTCATAGCTTGATAACCTATGTGATTTAAATATGCAAGCTCTTCACTTATTTCCGGAAGATTACATACTTTTTGTATAGTAAAAGCGTATTTAAACATAATATCCCATGCCCAAGAGCATTGCGCCATCGATTCAAATACAGGCCGTTCAGCTTCAGATGAATCTAATTGCTTCATACTATGTGTTATAAAAACACGACTGACATCTCCATGTTGCCAAGCTGATAACCCACGATACTTACTATCATAGTCAAACATCCAATCCTCTCCTAACGCTTCACATCGTTCCCAAATATTAGGGAATTGGCCAACATCACCTATAAGATCCTTTAACTCTTCAACGACTTTATTATTTGTAGCGTTTTTGATATTACGTTGTTTATTAGAAGTCATTTTAATCTTAGGGTTCTCTGAATCAATCCATTTATCCATAGACTTTTGAATGTGATGCTCTTGTTTTAAAGACGTAGCGAAAAATTTCTTAAATCTCAAGTCATTATCTTTAGAAACTAAAAAGCATGCGTTTACAGCTGATTCAAAAAGCCCTCGATTTAGTGCAGCTATATCTGAATGCGCATACATTGGATCTCGAGTAAAAGTATTTATTACATGGAAAGGTGTAACTACTACTCGTTCAAATAAATAATGTAGGGTTAATGTTGCAGGTATAAGCATTGAAGGCGAATATAACTCTTTAAGCTCCATACTACTAATCAACTTATGACAAATTTTGCTAGTTCTTGTAAAAAGTACCCTATAGGTATCAACGAAATCCTTAACATTTTTGTATTTCAGGGTTGATGATTCGGGGAGATCTTTTAGCATTCTTTTTAATCGTCGGTTATCAGCATATTTTTCAATAAAAGATCTCTGCATACTTTACTTCATGTTCCCAATTCCAATAAATTTCTAACAATTATTATGGAGACTTTCCAGTAATGTCCGCCCCATAACCTTTATTTAATTCACATTAATATCCCATAGTTTCAAATATTTAGAAACTACAAATATTTTATTTTTGTTAGAGTTTGGATGTTACTGTGAATTCTCAGCAATAAGACACCAATAATTCATTAGAAAATATATGGCAAAAAACTTAACTCTAATGTCTTCAATGCGCACCAAGAAGTCATTAGCGGTGAGCTGTTTGTAGTTGGTTATTGATCACACGCTAAGGATCACTCTTACCACACAACGGACATTAGCTTTTAATCTGTAACGTTGATTTGGATTAGCTTTTGTATCGATAACACCGTTTTAAGCCGAAAATTGCAGTTGGCTAAAATTGTGAACGGAGTGAAACAGCCAACTGTTTTTTGTCCGACTTGAAAACCCTTATAGTTACTCCAAGCCACTTATTTAAGATCTATAGAAATACTTTTTTAATTTTTTCTATAGAGCTAATTAAACCATCAACGCCTTCATGAACAGGCGTTTTATCTCCATGATTTTTATCAAGAGTATCAGAAGCATTTTTAGAAACTGCATCGATGGTAGAGTTTAATAGTTTTTTCATTAATTCAGGGTCGGCCTGCTCTAAAGCTTCAATTTGTATTTTGAAACTTTGATATGATTTTGCTAAAGCTTCCTTATGCGCGTATTCCTGTTGAAGCCTTAATGCTTCACTACGCCTTTTTGATACAAACAAAGTAAGCCATAATATAGGAATAATAATAGGTAGCTTAAATAATATATTTGAAGTTAATTTACTAAAATCCGATACATCCACAAACTTAATAAAAAATAATCCTAATTCTTGAGTTATGGATATAAACGAAACCAGCATCAAGGCTGTAATGGATCCATAAAACAATTTTGAATAATTTTTAATTGGTGTATCAAATGATTCTTTTAATTCATGGTATGCAGAAGCTAAACCAGCACTTGTCGCACCGGGTAAGAGACTTTCAATTTCATCATTAAGAGTTTTATATTTGATTTCTTGTTGCTTTTTAAATTCTTCAAGATGTTTTTCTCTAGCAGTTATTTCATCTTTAAGTCCGCCTTCAAATTCACCCTCATCATTTTTCAAGCCAAACACATCAGTATAATAACCTTTAAAATCAGAAAGTTTTGTTTTTACGTCATTCATTAGACTCTTTATGGTTTCAGAGTCAATTTCGGCAATCTTAAGTGCACTTTTTATTTCTGATGCGATAGACTCATTACCAGAGTCACCATCAATCAATTCAACTTTATAACTCTTGATCTTTTCATAGTTTTCCTCAAGTTGCGTTTCAAATCTATTAATTTTTGAGCTTAAACTTTCTTCCTCTGTATCATCAAAGTAACCCGCCGCTAATTCTTTAATTCGCACACTCGACAAGCTTGATTCTTCAGCATCACTTAAAGCTTTATCTTTATACTCACCAATTTCTATCAAAATTGATCTAGCTTGGTCTTGAAAAGAAGTAAGATTAGAATTTATGGTTTTTGTATAAGTAATAAACGATGCACTTGCAGATTTAGCAGCTTTCCCTACAACAACCTGATACGGTCTTAGGTATGTTAATAAGTTATCTAAATGAGCATTGGCTTGCGTTATATGAGCAATATTTCTATTGCTTTGATAGGTAGTAATTTGCTGCAAGCAAGGGGTGGTTTGAGTATGAAAGTTTTGCCATGTTGATTGTGGTATCAATTCAGGATCGCACGCATCTAACAATCCATTTAAATAAGTTATCACCTTTTTAAGTCTGGCTACATCCTCAACGCTGGTAACAACAGTACTATCATCAACATCAACATTTTCGGTTACTTTAATGATTTCTTTCCAAGTGGTTTGAAAAGGGTGATTTTCAAACTGTTCGATCCAGCGACTCATTGAACTTCCTTATTGAAGGTTTATTGTTTTAAATAAAAAATTATTAATATAACGTACAACCTAATTACTCAGGCATATAACGCCCGTTTAACGGGCAAATAATAGTTGGTTATAATAGCGACGCAGGAGCAAAAGCAACGGTTATTTGTCCTGTTGAAACGCTTGTTATGTATTTAGAGCGCAGGTGTTGTAACTTCTTCTTGTACTACCTCTTTTTCAATTATTTGGTCGACAATAAGTAATTCATCTAAAGGTGGATAATCGACACCTTTAGCTTCTAATTTGTCTTTAAACCCTTTCCAAAGACTTTTATAATCAACTTCACAGTTTTTTGATTCTTGATATAAGTTTGCAAAAAATGAACCTATATCTCCAGCATAAAGGATCTGATTATGACCATATGAGCCTGTGTTACTTAAAGCCCCTTCAAATATTTGGTTAAAGTCATCGTCATTAAAATGCTTTGCGATAGGAATTAAAATATTTGCTCCTCTCAACTCAGCACTATCAAAACTTCTTGAGTCTATAAATAAGTCTATCGCCTCCTTTTTAAAGGTTTTAGAAGGGAATGATGAAAACAAAGTATATTTTTGTGGATTCTTAAGTTGTTGAATTACAGGTATTAACTTCGACTTTATTTCATAATTTAACTCTGAGAGTTTTGTCACACCGTATTTTATAAGATCATCAACAGACATTGATTGAATTAAACCTTCTATTCTGATTTTTTCAGCATCGTCAATATTCCCCCAAACATCTCTTGTAATTAGGAATTGAAATACTCGCATTAATTGAATATCTGTGGCGATCGAAAGCATAGTTCCAAATTTATTATCCATTACTTCATTGTAGACATCAGGTGCTATTCGCTCTATTGCCCCAAGAGAAGCAGAAATACGATTTAAAAGTTCAGTGCTAATCCCATTTTCATCACGAAAAACTCTTTTTAATAAAATTAAAGATAAATTGCGTATACTACTTTCCCTCGCTCTACCTAAATTATTTTCGGATGAAAGTACAGTGAACGCTTTTTCTGAGTTTTCCGGAAAAGAAGGTTCATTAATTAAATCAAATAAGCGTTGGATTACCACTTTTCCTTTAACTGGCGCATGAATTAAAAGGTAATTTGATGCTTGAACTACATATGAAAGTGCAAGTTCAGCTAATGGCGTGAACTGATTTCCATCCTCTGAAAAGGTTGGGTGTGCACAAACATTTCTGTCATTTTTAAGTCTTTCTAAGTGTGACTTTTCGATTGCAGATATCAATTGCAGTTCATCGCAAGCCATATCTAAAATGTCTCTTTCAAAAGAAAGCATCGAAGAAGGATCATTTGAATTAATACCGTTTAAACGTTCTTCTAATCGCTTCGCAATTGGATCGCCGCCTAAACTCAATTCTTTTATTTTCTCTATAATATCAACACATACAGCAATCCATGTGGTAATTAATGCAGCTCGATATGCACCTATTCTGTATGAAGCAATTGCTTCATTTAAATAGTTCTTTGAATGGGAATTCCTAACCTTTTGGAGAAGTTCATCCAAGTTACTTAAATGTAGTTTCAAGTTGTTTTCCTTAATGACTTATATAGAGCACAAAATTAGATGAAATGTATAACAATTAAGCATTTATCTCTTGTCGAAGCATGAGAGATAAATGTCCTGTTGGACTGAGCCGTAATCAGAGCGTTCTAGTTGGCACTAGTTATGCAATATGGGTATTGTTTTTCAGGGGGCTTCGAGTTAAATAATTCCCTTTTAAACACTTTTCAGCATCAACTCTGATTCGATCAATCCATTTTCTATTTTTCTACTTTAGTTCACCCTGCAACCTATTACTACCTATTTTTAACACGTAAGATGTGGCTGAAATGCAGAGAAATTCGGGTAGCTGTCGCTCCCCGCGAAGCGGTTTAGTTCAACAGCTTATTATGGATACGTCTTAGTAATGTGCGCACCATAAATATTAATATCCCATAGTATCAATATATTAGAAACCGTACACTGTAAATTTTATATAAATAATTGGATGTTACTAAGAGGCCTCAGTAACAAGTTAATGTAATAACACATTAATCACAGTAATTTCAATTAGTTATAATCGTTCATACTTGCTTAAGGTGTGTTACTAAGACGTCTTAGTAACATCATGTGAGTGATTCATTAGAAAATATAGGGAAAATATTTTGAAGCTAAAGTCCGCAATGCGCACAAAGAAGTCAGAGAAACTAATTAGTGAAACGTCAGTTTTCGTATCCAAGTGATCTATATAAGAAGTTTTCAGCGAGGAATACAGAATTAACTATGCAGTTGGCGTTCGATTTGGGGCCCTTTTTATATTCCTTTATTTTCAATGGTTCCAATAGGGTTCCATGAGTGAGGGGAGGCTAGTAAATATAGTGATTTACGTCCAATCTAGCATAGGCGCTACACTTAGCCTATGATCTATTGTAGGCCTTGATTTATATAGCTTTGGAGTCGTAATTGTAGTCATTTGGTTATACCCTAAATCGCCTTGAATCGCCTGTACTTTCGTTGAATTTCCGTTTAAGGTGTTCCAAATGCGCCCCATTTTGGCTAGGACGATTAAGGATAATACAATGGCATCAGTAACAATTGATAAACGCCAAAAGGCTAACGGAGACTTTAGCTACCGTTGCACAATTCGCGTAAAAAAGAATGGTGTAATTATACATAGAGAATCTAAAACATTCAGTAAAAAAGAATTAGCCAAAACATGGGGCAAAATACGCAGAGAGGCTGTAGAGCTAAATAGTATTACAGCTCAAGATAAGGTGATATCAATTGGTGAATTACTAGACCTATTTATCAATGACGTTGATTTGTGGGCGGCTACTGGTAGAACTAAGCAATACGTGGTGAAAATGCTAAGAGATTGCCCAATAGCAGATGTATTATCAAACCAGCTTAAAAGCAGTGATTTAATAACTCACTGTAAAATGCGGAGAGGGGCAGGGGCTGGTGGTGCAACCATTTATCATGACATTGCCTATTTACGAAGTGTAATGAAAATAGCTTTACCTGTTTTTGATGTAACGGCCAACTGGAAAATTTTTGAAGATGCTGTACCCGTACTAATTGAAATGAAGTTAGTCGGTAAGAGCCAAAAACGAACACGTAGACCTACAGAAGATGAACTGGAAAAGTTAACAGCCGCATTAACTGAAAGACAGAACAAGCAAGGAAGTAATATTCCCTTTGTTGATATTCTTAACTTTTCAATACTTACCTGCATGAGAATTGGCGAAGTTTGCAAAATAGAATGGAAAGACTTAAACCATGAACATAAAACAGTAATCGTACGAGACAGGAAAGACCCAAGGAAAAAAGAGGGTAATCATATGATCGTACCATTGTTAGCTGGTTCATATGACTTAGTAAAAAAGCAGGCAGAAACTGATGATAGAATCTTACCTTATAACCCTAGGTCTGTAACAGCAGGTTTTCAGCGTGTTAGGACGGACTTAGTGTATAAACTGACCTAAGATATCATGATTTAAGGTGATAGGCTGCGTCTAGGCTGTTTGAGAAAGGTTATAGCATTGAAGAGGTGGCACAAGTTACAGGGCCATAGAAATTTGAATATCCTTTGGCAAGTTTATACTCAGTTATTTCCGCATAATCTGCATGACAAGTTTGATGAATAACGCTTTGTGAAACGGAAAATAATAATTGGCTATAATCGCGGCACGATGATCAAATATTATTTTCCGCTCGAGTAACTTGTTATATTTTTAACTTATCCCGTAGACCTGATGGTGCTAAATAAAGAATCATTTTTCCTTTTTTACTTCTAGTTGATATAAGTAAGTCTTCATCAACTAACCCATTTAGGTATGTACGAGCCGTGTTTTGATTAATATCAAACTCAGCAGATACTTGCTTAGCAGTAAATATTTTCCCTGGTTCTTTGATTGCATCTTTGAGTAATTCAAGTTGCGTTCTTTTTAATTTTTTAGATAAAGGGCTTTTATCAATCCATTCCATAAATTGATAGAACTCACCCTTTTTACTTGCTATATGTTTCTGCAAAGCATCTACAGCTTTTATCACAATATCAACTTGATGGTAGATAAAATATGTTAAATCTAAGTCATCAGATTCTGTATAAATATAAGCCGCATCATAGTCACTTCTTTTTTCTTGAATAAGCTTACTAATTGAAACATATTCAAATAGCCAATATCCACTTCTAAGCATAAACCAATAAAACAATGCTCTTGCTGTCCGGCCATTACCATCACCAAAGGGGTGAATATAGCCGATCATAAAATGAAGAGTTATTGCTTTAATTAATGGATGAATAAATGTATCAGAATTTTTTCCATCACTACATTCGTTAGCAAATTGGCATAATAAAGTTAGTCTTTCTTTAAGTGATTCAAAGGAGGGCGGCTCATGCGCTACTTCGTTATAACCATTTCTAATTGTTATATCATTATCTATTCTTAACTCACCTGAAATAGCATCATTATCTATTGCTTCGAAAGTAGCAATAGAATGTAGTTCGAGAATTAATCCAATAGATAAATCTTCATCTTTACGTTCAACTACCTTCTTCATTAAAAGGTAATTATTAAAGATCATTTGCTCTGATTTATTAATAGGCTTTCTATTATTTTCCAGCATATCTTTGGCAACTTTTCTTGTTGTAGAAGCACCTTCTAATTGTGAAGATGTTATTGCCTCTTCCATTATTAAGTTTTTAACCAAATATTTATCTTTTTCACGTGTAGTAATAAATGCACCATCACCTATAGAGTGACCTCCGCCAGTGAGTGTATCTATATAATGTAATTGAGAAAATAGCGAATCAGGTACGCAATAACTAAATAGCTCCCCTTCATTCTTTCCCTGTAATTTTGCAATGTATTTTTTAGTGGAATTTCTAGATATCTTGGTTGCAATCCAAGCCGCATCCTCATCATCACCAGTATCTACTTTCCATTTAAATTTATCCCAATGTAAATAATTACCTTGTAGATCCGTCGCTTTATATTTAGATAAAAGCGGAATAAAAACTTCATTGGACACTTTTTCCATCAATTCGGTAAAAGGAATAGGAACTCTAATTCTTGCCATAACGCACCAAAACTTAAAAACATTAATTTGAGTTTATAACAAAACAAAAACACTTCAACTTAAATATAGGATTTTACGTTTACTTTGGTGGAGGTAAAAATATAACAGCTTATTATGCATACTTTTCAGTCATGCGACGAAAGTGAATAATTTTAAGTAAATATCGATGAAATACTCGATTATTAGCCAAAGCCGCATTTTTTGCTGGAATATACCTCCGTAATACATGACCTGTACTAATTGAAATGAAGTTAGCGGTTTTTTTCAAGGTAGAGTCAAAATCGAACACGCAGGCCTACTGATAATGAACTCGATAAGTTAATTGCAGCATTAACAAAAAGGCAGGACAGTAAAATTCCCTTTGTTGATATTCTAAATTTTTCTATATTCACCTGCATGAGAATAGGAGAAGTTGGTAAAATCGAATGGAAAGACTTAAACCATGCACATAAAACAGTAATTGTACGAGACAGGAAAGACCCAAGGAAAAAAGAGGGTAATCATATGATCGTGCCATTGTTAGCTGGTTCATATGACTTAGTAAAAAAGCAGACAGAAACGGATGATAGAATATCCCCTATAACCCTAGGTCTGTAACAGCAGGTTTTCAGCGTGTTAGGAATGATTTGGGTATAACACCTAAGATATCATGACTTAAGGCGAGAGGGTGCATCTAGGTTATTTGAGAAAGGTTATAGCATTGAAGAAGTGGCACAAGTCACAGGACATAGAAACTTGAATATTCTTTGGCAAGTTTATACACAGATTTTTCCCCATAAGCTGCATGATAAGTTCGAGTAATAATGTTCAATTAAGTGGTTTGATATAATTGAACGCAGTAAAGGAATGAAACTGTCAATTATCCTCTTGAATTACTTGTTACTTTTCTTTAACAGGAAGTTATACGCTTGCATAACCTTCATCTTTTATTAAGGGTCTGAAATAACCCTTGATACTATTTGGATTTATAACGCAAAGCTGAATATGATTTTTTTCCTTAAAACCTGCATCAGGGTAAAGTGAATCACCTTCCCAGAAGGCGGCTCTTACAGTATCAAAGGGTTTCTCATTTTGTTTAAGTAATTCACAGTGCATATACTGGATAACAGCACAGTCCAATTTTCTAAATAGTTTATCGCTATCGCCTGTATAAGCTGTTTCGTTAGTGGGGAGGGGTAGTTTGAGGAGGGCGTATACACTCTTCATAGATTCGTAGTTCGCCTTAAGTACACTAAGGCATTGCGCTTCTAGTAGATTAAAACACCTACCGAGATGTATTACTGCACCTATAACCATTGGGTCTTTAAGCTTTTTACGGGCTTCTTTAAGTTCTATTCCGTAGGCATTAGCTCTTTCGGGACTGTTTTCCCAAAAGTACATACCAGTACCTAGTCAGTCAAAGCTGTTTTCGCTTGCTTTAAAACCTTTATTTCCACTTAATATATCTTCTCCTATTACCCTTTCACACGCATGAAAACCTAAAACTAAAGATGGGTGGTTTTTATACATACTGAGTTTCTGGAGTACCATCATCTTTAATCAAGCCAGCTGCAACTAGAGCAGCGCGTGCTTTCTCTACACTTGATGTATTTTCAACTGTATGTTCTTTTAATTTGTCTATGATTGTTTTAGCTTCTTCTTGACTCATAATAGCCACCTTAATATTAATAAATTATTATATTAAAAATCTAAGTCCTTTACGATTATACAACAAAAATATGAGAGTTAAAAGTATACAAATAATAGCTGCTGTTGAGGAAACATAATAGTTTATTGTGAGGTGAATCCCCTTCTTTATACAAAAACAATTCTCAGTAATAACCAATAGAACCAAGCAACATGAACGAAAAGCTGCATAGTATGGTGGAATCTACCCCCGTAATACATGACGGGGGTTTATCATCTCCGCTCTCTACTCTTCCTCGTTGCTCAGGCTTCGCCCTCGGAACTCGTTGTTCGCTACCTAAACAAACACACCCAAAGTTCAAAAGAAAGTTCAATAGACGGTTCCAAAGAGCTTCAAGCCTAATTTAGTAAAGTAAAATAACGGTTTCTAGAACATTTTCAAAAAGACGAAAATAACCCAGACACTCCGTGATTTTCATTGACAAAATTATTCTCTCACTCTGTTTGATTAGCATCAAATTAAGCGCGCACCCCTATGTCGCTACGCGACGGGTACACATTAAATTGAAGCCATCAAGGAACTAACAGAATGCTTTTACTATCATGGTCTAACTTAGAAAAAAACGAATTTGCTATAACCAACTTAACGAACAGCAAAGTGTTGTGTCTAATCAAACATATTTGGGGAGCTAAGACGTTCAAGCTAAATACGAATAACCAAGAGTTAGAGCTGCCATGTGATGGCACAAGAACCGGAACTTTTGAAGGGGCTGAAAAGTTCCTTAACGCCACCGTCAGTATTTTTAGGAGGATATTTAACTTAAAAGTGGTCGGTGATGCAAGATTCGAACTTGCGACCCCTTGGACCCAAACCAAGTGCGCTACCAAGCTGCGCTAATCACCGATTATTTTTTCGTAGTTTATATTTTAAAATATGGGGAGATAAAAATGGGGTGGCTAAAGGGACTTGAACCCTCGACAACCGGAATCACAATCCGGGGCTCTACCAACTGAGCTATAGCCACCACTGAGGTGTACTGAGATATACTTTATGCTAGGAGCAATAAATATATGTGCTGCTACTTAACAGCGCGGCGATTGTAGTGCATTTATGCCTAGCATGACAAGGAAAATCTTTGCTTTTAATGGTATTTATCCATAATTGCTTTTGTTTTATCATCTTTGTCTAATTAATCTACAGCTAAGTCAGCGAGTATTTGTTTTGCTAGTTATCACCATTGCTCTCGTCACGAGGACAATGGCTAAACATAAGATGACTAATCCTTAGGGGTGTCTGAAAAAGGTCCACAAACTAAGGCTGGTTTAACACCAGGGCTGAGTAAACCTAGGCCTTCAATAAGTTTTTCCTTGCCAATTAATACCTCAACAATTTGTCCTGAATAACGAATGGCGGTTTCACGCATCATGCCCATCATCGGCCAACCCCATAAAGAGGAGACTAGTACGCCATCTTGAACAAAATAAGGTGCTGTTAAAAAGCTACAGCTCAACACCGCTTCAACTGGGCTTCTATTGGTTGGGCTGCCACCGACTAAATCAATAACCACCGAATTTTCAGGGATTAACTCTTTGAGGTGCTTATTACTGATCAGGAAGTTTTTGCCTCTTAACTCAACGGATTGTTCAGCGCCATTGATGATAATATCAGCATCTTTGAGCCAATAATCAATACGGCTTTTAGCCGTTTGAGCTCGGCCTAAAACATGGATGTGTTTAATGCCTTGCTGATGCAATTCATCCAAAGCGCCTTGGGCGACATTACCATAACCAAGAATAACCGCCTTGATATTGGCTTTTTTTATCGACGGCTTATAGTCAGCTAATAAACCCATGCCATACCTTGCTCCGGCTCGTCCGGTTTCATGTAGGCATTGAATACGGCGTAGGCCAAATTGTGCCGGTGGATGGCTTGCTTGATAATCAGCGATGGCTTGCTGACCTTGCTTTATTTCAAAGTCATTAATATCAAAAGTATGGGTTTTTAATGCGCGTAGTTTTTGTAGTATGCCTTGGGGATCTTTAAAGCTTTTACTGTCGTAAAAATATAATGCATTAGTGCCAGTGGCCTCTAGTTCTTCAAAGGCAAGTGATGGCTGGATAACTTGTAAAGATCGAGGGCTACGATTACCACAACGATTAATAGCACCGCGTAAACGCTCACTCCAGCCAATAATTCTTACTCGTAATCCGCCAATAGTATTGTCGTTAAAGAAGGGGGTTAAGGCAGCATTCATGGCGACACGGCCAAGAATTCGCTCATCCGAGTCTTGTTTTGGTGACTCACAAATCTCTTCCATGGCAATAACATTAATACGACTGTCTTGGAGAAGTTTTGCTCTGTCTGGATAGGAGTTGAAATGTGCCATACATAATAGTGTACAAGCTGCACTCATCTGCTCTATGGAACTAAGAGCAGGCCCTTTAAACTTAATAATCAGCGCTTTATCTTTATATATCTGCTCAGCTGTTTGCATAATAGCGTTATGTTTAATGTATTCTTCATCACTAAAGTCAACCCCTTCTCCTGCGCCCATTTCCACATAGACTTTAATGCCCGCTGATACCAGTTGACCGACATCACTAGGTACTAAGGCCACACGTTTTTCTAAACCGCCAGGGTTTTCAGGTGATTCTATTTCTTTAACAAGGGCGATGGAGGAATAACGAGAAAATGTCTGTGGCATAGCGGTACTCTTTAGAAAATGTGGAGAATATGGTTGCAGCATAACACGAATAATTGTTGTCGTTATTATGCGGATTTGGCTCAATAGGGCTATCAAAAAAATATCCGGCTTTGACGTGGCTAAAGGGTAAAGTGCCGTTATGATAACCCGTTTTTGATAAGATAATTGAGAGCAGAGTTTGAAAGTGTACTTACGTTTACTTGGGATGGCTCTGCGGGCTAACTAATGGTTTTTTCATCTAATTTATAAAAATGAGCAATATTTCGCCGTTTCATCGAGCGTAACACCCTTATTTTTAAGTGATTTTTATTTTTTCGTAACATAAGTTTCTTTTTTCTTAATCTCATTTACCAACCTACTAAATATATTGTCTATCAGTTAAATCTGCTGTCAAATTAGCCTTTAATCAACAGCATTGACTAAAGACATCTGCAATCTGTCTAAATAATAAAGTACTTAGTCTGGTGGTTCAACTAGCGAATAGTTATCAGCCTTACTTTGTTCATATAAAGTCATATTGCAATTTACAGCACTCAATTAGATAATAACCTTTTTTGTAAAATTAAGTCAATCAAGTCTATTAATGTTAGTTCATCATACTCTATTGGGTTAGGCCACTTGTCTATCACTGCTATTTTTACTGGCAGCCTTAGCGGAAAAGATGCTTTTAACCTGCTCAACAATAAGGTAATTGACCGGCACTAATATCAAGACATCAAGAGTCGCCGCTAATCCTGAGTTATAGCCTGCTTCAATTCCCTGAAATCATGTGGTTACCAGGTTCACTACTAACTGATGTTAATATTAGGGTGTTGTTGCTGCAGAAAAACATCCTCACCTTGCTGTACCTAGGTGAGGATGCTTATTTTGGCTAAGCTAAATAGCTTTTCTTACTATTGATTAACTCTTATTAAGTAAGTCAATAAAGAAGCTATATTGTAAGGCCGTATTATGAATACGTTTGAATCGCCCTGAGGCGCCACCGTGTCCTGCTTCCATATCGGTTTTAAAGACTAATAGGTTGTCATCTGTTTTATATTCACGCAACTTAGCAACCCATTTCATTGGCTCAAAATACTGTACTTGTGAGTCATGTAATCCTGTGGTGACTAGGATGTTAGGATAGTCTTGGGTTTTCACTTGATCATACGGTGAGTATGACAACATATAATCATAATAAACTTTTTCTTTTGGGTTGCCCCATTCTTTAAACTCATTGGTTGTTAGTGGAATGCTTTCATCAAGCATAGTAGTTACTACATCAACAAAAGGAACTGCTGCAGCAATGCCTTGATAAAGCTCAGGTGCCATATTAATCACTGCGCCCATCAGTAAACCACCGGCACTACCACCCGCAGCGAATACCTTATCTTTATCGCCGTAACCTTGTGCTGTTAAGGCTTTAGTGACATCAATAAAGTCAGTAAAGGTATTCATTTTTGTCAGTTTTTTACCGTCTTCATACCAAGGTCGGCCAAGCATTTCTGAACCACGAATATGAGCAATGGCATAGACAAAACCACGGTCAAGCAAGCTTAAACGACTGACAGAGAAGTAAGGGTCTATGGTGTTACCGTACGAACCATAGGCATATTGATATAATGGATTAGTGCCATCTTTTTTGAAGATATCTTTGCGATAAACCAATGATACTGGTACTTTTTTACCATCACGTGCCGTAATAAAAATACGTTCAGAGGCATAGTTGTTACTGTCAAAGTCACCTAATACTTTAGTTTGTTTTAATTTGCTTTTAACTAACGAGGATAAATCAATATCATAATCGGTACCCGGCGTAGTAAAGCTAGTGTAGTAAAGACGTAATGCTTTATTGCCTATTTCATTATTACCATATAAGTGCAAGGTATAGGCGGTGTCATTAAAGCTTAGCTGTTGCTCTTTACCCGTTGAAAGTTGCTGGATAGTTACTCGGCTGATGCCATTTTCACGTTGTTGATAAACAAGGTGGTCGGTGAATAACTCAAAGTTTTCAAGCTTAACGGCATCATTGGCTGGAATAACATTTTGCCATTGGCTTTTATCACCAAGATGGTTTTTATCAACTTTCATTAAACGAAAGTTGGTTGCTTGCCAGTTAGTATGGATGTAATACCAATCATTTAACTTAGAGATTGAATATTCATGGTCTTCCTCACGCTCAATGAATTTTTGAGGCATGGCTTTAGCGTTATTAGCATCAATGACTGACACACCACTTGCTTCTGTACTTGAATGCCAAATAAAGACACTGCTGCCATCTTTAGATTTACTGATACTGGTATAGTAAGCTTTATTACTTTCTTCGTAGACCATTTCATCATCAGCTTGGGCTGTGCCTAAGATATGACGAAATACTTGGTAACCTAATAAGGTTTGTGGGTCTTTTTTGATGTAATAAACGGTTTTATTGTCATTACCCCAAACAATGCCACCACTGGTGCCGGTAAGTTTATCGGCAAGTAGGGTGTTACCGGCAATGTCTTTAAACTGAACCGTATAGACTCGACGACTCAAGGTATCTTCACCGTAGGCTAATAACTTGCCATTTGGACTGGCTGTTAAACCCGTCACTTGGTAGTAGTCGTGTGCTTTGGCTAATTCATTAACGTCCAGTAAAACTTCCAGATTACTGCCTTGAAAGTCAGTTGACCTAACGTAGATAGGGTACTCATTCTCGCCGTGCATTTGGCGTGAATAGTAATAATCGCCGGTTTTAGTGGCTACTGAGTTATCGTCTTTTTCAATGCGAGCTTTGATCTCTTGAAAGATCTGTTCTTGCATCGCCTCGGTATGTTTTAACTGTGCCTTAGTATAATCATTCTCTGCGGCTAAATGCGCTAAGATCTCTGGGTTAGTTCGACTGTCATCACGCATCCAGTAATAATTATCGACACGAGTGTGATTATGAATAATCATTTCATGAGGTACTTTTTTAGCGACAGGGGCGTTTATATTTGCCATGGTATTAGTGCTTTCATTATTTTGATTACTGCACGCTGCGATAAGCAGAGCAGAGGAGACTATTAAGCTTAGCTTAGTCTTAGTGAAGGCTATTTTCATCTATATTCCTTGTTAGACCAATTCGATTAAATTCTTCCTGAGCGGTAAGTAACGTAATAGACTGGGGGGTTATTGTAAGCCAATACTGTTGGCATTGGCTCAAATGTTAAAAAAATGTATCGGGCAATAAGTTAGCATGATATTAATTATAATCAAATGCACTTATCGCGTAATAGGGTTAAGCTAACCCATTTTAGCCATTGCAGCGCTTTTTTGTAAGGATATGCCGCCATTATGTCATTAGATAAAATTTCAGCTCAACTAGCTGGCAGTAAAAAATCATTACCACCAGTCGAGTCATGGAATCCACCTTATTGTGGTGAAATTGATATCCAGATAAAAGCCAATGGTGATTGGTATTACCACGGTACTATCTTTAAGCGCTTAGCACTGGTAAAGCTATTTGCTTCCGTGCTCATTAAGGAGGTAAACACAGAGGTAAATAAAGGAGTAAGCAAAGCTACTGCGGAGTACTTTTTAGTGACGCCAGTAGAGAAAGTGAAAATTCAGGTAGATGATGCACCTTTTATGCTCACTCAATGGCGCTGGCTTGATGAAGAAAAAACGGTTATGCAGGTTAGCACCAACTTAGACGACGAATTTACCCTAGATGAACAACATCCATTAATCATCAGTGAAAATGGTGATCTTTATGTAACCGTACGACGCAACCTAACAGCGAAGGTTCATCGTAATGTTTATTATCAGTGGGTTGATATTGCTCAAGAAATTAAAAGTAAAAATGGCACTGAGCTAATCATTAGCAGTGCCGAGTGTCAATTTAGTTTAGGCAGTTATTAATAGGTAACTAATCCTAGCTTGAGCCACAAACGGTGCAACTTGCTTGTTTTTTTATGGTAAATTGCTGCCATTGATTGGCTAAACCATCAAGTAAGTTAAGTTGGTTCAGCTGTACTTTATTTCCCGTTAATAGCTTAATGGCTTGTAAACATTGCATACCAGCAATCATGGCTAATACTGGGCCTATGATACCAACCGTTTGACAATTATTGGCGGGCGATTTTTCACTGGCAGGAAAAAGACAATGGTAACAAGCACTGTTGTCATCACGCGGGTCTATAGTGAGTTGTTGGCCATCAAAGCCAGTAGCAGCGCCCACTATCAGTGGTACTTTATGCTGGACACAGGCTTGGTTGATTAAGTAGCGTGTGGCAATATTGTCTGAGCAATCGAGCACTAAATCGACTTGGGGCAGATAATAATCACATAACTCTTCATCAAGCATTTCATCAATAGCTTCAATCGTTACATCAGGAAATTGTTGTTGTAATTTTTCCGCGGCGACATCCGCTTTATTTTCAGCAATATTACTTTCACTAAAGAGAATTTGTCTGGGTAAGTTACTGAGCTCTATGCAATCGCCATCGGCGAGATAAAGGGTGCCGACACCTGCGGCCGCTAAATATAAACTGGCTGGATTACCTAAACCGCCAACACCTAAAATAAGCACTTTTGCGTTGCGCAATGCCATTTGTCCTGAGGTGCCAATCTTAGCCAACATAATTTGCCGGGAGTATTTAACTTGCTCTTGATTACTTAACACGTGTATTCCTAGTTTATTTCTTATCAGAGTTAATGGATAAAAGTACGCACAGCACTGGCTTTAAACTGCAAATATACCTGTTGTCTGAGGGTTAGCGATAACTTTTGTTGAGAAAAGGCACTGATAGTGACAAAAAAATCTTGTGAACCACAAATAACCGTCAATAGAACATTATTCTGCTGAGGATTAATTTGTTTTATCGTGCCAAAGAGGTGATTAACGATAGAGCTATTGGTTGGCTCCGTTAGGATAATACTAATATCACTGGCCAAAATAAAGCAGCGCAACTGAGTTTGCTGCTCAAAGGCCTGATCACAGCTAAGAAAAATATCTTGTTGGGCATTTAACGCTAAAGCGGTTAAGCCATGACCATTATTAAAGGTTTTTATCGGCAGTGATAAACTGGTTTGTTGCTGGATAAGGTCACATTCAGGGTTATTATTGAGCTGATGAATAACGTGATGAATATTACCAAAACTAACCACCTTACCTTGTGCTAGTACTAATAAGGTGTCACAAACTTGCTGTAATTCATCTAAAGAGTGGCTGACGTATAACATAGGTAAACTTAGCTGCTTTTGAATGTTAAGCATCATTTTTAGCAGTTGGATTTTACTGTGTCGGTCCAGGGCACTTAACGGCTCATCAAGTAATAATAACTTGGGTTCGGCTAGAATAGCTCTGGCTAAGGCGACTCTTTGTTGTTGACCACCGGAGAGCTGATTTACCTCCTGATCCAGTAAGGCACTTAACTCAGTAAGTTTAATGACCTCAGCTAATGACAGCCGACTATTTTTACAACGTTTGACCGCATACTCTAGGTTGCCCAGTACCGTTAAATGGCTAAACAAACGACTATTTTGAAACACTAAGCCAACTTGGCGCTGCTCGGGTTTGAGGTATATACCTTGTTCGCTGTTGACTAAAGTTTTACTGACTAAACGCTTACTGATTAAAGAAGTATCAACTAAGGTTATCTCACCCGTCAGTGTTGTTTCTAGACCAGCAATGGCACGCAGTAGGGTTGACTTGCCTGAGGCCGAGTGGCCAAAAATACCAGTGATGCCCTTTAAGGGTATGGGCAACGCAATGGCTAAATCGAATTGTTGATAACTAATGTTAATATTTATATTGAGCTGAGGCGCTTTATGGTTAGTAAGACTATTCAAAGCCGCATTATTTATAGGAAAATCATTCATCGGCGCTTTGCTCTTCTCGCTTAGTGTTAACCGTTAAATCTTTAGGTTTGTTTCTTTTGGGTAAATTTAACCAATAGATAGCGGCTAATAACACCATAGAACTTATTAATAAGCTGATGGATAGTAGGTGCGCTCGGGCATAATCAAAGGCTTCGACATGATCAAACAGCGCAATAGAAAGTACCCGTGTTTCTCCAGGTATATTACCGCCAATCATCAAGATAATACCAAATTCACCCACTGTATGGGCAAAACCTAGACTGGCTGCGGTGATAAAACTGGCTTTTGTTAACGGCAATACAATAGTAAAAAATCGGTCAATAGGGCCGGCGCCAAGTAGCGCCCCAGCTTCTAAGAGCGAGTCACCTAATTGTTCAAAGGCTTTTTGCAGTGGCTGAACCACAAAAGGCAGTGAGTACAAAACCGAGCCAATAACGATGGCTGAAAAACTAAAGGCTAATTGTTGCCCCGTCGCTTGCTGCCACATTTGTCCGGGTAAGTATTCCGGGGAAAAGGCAATCAATAAATAAAAGCCTAATACTGTTGGCGGTAATACTAAGGGTAAAGCCACTACAGCCTCGATGATAACCTTAAATCGACTGGTCATTTTGGCCAGATACCAAGCAAGAGGGGTACCGATAAGCAATAAAATTATCGTGGTTAATGTCGCCATTTCTAAGGTGGTTATCAGTGCTTGTAAGTCAGAATTTATCATTTAACCCTTAGCTCTTGGTGTTGGTGCATAGCCATAACTGACTATGGTTGCCTGGCTCTTGGCGGAGAGTAAAAAATCACTTAAACTTTTCGCTGCGGCTTGTCGCTTACTGGCGCGAATTATAATTAACTGTTGCTCAATCGGCTGATGGTAACTCGTTGGGATAAGTACGCCAGATAAGTTGTTTAGCACTAGCTGGCTATTGGCAACAATACCACGGGTAACGGCTTTACTGCGTAATTGTGCAAAGGTTTGTCCGATATTAATGCCTGTTATTAATTTATGTTGCAAAGTTGACCATAAACCTAAGTGTTGCAATGCTTCTTTGGCCGCTTTACCGTAGGGGGCAATATCAGGGTTGGCAATAGCAAAGCGTTGTGGTGGTTTTTTTTCTAGGTCAATAGATAATTGCTCAAGTGAAGGCATAGTCGTGGTATAGAATGCTAGCTGACCTATGGCGTAGGTTTTACGACTATTTTTGCGGGCAAAACCGTCTTGCTCAAGTTCTTTTGGCCGGCGACTGTCGGCACTGAGAAAAATATCAAAGGGCGCGCCGTGTTTTATTTGTAAAAACATGGCACCACTGGCACCACTGATTATTTGGCTGTTGATACCAGTTTGTTTGCTGAACTCTTTAAGTAATACTTTTAATACCGGGGTGAAATTAGCGGCAACGGCAATACGTAGCGGTGTGTTGTTATCATCACTATCGCTGTCATCCGCGTTATTTTGTTGGGCTTGGCTACTGGTTACCCACAGTAAACTAATGGTAAAGGCGGTGACTAAAAGAAAACGTAACACGCTAGCTCCAAAGGTCGGCTTTATCAGTATCGCTGCTTTTAGCAGCTAACCAATTTTCGGAGGTTTTCCCGGCATTGGTTATTTTTTCTTTCTTCCAAAACGGTGCTTTAACTTTTAAATAATCCATGATGAATTCATTAGCTGCATAAGCATCTTGTCGATGTTTGCTGGTCACGCCAACAAAGACAATTTGTTCACCTATGTGAAGTTCGCCAATGCGATGAATCACTTTGACTCTACCTATGTGCCATTGCTCTTTAGCTTGTTTGATAATTTTAGCTAAAGATTTTTCAGTCATACCTGGGTAATGCTCTAGCGTTAAGCTAGTGACGCTATTACCATTATTGTTATTTCTAACTCTGCCAGTGAAAGTAACGACAGCGCCATCGGTTAGGTTGTTTTTCTCAAGTAAAGCCACTTCATCCGCTAAGCTAAAGTCCTCAGTTTGGATGGATATTTCTTTAAAAGGGTCTTGGCTGGTCATCACTTATCCACCGGTCACAGGAGGAAAAAAGGCAACTTCATCACCAGACTTTACTAAATGACTGTCATCAACCATGTCATGATTCACCGCCGATAACAGTGATGCCTTGCTAAACGTTTGTTGCCATTGTGAATTTTTATCACTTAAGCGCTGTTTCACGTCACCGACAGTTTTCACACCTTCAGCATTTAAAGACAGTTCAGCACAAGCTAGCTGCTCTCTTAACGCGGCAAAAAAAACAATTTTAATCATAATATTTTCTCTTAAAGTGTGGCTCTGTTGTAGTTTAGTGTTGTTGAGTAAACAAGCGATACGCGTACACGCTCTTTGACATCAGGGGAATGTGCATCCTGCAATCTCTAATAAGTTACATCCATGTAACGTCTGTCACCGCGATATAATCCCATCCATGGGGCTCGGCACAAACATCAGGACAGTATGCTCAGGATAATTGCTCCTGCATTATCCGCATAAGGTGCTTCCTGTACCGTCTGCACTGTATAGTAAGGTATATCCATATACCGTCTTGTTTGTGAAGCTCGCTTTTATCACTTCAGCAACACTTCCTATTAAGTCATATAGTTGCCCTGTGGACAACAGTATGATGGAACAGAGCCTCAAATTTAGTTCGGCTAGGTTAAGCTGAAGGGCTTTGCCAATGACCAGACTTGCCACCCTCTTTTGTTAAGACTTGTTAGTGTACAGTGCAGTGAATTTCCAATGGAAACACGGACACTTACTTTGGTGTTTGCCAATGACCCGACTTGCCGCCTTCTTTTGTTAAGACTTGTTAGTGTACAGTGCAGTGAATTTCCAATGGAAACACGGACACTTACTTTGGTGTTTGCCAATGACCCGACTTGCCACCTTCTTTTGTTAAGACTTTGATACCATGAATTTCCATGGCCGGATCGGCGGCTTTGCACATATCAAATAAGGTTAAACAAGCAATAGAGACAGCGGTTAACGCTTCCATTTCAACGCCAGTTTGTCCGGTTAAACGACATAAACTATTCACTTGTATTTGACTGTTTTCACTATCAAGGGTGAAGTCTACTTGCACCTTAGTTAACATTAACGGGTGACATAAAGGAATTAAATCGCTGCACTTTTTCGCGGCTTGTATACCAGCAATACGAGCAACAGCAAATACATCCCCCTTTTTATGTTTACCTGTGGTGATTAATTCAAAGGTCGCTCGGTTCATTTTGATAAAACCTTGTGCGGTTGCGGTGCGTGAGGTGATGGCTTTTTCCGTGACATCGACCATGTTCGCTTCACCCTGTTGGTTCAGGTGACTTAATTCAGGTGTGTCGGAAGTGTTAGCAGTATTAGTTGTCATTAGCCGCGACTCTCGCACTTTTCAATGGTTGCAGTCTCTTTACTTGTTGATGACGCTTTACTCGCTGAGGGCTCTGCCGTGATATTGAGGTGAGGGACAAAGTTACATGGGCGATGACTGGCATCAAGTTGTTCTTTAATCACTTTATCCCAAGCCGTTTTACAAGCGTTAGTTGAGCCAGGTACACACAAGACTACCGTTTTGTTGGCGATGCCGCCAAAAGCACGGGATTGAATGGTTGAGGTGCCTATTTCCATTAAGGAAACATGGCGAAAAATCTCACCAAAGCCTTCTATCGCTTTGTCAAATAGTGGCGTTAATGCTTCAGGTGTATTATCACGGTCGGTAAAGCCGGTACCGCCGGTAGATATAATGGCGTGAATGCTGTCATCGGCAATCCATTTCGAAACTTGTGCACGCAGTTGATAAATATCATCAATGACGATGGCTTTATCGGCTAGCTTGTGGCCCGCTTGTGTTAAACGCTCAACCAGCGCTTGTCCAGACGTATCGTTCTCTTGTGTACGTGTATCTGATACCGTTAAAATCGCGATGTTTAAGGGAATGAAAGTATTGCCGCTATGTGCTGACATAGGTTTATCCTTTACTAAATGTTGTAAATTAAAATTGTTGCTGCGCTTGTTGCCATTGATTTTCTGACAGTGAGTGTCTTGCTAATCAATACGTGCGTTCTAAAACTGTTGCTGTGCTTGTCGCCATTGATTCTCTGACAGTGAGTGTATTGCTAATCATTACGTGCGCTCTAAAACTGTTGCTGTGTTTGTCATCATTGATTCTCTGACAGTGAGTGTATTGCTAATCAATACGTGCGTTCTAAAATTGTTGCTGTGCTTGTCACCATTGATTCTCTGACAGTGAGTGTATTGCTCATCAATACGTGCGCTCTAAAACTGTTGCTGTGTTTGTCATCATTGATTCTCTGACAGTGAGTGTATTGCTAATCAATACGTTCGTTCTAAAATTGTTGCTGTGCTTGTCACCATTGATTCTCTGACAGTGAGTGTATTGCTCATCAATACGTGCGCTCTAAAACTGTTGCTGTGCTTGTTGCCATTGTTCCGGCGTATTGCTATTAAATAGTATTCGATTAGTTTGGCTGGTAATGGTTTTGTGAGGCACTTGCGCTAACAGGGCCCTCACTGAAGGGCCATTTTTATTGTTTTTATTACCGTTTTTATTGCTATTTTCATTGAAGTTAGCCAGTAATTTTTCCCGTTGGAATGCTTGTGCTAGAAACAATTGCAAAAAAGCATTGTTGGGCAAATATAATGGGATGTGATGCGCTTGTTTTTGGCTATCACTGAAAAAAACAGCTTGCTGACTCAGCTCACCGGTTTGACGTAGTTTTGCTAAATTTGTTGCGGTCATTAAAGGTAAATCAACGGGCAAGATTAATAATGCTTTGGGTTGTAAGTGTTCTGGGTAATGGGCTAAAACACTATAAATTCCACCAACAGGGCCAGCCTGTGGCACACAATCAGGAATTTGATGGTTATCACCACTGACGACAATATCTTTTATACCCGCATCCCTAAGCAGTTGTTTAGAAAAATCTAGCATACTTGTTGCAGGTTGTGCCGTGGTATTACTTGCGCTTTTTACACGTGTTAGTTGGGCTTTATCTTGCCCCATACGTGAAGATAAACCGCCAGCGAGTACTACACCTAAACAGTCAATAGCTTGAAAGTTCATCGCTAACCCCCAAGCATGGCAAGGTGTTTAGTTGCCCCAGTCAGTTTTTCATGTAAGTAATGGGTCGCTTTTTTATCACCAAGTAAAGCAACTATTTTTTCTTGTAATGGAGCGATATCATCACTTTGCAATTGTTCCCGCAATGATAAGCCTTCTTCACCAAATAAACATAAATGCAACTTACCGCTTGAGCTAATTCTTAAACGATTACAGCTATTACAAAAATCTTTGGCGTAGGGCATGATCAAGCCAACTTTACCTTGATAATCAGGGTGATAAAACTCTTGTGCCGGACCTGCTGATTTATTTTGAATAACAGGCAGCCAGCCATCAAGAATTAAATTCTGTTTGATGCGTGAACCTTGCACATGTTGTGAATCAAAAAAATCTTTATTATCACCGGTTTGCATTAACTCGATAAAACGTAAAGTGATAGGAGTATCTTTTAGCCAATCCAGGTAGCTTTGAATATCTCGGCCGCTGTATTCACGCATTAATACGGTATTAACTTTAATGGATGCTCTGCCATCAGCTAAGCCCATATCAATACCTTTGAGAATGGTCTTGAGTTTATCGTGCCCTGTTATGGCATGAAATTGACGAGGATCTAAGCTATCTATACTGATATTGATGGCATCAATGCCGGCATCTAACCAATGAGGCAAGTGGTCGGGTAATTTAAAACCATTACTGGTAATGGCTACTCTCTTTATACCGGGTGTTTCTTTACAAATTTGAATGATTTCAGGTAAGTCTTTCCGCAGAGCCGGCTCACCACCGGTAATGCGGATCTTCTCTGTGCCGAGCTCGGCGAAAGCTTTAGTTAAACGTTTGATTTCAGATAGTGATAAAAAATCACGTGGTTGATCACACTGATAACCATCAGGTAAGCAGTAAGTGCAGCTAAAATTGCACACGTCAGTAATGGATAGGCGTAGATAATAAAACCTACGGCCAAAATTGTCTGTTAACATGTCACCTTTCCAAATGTAGGGAGGCTAACGCGTTTCCTTGTTAACCCTGGCAACTAAAGCCCATTAAATACATGGACTTAGTTGCGGCATATCACAACATGAATACCTTCAATAAGCTGACTTAATTTAGCCGGAAAATACAGTAATGTTAGCTGTGATAGCTCGGTGTTATAAATAAAGTTCTGTTCAAATTTAGTATATACCCGCTTTACTTCAAGATGCAAGTTCAGGGAAACGCGGATATATTACTCTGCTGGCGATATGGTAATTTTTTTTGTTGACCTACTTATTGATCCTAATCAATAAAATTGCGCTTATATCGCTATTATTTGTGTGGCTAGTTAAGCGATACTAAATCAATAGCAAATGGATTGATTTATTGAGTGGTATTTTCTGAAGAGGCTTGCAAATTGGCCTAGTTTAGAGTGAAATTTATGGTACCAAGTAATTGTAATGTATCTAAGTGAGTTTTTATGTCTGATTGTTGTTCCGCTCCAGGGCTTTTACCTTTTGAACAAGCCTTAGCGAATATGCTAGCGCAAGTGTCACCGGTCACCGAAACACTAACCTTGTCCATTGAGCAAGCCCTGAACTATGTTTTAGCTCAAGAAATTACTAGTCCATTAAATGTCCCCCCTCATGATAACTCCGCTATGGATGGTTATGCTTTTTCGATTAATAGTTTAGCGGCTAATAAAACGCTAAGACTTGTTGGTCGTTCTATGGCCGGCGCACCTTTTCAAGGTGTTTGCCAGCCCGGAGAGTGTATTCGTATTATGACTGGGGCTAAAATGCCAACGTGTTGTGATTCGGTAGAGATGCAAGAAAACGTTAGCGCTGATGGAGAAAAAATTACTTTCTTAGCCGATAAAATTTTTGGCTCTCATGTACGTAATGCCGGTGAAGATATTAAACTCGGTCAACAAGTATTGCAATCTGGTCATAAGTTGACCGCGGTTGATATTGGTGTACTTGCGTCATTGGGAGTCGCTGAAGTTAAGGTTTATCGCAAATTAAAGGTGGCGTTAATTGCCACGGGAGATGAATTGAAACGACCAGGACAAGCACTGCGAGTTGGTGATATTTATGAGTCTAACAGTTTTGTCTTAGCCGCCATGTTGCAAAAGCTCGATATAGAGGTGATTGACTTTGGTATTATTGAAGATGACTTTCAGGCAATAAAAGCCGCTTTTATCAGTGCAGATAAACAAGCAGATGCAGTGATTTCTACTGGTGGTGTTTCGGTTGGCGATGCGGATTACACTAAAACTGTGCTGGATGAACTGGGCGAAATTGCTTTTTGGAAAATAGCGATGAAACCAGGTAAACCCTTTGCTTTTGGTAAGCTAAGCAATAGTTTATTTTTTGGTTTACCGGGCAATCCAGTATCCGCTTTAGTGACCTTTCATCAATTAGCTTTGCCGGCTTTAACTAAGATGCAAAATGCCCAGCCGTTAAAGCGTACCCATTTAAGGGTGAAATGCAGCAGTGACCTACGTAAATCTCCTGGGCGCATGGATTTTCAACGCGGTGTTTTATCTGTGAACGCACAAGGTGAAAATGTGGTCAGTTCAACTGGTGCGCAAGGCTCGGGTATCTTATCTAGCTTAGCTAAGGCTAACTGCTATATTATTTTGCCAAGTGCACAAGGTAAGGTACAAGCGGGTGAAATGGTACAAGTGCAATTATTTGATCAGTTTTTATAGTGACTATTTAGCACGCGGTACATTAAATAAAGCAACTATTGGCAAAGGTGCTAGTTTTACTATAGAGTACAAAAAATAAACAGAGTAGGTGGAGCAGGTAACCATGAAGCATCAACTAAGCTTTGCAACAGTCAATGTATTAAGTGATGGTATTGCTGAAATCATTATAACTGAGGGTATCGAAGTCTCAATGGAGATGCTTGACGAATTCGATGCTTTTATTAGTCAGCACCTGAGTGATCACTTTGCCTTACTGATCAATAAGCTACATAGTTATAAATTTACTTTTGAGGCCAAGATGAGTATGGCCTCACATGAAAAATTAATCGCCATTGCTGTGATTATATATAAAGCGGCAGACCACAAAATAATTGACGATGTGATGTCCCTGAGAGCGATAGACGATTTGAACTTAAAGGCGTTTTCAGCGTTAGAACTGGGCTGGCAGCAAGGTTATGATTGGCTGCAAGGTGAACTTAATTTATTGGTTATTTGATGTCAACGCTGTCAAGGGATAGTGCTAAATTTCAGGCTTGATAACTAAGAAAAGTTTAAAAATTAAATAAAAAAAGCGACTTAAATTTATTTAAGCCGCTTTTTTATATCACAACAAAGACTGTGAACTTATAGCTGAGCGAAACATTTATCCACAGCAACGAGTGTTTTTTCAATAATGTCATCACTGTGCGCCGTTGATAAAAAGCCGGTTTCAAAAGCCGATGGCGCTAAGTACACCCCTTCAGCTAGCATCAAGTGGAAGAAACGTTTAAACATCTCACCATCACATTGAGTGGCTTGTTCGAAGCTGGTGATAGGATTTTTGTCGTCGGTAAAGAAGAAGCCAAACATAGCGCCAACATAATTGACACTTAAGTTAATGCCGTTACGCTCAGCTGCGGCTTTAAAGCCCATGGCTAGCTTTTCCGTAGCAGCACTTAATTGTTGATGTTTATTACCTTTAGCTAATTCAGTTAATGATGCTAAGCCAGCAGCCATAGCAATTGGGTTACCTGATAAAGTCCCCGCTTGATATACCGGACCAACTGGCGCGATATAATCCATAATTTCTCGCTTGCCACCAAAAGCGCCGACTGGCATTCCACCACCGATAATTTTACCTAACGTGGTTAGGTCGGGTTTGATATTATAAAGCGCTTGAGCACCACCTAGTGCGACGCGAAAGCCAGTCATCACTTCATCAAAAATTAATACGCTAGCGTATTGATCACAAACCTCACGTAAACCTTGAAGAAACCCAGCGACAGGCGGAATACAATTCATGTTACCGGCAACTGGCTCGACAATAATACAAGCAATTTCATCGGCGTATTTAGCAAAAATTTCTTTTACTTGTTCTATATTGTTATAGCTAACCGTGAGGGTATGTTTAGCAAAATCTTTCGGGATACCTGGTGAATTAGGTACACCCATGGTCAAGGCACCTGAGCCTGCTTTTACTAACAATGAGTCAGCGTGACCATGGTAACAGCCTTCAAATTTTAGTATTTTATCGCGACCCGTATAACCACGGGCTAAACGGATAGCGCTCATGGTGGCTTCAGTGCCAGAGCTAACCATACGTAAAGATTCCATCGATGGCACTAACTCACGGACCTTTTCAGCCATGGTAATTTCAAGTTCGGTGGGTGCGCCAAAACTTAAGCCGTTTTTTGCGGTAGTAATAACGGCTTCAAGAATGGCTGGGTGGTTATGACCTAAGATCATTGGCCCCCAAGAACCAACATAGTCGATATAAGCTTTATCATCGGCATCATAAATATAAGCGCCTTGAGCACGTTTTATAAAACAAGGGCTACCGCCAACGCCATTGAAAGCACGTACTGGAGAGTTAACACCACCTGGGATTACCTTTTGAGCTTGTTCAAATAACTGTTCTGATTTATTCATAATTGCTTCTTCTAAAAGTTTAATCGATGTGCGTGGCACTTAAAGGTTTTTATTGGTATACCAGTTTACCGGTTTTTCATCATTGCTTACTTGGTCTGCAATACCTAAGGTTAATACTAGGAAATAGCCCATGCGCAGGCTAAATCCAGCATGGTAATTAAGTATTTTTATTGGTATACCAGTTGACCGGTTTTTCATCATTGCTTACTTGGTCTGCAATACCTAAGGGTAATACTCGGAAATAGCCCATGCGCAGGCTAAATCCAGCATGGTAATTAAGTGTTTTTATTGGTATACCAGTTTACCGGTTTTTCATAATTCGTTATTTGATCTTCAACACCTAAGGTTAAGGCAAATAAGGCCATGCGTACTAAAACACCATTTTGCGCTTGCCTAAAAATAGCTAGGTTATCTAAATCATTTAGGTCGGTATCAAGCTCATTAGCTTCTGGACGAGAATCTCGTGGTAATGGATGCATGATAACGGTATTTTCTTGACAATATTTCTGGTAGACACTTTTATTCAAACTGAAATGGCCACGATATAACTCAGCTTCATCTTTACTGGCAAAGCGTTCTTGCTGGATTCTGGTTTGATAAATTACGTCACAAGATAAATTACCTTCCATAGTTTCGGTTAACACCACTTCATGACCCGCATCACTTAACGTTGAGATGACACTATCAGGCATTTGTAGGGCCTTGGGTGCTACCATAGTGATTTTGACATTGTCATAGAGGCTGAGTAATTTAGATAAAGAATGTACTGTGCGGCCATGTTTCAAATCACCCATCAAGACAATATTTAAATCATCTAAGCCTTTATTAAAGTGCATCATTTCTGACTGAATAGTAAATAGATCCAGTAAAGCCTGAGTTGGGTGTTCATTAGCACCATCACCACCATTGATAACCGGGACCGTACTACCTAGCGCAAATTGATCTACTGAATGCATTTGTGGGTGACGCATGGTAATGACATCTGAGTAGCCGCTGATCACTTGCGCGGTATCAAATAAAGATTCACCTTTACTCAGCGATGAGTTTTCTTGACCAACGGTTTCACGGACAAATCCGCCCAATAAATTAAAAGCGGTACCAAAACTTACCCGGGTACGAGTGCTGGGTTCAAAAAATAAGTTACTTAATATGGCGCCTTCGAGTACATAACAACGTTTTTTTCGTGACGCATAAGGTGTCATTTGCGCAGAAATTTGCAAAATCTTTGCGATAGCTTCACGGTCAAATTGTGATACCGATAGAATATGCTTACCTTGAAATTTCATCATCTTGATTGCTTACATTGAAAGGAAAAAAATTTGCCAAGAATATAGCATAAAACCACCAATTTGCGAATGATATACCCGTTACCATTCAAATTGCTCGATTTCAGTGGGAATTAAAATGGCTTTAGGCAAGGGAAATAATTGAAGCATAGTCATTCTATGGTTTCATTATTTAACGCGGTATAAAGTCATTTTAAACCCATCGAAGAAGTGTTTGAGCAACATCACTTCATCGTTGCTGTAACTCATAATGGAACAACCATTATTTCATCACAGCGCCTTGAATTGAAATTGCTCAAGCACTCTGAAACATGCATCTTGAATGGTAACGGCTATAAACAATATTTTAACGGTCTGTCGGTGGCAAGCGGGAACTAAAAAAGGCAGATAAAACTGCCTTTTTATACTTGACAGTTAAATATTAACTTCGTCGACGCTTAAAGGGTAACAAGGTAAGTAGCAGCAACAGATAAGTTACGCTACCACCACTCGATTTAGTTGCTATCGGCGCAGGGGAAATAGAACTCGCTGGCGGTGTCTCTGGGGTGAAAACCACATTTCTTAGAGAGCCTTGATCTTTTCCTGCGCTAGTATTTTTATCTTTTAAGTAAAGCCAGGTTATTTGATGTTTTCCCTTAGCTAAATCAGGGATGGTTACCTTGACATAAGGGACTTCACCGGAAATAAAGTCGACTTGCTCACCGTCAATAATCAAATATAAGGTATCGAAAGGCTCTTCGGGGGCGTCGGTATTTTCTTCCGAGGAAACTGCCCAATCAAATGATAAGCTACCAGCACCAGAGAAAGTTAGCATAACAACGCTTTGCTGACCATCGCCAATATCACCGCTGATAATTGCTACTTCGCTATTATCAAGTAACCAAGATTGATCGCCACCACTAAACCAAAGTAGTTCAGTGGAGCCATTAGATAACTGCGTGTTAATGTCGTTATTTGCGGCAATTGCCTGTGCACTGATATAACTTTGACTGGTGGGGATATTGTCATCATTACTATGAATGATAATCCGCATTTTATGCTGACCAAGGGTTTTAGCATCAAAGGCAAGGGTAATGGTGCACTTTTGTTTTGCTGCTAAAGTATTACAGCTATTAGGAGTTAGACTAAAGCCACTACTGCCAATTTTGTCAATTATTAGGGTGAAAGTTAAATTAGCAGTTAACTCACTATTATTGCTGACGGTTAGCTGGGTTGTTTGTGCTGTGTGTTGTGGAGTAATGGCAAAGTCATAAGTTGGCTCAATGGCGATGCCTTTGCTGATACTGTTAATCCAGTCAGTAAATTTACCAACACGGGCGTAAACACCTGGAAATTCGGCATTGGCACAGCCGATACCGTAGCTAACGATACCAATTTGTTGCCAACCTTGATTGGTGTTAACTAATAATGGCCCGCCACTATCACCCTGGCATGAGCCTTTAGCGCCACCGACATAATTTGCACATATCATGCTGTCGGTAATACCTACTTGATGAGGTAAATAGTTAATACCTTCCAAGTCAGTATAAGCTTGCGCTAGTTTATCTTTACATTGCTCATTACTGAGCAAGTTGAGTTCAACTTGACGTAATTTATCAGGCTGGTCATTAGCGGGTTGTTCATCGTTTGGCCCATAAGCCGTTTGGTTCCCCCAACCGATAACCGTTACCGAGCTATTGGTGAGTGCTAATTGCCTACTAGTATCGTAATCAACAAGTTTAACTGCGACATGGCTAATTGTTTCGACCAGCTCAATCAAGGCAATATCATTATTAAAAGCGCTATCTTGATTATATTCTGGATGTATATAGATACGCTTAATGGCTTTGGCATTTTCAGCACCATTGCTTAAGTCGTATTCACCGACATTGACTTGTAGCAAGTTAATATCGGCATCTTCAACACAGTGAGCCGCGGTAAGTAGCCATTTATCACCAATAAAACTAGCGCCACAGCTAGCGCTTTGTACTATTTTCTGTTGCGCAGTAACATTAAGGCTGGCAATACTACCAAGTAGGTTCAGTAGCGTAGCACCATCGTCTTGGCTAATAGCTATAACAGGAATACTACCGGAAAAGTTATCGCCTAAGGTGCCATTAATAGCACCGTTAGTGTTGTTAAAGATAATTGCCCCTATGCCTCCGCCAGCTTGGCAATTATCCACCTTGACGGAAAAATCGATTTCACCCCGGGCAATTAAACATATTTTGTCAGCGGCTAAACTACATTGTTTATCGCCAAGACCACAATCGATTACAGCTGCACTTACTTGACCTGAGGGGCTATTGGAAAAAGGCGAACTATCATAGCCAGTACCAGCAACCTGTAAAGAGGTTATTACTTCATTATGGGTAGAGACTAAGGCTGCCATCCAAGGCCAGTCACCTTGGTTAGCAAGCTCACCACCAACAATCTTGGGCTTGGCTATTGGTACGGTCGATTGATTGCTGGCATTTGCTGTTACTAGCAGTGCAGTGAACGCTATACAAGCGCATAAAAAATACTTCATTAAATGTTCCCTAAGCTAAGAAAGTTAAAGTGCTAGTAACATCCTGTTTACATGTGGGCAGGCTATCCTATCTTGATTATAACTGCAATACCTGAAAAATCTTGCACCGTGCTAATAGTTTGCCTATTGATTTATGAGTCTTTGTTTATTAAACGGTTCGACGGTGAAAATCAGCCAGGTTTAACATAAGCTAAAATAATTACTGCCAATAATATAAGTACGGGAAGCTCATTAAAAATTCGATAGAAGCGTGCTGAGCGGGTATTTTTATCTTGGGCAAAGGTTTTCACTAATTTAAAACAATAGCCATGATAAACAAAGAGCACAGCCACTAAGCTCAATTTGATATGTAGCCATTTAGCGGCAACAAACCAGTCATATCCGTAAGCGTGGATTATTGCTAAGCCCATCACTAGGGTGAAAATGGCAAAAGGCGTAATAAAATACAATAAGCGTTTTTCCATGCCTTTTAGTTGCTGAGCAACGTCAGTTGACTTAGTTTCTGCATGATTGACAAATAAGCGTGGTAAATAAAAGATACCGGCAAACCAAGCGACCATAAAAAAAACGTGGAAGGCTTTAAGCCAGAGGATATTATTGATTAAAAACGTGTCCATTAATGGAGTTTTCCTTCTACCAAATAAATTCTAAGTTGTTCAAAGGTGACCAAGCCAATGCAGTCGTTAATATCTTTACCATAAATATATACCGCCCCTGAGCGTTGCTCTACTAAGGCTAAATAAGCTTCGGCCAAGGTTACTTGATGATTTAGTGGTATAAGCTTATGTAATATCAACTTTTTAGCAAGATTATCTTCAATGTTCTCAGCGTCATCATCAGCGATTTCCGCATCGAATTGCGCCCAATAATAGCTATTTATCTCTGTGGCTTGGCTCGACTCTTGGTTAATAATGAGTTGAGATTGATGACTACTGAGTAGCTCACCGATAATAGTGCGAGTACTTGCCTGCTCTAAAATCAATAAATTATCATTCATTACCGCCAAGACCCCAATATTTTGCAATGATTCTTCAATGGGCGGTTTGCGATAGGATAAGTTTTGCGCATCTAATTGCATGGTAAAAATGGACTCATTTTTACAAAGTTGTCGAGATACTATACTCGCGATAGTAATAACAATCATGGCGGGAACAACCAGCTCAAGTTGACTGGATAGCTCAACCACAGTAAGCAAGGCTGCAAGTGGCGCATTTAAGCTGGCAGCCATAAAACCTGCCATGCCCATAAGGATGAACTCACTGCCAAGGTGCTCACCGGGCAAAACTTGTATTAATAACGCACTTGCACAGGCACCTGCTATAGCTCCTATACCGAGTGTTGGTCCAATAATACCACCAGGTATACCTAAACCAAGAGCAAACATGGTCATTAATAATTTAGCGATAAGTAAGCTAAACAACAAACCTAGCGACAAGTTGCTCGTTAAGGAAATATCGATGGCACTGGTACCTGTGCCCATAGCGCCAGGGACTAAATAGCCTAAAATACCGGTAATAAAAGCGGCAAGCAATAAGCGTGGCACTATGTGGTATTTAACACTCAGTTTGATGATTAAAACAAGGTACTTATTAAATGCGGCCGCCAATATGCCTAAAACTATGGCTAGCAGCACTAAAGAAAAATAAGGGTATTGGTCAAGCGCTATGGGATGAAAGTATTCAAAATTATGACTGCTGCCAAAGACACTTCGGGTAATCAAGGAGCCGACGATAGCTGCAAGCATGACAGGCACAAAAATATGGACCTTGTATTCACGCATGATCACTTCCATAACAAAAATCACTGCGGCTATCGGGGTGTTAAATGTTGCTGCTATACCAGCGGCTATACCACAAGCACATAAGGTACGAACACTGTTATAAGGTAACTTTAACGCATTAGCCATATAGCTACTACATGCCGCACCAAGGTGTACGGCGGGTCCTTCACGACCAACAGAAAAACCAGACGCTAGTGCTACCGCACTACCCCAAAATTGGTTAAGGGTGTTTTTAAAGGGAATGACACCATGAGCCACTTTTAATCGATGCAGCACAAAGGGGATGCCAGTGCGTAAATATTTATAACCGGTAAGCCAACCAAAAAACAGGATAATAATGGCGCCTATTATAGGTAAATCAAAACGACTTAATTCATCTAAACTGCTATAGTTATCGCGTTTTATGAGGTAAAGCTGCTGGATCTCTTCGATAGTGAGGGTAAATAACACCACTAAAAAAGCGGAAGCGCAGCCACCAATTATGGCCAGCAAACAAATTTGCCAAGAGATTTTTGGCAAAGCTAGATGTTTTCGTATTGCGGCGATTGATATTATCATTACAGGATTATAATACTTTACAAATGAAATGGTTAGCAAAAATAAACCTTAGCGTCGTTGTTGAGCGCTTAGGCAGCTTTAAATCAGCTTTGTTTTTAGGCTCAGTGATCATTCTTTGCCTTTTTATCGGCTATCGTTTGGGAAATTATTACCATTATTTTCAAGTGACCAGCCTTGAACAACAAAAGCTTAGATTAGAACAGCTTTATCACCAGCAAGAACAGAGTATAGCGCGAATTCACTCATTAGAAGTTGAGTTAGCTGTTGAGCAACTTGCCAATGAACAAGTACAAAATTCACTTAAAATCGCCTCTAAGCAACAGTTTGAAGTGAAAAAACAGTTGGCCTTTTACGAAAAAATAATGGCACCCGAAAAGCAGGCGGCAGGCTTGTTAGTCGAGGAGGTAAAAATAACAGCCAGTAAAATTCCCAATCAATACCACTTTCAGGTGACCTTAGTGCAACAGCAATTAAAGCGGCGCTATAGTAAAGGCTATATTGACTTGGTTTTTGAAGGCTACGAAGGTGACAAACCAATAAAACTTAAGCTGGCCCAAGTTTCTCAGCTGAATAAGCAAGATGTAAAATTTAGTTTTCAATATTTTCAGATTATTAGTGGCAAATTTACCTTACCGGTTAATTTTATTCCGGAAAACGTCTTGGTCTCGGCAATATTAAGCAAATCTCGTTGGCAAAAATATGCTAAAAAAGATAAATATTTGCCCTGGTCGGTAAGTAAATAACCTAAACGCTGCATAAGCGCCACTTACTCAAGCTCACCTTTATTCATTTCTCTGCACTAAAACGTCGATAAATAGCCCGCTATTGATAAATTTTTTGCTTTGAGAATTGAATAAATTGAGCCATTGATTGGCTATGATAGCTATTTTAGTTGCTTGTTAATTTTTAGATTGATATAACTTGTTGATTTTACATAAATATAAACTAGTCATCATTCGTGATTTAGGTTAAATAGCTTTTGGTGGTTATTTGCGAATAATACTTGATTAAATTAGTCAGGTTTAAGATAATTAACTTTGTTTCAATCCATCGCTTTATAGCGTATTTTTTCGTACTTTATTGTACTAAGTAGAGCACCATGTCAAACCCTGAATTTCCCATTAAATTTACCGATGCAGCGGCAACTAAAGTCCTTTCGTTAATCACAGAAGAAGAAAATCCTGCTCTTAAGCTACGTGTATATGTTACCGGTGGTGGTTGTTCAGGTTTTCAATATGGCTTCACCTTTGATGAAAAAGTGAATGATGGAGATATGACTATTGAAAAGCAAGGTGTTGTTATGGTGGTAGACCCTATGAGTTTACAATACCTTGTTGATGGCGAAGTTGACTATCTTGAAAGTTTAGAGGGCAGTCGTTTTGTAGTAAACAATCCAAATGCAACAACTACTTGTGGTTGCGGTTCATCATTTTCTATCTAGGCTATTAGTTAGATAAATTTACCCCTCTAGCATAGTCGAGACTAAATTTCGTAGCTATTTAATACCGACACCATGCCTAGATTAGTGTCGGCATGGTCATATTTTCTCACCTAAGACGGTATTGCTCTCAATGCCAATAGTCAGCTATTGGCCAATTGAGAGATTTGTCCTGAATTGATTTCTAAGCACAACAAGAACACCAACGTAATGAAAGGTCTAGCCTTCCATCAGTAACATTTCGATGATTTGCTGCATATCCAGATCAAATTCTTCCGCTGTGACACCCCTAACAATGAAATCATCGCTCATTGACAGGTCAATTTCTTGCTTATTGAGAAAATGATGGTGTTTGACGCTATAAAAGGAGTGAACCTGTGGGTTGGTCGGATCGTTATCATTACGATATTTAACCAAAGCAAGTTTGTTTGATTTTAATTGCACTAAAGAGCCGATTGGAAATACGCCAATGCACTTGATAAATTGATCAACCAAACTACTATCTAACTGCTCTTGTTTAGCTAATTCTCGTAAAATGGCAAAGGCTTTACCATGGGTATAGCCTTCTTTATAAACACGTCTAGCGGTTAAGGCATCAAAAATATCACAAATGGTGATCATACGGCCATATTGGCTAATATCATCACCCGAAACTTGAAAAGGGTAACCGCTACCATTTAATTTCTCGTGATGTAGGGCGGCTACTTCAAGACTCAATGCACTTACCCCCGCGGTTGCTGTAATGATATCGATGGAATGATTGGCATGAGTTTTCATGATGGTAAATTCATCATCGGTTAATTTACCTGGTTTATTGAGGATCTCATCGGGTATTTTTATTTTGCCAATATCATGAAGAAATGCGCCAATAGATAATTGTTCAATAATGTCTCTATCTAAGCCTAAATAACGTGAAAATAGTGTGATATAAACGGCAACAGCAACAGAATGTTCCAAGAGGTATTCATCTTTTTCTCGAATATTTAACATACAAGCAAGGGAGTCAGGGCTATTAAATATGGCATCGATAGACTTATTGGTAATTTCAATTACCGGCAATAAATCAAGGCTGCTACCACTGAGGGCGTCATTGAACAATTTTTGCTGAATTACTTTAGATTGGTTAAAAATTTCTTGTGCCTGTTTAAGATCTCGCAAGTTATTTTTCGAGGGTTTGGCAAGTAGAGGCCCAGCTTCTGTACCGCTCGGTGTTATTGTTTTACTCTCGTCAATGAGTACACAATAAACCTTTTTACTTTTAAGGTGGTTAATGACCGCTTTGCTTTTAATGTGTCCGGCGGCAGTTAAAGAGAAGTTATTCGCTTGGTGAATAATTTTTACCACATAATGGCCAACAGTTAACTCAGCAAGTTTTTTTTCAATTAGCATATTTAGGCGCCGTTATTTAGGGGGAGTATTTCAACATAAGTGATTCGGGGAATTTAGGATGTTAGCGGGTGTTTGCTCAATAATACTAGCCATACTTAAGCACTTATTCAATTTTATTACCCGTTTAAAATATGAACTTGGCGTTAAAGTTGCTTTACAATACCAGCTTAGTGCAATAAATTTCATACTTAGCGCTTACTGGCCGATATAGGGTGGTAAGCCGGTTTAGCCTAGTTAGGATTATTATGCGTCTGTTATTTTTGTTGTTGCTCTTTTTAGTCAGTGCTCTATTTATTATGCCATCAGCTATTGCTGTGACTAAAAATATGCAAGCAGTGCAGATTTATACTGATAATCTATTGCTTGATTTAATAAAAGATAACAAACATTTAAGTCAAGTAGTGTTAGATGAATGTCAGTTAGTGCAAGATATTGAAGCTCGCGCTAATAAAGCTAAAATGCCCTCATACCAATTTTTATGGGGTGATATGTTAGCCTATGGTGTCTGTGTCAAAAAAGACATTCCCTTAGGTTTACACTATATGCATCTCGCAGCTGATCAGGGCTTAGCGGAAGGCTTAGAACAATTAGGTCGCTATTACCATATTGGTAAATTTATGCAGGTTGATATTGAACGTGCCATTGTTTATTTAAAAACTGCGGCAAGTTTAAATAACTTGGCCGCACAAATGCGTTTAGCGGGTTTATACCAACAGGACTTTGGTAGCCCGTTAGATTACCCAGCATTGTATTCTCAATTACATCATTCTTTAACCGATGATAAAGCAACCCATAAAAAAATCAGTGAGTTACTGGCGGTACTTGCCAGTAAAATGCCCGATAAAGTGGTCGAACAAGCGAAAAACACCAGCTATACCAATTAGGCATTAGTGTTATACCATTCAGCATAAAGAAGTGTTCACTTTCTTATACTGATTGGTATTAAGCTGCTTATTTAAACTTTATGGTATACTGGCAAGCAGTTATCCTTAAATACTGACCCTTTATAGTGACCTATAACGATCCACACGCTAAACGCGAAGCTAAAAAATACGATAAGCCAGTTGCCTCACGCGAATTATTGCTATCAATCATCGAAAAATGCTCGCCACCACCCAGTTTTAATAGCCTGCTTAAAACACTAAAGTATGATGAAGAATACCAACTTATTGGTTTAAAACGTCGTTTACGCGCTATGGAAAATAGTGGTCAGTTAATTTTTAATAAATTTAAACAATACGCCTTGCCGGAAAAAAATAGCCTGTTAACCGGCAAAGTTATTGGCCATAGGGACGGTTTTGGTTTCTTTTCTCCGGATGATTCATCAATAACAGATAAAAAGGGCAAAGACTTTTATATTTCGTCCCATGAAATGCAGCGTGTTTTTCATGGTGATATTGTCCAAGCTATTTTGGTTGACCGTACCGATCGTAAGGGTCGTAAAGAAGTCAAAATCATTGAGGTTATTGAACCAAGAAAAGCGCCAATAGTAGGGCGCTTATATATTGATCACCATGTTTGTTCGGTTGTCGCTGAAGACAGTAAGATTAAACAAAAAGTGTTAATCGACCCACAAGCAAAACTGGGTGCTCGCCACGGTCAAATGGTGGTGGTGGAATTAGTACAAAGACCAACTAGACGTTCCCAAGCTATTGGTAAAGTTATTGAAGTGTTAGGGGATCATCTAGCGCCAGGCATGGAAATCGAAATCGCCTTACGTGCTCATGATCTACCACATCAATTCTCTCATACGGTACAAGCCGAAGTTGCGGGTATTGCGGATGAGGTTGAAGAGTCAGCTAAACTGCCACGCAAAGACCTACGTGATTTACCCCTAGTGACCATTGATGGTGAAGATGCCCGGGATTTTGATGATGCGGTCTATTGTCAGCCGAAAAAATCCGGTGGTTGGCGCTTATGGGTTGCTATTGCCGATGTCAGTTATTATGTAAAAGATGGTACTGCCTTAGACGATGAGGCCATCTCTCGGGGGAATTCGGTCTATTTTCCCAGCCAAGTTATTCCTATGTTGCCAGAGAAACTCTCTAATGGTTTATGTTCACTAAAACCGGATGTCGACCGTTTATGTATGGTCTGTGAAATGACGGTGAGCGCGGCGGGGAAATTATCAGGCAGTAAGTTTTATCCAGCAGTGATGCGTTCGCACGCCCGTTTTACTTACACTAAAGTCGCCGCTATTCTTGACGGAGATGAAGCGCTTTGTCAAGAATTTCAAAGCTTAGTGCCTGATTTGAAAAATCTTGAAGACATGTATCACGCGCTAAGCGATGCCCGTCTTCAGCGTGGCGCCATCGCTTTTGAAACCCAAGAGTCTATTTTTATCTTTAATGAAGATAAAAAAATACAAAGTGTTGAGGCACTTATTCGCAATGATGCTCATAAAATCATTGAAGAATGTATGATCTTGGCCAACGTAGCGACAGCAAAATTTATTGAAAAGCATGAAATTCCTGGCCTATTCCGTGTCCATGAAAAACCCAATGAAGACAAGTACCGTAACTTTATTACTTACTTAAATGAGCTGGGTTTATCAATGCCGGTAAAAGAAGAGCCAGAGCCAAGAGATTATGGTGAAATCCTTGCGAAAGTGGCAGGTCGTCCGGATCAAGAGCTTATTCAAACCATGTTATTACGCTCAATGCGCCAAGCGGTTTATCAAAGTGATAACGAAGGACATTTTGGTTTAGCGCTGCCCTCATACAGTCATTTTACCTCCCCTATTCGTCGCTACCCTGATTTAGTGGTGCATCGAGTGATTAAGGCTATTCTTGAAAAAGAAGCAAAAAATGCTGCTAACCAAGGCTTTTATCAATACTCATTGGCAGAAGTGATTGAGCTGGGCGAACATTGCTCTATGACCGAGCGACGCGCCGATGAAGCTACTCGCGATGTTGCTGATTGGCTCAAATGTGAGTTTATGCAAGACCATGTTGGTGATAGCTTTAACGGCGTTATTTCAACGGTTACTAACTTTGGTTTGTTTGTTCGTTTACAAGATTTACATATTGAAGGTTTAGTTCATATCACTTCTCTTGGCCGTGATTTTTATCATTATGATGATGTCCGTATGTGTTTAACGGGTGAAAATAGTGGCAATAAATTCCGTGTTGGCGATGAAATCCGCGTGCAGGTTGCCGCGGTTAATCTAGATGAAAAGAAAATAGACTTGCGACTTGATGGTGTTGATTCTGATAGTGAAAATAAAGGCTCTTCGCGCGCTAAAAGTAAGTCTACAGGAAAATCTAAAGGTAAGGGCGCTAGGCGCTCAACGGAAAAATCAACTGAGGCCAAGTCAACAGCTAGCTCGGGTGATCGCGCCAGTAAAGCCAAAAAAAGTAAAACTAAAGGCAAGTCTAAAGGCTCTGCAAAAGAAAAGCCAAAAGAGAAGAGTAAAGTGAAAAAGCGCAGTGCCCGTAAAAAACGCCCAGGGAAAAATGCCCGCAAGAGTACCAAGAGCAATACCACAACATAGTGAAATAAACCCTATTACTTCGGTTATTAATTTAAAGACAGAGAAAGATCATGGCAAAAAATGAAGAGTTAGTTTTTGGTATTCATGCAGTTAATGCCTTAATAAACGTAGCACCAGAGCGTTTTATTGAAATTTGGCTATTAAAAGGTCGTGAAGATGATCGCATGATGCCAATCATAAACTTAACTCGTAAATACGGTATTGGTACTCAATTGGTCAGTCGTAAAGTACTGGATGAAAAAAGTGAAGGTGAACAGCACCAAGGCGTAGTTGCTCGTGTTAGACCCGGAAAAGTCTATAACGAAAATGATCTAGATGACATTTTACAAGCCGCAGAGAAAAAAGGTGTTCCGCCATTTCTGCTTATCTTAGATGGTGTAACCGATCCACATAATCTAGGTGCTTGTTTACGTAATGCTGATGCTGCTGGCGTACAAGCCATTATAGTACCAAAAGACAATGCCGCACAAATAACCCCAACCGTGCGTAAAGTTGCCGTCGGAGCGGTAGAGAGTGTGCCTTTAGTGCAAGTCACTAACTTATCAAGAACGATGAAATACCTGCAACAGCAAGGTGTATGGATTGTTGGCACTGCCGGGGAAACTGACACTTGTTTATATGATGTCAAACTTTCTGGTCCTATGGCACTGGTTATGGGCGCAGAAGGTAAAGGTATGCGCCGATTGACTCGTGAAAATTGTGATCAATTAGTTAAGTTGCCTATGGCTGGGAGTGTTTCTAGTTTGAATGTATCAGTGGCAACAGGCATTTGTTTGTTTGAAATGGTACGCCAACGTTTAGTTTAATGGTGGCGTCACTAAGGACGGTGAATCTTTATAAAAGGGAACTTTATTGATAAAAAAGGCTTATTGTTGATAACAATAAGCCTTTTTATTGGATCTGTTTTCTCAGTCAGTATTTTACTGAGAAGTTTTAATTAACGCGAACTCGGCTTCATGGCTCTTCATTACCTTAAGCCGAGTTGAGGTTATTTATAGTAGCTTAAACATTTCTCTACTTCGTTTCTAGAGCCCATAATAACTTCAACACGTTGATGTATGCTATCGGGTTCAATATCCATAATACGGCCTTGACTAGTCATGGCTAAACCGCCAGCTTGTTCAAGTAAAAATGCCATAGGATTGGCTTCATACATTAAACGTAGCTTGTATGGTTGCTCTGCTTTTCTGCTATCAGCTGGGTAAGTGAAAATACCACCGCGACATAATACTCGATGAATATCACCCACCATGGCAGCAATCCAGCGCATATTAAAGTTCTTACCACGTGGACCGGTATCACCAGCGAGTAAATCACTAATGTAGTTTTGCATTGGTGCTTGCCAAAAACGTTGGTTTGACATGTTAATGGCAAATTCTTGCGTATCAGCAGGAACTTGTACATTACGCTCTACCAATAAGAAGGCACCATGAGTTTTGTCTAAGACATAAAAGTGTGTACCACTACCTGTGGTCATCACTAACATAGTTGATGGGCCATAAAGCACATAACCAGCACAAACTTGGCTATTACCTGCTTGTTTGAACATATCATCATCACCAGCAGCAATATCTGTAGGTGCTTCATGAATGGAGAAAATAGTACCAATTAATGAATTGATATCGATGTTCGAGCTACCATCAAGGGGATCAAAAGAAACAATATATTTACCGTTTTCATCACCAGCAACTGAATGGTCTTCTTCTTCTGATGAAATGGCTTTAACAAAACCAGACTCAAGTAAGATATCTTTAAATAAATCATTAGCAATCACATCTAGTTTTTTCTGCACTTCACCTTGAATGTTTTCATCCAGGGTTGAGCCCATGACATCACCTAAGTGGCCTTGGCTAACACGAAACGAAATCTCTTTCGTGGCAGCTAAAATAGTTTTTATTAATGAAATTAAATCAAGAGGTACATTGTCTTGACGTAAAGCTGGGGCTAGTCGTTGCATTAGGTTACCTAAATTACTTTTAAAGTTGATTGGCTAAGTTTGAATTAGTTTGGCGGTATCTATTTACCCGGGAACAAGGCAAATTTTACCGACTAATATCTAAGAAAAGTCGTCTCATGTTTCATCTAATCATTTGAAGCGACTTATATGCCGGTACCGTTGAAAGAGCACTTTGCAACATGCATCTTGATTGGTAGCGGCTATTTATACCCGTAACCATTCAATATGCATGTTTCAGAGTGCTTGAGCAATTTCAATGCAAGGCGCTGTGATGAAATAATGGTTGTTCCATTATGAGTTACAGCAACGATGAAGTGATGTTGCTCAAACGCTTCTTCGATGGGTTTAAATTGACTTTATACCGCGTTAAATAATTAAACCATAGCATGACTATGCTTCAATTATTTTCCTTGCCTAAAGCCATGTTAATTCCCACTGAAATCGAGCACTTTGAATGGTGACGGGTATATTATAGCAAGTTTGTCCTTTGCTTTAACATGCCTAACGGGATTAATTTAAAGGTTTTGCTATACTTCTCTGGTTTTTAAACGGCTAAAACTGAAGCGTTTTAATATTCCCGGGTTGGCTAGTACCACCAAATTACCCGCTAACATTAAGCCTAAGCCAATAAAAGTATAACTATCCCAAGTAAAACCTTCGACCACGCTTGAAATAACCACGGCAACGGCAGGAAACATAATGGTCGTATAAGATGCTTTATGAGCGCCAATACGCGCCAGCAAGGTTAAGTAACAACCAAAAGCGATAACTGAACCAAATATTGATAAATATAATAATGAACTAATATAGGGCAGGGTATAAGAAAAGTTAAACTCTTGACCTTGAATAAGTGCTACTACTAACATAAATAAACAGCCATATAACATACCCCAAGCAGTGGCAGGTAGTACCGGCATATTATTGTGTTGATTTTTAATCGAGATCATGTTGCCGGTCGAAGCAAAGATAACACCAATGAAACACAAGCCTAAGCCTAATAAGGTATTGTCAGCAAATTGTACATGGCTTATTTGTGGCCAAAATAGCGTAATAATGCCGACTAAACCGAGGGCGCCACCAAGATAAACTTGGCTGGGAATACGGGTTTTAAACCAAAGGCGAGCATTAAGTATATTGACTATCATTAGGGTCGAAAAAGCAATACTAGTCAGTGCTGAATTAATATATGTTTGCGCGTTATAAAGTAAATAGTAGTTACAGCCAAATAAGGTCAAACCGAAAGCGAATAGTTGCACATGTTGTTTGGCAGAAAATGACAGCGGTAATTTTTTAACACGACAATAAGCAAACATGACTAACGCAGCAAAACCAAAGCGATAAACAATAGACACTTCAGCAGCTACCTCACCTAATTGATAATTAATAGCGATCCAAGTTGAGCCCCAAATAATTACCGTAATTATATATAAAACACTATTGCTCATTAATTTCACACCCTATAACTGAGAACTAACTGGATAAAAGTGACATTGTAATGATAATTTGATGTAATGACATATACAGAAAACTGAAAATGTAACCTATACAGTTTGCGCTTATAATCAAGGCGTATATTATGAGAAACAGATGAAGTTATTAGACAAAAGTTCTTCGGCATATTTGTATCAGCAAGTAATTGATTTTATCGAACACCAGCAAAAAATTGGTGCGTTGCAACCAGGTGATAAATTGCCTAGTTTACGAAAATTAAGCCGTCAGTTCGAAATCAGTGTGCCAACAGTGAAACAAGCATATATTGAATTAGAGCGACAAGGGCGGGTAAGTGCCAAGCCACAATCGGGTTATTATCTACAAGCGGCGCAAGCAAGAACATTAAAACCCAGGCCAGCCAAATGGTCACAATGCAAACCAGCAGAAGTAAAAGGGCGCAGCATGATCGAGCAAGTTCATGCCGCCGTGCATTTACCTAATACAGTCGCCTTGGGCATCTCTAATCCTATTCAGGCACACCCACCCGACAAGACCCTTGCCAGATTAATGCGCTCGGTGTTAAGTAAAGTATCAGAAAAAGCAGTGAGTTATGGCCCAGTTACCGGTGATGCCAAGTTACGTATGCAGCTGGCATTCAGGTATCAAGATCAAGGTGTTGATATACATCCAGATGATATTGTTATCACTAATGGTGCCCAAGAAGCATTATCTATTGCGCTGCAATGTGTCGCCCAACGTGGAGATATTATTGCCATCGAATCGCCGTGTTTTTTTGGCATTATCGAATTGATTGAAACCTTAGGCATGAAAGCCTTAGAAGTCTATACCTGTACCGAAGACGGTGTTGGTTTTGATGAGTTATCACAGGCCATTGGCCAACATAAGATAGCCGCCTGTTTATTTTCTACGGCAATAAATAATCCGCTTGGTTCAATGAAATCGGATGAGCAACGTCAAGCTATGGTGATGCTGTTAGAGCAGCATAATATCCCCTTGATTGAAGATGATGTTTATAGCGAAATATATTTTACCGACAAAAAGCCAAAACCGGCTCAGCTTTACTCTGAAAAGGGTCTAGTGATGACGTGTTCGTCGTTTTCAAAAACCGCCGCACCAGGTTATCGTATTGGTTGGTTATTGCCTGGTAAATTTGAAGAGCAGGCCAAACGTATTAAGCGGGCACAATCCTGTTCTACCTCAATGTTACAGCAGTGGACCTTAAATGAGTATTTACTCAGTGGCGATTATGATCGCCACCTTTGTGTCTTACGCAAGACCCTAGCGTATAACTGTGAACGCATGCGGGCGTTAATTGCGGAACACTTTCCTAAAGAGGTGTGTATTTCAAAACCCCAAGGGGGCAGTGTACTTTGGCTGCGTTGTCAATCACATGTCAATACCGGTGAGTTTTTTCAACAGGCGTTAGCCCAAGGGGTAAGTTTTGCCCCAGGAGCAATATTTTCACCCTCAGGTAAATATCAAAACTACATGCGAGTCAGCTTTGGCGTGAAATGGGGCGAGGAGGTTGAAACGGCGATTAAAACATTAGGTGCATTGGTGTTTGAATTCACTAGTCAGCAAAAACAACCGCACAGCAAAACAGCCAAGTTGGTATAAGGGTTATGACAACACAACTTAAAGTATCTTTAAAGTTATTATTGCCGCTATTGGCGGCTGTTTTAGCTATTTCTCCGCTAGCGGTTGATATGTACCTACCGGCAATGCCAACCTTGGCTGAGCACCTAAATACACCAATGTCCATGGTACAAAATAGCTTGAGTATTTATCTACTCGGCTATGCGTTGGGTTTGATTTTATTTGGCCCTATGGCGGATAAATATTCTCGCCGAAAATTAGTCATACTCGGTATTGGTGGTTTTGTTCTTTGCAGTTTATTACTGCCTATGGTCAGTAATATTGAGCAATTTCTAACGGTCAGGTTTATGCAAGCCTTTATTAGTAGCGCGGCAACTGTGGTAGTGCCAGGAGCAGTGCGTGAATATTACGGTAAAGACACGGCTAAAGGGCTTTCTTATGTCAGTATGATCATGATGTTAGCACCTATGGTAGCGCCCGGTATTGGCAGTGTGTTATTGCTAACTCATAGCTGGCAGCTGATTTTTTATGTACTCGCGGCTTATAGCTTTATCGTCTTGTTGTTAGTGATGAAGTATTTACCGGATGCCGGTAGTATTGCTAGTGAAGGCGATGAGCACAAGCCTGTTAACGTAAAAGTTCAATTGAGCTTTATTCAGCGTTATAAAATTGTCTTAAGCAATGTTGAGGCAAGATTAGATATTATTACTTCAATGATGATATCACTGGCTTTCTTTGCTTACATTACCGCAATTCCTTATGTGTATTTAAAGGTTTTTGCTGTCTCTGAGTACAGCTTTAGTTTGTTATTCGCGTTAAATATTTTCGCCTTAATGATTGCACATTTTACCAATATCCGCTTTGTCGTGCACAAAGGCTCTCGAACTATGTTGCGTTGTGGTTTAAGCCTTGCAGTCTTTGCTGCCACAGCTTTAGCATTGGTGAATGTATTACAATTTCCCTTAGTGTATACCGTGGTGGCGATTTTTCCGTTAATGGGCAGTATCTCCTTGATCGCGGTAAATAGTGATGCCTTAATTCTTACCAAATTTCCCGAACACTCGGGTACGGTTACCGCAGTAATAGGTACCCTTCGTTGGGGCATTGGCGCTTTAGCTGGTCCTATTCTGGCGTTTTTCTATGATGGCAGCGCTAAGCCGTTTGCCTTGTTAATGTTATTCGCGGTATTGGTAGTGTTATGCTGTCAGTTAATTGTATGGTTTAGTAATAAAAATAGTTTAAATACGGTAAGTACCGAGCATCAATAATGAAAAATATAGCGGTTATCTTAAGTGCTTGTGGCGGGTATGTTTACCGCCGATAGTAGTGAAGTATATCCAACGCTTTAATTCTACTAATACTCGGTAGTGTTATGCTGTCAGTTAATTGTATGGTTTAGTAATAAAAATAGTTTAAATACGGTAAGTACCGAGCATCAATAATGAAAAATATAGCGGTTATCTTAAGTGCTTGTGGCGGGTATGTTTACCGCCGATAATAGTGAAGTTCATCCAACGTTTTAACGCTACTAACACTCGGTAGTCTTATGTTGTCAGTTAATGGTTTACTTTAGTGTTTAAAAGACCTAAAAGTAGCCTAAAAGAAAGGTTCAATAATGAAAAATATAGCAGTTATCTTAAGCGGTTGTGGTGTGTACGACGGCAGTGAAATTCATGAAGCAGTATTAACCTTATTGGCGATAGAACAGCAGGGCGCAAGCTATAGTTGTTTTGCACCAAATATAGCGCAGCATCATGTTATTAATCACCTTAACGGTGAAGTGAGCAAAGATGAAAGCCGTAATGTCTTGGTTGAAGCTGCGCGCATTAATCGTGGCGATGTTGAGGATTTAATTGAATTACGTGAGCAAGATTTCGATGCTATCATTTTTGTTGGCGGCTTTGGCGCCGCTAAAAACTTAAGCAGTTTTGCTTTAGATAATGATAATTATAGTGTTCATAAGCAAGTGCTTATCGCGGCTAAAGCCTTTGCCAAGGTAGCAAAACCGGCCGGTTATATGTGTATAGCGCCTGCTTTATTACCCCTGGTGTACCCTAAAGGCGTAAAAGGTACTATTGGCAAAGATAATGCGACGGCAGCGTTAATTAGTGCTAAGGGTTTAACTCATATTGAATGTGCTGTTGAAAATGTCGTGGTTGACGAAGCGAATAAAGTGGTGACGACACCCGCGTATATGTTAGCTGATTCGATTAGTGAAGCGGCAGTGGGTATTAATAAACTGGTAAAATATGTGCTTGCCTTTAGCGAATAGGTGTTATGTTGATGGCTAAACGCGCCAATAAGCTACCGCATAAAACAGCCACTTATTTCGTGGTAAGTAGGTTTATAATAGCTTTAATGGCGCTAAGCGCTGGTCAAAGCCAGGCGACAATAAAAAATATGACTCCTAATAATAAGTCCAGCAGCACTTTGTTATCTACAACATTAGTTTTTAGCAAGTTTGAGCGACAAATAGCCGAAAAAATGTCCCTAGATATACGCTACTTTTGCCCAGATATAAATGGCAAGTCCAGTGTGCCGACAGCAAAACATTGTCGACAAGCCGTTACCGAACTTCCCCAAGCCCTGGCACAATTGATTAGCACCACCAATGTTGGTGGTATTGTGTTATTTTCTGAAAATGTGCAAGAGATAGCACAAGTGGTTAAGTTAACTTATGACATCCAACAAGCGGCAGTAAGATCAGATCAAGGCCAGCCATTAATTATCTCTATGGATCAAGAGGGCGGTCGTGTTGCCCGTTTTGCTAAAATGACCGGCTTTGCGGGTAATATGGCCATTGGCGCTAGCTATCCCCAGCACGGAGTTTACTTTGCTAGGCAAGTAAATAGTGTTATCGCCAAAGAGCTAAAAGCCTTAGGTATTAATAATAACTATGCGCCCGTGGTTGATGTAAATACCAATGTTGATAACCCAGTGATTAATACTCGCTCTTTTGGTGAGTCGCCACAGCAAGTGGCTGAGTTGGGCGCTAGCGCAGTTAACGCTATACAAGCGCAAGGTGTGATGGCCACGTTAAAACACTTCCCCGGCCATGGCGATACCCATGTTGATAGTCACTTAGGTTTACCTCGCGTTGACCATGATAGAGCTAGCATAGATAAAATTGATCTGGCCCCTTTTGTTTGGGCCATTAAACACGCTAAGCCAGCGATGATCATGACGGCTCATATTCAATATCCGGCACTGGATGACAGTTTTTTTGTCAGTAGACGTGGCGAAAAACTCATTCGGCCAGCAACCATGTCCCGTAAAATTTTAACTCACTTGTTAAGGGAGGAAATGGATTTTGAGGGCATTATTGCTACCGATGCTCTAGATATGGCGGGCATTAGCCACTTTTTTAGCGAGGTTGAAGCCGTGGTAGAAACCTTTATCGCTGGCGCCGATCTTGCTGTTATGCCGTTTAAGGTTCGAACCCCAGAGGATGTTGCTGCCTTTAATGTCTTTATTAAAGCCGTCGCCAAGGAATTAAACCAGCGTATTAAGCAGGGTGATTATCAGTTGGCTGAATTTGAGCAATCAATAGCTAGGCTTAATGATTATAAAAAACAATATATAACAATGAATAATGACTCACTAGCGCAGCAAGTACTAACAGCTAAAGCTATTATTGCCAATGATCAGCATATTAATACCGAGCAAGCTCTGGCTGATGCCGCCGTGACCCTATTGAAAAATAACCAGCTGCTACCGCTTAATGTCTCAGCCATTAAACGCTTACATTTTGTCGTGGCCAATCAGCAAGAATTAGTCGCGCTAACGTATGCGGCAACTAATGCCTTAGCGACAAAACTATGCTCAATAGAGTTGGCCACTATAAAAATAAGTCACTTTGTTGCTGACACGACCAAGGCTACGGTTGAGACTGAGCTTTTAATAAATAATGCCGATATTGTTATTGCTACGGTGGATATCAAAACCGCAAGTTTGGTTGATTTAGGTGGTATGGATGACTTAACACCTAGTTACGGTAGTACAGCGCAACAACAGCAAAAGTTAAGCTATGCGAGCTTATTGAAGCAGCAACTTACGCTGGCGAATAAGCTAAATACTCCGGTAATACTTATTGCTAAGGGATCACCTTTCTTGATAAATGAATATAGTAACTTAGCGGATGTCGTCTTGTTGAATTTTGATGATAGGATCTATCAAGATAATCATCAACAGGCGATAAGCCCAGGTTTTAATGCTAGTCTGCAGGTGATTTTTAACGAAGGGAAAGCGCAAGGTAAGCTGCCGGTGACCTTGAAAAATTAGCGGTTATTGCTGACACCATTAATTAGGCTCTGTTGTAGAACACTGTTGTCTATAATGTAACAAACTGATTTAAAAGAAGGTGTTGCTGCAGGCGTTTGGTTTAGCCAGTCCAGTGGTTAATGCTTGCCGGTTGTTCATTGTCATAGCCTTATCATTTAGCGGGTGTTTTTTTGTCGCTGTATCGTTGTTTTGCCAGCTTAGCGGAGTTAGCGTTCTTACTCAGGTTACTTATATGAGAGCCCACTAAGCTAGCCACTAAAATAGCCAAATAAAACTGACCAACGATGGCTTCGAAATAGACTAAAAAGCGAGAAATAGGTGAAAGCGGCGTAATATCGCCAAAACCTAGGGTGGTGATGGTGACAAACGAGAAGTAGATAAAATCAGGAAACAAGGTAAACCAGGCACTATCACTGCTGATATGAGTAAAAGAGCCGGGAAAGCTTAGTTGTACTAGGGTGTATAGTACCGCCCAAATTAGGCCTAATAATAAATATAAACAAATGGCACCTAAAATCTTATTACCATCAATATCACCCGTAAATAACACTTGTTTAGCGGTTCGTAAGGCGCTCGAAATAAAAAAACTCAGTAGTAACAGCAAATACAACTGATCAAAGCCAGCATCATCGAGCCAGGCGCCAAAAAAAGAAAACACCAAAATAGCCAAAGGGAAAATAAACGTTTTGCGTAAGACAAAATCTTTAGAGTCTACGCCCCAGACCGCCACTAACAAGGTCACTATGATGGTCGATTGCACCAAACGCGGCACTGAATCGTCAAAAAACTGTTGAGCTAATGATGTGCCCAGTAATAATAATATTAAAGCGAAAGTGAGATAAATAAAGTTATCTTGGCGAGTCATTTTTTTCAAAAGTGTTTCTCAATTATCCGTTAAGGATTAGTAGGTTATACCGAGATGGCAATACGTGGCAGTGCCCCCTCATCGCTATCTATTTGTGGTTTACACAATAATATGCGTGATGATTCGATGTTACCTTGGTCAATTAAGTAGTCTTTTAAGGCATGTTCGCGCTGTTCACCTAGGTTGATTAAACGTTTGATCGCGGCTTTGTCGCTAACGCTAACCCCTGCCTTAAGACCAATATCCGCAGGTGTACTAATGGCGCAAATCGTTACTCGGGTATCTGCTTTATCTTGCATCAAAGCGATAAAGTCTTTTAAGTAGGCGGCTTGCTGTTTACCTGGTGCCACTTGTTTTACTTGATAGTCTAAGTCATCAAAGCGTAGTTTTAAGGCAAATTCACCGGCCGTTATTGCGATAGAGACTATATTGGCATAAGGAACAAAAGTGGTCAGCAGGTAATCTCGGGTCGCAGAAATAATGGCTTTTTTGGTGATTAAGGTAACAATACTGCTTAAGCCAAATTTAGGGTCTGCAGTAGAGCCACTTATCGGTACATCAAGCTCAACATTACCATCACTATCTTTTAACATACCCATGGCCATATTTAAGGGCAATGCGCCTTGGTCAATTAAGCTGCCAGCTTCTTCACTGTCCACTAAACCTGTTTCTAAACCCTCTAATAAAACCACTACGTTACCAGCAAGTTCATCACCTATTAATGTTATGTCTAAGGCGGTATTAAGTCGTCCAGTTTTAACTTCAAGACCAGTAGACTCTTTCAGATAAGAAGAGATTGCCGGTAATGAAAATTCTTTAAAGTCGCCTTTTATATGGTAGCTAGGTACAGTGGCAAAAGGTTGCAAGTAGCCTGATAAGTTAAAATTGGCATATTTATTACTTCGGCCAACCAGGGTATAGGGGGTTTTTTTTGCTTGTTTTTCTTTAGCGTTGCTCAACGCGCCAATATCAAAGGTGTCGATAAATAAAGTACGTTGATAGATGGGCTCAACACTGAAATCGGTAAAGTTCAATGCACTCTCATTGATAAAATGCAACTCTTTGAAGCTAAAAGTAAAGCCATCATTCGCTATTTTTTCTGTTTTAGGGGCAGTGTTTTCCGCTAACACTATGACGTCTTCTATAGTGGCTGGTTCATCAGTTTTTTGTTGGGCTGATTTATTATCCAAAGCAATTAAATTGGCAATTTCTTTGTTTTCTTTAACAATAATATCGCCAGTTAAGGTGTCAAAGATAATGCTGTTGATGGTTATACTTTTTTCATGGATATGCAGGTTATTTAGCGTTAATTGTTTTAACTGCATTACCGGCGGCAATTTAACAATTTCTTCAGCCGCAATATCAAGTCCATCTTCGGCGGAACGCTGGTTAATTTTAGCCATGGCTTGTCGAGCGACGGCGTCGGTTAAGTTGGTTTTTTTAGAGAATAAAAATTCATCCAGTATTATATCGGTAATATCAATACTGGGTTCATCATCTAAGACAAAATTGATATCAGCTAGGCTAAGCTGTTTAAACGCGATAATTGTCGCTTTACTCTCATTTTGGCTCAGGACTGCCTCGGTTAATTTTATGCTGCTTGTTCCGGCTAAGTGAGTAATTAAGTTGTCTTGTAAATCAACAGAAAATTCGCTGAAATGTAATACTAAGTTATTGAGGGTTAAGTGCTGTTGCTCAAGGCCTACTATTAGGTTTTGTAAATTTAAATTGGCCTTTTTCACGCGAATACTTGTGCCTTGTTCGGCCAGAGTAATAGTTTGCTGACTATTAAAAGATAACGAGCCTTTAAGTTCGGTCAGTTGCTCAACATAACGCACTAATTTTTCAATCGGGTAGTTTGTTAAACTAAGATGACTATGTATATCACCTTTACCTGATGTTAACTGGGCATTGGCTGAAAGAGCTAAAGAGGTTTTATCAATTAATGCCGTTAACGCTAAGTTACCTTCTTGCTGCGTTTGTGTTGCTTTGACTAGGCTTAATGATAGTTCTTCAATTTCTATATGGTGGTTTTTGCTTTTTTGTTCTTGGTTGCTTATTTCTATTTCAATCTGAAACTGGCTCAATAGAAAATGAGGTAGTACTAGTTGATAAGAAAAATCTGTCGCTGTCTCAGCTGTTGCTTCTGTTATTGCTTGGTCGTTCGTTGGTTCGGTACTCTGCTCAGTATTAAGTTCAGCTGCTGTTGAATGGGGGATTTCTATGCCGGCAATAACTAGATGGCCATCATGCTGAGTAACTTTTAATGAGCCTTTAGTAAGTGAAAACTCACTCAACACTATTTTATCAAAGGCTAACTGCCATAGCTCAATTTGAAGTTTGAGTTTTGCTAGTGAAAAAACTGTCTCTGGCTGAGTATCTTTATTACTGATTAAATTGATGTCGCTTAGTGTTAGGCGCATTAAGAATGGATTAAAACGTATGCTAGCATCATCAGATAAGTGTAATTGCTGCTCTGCTAAAATGGGGGAGATTAAATATTTAGCTAAAGGTGAAGAAATTAGCCAAATAAGCGCAAACAAACCTAGATATAAAGCTAACAATATTTTGAAAAATCTGTGAGTAAAAAAAGATAGCAAGCTTGCCATAATTGAGGACGTTCCTTGTTGATAATCAATATTTAAGGTGTGTTTAAGTCTGCCCTTGCCGGGTGAAAATAAAGCGGAATATAATTTACATCATTTTGTAGAAAGCTTACTATTGTGAATTAAAGGTTAATATTGTAATTAACTGTTAATTCACATGGTTTAGGATATCATTTTCATGGAAATCAATATAGAAAAAATCGAACATTACGTGCAAATGCTCGGAGATATGGGCTTACAGTTTGGTGTACAGTTTTTATTAGCGATTGTTGTTTACCTAGTAGGTAACTTCATTATCAAAAGGTTGCTTAATCTCGTTGAATTAGGTTTATCGAAGAAAGAAGTTGAAATCACCTTACATCGCTTTTTATTAAGTATTTTAAATACCTTATTAAAAGCCATTCAAATTATCATTTTTGCTTCCATGATTGGTATTCAAACCGCTTCGCTTATTGCTGTTTTAGGTGCTGCAGGTTTAGCGATCGGTTTAGCGCTACAAGGTAGCTTGGCTAACTTTGCTGGTGGCGTGTTAATTTTATTATTTCGTCCATTTAAAAATGGTGATGCCATTAAAGCGCAAGGTTATGTTGGTACGGTACAAGAAATTCAAATTTTCAATACTATATTAAAGACCTTTGATAATCAGCGTATTATCATACCTAATGGTTTGTTATCTAATGGCTGTGTCACCAATATTAATATTAATGGTACGCGCCGTGTTGATATGGTTTTTGGCATTGGTTATAACGATGATATTAGCAAAGCGAAAGCGTTATTACGTTCCTTGTTAGAAGCAGATGAACGTGTGTTAAAAGATCCCGCCATTGATATTTGGGTGGGTGAACACGGTGAAAGCTCAGTAAATTTATTTGTTCGCCCATGGACAAAAGTAGAAGATTACTGGGGTGTGTACTATGATATGATGGAAAAAGTGAAGCTTGAGTTTGATAAAGCTGGTATCAGCATTCCATTTCCACAACGTGATGTGCATATCCATCAAACGCCGAGTGCTTAATACTTAATAGCTAATTCCGCAATCATGCTAATGTGCGCTAAAAAGCCTATCTCAGTTTACTGATATAGGCTTTTTTATTAGTTAGGTATTTTCAAGCCCCATTGGCTATTATCGTGGCAAACTTATCAACAGCCAGTAAAAGTAACTGGCCCAGTGCAAGTCCGCGCCCGTACCTTAGATAAAAAACGTGCTGGTCGTACTATGACAGTAACCAAGTAACCTTCTTATTGAGCTAATGCCTGTACTATTTCTTGCTGATACTTTTGCTGTTTTTTATCATTAAAGCCGCTGTGTGCGCTAATGAGCTTGCCTTGACGGTCAAATAAGTAACTGCTGGGCATGCCTTTTAGTTGGAATTTTTTAGCTAAGATACCCTTAGCATCAAAAATAACAGCAAAATTTGCTGGAGTTTGTTGTAAAAATTGCTCAGCTAGTGCTACTTGTGCATCAAGGTTAATACTCAGCACGACAAAACCTTGCTCTTGATACTTGTTTTGCATGGCATTCATCCAGGGAAATGACTTACGGCAAGGTACACACCAAGAAGCCCAAAAATCTAAATAGACTATCTTGCCTTGGTATTTTGCCATGGCCTGCTCAAATTCTTCCATTGGCTCATTGGCATTAGCATAGCTAGGCAGAGCACTAAGTATGAGTAAAAAGCTTATTAATAATGTCTTTGCACAGGCTTTCAGGGAATAGGGCATACTCTTTCCTATATGATTTACACATAAGTTCTATAGCCAAGCTATTTAAAAATGCGTCTTTCAGGGGCCCAGTAGGGCGATTATAGCAGTACTTTATACTAGCTTATTGATTTCGACAAGGAGGCGACATTGATCTAGCTTAGTAAAGCTTGCCGATGATAGAACAAGTGCCTTAACAGATAATGCAGACGCAATTCCCCTCAGCTTTTTCTCTTGATCAAAACCCATGCTGTGTAAGTAATACCGGTCTACAGGCGTTGCTAATGCCAGCTGAACCCTGCACCTGAAAGTGGTTTCGGTATATACTGAGTTTAAACGGTGATACACAGTATCATTATTAAATATCATGACAGAAAATTTATAGAGTCTAATTATATGAAAATAGAGTTGAAATTATTAATAATTTTTTGTACTTTTTACGCATTTCCTAGCCACGCTTGGTGGCTTGTTTCCTCAAACACGACTGCGGCTATTACCTCCGCTAATGCGGATGATAGTGATAAAGCACATAATGAATGGCTAACAAAGCGCTTTAGTAAACAACATCAACAATTAATTCCCGTTGTGGCCGTTGCGGATATGTTCTTTAGTTGTCATCAAGTGCGAGCAAGTGACAAGGTCGATTATAAGCTTAATTATTTAATCACCGAGATGGATAAAAATATTTTGGCAGAAAAACTAGCTGCTTGCTTAGCTGAAGATTCGATGCAATCGGATGTGGCCTTAAATTTTGGTCTGTTTGGTTGTTTTCATCAGCAATTGGCCCATTTGCCAAAAGTAGAGCGCGAGCAAAAGATGCTTTTAGTAAAAAAATCCGTGTCTTCGCTTTCCCGTGAGGAACGTAAAAAAAGTTTTACTCAATGCGTTACCCAGCAAAGTATTCACTATCTTAAATAGCCCCCTCGGCCTGAGGAATTACATAAATTGTAACAAATACTTAAGGAGTTTTTCTTTTGCGACTTTCTTATTGCAAGTAATATCACTTATAGTAGCGTTAACTCTATAAATATAACGAACCACAAGCCGTGTAAGGTGAAAAAATATGCCTCAAGAGACACCTAAAATTTTAGTCGTCGATGATGATATGCGTTTACGCTCATTGTTAGAGCGTTATTTAGTTGAACAAGGGTTTACTGTACGTAGTGCCGCCAACTCTGAACAAATGGATCGATTACTCGAACGTGAGAATTTTCATTTATTAGTGCTCGATTTAATGTTACCAGGTGAAGACGGTCTATCCATTTGCCGCCGTTTACGTCAAAACTCAAATAATATTCCCATTGTTATGTTAACCGCAAAAGGAGACGAGGTAGATAGAATTATTGGCTTAGAGCTAGGTGCGGATGATTACATGCCCAAACCCTTTAACCCAAGAGAGTTACTGGCTCGAATAAAAGCCGTATTACGTCGTCGCAAGCAAGAAGCACCTGGTGCTCCTTCATTAGAAGAAAATATTGTTACTTTTGGTGGCTACGAGTTAAATTTGGCTACGCGAGAAATGAAAAAAAATGATGTTAGTATGCCCTTAACCAGTGGTGAATTTGCGGTATTAAAAGCATTAGTCACCCATCCTAGAGAGCCATTGTCACGTGATAAGCTAATGAATCTTGCCCGTGGTAGAGACTACTCGGCGCTAGAGCGCAGCATTGATGTACAAGTATCAAGATTGCGACGTATGCTTGAAGTTGACCCAGCTAAACCAAGATATCTGCAAACAGTTTGGGGTTTAGGTTATGTTTTTGTCCCTGATGGTAGTTCTACTTAGTTTATTCGTATGAAAATATTGCCTCGTAGTGCATTTGGGCAAACGGTTTTATTGATAGGTTTTTTACTTTTTATCAATCAAATCGTTTCTTACATTTCCTTTGCTATTTATGTTTTTGACCCACATCAGCAGCAAATCAATCAATTGTTGGCTAAACAGGTGCGGGTGGTTTTCATTGATATTGATGATGCCAAGTTAAGCCCTAAAATGGCCCAAGCATTTCACAAGGAAACAGGTATTGGTGTTTATCGAGAAGATGAGGCCATCAAGCATGGTCTTGCCAGTGCGGGCTATTTTCCTTATAGATCTGAGCAAATGTCATTGTTACTTGGTGGTGAGGCAGAAGTGCGTATTTCTGATGGCAATGAATATTTATTTTGGATTCGCGCCCCGCAAGCCCCTCATCTTTGGGTGAAAATTCCCCTCAGTGGTATGGAAAAAGGTAACTTTAATCCGTTAATCTTCTTTATGGTGGTTATTGGTTTACTCAGTGTTATGGGCGGCTGGGTTTTTGTTAGACAGCTTAACCGACCGTTGAAGTCATTAGAAATAGCGGCAGAAGATGTTGGCCGAGGAGACTTTCCTGAGCCGTTAGTGGAGCGAGGTACTTCTGAAATTATGGCGGTAACACAAGCCTTTAATCATATGTCTAAGGGTATTAAGCAGCTCGAAGATGATCGGAATTTATTAATGGCAGGTATTTCTCATGATTTGCGTACGCCATTAACACGTATTCGGCTGGCGAGTGAAATGATGCAAGATCAAGACGGCTTTCTTAAAGAAGGTATAGAAATCGATATCGAGGATATGAATAATATTATTGATCAGTTTATTGATTATCTTCGTCACGACTCTAAAGATAAGGCCGAACTTGGCGATTTAAATGTCTTGGTTGATGAAGTGCTGAACGTTGAAAGGCCAAGTGATAGGGTGATAACGTTTCACCCCAGTGAATGTCCTAAAATCCCTTTACGGCATGTTGCTGTTAGACGCGCCCTTGCCAATTTAGTGCAAAATGCCCTTCGTTATACCTCAGGTGAAATTGATGTCTTTACTGGCGTAGAGAATGACTATGCTTTCTTTATTGTCAGTGATAACGGTGCCGGTATTCCTGATGCCGATATTGAACGATTATTTCAACCTTTTACTCAAGGTGATACCGCTCGTGGTACTGAAGGCAGTGGCTTAGGTCTAGCTATTATTAAACGTATTGTTGATACCCATGGTGGCAAAGTCGAACTCTCAAACAAATCATCAGGTGGTTTACAAGCAAAAGTGTCTTTGCCTCTCAGCTTCTAAGTCCTTAACCGTGACAGGTGAGAGCGACACTGCCTCAATTGAGCAAACAAAAAAACCACAAGTAAGTGAATACTTGTGGCTTTTTTATGGGTATTTTTTAGCTGATTAGCTAACGGCTTTTAACTCAATTTTTTGCAGTTGAGGACCGGCGGCTACTAACTTTTTGCCATTGTCAGTATCGGTGAATTTTTCAAAGTTATTGACAAAACGTTGTGCTAACGCGGCGGCTTTATCATGCCAAACACTGGCATCTTGGTAAGTATTACGTGGGTCAAGAATATCACCCTCAACACCGGCAAGCTTAATTGGTATTTCAAGGTTAAACATTGGAATAACTATTGTTTCAGCGTTATCGATAGAACCATCTAAAATTGCATCAATGATGGCACGAGTTGCTTTAATTGAAATACGCTTGCCAGTACCATTCCAACCGGTATTAACTAGGTAAGCTTCAGCGCCAGCTGCTGCCATACGTTTATGTAATACTTTAGCGTATTGCGTTGGATGCAAGCTTAAGAAAGCCGCACCAAAACAACTTGAAAACGTAGGTGTTGGCTCGGTGATACCACGTTCAGTACCCGCTAATTTCGCGGTAAAACCTGATAGGAAGTAATATTCAGTTTGCTCTGGTGTTAATTTAGCAACAGGTGGTAAAACACCAAAAGCATCAGCCGTTAAGAAAATTACTTTCTTAGCATGACCCGCACGAGAAATAGGTTTAACGATATTATCAATATGATGGATAGGGTATGAAACACGAGTGTTTTCAGTTTTTGAGTTATCATCAAAATCAATTTTACCATTGGCATCAACGGTAACGTTTTCTAATAAGGCATCACGACGGATTGCCTTGTATATATCGGGTTCATTTTCTTTACTTAGGTTGATTGTTTTGGCATAACAACCGCCTTCAAAGTTAAATACGCCGTTATCATCCCAACCATGTTCATCATCACCGATAAGTTGACGTTTAGGATCGGTAGAAAGCGTTGTTTTACCCGTACCAGACAAGCCGAAGAAAATAGCGGTATCGCCATCTTCGCCAACGTTGGCACTACAATGCATAGAAGCAACACCTTGCAGCGGAAGGTAGTAGTTCATCATAGAGAACATACCTTTTTTCATTTCGCCGCCGTACCAAGTACCGCCAATCAATTGAATTTTTTCAGTTAAGTTGAAAGCAACAAAGTTTTCAGAGTTTAAACCTTGCTCTTGCCACTTATCGTTAACCGTTTTAGCACCGTTCATGACGACGAAATCAGGTTCATAGCTTTCTAATTCAGCGTCAGTAGGGCGAATGAACATGTTCTTAACAAAATGAGCTTGCCAAGCAACTTGAGTAATGAAACGTACTTTTAAACGTGTTGCTTCATCAGCACCACAATAAGTATCAACAACAAATAAGCGTTGACCAGAAAGTTGCGTTGTCACTAAACTTTTTAAATGAGCCCATGTTTCAGGAGTCATAGGTTTGTTATCATTTTTACCTTGATCAGACCACCATATTGTATCGCGTGTTACGTCATCACGAACAATATATTTATCTTTAGGAGAACGACCGGTAAATATACCCGTGTCTACATTAACTGCACCAAGTTCAGTCACTACGCCTTTATCAAAGCCTTCAAGGCCAGCTTTAGTTTCTTCACTAAAAAGCAACTCATACGATGGGTTATAAACAACTTCATTAACATCGTTGATGCCGTATTGTGACAAGTCAATTGAGTTTTTCGGGGCGGTCATAGCAAATTCACTCCTAAGTATGACAAATTTATATTTAAGTAAGTAGGTGATGAAGTGTACCGTGAAAGTTTTCACGCTGCCTTCATTCCGGCTATTTTAGGATAATAGCGATCAAAACGAAAGTAAAAAATAGTTTAATGTGAACGTTTTCACTATAAATAAAATGAATGGTTAGTTTGAAGGGTATTATTATTTAACTTAAATCGCTCTAAAACCAGGTAAATAATGGGGTGTAACGATATTTCTGCTAGCACTTAATTATCACTATGTGGAATAAATGATAATTAAGGCCGGCTATTATGGCTGGATTCTATTGAAAAAAAGCCATTTTTTTAAGGGTTAACTTTCGAAATGAAACTTTGCAAGCTTAGTTCATCAAAATCATAAGTGGTGATGCAATAATCACAAGTCATGGAAATTTTACCTTGCTCGGCTAAGATAGATTTTATTTCACTCGGCTCTATTTGTGCTATTGCCGCCAAACATTTATCAGCAGAGCAACCACATAAGTAACTAACCGCCTGTGGCTCGAAAAGATTAACTTGCTCTTGGTGGTATAAGCGATAGAGCAAAGCTTCGGCTTCGAGTGAATATATTTCTTCACTTTTAATGGTATTGGTAAGCTGGCATAAGTGCTCAAAGTCAATGAGCTGTTTTTCTTTATTTTCAACACTATTATCGCTATCGGGTAATAATTGCACCAAAGCACCCGCCGTTAATTGCTGTTCACTATCACTAAATAGCCATATTTTAGTGGGAATTTGTTCTGAAACGTCAAAGTAATGGGCTAAGCAATCGGCAAGATTGTCTTTATCTAAGGCAACAACACCTTGATAAGCCTTACCTGCATTAGGGCGTATGGTAATAATCATGGTGCCTTTACCAATTAATTCTTGCAAAGTATTTGCTGATGTTGCTGTCGCTAGTTTAACAATACCGCGCATCTGCTGTTTATTGTTACCACTAACCGACATATAGCCGACAGGACCATCGCCTTGCAATTGTACGGTAATATCGCCTTCAAATTTCAACGTCGCAGTTAATAGGCAGGTAGCGCTGAGTAATTCACCCAACAATTTAGCGACACCCGCAGGATAGTTATGATTGTTAAGAATATTTTTAAAACTGCTATTTAACTGAACAAGCTCACCACGGGCATGGGCATCGGTAAATAAGTAGCGATTTAATACATTGAATTGGCTCATGGAGGTTAGATCCTTTCTTTAAATTCACGTAGTTTTCTACGTTGTTTTTTATCTGGTTTAGTCTCGCTAGCGGGACTTAATAAAATGCCTTGTTGACGCGCTAGGGCATTTTTTTCCCGGCTATCAATACTTTGCTTACTTTCTTGGTATAAGGTTTGAGCAAAAGTCGCGTCGCTTCGTTTGTCAGCTAAGGCGACTACGGTAATTACTTTTTCTTCAAATCCTTGTCTAATTTTTATTATATCACCGATTGATACGGCCTTACCTGACTTAGTGCGTTGGCCGTTGTAAAAAACTTTGCCACCATCAATCATTTGTTTGGCAATTGCTCGAGTTCGATAGAACCTAGCTGCCCAGAGCCATTTATCTAATCGAGTTGAGCTATTTTGAGGGGTTTTACTTGTGGACATAATAAACCTAACCGTGGGATTTTTACCTGGAAATAGGTCTAAAAATTAACATACCAGCGGTAAATTCTCTAGTCGTAGCATTTTTTGTTACGATTTTATTTACTAAAAGGCTTTAAAAAAACTTAGGCTATGACTTGTTGCTTAGCTTGTGGTCAAGTATCATCCGTGCTTATCTAACAGAAAGCTAACAAAAATATAACATCTAGTATTTGCTATGTGTAGCATGAATTTTTCATAAATAACAATAATATAAGTAGATATGGCACTTCCCACTAACATGATAGAACTTTCATCCCTATTCTCTCAACTCGGCCATCGACGTGTTGCGCAATTAGCTATGGTGTTGTTATTGACCTATATAGCTTATCTGGGCGCAAAAATTACTTGGTCAATAGTACCGCAAGCACAGTCAAATCAAAACACGTCACTCACGTCTAATACTCGAAGCCCGCATGCCAGTCAGGCCAATAAAACCGTTGATGTTACTAAAATACAGTCGCTTAATCTCTTCGGCTTATATAATGACAGCGACGTGGTCGAGGCAGAAATTAAAATGGCTAACGTGCCAGAAACTAAATTAAATTTAATTTTAGTGGGTCTAGTGGCTAGTGATGATAAATTAATAGCCGCAGCAATTATTGAATATCAAGGCAAACAAGAAACCTACGGCATTGGTGATATTATCTTGGGCACCCGTGCTAATCTTGAACAAGTATTAAGGGACAGAGTGCTAATTAAGTTATCAGGGCGACTAGAAACCCTTATGCTCGATGGCTTTGATTATAGGCAACCGGCACAAAAAGTAGCTATTAAACCTGCCGCTAAAAGAAATCCAAGAAAAATAGCGCCTCCATCTTCTCGCTCAGAAGTAATCGATCAACGCAGCAATAAAAAATTAACCGAGACCGCGAAAAACTTACGTGCGGAACTTTCCAAAGACCCTACAAAAATAGCGGACTATTTACGGATTTCACCCAAGCGTAAAAACGGTAAGATAATTGGCTATACCCTTAGGCCTGGAAAAAATCCTGAGTTTTTTAAACTTGCTGGCCTAAAAGCGGGTGATGTAGCCATTGAAATGAATGGTTATGATTTAATTGCGCCAACACAGGCCATGCAAGCCATGGCTGAAATGAGGCAAGCGCGTGATATTTCACTGCTGGTGAATCGTCAGGGTAACTTAACCGAAATACTTATTAGCCTAGATTAAATAGGTTCAACGAATTAATTAACGTAACAATTAAGCGATAAAATTATCTATAAAGACCTTCTAGCAAGATTGTCTATAAAGATTTTCTATTAAAGTGAAGAAAGCAGAGACACTAATAATGATGAAAAAGTTTTTATTAATTTTAACGACAGCGATGGCATTTAATTTTTTATGCTGCGTTGCTCAAGCCAGTGCCGCACAGTACTCTCCTAATTTTAAAGGCACTGAAATTACCGAGTTTGTTAATATAGTCGGTAAGAATTTGAAAAAGACTATGATTATCGATCCTAACGTACGTGGAAAAATTAATGTTCGTAGTTATGATGTATTATCCGAAGAGCAATATTATCAGTTCTTTTTAAATGTCCTTGAAGTCTACGGTTATGCGGCTGTCGCTAAGGACAATAATATTATTAAAATTATCCGTAATAAAGATGCTAAAACCGCGGCTATCCCGGTTATTGGCAGCGACAGCAATATTGTCGGTGATGAAATGGTCACCCGTGTTGTTGAAGTCAAAAATGTTACCGTACGTGAATTAGTGCCCTTGTTACGACAATTATCCGACCAAGCCGGTGGTGGTAACGTAGTTAATTACGACCCGGCTAATGTCATCATGTTAACAGGCACAGCATCAACGGTTAACCGACTGGTTAAGATTATTGAGCGTGTTGATAGAGCTGGCGACCAAGCTGTGGAAATTATCAAGTTAAAATACGCTTCAGCGGGTGAGATGGTGCGTATCATAGAAGCCATGAATAAACCTAAAGGTGGTAAATCAGGTCAGCCAAGCTTTCTGATCCCTAGGATTGTTGCCGATGATAGATCAAATAGCGTTATTGTTAGTGGTGAAGTCAAAGCACGTGAGCGGGTAATTCGTTTGGTTAAACGCTTAGATAGCGAATTAGAAAGTAATGGTAATACCCGTGTTTATCGTCTTAAGTACTCCAAAGCCGAAGATTTAGTTAAGGTATTACAAGGCGTTAGTGATTCTATTGCTTCAGAAAGCAGCACGACAAAAACTAAAAGCCGTAGCAGTCAAAAACGTAATGTTAGTATTGAGGCCCATGAATCAACTAATTCATTAATCATTACCGCACAACCGGATATGATACGTTCACTTTTAGCGGTAATCCGCCAATTAGATGTTCGTCGTGCGCAAGTATTAATTGAGGCTATCATTGTTGAAGTATATGAAACTGATGGTGTGAGTTTAGGGGTACAATGGTATAACGAAGCGGGTGGCTTTACCCAATTTACCAATGGCCCAGCCAGTATTTCCTCGGTTGCCGCGGGTGTTGAGGCCGCTGCTTCTACCAAGGGAGATTGGGTACCTGCTGAGTATAATAGTAATAATGACTTAATAAAAGATGGTTTTTATCAGAATGATACTAAAGGTGATTACAACATACTGGGGCAAGTACTTGGCAATGTCAGTGGTATGATGTTGGGTCTTGCCAAAAATGATTGGGGCGCGATAATACAAGCAGTCAGCAGTAATACCAATTCAAATATATTGGCAACACCCAGTATTCTGACCTTAGACAATGAGGAGGCCTACTTTATTGTTGGTCAAGAAATACCCATTATAACCGGTTCAGCAACCGGCAGTAATAATTCTAATCCATTTCAAACGGTTGAGCGTCTAGAAGTGGGTATCAAACTGCGCGTGACACCGCAGGTTAATGAAGGTAATGCCATACAACTGATTATTGAACAAGAAGTCTCTTCGGTCAGTGGTTCTACTGGGGTCGATATTGCTATTAACAAAAGAGAAATAAAAACTACGGTTATGACCGATAGTGGCGCGACTATTGTTTTAGGGGGCTTGATTGATGAAGATGTTCAAGAAAGCGTGCAAAAGGTACCCATTCTAGGTGATATTCCCTTTATTGGTCACTTGTTTAAATCCACCACCAATACCACTCGTAAGCGTAATTTAATGGTGTTTTTACGGGCTACTATAGTGCGCGATGCCGGCTTAATGGCTGAAATCAGTGAAAGTAAATATAACTTTATTCGTGCCGACCAAATTCGTAAACACGAAGAGGGTCTGTCATTAATGAGTAATGACAATATGCCTATCTTACCGCAGTGGCAAGATAAGTTAACGTTACCGCCATCATTTGATGACTATCAAAAGAAACTTCAAGAAAAAGATATAGAGCTACCTAAGCCGCCGACAGTAACAGAAGATAAGCTCTAATGGCTGGTGACGTAGCAGAAACCGTCATTGATAAGGCGGAGCCAACATCAGCTAATAGTTCTTGGTTGTTGTCGTTTGCTTTTGCAAAACGCCATAGTGTGTTAATTTCTACCGATGCAGACACCGGCGGATATATTTTACACTGCTTAGCGGATGTTAATTTTGATATTATTGTCGAAGTTCGTCGCATACTGAAAGCGCCATTTAATTTCGACTATTTACTGCTGCCAGCGTTTGAATTGCTGCTAACCCAAGCCTACCAAAGAGATTCCTCCGAAGCGCAGCAAATGATGGAAGATATTGGTAATGAAGTGGACTTGTATTCACTGGCTGATGAGATTGTTGAAAGTGAAGATTTGCTTGAAAATGAAGATGATGCGCCAATTATTAAGCTAATTAATGCCATGCTCAGTGAAGCCATCAAAGAAAGCGCTTCCGATATTCATATTGAAACCTTTGAAAATAGCTTACAAATTCGCTTTCGCGTCGATGGTATTTTACGCGAAGTGCTAAAACCTAATCGCAAACTAGCTTCCTTGTTGGTTTCACGTATTAAGGTTATGGCCAAACTCGATATTGCTGAAAAACGAATTCCACAAGATGGTCGAATATCTCTGCGCATAGGTGGTCGGGCTGTTGATGTGCGGGTATCAACTATGCCAACAGGTCATGGCGAACGAGTGGTGTTAAGATTACTCGATAAAAATGCTGCTCGTCTTGATTTGAAAGACTTGGGTATGACCGACCAAAATCGTGCTACTTTCTCAACCCTTATTGAAAAACCTCATGGCATTATTTTAGTTACTGGTCCTACCGGCTCAGGTAAAAGTACTACCCTCTATGCGGGTTTAATGCAAATTGATGCCAAAGAACGTAATATTTTAACCTGCGAAGATCCGATTGAATACTCCATTGAAGGCATAGGACAAATGCAAGTAAATACTAAGGTGGATATGACCTTTGCTCGGGGACTACGTGCTATATTACGGCAAGATCCTGATGTGGTCATGGTCGGTGAAATTCGCGACTTAGAAACCGCACAAATTGCCGTGCAAGCAAGTTTAACCGGTCACTTAGTTTTATCTACCTTACATACCAATACTGCGGCAGGTGCTATCACCCGTATGGAAGATATGGGTGTAGAGCCATTTTTACTGTCTTCAAGTTTATTGGGTGTTTTGGCACAACGTCTGGTGCGAACGCTGTGTCGACATTGTAAAGAAAGTCACTTACCTGATGAAGAAGAGCGACATTTATTAGCCTTAGCTGACGATAATACAGCGGTAATATATCGCGCTGTTGGCTGTAAGGAGTGTAGTTTTAAAGGTTATCGTGGCCGAACGGGTATTCATGAACTATTACCGGTTGATGATAAAATACGAGAAATCATTCACAATGGTCACGGTGAGCAAGCCATTGAGAAATATGCGCGTCAAGCCAATGCCAGTATCCGTCGAGATGGCTTTGATAAAGTGATGTTAGGGATAACCACCTTAGAAGAGGTTTTACGTGTCACTCGTGAAGATTAAAGCGTAACAGTGCTCTAAGTAATCAATAAAGACACAATAGTGAATTAACAGCGTGAATAGCATTCATATAACCAATATAACTAATATAAGTAAGCTTTATAAGTAATGGCAGCATTTGAATACCAAGCGGTAGATAGTCGCGGTAAAACTAAAAAAGGCGTTATCGAAGGTGATACGCCAAGACAAGTGCGTGGTTTGTTACGTGAGCAAGGCCTAATGCCTATCGCCGTCACCGCGACATTAGCCAAGAGCAAAGCGGGAAATGAGAAAAAAGGTTTCGCGGCTAGTTTCGGTCAAAGTACCGGCGGTAAAGTCTCGGCGGCAGAGTTAGCACTTATTACTCGTCAACTAGCGACATTGGTAGAGTCTGGTTTGCCGTTAGAAGAATCTTTAATGGCTGTGGGTGAGCAATGTGAAAAGAACCGTATTAAAAGTATGATCATGGGTGTACGAACCAAAGTGACCGAAGGTTATGGTTTATCGGAAAGCATGGCAGAATATCCCAAGGTATTTAATCGTCTGTATCGGGCAATGGTTGCCGCGGGTGAAAAATCTGGCCATCTTGATAAAGTACTTAACCGTTTGGCTGATTATACCGAAAAGCGCCAACAGATGCGCTCGCAACTAATCCAAGCACTGGTTTATCCTATTATTATGACCGTTGTTGCTGTCGGTGTTATCGCTATTTTATTAACCGCCGTGGTGCCAAAAATTGTCGGTCAGTTTGAACACATGGGTGAGAGTTTACCCGGTACTACGCAGTTTTTAATTGCCAGTAGTGATTTTCTGCGTGACTATGGCTTAGTATTGGTGATCTTGTTTGCGGCCCTGATGTTGCTGTTTTCACAGCTGTTGAAAAAACCAAATTTTGAAATGGCGTTTCACCGGAATTTATTACGTGTACCAGGCGTTGGCAAGGTAGTTAGAGGTATAAATACCGCACGTTTTGCCAGAACTTTAAGTATTTTAACGGCCAGTGCCGTGCCTTTACTGGAAAGTATGCGTATTTCTGGACAAGTGCTCGATAATTTATATATTAAAAAGCAAGTGACAGCCGCCACCGATAAAGTGCGTGAAGGTTCAAGTTTGCGTGTGGCATTGGAGCAAACTAAATTGTTCCCCCCTATGATGCTGCATATGATCGCTAGTGGCGAAAAAAGTGGCAAGTTAGAACATATGTTAGGTCGTGCTGCGGATAACCAAGATAGAGAGTTCGATGCCTTGGTCAGCATCTCTTTAAAAGCATTTGAACCTGCACTTATGGTGGGTATGGCAGGGGTGGTGCTCTTTATTGTTATGGCAATTTTAGAACCAATTTTACAACTGAATAGCCTAGTGGGTGGCTAATAATCACTCGACAACTTATCGATAGATGAGTTGTCGTGACCTCAATTTATCAGACGTTAGGAAAATAATATGAATATGAAAAAATCACAAGGTTTTAGCTTATTAGAAGTGATGGTGGTTATTGTAATTATAGGTATTATGGCCAGTGTGGTGGTACCTAGTTTAATGGGTAGCCAAGATAAAGCTAATTTACAAAAAGCCATATCAGATGTTACTGCTTTAGAAACGTCATTGAGTTTATATAAGTTGGATAACTATGATTATCCAACCACAGAGCAAGGTTTGGAAGCCTTGGTTGAGCAAACCGATATTGAGCCAGAGCCACGTCGTTTTCCTGAAGATGGCTATATTAAACGTTTACCAAAAGATCCTTGGGGCAATGACTATGTGTTATTGAATCCAGGCGAACAGGGTCGAATGGATGTATTTTCAGTGGGGCCAGACGGTGAAGCCGGTACAGAAGATGATATCGGTAACTGGAATTTGGGCGATTTCCAATAAGTAATAGCTGATCTTATTGCGGTAAAACTAAATTTAGGCGTCAAAGGTACTCATTGACTAGCGTCAACTCCGTGCAATTTCCTTTACATTTAATCTTACCGCTTCAAGCTCAACCATTACGGATTACCTTATGAAAAAACTATCGGTATTAACAATCAAACACCGTGGCTTTACCTTAATTGAGGTGATGGTCGTTATTGTGTTGATTGGTCTTATGGCCAGCTTGGTGCAATTTAACTTTTCTGGCAATAATCCGGCAGATAAGTTAAAACATGAAAGTGCGCGTTTTGCCGCTATTTTTGCAGTGGCGGCAGATTACGGCATGCTCAATAACATTGAATTAGGTTTGGTCGTTAAAAAAGATAGTTATCAGTTTCTTGGTTATGACGGTACTCGATGGACTGAGATCCCTGAGCAAGACTGGCTAGCCAATGTCACCTTGCCTGAAGGTATAGAGTTGAGCTTAGAGCTTGATGATCTGCCCATCGACGAACCCTTACTGTTTGATGCTGATACTTTTAGAGAGCAAGATGAAGACGATTTCACCTTGCTCTCTAAAGAAGAACAAGAGGAAAAAATAATTCCACAAGTCTATATTCTCTCTGGTGGTGATATTAGCCCATTCAGCGTTACTTTTCGCTTAAATGAAGAGTTAGCCTATATTGTAGGCGCTGAAGATTTAGCTTATCGTGTTACCGGTATATATAGTGTGCCATTAACCATTGAAGGGCCAGTGCTCGATGAGCAATAAAATCACTCTCATTAGAAAAGTCAAACAAGGCGGTTTTACCTTACTTGAAGTAATGTTGGCCATGGCTGTTTTTGCTATTTCTGGTGTAGCACTGCTCGGTGTTGCCGATAATAACTATCGTCATATTAGTCATTTAGAAGAGCAAATGTTTGCTCAATGGGTCGCTTCAAATCAGCTTGTTGCAGTGAGTTTAGATAAAACGTGGCCGCCAAGAAATAACCGTAAAGGCAAAGTCGAGATGGCGGGAAGAACTTGGTACTGGCAACAGAAAGTGATTAAAACTGCCAGTAACGAATTACGTTCCATCGTAATGGAAGTACGTTTAAATGAAGATGATGAGTTAGTTACGGCTAGCTTGATGACCTACCTCGCTCAGGAGAAACCCTGATGAAAGTAGGTACTACTATGGATAAAGTTTTTTTTAGCGCTAAACAGCAAGGTTTTACCCTGCTTGAAGTACTGATCGCGATATCTATTTTTTCAGTGGTAAGTTTAGCCAGTTTTACCATTTTTGATACCGTCTTACGTGGTGATGAAAATTCAAAGATTCGCACGGAAAGACAAAATGAATTACAGCGTGCCTTTTTGTTGATTGAACGAGATTTTACCCAAATAGCAAAGCGCAGTATGCGAGTTAATGGTGAAGCGCCAACGAATATTTTTTTACAAACTGCAGACGATAGCTTTTTAGCGGATGATCAAGCTATCGCCTTTGTCCGTAATGGTTGGACTAATCCAGGGTTATTATTACCGCGTAGTGATATGCAAAGTGTTGCTTATCGACTCGAGGATGGCACCTTGCAGCGTTTACATTATAACTTTGTTGACGCTGTGGTCGGGCAAGAGCCAAGAATAAGACCATTAATAACCTTAGTGACTAGTTTAGCGTTTGAATTTTATGATGGCAGTAAATGGCAGGAAAAATGGTCTGGGCAAAAATTGCCACAAGCGATTGCCATTGAAATTGAAACTGAGGATTATGGTTTCATCCGTCGCCAGTTTTTAGTCGCCGGCGATCTTGCTGCTGATAAACAGAGTAAGACCTAGTTTATGGCTAATAAACCGTCAGTATTCAGTTTAAGAATAGCAAGTCAACGAGGTGTGGCTCTTATTACCGTGATGCTAATTGTGGCTTTATGCTCAATTATTGCCGCGCAAATGACCACACGATTGCATACACAAATGCAGCGTAGTATGAATATCAGTTTTAACCAGCAAGCCTATTGGTATGCCTTAGGCGCAGAAGAATTTACTAAACGAGTATTAATGAAAGCCTTTAAAGATGAGCCTGAAGTGACTCACCTTGAGCAAATTTGGGCTGAAGAGGCTACTACTTTTCCAGTTGATTTTGGTGAGATAACAGGAGAAATAACCGATTTACAAAGCTGTTTGAACCTGAATGCTTTACACCCGCATGCAAAAACTAAGAATGAGTCCGCTAACGGTGTTTCAAATAAACGTTCGGGAGGGGGTAAAGCGAATCCACCAAGCCGCGCAAGTAAATCAGCCAGTGACAAACAGTTACCGGCTGCAACAGTACTAGAAGGCCTTATCGTCAACTTAAATATTGACGGAGTGGGCAACTTTGAAGCTGAAGCCATGGTCAATGCCTTAACCGATTGGCTTGATGACAATGATATGATAACGGGAGCGGGTGGTGCCGAGGATAACGATTATGCCGCTCGTGAGTTTCCTTATCTTGCCGCCAATAGTTATTTAGCCAGCGTCAATGAATTAAGATTAATTGAACACTTTAGTCCAGCCATTATCTTAGCGTTAACACCTTATGTGTGTGTGCTGCCACAAAATAGTCAACATTTAATAAATATCAACACCCTAGATGCAGAAAAACCTGAGTTATTACAAGCTTTGCTTGATTCGAGTCTAGGTGATGCACAAGAAATACTCAACGCACGGGACAGCTCAGGTTATGATAATTTAGATGATTTCTATCAACTACCAGAGTTAAGTAAAATTAATCTGGCAAAGTGGCAAAAAGCGCAGTTTGTCGTTGATAGTCAATATTTTAAATTAAAAGCCAGTGCCCGTTTTAACAATAGCTATTTTGCCATGAGCTCAATAATGAAAGTTAATGAATCTAAACAAATTCAAGTAATTAGTCGTACTATAGGACGTAACTAGTGACAGAAACATTATTTATACGTCTGGGAAGTCAAGCAGACGATACCATTCATTGGTTAGTTGTTGCCGAAACAAGCAGTAATGACCAGGAAATCATTGCCAGTGGCGAACTAAAAGGTGCTCAGCAGCTAAGTGAGTTGAGCAGTAAAGCAGAACATCGATTGCTTAAGGTATTGGTACCAGGCTGCGATGTGCTGCTCAAATCGGTAAAAGTACCGGCAAAGTCGGCGCGAGCAATACGTTTAGCCGTGCCTTATATGCTAGAAGATAATTTAGCCGAAGAGGTTGAACAGCTATTTTTTGCTTATGCTGATTTAGCCAGTGATGACCAAGGGAATAATTGTTTCACCGCTATTGTTGCCCATAGCCAAATGCAGCAATGGCTGACATGGTTAGCTGATGCCGATCTTAGCACTAAGTATATTTTACCCGATGTCTTGGCCATGCCTATGATGGCCGACGGGTGGAGCGCCATTACCTTGGGCGATGGTAGCCAGCAGCAAGTGATTGTGCGCCAAGGCCTATGGCAGGGTTTTGTGTTAGATGCCAGTGCTTGGCAATGGCAATGTCAGGCGTTTGCTAATGAGCAAGCCGCTAATGACAAAGAAGGCGCTGATCAGCAAGCAAGTATAGCCATTCAAGCTTTCTCCCCTTTGGCCAATAGTGAGCAGTTAGCGCTGACCGCTATGCCTGAAGAATTACCGCTGGCACTGATGGCAAAGAATTATCACAGTAAATTAAGTCGTTTTAATTTACTGCAAGGGCAGTACAAAGTTAAAGAGTCGCGCGGTAATGCTGGTCGCCAATGGTTATGGGTAGCAGGTGTTGCTTTATTTGCGCTTTCGCTTAACTTATCATACAAGGGCGCACAATTATGGCAGCTCAATGCTGAGCAAGATAATGTTCAGCAAAGTATTATTGACCATTATAAAAAGGTTTTTCCGAACACTAAAAGAGTGCGTGTTGCCACGATAAAATCGCAATTGAATCGTGAATTAGCCTTGTTGGGCGGTGTTAGTGATAAGCAAGGGTTTTTGGCTATGTTGGCTAAGTTACAACCCGCCTTTGCCAAAGTACCAGCGCTAAAGCCAGAGACGTTAAAGTTTGATGGCAAGCGCCAAGAGTTACGTATTCAAGCGACAGCTAAAGATTATCAAGCTTTCGAGCAGTTCAGTGTTGCGTTAGCTGCAGCTAACTTAACCGTTAAGCAAGGTTCACAAAATAACCAGGGTGACCTAGTTACTGGCTCCTTTAGCATATCTACTAAAAGCAGTAATAAAAGCAGTAATAAAGGCAAAAGAAATCGTAAATCTGCTGTCAAAAAGCGTAGTAATAAAAATAATAAGGAAACATCATAATGAAAGCATGGTGGCAACAACTTAACAGTCGAGAGCAAAGTCTTGTCACGGCAATGACCCTTGTTTTTATCGTTTTTATGTTTTATAGCGCCATTTGGCAACCTTTAAACAATAGCTTAACTGAAGCACGTAGTAAGTTAGTCAGACAGCAACAATTATTATCTTGGGTGCAAGAAAATACTGCTTTGTACCAACAAGCTAAACGCTCAGGTGGCACAGCAAAATTGAGTGGTAGTATAGCGAGTGTGGCAAATCGTAGTGCAAAAACATACAAATTAACCATTACCCGTATGCAACCTCAGGGTGATGACTTACAAGTATGGATAAACAGTACACCCTTTACTCAATTACTGTTTTGGTTAGAGCACTTGGCAAATAATGAAGGCTTGCAAGTTAAAGCGATTGATTTAACCCATGGTGACAGTGACGGTGAAGTGAAAGTACGTCGATTGCATCTTACTCGGATATGATCTAACAGATCACCACTAACATGATGATTAAAGTAGCTTAGTTAATGTTGCTTAGTTCATAGTCAGCAGTTACCGAACAACCGCATAATAGAAGATAGAGAAATCAGATGAAGAAGTGGTTTGCTTTTACAGTAATTTTTTTAAGCAGTTACGTAGTTTTTTTAGTGGCCACCATGCCGTTAGCCTTAATAATCAATACTATCGAACTACCCAAACATATTAAAATTGCTACTGTCTCTGGCTCAATTTGGCAAGGCGAAATTGCTCAAGTTACCGTCAATGATACACAAATTCAGCACATTAAAACTCAGCTTAGTTTTTGGTCATTGTTGAGTTTATCACCAAAAGTAAACGTTATTTTTGGTGATACTATGCTAGCTGGGGCTGAGGGGAAATTCTCCTTAACAGTTTCTAGCAAAGAGCTGATACTCAAGGATGTAGAGCTTTTTATATCTGCTAATGAGATAGCTAAACAATTACCTCTACCAATTCCTGTCATCGCACAAGGCAATATTGAACTAAGATTTACTGAGTTAACCTTAAATATTGAGGGCAATTTAACTTGTCAGCACGCACAAGGGCAAGTTAGTTGGTTACGCTCAGGGGTGGTCGCTTTAGATAACAACATCAAGTTAGGTAAACTTTCTGCGGATATGCATTGTGATCAAGGTGATTTAATAGCACAGATATCAGCTAAAAATAATCTAGGTTTGAGTTTTACTGCGCGTTTATCTTTAGCCCAGAAAAAAGCGTCTGGTCAGGGATATTTAAAGCCTGGCGCTAAGTTCCCTGCTCAGTTAAAGTCAGCGTTAGTTTTTCTCGGGCGTCCTGATCAGCAAGGGCGTTATCCGTTAAGGTTTTAGCTCTGCATCGCTTATCTGTGGTAAGGTCGGCCAATCCTCGGCCTTGAGTTTGCCTTGTTCAATCATGCCGCCAAGACCTTGTAGTCCACCTGTGTGTAGTAACACTATGCGCTCATTGACACTAAAGTAGCCCTGCGCTAATAAATCCAGAAAGGCCAATACCATCTTGCCGGAATACACTGGCTCAAAGATCACGCCGGTTTGCTGGTTGAACGCTAAAATCCGCTTGACATCATCAGGGCTAAATTTACCATAACCGCCACGGTGAAAGTTGGTTAATAACTGCCAGTTATTATGTTGCTTAGCTTGAGGGCTAAGTAAGCACTTAATTTCATCTACTAGGTATGCCGCTTGTTTTAATACCGCAATGCCTAAAATCCTATGCTGTTTACTTTTGGCGACAGTGTCCCCTGAAATAAGACCAGCTAAAGTGCCGCCACTGCCAACGGGAGTGAGTAAGGTATCGAAGTCAGCTTGATTGTCTAACTCAGTTAATATCTCAGCTACACCAGGTATTGCTAGGGTATTACTGCCGCCTTCGGGGATGAAAAAATACTCTGGATATAACTCGTGAAGCTCATCGAGGAAGTCGGTGTCAAAACGGCGGCGGTAAGTTTTTCTATCAACAAAATGACATTGCATGCCCCAGTGCCTTGCCCAAGCTAAAGTAAAATTACTTGCATAACGCGCTTCCCCACGTATAACACCAATACAGGGAATATTTTCTTGGTTACAGGCATAGGCAAAAGCATGAATATGGTTTGAGTAACTGCCGCCAAAAGTTAGCGCGCCTTGGTAAACGCCATCTTTTATTTGTCTAAGATTATATTTTAATTTTCGCCATTTATTACCCGATATGATGTGATGTAATAAATCATCTCGCTTGACCTGGACAGTAACTTTGTATTTATCGAAGAGTGGATGATGTATATTTTGTAGTATTGACAAAGGCTTAGGCATGGTTATCTAATGAAATATTAATTAACAATAAGTTTAACGGTTATTATAAACGATATCGTTATTTGTTGAGTTTTTTCTTCAGACTGCTTCTGTGACTAACGAATTGTTTTAAATTGAAAAATTTCGCTAAAGTACTGTGTTCTTCGTAGATAAATGACTAATATACTTAGCTAAAAATTAGCAGTAAAGCTTGCTCTAAAGGTGTGACAAAGGGTAACATTGCAAATAATTTTAGCTATATGCGATATTGCCGATAAATGTCAATTTTAACGAAAATTAAACAATTTTTTTCAAAGAAAATTTCAAATCAGCGTATTGGTATTGCTTTTCAGCAGCAGGGTGTCTCCTTATGCTCAATTCCTCAACAACATGCCGATAACGCTGACAACAATAATAAAACCGCCAAAGTACTTTTTCACCATGAAAAGGCCAGTTCGGCTCACTTTTCACAAGCTATTCAAACACTACATAAAAATTATGAACTTGAGGGTACTGCCACCTTAGTGCTTAACGAAGCACAATCACAAGTAGTACAAGTGGATAAACCTAGTTTGTCTGCTAGCGAAATACACAGTGCATTGAAGTGGCAAATTAAAGATTTAGTCAGTATTTCACCGGATAACATGGTGTTAGATTATTATGATGCACCACTGCTCGCCGGTGGCAAAGAGAAAATTAATGTTGTCTGTGCTCCGTTAGATGAGCTGAAAATATTACTGGCAGCTACAGAGCAAGGTAAGGTAAAGGTCACTGCTATTACTACCCAAGAATTTGCTTTTGCCAATTTATTAGTGTCACAAAATGAAGCTGTGTTATTAGTGTGCCAGCAGCCCAATGAAGAAATTGTTTTATTAATTGTTAAACAAAAACAAATATTTTTTCAACGCCGTCTACGCGGTTTTGCTCAAATTGGCAGTAAAGCAGTGGATGAATTAGCTTTTTCACTTATTGATGATATCAGCTTAGAGATTCAACGCTCGACAGATTATTTTGAGCGTCAGCTAAAACAAGCGCCTATCAAGGAAATTAAAGTGTTATTACCCATTGAGTTGGAGGCTGTCTTTGTTGAAAAGCTCGCAGAGAATTCTGCCGTACCGGTGAGTTTACTTGAATTACCCCAGCCCTATCATCAGTATCGAGCATTTGCCGCGGCAATAGGCGCTAGCCTAGTAAATACGGACACTAACGAAACCATAGCCGAAACCGACGTTTTAGCGGGAGCACGTCATGATAGCTAAACATAGTATTAATTTATTGCAAGCTGAGCTTTTCCCAGAGCAGCCCTTATTGTCATTATCAAGAGTGGCGAGTGCTTGGCTAGGTTTGTTATTAATGATGGTTATTTGGGCCGTTGTTACTGAAATAAACTATAGTCAGTCGGCGGCAATATATGATGACTTATTAAAAGAGCAGCAACAAAAAACACAGCTTGCCAATAGCCTGGCTAAAGAAGTACAAAATAGGCAAGTATCACCCGCTTTAACACAAAACCTCAGCACTATAACATTAGTGCTGCAGCATAAAGCAGCACTGTTAGCCAAACTCACTGACTCAAATGAGACTTTTTCGGGTGGCTTTGTTATGGTAATGAATGATCTGTCAGCCATGCACCATAAAGATATTCGCTTACAAACTATTAGCATTAATGCTACCGATATGAGTTTTACTGGTCTAGCCCGAACCCCTCAAGCTGTGCCGGCCTGGTTGGCTGGTTTTAAACAATCGCGTTTATTATCTGGCAAGGCGTTTGTCCAGTTTAAACTGACACAGAATGAGCAAAATATTACCGAGTTTGTCGTCAGTACAGGCGCAGCAGGAGGTGGTAACTAATGAAGCAACAATGGCAAAATATCAGTGAGAAATTTCTGCAATTAACCAGTCGAGAGCAGTTTCTACTCCTGTTAACAGGCCTAGTGGCAATGTTTTTTATTATCTCCTACTTATTTATTGACGATAAAAGTGCCAGAATTATTACCTTTGATAAGCAAAGCCGAGTGATGAAGTCAGGTAATCAAAGTCTTAATTTTACTATCAAAGAATACCAGACCGCTCTTAAACAAGATCCAGATAAAGATATTACTAAACAAATCACCAGACTTGAAGGTAAGCTGGCAAAAATTGATAAGCAGTTAGTGCATTTAACAACTGATTTAATTAGCCCAAGTGAAATGCGTGCAGCCCTGTTCAAATTGCTTAAGTTAGAGCCAGGTGTATCCTTGTTGTCTTTTGAATTGATTGGTGCGCAACCATTATTAGATTTATCGAGCCAACAACAAAACGCTACTGCTGGCAAATATTCACCAATAGCTGAACAACTTGGTTTGAATTTATATAAACATGCGATGAAAATTAAGTTATCAGGTAAATACTTTCAATTACGCAATTACTTACACCAGCTAGAGCAATTATCGTGGACGTTTTTTTGGCAAGACTTTCAATTCGAAGTCAAAGAGTACCCACGCAGTGAAGTAGAAATAACCATTTATAGTTTGGGCTTAAATAAGGAGTTTATTGGTGTCTAAAGCGCATTTAACCTTAACTGCCAGCTTAATGGTAATGGCACTGACTGCACTGACTGCACTGACTGCACCGATTAGCCTAGCCGCTGATATTGATCCTACTCGCCCATTTAGCGTAAGTGGCTCAGGTACTAATAATCAGTTAAAACGTGATGGGGGCTTTTTATTAACTTCGATTATTCATGGTGATGGTATTCATACTGCTGTAATCAATGGCAAAATCTATAGCATGTTTGACTATGTCGGCGAGTATCGCATCACTGCAATTAATAGTCACAGTGTGATATTACGCAGTAAAACTAAACGATTAAAAATTAATATTTTTAAAAATAGCGGTTTTAAAAGTAAAGTCATAGAAAATACGGTAGCTAACTAATGATAAATACAAGCCCCCCTATGAAAAGAATAAAAACAAAAACAAAAACAAAAACAAAAATTGCCTTGTCAGCGTTATGCTTTGTGCTAGTAGGCTGTCAAACCGTACCAAGAGACCCCATAGAGTTAAAAGAAGATCTTGATATAGCCATCAAACAAGCTAAAGCCTTTAATGCTCCTAAGCCACTAACGCTAGTGCCAAGCTCTGTCCAGCAAGAGCTAATGTTTAATGATATGTACCAAGCTAAACAGAGTATGTTGGCGGAAAAACGATTGGAGATTTCAGCCACTGAAGTTGATGCCAAAGATTTTTTTCAAGCGATAGTGAGAGGCTCGCGCTATAACGTGGTTATTCACCCAGATGTCATTGGCCAAATTTCACTCAGTTTGAATAATGTCACTTTATCTGAGGCATTAAGCGTGGTTGAGGATGTATATGGCTATGAAATTACTCGCACTGGTAACATAGTCAAGGTATTTCCTCCCGGTATCCGTACCGAAACCATGGCCTTAAATTATTTATTTCTAAAGCGTTTTGGTACCTCTAGTACCACCATAAACTCCGGTGGTGTTTCTGAAAATGATCCCAATAGCGGCAATAACAACAGCAATAATAATAGTAGTAGCAGTAATAACCGTAATAGTGGCTCTAATAATCAAAGTAGTGGCATCAATGTTTATACTGAAAATGAATCAAATTTTTGGGATGAAATAAAAGAATCACTGACTGCTTTTGTTGGCACAGACGATGGCCGCTCAGTCATTATTTCTCCTCAAGCTGGTTTGGTAACCGTTCGTGCTTTTCCAAAAGAAATAGCCGCGGTGAAAAAATTTATAACAGCGACTGAAAGCCACTTACATCGCCAAGTGATCATTGAAGCGAAGATAATGGAAGTAACCCTTAATGATGAGTATCAACAGGGTATCAAGTGGGGGAAAATATTAGATCAAGTCGGTAGTGCTGAAATTATCTATTCAACAACGGGTAATGTTATTGGTAATGTTATTTCTAATACTATTGGTGGTGTTAGTAGTCTGGCCTTTAGTAAGCAAACCAATGGCAGTGATTTCTCCGGTGTTATCGAGCTTTTACAAACACAAGGTAATGTGCAAGTACTTTCAAGTCCACGGATCACGGTAACCAACAACCAAAAAGCAGTTATTAAAGTGGGTGAAGATGAATATTTTGTTACTGAAGTTTCCAGTACTATCACCACGGGTACCTCAACTACCACAACACCCGAAGTTGAGTTAACACCATTTTTCTCAGGTATTGCTCTCGATGTAACACCACAAATTAGTGAAGATGGTAGCGTCATATTACATGTTCATTCTTCGGTAACTATTACTGAAGAGCAAAACAAAGTCATTCAAATTGGTAGTGAAGTGCTAATCCTGCCCTTGGCGCGAAGTAGAGTTCGAGAGTCAGATACTATTATTCGCGCTCAATCGGGTGAAGTGGTGATTATTGGCGGCTTAATTGAAACCTATAAAGTTGATATAGAGTCAAAAACGCCTTTTTTAGGTGATATACCTTTCTTAGGTGAGCTATTTAAAAGTAAATCGCAAAAAATGCAAAAACGTGAATTAGTTATCATGCTGACACCTACGGTAGTGGGCCAAGATACCTGGAAAAATCAACTGCAAGATGCTAGAAAATTATTAACAAAATGGTTTCCAGAAGAGCTTGAAACATGTGAGCTATCTGATGAAGGTGAGTTAACACCAGTATGCCAAACACAATGTGCCCAAGCGGAATATGCAAGAAGCCATGATATTTGCCAACTAACACAAAAAAATGCCACCAAGTTAAATAATTAAGCCTAAGTGCTTATTTGTTTAACTTGCCTTAATTAGGTTAATTAGTAGAATTACTATGTATTTATATCATTTTGGCTTAGGAGAGTTACCTTTTACTCTCACTCCTAATACAAATTTTTATTTGCCATTGGCGCCACATAATGAAGCCCTAGCAGTGATTTACACAGCGCTGCAGACCGGAGAAGGCTTTATAAAGGTTGTGGGCGAAGTCGGTACCGGTAAAACATTGTTATGCCGAAAGTTACTTAATGAAATACCTGAGCATTTCGTCACGGCCTATATTCCTAATCCCTATTTGAACCCTGATGAATTAAGGCGAGCGGTTGCCGTTGAACTTGGCGTTAAACAAGCACAACGTATGTCACTGCAATTACTTACTCAGCGTATTCAAACGCGCTTATTAGAGCTACATAGCCAAGGGCATTCGGTTGTACTGATACTCGATGAAGCACAAGCGCTACCGGAAGATAGCTTGGAAGCGTTGAGACTATTTACCAATTTAGAGACTGAGACACGTAAATTACTACAGGTGGTTTTATTCGCACAGCCCGAGCTTGATCAGCGCTTAGCCAAAACCGAATTTCGACAATTAAGGCAGCGTATTACTTTTTCTTATAAATTAAGGCCGATGAATGCCAATGAAGTACAACAATATATTCAACACAGATTAGTCGTTGCCGGTTATAAAGGCGCAGAACTCTTTCCCGTGGAAATTTGCAAAAAAATTGCCCGCGTGAGCCAAGGAATACCACGCTTGGTTAATGTGTTATGCCACAAAATGTTAATGCTTGCTTATGGTCAAGGACACTACAAAATGACGGTAAAATTACTCAAAGCGGCAGCAAAGGATACTGAAAGTATCGAAGCGCAATCAAAGAAAAACATGTTGCTCTTTTCATGTTTAGGCTTATCTGCAGCCTTGATTGTGGCTTATTATACCTTGGTAGTTAAATCATGAGTGTTATTAATCAGATGCTAAACGATTTAGAGCAACGAAGTCCTGACTCAGAGGCACTTACGGCACAGCCTACTTATCATACACAGGTCCAGTCACCGATAAAAATTGTGGTGTTAACTACGTTGTGTGTCTTAATTGTGTGTTTGGCTAGTTTTTATGTTTGGCAGTTATTGAGGGAAAATACAGCGTTAAAAGCTGAACAATGGTCTAATAAAGCGAGCGCGGCGCAAGTTCTGGCGGTGTCAACGCTCGCTTCGTTTACCGTATCGTCGGAAACTATATCTGAGGAAATACTTCCTTTGAAAGTAGCCTCTGTGGAAAGCAAAGCTTTACCCGCGCTGCCAGATAAAATAAAGCCTGCTAAACAAGGGGTGGTAAATACCGTATCCGCTAGGCAGATAGAGCCGCCAACTTTGGCCGTTACTAACGTTAGTTCACGCGCCATTATTGATAATGGTGTAAGCCGAATCACACCGGGGAAAATAGCGGTGATCATCGCTAATGTTGACGATAATTCTGCAGTGAGAACCGAAGCCCACACTCGAAGTGATGCCAAAGGCAATACTCATAGTCATCCACATACACCAGCAGAGCTTAAGTCAAAACCTCAGGCAAATAAAATGTCGGTGTCACGTAGGCAATTGTCGGCGGATGAACTGGCTCAACAAAAAATAGTTCTAGCAGAAAAGGCACTGGCGGAAAAGCACATTGCTAAAGCAGAGAATCTGCTTGAAGATGTGCTTATTATCAAGCCGAGTGATAGTCAAACACGTAAAAAATTAGCCGCGCTCTGGTTTGGTCGACAGGCCTATCAAGATGCGGTTAATTTACTCTCACAAGGCATTGCTCTTAATGGTAAAGACAGCAGTTTACGTGAGATGCAAGCACGTATTTATTTAAAGCAGGGCCAGGCAAGAGCCGCATTAAACACCTTAAAGCCGTTAGCGGACTTAAAAGATGAACAGTATCAAATTATGTTGGCCAATACCGCGCAGCATGCTCAGCAACATGAAGCGGGCATTGCGGCTTATAAAATGTTGATAACAATGCAACCTACTAAAGGGCGGTGGCAAATGGGTTTAGCGGTATTGTACGATAAAAACAGTCAATTTAGTTTAGCAAGTAAGGCTTATAAAACAGCATTAACAAACCATGATTTATCCATATCATCGGAGGATTTTGTTAAACAACGCATTCAGGTAATAGCACAGTAGCAAGCAAGTTTATATGGGCTGAGGGCAACTTGCTGTACCAGTATGGTACGATAAAAATAGTCAATTTAGTTTCGCAAGTAAGGCTTATAAAGCAGCATTAACAAAAAATGATTTATCTATATCTACAGAAAAATTTGTTAAACAACATATTCAGGTAATAGGATAGTAGGAAAAATTATGGCAGCTCCCAAATTAAAGATGCGCTTAGGTGATCTATTAGTTCATGAACGTATCATATCCGATGAGCAATTAATGCAAGCGTTATCGAGTCAAAAGCAAACAGGGAGAAAGCTTGGTGATACTTTAATAGAGCTTAGCTACCTTTCTGAAAGACAACTATTACAATTTTTAGCGCAGCAACTTGATGTGCCATTTTTAGACATATCACAGCATAAGATATCTGTTAATGTTGCCAGTTTACTGCCTGAAGTTCATGCTAGACGCTTAAGGGCGTTGATCATTGAAGATAGAGGCGCTTCAGTATTACTCGGTATGAGTGACCCCGCAGATTTAAGTGGCTTAGATCAATTAGAGCGCATGTTAGCCCCTAAACGGATTGAACTTGCGGTAGTGATGGAGTCACAGATTTTTGATGCCTTTGACAGCTTATATCGTCGTACCGCCGAAATTGAATCTTTTGCCAGCCAGCTAGAAGAAGAATATGAAGAATCTTCCCGCTTTGATCTCGCGACTACCTTCCTTGATGAAGGCGGCGATGCTACGGTAGGAAAATTATTGCAATCAGTGTTTGAAGATGCAGTACAAATGCGTGCATCCGATATTCATATTGAGCCAGAAGAGCATCAATTGCGTATTCGTCAGCGAATTGATGGTGTTTTACAAGAAAAAATACTAAAAGAAAATAAAATTGCTTCGGCTATGGTCTTACGACTTAAGTTGATGGCCGGCCTTGATATCTCAGAAAAGCGCTTGCCCCAAGATGGCCGTTTTAATTTAGATATTAGTGGCCATAATATTGATGTACGTATGTCTACCATGCCGGTGCAATACGGCGAGTCGGTAGTAATGCGCTTATTAGACCAATCTGCCGGTTTATTATCACTCGATCAAACGGGTATGCCAGCAGATATGGTTAAACGTGTCCGCCAACAAATCCATAGACCACACGGTATGGTGCTAGTGACTGGGCCAACGGGTAGTGGTAAAACAACGACCTTATATGCGGCGTTAAGTGAGCTCAATGATGCGAGCAAAAAAATTATCACGGTTGAAGATCCCGTTGAGTACCGTTTACCGAGAATAAATCAAGTACAAGTGAATACTAAAATTGATTTAACCTTTTCAAGAATTTTACGATCAGCCCTACGCCAAGATCCCGATATTATGATGGTGGGTGAAATGCGTGATCAGGAAACCGTTGAAATAGGCTTGCGTGGCGCGATAACGGGTCATTTAGTTTTATCAACCTTGCATACCAATGATGCCATAACCAGTGCTCTGCGTTTAATTGATATGGGCGCGGCAGGATTTTTAGTCGGTAGTGCCTTAAGGGCGGTTGTCGCGCAACGTTTGGTTCGCAGAGTCTGTGACTCTTGTGCAACTGAATACCAAGCAGATGCACAAGAAATCTTATGGCTAACAAATTTAGCCGGTGAACAGGCTAAAACTAGCCAGTTTATGCACGGTAAGGGTTGTCAGTCATGTCACTATACCGGTTATAAAGGTCGAATCGGTGTTTTTGAATTACTTGAAATGAATGAAGGCATGATGGCGGCGTTAAAACGTAATGATAGTGAAAGTTTTGGTAGGTTAGCCAAAGAAAGTCCTGGTTTTACGCCGCTAGCGAAAGCCGCTTTTGCCTACGCTGTGGATGGCATCACTACCGTAGAAGAAGTGTTACGTTTGGTAGAAACAATTGATATTAATTAATCACTACAATGATTAATTAATATCAATAACGCATGTTAGTACATAGAGGTATTTATGGCGTCATTTAATTATACAGGGCGAAATGCCAACGGTAGCCAAGTAAAAGACAGTATTGATGCTGTCAATTTAGCGGCGGCTGCTGATAAATTATTCAAAAAGGGTATAACGCCTATCTCTATTGTTGCCTCTGTACAAGGTAGTAAGAGTGCGGGTAGTACAGATATATTTGAGCTACTCAATAATGGTCGGGTTTCCTTAGAAGAATTGATTGTCTTCTGTCGGCAAATGTATGCCTTAATGCGCTCTGGTGTGCCCATCTTACGGGCAATTAATGGCATGGTTGAATCGGCAAATTCAATAGCGCTTAAAAAAGCACTCACCGATATAGGTAAACAGCTTGAAGGTGGTTATAGCTTTTCTTCAGCACTAAATCATCATCCAAAAATTTTTGACCACCTCTTTGTTTCTTTGGTTCATGTTGGTGAAAATACCGGTCAATTAGATGGCTCTTTCTTAAAATTAACCACCTACCTTGAACGGGAGTTAGATACGCGTAAACGCATTAAAGCCGCTTTACGTTATCCAAGCATGGTGCTTATGGCGCTAGCGGCAGCGGTAGTAATTTTAAATATTTTTGTTATTCCAACGTTTGCCAATATGTTTTCTCGATTAGGAGCCGACTTGCCACTGGCGACACAATTCATTATTGCTAGCTCTAACTTATTTATAAACTATTGGTTTTATATGTTACTTGCCGCCATTTTGACTTTCTTGATGATCAAGCAATCACTACAAACTAAGCAAGGACGTTATCAGTGGGATAGGCGCAAGATTAAAATTCCAATTATTGGCAGTATCATAGAGCGCTCGATATTAGCGCGTTTTTCCCATAGTTTTGCCATTGTGCTAAAAGCGGGCGTACCCATGACCACAGCATTAACCTTGGTTGCTGACGCGGTAGATAATAGCTATATGCAGGATAAAATCGCCTCCATGCGTCAGAACATCGAAAGTGGTGAAAGCTTATTACGCTCGGCTGTAGCCAGTAATTTATTTACCCCCTTAGTATTACAAATGTTGGCAGTTGGCGAAGAAACTGGTCGGGTTGATGAATTATTGGCCGAGGTTGGCGATTATTACGAGCGAGAAGTTGATTATGATTTAGCCACCTTAACCGCACGTATTGAGCCGCTATTATTAGTGGTGGTCGCGGCAATGGTCTTAGTGTTAGCGCTGGGTATTTTTACGCCAATGTGGGATATGGCTTCGGCTATGCAGGGTTAGCAATAAAACTTATGGAAAAAACACCTAATTATTCTGAAAAAAAGCAAGGCTCAACCATTGAGTTTATTATTGTTGTCGTTATTATTGCTGTATTGATGAAGTTATTATTAGATGTTTTTTTTAGCCAGCAAGAAAAAATAACCAATATCGCTTTTGTTGGCTTAGCGCAAAATTTCACTAGTAAAATCAATGTTATCCATGGTCAATGGTTAATGGATAAACAGCCTGATATTGTGGTGATAAATCGTTTAAACAGTACAGAAAAACAATATGTTCAGGTGAATCAATCGGGTTGGGTTGATAGTGACCATAGCAGCTTGGCTTGCCATAAAATTTGGCAGCAAACATTAGCCATGCCATTACAAGTGGTTAAATCACCAGTGGTAGCGATTGAAATTCATAATAAAACGATTAAAAACGGTCGCTTATGCCGATATAGTATTGCTAATGGGCAATCTTTTGATTATCGTAGTGATACAGGGAAAGTTAAGCAGGTACATTAATTATTCTACTGAATAATTAAAGCGCATTAAAATGTTTATAGAGTATTTATTGAGTTACTACTGCTAATTACCTATATTCGATATTGAAAAGTGGTTTGCCGGTGGTCATAATGTTAATATTATGTTTATAGGCAGCTGAAGATATAAATTTTCGGCTAAAGCTTATCGAGTAAAACTCAATGCATTAGTTGATATAAAAGGTTATCTCAATGATAAAAAGCATTTTCCACCAAGGTATTGTCCATAATGGTCATATTCAGCTTGGTGTTCGCAACCCTAAACAGGCGGGCTTTACCCTAATTGAATTGGTTATTGTTGTCGTTATTTTAGGTTTTTTGGCAGCAACCGCTATCCCTAAATTTATAGACTTAACCGAACAAGCTAAGCAGGCAAATATTGAAGCTATGGCCGGTGGTTTTGCCACAGGCGTGTCATTAGCACGTTCGCAGTGGGAAGCTGAGGCTCGTCCAAAAGATACTGACGGTGTTAATTTGGTTAATTATGATGGCACCATAGTTTACTTAACCAGTGAAGACAACAGCACATCACCAACTATTAGCCCAGGTTATATTGTTGGTACTAACAGTAGTGCGGGCATTAATTCAAAAAGTATGGCCATTGCTGATTGTATCTCTGTGTGGAATAGCTTGTTACAACAACCACCTTTACTCGCTAGCAGTGTTAGCGATATTAATGCGGATGGCAGTTTTAGGTATTTAGCCAATGTGTCAGGCACAGGTTCATCGACTTTATGTCATTATCATTTAAAAGAAACATTAGCGCGTAATAGCGACGGTCTTTATATTGCACCATCACCGTTAACCAATGTTGGCAATAGCTTTAGTTATCAACCAGCCAATAGCTCGGTAATCATATATATTAATAATAAGCCGTAAAGGCTAAGAAAAAAATATTGCCGCATACATCCACTGCGGTATAAATTTGGTAAACCTTTTTAAATTAAATTCGTTCGTAAATTAAGGAAAAAAAGATGAGAAGTAGTATGAATATTAAAAAAAATCAGCAAGGTTTTACCTTAATTGAATTAGTGGTAGTCATTGTTATTTTAGGTATTTTAGCGGTAACTGCAGCGCCGAAATTTATTGATTTACAATCTGATGCCCGCACTGCGACTTTGCAAGCGGTAAAAGCCTCAATGCAAACAGCATCAACATTAGTTCATAGTAAATCATTGATACAAGGTAATGAGACAAAGGCGGCAGCAACAACTGTATTTGTAATTGTGAATGGTGAAAAAACTGAAATTACTTATGGTTATCCTCTAGCTGACTACTCATCAACGGGCGCTAGCAACCCTGGTGACTGGTCTGATTTACTTGAAATCGATGCAGATTTTAGTTCAGTTGTTCTTACTTCCAAATTTTACGTTTATCCAAATAATGTTACTGCGCCAACAACTGCTAGTATCGCCGATAGCTCAGCTAACTGCTATGTTACTTATACTCAGGCCGCAAATTCTACTACTCTGCCAACGTATGTAGTGACAGATTGTATCTAGACCTTGCTTATTGAGCTAAAAAAAAGGAGAGCTTAGCTCTCCTTTTTTTTTGAAATTTACAGCTAACAGCTAATTAATAAAATATGAAATTAAATCGCGGTTTTACCCTCATAGAATTAGTCACTGTAATTATTCTAATTGGGATACTTGCTGTTGCTGTGTTGCCTAAATTTGATGGCACTTCTAGCTATGAAGCCCATACCCATAGAGCGCAACTTATTGCCGCTTTACGTTTAACCCAACAACGCGCGATGCAGCAAACAAATACCACTGATGGTTATTGCCACCAAATTGTTTTTGATAATGACCCAAATATTAGCCGTTATGGGGTGCCTGATCGAACTAAATGTGCCACGACTACCTTTGCAAGTGGCTGGTCGCCTGATGCGACAGGTCATGAAGTTGATACACGTTATGATATAACTTTTAGTGTTTCTTTTGTTGGGGATGCCATTATTAGTTTTGATTGGATGGGCAGGCCGTTAGGCGGTTGTTCTTCTGGTTGTACAATTGATGTTGAAAGCGCAGTTGAAAATGGAGCCAATGCGTTGAAAATAAAAATAGAAGCGGAGGGTTATATTCATGGCATTTAATAATCAATCCCTTAACTTTCGGCAGAGGCTTAATTCCAAACAAGCACTTAAGTTTAAGCAGAGAGGTTTTACTCTCGTTGAACTTATTATCGGCATTGTCGTATTAAGTCTGTCGTTAAGCATTGTTAGCACCCTGATTGCACCTGCGGAAGAAAAAAGTGCCGATAATGTTCTGCAAATAAAAGCCTCAGAGCTTGGCCAAAGTTTGATGAATGACATCATGAGCCGTGCTTTTGCTGATAACTCTGACATGGCTGGAGGACGATTTCGTTGTAATGAAGCGGGTCAGGATAATTGCACTGAACCTTTAGGACGCGATGGCTCAGAAGGTGATAATCGTACGGACTATAACGACGTTGATGACTTTAATGGTTATGAAATTGAAGATGATGTTTTAGATCCTCTTGATAGTAGTTATGATAATTTTATTGTCGCTGTCAATGTGGTTTACGCAGGTGATGATTTAGGTCTAGCCGATAAACTCGCCAAACGCATTACCGTCACCGTAACCACACCGTTAGGAACTGCCATAAAGTTCACCAGTCATAAGGCTAATTTCTAATGCGTTACCTAATAAAAAGCCTAACAAAAAACCTAACAAAAAACTCAACAAAAAACCTACCGCTAAAAAAAACATCGGGCTTCACCTTAATGGAACTCATCATTGTCATTATTATTATGGGCGTGATGTCGGTTGGTATTGCGGGTTTTATCAACTTAAGTACACAGACTTATCTGAATGTTATCGAGCGTGATGAGCTACTGGCTAATGCGCGCTTTGCTGTTGAGCGGTTAAATAGAGAAGTGCGTAATGCGGTTCCCAATAGTATGCGAGAAAAAAGCAATTCAATAACGCGCTGTCTTGAATTTGTACCCATTATTGCTAGTACTATTTATACTGAAATTCCCGTAGCGCCAGACGCTGCAGACCAAAATATAGATGTTGTGCCATTTGAGCTAGCCAATGGTAATGACTATCGTTGTGATGCCAGTAGTGTGAGTGACCCGTGTAATGATGTTGTTATTGTTTACCCATTAAAAAAAAGTGAGGTCTATCAAGCTCATAATGATAACTTAGGTAAAGCGTTCCAAATTCGCAAATATCCTGCAGCCAGTGATAGTGAACTAGAGCTATTACAAAAGATAACCTTTACCGAAGATTCACCCACCAATCGTGCTTATATTTTCAATTCACCCGTTTCGTACTGCCTTAATGGCGGTACACTTAAACGGTATGTAGGTTATGCTTTTCAAGTAACACAAGCTCTACCACCTTCTATTGAAGGCAGTTTAATGGCAGAAGGGCTAGATTTCTCTAGCAGCAGCTTTACTGTATTTGAGGCTTCACTACAACGAAATGCCGTGGTACAAATAAAACTCAACTTTACCCGTGATGGTGAGCAAGTCGTATTTGATAATGCGATACATATTACTAATATTCCTTAGATCCTAAAGTACAGAAATAAAATTATGAATGCTGTAGCAAGTAATAGTCAAAAGAATCATAAAATAATACTGAAAAATCAGCAAGGCAGTACTTTGATATTGGCGTTGTTTATTATCATTGTGCTGACTTTGCTTGGTAGCACGTTAATGAGAGTACTTTCCACCAGTAGCGAAACAGTAGCCCAAGAGGTGATAGGTACTCGTGCTTATATGGCAGCCAATTCGGCTATGCAGGCTGAATTACAGAAACTATTCCCACTAAAACCAATTCCAAACCCACCGCCAACATGTCCAATTAGTGCATTACCGGCACTGGCTCGAGACTATGATTTTACTGCTATTTCAGGAATGAACCACTGTAAAGCAAAAACAAGTTGTGAAAATTACCACACAGGACTAGATGGCACAAAATATTACCGTTTAACCAGTACCAGTGAATGTGGTAGTGGCGATATGGCAGCTGATAGTAAGGTTATCGTTAAAAGTAGCCGTACCATTCAAGTCGAAGCGAGGAGTTTGTAGTGTTATTACGTTTTTGTTTAACAGTATTAATGTTACTTTTTACGGTATCTCATAGTGCTAAAGCTGCTACTTGTTTGGATGTATTCCCTAGTGCAATAAATGGCTCTTTACTCGGCTCAGGTAATGAATTAATAAATATACCGACTTTTACTGGTGCAGACTGGTACATGAATGAAGTGCAGACTATTCCTCTAGGAGACAGTCAGTATTATTCGTGGTATTCACAGCAAACCGTTATTGTAAACCCAATTCCTGTAAGTGAGACTTCTGCTAGGTTATACATTTCAGGGGGCGTTAATTGGGTCAACGCTAAAATAAATGTTGGTGGTAACCCTGAAGATCTTATCATTATAACTTCCGGAAGTATTACTATTAGTGGTGGGGAAACAGAGATAAACGCCATTATATATAGCCTTGGCGCCATCACTGTATATGGAAGTGCCACTATAAATGGTGCTGTAGCCGCCGCAGGCAGCATAAATATAGTCCCCCCTGCCGTCATTAATTATGATGAAAATGCTATTGAAAATGCCGATTTTAACGGTATGTGTGACGGGGCAGTAGTCCCTATTGCAAACTATCAGTTTGATGAATGTAGCTATACAGGCGCTGCATTTGAAGTGATAGATCAAATTGGAAGTTATCATGCCACAGCTTTTGGCAGTGTTGATACCAATAACAATGGTCAAATAGAACGTTTTGTTGATATTTCCAGTGGAAGCCATCACATTGAAACTTCAATCCCTTTACCGGCTGACTTCTCTGTATCAACCTGGTTTAAAAAACCAACATCAATATCAGGTAACCCTATTTTTGTTTTAGGGGCAATGCAAAATGGCGGTGATCTGTTATATATTGATCGGAGTAACAATTGGCGATGGGGCATATATAACTCGATTACGGGCAGTCTTAATGGTACGTTTTCATTCACTACTTTGGATAATAACTGGCATCACATGGCATTGGTATACAGCGGAGGGCGAAGTCAGCTTTATATCGATGGTGTGTTAGTCGATGCAGTAAATAGTGTCCCTGTGGGTACGTTAAAGTATATCGGAAGCTCTTTTGATGAAATTAATGGTAGTAACCCTCAAGGTTTCAGAGCACCGTTGGATGAGTTTCTTGTTTATGATATAGCACTTAGCGCAGTGGATATATTAGCTATCTATGACAATCAATTAGCTAGGAATAACTATGACGGTAGTAGCCGTGCTCCAGTTTCTTGTTCAACATTATTAGCTTTATATCGTTTTGAACAAACTGATTTTACTACGAAAATAGATGATACCAGTGGCTTAAATAATCATGCGGAGAATATTTTTGGTGGTTTATCGACTGAAAATGGTAAGTATTGTCGTGGTTTTGAAAGTGAAAGCTGGAACGATTATAACGACATCACGGATGCATTTCGTTCAAGTTTAGATGTTAATGATGATATTGGCTTACAAGGCACCATTAGCTTTTGGTTTAACAGTAGAATTGATTGGGATCAAGGACAAGAACGGGTATTGTTTGATGCTAGTATTGCTAATTCAGCTAGCGATAAGTATTTTGTTCTAGAAATTCAACAAGATGGCCGATTAAAATTTGCTTTTGAAGATTCTGCAGATTCTGATTTTTATATTATTGAACCATCTACTAATAGAGCTGCAGATACTTGGTATTACCTAACCGTTACTTGGGATTATACCAGTGATAGCTTTGCCATTTATGTTGATGGAACACTACAAATTCAGCAAAGTAGAAATACCAATGGTGCTATGGGCGAACTCAACCAAATAGTCTTTGGTGATAATGCTTCCAATTATACCCTAACTGGAAACTCAAATATCGCTTCACCGTATTCATCACGTGGCAATTATGATGAGGTAAGAATTTATAATAAAGTTCTTACATTGAGCGAAATTCAAAGCGATATGAATGAAAACTTTGGTTGTAACACTATTGATCACTTTGAAATTGATACACTGAATGGCCAAGGCCTAACCTGTGAAGCCGATATCGTTACTTTGCGCGCATGTAGTGATGCTTCCTGTAGTCTTTTAAACACTGATGCAGTTGATGTAGTGCTAACCGTATCGGATGCTGGCGGCGTGGTGTTAAATAAAACGGTCACAGTAGTTGGCGGTGAAGTTTCGGTTGATTATATTCATACCATAGCGGAAGTGGTGACTTTAAGTTTAGATCAGACCTTTGAGTGCATCAATGGTATGCCTACCGATTGTGATGTCACCTTTGCCGATAGTGGCTTTATTTTCAGTGCTATTCCGACACAAATTTCTGGAAAATCTTCAGGTGAGGGCTTTGATGCGACAATTTTAACACTACAGGCTGTTGAAACCGATAACAATACGGGTGCTTGTATTGGTGCTTTTCCTGATGGTGGAGATATTCCGGTAAACCTGTCTTACAGTTGTACTGACGGTACTTGTACCCAAGCGGTTGTACTGACTAACAATAATAATGCATATAATGTTACTGCAGCTTCTGCTCTTCACTCGCTACGATTTACTAGCGACTCGACCGCATCCTTTTCTATTAACTACCCCGATGCGGCTAAGTTAATGCTTAATGCGCAAAAAAATATTGAAGTAGAAGATAGTGACGGCAACAAAGTGATAAAAGACCTTAGTGGTGTTTCAAATGCTTTTGTTGAACGACCCTTTGGCTTTTATATCAATGTATTGAATAACCCAAAGGCTACAAGTGCAAGTGGTGATGCCTTTAATAAAGCGAGTGAAGACTTCACTGTACAATTAAAGGCTGTTGTTTGGCAAAGCGCTGATGATGGAAATAATGATGGGGTGCCTGATATTGGTGCTGATTTATCTGACAATACTGTAACAGCAAACTTTGGTAAAGAAGGCTCCCCAGAAAAGGCAAAAGTAATACACGCCTTAGTTGCGCCAATGCCGGGAGAACTAGGAAACTTCACTATTAGTAATGAATTTATTTTTACTGACGGTATTACCAGTGATAGTGAGGTTCGCTACTCCGAAGTTGGCATTATAAGTTTAACGGCTAATTTATTGGATAATAGTTACCTAGGAGTCAGTGATGTGCAAGGTAATGCACCTTACGTTGGTCGTTTTTACCCAGATCATTTTGTACAAACTATTGTAGATGGTAATCAAGGTAGCCTTATAGCAAACCATGATAGCGATCTTGCTTTGTCATGTTTTATGCTTGACTGGGTGTATACAGGGCAACTCACTGAAGCTGAAGGTAGTATTGGTTATTTAAATGAACCAATTTTAACTATTACTGCATATAATGGCGCTAGCCCTGATGCTGAAGTAACTAAAAACTATTCTGGAGACTTTGCCAAATTGGCTTTTTTAAATGTCGACACAGAAAATAAAATAACTTTTTCTCAGCCACTAACAACGCATGTAAATTCATTGCCGTTAACCGGTGATGTCTCTGATATTGGAACAATACTCGTTATTGGTGATGGTGTTTTAACATATCAATTATCTGAACTACATGACTTTGTTTATACACGTAACTCGGCAAGTGAAGTTATTCCCTTTGATGCTAGCTTTGAATTGCCTTTTAATGAATTTAAAGACTCGGATAAGGTTACTTTTAAGCTTTCAAGTGGTGGAACTGATTACTTTGAAAATCCTTATTTTTATCAGCTAGATGCTACACCTCCTGCTACTGATTTTAATAATACCGTAGAAGTTCGCTTTGGTCGGGGTTATCTTGCCAATAGTTATGGTCCAGAAACCTCTGACTTACCACTTCATTTATCCGCGCAATATTTAGATGAACACAGTAACTTTATTACCAACTCGGATGATGTATGTACATCTTATACTTCAACGAATATAACGCTAACCACTATTGATTTTGATGATGCAGTAGTTGGTGTAAATTCTGTAACAGGACAGCTAGACTCTGGTGAAACTAGAGAAGTTAAGGTTACTAAACCATCAGATGGTAGCCGGGGGGGGATATGTGTTGAATATGCTATATTACCTTGGTTGCAATATAAATGGGCAATTGACGAAGACAATTTACAGTGTGCTTATACTGCTGGTGATGTAGATAACCTGTTTAATGATAACCCGTTTTCTATAGCTACTTTTGGTATTTACCGCGGTAATGACCGTATTATTTATCAACGCGAAATAGCGAAATAAACTAGGAAAATTCTTATAAATTATAAAATGAGACTTGTGTCTCATTTTTTTATACTTCTTTAGTGCTTTATTTCAAAAAAGCAACACATTCGCTTAAGACTAAGGTATGATTATCTGATCTGTTATTCGTCTATTAACAGCGTCTACTTAATTCGCACTTTACAGGACATTTTGAGCTTATGTTTAAAAAAATACGCGGCATGTTTTCCAACGATCTTTCCATCGATTTAGGTACCGCAAATACACTTATTTATGTAAAAGACCAGGGTATAGTGTTAAATGAGCCTTCTGTAGTTGCTATTCGTCAAGACCGTGCTGGTGGCACTAAAAGTGTTGCTGCTGTAGGTGCTGCCGCTAAAGCTATGTTAGGGAGGACCCCTGGCAATATTGAAGCGATTCGCCCCATGAAAGATGGTGTAATTGCTAACTTCTTCGTTACCGAAAAAATGTTACAACACTTTATTAAACAAGTGCATAGCAATAGTTTTTTACGCCCTAGTCCTAGAGTTTTAGTGTGTGTTCCTTGTGGCTCAACCCAAGTTGAACGCCGTGCCATTCGCGAATCAGCCATGGGCGCTGGTGCTCGTGAGGTTTACTTAATTGATGAGGCAATGGCAGCCGCTATTGGTGCGGGTCTGCCTGTTTCAGAAGCCACGGGCTCTATGGTGGTCGATATCGGTGGTGGTACTACCGAAGTGGGTATTATTTCCCTTAATGGCGTGGTTTATTCATCATCTGTCCGTATTGGTGGTGATAAATTTGATGAAGCCATTATTAACTATGTTCGCCGTAACTTTGGCAGCCTCATTGGTGAAGCAACGGCTGAGCGCATCAAGCATGAAATTGGTTCTGCTTACCCAGGTGACGAACTTACTGAAATTGAAGTTCGCGGTCGTAACCTTGCTGAAGGTGTACCACGTAGCTTTACCTTAAACAGCAATGAAATTTTAGAGGCAATACAAGAGCCCTTAAGTGGTATTGTTAGTGCTATTATGGTGGCGTTAGAGCAAGCTCCGCCAGAGTTAGCCTCGGATATTGCTGAAAGAGGCATGGTCTTAACCGGTGGTGGAGCTTTATTAAAAGGTATGGACCGTTTATTAATGGAAGAAACCGGCATTCCGGTCGTTGTGGCGGATGATCCATTGACCTGTGTTGCCAGAGGTGGTGGTAAAGCCTTAGAGATGATTGATATGCATGGTGGCGATCTTTTCTCATACGAATAAAAGCAGTGACTTTTCATGGTTATTTAACCCAAGTACAGCGTTATAGGTACTTGGGATTAACTAGCGGCAAAAGCATCTCAGCTTAACTTTCTTTTTATCTGTTGTTTTTTCACAACACTCTTCATAACTGACTTTTATGAATCCAATATTTAATCAAGGTACATCACCAGCGCACCGACTTATCTTGGTACTGTGCTGTTCGGCGGCCTTGATTTTTTTCGACCATAAAATGGCAAGTTTTGAAACGGTACGTGGTTATTTGCAGTCGTTAGTAAGTCCCTTGCAATATATGGCTAATGCGCCGAAACAAATGATGAATTGGGCGGTAGAGAACATCGTCACTCGCCAACAATTGATAAATAAAAATAAAACATTTCGTGAAAATGAATTGTTTTATCATGAACAAGCGATGCAGCTTAGTATGGTTCGACAAGAAAATGAAAGATTACGCTCATTACTTTCTTCTCCTGTTCGCGGTGAAATAAATAAAATGTTTGCCGAAATCATCTCGGTAGATAGTGATCCCTATTCTCATCAAGTGGTTATTAACCGTGGCACCAATGATGGTGTTTACGAAGGCCAGCCGGTACTTGATGAAAAGGGTATTGTTGGACAAATATTACATGTGGGTGCCAGTAGCTCAAGAGTGATTTTAATCACTGATATCTCTCATGCTATTCCTGTGCGTATTCAACGAAATGGCTTAAGGCTTATTGCGTCGGGTAGTGGCCAAATTGATCGACTTATCCATAATTTTGTGCCGCACAGTGCGGATGTCAAAGTAGGTGATTTATTAGTTACCTCAGGTCTAGGTGGTAAGTACCCAGAAGGGTATCCGGTTGCCCGAGTAGTTCTTGTACGCGCCGATGAGTCACGGGAATTTGCCACTATTTATAGTAAGCCGGTCGCGCAAATTGATAGGTTACGCTATATGTTATTGCTTTCAAAAGAGCCGTCTAAAGAGCAGGCAGTTAAGGGTGCTAACTTGCCAAATAGTAAGCAAACCATCGCAGGAAAGTCTTAATGTTTAGCAATAATGGCTTTATTATTCTGTTGACCTTACTTATTGCCTTGATTGCCAGTATTACGCCAATGCCGCTTAGTGTTGATGCTTTTCGCCCCGATTGGGTACTTATCGTTTTGGTTTACTGGTGTTTAGCTTTACCTAATAAAGTAAACATCATTACTGCTTGGGTGATGGGCTTTATTCTTGATGTCTTGCTCGGCTCTGTGCTGGGTGTTCATGCCTGTGCTATGGCCTTATCCGTTTATATTGTCGTGGTTAATTTTCAAAAAATTAGAAATTTTTCAGTATGGCAACAAGCCTTAATCATTGGTGTAATTGCTGCACAATATCATCTGGTGGTTTTTTGGTTACAACGTTTTTTAAGTGATGTGGTTTTCCAACCCCATTATTTATATCCAGTGTTAACGACCATTATCTTGTGGCCATGGGTGTTTTTATTGTTACGCCGTGTTCGTCGTCACTTTCGCATTAAATAATCAAAAAATGGTTCAAGGGCTTGCTACAGCAGTAAATAATTTATGACAGCTAGTATCACTAACTCCACAATTCAAGATCAACAGCTTATTTTAGCCTCGCAATCGCCACGGCGCAGAGAGTTGTTAACACAATTAGGCTATCAATTTACTATACGAGTAAGTGATATTGATGAGACAGTGGTGGCCACTGAAACCGCTCATGACTATGTTTTACGTTTAGCGAAGCTAAAAGCACAACATGTATTGAGGTTATTGCCTACAGCAAAACAAGCCAACAGCCAGGTTTTAGGCTCAGATACCTGTGTGGTATTCAATGGCCAAATATTAGGTAAGCCCGTTAACGAAGCCGATTGTCTTAATACTTTATCGTTATTATCCAATAATCAGCACCAGGTATTAACGGCAATTGCCTTGGCTAGCCAAACGGGTGTCCAGGGGCAAGTGATCAGTACACAAGTGACTTTTAAAGCTCTGAGCAAGGCAGAAATTCACGCTTACTGGTTAACAGGTGAACCGCAAGATAAAGCGGGCAGTTATGGCATTCAGGGAATTGCGGGACAATTTGTTAAATCTATCAACGGCAGCTATTCAGCTGTGGTGGGTTTACCGTTATATGAAACAGCCCAATTACTGGCTAAGGCCGGTTTTATTGGTGCCATTAATGCAAAATAATTTATTGAAGTAAGGGCTATATATGAGTGCCGAGTTATTAATTAATGTTACTCCTAGCGAAACACGTGTTGCTTTGGTGGAAAATGGTTCATTGCAAGAAGTGCATATTGAGCGACAAGGCAAGCGAGGCATTGTTGGCAATGTGTATTTAGGCAAGGTGATTCGTGTTTTACCCGGTATGCAAGCCGCTTTTATTGATATTAACTTAGAGAAAGCGGCTTTTTTGCACGCTTCTGATATTAAAAGCAAACTTATTTTAAAAGAAGAAAATGATCAAGTAGCAGATATTCGCTCTTTAGTGCATGAAGGGCAATACATTATGGTGCAAGTTGTTAAAGATCCCCTTGGCTCTAAAGGCGCACGTTTAACGACAGATATCACCATAGCCTCACGTTACCTAGTGTTAATGCCTCACTCTCAACATGCCGGTGTATCGCTACGCATTGAAGGGGCCGATGAGCGCGAGCGATTAAAAGATATTGTCAGTCCCTATTGTGATGAGCAGCAAGGGTTTATCGTCAGAACTGCGGGTGAAGGTGCTGGCGAGCTTGAGTTACAGCATGATGCTGAGTTCTTACGTAGAGTATGGCAAAAAGTATTAACCCGTAAAGAACGAAAACAAACCAAGTTACCGCTATATCAAGACTTGTCATTGTCTTTTCGAGTACTGAGAGATTTTGTCGGTATTGACATAGAGCGTATTCGGGTTGACTCTAAGCTTACCTATCAAGATTTGGACGCTTTTACTAAAGAATTTGTGCCTGAATTGACGCCGTTATTAGAATATTACCCAGGTGAGCGTCCTATATTTGATTTGTTCTCGGTCGAGCGAGAAATTCAGCGGGCACTACACCGGAAAATAGAGCTGAAGTCTGGGGGCTATTTGATCATAGATCAAACTGAAGCCATGACTACCATAGACATTAATACCGGTGCCTTTGTTGGCCATAGAAACCTTGCCGATACCATTTTTAGTACCAATATAGAGGCAACTCAGGTTATTGCTCGTCAGCTGAGACTCAGAAACCTAGGGGGTATTATCATTGTCGATTTTATCGATATGCACAATGAAGATCATAAACGACGAGTATTGCACAGCCTAGATACGGCGATGAGCAAGGATAAAGTAAAATACAGCCTTCATGGCTTCTCAGCGCTTGGTTTAGTCGAAATGACACGACAACGAACACGTGAAAGTTTAGAGCATGTGTTGTGTGGCGAGTGCCCACTTTGTAGCGGTCGTGGGCATTTAAAAACGGTGGAAACTGTTTGTTTTGAAGTGCTTAGAGAGATAGTTCGAGTAAATCGTGCCCATGAAGCAGATAAGTTTACTGTCTATGCTGCTAGTGCCGTCAGTGAGTTTCTGGTTAATGATGAATACCATAACTTAGCTGAAGTTGAAGTTTTTATTGGTAAGTCGATTAAAGTACTGGCCGAACCCATGTATAATCAGGAACAATTTGACGTTGTGATGATGTAAGACCCATTCGGGTATTTGTAGCATAATAATTATAGGATTCGCTAAGTTTTAATGAGTATTGCAAGCACTGCTAACCGTTGGCTAAACCGCCTTTATAAATCAGTTGCCATTTTATTGGTGTTACTGGCGGTATTAATCAGTGCCTTTCGTTTATTTTTACCCTATGTTCACCATTATAAATTACCCCTGCAAAATTATTTAAACGACTTATCACAAACGAATATTTCCATTGGTGACTTAAGTATGACTTGGCAACGCTCTGGGCCTATTCTGGTCATTAGTGATGTGCAAGTGCTTGACACCGAAAGGGCTTCGATCTTTATTAAACAACTTGAATTACACATTGATTTTTGGCGCAGTATAAGTGAACAAAGGCTTATTTCTAAAAATCTTATTCTTTCTGGCGCTCAAGTTGATATCTCGCAGCGCTTGTGGTTCTCACCCGAAGAGGACAATGTCTTTGAAATGACCGAAACAGATCATGAAGCTAATGATATCGACGTTATCCTTAATGTTTTTCTTCATCGTATAAAACGCTTTTCTATTCGTGATAGCCAATTGACCGTCCGAAATAAAACCATCACTCGTCGCATAGGATTAAATCAATTAGATTGGTTAAACACAGGTGAACGCCATCAAGCACAAGGGAGCGTGGTATTAAACGGCTTGAGCTCTAATAATTTGCTGTTGAAAATAGATTTACAAGGGAAGTCGGGCAGTACTTTATCTGGACAAGTATACTTACAAGCAAATCATATCGATATAACTCCATGGTTAGATGGCATTTTAGTCATTGAAAATGATAAAACCAAAACTGATATTAATTTTTCCGCTTGGCTAGAAGTCAATAACAGCGAAGTTAATCGTTTACAAATAGATATCTCAGATAGCAGCATTAATTGGTTGTTTGACCGCAAAGAACAAAAACTCACGTTAGAACAGGGTCAATTATTACTGGTTAAAGGTAAAAAAGAGCAAAGTTTTAAGCTTTATAGTACGCCGTTATCTCTGCAACTTAACCAACAAACATCACAACAATTTACCGCTATGTTAATTAAGCAAGGCAATGATTTTTCAATGCATCTCTCTGAAATTGATATTGCTATGTTAGCGCAATTAACACCGTTAATTGTGGTAAAACAAGCGACACGTAAAATACTGGCTGAGATGAACTTAAGCGGAAAAATTGAAGACCTATATATTCGTAATTATAATAACGAACTGCAGGTGGTGACTAACTTTTCAACGTTTAATAATAATTATAGCCAAGGGATTCCAGGGTTAGAGAATATTTCTGGGCAATTGAGCTATGTAGACAATTATTTATCGGTAAATTTTAACGCCGAACAGGGCCGGTTAGACTTCGATAAGATGTTTGTGCAAGCTTTTCCCTATCAACGTTTATCAGGGCAGCTCAATGCTAAATTTGATGATGAAGGTTGGGCCTTGACCGTTGAAAAATTTGATTTTATTTCTAAAGAAATCAACTTGTCAGCACAAGTTAAAGTCGAGGTACCGCTTGATGGCGAAGTAAACTTAGCGCTACTGGCGAGTATTTCAAATGCCAATGTCGGCTTAGTGGGCCGTTACTTACCCTTAGCTATTATGAGTGATAACTTAGTGAGTTACCTCAATGCTGCTGTTGTCTCTGGTCGTATTGAAAATGCCCAAGTTTTGATAAATGGTCCTATTAGTCGTTTTCCTTTTTCTGATGGTAGTGGCATTTTTGTCGTTGATGCTGAGTTAAGCAAAGCTGAGTTTAAATTTGTTGAAGGTTGGCCCGCCATTACTGACTTTGCTGCTAATTTAAACTTCACTAATAACGCTATGTTAATTACCGGTCGAGGGGGGAAATTAACAGGCTTGGATGTTACTGGGGTACGAGCAGGAATTACTGATTTAGCCCATGGTCAAGTTTTGACGGTAGATGCTGAGATTAAATCAACAGAGCCGCGTTATATTGGTGACTTGATGAATCAAAGTCCACTTAAAGATAGCGTTGGTAGTGTCTTGGCACAACTACAAATTACCGGTGAGGTGAGTGGTGAATTTCATTTAAATCTACCGCTTAATAATAATGAGCAAGCCTTGGCAAGTGGCACTATCAACTTTAATAATAATCAAGCTAGCTTGCAAACGCCGCAGATGAATTTCAGTGAGGTTAAAGGGCAATTAAGCTTTAGTAATGATAAAATTAGCACCAAAAATTTACAGCTGGTTTGGCAAGGTTTACCTATTGCCCTTGATATCACGGGCATGGATAAAGCGGATTACTACGGTACTGATATTAAACTTTCTGCCTTATGGCAAGAAGAGCAATGGTTGCCCTTTGTACCCGCACAATTACGACAATATACCGAAGGTGAACTTTCGTGGCAAGGCGAACTATCCCTATATCAGCATCATCAAGGTGGTTTTTCATACCAGGCTAATTTTGACTCTGATTTAAACCAAACACAGTTATTGCTACCCCCTCCTTATGATCGTAGTGATAATCAAGAAAACCATTTATCTGTGCAAATTCAGGGTCAGATGGAGCAATCAAAAATAGTGCTCAACTATGGCGATAAAATGCACTTCTCTGGCTTATTAGATCACGATACTACGGCTTTTAGTCGTGCTAATTTAATGCTTGGGCAAGGCACTATGGCATTAGCGAGTGACGGCTTTCATATAACCACTCAGTTACAACAAGCAGATTTTTCCTTGTGGCAACCACTTATCAGCGATATTCTCGATAGTATTAATCAACCTAGTACGGGTATAAGCTCAAGCTCTACACCAAAAAACTCAACGCCGTTTTTAGCCAAACCCAAAAGAATAAGAGGCACCATTGCTCAGTTACAAATACTAGGCCAGCAACTCAATAATGTTTCTTTTAACTTGTTGGATAAACCGCAATGGTGGCTATTACAACTGAATGCCGAAGAAATCCGTAGCCAGATAAAAATTTATCCTGATTGGTTAGGCCAAGGTTTAGAGATCAATGCCGAGTTTTTAAAACTGGCACAGGCTAAACAAGCAACGGCAGCAACAGCAGAGACAGAGTTAGCCTCTGCAAGTCAACAGCCAGATAAAGCTGAAAATGATATTATTTTTGCTAATATCCCGCCGATAAAATTTCATTGTGATAGCTGCTCCGTGGGTTTACTGACACTAGGAGAAGTGGATGTAAATATTAAGCGTATTGATCATCAAACCATAGAGTTTGCTAACTTTACCGCCAAGCGGGGTAAAACACAATTAACCCTTGCAGGTAGTTGGCTTCATAATGAACAAGAATCAACAACCTCGTTAACGGGTCAGTTATCGGTGGATGACATAGAAAGCGAATTACAAGCAATGGGCTACGATTCGATTATAAAAGACAGTGGTGCAGAAGTTGCTCTGAGCTTGAACTGGCCTGGAGGTTTACATAATTTCGATGTCAGTCAATTAAATGGTGATTTTAATGTTAGGTTAGATGATGGCTATTTAGCGGATATTGATGATAAGGCACGCGCTCTGTCGGTGCTCAGTTTACAGTCATTGGTACGTAAGTTGACCCTTGATTTTCGTGATATATTTAGCGATGGTATGTTTTACAGTAATATTAAAGGTGACTATCAATTAAAACAGGGCTTGTTAACTACCGATAATATTGAAATGAAAGGCACTGCCGGCGATTTGTTTATGACTGGGTATACCAATTTAGTCACCGGTGAACTTACTTATGACATGTCATATAAACCCAATTTAACTTCAAGTTTACCAGTCATTGCTTGGATAGCTACCTCTTTGAATCCAATGACTTTTCTTGCTGGTGTTGCCATAGATCAAGTGATAAAATCACAGGTGGTTTACGAGTTGAATTATAAATTAACCGGCAATATTGACAATCCAATTTTTGAGGAAGTAGAGCGTAAAAGTAAGAGAATTAGTCTCGAAGGGGCAGTACCTACGGAAGATGAAAAACAAGAAGAGTCAGCAGTTGATAATACTATCCCGGTGACTTCTTTAAAAAAGGCAGAGGTAATTGATGGTTAAACTGAGCGCAATACAATTGTCATCAGCCGCTAATGTTGCCAGCAACCTTGCAAAAATTGCTGAGTTGCTCGCCAAAATTACGGCAGAGCCGACGGCGGCTAAAAAAAATAGTAGTAGCCTAGGTAAACAAGGCGATGTTATAAAAGAGTCTGATCAGCATTTAGTGGTATTACCTGAATGTTGTTTATATTTTGGTGGTAAGGACAGTGAACAATTAACTTTGGCAAAAAAATCGGCAGCTGAGAATGGGCTTTGTTTAGCTCTTGGTCAACTGGCTAAGCAGTTTAAGGTGTATTTAGTCGCGGGTACTGTGCCTATTTTAACGACTTCAGCGACTAAATTTACTAATAGTTGCTGTGTGTTTAGCCCTAGTGGTGACTTGATAGGGCAATACGATAAAATGCATTTATTTGATGTCAATGTCAGCGATAATACTAACCGTTATTGTGAGTCTCACTACACCCAAGCGGGCAAAGAGCTAAGTGTAGTCAACACTGTATTTGCTAAGGTTGGCCTATCTGTGTGCTTCGACTTACGCTTTCCCAACTTATTTCAACGATTGACGAAAGCGGGTGCAGAGATCATTACCGTACCCAGTGCCTTTACTAAAGTAACCGGCAAAGCGCACTGGCAAATATTATTGCAAGCAAGGGCGATAGAAAATCAAGTCTATATTATTGCTGCCGGGCAAGAAGGGGTTCATGAAAATGGCCGCGAAACTTGGGGGCATTCAATGATTATTAACCCGTGGGGCGAAATTGAACAGAGCATAGCCACAGGTGAAGGTTTTATTACCGTTGAATACCAAAAAAAATCAGTAACAGGCATACGTCAAAACATGCCGTTGAACTCGCCGCTGAATAATTAATTGCAGCGACTATAATTAAAGAACATAGCAAAAGAGCCCATACCTAATGAATAGTGTTGAAAAATCCTTATTAAGTGATAGTCATATTGATGATGAAGTATTAATCAAAACCTTGAAAAGTATGATGGGACGAAAAGTTGATTACGCTGATTTATATTTTCAAGCGAGTCAGCATGAATCCTGGGTGTTAGAAGATGGAATTATTAAAGAAGGCTCGTATAACATTGAACGTGGTGTTGGCGTAAGAGCCATTTCAGGCGAGAAAACAGGTTTTGCTTATTCTGATGAAATCTCCCCTGAAGCATTACAGCAGGCGGCAGATGCTGCCAAAGGTATTGCGGATAGTGGCAAAGGGGCAACCGTGAAAGCGTTTAACCGCACTACACCTATCAAGGTTTATCAATCAGTTGAGCCACTTGGCAGTTTAACCCAAGAGCAAAAAATCGATTTATTACATCAAGTTGAGGCACATGCGCGGCAAGTGGATAGCCGGGTTAAGCAGGTAATTGCCAGCTTATCAGCAGTCTATGAAACTATTTTAATCAGTGCTAGTGATGGTACTTACGCTACGGATATCCGGCCGTTAGTGCGATTAAATTGTTCAGTCTTAGTCGAAGACAATGGCAAGCGTGAGCGAGCGAGTGCCGGTGGTGGCGCACGTACTGATTATAGTTACTTCTTTGAAGTTGAGCCGGGTGATAACAAAGCACGTTACCTTGCGTATGCTGAAGAGTCAGTTAGACAAGCGTTAGTCAACTTAGTGGCCATTGAAGCTCCAGCAGGCACTTACCCTGTGGTATTGGGTGCTGGCTGGCCTGGCGTATTATTACATGAAGCGGTTGGTCATGGTTTAGAGGGCGATTTTAACCGTAAAGGCTCGTCAGCCTTTTCAGGTAAAATCGGTCAAAAAGTGACCTCTGAGCTTTGTACCATTGTTGATGATGGTACCTTAGTTAACCGCCGTGGCTCTATCTCTATAGATGATGAAGGTACACCTGGGCAATATAACGTCTTAATCGAAAAGGGTATTTTAAAAGGTTACATGCAAGATAAGCATAATGCAGCTTTAATGGGTGTAAAGCCAACAGGTAATGGCCGACGTGAATCTTATGCCCATTTACCTATGCCACGCATGACCAATACTTATATGTTAGCAGGGGAGTCTAGCCCTGAAGATATTATTAAGTCGGTGAAAAAAGGTATTTTTGCACCAAACTTTGCCGGAGGTCAGGTTGATATCACGTCGGGTAAGTTCGTTTTTACCACCTCAGAAGCTTATTTAATTGAAGATGGTGAAATAACCTCACCGGTAAAAGGTGTTACTTTAATAGGCAATGGTCCCGATGCAATGAAACGGATCAGTATGGTTGGTAACGACTTAAAACTTGATGCTGGTGTTGGTATTTGTGGCAAAGATGGTCAAAGTATACCGGTTGGTGTCGGTCAACCGACCTTGAAAATTGATGAAATAACGATTGGTGGTACTCAGTAGTTAGCCCTTTCTATGCAGCAAGCACTGATTTTTCAATGAGTGCTTGCTGATAGTTACTCGCGCTGAGCTTTTCGGACTTTTCCTTAGGCGTTTGCTTTTAGGTAAAGGAATAAGCTTTTATAATGCTTACCTTGTTTCTCGGCTTTTTTCTCTTTTACTGCGTTACGCACTAACTGCTTAATTTTTTGACGTTCAATTTGTGGGAATTCACTAATTAAAGCTTCAACAGCATCATTACCTTGGGCAATTAATTCATCTCTAATACTTTCTAACCGAACAAATTTTGCTGTTTCTTGTTGATGTTTATTGGCCATCACTTCGATAGCATGGTGAATTGGCTCTAGGTCGGTTTCCACTAATATTTTACCTATATGACGAATGTGACGGCGTAAAGCTTCATGTTTATTGGCGATCTTGTCAGCTAAAACCATAGCATATTTTAGCTCTTCGGTTAAAGGCAAACGACTACGCTGATGCTTAGACATATCCACTAAGCTTTGGCCGAAATCTTGCAATTTATGCATTTCACGCTTTATTTCGGATTTACTTTTATATTCTTCTTCTATTTCTTCTGATGAATCGTCGATATCGTTGGCTGACTGGGGCATAATAATGTCTAATACCATGGTAAAATAAATAATAATTATCCTTATTATATCATTAAATTTATCGGGGCTGTTGATTTTTCGCGGTCAAACCCTGTTCGAGATAAAGGTGTTTTATTTGCGGCGAGTGCTGTCTAGCCTAGTCACGCTAAGAAATTAGGAAATTTAATCTCGATAGTGCCCAGTACTTAATAGGCTAAGTTGCTGTTTTAGCCTTGTTAATCCTTAAAAAGAAAAGAGAAAGTAGAAACCAATATGACCCCAGCCTCTAAATCCCAAGATCCAATCACACAACAACTTAGCGACGTTAAAGCACGTGTTGCCACTGTACTTGAACTCGCTAAATCTCTTGGCGCCGATGGTGCTGAAGTAGCGATGAGTCGCCAACAAGGTTTAAGTGTAAGTACCCGTATGGGTGAAGTGGAAAATGTTGAATTTACTAATGATGGCGCTTTAGGCATTACTGTTTATCGACAAGGACGTAAAGGCAGTGCTTCAACGGCAGACTTGTCAGAGCAAGCACTGATTAAAACGGTTACTGCGGCAGTAAATATTGCCAAGTATACCTCGGTTGATGATTGTTCGGGTTTAGCAGATAAAGCACTGCTGGCAATGCAACCACTGGACTTGGATTTATATCATCCACATGAAATAAGTACCGAAGAGGCGATTGAACTGGCCAAAGAGTGTGAGGAAAGCGCCTTAGCAGTAGATGCTCGTATTAGTAATTCAGACGGTGCCAGCTTTGATAGTTTTTCGGGTTTTAAAGTTTATGGTAATAGTCATGGCCAGTTGGTGGGCTATCCAAGTACTCGCCATAGTTTAAGCTGTGTGATGATTGCTAGTGACGGTGACAATATGGAGCGGGATTATGCTTACACGGTTAATCGTGATTTTGCTTTACTAGAAAATGCCAAAAATATTGGTGTGCAAGCGTCACAAGAGGTGTTATCTCGTCTCAATCCACAAACCATAGCGACCAGTAAAGTTCCGGTATTATTTAGAGCGGATATTGCCAATACTATTTGGGGACATTTTATTGCCGCTATCAGTGGTGGCAACTTATATCGTAAATCCTCTTTTTTACTTGATGCCATTGGGAATGATGTTTTTCCTAAGTTTTTAAATATCAGTGAAAGACCTCACATTGCAAGGGCGTTGGCCAGTAGCGCTTTTGATAGTGAAGGCGTATTAACGCAAGATCGGGAAATTATTAGTCAAGGTGCCTTACAAACTTATCTATTGACTAGCTATTCCGCCCGTAAGCTTGGGCTAACTACCACAGGCCATGCCGGTGGTATTCATAATTGGCTGGTTGACGCCAAAGGTCATGATGGTAGTTTTGATGCTATGTTAAAAACCCTAGGAACCGGTTTACTGGTGACCGAATTAATGGGACAAGGCGTTAATATTATTAATGGTGATTACTCTCGTGGTGCGGCTGGATTTTGGGTTGAAAATGGTGAAATTGCTTATCCAGTGAGTGAAATTACTATTGCCGGGAATTTAGCGCAGATGTTTAAAGGTATTGTTGCGGTTGGCTCTGATGTTGATTTACGCGGTAGTATCCGCACCGGTTCAATTTTGATTGATGAGATGCAAGTCGCCGGACATTAGTTCCTCGATTACTAAAATAAAAAAGCGTTATCAATACACTATTGATAACGCTTTTTTGTTAGCTATGATATTTACGTTATATTTCGATCCGTCATTACTAGGTAACCTGAAGCGGTTAATTGCAATACCTGTGTAGGTAAGCCTTTATGTAAGAAACAGCGTAGCAGTCCCTAAGAAAGCAAAGATACCCACCACATCGGTCACCGTAGTGATAATGACACTGCCGGCTAGCGCAGGATCAATCTTATAACGCTTTAACAGCAGTGGAATACTGACACCTGCAATTCCAGCGGCGGTCATATTCATCAACATGGCGAAAGCAATTACACCACCAAGCATTAAATCTTGTTTCCATATCGCTACGACCGTGGCAATTAATGTCGCCCAAATAAGGCCATTTAAAAAGCCAATCGCTACTTCTTTACTCAGTAGTGCCCGGGCATTACTGTCACCGACATGACCTAATGCCATACCACGGATAACCAGCGTTAAGGTTTGATTACCAGCAACACCACCCATACTGGGCACCAAAGAGTTCAATACGGCTAAAATAGCCAATTGTTGAAAGACATCTTCAAACATACTGGTCACGGCAACAGCCATCAATGCGGTGATTAGGTTTACCCCCAGCCATAATGTGCGCTGCTTAGTACTTTTAATTACCGGGGCAAATGTATCCGCTTCATCGTCTAAACCCGCCATACTCATCATAGAGTGTTCGGCATTCTCACGGATGATATCAATTACGTCATCAATGGTTATCCGCCCGAGTAAGTGACCTTGCTCATCAATTACGGGAGCAGAAAACCAATCGTGACGTTCAAACAGCTGGGCAACATCTTGCTCATCCATATTTGCTTGCACCGCTTCTACTTCAGCATTAATCAAACAAGAGACGATAGCTTCTGCCTTGGCTGTTACTATGGCAGCAAGCGATACCACACCAATAAAACGATTGTTACGGTCAACGACATAGAAGGAGTCAGTCGCATCTGGCAGGTTACCTTTGAGACGCAAGTAGCGTAATACTACCTTAACACTTACCTCAGGACGCAAGGTGATTGTATCGGTATTCATTATGCCACCGGCAGTATCTTCTTCATAAGATAAGGCGGTTTCGACCCGGCTACGGTTTTGTGAGTCCATCGAATCGAGGACTTCGTTAAAAATACTGTCAGGTAATGTACGTAAAACTTCAGCTAAATCATCAACGTCCATGCCTTCGGCAACCGCTGCAAGCTTTTCAGGCCGCATGCTGGTAAGAATGCCTTTACGGACTTCCTCATTAAGTTCTTCGAGCACTTCACCATGAAAATCAGGATCAATAAGTTGCCAAAGTATCGGTCTATTTTTTGCTGTGGAAGACTCTAAAATAAGGGCTAGATTGAAGGCCGGCATATGTTGCAGCAGTTTTCGTACATAGACGAACATACCACTGCTAAGCGCTTCGTTAACTTGTTGTAACCTTTGTTGGTTAAATTCTTGTTCTGATACTTCTGGCATAGCCTACTCTGCCTCTTTGGTATTTAGTACACCGAAAACCCTGTAAGAATGTGTCGCTGTGAAAGTAGCGAAACTGAGGGTTACTTAAGGATAAAAGAAAACAGCTTTCTTTGGGAAACAGCTGAAAATCAGCGTAAGTTTATCGTAACTTAGTGTTTTTATCAGCTTTTTAATCTTGAGATAGGTATTTATTTAGTCGATATTTTTTATTCAGCTTCATCAAATTTATCAGAAATAAGTTGGCATATTTCAGTTAACGCTAGTTGTGCATCTTCGCCTTGTGCGGTGATATTAACTGTTTTTCCTTGGCCACCCGCTAAGAGCATTAGCGCCATAATACTCCCTGCGTTGGCTTGTTTTCCCGCTAATTCTAGGGTAATTTGTGCGGAAAATTTTTGGCTTAATTGTGCAAGTTTAGTGGCGGCACGTGCGTGTAAACCCAACTTATTACAAATAGTCACTTGTTGGGATTTTTTTGGCAATACTATAGCACTCATGACTCTGCTCACTTATTAAGTTGATTTTATATCAATATCTCTATGGTGCGTTTGAATATCTTCGCGCTCTTTACGGAAATTCTTGGCTAGCATTTCTGCGATATAAACGGATCTATGTTTGCCACCGGTACAACCAATAGCTATGGTGACATAACTACGATTATTGCGTTCTAAGTGTGGTAACCATGTCATCATAAAACTGTTAATTTGCCAAATAAACTTAGTGACTATCGCTTGGCTGGCAAGAAAATCTTTGACCGCTGCATCAACTCCTGTTTTGCCCTTCAGTGATTTCTCCCAAAAAGGATTAGGTAAAAACCTCGCGTCAAAAACATAATCGGCATCGATTGGAATACCGTGTTTAAAACCAAACGATTTAAAGACCAATACCATGGAACCGGTCTTTTTTCCTAAAATTCTTTCCCTGACTAAATCAGCAAGTTGATGAGGTGTCAGTTGGCTAGTATTTATGTATAAGTCAGCATTCGTTGATATCGGCTCTAATAATGATTTTTCTCGGGTAATCGCTTGCTCAAGGGTCATATTCTCCTTTATAAGGGGGTGTAAACGACGTGTTTCACTAAAGCGCCGGATTAAGTCTTTATCATCGGCATCAAGAAATAAGGTATTAACGTCCACTGCTCTAGGCAAGTAGGCAATGATTTCTGGAATATCTTCGGGATCTTTAGGTAAATTTCGTACATCTAAACTGACGGCAACGTTTTCATAGTCATTGATAACCGTATGGATTAATGCAGGTAAGAGGTTAATCGGAATGTTATCGACACAATAATAACCAAGATCTTCTAATACGCGTAGGGCAACTGATTTACCCGAGCCAGAGCGGCCACTAACTATGATTAGTTTCATTCTTATATCTTATATCCGTGTACTTTACTATATGGCATCTAGGGTATTACTAGCTTGTTGAATTAGGTTATAGAGTGCTTGATTATCATGGCATTTACGAACTCGCTTAATCATCTTTTTATTACTAAATAATTTAGCGATACTTTGTAGGGTAATTAAGTGTTCTTTACAGCTATTTTCTGGCACAAATAAGGCAATAAAAACATCTACATTTCTATTATCTATAGCATCAAAATCAATAGCTTGCTCTGTTGTTATTAACACTGCGACAGCTTTATTGGCATTAGGTAATCGACCATGGGGTATGGCAATGCCGTTACCTATGCCGGTACTACCCATTTTCTCTCTATTAAGTAAACTTTCTAGCAGATCATCTTGTTCTATATCACCGATTTGCTTGGCAGCGAGTTGACAAATTTTTTCTAAAATACGTTTTTTACTAGTGATTTCTACATCACAAGTGGTACAGCTTGTTGTTAATATTTCTGATAATTGCATAATGGAGTTAATTTTTTAGGCGCCAAACTGTGCTAATTCATTTAGCTTAGGGCGCCAGATTTATCGGCTTTAATTACTTTAAAGCGTATTCATAATTTAGCTCAGCTTAGTGCTGAGCTAGCTTACCTTTATATTTAAGGATTTGTCTATCAAGTTTATCAACTAAAGTATCAATAGAAACATACATGTCGCCGTTAACTGCTGAGGCAAACACTTCACCACCATTAATATGGATATTGGCTTCTGCTTTTTGGTTAAGCTTTTCTACGGTAAGTACGACATTAATATTATTGATATGGTCAAAATGTCGCTCTAGTTTTGAGAATTTGCTATCAACATATTTGCGTAATGAACTTGTTACTTCTACATGGTGGCCAGAAAGATTAATTTGCATAAGCATGATCCTTTTATAGTCGTGTTTTAAAGTAAACTCTTACGTTGGTTTGACGGTGGTATTGCTAATGATTCTCGGTATTTAGCAATGGTTCGTCGCGCTACTTTTATTCCCTGCTCGGCCAATATATCAGCCATTTTGCTATCACTTAACGGTTTCGCAGGTGTTTCCGCTAAGATAAGTTTTTTAATTAAGGAGCGAATTGCTGTTGATGAACATTCACCACCATTTTCGGTACTAACATGGCTGGAGAAAAAGTATTTTAACTCGAAAATCCCTCTCGGTGTGTGCATGTATTTTTGCGTGGTCACTCGAGATATGGTGGATTCGTGCATATCAACAGCTTCAGCAATATCGTTTAACACCATAGGACGCATGGCTTCAGCACCATGCTCTAAAAAACCTTGCTGACGCTGAACTATGCAATTGGAAACCTTGAGTAAAGTGTCATTACGAGATTCTAAGCTCTTAATAAACCATTTGGCTTCTTGTAAGTTAGATCTAATAAATTGACCATCATTAGTTGATGATTTCATTGTTTTAGACATGGCAGCATATTGCTTATTAATAGAGAGTTTTGGTGCCGTGTCCGAATTTAACTCAACCACCCAGCGACCATTTTTCTTTTCAACGGTAACATCAGGAATAACGTATTGATTATCACCTTTTATTACCGCATCACCTGGACGAGGATTTAAGCTTTGAATTAAACGCATAACTTCACGCAGTTGATCTTCTTTTAATTTGGTTTTACGCATTAACTGACGGTAATCTCGGTTACCGAGTAAATCAATATGTTCATTGATAATGAGTTTACTTTCTTTCAGATAAGGGGTATCAGCACTAAATTGATTCAACTGAATAAGTAAACAATCAGCAATTGAGCGAGCAGCGACGCCAATAGGGTCAAACATATTAATACGTTTTAAGACAGCTTCAACTTCATCTAGCTCTAGCCCTTCTGTACCGACACTTTCTAGAATTTCTTCTGGTGATACGGTTAAATAACCGGCATCATCAACCGCTTCAATAATGGCAATAGCGATGGTTTTATCGGTATCAGTGAAAGGCGTTAATTCCATTTGCCACAATAGATGATCTTGAATGGAGTCCTTGGTTTCCCCTTGATAGGTATAATCATCGGCAGGGCTACTGACTGCGCCAGTATTTGAAACGCCAGCACTGTAACTTTCTTCCCAGGTTGTATCGATATTTAGCTCTTCGGGTATTTCCTTTTTTTCCATGGCTTCAGAGGTACTGATTTCGTCAATACTTGCTGGTTGCTCTTCACTACCGTCACTTGTTGGCAGCTCAGTGTTAGTTTCAGAGACACTGGTTGAAAATGCTTCTTCAAGATTGTTTTCATCGCTAGTATTTTCATTTTGAACTTTTTCATCAAGCTCAAGTAATGGATTACTCTCTAGTATTTCTTGAATTTCTTGTTGTAATTCTAACGTTGACAATTGCAACAGCTTGATTGCTTGTTGCAATTGCGGAGTCATGGTTAATTGTTGTCCAATACGGAGCTGTAGTGTAGGTCGCATCTAGGTTATATGATTTCCTATTTATTATTCTTAGCAGCTATAGCTTGGTAATCTATTACTACTTTACTCTTAAAGTGTTCTGCTTAAAGCCAGTCATTTTCGCTTTAGTATAGCTTTACTATAGCGTGAATTGTTCGCCAAGGTATACATCTCTCACTTTTTGATTAGCAAGAATTTGCTTGGCATTGCCTTGGGCAATTATTTCACCGTGACTAACGATATAGGCATGCTCACAAACGTCTAACGTTTCTCTGACATTATGGTCGGTGATTAATATGCCTATGCCTCGTTCCTTTAATTGTAATATTATTTTTTTAATGTCGCCAACCGAAATAGGGTCAACACCAGCAAAGGGTTCATCTAATAAAATAAATTGTGGTTCAGCCGCTAATGCTCGGGCAATTTCAACGCGTCGTCGTTCACCACCTGACAAACTCATACCGGTATTATCTTTGATATGACAAATATGAAACTCTTCTAACAGGTGTTCAAGTTTTTCCGCGCGTTGTGTTTCATTAAGCTCTTTACGTGTTTGTAAGATAGCCATGATATTATCACTAACGGTGAGTTTTCTAAAAATGGATGCTTCTTGCGGTAAATAACCTATGCCCATGCGGGCTCTTTCATGCATAGGAATAAGTGTTAAGTCTTGGCCATTGAGTTTGATAGTGCCACCGTCATTGGGGACTAAGCCAACAATCATATAAAATGAGGTGGTTTTTCCAGCGCCATTGGGTCCTAATAAGCCAACTATTTGCCCAGCATTAACTTGTAAGCTGACATTTTTAACTACTTGTCTATTTTTATAGGACTTAGATAAACCCTCGGCAATTAAGGTGTTGACAGAAGTCTTACTATCGATATTAGTTGCCACTGCCATTACCTTTTATATCTGCTTCTTGCTCAATTACTTTATTAGCGGGTTGTTCCGCTTTAGACATTTCGTGAGTTTCTTTTTGCTTTTTTAAGATTGTTGGTTGCAGTATGGTGGTAACAGATTGGTTATCAGAGCCCTGAGCTTCTAGTTTTTCGCTTAAGGTATTATAAGTGATTATATCCCCACTGACCTCACTACCCGCTTGCTTGACCAGCGCATTACCTGAAATTTTGATCATATGGGCGTTAGGGGTATAGGTTATTTCATCGGCTTGTAAGCTAATTAAGCTACCGTCTTCGAGTCGTTGCTCAAAGGTAGCAGGATTTCCTTTGGCTAAATAGGTATCATTTTTTTCACCGCTTTTTTTATCAATACGACTAAATACCTTAACTATATCTGCGGTAATGGAAATAGAGCCTTGTCTAATACTGACATTATCTAAATAACTGGCAATTTTGTTTTTAAGGTCGGCAGATTGTCGTTGTGATTTAATGGTAATTTCTTGCTCTAAATCTTTTTTAGCCGCGTGGGCATTAGTCAATAAGAATAGGCTGCAAGTTAGGGCTAGTACTTTCAAAGTACCTTGGTATAAATTAGCTGTCATCATGTTTCTTATAAATTGTGCGTTCATGCTGGGTTAGGGTCATTTTTTTAGTGTTCAAATCGATAATTAATCCTGAGCCGTACATGGTGAAATCCCTGCCGACCACAATAACGGCTTGCTCTGAACTAATAATATTGGTTTTTAAATCTAATACGATTTCTTTACAGTGAATCTCTTTTATTAAGCTATCAATTTCAGTTGCTTGAATATGCACCTGCCTTTTCAATTCAACACGATTATCTTTGTACAGTGTTGCTTCTTTGGCACTGATTTTCCACGGTTTACCTTGTTTTTGTGGATATAAAGTATAATGTGGTGCTTCAAAGTAACTCACCTCCAAATCTGCATAATGTTCCATTCGCTCAGCTTCAATGGTGTGAGACAATTGTCCCGATTTACTATAAATTTTACTTTGTAGTTTCTCGGCGATAAAGTCAGGGCGCTGTTCATCAACGATTAAAGTATCTTGCTCTATTGATGCAGTGCGCCATTCAATAATGCCATAGATTAGTGCGCTAAGCAGTAAAACAAATAGCGCTAGGCTATTTAATCGGCTCATACACTTGCGCCTGTAGCGTTGTCCAAGTTGCCTTGACTTTGCATAATTAAGTCACATATTTCCCGCACAGCACCAAAACCGCCGCGAGTAAAAGTAGTGTAATCAGCGCCCCGTAATACTAGCGGATGAGCATCGAATACACTAATTCCTAAACCAACAGTTTTAATACAAGATAAATCAGGGATATCATCACCTATGTAGGCTACCTCTGTAAGGTCAATATTTAATTGCTGAGCTAACTCAATTAATGCCGGTAATTTATCTTCTTGACCTTGAATAATATGCGCTACTTGCAAAGCTTTCATACGATTGGCCACGATAATAGAGTTTCTGCCAGTAATAATAGCAACAGCAACACCACTAGCACCTAAGGCTTTTATGCCAAAGCCATCTTTTGTGTGAAATGCTTTTAGCTCTTCACCATCGTTACCCAGATATATTCTACCGTCAGAAAATACGCCGTCAACATCACAAACGAGTAATTTTATTTTTTCAGCTTTAGCGAGAATGTTGCTTTGAACCTCTCCGTATAAGGTATTCATTAAAGTACTCCAGCACGTAATAGATCATGCATATTCATGGCACCAACGGGGATATTGTTGTTATCGACAATAATTAGGCCGTTAATTTTTTTATCTTCCATTATTTTTAAGGCCTGAGCCGCGAGCATGTCACTTTGCGCAACCTGCGGGTTGAGCGTCATGACCGTGCTGATACTATCACTGTGTATATCTATTCTATTATCTAATACTCGACGAAGATCACCATCAGTAAATAAACCAACTAATTTTTGCTCATCATTCACTATCGCAGTCATGCCTAAACCCTTTAATGACATTTCCACCAAGGCATCTTTGATAAGAGCATGTTCAGCAACCACTGGTACTCGTTCGCCTTGGTGCATAATATCATTTAGGCGCAATAATAAGCGCTTACCTAAACTGCCTCCAGGGTGAGATAAAGCGAAATCATCAGCGGTAAAACCACGGGCATTCAATAAGGCAACAGCCAATGCATCTCCCATGACTAAGGTTGCTGTAGTGCTTGATGTTGGTGCTAAGCCAAGTGGACAAGCTTCAGCGGAGACCTTAATACAAATATGGGTATCGGCTAATTTAGCTAAGGTCGAATCAGTATTACCTGTCATTGAAATTAATTTAGCACCAATGCGTTTAATAACGGGGATGATGGCGAGCACTTCACTGGTTTCGCCTGAATAGGAGATGCTCAATACTACATCATTGCTGGTGATCATACCTAAATCGCCATGGCTGGCTTCGCCAGGGTGGACAAAAAATGAGGGTGTACCCGTACTGGCGAGGGTCGCGGCTATTTTACCGCCAATATGACCTGACTTGCCCATACCAATAACGATCACTCGACCTTTACAATGGAACATGAGTTGGCAGGCAAGTTCAAAGCTATCATCAATATATTGCACTAATTCAGCAATGGCTTGCTGCTCAATCTCAATTACGTTTTTTGCTAACTGTTTGAAATTTTTCATAATGATTAATTTATATCAGCTCTTATGATGATAATTGGCTAAAAAGTAACACTTGATAAGCAATAAAGCTTAACAGTAATAATACGCCTTTTGCACGAGTAATTCTAAAGGCACCCACGCGGCGACTGAAACATAAAACAAATAGCAATAAAGTAACACCTAACATATAGGGGGCGTCTCTACTTGCAGCTAAGCTATCAATATCGCCTGGAGAAATAAGAGCCGCTATGGGTAATACCGCTAAAATATTAAAGATGTTTGAGCCAATTATATTGCCTAAGGCTAAATCGTCTTCCTTTTTGATAATACTCATAATACACGCCGCGAGCTCAGGTAGGCTAGTACCTATAGCAATAATGGTTAAGCCAATAACTAAGTCACTAATACCGTAAGCTTTAGCAATAAAAACCGAAGAATCAACCAAAAAGCTCGCACTTAATGGTAATACAATGATACCAACGCCTAGCCAAAGTAAAGTTAATTTCATACTTACTGCCGGGGCAACATCATGTTCCGCTTCAATAATTAACGGGTCATCACTGGGTTTACCTTGGGTTTTCTTTAGGGTAATTACCAGTAGGGCAATGATGTAAATAGCAAAACCAGTTATTAAAATCAGGCCTTCATAAAAACTAAAGTGGTTATCAATGAGTAACCAATATCCTAATGCTGTGATGGCTAAAATAAGTGGAATTTCACGTTTTATTGTTTGTGATGAAACTGTTAAAGGTTTTAACAAGGCGGTAATACCAAGAACCAAAGCAATATTGGTAATATTTGAGCCTATGGCGTTACCAATAGCTGTGTTGATATTACCTTGTAATGACGCCGTTGTAGCTACCATCATTTCAGGTGCTGAAGAGCCCATAGCGACGATGGTTAAACCAATTATCATTGGTGAAATACCTAAATTTCTCGCTAATGATGATGCACCAAAAACGAATTTGTCGGCGCTCCAAACTAAAGCCATAAGGGCAATGAGTAATATAAAAATGTTTTCTAGCATTAATGACTCCAAGGTTAGGGAGTAAATTGTCGCTGGTTGTAGCGCAAAAAAGAAGTAAATAATGCGACAAAAGGAAAATAATATTATTTTGTCTTACTTTTAAGCAAAAACGATCACTTTATTACAAATTAACCTAATTCTTTTACATTTATTACCCTGTTATTGGTTAATTCTTAATGAACAATTGTTATTGCTCAGGTAAAATCATCGGCTATTAAATCAATTCTATGGCGGACCTTGTCCATTTAGAATTAGGCAATAAATAAACAGTGACGTTGAACAATGATAAACTCTGCATTTGAAGCAAACTTAGTAGAAATTGAAAACCTTACTTTTAAACGAGGTGAGCGGGTTATTTTTGACAATATCAGCCTGTCAATTCCCAAGGGAAAAGTTACTGCAATCATGGGTCCAAGTGGCATAGGTAAAACAACCTTGTTGCGTTTAATTGGCGGACAATTAAAACCAGAAAGTGGTAATATACTCTTTGCTGGAAAAAATATTCCCTTGTTATCTCGTGCAGATTTATATGAAGCACGTAAACAAATGAGCATGCTCTTTCAAAGTGGCGCCTTATTTACCGACATGAGTGTTTTTGACAATATCGCTTTTCCCATTCGTGAACACACCAAATTATCTGAAAATATCATTGAAAAAATCGTCTTAATGAAACTTGAAGCGGTTGGTTTACGTGGCGCAAGGCACTTACAGCCCAGCGAGCTTTCTGGCGGCATGGCTCGTCGAGTGGCATTAGCACGCGCAATTGCTTTGGATCCAGAGCTTATCTTGTATGATGAACCTTTTGCTGGCCAAGATCCTATTTCTATGGGGGTTATTGTGCGGTTAATACGTTCATTAAGTGACGCGTTAGGATTAACTTCAGTGGTTGTTTCACATGACGTACCTGAAGTCATGAGTATTGCTGATTATATTTATATTGTTGCTGAAAAGAAAGTCATTGGCCATGGTACACCTGAGCAGATACGTCAAGATAGCTCGCCTTTGGTACAGCAGTTTATACAAGGTGAAGCTGATGGCGCAGTACCCTTTCATTATGAAGCACCCGCTTATCGTGATGAACTTATTAAAGTATCTTAAGGAATAGTGAGTAAATGAAGCTTATTCGAGGCGAAAAATAGTGCAGCAGTTACATTATTTAGGTAAACAAACCCTTAGTATGATAAGTGGTTTAGGTCGAGCGGTAATCTTGTTGATCTCTGCGTTAGTGCATGTGCCTAATGTGCGTAAAGGAACTCCCTTACTTATCCAGCAACTTTATAGTGTTGGTGTCTTGTCTTTATTGATAATTATAGTGTCTGGCACCTTTATTGGTATGGTATTAGCTTTACAAGGTTATACTATTCTAGTGGGCTATGGCGCAGAAGCTAGCTTAGGCCCTATGGTGGCCTTGTCGTTATTACGAGAGCTTGGTCCTGTGGTTGCCGCTTTATTATTTGCTGGCCGTGCCGGCTCAGCATTAACAGCTGAAATAGGTTTAATGAAAGCCACTGAGCAATTATCAAGTTTAGAGATGATGGCCATTGATCCGTTAAGGCGAATTATTGCACCACGCTTTTGGGCTGGTTTTATCAGCTTACCTTTATTAACGGCCATTTTCTCTATGGTAGGCATACTCGGTGCTCATGTTGTTGGTGTTAATTGGTTGGGTGTTGATAGCGGAACTTTTTGGTCAGTGATGCAAGAACAAGTCGATTTTGAAAAAGATATCCTTAATAGCGTTATAAAAAGTATTGTTTTTGCTTTTGTAGTGATGTGGATAGCGGTATACAAAGGCTATGATTGTGAGCCCACGTCAGAGGGCATCAGTCGGGCAACAACCTCTACTGTGGTACAATCGTCATTATTGATTTTATGTCTAGATTTTATTTTAACGGCGCTAATGTTCGTAAAGTAGTTAGCTAAAAGAATTACTCCGTTAGATGTTTTTATTGAATTTTTTATTACAAGGCGTTGGTGAAAGACATGGTGTCTAAGAAAGTAGAATTATTGGTAGGTTTATTTGTTGCATTAGGTCTGGCAGCCTTATTAATGTTGTCGGTGAAGGTCGCTAATTCGGGCTTTGGTGCTGGTGGTGAAAGTTATCAGCTCTTCGCTAAGTTCGATAATATAGGTGGCTTAAAAGTGCGTTCGCCCATTAAAATTGGCGGTGTTGTTATTGGCCGTGTTAGCGATATTTCGTTAGATGACGAAGACTATACGCCAGTAGTTACCCTTGACATTAAAATTCAGTACAATCAGTTATCTGAGGCTACTTCTGTGGCAATCTTAACTGCCGGTTTATTAGGCGAACAATATTTAGGTCTTCAACCCGGTTTTGTAGATGAGTCGGTTGATACTTTACAACCAGGTGATTATATTGAAGACACAAGGCCTGCCTTGGTGTTAGAAGAATTAATAGGACAGTTTTTATTTAGCCAAGGCAGTGGTGAGGAGTAAGTACGTGAGTTCAAGTAAACTTTTTAATAATAAGGGTAAGGTTTTTTTTAGTCTAATCATTAGTCTTATACTAAGCCATAATGCGATGGCGAATAGTGACGTAGCGGCAACTAAGCTACCATCTCAGGCGACTAAGTTGTCGACAGAGCCTAGACTACGTCTGATTGACCAGAGTAACCCTTACAAAATGATACGAGGTGCTGCCGAACAGACCTTTAAGCGTTTTGCAGCTGAGCAGCAAGCCATTAGAGCAAACCCTAACTTGCTTAAGGATATTGTTCGAGAAGAACTTATGCCTTATATCAACCATCAATATGCCGCTTTCAAAGTCATTGGTAAACACTTAAAGAAAACGACTGATGCGGAACGTCGCGCATTTGTCCCTGTTTTTCGTGAATATTTAGTGAGCTCTTATGCACAAGTATTTACTTTATATGATAATCAGGCGGTAGAGTTTTCGCCAGAAAAGTCCTTTGCGGGTAAAAGAATAGTTGCGGTGAATACACGCATCATCATGCCTGGTAGAGCGAATATTAATGTCGCTTTCAAAGTAAGACTTAATAAAAAAACTAAGCAGTGGCAAGCCTTTGATATGGTGGCAGAAGGAATAAGTTTACTGGACTCAAAGCAAGTAGAGTTAAGTGGTATGATTCGGAAAAAGGGCCTACCTTATGTGACAGAATTATTAAAAATAAAAAGCACTAAAGACATTGTCTTTAAGAGTCGCGCAGCCAAAGGTGGCACCACGGTAAAAAAAGCACAACAAGGGTAAATAGTGAGTAAAGCGAATATAGTTCTAAATCATGGTACTCTTACTATCTCTGGTGAATTAACTCGCCATAGTGTTGCAGAAATCAAAAAAAGTGAATATGCGAATTGGTTTGCCCATGGTGCGGTGAATGTTGATTTAAGCCAAGTAAGTAAAGCTGATACTGCTGGCCTTGCTTGGTTGTTTTATCTTTTAGAGCAGGCTTGTCGTTACACTTGCCCATTAAGTTTTAGTCATATTCCTGAGAAATTAACTAAACTAATTAGCTTAAGTGGCGTGAACGGTTTATTGCCTATAGCATGTGATTAGTAACCCTAATAATAACGAACAAAGGAGACTCCCTTGGAAGTTGGTGAAATTGAAGAATTAGTAAGTAAATTGATTAATGAGGCCCTAGAGCTTGATGAAGTGCATGTAAAATTTGATGGCTCACAATGTCGTATTAATGCGGTGAGTGATATGTTTGATGACTTAAGCCGTGTTAAACGTCAACAAGCGGTGCTCAAGCCTTTAGCTGATATTATAAAAGATGGCACAATACACGCTGTAACCGTGAAAACCTTTAATAAAGCGCAATGGCAACGTGATAAATTATTCAATAGTTAAGTTAAGTTGTTACTAAATCGTATTTTTAATGCCTAGCTTTTTAATGCTAGGCATTTTTGTGTATACTGACTCGATATTTTTTCATCATTTTAAGTAAGTAGTAGTTATTTTGGACGCATTTAAAGTTATTGGTGGTAATCCACTTCGCGGCGATGTCGTGATCTCTGGGGCAAAAAACGCTGCTCTTCCTATCTTAATGTCGGCATTGTTATCTAAAACGCCAATCGTGTTTAGTAATGTACCTCAGCTTAATGATATTTTAACCACGGTTAAGTTATTAGGTCAGTTAGGTGTAAAAAGTGAGTGGCTTGGTGACGATAAATTAATGATCGATGCCAGCACTATTGATACTTGTCGTGCACCTTATGATTTAGTTAAAACAATGCGTGCCTCTATATTAGTGCTTGGTCCCTTACTGGCTCGTATGGGCCACGCTGAAGTTTCTTTGCCCGGTGGTTGTGCCATTGGTGCAAGACCAGTAAACCTGCATATTCAAGGGTTAAAACTGATGGGTGCTGATATTAGCGTTGAAGACGGTTATATTGTGGCTACAAAAGAAGGTCGTTTAACGGGGGCCACTATTTTTATGGATACAGTAAGTGTTACTGGTACCGAAAACTTAATGATGGCAGCGGCGTTAGCCGAAGGTATTACCGTTATTGAAAATGCGGCGCGTGAGCCAGAAATTGTTGATCTGGCTAGTTGCTTGACCAGTATGGGCGCTAAAATTACCGGTGCTGGTACTGAGACCTTAACCATTGAAGGTGTCAGTGAACTGAGGGGGTCAGAGTACACAGTTATGCCTGATCGCATAGAAACAGGGACCTTTTTAGTGGCTGCTGCTGTTACTCAAGGACATATTAGGTGTTTAAATACTGACCCCAGTGCTTTGGAAGCAGTATTAAGTAAATTACAAGAAGCGGGCGCTAAAATCACAACCGGAAAAGATTGGATTGAGCTAGAGATGACGGCTCCTGCCAAAGCAGTAAATATCAGAACGGCTCCATATCCTGCCTTCCCGACCGATATGCAAGCACAGTTTATGACCATGAATGTCTTGGCTGAAGGCACGGCAACAGTTATTGAAACTATTTTTGAAAATCGTTTTATGCATGTCCCAGAATTGCAGCGTATGGGCGCTGATATCACCTTAGAAGGTAATACCGCCATAGTTAAGGGCGTTAGTAGCCTAAATGGTGCACAAGTGATGGCGACCGATTTACGGGCCTCAGCAAGCTTAGTCATTGCTGGTTTAGTGGCTAAAACACCAACCCAGGTTGATCGTATCTACCATATTGATCGTGGCTATCTTTGTATTGAAGGTAAGTTACAAGGTTTAGGTGCAGATATTACCCGTATTAAAGCGGACTAAGCCATCATAGGCATGTAAAAGCGGCTCATTCCGCTTCATAAAAAACATAAGGCGAGTGCTTATTTTAAGTACTCGCCTTTTTTGTGTCTAATTAATGGATAAAAGTAAAGTTATCAGTAATACCAAATCCATTAAGTTAGTGATCTTGTTGTGCTTTGGGAAAATATTGCAGGACAAGGCGCTCGATTGACCAATAGCTGGCTATTGGGATTGAGAGCAACATAGTCGTGGGCTATTTTACCCCCACAAGTGGGCAAGAACTTAGATGGATTGGTATAAATATTGAGCAACTATCTTTGGCGTCTGCTTGCCATATTCATTTAAAGTGGGGAAGCGTAGTAAATGCTGGTTGAACGTACAATAAAGGGGTCTTATGCTGCTTGAGCAGATTAAGTTGTAGCAGAAGCAGCTTGCATAGAAGTAAGTATATTACAGGCAACAAAAAAGGACATCCTTTGCAGGTATGTCCCTTTGTTAACATCTTTATATTAGTTAATGGTAACTAATATAAACATTACAAATTAAAGTGCAACGATGTTTTCAGCTTGAGGGCCTTTTTGACCTTCAGTTACTGTAAATTCAACTTTTTGACCTTCAGCAAGAGTTTTGAAACCGTCACCAACGATAGCGTTGAAGTGAGCAAAAACGTCTGGACCATTTTCTTGCTCGATAAAACCAAAACCTTTAGCTTCGTTGAACCATTTTACTGTACCAGTAGTAGTAGACATATCTGTATCCTATAAATATTTAAGAGTAATTGTGCTGGCATTATTGTTGTAAGACAAAGTACCAGCGGGTTTGCTAAAAAGAGTTGCTATTACTTATAAATCAGGACGTGTTACAGATATCTTATCTAAATAAGCATGAGATAACATCGTAATGGTGTACAAAAAAATAAACTAACTTCAAGCTGGGAGCATTATATAGTTAGCGCGCCATATGTCAACTGTAATTATGCTTTAAGTCTGCTTTAAGCTGCAAGTTAAAGTGAAACTTCTACTTGCAACTTAAAATTATCATTATAATTTAAACTCTTGCACCGATTGTTGTAGTTCTTCTGCTAAACGAGCAACTTCACTACTTGATGCTGCTGTTTGTTGCGAGCCAGCGGTGGTTTGCTCGGCAATTGCTACAATAGACTCCAGGTTTTCACTAATTTCATTGGCGACCACGCTTTGTTCTTCGGCAGCTGTTGCTATTTGTGTACTACGATCAAAGGCCTCATGTACCGCATGAGTAATGACTTCAAGTGCTTGATCTGCTTCTTTACTTTGGCTCACACAATCAATGGCTTTCGCTTTGCCTGCATCCATTACGGTTACAGCTTTACCCGCACCCGATTGTAGGGCTTCGATCATGGTCTGAATTTCTGAGGTGGATTGCTGCGTTCTACTGGCTAACGTCCGTACTTCATCGGCGACAACAGCAAAACCTCTACCTTGCTCACCTGCCCGTGCAGCTTCAATAGCCGCATTCAAGGCCAATAAATTCGTTTGTTCGGCAATACCACGAATTACATCTAATATTCCGCCGATGGAAGCGCTATCTTGTTGTAATTGATTAATAACCTGAGCTGCAGATTCAACTTCCGTGGCTAGTTGCTCAATTGTCTGGCGGTTTCTCGCTGAAATAACTTTAACACGCTCAGCTTCATCATCGGCATGCTTTATTTCTCTTAAGGCGTCAGTTGCACTTGCCAGTACGCTTTGGGCGGTACTGCTCATTTCAGTAGTGGCAGAGGCTGCTTGTTCTACTTGATTGCGCTGCTCTTCAATTGCGGTGGTACTTTGCGCGGTAACAGCTGAGGTTTGCTCGGCCGCTGCAGCAAGTTGTGCTGAGCGATTGACAATACCCTCAATCAGGTTGCGTAAGCTATCAATTAATAAATTGCAGTTTCTTGATAGCTGAGCAAATTCGTCATTACCACTTTCATCAAGTTTCATCGATAGGTCACCTGAAGCGACAGTATTAAGCATTTTATTAACACGTGCTAGTGGTCGCGTAATGCCAATAAGGGTAGCTCTAGTAATAATTAGTGCCATAACAATTGAAATAAGCATGATAATCGTGGTTTGTGTACTACCACTACTCACTGAATCCTCTACCATTTGACTTGCTTGAATCGTCGTTCTATTGGCTAGTTCAATTTGCTTATCTAATATCTTGTTAACTTTATTAGCAATTTTCTCTTCTTCTACTAGCATGGCCGCGGCTCGTTTATTGGCTTTAAGTTGCCTGTTTTTATGAGCAATGATGCCGTTGTCTTGAGATAAGAGGCTTTGCATGGCACGAAAGGCCGAGGCTATTTCTTGTGATACGTCATGAATACCATGGATATTTAATTCCATGATAATATCATCAACTGATTTTTTTGCGGCGATGATGCTACGAGTCAGCTCACTCTCGATGAGTTGGGCAGTGCCTGGATCTAAGATATCACGATATTCTAAAGCAGAAGAGATAATGGAGTTAAATTGATTTTCTACGTGTTCACTCAAGCTTATTGTCCGTTGAAGTTTGCTATCCGCCAAGTCATGATCTGCTAAATCTAACAGTAGCATCACGGCATCATCAGCTTGTTCTTCTAAGATCTCTATTTTTTCAATTAATAGCTGCTCTTGGACGATACTCGTTTTATGGTTACTAAATAAGCCAAGACCGGCATTGTAAAAATTAGCATAAAGTTGGTCCACTTGATTTAAGTTTGCCAATAAGTCTTGCTCACTAGCAACTATTTGTTTCAAATCTGATATTTGTTGGCTGAATTGGCTGTTAGTATGCTTGAAATGCTGCAACTCTTTAGCTAATAAGGTGAGATCAGATTGGTAGTAGCCTTTTAGCAATAAATTGTTCATTTTACTTAAATCAAGGGCTAATTTATTACTGGCTTTGAGGGTTGGAATTGCCAGAGTATTTTGTCGTTGAGTTGACTCGCTGATGGTATTTAAATTAGATAACGATATGACACTAATTACTATCAGTAAAATTGAAATAATGGTGAAGCCACCAATAATTTTTACAGCTACAGTTAAATTCATAGAATCCACCCAATTGGTAGGCTACTGCCTAGTTAATACGTTAATTTGTTTTGATATTTATCAAGCTTAGCTTGTATCGGCGCGGAGTAGGAAATATTTAATTTAATTTCTATCGTCGGTTAATCTTAAACTGAGTGAATACATATCCGCTATGCATACTTTGTTTTATCTGCTATTAAAGTTTTTTTATTTTAAGTACTCAGTATTGCCGCTTGTCTGAAGTGTTTTTTATCATGCCAGCGAAGCATGGTCAATTGATTACCCCAGACACACCCAGTATCTAATGGATAAATATTAGTGTGTGAACATTGACCCATTAATGAAGCCCAGTGACCAAAAACCCAAGCAGTATTATTGATAGTTTGTGATAACTCATACCAGGGCACTATATTATTGGACATATTATGATGTTCAGGAGAATCTTTCTGGCTAAATTCAAGTGAGCCGTCACTAAAGCAATAGCGCATGCGGGTAAAGGCATTAATACTATAACGAAACTTATCAATGTCACTTTTTGCTTGCTGCCAATGATTAGGTTTTTCGCCATACATATGGGCTAACCAAGTATTGCGCTCTTTACTGGCAAGTCTAGTATGGACAAACTGTGCTTGCTCAATGGCATCGGCTAGTTGCCATTGCGGCGAGATCCCTGCGTGGCTCATATAGGCATCGGTCGTTTTATTTTGTTGTTGTTTTTGATAATTTATATTAGGTATTTTTTGTAATAATGGTTGTGCTGCTAACCAATCCATTAACTCATCAATATCATCGGCAGCCAATAGCACCGATAAATTGTCTGATTTTTTTACTTTTCTAATGCCGGCATAAACAGCTAATAAATGTAAATCGTGATTGCCTAAAACAACTTTGGCACTTTCACCAAGGGACTTGACTAAGCGTAAGGTAGCAAGAGAATCAGGGCCGCGAGCGACTAAGTCGCCCGCAAGATACAGGGTATCTTTATTGCCATCAAAATTGACTTGCACTAGTAGGGCGGTTAATTCGTTAAAACAACCTTGTATGTCGCCCACCAGATATATTGTCATAAACTATACCATTTTAATTAAGTTTCTTTTTTGCCATATGGCGTTTTTCTTTTACCGGCTCGACCTCAGGTGGGTTATCAACAATAAAATTGGCAAGCTTGATATATTCATCAATGCTTAAGTTTTCTGGGCGTAAATTTGCATCAATATCTAACTCAGCTAACTGCGCTACGCTAATTAATTTTTTAAAACTATTTCGTATAGTTTTTCTGCGCTGATTAAAAGCGGCTAAACAAATAGTATTTAAAGCCTTGATATCTTTAACTGGATTGGCAATATGAGCGTGAGGGATTAACCGCACTATGGCAGAGTCTACTTTAGGGGCTGGTCTAAATGCCTCAGGGCCAATCTCCATCACAGGAAACACTTGGCATTGGTATTGAGTCATAATTGATAAGCGACCATAAGCTTTACAATGAGGTCCTGCGGCCATACGTTCAACGACTTCTTTTTGTAACATAAAGTGCATATCCTGCACTTGGTCTTTAAAAGTAAGTAGGTGAAAAATAAGCGGCGTGGAAATGTTATAAGGTAAATTACCAAAAATCCGCAACGGCTTTTCTTTAGTGGCTAGTTGAGAAAAATCAAACTTGAGTGCATCTGTTTCATAGATGGTTAAGTCATCCGCGATAAAAGGATGATGGCGCAGTCTATGTGCTAGATCTCTATCTAATTCAACTACCGATATTTTACCTGCACGCTCGATAACCGGTTCGGTTAATGCGCCTAAACCTGGGCCTATTTCTACCAGGTTTTCACCAGGTTCGGGATTAATGGCATCGACAATGTCACTGATTACAGCTTCATTGTGGAGGAAGTTTTGTCCAAAGCGTTTCTTTGCTTGGTGACCTAAATGTTTTTTATCGTTCATAACTCTTTCTTCGTTAAACTATGTGTTATTAGCTAAGTTGATAGCATTGCGCATTGCTTCAATAAAGCTGCCCGAATCTGCGGTGCCTTTGCCAGCAAGATCTAGTGCTGTGCCATGGTCGACAGATGTGCGAATAAAAGGCAGACCCAAGGTAATATTTACCGATGAGCCAAAACCCTTATATTTTAGTACCGGCAACCCTTGATCATGGTACATGGCTAAAATAGCATCCGCTTCAGCCAGGTATTTCTCTTGAAATATAGTATCAGCAGGTAAAGGGCCAATGATATCAATACCTTCGGCGCGCAGTTCTGCAAATGCTGGTATCATTACGTCTATTTCTTCACGTCCCAAATGACCATCTTCTCCGGCATGAGGATTGAGACCACAGGCATAAATTTTTGGCGATTTGATGCCAAATTTTTCTTGTAAATCGTGATGTAAAATACGGGTTACTTTTTGTAAACGTTCAGTAGTGATGGCTTTTGCAACGTAGGCTAATGGTATATGTGTGGTGACTAGAGCTACTCTTAAGCCCTCAGTTGCCAGCATCATCACTACGTCGGTACAATTAGCTTGGTTGGCAAAATATTCAGTATGGCCACTAAAGGCAATGCCAGCTTTGTTTATCAGACCCTTGTGTACAGGACCCGTCACTAAGGCATCAAACTCGCCAGAGATGTTTTTTTCACAGGCAATTCGTAATGTTTCTATCACATAAGCGCCGTTGGCACTGTTTAATGTACCTGAGATGCTAGGCTGAGCAAGCTCAATATCAAGCACGGTTAGACTGCCTGCTTTTTGCGGGCTTGCGGGCACATGCTGATGATAATCGATTATGGTCAATGGCAAAGAGAGTGCTTTAGCACGCTCTAACAGCAACTCTTTTGAAGCCAGTACCACCATTTCTACCGGCCAATCTTGCTGGGCAATACTAATAACTAGGTCTGGACCAATACCTGCAGGCTCGCCTGGGGTGATTGCAATGCGAAGAGTCATTACTTATTATCCTGTTCGAAAATTTCAATGTAGGCTTCATCTCTCGTTTCTTTCAACCAGCGAGCACTCTCCATACCGTATTTACGGTTAAAGAGAATTTGATAAGCGCGGTTTTCATTCATTTGTGACGTGGCATCAACCATGCGGCGTTCATTTAACTGAATGATATGCCAGCCAAAAGAGGAGCGAAATGGTTTATGTAGTTCACCTACATCCATTGTTGCTAAAGCATCTTTAAAGGCAGGATCGTAGCTGGTTGGATCGGCCCAACCTAAATCACCGCCACGTACCGACGTCGGCCCTTCGGAATGTTCTTTAGCTAACTCGGAAAAAGTGGCTTCACCGGCGTTTATCTGCCTTAAAAAGCCTTGTAATAATGTTTGTGCTTTTTCATCACTCAAAATAATTGAAGGTTTAATTAATATGTGACGAGCTTTTACTTCTTCAATCTCAACAACTTTTCGACCACGAATATCTAAAACTTTAACTATGCTATAACCTAAACCTGTACGGATGGGGCCGACCACAGTATCCTTAGGTTTTTCGTTAATTAACTCTGAAAAAAGTGTCGGCATTTCATTAATATTTTTCCAACCCAAATCACCACCTTTTAATGCATTAGCATCACCCGATGAGGTAATGGCTATTTTGGCAAAGTCTGAGCCATTATTGAGTAATTCCACCACCTTATTGGCGCGAGTTTTTGCCGCGGCTAATTCCTCTTGGTTAGCATTAGCAGGGAATTCAATTAAAATATGGCCTAAATGGTATTCAATGTTATTCGTTGTTTGCTCTTTCATTATACTTAGCAAGTTACTGATTTCTTGTGGTGAGACGAAGATTCTACGTCTGACACTATTACGGCTTACTTCACCAGAAATCAACTCGGTACGGACACTCTCTCGGTATCTCTCATAGCTACTGCCTTCACTAATTACCTTTTGGCGAAATTGGGCTAAAGTCATGTTATCGTCTTTAGCCATATTACTTATGGTTTGATCAAGCTGAGCATCACTAATCTGGATACCCATACGCTGGGCCATTTGAGTAAGCAGGCTGTCATTAATTAACTTATCCATCACTTGTATGCGTAAAGCTTTATCAGAAGGTAAGCTTTGCTTATTGCTTTTAGCTTGTCGTTTTATATTGGCAAGTAAATCATTCACTTCTGATTCAAGTACGACACCGCCATTAACAATGGCGGCTACTCTATCGAGTAACTCTTCATTGGCGTGAGCGGGTGTTATAGCGCTTATGATAAGGCTAGAGACTAACAGCATTGTTTTAATTGTATTTTTCATTATTTAGGTCTTGTTTTATATTTTAAATATTACGTAGAGTGCTTAATTTTATAAGCTACCTTGTACATTAATTCTGTAAATAATAAGGGCGTTTATAACCAAATATGCTCTTATCAAACATCTCTTGCGTGCCAATCGCTGATTGCTTGCCATCTAAGCCTTTAATGATGATTTTGATACTAATACGAGTATCAAACTCTTTTCGGCCTTCACTAGCAAAGCTGATCGGATCTAAGTTAGAGTTTATATGGCGATGGTAGGCTATACGTACCGCCCAACAGCAACTTTCATACTGAAAGCCTGCATATGACTCTAAACTTCTATTCTGTTGTAAGTCTTGCGTTAACCGCCCGACAAACGCCCAACTTTTGTTAATAGCAAAACTCGTTAATAGCGAAACTTGTTCTAAGCTATCTCCTGAGACATTACGAGTATAGCGATGGTTCAATTGCATTAGGTTATATTTATCCAGTTGGTAATCTACCTTAACTTGCCCTTTGTTGGTAAAGTCCTCCAGGGTGTTGTATTGAATATCAGCACTCACTTGCCACTGATGGTTTATCCGATAAAACAAGTCAGCTGCAACCGAGGATTGTTTATCGTTATTGCCAACATTATCAGTTAACAAGACATCATTGGCAAGGCTGGTATTTTTATCACCAAGGTATTGAATACGACCTAAGCTAAGGCGAATTATTTCTAGGTTTTCTTCATCGAGTAATCGGCTAGTAATACCCCAGGTATATTGGTTAGCTGCCGCGATTCTATCTAAACCACTATAACGGGTATCACGAAAAATACCGTGAAAATCGTCTTGTAAGAGAGTTGTATCATATAAACCAATATTTGATTGATCTTTTTCTGGTACATAAATGTATTGCAATTGCGGCTCTAGTGTATGGCGATAGCTTTGACCAAAAGCAACTAGTTCTTTATCAAAATTAATACCGCCATGAATGCGTACTTTAGGTAAGGTTCTTGTGACCGTCTCATCCAAATTACTACCTTGAGCAATATTATCTTGTTGGTAATAGGTGTGCATTAATTTTACTTCAGAATTTAAAAACCAAGCAGGTCTAACTATTGGCAAGATAAAACCAGCCTCAACATGGTAACGATTTGCTTCGACTTGATCTTTTTCGGATGACTGGAAATTAGTTATTTCAGAATAAAGTTCAAATTGGCCAGATAAAAAGTTCAATGGCTGTTGGGCTGATAGTTCGAAATGCGGCAAGGTTTTATAACTTGGTTGATGATCACCTAGTACTTCAAAATCTTGTACTTGCACTGTCGCCCGCCACTGCTCGCCAAAGTAAGCCAATTCGCCTGTTTGATAAAGATAAGCATCGTTTGAATTATACTGCTTACTGCCAATATCAACTAAATAGTTATCATCACTAATAGTGGTGTAATCAATATAGGCACGAAAACCATCTGAAAAAGTGCCGATATGTTGGAAACGTGCTAAATATCGAGGATCATTATTGGCTTTTATTGCTTTATCATTATCCAGATACTCTATGTCTATTTTACCCGATTGTAATCCCATTAAATAACGGAATTCTGTTTGCCATTGCAAACCGCGCTTCGACATATAACGTGGCGTAATTGTCGCATCGTAGTTCTCAGCAATATTCCAATAAAAAGGTGCAGTAAATTCTACCCCTGAACTGCCGTACGGCGTAAAGTCGGGATATAAAAACCCGCTCAGTCGCTCTTTAGAAATAGGAAAATAAAAGTAAGGTACATAAAAAACCGGTACATCTAACACTCTAAATTGTGCATGGTAAGCTTCACCAAAATCACCATTGGCAGAGAGGTTAATTTCAGCGGCTTTTAATTGCCAATCAGGCACTTTTTGTAAGCAGGTGGTGAAGGTAGAGTCCACTAAACTTAGTACACCATCACCGTCTATGGATAAACTTGCTGCTGTGCCATGCCCAGGGTTGCCGTGGAGTTGATATGAAGCGGAAGTCATTGTAGTGGCATTATCTATTTTACTGGCACTAAGGGTATCAGCAAAAATGTTAATTTGTTTACCCTGGTAATGGATATTGCCAATGGCTTCTATTTGCATTTTTAAACGATTAAAGGCCAGTTGGTCGGCAAGTATTCTTTGGCTTTTATCAACCAAAATAACCGAGCCAGTGAATTGAGCTATTTGATCTTGTTTAATACTAGCATGTAATGATGAGATACGGATTTTGTCATCAAGAATCTCAGGGATATCAATGGCAATATCATCAAATTCAGGTACTGTGCAGAGCATTATTTGAGCTTCAGGCGCTGGTTTTTTTATATCGGCGTTAGCTTGCGCGAATTTTGGCAAACATGCTAACAGCGCAACTAAGGTAAAATTTAATGTCCGGGGAAAAAGCATCTATGGTCCGATAAATGGTGAAAATGTTTATAAATTGATTTTCTCATGATGAATCAAGTATTTTAACGGCTAATTGCTTTATGATATAGCAATTTTTTCAGTTGGACTAAATTCTTCTGCCATAGTTCAACTGCAAACTAGCCATTATTTTTAAGGAATGCGCAAAAATATGCATATTTGGGGTAAAGTTTTAGGTTTTTTGTTTGGCTTTATGCTGAGTAAAGCACTGTTTGGCGCTTTAATTGGTCTCTGGCTTGGTCATATTTTCGATCGCGGCCGTGGTTTTAATTTTAATGGTTTATCTGGCGGTAAAGAAGATGACGTTTCTAGGCAAGCAGCTTTCTTTTACACTACTTTTTCCGTTATGGGGCATGTAGCCAAAGCTAAAGGGCAGGTGACTAGCCATGAAATTGCTTTTGCTCGAGCTTATATGGATAAACTGGGGCTAAGTAATGAATTACGTCAGCAAGCTCAAGATGCCTTTCGTGAAGGTAAATCCTCAGGCTTTCCGCTTCAGGACCGTCTGGTAAAATTTAAACGTTTGATGGGCAATCGACATGATTTATTGTTGATGTTTTTAGAGATTCAAATTCAAGTGGCTTTTAGTGACGGTGAGTTAGATAGTGCTGAGCGTGCTGTTTTACATACCATAGCTAAATTTTTAGGTTACTCAGGCCGAGAGCTTGATAATTTACTGGAAATGATTGTTGCAGGTGCAAACTTTCAGCAGCAGTCAGGTCGAAGCTATCGTCAGCAAGGCACTGGCGCTGCTCCAGTCAGTGGTCAACAATTAGCCAATGCATATAAAGTATTGGGTATTGATAAAAATGCCGCCATGCCAGTGATCAAAAAGGCTTATAAAAAATTAATGTCTCAGCATCATCCCGATAAACTAATCGCCAAAGGTCTACCACCAGAAATGATGGAGAGTGCTAAACAAAAAACCCAAGACATTCAAGCTGCCTATGATGTCATTGTTAAGCAGAGTAAATAGCCTAGCTATAAACTTGATATAGGTAAAATCATTTTAATTGCGTGTTTCATTGCTGTTATCCCAGCTAGGATGATTTTTTGCTGAATAGTATTAACCTTATTGAAATAATTAACTTTACCAGCCAATAGCTTTTAGCCAGCCATTAATTTGAATCAATAACTCTTTCTCTGGGTAATAACCGGTCATGTTGTTATTTAGCTGGCGCTGACGGTAATACACTTTCATCTCTTGTTTGGCAAAAGACTTTCTTTGTGCTGCTTTTGCCAATACCAGTGGGTTATCGTGTTTAAGGTACAGATCAAGTACCGGCAGTTCAATAAACGCTAATTGACGGGCAAATTTTTCATTGGCGCTGTTGGTAAGGCCTGGATTACTTTTTCTATAACTACTTAGTAATATCAGTGCATTCGGTAATTGGTTGCCTGCTTCACTATATAAATCTACTAATAAAGCTGCATTATTTCCCTGGGCAATCACCAGCACTATGCCTGGGTATTCTTTGGCCGTATTCATCACGGCATTAAGCATAGCCCCGAGTTTATTTTTATAATCTTTAAGGATTAATTCGTTTTCTTTTTTTTGCTCACTCAATGTTATCGCCGATGAGGGGTAATTCTCAGGTTTATTATTTGGTTGTATGGCAATAGTGCTCCAACCCTCAGCGGGCAGGGCATTACGTAAGTAATTAATGGCTTTGGGGTTGGTGGCCCCTTGCTGCCATTCAGGTAATAAAATAGCAACGCCTTTACTATTGGCACTGGTATATTTTTTTACTAGCGTTAAATAATCGTTTGCACCCGCTAATAGTGGCTTTAGCTGCTCAGCTGACAAATAATGTTTAAGGTCTGTTTTATGTTGCTTTGTTAGCGCGATAGGTTTTTCTATCATGTTGGCACTGTTGGCGGTCTTTTGTTTTTTTTCTTGTGCAACATCAGCCTTTTTTTCTTCGGCGAAGTTAGTGGTTGTTGAGCAGATAAAAGTAAGAACGCCGATAAACAAGCCTCTCAGTTTACTGCTGATTTTATTTGGACTTATGTTATCTATACTTGTCTTTTGCACTGTTGTTCCTCTAGCGGGTGTACTTGCACCTTATATCGACCAAATACTAAAGAGTATTAAATAAATGGGCACGGCGCGTTAAAAGTAATGGCTTGCTCAGTGCTTGGATGAAACAAACTTAACTTTAAAGCATGGAGCTGCAATCTGCTGCTCATGGTTAATGCTGGCTCAGAAGCATAAAGTCTGTCGCCCAAAATAACATGGCCTAAGGCTAACATATGCACCCTAAGTTGATGTGATCGGCCGGTAATGGGGGTCAATTCAAGCAAGGTACTTGCGTGTTCATCGGCTGATTTACTCTGGCTAAGCACCCGATAATGCGTTAATGATTTTTTACCGTTTTCAAAGTCAACTTTTTGTTTGGGCCTATTGGGCCAATCACAGATCAAGGGTAAATCAACACTGCCTTTCTCTTGCTCTACCAAACCAAAGACTCGCGCAAGGTAACTTTTTTTGGTTTTTCTTTGTTCAAATTGACGGCTGATGGCAACGTGTGCGGGCTTGTTCAATGCCATAATCATGATGCCAGAGGTTGCCATATCCAGCCGATGCACGATAGTGGCCGTAGGTAATACTCTTTGTACACGATTTTGTAAACAATCTTGGTGTTCAGGCAAGCGCCCAGGCACACTTAAAATACCACTGGCTTTATTGATGACAACAATATCATCATCTTGGTAAATAATATCAAGGTAAGGTGACATCGGTGGTAAATAGATAAAATCTGGGTTTGCGCTCATTATTTTCTCATTAAGTCAGGGCAGGGTTATGTCCTAAACAACTTAGCCCTGCGCCATTAATCTAATACAATTATTAATGTGTAACCACTATCATGCGAATGGCTTCAAAGGTCAATTGTGCTTTATCAATATAGTGGCTTAATTCCTCTTGTTGTTGACTAATAAAATCAATCTCTTCTTGGCGTACACTTGGGTTAATTGCTTTTAACGCCGTCAACCTTTGTAGCTCTAAGGAGAGTTTGTTTTTCATCGCCGCTAAAGATTTTTCTTGAATCGCCACAATATGTTTAGCGCCATGCGCTTCTGCTTTCGCTACCAAAGGACTTATTTGCGATTTAAGTGCTTTGATAAGCTGTAATGCCATTTGTTTTTTAACCGGTGATAATTGCTTATCAAGTACTTGCTCACTGACCTTATCGGCTAAATCATTACCATTCTTATCTACTAGAATACGAATCGGTGTAGTAGGTAAATAACGACCTAGCTGTAAATGAGCTGGTGCGGTTGCTTCCACGGTAAATATGCACTCTAGGAAAAATGTCCCTACCGCTAAAGCTTCATTTTTAAGTAAGCCAATACTGGCATTACCAATATCATCACTCAAAACTAAGTCCATGACCCCACGCACCATAGGGTGATCCCAAGTTAATAATTGGTAGTTTTCATTAACTAAGGCGGTATCTCTATCAAATGTTATGGTGGTACCGTCTTCCGGTAAACAGGGGAAGTTATTATTGAGCATGTGCTCGCTTTGATTTAAGGCAATGGCATTATCCGCTTTATCATCTTGCTGCACACCAAAAACATCGAATACTTGAAACATAAACTGCGGTAAGGCGATATCAACATCAGCTTGTTGAATTTTTTCTACCAGTTCATGAGCTCGCCCTTGACCCGAAGAGTTCAGCTCTAATAACTTGTCTCGGCCAGCCTCTAGCTCTGCTTTTATCGTTAAGTGCTTTTGCCAAGTATCACTAATCAGTGATTCGGCCTCAGTTGATTGTTGCTGGCAGCTTAGAGCTAACATAAATAACTGCTCGCCAAAGGCTTCAAAAATCACTCGGCCGGTAATGCAGGTGTGCTCAAATGCTTGCATGCCTTGATGGTACCAATCAAATAACAATTGTTGGGCAGAATCGGCAAAGTAAGGCACATGAATGCGAATTACCTCAGTTTGGCCAATACGGTCTAAGCGACCTATACGCTGCTCTAATAGGTCAGGATTACGGGGTAAATCAAAAAGTACCAGATGATGGGCGAATTGGAAGTTACGCCCTTCACTACCAATTTCAGAGCAAAGCAATAGTTGCGCACTATCTTCGTCTTGAGCAAAATAAGCGGCGGCTTTATCACGATCAAATATCGATAAACCTTCGTGGAAAACCGCGCTGCGAATACCTTCTTTAATACGAAGTACGGCTTCTAAATCAATCGCTGTTTGGGCGTGAGCACAGATAACTAATACTTTTTCTTTTTTAAGTGACTGTAATAGTTCAATTAAATAATTAACTCTAGGATCGAAATCAGTCCAATTGCCACTTTGTTGAGTTAAACCATGGAGCATTTCTGGGGTGAAAATATATTTAGCCTGTTTTGATTTAGCTAATGCTTCCGGGCAGTCACTCAGCATTAATTCATTGATGTTGTGGTGATATTGCTCCGGCATTTCCAGTGCCACGGGCACGACTTTTCGAGCGGGAAAACCTTTAATGGTATTGCGAGAGTTTCTAAATAAAATACGACCGGTACCATGTCGATCGAGTAACTGTTTTAATAAGTTTTGGCGTACTTTTGCTGATATTATCGGTTCGGCTTGGTTTAACTCGCTTAGCTGGGTACTGATATCGCATTCTTTTAATAAATCAGTCAGTGTTGTTTCTTGCTCGACGGTAAGTTTTTCACCGTCGACTAGCGCATTAGCGGCATCAGCAACTTCGCTATAATGCGACTCTTCTTCAATAAATTTTTGATAATCATAAAATCGGTCGGCATCAAGTAAGCGTAAACGGGCAAAGTGACTTTCATGACCTAATTGATCAGGAGTGGCAGTTAACAATAAAACGCCAGGGATAACTTGGGCGAGTTGCTCTATACATTGGTATTCAATGCTTGGCTTATCTTGTTGCCAGTTTAAGTGGTGCGCTTCATCAACGACCATTAAGTCCCAGTCCTCACTGAGCAGTGCATCATACCATTCTGGGTTATTAGTAATAAAACCTAGATTAACCAGCACTAGTTGCTCTGTACTAAAAGGGTTAGCCTTTTTGCCATCAATATAATTATCTTGGCTGGTTTCAACGCAGCGTTCATTATCAAAAATACTAAAATTAAGGTTAAAACGGCGCTGCATTTCTACTAACCATTGATGCATTAAAGACTCTGGTACTATGATGAGAATTCTTTTAGCACGACCAGTGACTAATTGCTGATGAATGATTAAACCAGCTTCAATGGTTTTACCCAAGCCTACTTCATCGGCGAGTAACACTCGCGGAGCAAAACGATTACCTACTTCATCGGCAATGTAGAGTTGATGTGGTATCAAGCTAACACGACCGCCGGTTAGGCCGGTTAAGTCAGATTGTTGTTGTTGATATTGATGTTGTAAGCAGTCTTTACGTAAGCGAAACCAATCTAAGCGGTCTACTTGGTTATTAAGTAAGCGGTCGTGAGGTTTATTGAATTTAATAAAGTGATCTATCATCACTTCCTTCAGGCTTACTTGCTCTTTGGTATCTTGACGTATGCCTTGATAAGTCAAAATGCCATCGGCTTCACTTTGTGATTCTACTTTTAATAACCAGCCTTCATGGCTGGGAACAAGATCACCTTTATTAAAGATAACACGCGTTAACGGGGCATTCTCTTTTGCATATTGGCGAGACTCCCCCGTCGCAGTATAAATTATATTAACAAAGCGGTGTTCAACCCCGGTTACTGTACCCAATCCTTGATCTGATTCACTGTCACTGATCCAACGCTGACCTACCTGAAATGGCATAAACTTATTTCTCCGACGATTGCTTAGGATTGCTTAGTACTTAGCTTATATTTGCTTAAAAGCGAGACTAAGCCTTAAAAAATTGGGCTAAAAAAAGGGCGCTATAATACTCCTTATCATAGACGGAATCATTAAAAAATTTTACTTGCCTCAAGATAATTAAGAGATCACTGTGAATCAGCTATACTTTAAGTGCTGTATTGCTCTTTTATATTTGTTTTGTCAGTGACTCACGGAGATTGCCCATGACTAAAGAGAATATGAATAATGAGAATATATTAAGTGAGAAATTAGCCCATGCGTCTTCAGCCGAAGATACCGCCGACCAAAAAATTATCTACATTCTAGATACCAATATCCTTTTGCACGAACCTTTCGCTTTTTTATCCTTTAAAGAACATGATGTGGTTGTACCCATGACAGTGCTGGAAGAACTCGACTCCATTAAAGATAGGCGCAAAGATGTCAGTCGTGATGCTAGGGTCGCTATTCGAGCGCTTGAAGATACTTTGCGCGATGCTACGCCAGAGCAAGTGCTCGCTGGGGTAAAACTACCACAAAATGATGAGCAGCATCCCAGTGGCTGTCTCGCCATTATTAATGATTATGCCTTAAAGCAAACAGCGAATATGCTATCTTTTAATGAAAATGATAATCGCATCATCAATGCTGCTTTGCATATTCAAAAGAAAACGCCAGATAAAAAAATTGTGTTAGTGACTAAAGATATTAATATGCGTTTGAAAGCTAAGGGCGCAGGGCTGGCGCATGTTGAAGATTATCGAACTGATCAACTCATTGATGATATCCAATTCCTCACCAAAGGCTATCATCACTTTGACGGGGATTTTTGGCAAAATATTCAATCGGTAGATACGGAGACAGAAGGACGAAATACCACCCATTATGTTGCGCGCGATAGTGTACCCTTAGCTTATATTAATGAGTACTTATTAGATGATGGCGACAGTTTTGCTGGCAAAGTGACTGGCTGGGATGACGATCGCCTTGCTATATTAGATCTTGGTCGAGAGCGGTTGTTGTCTAAAAATGCTTGGGGTATCCATCCTAAAAATATTTATCAAGGTATGGCAATGGACGCTTTACTCGACCCTAATATTGATTTAGTGATTCTTACTGGACCAGCAGGTTGTGGTAAAACCTTACTTGCCTTAGCCACGGCCCTAGAGCAAGTGATAGAACGAGGCTTATATGACAAAATCATTGTTACCCGCAGCACCCCTGAAATAGCTGAATCTATTGGTTTTTTACCAGGCACAGAAGAAGAGAAAATGGCGCCATGGCTCGCCGCGATAACGGATTCTCTTGAAGTCTTACATCAACAAGATGAAAGTATGCATGGCAGCATGAATTACATTATGGATAAAGCCAATATTCAGTTTAAGTCGGTGAATTTCATGCGCGGCCGTAGTATTCAAAACTCGCTCGTGCTACTCGATGAGTGTCAGAACTTAACCGCAGCTCAGCTAAAAACTATTATCACCCGCTGTGGTGAAGGTACCAAATTGGTGTGTTCAGGTAACTTGGCACAAATTGATAGTAACTATTTAACCGCAGTAACCTCAGGGTTAACCTATATTGTCGAACGTTTTAAAAACTTTGAGGGCAGCGCCACCATTAATTTAAATGGTGTGGTGCGTAGTCGACTGGCTTCTTTTGCCGAGGAAAATTTATAACGGATGTAACCTTGGAACCTAGTTGAGTAAATAAACTACTTTTCCTTGTTTAACGCTTGTTTAAATTAGGTGACTGCTTTAACTTAGCAAGTTAACTCATGATTTAAACAAAAAATTAAGGCGTTTCAGTGTATTACCAAACGGGCATAAATACAGTTTTTAGGCGTTATAACACCACCGTTGTCGTTGCCTTTATTGTCATTATTCTCGTGGCCTTTTCTGCTGCCTCTTTACGTTACTTCAATCAATTAGCCCAACATAAGCAGCAAAGTCTACTTGAGCTCAAACAAGAAGCTCAACAGCTAAATAATATGCTAGAACAAAGTGTTCAAGCTGTGGTTGGTATACACGAATTTTCCGAATATATTCTAAAACACCCCAATGAATTAAATATTCCCATGCCTTCTTTGTTACAACAAGGGCAGATGTTTTATTTAAACAAGCCTCTACATGATGTTATTAAACAAGGTAAACGCTTAAGCAGTAATATTACCGGTATCGGGCAAGTGGCTCAGTTTAGCGAGGCTAAAAAACAAGAAATCGCCATGGCTAACGCCTTAACTCCGGCATTTATAGCGGCACAAAATATCATAGCGGAAGCAACGTGGTTTTATTATGTTTCCTTTAGTGGCTTTGTCAATATCTACCCTTGGGTTGATCGAGAAGTTTGGCAGTTTAGCCATAAAACCTTAAGTAGCTCACATAGTAAAGCGATGCAAGCTCTCACCTCAAGTAATAATCGTGTACTTTGGTCTCCTCCTTATCTTGATGCGGCAGGTGGCGGTATGAATGCTTCATTGGGTATGGGGGTATTTCATCATGATAAGTTGTTAGGTGCAGTCGTTATTGATGTCAATTTATCACGCTTGCATGCGGGGTTGACCGAGTTGGAATCAACAGACCAAGGGTTCATTCTATACAATCAAAATAATGATATTTTACTCGCTAAACGCTGGGGGAAAGAGTCTTTAAGTTATCGTGTCTCTTGGCAAGATTTACTGCCAAAATCATTGCAAGGCTTGAACGCTGAACGCTTAAGTAAAGTAGGTGATGCAGAGCGTTTTGGCGATTGGTTTATAGAAAAACAAGTGCTTAGTGTTAACGGTTGGACTTTACTTAAATATCAAAATTATGATAGCTTTGCCGCACCTCAATACAGTGATTTTGTTTTTGTTTTTGCCATGCTTTTTATCGGTTTGTTAGCCTTTCTTATGTTAGTTAATACCATGACAAAGCGCACGTTTATCAAGCCCACTACTGAGTTTATTAGCCATATTCAATATTGCGCCGAAGGTGACCCAGGTAAAATCACCCCGGCAGCGGATTGGTTACATTGGTTTCAAGTGGTTGAAGATATTTTTGTGCAAAATAGAAGCCTACTTTTGCAGCTTACGGAACAAAACGATGTATTAGATAGTCGTGTTATAGAAAAAACCAAAGCGTTACAAGAGACAAGTGCACAGCATCAACGTGATTATGCGTTATTACGCTCTGTGATGAATGCCATTCCCGAATTGATTGTCTTTAATGACCCTGACGGTTTATTAATGGGCTGTAATAAAGCCTTTGAGCGCTTGGCAAATCACTCAGTTGAGCAAATGTTAGGCATTAAGTCCGCGACTTTTATGCCAACAGCTTTAGCGCAAGAAGTTAATCGTTTAAACGCCAGGTGTAACGATATTTATCCGCAACAAGCACTCATTAAGGCTGGCGATTATATTTACCAAGGCTTTTGTAATCAATTTACCGATGAGCAAGGTAATATTCTAGGCACTATCAGTATCTTTCATGATGTGACCTTACAGCAAGCAACGCAATCAGCGTTGGAAAAAGCGAAAGACCAAGCTGAGTATGCTAATAAGGTAAAGATACAGTTTCTTGCCAATATGAGTCATGAAGTCAGAACGCCAATAAATGCCATGCAAGGTATGATGGATTTATTGGCGCACACCTCTTTAGATACTCGCCAACAGCATTATCTAGTTAATGCTCAGGGTGCATCAGCAACCTTATTACACCTAGTTGATGAATTGTTAGACTTATCTAAGATTGAAGCCGGTAAAATGGTCGTCAGCCAAGATGTAGTCAATTTGCCGGTTATTATTGATAAAGCCTTAAAACTTAATCTGAGTAATGTTGACCATAAACGGGTCGAAGTATTGGTTGATATGAGTGCCCAAGTGCCGAGTAATGTCATCAGTGATGAAATGCGTTTAGTACAAGTGCTCGCTAATTTATTTAATAATGCCATTAAATTTACCGAGCAAGGCGAAATTAAGTTAATTGTTGACCTCCTATCGACAACTGATAGCGTGGCTCAGGTGCGCTTTCGTGTCATCGATACGGGTATCGGTATTGCCAGCGATAATCAAAGTCATTTATTTAAAGCCTTTAGTCAAGCTGATGAGTCAATGACACGCAAGTATGGTGGCTCAGGCTTAGGTTTATCTATCTGCCAGCAAATAATTAACCTGCTTGGCGGGGAAATTAGCCTTACTAGCCAATTAGGGCAAGGCTGTGAACTAAGCTTTGTTTTACCCTTTCAGCGAGCTCCGCTTGCATCCCTAAATAAAGTCAACTCTGAGCCGTTATTTAAGTCCAATCATAAGGTGACCGAGGTGTCATTTTGCCTACCCGCAGAATTATCTCAGCCGCTAATAGCTGGCATTAGCATTTATGCGATAAATCAAAAGCTATCAGTAAGTTTGCTTGAAAGTATTGCACAGATGAGCTGGCTATTATATGAAGTGATCTCGGTTGATGATTTACTTCAGTTAGATGTTGTAGGAAACAGTGTCTTACTTATTTCTGAAGTAGATTTTATTGCTCAACAAAGCCGTCCAGAGTCTATTTCGTCCCTAACAGCGTTTCGATTACTTTGTCTATGTCAGCCGGCATTAACGCAATTGAGCAATGAAACTTGTAGTCACTTAGATAAACTATCTACACCTTATTTATTAGTCGATAAGCCGCTATTTCGTTATTCCCTTGATCAAATATCACAGGCTTTAATTGCTCAAGCAGAGTCTTTCGCTGAGCAAGCCAAAAGTGATGCCTTAAAAAGTAGTGTCGTGAAAAGTGATGCTAGCCTGGTTTACCAACAACATTCAAACAAGCAAACCGCAAGGGTTACTGCGCAAAAACCGTTAATGCTAAAAGATGAACAAAGCTTGCAAGGTGTATCCGTTTTATTAGTAGAAGATAACTTAGTTAACCAGCTAGTCGCTAAAGAGTTGCTGTTGAATATGCATGCTAAAGTCACTATTGCAGATAACGGTCAACGAGCTATAGATACCCTAGCAGAGCAGCATTTTGATGTGGTATTGATGGATATTCAAATGCCTATAATGGATGGTCTCACCGCAGCTAAACTTATTCGAGCGCAAAGTAAATATCAACAGTTACCTATTGTAGCCATGACAGCCCATGCTAGAGAAGAAGATAAACAACAGAGTTTAGCGGCAGGTATGAACTTGCATATGCCTAAACCAGTTACCGGGCAAGCTTTGCTTACTTGCATCAAAAAAGTTCTCAGTGAGGTAGCAAGTTAACCCAGCTGCCTAAGCTGTTAGCTTAAATTTTTAGAGAAAAGTTGCTCTAATTTTTTGATGGTTTCATTGATTTTACTGACATCAGTAGGCGCAATAAAAATAGTATCATCGCCAGCAATAGTGCCAAGTACACCATCACTTTTACTTAAACTATCAAGTAGTCTAGCGATTAACTGGGCTGCACCAGGGCTAGTTTGCACAATGATCATTACTTCGTTGTGCTCTATTTCTAATACTAATTGTTTGAGTGGGCTTTGTGCGGTGGGTACGCCTAACTCAGCAGGTAAACAATAGACCATTTCTTGACGAGCATTACGGGTTCGTACCGCACCATATTTACTGAGCATACGAGAGATTTTTGATTGACTGATGTTTTCAAAACCATTGGCTTTTAATGCCTCGACGATTTCGCCTTGAGAGCCAAATTGTTCTTGTTTTAATAAATCCTTAAATGCTTGTACTAGTGCTTCTTGTTTTTGTAAAGCGCTCATCATGCGTAATTAACCCTGTAATAGACTAAAGTGGCGTTTGTAATCAGTGTGATAAACGCTAGTATACGTTATCGTATCATCATACTCGACGTTAATATTTGAGTATAAAATTATATCAATTGTTTTTTACTTGCTTATACTATATCTTTTGCCCTGCAAAAATTACGTATTTACTCAAATAATATTTTAATAATTTATTGTACAATAAATAAACCCCACATAATTTCGGAGAAAACACATGAAAGTAGCTGTTTTAGGCGCCGCAGGCGGTATTGGTCAAGCATTATCATTATTATTAAAAACTCAATTACCAGCTGGTTCTGAGTTGTCTTTATATGATGTTGCCCCTGTTGTTCCGGGGGTTGCTGTAGATTTATCACACATCCCAACTGATGTTAAAGTTGCTGGTTTTGGTCGTGACGACCTTAGTGGCGCATTAACAGGTGCTGATATTGTTTTGATCCCAGCAGGTATGCCACGTAAGCCGGGTATGGATCGTGCTGATTTATTTGCCGTTAATGCTGGTATTATTAAAGTATTGGCTGAAGGCATTGCCGCAAACTGTCCAAAAGCGCTAGTAGGTGTTATTACTAACCCAGTTAACGGCACTGTACCTATTGTTGCTGAAGTATTCAAAAAGGCCGGTACTTATGATGCTGCTCGTCTTTTCGGTGTGACTACATTAGATGTTATTCGCTCTGAAGCTTTTGTTGCTGAACTTAAAGGCCTAGATGTTGCTACGGTTAAAGTACCTGTAATTGGTGGCCACTCAGGCACCACTATTTTACCATTACTTTCTCAAGTTGAAGGAACTAGTTTCACCGAAGAAGAAGTTGCCACGCTAACGTCTCGCATCCAAAATGCAGGCACTGAAGTTGTTGAAGCAAAAGCGGGTGGCGGTAGTGCGACACTTTCTATGGGCGCTGCAGCAGCACGTTTTTGTCTGTCTTTAGTTAAAGGCTTACAAGGTGAAGATGTTGTTGATTACGCCTATGTTGAAGGTAAGGGTGATGATGCCTTGTTTTTCGCACAAAAAGTACGTCTTGGCGTAAACGGTGTGAGTGAAGTTTTATCTTACGGCGAGTTAAGTGCTTTTGAGCAAAAAGCAAAAGATGATATGTTAGCGACATTAAAGAAAGACATCAACGAAGGTGTTGATTTTATGGCTAGCTAATCAGCCATAAAACGTATAGCAAGCCTAGTAATTGACTTGCTATCATATAAAAAACGCTATAATCAATGGGTCTTTATCCATTGCTAATAGCGTTTTTTTATGCTTGAGTTTCACCCGCGAATCACTGAGTTGAATTACAGGGGGAGAGGTTAATGACTGCGATTAGCGGCGATATGCGCTAAGGCAATAAGGGCCTGCTTGTGTTCACTGTCTGCAATGACGTCGAGTGCCTTAATGGCTTTATCGGCTTCAATTTCAGCTTGTCGTTGGGTATAACGTAAAGCACCGGTATCTTCCATTGCTTCCAATATTAAGTCTAAGCTATCCATGCCGTTACCTAGCTCAATAGCTTCTTTAATGAGTGCTTTTTGTGCAGGGTTGCCATGCGCCAAGGCATATATTAATGGCAGGGTGGGTTTTCCTTCGGCAAGGTCATCACCGACATTTTTACCCATTTCTTTAGCATCAGCGGTGTAATCCATAATGTCATCAACTAACTGGAATGCGGTGCCGAGGAACTTGCCATAATCAGCCATGGCTTGTTCTATTTTGTCATCTTGCTTAGCTACTACAGCAGCAAGGCGGGTGGCCGCTTCAAATAATTTAGCCGTTTTACAATAAATGACTTTCATATAGCTTGCTTCTGTGGTGCTGGCATCATTGCAGTTCATTAACTGCAATACTTCACCTTCGGCAACTATATTGGTGGCCTCAGATAGGATATCCATAATACGAATATCACCCAATTTCGTCATCATTTGGAAAGAGCGAGTATAAAGAAAGTCACCGACCAGCACACTGGCACTGTTACCAAATAAAGCATTGGCCGTTTCTTTGCCGCGACGCATATTTGATTCATCTACCACATCATCATGTAATAAAGTCGCGGTATGAATAAATTCGATAATGGCGGCAATATTCCAGTGCTGTTCGCCTTGGTATGCTAACGCTCTGGCAGCAAGTACGGTTAACATAGGGCGCATACGTTTACCGCCACTGTTAACAATATAGATACCGAGTTGATTGATTAATGCGACATCAGAGTGTAATTGCTCATAGATAAGATCATTTACTGCTGTCATGTCGTTTTGTATTAATTTTTGTATTGTTTTAATATTTACTTTATTGCCCATGCTGTTTGTCTTTAGCTGTTTTGATGCGTTTTTTGACTAGATATTAGCCAAAATTATTCAATTGGTATAAGGTGTCAAAGTTTACACTAAATTTTAGGCAAAAGAAGTTTTCTAGCCGCTTTGTGCTAATTCTTAGGGTCAAAGCAATTAAAAAACAGAAAAGGCTAATAAAGTTAATGAATGATCACATTTATACTTGCTCTCGCTATTTCTTTCGCGTAGAATTCGCGCCCTATATTTTAAAAATTAGCGTCACAAATATGATGACGCAGTACGGAGTAGCTATGTACGCGGTATTCCAAAGCGGTGGTAAACAGCATCGTGTAACCGAAGGACAAACAGTTCGTCTAGAAAAGCTTGAGCTTGAAGTAGGCGCAACAGTAGAATTTGAAAACGTTTTAATGATCGCTAATGGCGATAACATCAATGTAGGCGCGCCTTATGTTGCTGGTGGTAAAGTAGTGGCTGAGGTTGTTAACCAAGGTCGTGCTGATAAAATTACCATAGTTAAATTCAAACGTCGTAAGCATTCACGTAAACAAGCGGGCCATCGTCAATGGTTCACTGAAGTGAAAATTACTGGTATTAACGGCTAATTAGGAGCATTTTGACATGGCACATAAGAAAGCTGCGGGTAGTACACGAAATGGTCGCGATTCGGAAGCAAAACGTCTAGGTGTTAAACGTTTTGGTGGTGAATCTGTTTTAGCTGGTAACATTATTGTTCGTCAACGTGGTACTCGTTTCCACGCTGGTAGTAACATGGGTATCGGTAAAGATCATACTTTATTTGCTTTATCTGACGGTAAAGTTCAATTTGAAGTGAAAGGTCCAAAGAGTCGCAAGTTCGTTAGCATTATCGCTGATTAATTAGAACTTGGATTCCTAAAAACCTCGCTTCATCGCGAGGTTTTTTTTTAGTTTTTTTTTGGCTCTATAGAGATTCATTTTTAGTCGGTCAAAAATAGTTTATACTAGCGGTAGATATAGCAAACGGATTAATTAGTCTGATTGCTAATAAACAAGCATTACCACATTAGGGTTATTGAGATACCATGAAATTTGTTGATGAAGTTGAGATCAGAGTTGAAGCGGGTGATGGCGGCAACGGCTGTAGCAGTTTCCGTAAAGAAAAATACATTGAATTTGGCGGTCCTGATGGTGGTGATGGTGGTGATGGCGGTAACGTATTTTTAGAGGCTTGCGAAAGCCTCAATACGTTAATTGATTATCGTTTTGAGCGTTTCCATCGTGCTAAACGTGGTCAAAATGGTCAAAGCCGTGATTGTACCGGTAAAGGCTCTGAGGACTTAGTGCTAAAAGTACCCGTTGGTACTCGTGTGATCGATGAAGATACCGGTGAGCAAATTGGTGATTTGACCCATAAAGGGCAAAAACTGCTGGTTGCTAAAGGCGGTTGGCATGGTTTAGGCAATACTCGCTTTAAAAGCAGTACCAACCGAGCACCTCGTCAAAAATCAGATGGCACACCGGGTGAAATCCGTAACTTAAAATTAGAGTTACTATTACTTGCCGATGTTGGTCTACTTGGTTTACCTAATGCGGGTAAATCTACACTCATTCGCAGTGTTTCAGCCGCGACACCGAAAGTAGCTGATTATCCATTTACCACCTTAGTGCCTAATTTAGGTGTTGTACGTTTAGATACCCAGCGCAGCTTTGTTATTGCTGATATTCCTGGGATTATTGAAGGTGCTGCTGATGGTGCTGGTTTGGGTACACAGTTCCTCAAACATCTTGAGCGCTGTCGTATATTACTACACGTTATTGATATTCTGCCTATCGATGGCTCAGATCCATTAGAAAACGCTAAAGTCATTATCAGCGAGTTAGAGCTGCATAATGCAAAACTTGCCGCTAAGCCTCGCTGGGTTGTTTTTAATAAACTTGATTTAGTATTAGAAGAAGAAGCTAAAGAAATTACTGATGCTATTTTAGCTGGCCTTGATTGGCAAGGTGAGGTGCATAGCATCTCGGCATCTAATCGCATGGGTACTAAAGAGCTATCATACAAAGTGATGAGCTTTATCGAAGCGTTGCCCCCTGAAGTGGAAGAAGTCATTGATGGTAAAACCGTTGAATTTAAATGGGATACTTATCATGAAGAAACTATCGCTGCTCATAGTTTAGATGATGACTTAGATGACGATGACTGGAATGAAGACGACTATGATGTTGAAGTAGAATATCGCCAATAATTTTTAAGCATAGTAATTTATATTATAAGCACTGCTTTATTTAGTTAAGTCAGTGCTTTTTTTTATCTTTTTTCTAGCGATAATACAGAAAATAATGTTGAGAGTGTTCTATGACCATTTTATCCATGATAGTTGCCACGGCCGATAATAATATTATTGGTAAAAATAATACTATGCCTTGGCACTTGCCGGCTGATTTAGCCTATTTCAAAAAAATCACCTTAGGGAAGCCTATCATTATGGGCCGTAAAACCTTTGAATCAATAGGGCGAGCTTTACCCGGGCGTCGTAATATTGTTATCTCACGTGATAAAAGTTACTTACCACAAGGAAAAGGCGCTGAAGCTGTCGATACCGTAACCTCAGTGGCCGAGGCCATTGCCTTAGTTGATGGCTCAGATGGTGGTGATGGCGTTGACGAAATTATGGTTATTGGTGGCGGCGCTATCTATAAACATTGCCTACCTGCGGCACAAAGGCTGTATATAACCCATATAGATACAGACATTCAGGGAGATGTTGAATTCCCTGATTATGAGGATGGCGGCTGGAAGAAGGTATCAAGTGAAAAACGTCCTGCTGATGAAAAAAATATATACGATTTAGATTTTTCTGTATACGAGCGATGCAGTAAATAATAGCAAGCGGATTAATCATCATACCAGCAAATTATAAAAAAGCTGTACCTTATCAGGGAACAGCTTTTTTTATAGGTGAAATTATTTTAGTTACTGGCTAACAAAATCCAAAATTCCTATAGCCGCTTTTCGGCCTTGATCGACCGCAGTAACAACTAAGTCAGAGCCTAAGACCATGTCACCACCAGCAAAGATATTTTTCTTGCTGGTTTGCAAAGCAAAGTCAGAGCTAGCAACGGCAACAACGCGGCCACGGGAGTCTAATTCTACCCCTGCATCTACCATCCACTGAGGTGGGCTTGGTAAGAACCCAAAGGCGATTACCACGGCATCGGCGGCCATAACAAACTCACTACCTTCAATAGGCTCTGGGCTACGTCTGCCATTAGCGTCGGCTGCACCTAGTTGTGTTTTAACAAATTTAACGCCGATAGTTTTACCTTGCTCATCAACCGCAATATCAAGTGGCTGAATGTTAAACTCAAAGTTCACACCTTCTTCTTTAGTATTTTTCACTTCGCGTGGTGAGCCCGGCATATTGCTTTCGTCACGACGATAAGCACAAGTGACTTGTGTAGCTCCTTGACGAATAGATGTACGGACACAATCCATCGCCGTATCACCGCCCCCTAAAACAATCACTTTTTGATCCGTAAAATTGACATAAGGTTTAAGGTTTTTCTTATCGGCTGCATTGCTTGAATCGGTAATGCCCATTGTTTTTTGGGTATTACCAATAAGGAAATCTAAGGCGCTGTATACACCTGGGGCCTTTTCGTTGGCAAAACCACCGGTCATATCGGTATAAGTACCTAATCCTAAGAAAACCGCATCGTATTCTTCGCTGAGTTCGGCAAAGCTAATGTCGACACCAATTTCGACATTTAAGCGAAATTCGATGCCCATGCCTTCAAATATTTCTCGGCGAGTTTGAATAATATCTTTTTCTAATTTAAAGGATGGAATGCCAAAGGTTAATAAACCACCGATTTGTGGATTGCGATCGAATACTACTGCATCAATACCGTTACGCGTTAAAACATCGGCACAGGATAAACCTGCTGGACCAGCGCCAATAATAGCAACCTTTTTTCCTATTTTAGTTACCCCTGATAGGTCGGGTTTCCAGCCTTGGGCAAAGGCGGTATCGGTGATGAATGATTCAATATTACCTATGGTTACTGCGCCAAAATCAGCATCTAGGGTACATGAGCCTTCGCATAACTTGTCTTGTGGGCAAATTCGACCACACATTTCAGGTAAGCTATTGGTTTCATGACATAAATCTGCAGCTTCAAATATTCGGCCTTCGGTGACTAATTCTAACCATTGTGGAATATAATTATGCACTGGGCATTTCCATTCACAATATGGGTTACCACAATCCAGACAACGATCGGCTTGACCAGCACTTTGATCTTGTCCAAGCGGTTGATATATTTCGACAAACTCTATTTTACGTTTCTCGATTGCCACTTTGGCTGGTTCAATACGTTCAACGTCCATAAATTGATAAACATTCTTACTCATAACTACTTCCTAATTTATCAGAACACGAAGTTCGGCTGTTGAACGACTACGATGACCTAATAGGGTTTTAACATCGGTAGCACTGGGTTTAATTAATTTAAATAAGGGCGAAAATTTATCAAAGTTTTGCAGGATTTCTTGCGCGCGTAAGCTGCCTGTTTCATTGAAGTGTTTATCAATAATGCCGCGTAAATGTTCTTGATGGATAGCTAAGTCGCCCATCGTCAACATTTCAATGGATTCTTTATTGAGGCGAATATCTAAATCACCGCTTTCGTCTAATACATAAGCGAAACCACCAGTCATGCCCGCGCCAAAATTAACACCGACATCACCAATAATCGTGACTATACCGCCAGTCATGTATTCACAAGCGTGGTCGCCCGTGCCTTCAATTACCGCATGACAACCAGAGTTGCGCACGGCAAAACGTTCTCCTGCACGTCCAGCGGCAAATAATTTTCCGCCAGTGGCACCGTATAAACAGGTATTACCCATAATCGGCGTTTGATGGCTTACATAATCAACCCCTACAGGTGCCTTGATGGTTAATTTACCACCGGCCATGCCTTTACCGACATAATCGTTGGCATCACCGGTTAAGATCATGTGCAAACCGCCAGCATTCCAGACACCAAAACTTTGTCCTGCGGTACCGGTTAAATGCAAGGTGATTGGTGCTGCAGCCATGCCTTGATCGCCATGTCGACGAGCAATTTCCCCTGAAAGCATTGCGCCAACTGAGCGATCGATATTTTGAATGTTAAATCTATACTCACCGCCCTTACTGTGGGCTACTGCATCAGCTGCTGCCGCTAGAATTTTCTTATTTAACTTACCTTCATCAAAGGCTTTATTCTCTTGTGTTTTATAAAGCGCAGTATTATCACCCGCAACCACAGGGGCGATAATAGGTGATAAATCTAATTTTTGTTGTTTAGCTGTGACACCCTCAATTTGTGATAATAAATCAACACGACCGATAATAGCCGTTAGGCTTTTAACCCCTAAGCGGGCTAAAATTTCACGGACATCACGGGCAATAAATTTAAAATAATTCATTACTTGCTCAGGCATACCTTTAAAGAATTTGTCACGCAGGACTTTGTCTTGAGTAGCAACACCCGTAGCACAGTTATTTAAGTGACAAATTCGCAGAAATTTACAACCTAAAGCCACCATAGGCGCGGTACCAAAACCAAAGCTCTCTGCGCCTAAAATGGCCGCTTTAACGACATCGGTACCTGTTTTTAAACCGCCATCAACTTGCAAGCGTACTTTATGGCGCAAGCCGTTAGTCACTAGTGCTTGATGCGCTTCCGCTAAACCTAACTCCCAAGGACACCCCGCATATTTTACTGACGTTAATGGGCTAGCGGCTGTGCCACCGTCATAACCTGATATGGTAATAAAGTCAGCGTATGCTTTAGCAACCCCAGCGGCGATAGTACCAACACCTGGACCAGAGACTAACTTCACTGAAATAACTGCTTTGGGATTTACTTGTTTCAAATCGAAAATTAATTGAGCTAAATCTTCAATGGAATAAATATCGTGATGTGGTGGTGGTGAGATTAAGGTCACTCCAGGTACTGAGAAACGTAATTTGGCAATGAGTGGTGAGACTTTATCACCAGGTAATTGCCCACCTTCACCGGGTTTTGCTCCTTGCGCTATTTTGATTTGTAATACGTCAGCATTGACAAGGTAATGTGGGGTAACACCAAAACGACCGGAAGCGATCTGTTTAATGCGTGAGTTTTTCACCGTACCAAAACGGCGTTCATCTTCACCGCCTTCGCCTGAATTGGAACTGCCGCCTAAGCGGTTCATAGCGATGGCGAGAGCTTCATGTGCTTCAGGGCTCAATGCGCCAATTGACATAGCGGCACTATCGAAGCGTTTAAACATTTCGCTTTCTGGCTCAACCTGATCAAGTGGTATAGGGGTACAATCATCTTTGAGTTTCAATAAATCACGAAGCGTAGCAATAGGTCGTTTATCTACTTCATCAGCAAACTTGCGGTAGTCGCTATATTTGCCACTATTTACTGCGCGTTGTAAATGGTTAACTACGTCAGGATTGTACGAGTGATACTCACCATCATGCACGTATTTTAATAAACCACCATGAGACATCTTTTTATGAGCTAAAAATGCATTACGCGCTAAATTAATACTGTCTTGTTCTATATCGCTAAAGTCAGCGCCTTTAATACGACTGGGTAAGTCACTAAAACATAGTGATGTAATGTCATCGTTAAGGCCGATAATTTCAAATAAACCGGCACAGCGATAACTGGCAATGGTGGAAATGCCCATTTTAGAGAGAATTTTTAATAGGCCTTTGTTAATGCCTTCACGGTAATTAACAATAGCATCACGGGCAGTCATTTTTATTTGGCCTTTTTCGACTAACTGCTCGATAGTTTCAAAGGCTAAATACGGGTAAATAGCCGTTGCGCCTAACCCTAATAAGACTGCATATTGATGAGAGTCACGTACTGAACCCGTTTCAACAATAATGTTGGAGTCACAACGTAATTGCTCATCGACTAAACGTGTTTGTACCGCGCCAACGATCATCGCGGCGGGGATCACTAATAAATTAGGCTGAATATTTCTATCGGAAAACACTAAAATAACAGTGTTTTTATTACGTACTAAATCGACAGCGTGATCACAAAGACGAATAATAGCGGCTTGTAAACCTTCTACGCGCTCGTAATGCAATGATAAGGTATCAGAGCGATAATGTTCTGGATCTAATTCCCTAAGCTGTTTTAAACCGGTATACATAAGCACAGGGGTGGAAAATATTATGCGATCGGCATGGCCTGAGGTTTCGTTAAAAACATTATGCTCACGACCAATGCAGGTGCCAAGTGACATCACATAACGTTCGCGCAGGGGATCGATTGGCGGGTTAGTCACTTGCGCAAATTGTTGACGGAAGTAGTCATACAAGGTGCGAGTTTGACTAGACAATACCGCCATGGGGGTATCATCACCCATAGAGCCAGTCGCTTCTTGACCATTTTCTGCCAAGGTGCGAATAACCTGTTGGATCTCTTCATAACTGTAGTTAAACATTTTATGGTACTGACTCATTTCTTTATCAGTAAAAACACAGCTGCCAATTAAATTGGCTGGTAGTTGATCAAAGGGTACTAAACGGCGAATGTTTTTATCCAACCATTCACGATAAGGGTGACGCCCTTTTAAATCTTTATCAATGTCAGTGCTGGTGTATATTTTGCCGGTGTAGGTATCAATGGCAAGCATCTCACCTGGCCCTACTCGGCCTTTTTCGACCACTTCATCTTCACTATAATCCCAGATACCCACTTCTGAGGCCAAGGTAATAAAACCATTACGAGTAATAACATAGCGGGCTGGGCGTAGACCGTTTCTATCTAAGTTACAGGCAACATGGCGACCATTGGTCATCACTACGCCAGCTGGACCGTCCCACGGCTCCATGTGCATAGAATTGAATTCATAGAATGCGCGTAAGTCATCGTCCATTAGTGGACTGTTTTGCCATGCTGGTGGCATTAATAAACGCATAGCACGATATAAGTCCATACCACCGGCTAAAAATAGCTCAAGCATGTTATCTAATGACGATGAATCTGAACCTGTCTGGCCAACAAAAGGTGCCGCATCTTGTAAATCAGGTAATAAGGGTGATTTAAAACGGTAGGTACGAGCGCGTGCCCATTGGCGATTACCATTAATGGTATTTATCTCACCATTATGTGCTAAATAGCGAAACGGCTGCGCTAGGTGCCATTGCGGAGAGGTATTGGTAGAAAAACGCTGATGGAAAACACAAATAGCGCTTTGCATGCGAATATCGGCTAGATCTAAGTAAAAGTTTGCCAAATCTTTTGGCATCATTAGACCTTTATAAATAGTCACTAAGCAAGATAAGCTAACAACATAAAATTTTTCGTCCGTGATACGTTTTTCAGCGCGACGACGTGCCATATATAAGCGACGTTCTAAGTCACGGTTACGCCACCCTGGAGGCGCATCGATAAATACTTGTTCAATATTGGGTAGATTTCCTTGGGCTATTTCTCCTAGCACAGAGCTATCAATAGGAACAGTACGCCAGCCAACTAAGGTTAAGCTCTCATTGACTAACTCTTCTTCTAATATTTTTTTACAAAGTGCAGCTTCAATTGGGTCAGGGTTTAAAAAAATCATGCCGACAGCATATTTCTTACCTAGCTTCCAGTTATTGTCTGCGGCTACGGCACGAAAAAAACTGTCCGGTTTTTGTAATAATAAGCCACAGCCATCACCTGTTTTACCATCGCTGGCGATACCGCCACGATGTTGCATACGATCTAAAGCGGAAATAGCGGTCTTAATTAGTTTGTGACTGGTTTCACCATATTGATGGGCAATTAAACCAAAACCACAGTTGTCTTTTTGGATGCTATGATCATAAAGCTGCATGTTTTTCTCCTAATAATAAGCCAACTTACTCACAGGGCAGATAAAAGAAGAATAAAGGCATGGAAAAAATGCATAAATACTCTTCTTTTAAGTAAGTGGAACGTTCAACACTACCCAGTTATTTGTTAAAGGTCAATTAAAATAGAGCTTTTACTCGTAATTTATTTACATTTTTGTGCTGTTTTGTAATAGGATAATGAAATTAAATATAACTACATTGTTGTTTAATAAGTATTTATTATATTGTTGATGTATTTTTTGTTTCATATAGTGAAAGTTCATGAAATAAAACTACATTTTGAGGGGCTTTATACGGTGGCTTTATATTCAGTATTTATGCAGTTTATGGCTATTTTATTATTAGTATTAACAAAAAAATAAGAAAAAATAAGAAAAAATAAGAAAAAAGAGCAAAAAAAGCCAATAGTGAGACCACTATTGGCTTTTTGTATGTTAAAAAGTTTGCTTATAGCCTAAGGCTGATAACCGCCCTCAATACCCTTGGTCGTGATACTGACAGCATCATGTGCATGCAGTGACTCTAGGTGATTGATGCGTAGCCAGAAGTCATCAAAATGATCCGCTTGATTCATACTGTGTTGTAAACGACGGGCGGCATCTTCACAAAACATCAGGTTTTGGCCATTAAGACGAGCAAACTCTTGTTCATCTTCGCGTTTAACTGCGGCTTGTACTGGTGTTTTTAGTGAGTATTCAATAAGGTCAACTAGCTCAGTAATAGGAAAATCATTGACACTTGCATTAAGCTTTACCTTTACTTCAGCAACTGAACGCTGTGAATGAGGTGTGGCCATGATTCCTTCAGTGGTACCAAGCCAATCATGGATGTCGGTTAACGCTAATTCATCTTGTTGAGCAAATTTATCATGAAAGGCTTGTTGTATTAGTTGTCTAGCAAGGGCCGCAGAGCAGGGACACGTTGATGAATAAGGTACATTAACGGTTAACTCGATAGTGAGCTTACCTTTGTTTAGATAACCAGTTAGTGTTACTGGGTAGGCCTTCCAGCCTTCTTTGCCGCTAATCAATGATTTTCTGCGTAAGTGATATTCAAAGCTAAATTCTACTTTAGCTTGATCACTTAACTCTTGGTGACTACTAATAAAGCCATTAAGTAAGCTGACTAAACTTTGATAGTTAAGCACATTACTGGTAGATAACTCATCGATAAGTAAGTAAAGGCGAGACATGTGTATGCCTTTAGCTTGTGCGTCTTTTAAATTAACAAAGGCATCTACATGAGCTGAAACCATACGATCGCTTTCGCCTTTTGAGGCGACCATAATAGGCATTTCAATGTTACTCATGCCGACCCAGTCAAGCGTACCTTCGGTTTGAGCTGTTGTATGGTTGGCGATATCTGGCATTGATGTCGTCATTTCGACTCCACGTTAAAACGATAGTTATTAACTAAACTTCGAGAATTTTTGTAATAAATACGAAGAGTAGATCTAAGGGCGCATATTCTAGCTTATTTTTTAATGGTAATCATTATTGTTGTTGCTCTATAGTTAAAAAACATACAGTAACCTTGCCTATTCCTCTATTTTTCAATAAGTTTGTCTGCGTTTTATTACTGCGTTAATATAGAGTTAATCGTTAGTATTTACCTCAAAAGGTGTGTCTGTGGAAACTGAACAAGCAAGTCATTACTTAGACCTAGAGTTATTGCAAGGTTATTTAGACAGTTTGGGTAAGGCTATTGTGGAACAAATGTTTTCTTTATATAGCCAACAGGTAGAAATTTATCTGCATGATATTGAACGTGCGCAAGTGAATGATTCACTTGCTGATTGGCAAGAGCATTGCCACAAAATGAAAGGCGCGGCAGCAAGTGTCGGTATGTGCAAGCTACATGGACAATTAAAGCTATTAGAAAAAACTGCTGCGAACCAACAACAAAAAGCTGTTTTGTTAACAGAATTAAAATTGGCAAATGGACAAGCAATGCTTGCTTTTAAAGATTGGTTGGCAAGTCATTAGTTAAGCTGAACTTTGCCTAAGCGGTATTTGCTCAGCAGCCCTACTTTTCTACTATTAAAATCATGGGCTGCTTAATTAGCTGAGTGGTATGGGTATTAATCTAGCGTCCCGACAAAACGATAACCTTCACCATGAATGGTGTTAATAAGCTCAGGTGTTGCTGGATTCAATTCAAAGTGCTTACGTAATCGTCTTATGGTGACATCAACCGTACGGTCATTAGTGCGTAAATCTCTCCCGGTCATTGCTTTAATAAGCTCTTGGCGGGTAATTATTTTACCGGCATTTTTTATCAGTAAGCTTAGTGCTCTATATTCACCACGAGGAATAGCAATAATTTCACCGGTTGGGCTAGTCATCTGCCTAGAGTTACCATCCAAAGTCCACTGATTGAAACTAACTACGCTTTGTACCGTATCACTACTTGATTGACTAATACGACTTAAAATATTTCGAGCTCTAATGGTCAATTCACGTGGATTAAAGGGTTTAGTTAAATAATCATCAGCACCAATTTCTAAGCCCAGTATTTTATCAATATCGCTATCTCGACCCGTTAGGAAAATCAAGCCCAAGTCTTTATTGGCAGTTAATTCGCGTGCTAATAATAAACCATTTTTTCCGGGTAAATTAATATCCATAATGACAAGGTTGATGGTATTTAATTTGAGCTGCTCAGCCATGCTATCACCATCAACAGCTTCGAAAACAATGTAACCTTCGGCTTCAAATAAATTGCGCAAGTTAAAGCGAGTGACATCTTCATCTTCGACTACTAAGATTTGATAAGTTTGCATAGTGGAGTTTACCTAATATTTTAAATGGCTATGGTGATTATTATTTTAATGAGTGGAACTTATGTAATACGTTTACATTTATTTAACTATTTACATTTATTTAACTATTTTAGTCAAGTGAAAATGAAAAAACAATTTTTAATGGTTATTATTTCATTAGCTTGCTGCTAACTCTACGGGGAAAGTGATGTCAAAACTCACGCCTTGCTCGGGTTCTTCATCAAGAACAATATGACCACCTAAAGCTTGAGTTACCAGGTTAAACACTAAATGCATACCTAGTCCGCTGCCACCACTGCCTCGTTTGGTCGTAGTAAATGGGTCGAAAATTTTGGCTTTGATTGATTCATCAATACCAATGCCATCGTCACTGTAATTAATATGTAATTGATCGCTTAAATTCATAATGTTGATGGTAATCGTACCCTGCTCAAGTCCATCAAAAGCATGATAAATTGAATTAAGAATCAGGTTGATTAATATTTGGTTAATGGGCCCAGGCTTACTATTAATGCATAACTCGTCGGGGCAAGTTACTGATACCGCAACCTTGGCCGATTGAAGTTTCGCTGATAGTGTTAACAATACTTCGTCCACTAGGCCACGAACATTAAACGTTCGACTCTCGGCACTAGATTGATCCACGGCAACCTTTTTGAAACTCGATATTAACTTCGCGGCACGCTCTAAATTTCTAAAAATAATAGCGATATTTTCATCACCATCGTTTAAGAATTTTTTTAATTGGCTAGATTTTAGCGTTTGATTTTCAAAGGCAGTCTTGATTTCAGTTAATTTGTCTGCCAATAAGCTTGAAGCCGTAACACCTAAACCTATTGGCGTGTTTACTTCATGAGCAATACCCGCAACCATATCACCAAGGGATGCCATTTTTTCTGTTTCAACTAATTGATCTTGGAATTCGTGCAGTTTCTCTAGTGTTGACAATAGTTCTTGATTTGACTCTTTTAACGCGTCTGTTCTGGCACTGAGTCGGTTTTCCAGTGCTTGTTTTTGCGACTGAGTATGTTGCTGCTCTTTGACAAAATTACTAATGTGTTTGTCGGTGCGAAGCAGTAATAAGTTAATACTTTTGGTTAAAATATCAAGTTCCTTATAAGGCTGTCGCGCTAATTGTGTCTGATAGTTTCTACTTTTAGATATTTTTCCTATATCATCGATTAACTTCACCATGGGTTGGCTCGTTGTTTTAAAAAGCCATTGGGAAACGGCAAAGGCAAGCAGTAAGGATAAAAATAAGAAAGCCAGCGTAAGATAAATTAATTTTCTAATAAAATTATGTTTTTCAAGTAGACTCGATTGGATAAATAAATAACCTAAAGTCTGTTGTCCTTGGGTAATTTTAACGATGAGCTCTAGATGGTCATGTTGATATTTAATATCAGTTAATTGTGAGATTTGCGCGATCTTGTCACTAATTGCCGGGAAATTATGGTTTTTATTGTAGCTAGTGAAATACTCAATACTGCCATCATCATTTAATCGATAGACATGAATATGGTTAATCATGGGGGTAGTGATTAATTGTTTAAGTTCTTCTTTTAGTTTAACTTGGCTAATGTCATTGTCACTTTCTAGAAATCGACTACTGTTTTTAGCCAATATATTTGCCCACGCACGTGTTTCACTGGCAATGTTTTCATCACCTTTTTTATCAACCATATTAATTATGCTTATCGAAGCGCTAAGCATAATAATGGTGCTTAACGCCAGAATACTTCGCACTAAGCGAGTATGCAGTGACATGGTTTGATTTGATTTTGGCATGGTATCCAATAAATTATACTATATTACTTTGATGATAGCTGAGCTTGGTAAATAGTAAACCCTTTGTCTTTTGCAATAATACGAGTATGACCAATAGATGTTTGCATGATTGCTTGATAGCGTAAAAAGCTATTGGCTACTATGGTAATGCTGCCTTGCTTATAAAGTTGCTTTTTTATCCCAGCTAAAAAGTCTTCGCTGGCTTGATAGTGTGTTTTGACACCTTGATGAAAAGGCGGGTTGGAAACAACGTGTTGATATTGTTCGCTAACATCCGATAGGCTATTTGAAGGGAATACCTGTGCCGATAAACCGTTTAAAGCTAAGCTCTCTTGTGCTGAAGTTAATGCTAAAGCACTGACATCAAGTAGAGACAACTGTGTCTCGCTAAATTTTTTGCCGATAAAACAGCTAATAACGCCTGCGCCACAACCAAAATCAAGCACTTTCCCCGTCATTTTCTCCGGTAAGTTACTCAATAATAAAGCCGTGCCTACATCAAGTTTTTGTTGGCTGAAAACGCCAGGTAGTGAAGCGATTGTTAGTTCAATGCCCTCGACAGTAATTTGGTATTTTTTAAACCAATCTTGCTCCTTGAAAACGGCAGATAATTTTTCTGGCTGAAACAAGCCAGCAAAAAGCAGACAGTGGCGAGCAGCATCGACTTTCTGGCAACAAGTCAGTAGCTCTTGGGTTAATTTAGGTGCAGACTGAATGCCACCTTTTTTCTCGCCCACCAGTAATATTTTTGTGGTGTCATTTATACAATGAGCAATCGTAGCTAAGGTGAAAACTAATTCCACCTTACTTTTAGGGAACGCGATTATGACGAGGTCATGGCACATTTTTGTTTGATAAGTGCTAGCGAAAGTAGCCTGTACCTTGTTTTTAGCGGTACGGCCATGTTTTTTTGTGATTGCCTGATAGTCAATGAAATTAGTATTAAAACAATTAATGCTGTTGGGTTGATGTAGTTCAATATACGCATCAATGAAGCCATCTTCAGGTAAATTAATCAATAATGGTGCTTTAGCCAGCAGTAATTCACTATTACGTAATAAAACTTGGCTAGGATTCGACAAAGACATAGGGCAATAAATAGAGAAAGAATAAAGGTTATATTCTACGGGAAATTAGTATAAGGGAATAGGGCTATTTGCGCTAAGTTAATTGTACCCAAGTAAAAAAAATGCTTAAATAGCCAACGTCCCTAATTCTTATTTAGTGGTTAATTAACTTACCACTAAATTTTAATAGGGCCAGAAGAGGAGCGTTAACCAGGTAATTACCGTTGTTTTGTTTGTATGGTTTTTTTAATACAGTCAAAAACAGAGATCAAACTCTGTAGAGGGTAATGAGGGGGATTAACGCCGAGATAGAGGGCTATTTGATTGGCTGTTTATCGGTTGTTTACTTTATACCTTATAAAGTAGTGGGCTGAATCCCAACAACTGTCACTTTGAACCATAACCATATTGGTTGTTTAAGTGGGGAGCTTCTGGCCTTTGCATATTAGCCAAAATGCCAGCCCCGCTGATGTTATGCTCTTCTTTGTAATTGCCCAGTACTCCGCACAATGTATTTAGCTTTATTAATTAAGCATGTTTAACCATGTCCGTAATAACACTAGGTATACATTATTTTCTATAGACTTTTTATCAGATAAGCGGAGTGAAAAATGAACTGGCAAGATGTTTTAGCACAGTTGGAATCAGGTAGTTTACGAGCGGCAAACCAAGATGAAGCCGGTAATTGGCATGTCAATGTTGAAGTAAAACAAGGCATTTTAGCCGCATTTAAAGCCGGTGAAAATGTTGCTTTAAATGGTAATTATCAAGGGTTTGTTGATAAACATAACTTACCCGCTCGTCAGTTTACACCAGAAGATGGTGTTCGTTTGGTACCTGGTGGCTCATCAGTACGTGCCGGAGCCTATGTTGCTGAAGGTGTAATCATCATGCCACCAGCATACATCAATGTTGGTGCCTATGTTGATACCGGTACTATGGTAGATAGCCATGCTTTAATTGGTTCATGTGCGCAGGTGGGGAAAAATGTTCACATCTCAGCTGCGGTGCAAATAGGTGGTGTCTTAGAGCCTATTGGGGCTAGTCCAGTCATTATTGAAGATGATGCCTTTTTGAGTGCAGGTGTTGTTGTCGTTGAAGGTATCGTGGTTAAAAAAGGTGCGGTGTTAGCACCTGGTGTATCTCTTTCTAAATCTGTACCTGTTTATGATTGTGTAAACCAAGTTATGCGAGAAAAAGGCGCTGAAATACCAGAACGTGCTGTGGTTGTTCCTGGTACCCGACCTGTCAAAGGTGAGTGGGCAAAAGCGCTAGGTTTAAGCATGGCCTGTGCACTTATTGTTAAGTATCGTGATGAACAAAGCGATGCATCACTTGAATTAGAATCAATTCTGCGTTAATTAATCATCTTGTCGCTGTATGGTCCAATCTATGCGTCAAAAGTACTCATTGATAGTCATCAATTCCGTGCTTTTTTCTTTAGCTTGAACCATACAGCTTAAAGCTGATTGATTAATCTATTCACTAGATTAACTAATTTACTAACTCGATTGAGTTTTAAGATTAAAGAAAAATATGATGACTAAAGCCACTTGGTTTGACACCACGATTGAAAACGCCTTGCTTGAGCATGTCTCGCCTGAAGACGAACAAGGCTATTTTGTTTATCAACTTGATGCACTGAAGGCACATTTAGCAAGTTTACAGCAGCAAGATGTTATTAAATTATGGTTTGCCGTTAAAGCTAATCCGCTATCAAAAATAATTCAAACTCTAGACAATGCTGGCTTTGACTTTGATGTCGCCAGCGCCGGTGAATTAACGCAGGTACTCGCACAGGGCGTAGATCCAAGTCGAGTGCTAAATACCGGACCAGCAAAATCTAAAAAACAGCTAGCATCATTTGTTAAGCAAGGTGTACGTACTTTTGTGGTAGAAAGTTTAAACCAACTTACTTGGCTTAATGAAGTAGTGCTTGAACAAGAGTTATCATCAGGTGATGCTGATAAGCCAAAAGTACTACTTAGAGTACAGCTGCAATGGCATGAAGGCGAGAAAAACCCACTCGGTGGTAATAGCTTAACGCCGTTTGGTCTATCCGTGTCTGAGTGGCAAACTATTCATGTAGATAGCTATCCTGCGTTGGCAATTTGTGGCTTACATATTTTTCAATGGGGCAATATGCTCAGTAATGAAAAAATGTTTTCATTATGGTCGCAAATGATAAGCCCGTTGACTGACTTAGCTAACCGCATCGGTATGACACTCGATATACTCGATTTAGGTGGTGGTTTAGGCATTGATTATTTAGGGGTAGGGCAAACGTTGTCTTGGCCGCGAATTATTGCTGACTTGGCCGTTATCAAAGCAAAATCAGGTGTTAAAGAGTTGTGGCTGGAGTTAGGGCGATTTGCTGTGGCCGAGTGTGGTTATTATGTGGTACCGGTAGTGGATAGAAAAATGAATTATGAGCAAGAACAGCTGGTGTTAGCCGCAGGTATAAATCATTTACTACGCCCAGCAATCACCGAACAAACCTTTCCGGTACAAATATTGCGCGCAGGTTTTTCTGCTGAAAAGACTACTATGCAGGGTTTTGACCTACATGGTCCTTTATGTACTAGCATGGATAAACTTGGGTATTTACATTTACCTGCTGATATCGATGTTGGCGATAAATTAGTGTTTGGTTATTGCGGCGCTTATGGCTTTACTGAAAGTATGCCATTTTTTTTATGTCATGAATTAGCGGCTGAGTATGTTTATCAAGATGGCATTCTTACTCAAGTGAGAGCGGCTCAGCCAGCTTCATCTTATTTGGCATAGTTAAAATAATTGAGGGAATGTGATGAATAAATTTAGCAAAGAAGTTATGTCAGTGGGCGAAATGGCCAGTGGCGCTAAACTAACTGTGCCTGTTTATGCCTTTAAAGGTGAAAATAATGCGGCTGCCAGTGTCTATATACAGGCAAATATGCATGGCGCGGAAGTGCAAGGTAATGCTGTTATTTTCCAATTATTGGAACTACTACAGCACTGTAACTTGCAAGGTAATATTACCTTAGTACCTTATGCAAATCCCGTTGCCTGTAATCACAAAAATGGTGAGTATACTTTAGGGCGGTTTGATCCTATTACCGGAGTAAACTGGAATAGGATGTACCATTTTGATGAAAGTGTTATCGAGCCTTTTGCGCAACAGTACTTAGATGCTAGTGAAGAGGAAATAAAAGATAAATTTCAGCAACTATTGCTTAGTGAAGTTGAAACTAAGTTAGCGCACAACTCTTGGGGTCTAACGACAGGACAACGCATTGCTTATCAATTGCAGCGCCTAGCGCACCAAGCTGATATAGTTTTGGACTTACACACAGGTCCAATTTCCAGTAAACATTTATATTGCCCTGAGTATGCACAAGAGAGCGCTAAATATTTTGATATTGAGCATACCTTACTCATTCCAAATGATTTTGATGGCGCTATGGATGAGGCGACATTTTGTCCTTGGTGGAGTTTACAGCAGGCCTATGAAAACTTGGGTCGAAAATTTACTATGGGGCAAGGGGCTTTTAACAAGGAAAGTTTCACCGTCGAATTGGGCTCGCAAGAGCAAATAGACTTAGATGTCGCCAAGCAAGATGCCTTAAGTATTTTATCTTATTTACAATATCAGGGTGTTATTGATAATAAGCAATATCAGCCACAAAAAATGACTCGATACGCGGGTTACTTGAAAGATTATAAAGCCTTATATTCTCCTATGGGCGGTATGGTCGATTACCTTGCTGAGTTTGGCAAACCCTTAGCTGCCGGCGAGCCTTTAGTACGAATTCTGCGTATGGATAACTATGGTGATGGTGAGGCATTGCATTATGTGTCGCTTGAGCAAGAGGTTATCCCTATTTTACATTTTGCTTCTGCTAGCGTTAATCAAGGTACTGAGTTGTATAAGGTGCTTTGTCATTATTTCGAACTTTAATTATGTACAGGATGTACGGTAGCTCGCGGAGATAGGGATATCTAAGAGCGAGCAAAACAGGATGTACGGTAGCTCGCGGAGATATGGATATCTAAGAGCGAGCAAAACAGGATGTACGGTAGCTCGCGGAGATAGGGATATCTAGGAGCGAGCAAAACAGGATGTACGGTAGCTCGCGGAGATAGGGATATCTAGGAGCGAGCAAAACAGGATGTACGCGCAACTCACTGTGACAATATGTCTAGGAGTGCGGTTGTTAAGTTAAGTTAAGTTAAGTTATTTACTTTACTGTAAGTCGCGAGCTATATTTTTAAACTGAGTTGCAAGGCTGCACCAATAGTATCGTTATCGCCAGTGAAAGCGGCAATATCAATAGCAAATACCGTCCAAGGTGAAATGCCAATACCGGCCGTGTAAATATCGTCATCAATGCCATTTAAGTCAGTACGATAACCTAAGCGAAATTGAATGTGTTCATAGAAACGAAACTCTGCACCAACGCCAGCATATTTTGATGGCGCTAAAGCAGCAAACTGTGCTCGGTCAGTTAAGTCTATCTCTGTCGCTAGGCTTAACCAACTATTTTGATAACTTAAACCAAAGACAGTGCTGTTTTTTAAAGTAAAAGTAATATCTTGTGCAACATGATGTACGGTTTGTTTTAGCAAGTTACTACTGACCAGAGCCACGTGCCATTGACGCTCTGCTCCCCAGGCTAGGTATAAACCTAAGTCAATATTGCTACCACTTTTATTGGTAATATTCTCGTCATTACTGATCTCAAAGTCATCATCGTTAAATTCACTGATTTTTCCGCGATTATAATAAAGATCAATGCGTTGATATTTTATTTTTGACCCAATACTAAAATCATAATTGGCGTGTTTAAACGCAGGATAAGCAGCCATAACACCAGCTTCGGCAATTGAATAACCGAGGGTAGTGGTTGCTGACGCCAGATCATTTAAGTTTAAGTTAGCGGATGAAATCGCGTCATTTAATATTTTTTTATCGCCTTCGCTGTACTCTAGTGTGCCAGCAATACGTCCGTATTGATTGGTAAATAGTCCAAAACTTAAATACTGGTTAGGAATAATCATTTGGAAGTTCAAACCATTACGTACCCTTACTACCTTATTATCAATTTTTTTAAAGTCAGCAATAATATCATCTACTTGTTGATTTAGGTCATCAGAGTAACTTTTTACTTGGTCTTGTGATTGAAGATTTTGCCATTGAATGCCATTAATATCATTGGCTAAATTATCAAGGTTATCACTAATTTCTTTTGTAGTATCAACAACACCATATTTGTCCGATGCCATAACTCCTATATTTAAAGAAAAGAAAATATCATCATCGTTATCAAATTTGGTCAGTAACGCAGGGTTACTCAATGATGAGGTAAAGTCTTGGGTTAAGCCAGTAAAGCCTTGCCCGGTACGTTTAGCGGTAAAGCTCTCTCCATAACTAGGTAGTGCCATAGCCATGAGCAGCATGAACAATAATGTTGGTTTTAAGGTGTGCAGGCAGAGAATATTTAACGGGGAGTAAGTCAAAGGGGCCATAAATAAATCCTTGTGTTAATAAGATAACATAACTACTTTACCCAAGAGAAAGATAGAGTTAACTGGCCAAAGTATAGCGCAGCGGAGCTATTTAGCCTGATGTTTTTATGGCTTTTTTGATCGTAAGTGAGAAAGCTCATTAGGGTAAAATAAGCAACTATTGAGTTCATCTTTAAATTGTTATATTATAACATTTATGAACTTTACCTTAGCTAAATGTCAACTTAAAATTTATAAGCGAAAAATTCGCCAGGGCGTTATAACGCTCTTGCTCTTTTGTGCGACTTTTTTTGCTCATAGTGAACATTTTACTCAAGTTGACTTTGATGCATTTTTAAATATTGCATCACATGACTGTCATTTATGCCAGCAAGGTATAGATTCACCACCTAGCTCTATCCGGCTATACCCAGTAGTAACTAGCATAGCTAGACTAAACAAAATTCGAATTATCAGTGTCGTGCTTGCCGCACTGGCTTATATTATCCCGCCGTTAAGAGCACCGCCAAGCTCGCTGTAATTTTCTTCTCGTGTATTTTATTGTGCGGGGCTTAGTGCAAGTAACTAAGCCCGCACCTAGCTGCCTGTCTGAGAAACTAAATTCTCAGCGTGGTATGCATCACCTAAAAAAGTATCGGAAACCAGTTTATGTCTTTTTTTGCCAATCAAAAGAGTATCAATAGTCAAGTTAAATTCCAGCTTAAAAAAATTGTTAACACCGGAGTACTGTCAACATTTGCAACAATGTTATGTTTTAGTCAAACCAGCTTAGCGCAGAGCCTATCAGGGGTAGTGCTTAATAAACAAGGCCAAGCTATTTATAATGCCAGAGTGAAATTAGCTAATGGCACACAACAAGTACGCTCCAATGCTCAAGGGCGATTTACCTTTACCGACGTTAAACAAGGCGTTTTTGAACTTCATATTAGTGCTAGAAATTATGGGCATAGTAATCAACAAATTATTGTTAAAGAGCAAGACGTCATTGACCTAAAGGTAGTTTTGTCTGCTTCTGTGATGGAAATTATTGATGTCTATGTTACGCCGTTACATAGCTCTTTAATTGAGTCGGCATTGCCTATTAATGTGCTCAGTGCCGATGAATTAAAAATGAAACAAGCGGCAACCTTAGGGGAGACGCTAAAAAATGAAGTGGGTGTTCATTCGAGTTATTATGGCCCCGTTGCCAGTACACCCATTATTAGAGGCTTGGATGGTCCTAGAGTACTTATTACCCAAAATGGCTTAGACGTTGGCGATGCTTCACGTATTGGTCCTGATCACGTCGTAGCAACAGAAACAAGTACAGCAACACAAATAGAAGTATTACGTGGTCCAGCAACGCTATTTTACGGCAGTGGTGCAATTGGTGGTGTGGTTAATGTGGTGGATGAACGTGTACCAAGGAGTACTGACGATCAAATTGACTATTTGTTACAATATAACGATGTTTCCAATGAGCTGCAGGGCTCAATTAATATCCAAACGGGTCGAGATAATATCGCTTTTCACTTGGATGGTTTTTGGCGTGACTCGAAAGACTATAAACTTGCAGGTGAAGCAGACTCCCATGAAGAAGAACATCAGGCCGTTGATGGTGAAGATGAAGAACATGGGAAAGCCCGCCTCGAAAATAGTGCCTCTACCGCCAGTGGTGCCACCTTCGGTACTAGTTATTTACTTGACGATGGCTTTATCGGTTTTTCTTATGGTTTTATGAGTAGAGACTACGGAATTCCTGGCCATAGCCATGAAGGGGAACATGCTGATGAACATACTCAGCCGTTAACCCTGAGTGCTAGCCAAGATAGCGGTGTTTATGCAAAAATGCAGCAAGATAGATGGCAAGTGCTGGGCGAATATAATTTTGCCGAAAATTTCATTAGCAAGGTCGGCACAAAATTTGCCTACAGTGATTATCAACACCAAGAAATTGAGTCAGGCTTAGTTGGCACAACTTTTAGCAATAAAAGTACGGAAGCGCGTATTGATCTTTTTCATCGCGATTTTTCTGGTTGGCAAGGAGCCTGGACTATTCATTATAAAGCATCAGACTTTAAAGCTCTCGGCGAAGAGGCTTTCTCACCACCCGCTAAATCGGCAATGTTCGCGGCGGCATGGTTAGAAGAGAAACATTTTGGTCCGGTATTATTGCAATTGGGCGCTAGAATAGAGCAAGTCACTATCGATGCTGATGATAGCTTGATCGGCTTTGAAGAAGGTCATGAATTACATCATGAACCAATACATAATGAGCACCATCAAACATTAGTATCATTTGAACGGCAATCATTTACCCCGATTAGTGCTTCCGCAGGTTTAGTCTGGGATTACCAATCAGGTTATAACTTAGGGTTTTCACTGGCACTGTCACAACGTGCCGCCTCTTCAGGCGAGTTATTTTCATTTGGTCCACATATAGGCACAAACACTTTTGAGGTAGGCGCAATGTTTGCTGTACATCAAGAAGGTGATGAAATTCAGGTCGAGTTAGCTGAGCAAGTACCCAGGGTCGAAACATCGCTTAATCTGGATGTGACCTTACGGAAATTTAACGGTGATTTTGGTTATGTTATTAGCGCATTTTATAATCGTATTGATGATTATTATTACCAGAAAAATACTGGCCTATTTTTTGTCGAAGAACATGAACATACTCATGCAGACGACCATGAAGATGAATCAGGCTTACCTATATTAGTTTATCAGCAAGCTGATGTGCATATGTATGGCGCTGAAGCTGAATTTGTTTATCAAGTGTCATCGGCCGTTAAAACCAGCTTAATTGCCGACTATATCCGAGCTAGGCTTGTTGATAATGACGAAAAGGGTAATCTACCGCGTATTCCTCCGATGAGGCTTGGTGTTATTGTTAATTATCAAGCGGATAACTTTGCGAGTGAACTGAGTGTTAGCCACTACTTTGAACAAACAGATATTGCTGAGTTAGAAACCACAACAGATAGCTATACTATGGTTGATGCACATGTTAATTATTATATTGCTGGCGTTGGTGATGATTTAACCTTGTATTTGAAAGGGCAGAATCTAACTAATGAACATGCCCGGGTGCACTCGTCTTTTATAAAAGAGATTGCGCCATTACCTGGTCGTAATTTCAGTATTGGCATTCGTGGCAGCTTTTAATGTTTATTACTCAGCTCAAGCAGGGATCATCATAGCAAGTGGTATGCTGGGTTAAATAGTTAAAGCAGATAGAGAAATGAGTCAGGGTAAAAAAAAGAGGCTATAACATTATTATAGCCTCTTTTTTATTTGAAATTTTTATTTGAAATTACTGAGTTAGCTTTATTTAGAGAGGTTAAACCAATTTTATGCCATCTTTAACAATAGTAATCTTGCCTTTTTTCAATAGGTTTCCTACCGTCGCTTTAAAGGTTTTTTTACTAACCCCTAAGGTTCTTTGAATCAACTCTGGAGAGCTTTTATCGTGCAAAGGGCTAATACCGCCACGGTCTGCAATGTGTGCTAATAATTTAGCAGAAAAATCATTAACCTTATTTTTACTACCACGCGATAAGATTAGATCTAAACGACCATCTTCACGAACATGTTTAATGTAGCCGGTAATTTTTTTGCCAACTCGAAGGTGCTGAAAAATTTCATTATCGTAAAGTAAGCCCCAATGTAAATCATTAACAATGGCTTTAAAACCTAAGTCAGTTTTGCCGCCAATAATGAGGTTCACTTTGTCACCTTGTTGGTACTCGGCTGGCCATATATCAATAAATTTATCTAGCTTACTTGAGGCAGCAAGACGGTCAGTGAGTTGGTCAAGAAAAACTCTGACTAAGTAATATTTACCCACTTCCATTGCGGTGTGTTGCTGGTTGTAAGGCACCAATAAATCTTTAGGTAAGCCCCAATCAAGAAAAGCGCCTATTTTATTGACTTCAATCACTTTCAAAGAAACAAATTCACCCACCTGTGCTAAAGGTGTTTCCGTGGTAGCAATCAATCTATCTGCAGAATCGCGGTAAATGAAAACCTTAAGACTTTCACCTACTTTGCATAATTCAGGTACATAGCGCTTAGGTAATAAAATTTCACCTAACTCCCCAGCATCAAGGTATGCGCCATTGTCCGCCAAGGCAACAATGTTAAGCTGATTGAATTTACCTATGGTTGCTTGAGGGGTTATTTGTGAGTTGGTCATGGGCAGTGCCGTGGAGAGAATTTGTCATATTGTAACGCATTCAATGGGCTATACCCAATGATTTCAAAATTGCTTATGGTTTACACAGAAGTGGTTAGTTTGGCAAGTTCAATGAATAAATAACTAAAAAATGGTGAAATATAGCAAAAGCTAAAGAGTTTTATTTTGACATTAATTAATAGCTTACATATTAACCAATAAAAGAAACGCCTTTATCTATATGAAAGTAAAGGGTTTAAATTTATATTTACAGTTTAGGCTTGGCCGGTTCATCACCTGGTGCGCATTTTGTAATACCGAGTTACATCTTTGTTCATACATGTAATGAATAATTGGTTAATCTAGCGGGATAAAATAAAAATAAATTTTCCTGTAATAAAACCCTAGAGCAAATTAAAAACATCAAACTTTTAGAAAAAGGATTAAAAGTGGCCACTAAAAAACAAATTATTATACCTATTGTCATTTTAGCTATTGGCATTGCCGCCATGGTGGGTTTTTCTAGTATGAAAAAGCCACCCGAGGAAAAAGAGCAAGTTGATAATACTCCTATTGTCGCCGTTGAAAGCATATCAGTGGCACCAATGACACTGACAGTAAACTCTTACGGTATGGTAAAACCTAAATATGAAACCGAATTAATTGCGCAAGTCAACGGTGAAATTGTTGAGTTAAGTGAGGTTTTTGTTCGTGGCGGTTTTGTCAACAAAGGTCAGTTATTAGCACGTATTGACCCCAGTGATTATCAAGCAGCGTTACTTGATGCGCAGGCGTCTATGGCTTCAGCACGCGCAGCATTGGAAAAGGAAGTGGCGCAAGGCAAAGTAGCAGAACGAGAATGGAAACAAATTGAAAATAGTTCGCCGACCGAGTTAAGTTTACGTAAACCCCAACTTGCTCAAGAGTTAGCACGAGTAAAATCTGCGCAAGCGTCAGTATTACGGGCAAAACGGAATTTAGAACGTACTGAAATACGCTCGCCATACGATGCCTTGATAGACAGTCGTAATGTTGGTTTAGGTTCTTATGTTGGTGTCGGCAGTAATATCGGTCACGTATTGGGTACGGCAGTTGCAGAAATTCGTTTGCCCGTTGCCGATAATCAGTTAGCTTTTTTAACTAAAACTGAGTCAAATAAACAAGGTGTTAATGCCCAAGTTAATTTAATGGGTACTTATGCAGGACAAAGCACACAATGGCAAGCTCGCATAATACGCAGTGAAGGTATCATTGATAATAAAAGTCGTATGAGTTATCTAGTGGCTGAAATTAATGATCCTTACTTATTAAATTCGGGCAATACTACGGGTGTACCGCTACGTTTTGGTAGTTACGTTAACGCTAAAATTAAGGGCTATGATATTAGTCAGGCAACCCTAATTCCTCGTTATTTAGTGGTCAATGGCAAGGTGGCTCTTTTAGATAGTGAATCAAAGTTGCATTATGTTGTTATTGATATTGTTCGCCAACAAGGTAGCCATGTTGTTGTCGCCAATGGTTTAGCTGACGGTGACCAATTAATTGTTTCTGCACTTGATTACCCAGTTGATGGCATGAAATTAGCCTTAGTGGTTGATGATGCCGAAAAAGAATTGCCAGCAAGTGAAGAAAATTCAAGCGAAACACAAATGGCCAGTAATAACAAAAAAGACTCAGGAGAATAAAAATGACTTCTTCTGTAGAGAATAGCCCTGAAGATAAACAAGATATTGATAGCGAAAATTTGAATAGACCTCTTGATAATATCGATACTCATAAAGGTATTATTGCTTGGTTTGCTCGTAATAGTATCGCTGCCAACTTATTGATGTTTTTTATCTTGATTGGTGGCAGCTTAACGGCACTGACCATTAATAAACAAATGTTTCCCCAGTTAGAGTTTAACTGGATTTCATATAATGCACCTTATCCTGGAGCCGCACCTCAAGAGGTTGAGGAAGGTATTACCATTAAGATCGAAGAAGCGCTTAAATCAGTGCAAGGACTTAAGCGAGTGATAACTTATTCTAGCCGAAATTATTCTAACGGTTGGTTTGAAGTTGAGCTTGATTATGATGCCCAGGTTGTCTTGGAAGAGGTAAAATCAGCCATTGATGCTATTCCAAGTTTTCCGGATGGTATGGAGCGAATCAAGGTTGAGCGAGAGAAATTCCGTCAGGAAGTGATGTATATTTCACTTTATGGTGATTTAACTAATGGTGAGTTGAAAGAGCTTGGCCGTAAAATTCATAATGAAATACAGCAACTGCCCGGCATCAGTATTTCTGAGTTATACAGTGGCTTAGACTATGAAATATCAATTGAAGTCAGTAAAGATAAATTAAGAGAATACGGCTTAAGTTTTAGGGATGTTGCTAACGCGGTACGTAGTTTTTCCCGTAATATGTCTGCCGGGCAGATTCGCGCTGCCAATGGCTATATCAATTTACGGGTGGAAAATCAAGCCTATCGTGGCTATGAGTTTGAACAAATTCCCGTTATTACTTTGGAAGATGGCACTAAAGTCATGTTAAGTGAGGTTGCCACCATCAATGATGGTTTCCAGGAAGGTTTACAATATTCTAAATTTAATGGTGAAAATTCAATCACTATTTTTATCGGCGCTGCAGAGAATAAAAGTATTACTAAGGTTGCCGATATTATCAATCGCTATGTTGATGAAAAAGCATCGGTTTTACCGCAAGGAGTTAAGCTAGAAACTTGGGTTGATATGACTTATTACCTCAATGGCCGTTTGGACATGATGCTCGACAACATGAAAAGTGGTGCGGTCTTAGTCTTTTTGATGTTGGCGCTATTTTTACGGGTACGGCTAGCCTTCTGGGTAATGATGGGTTTGCCAGTATGTTTCTTAGGCACGTTATTATTTATGCCGATGGACTTTATCGGTGTCAGCATCAATGTTATTAGTTTATTTGCCTTTATCTTAGTACTTGGCATAGTGGTTGATGATGCCATCGTTATGGGCGAAAGTGCCCATGAAGAAATTGAAGAACACGGGCATACCACAGACAATGTTATTCGTGGTGTGCAACGTGTTGCTATGCCAGCCACTTTTGGTGTACTAACCACTATTGCCGTGTTTCTGCCCTTTCTCTTTGGTGAAGGTCCGTCCGCTGCCTTTGGTAAGGCCATTGGGGCCGTGGTGGTTTTATGTCTGATATTCTCACTCATTGAATCAAAACTTATTTTACCGTCGCATTTGGTTAACATGAAGGTGAAAAAGTTTAATCCGAAAAACCCGCTAGATAGGCTTCGTGCCTGGATTGATACTAAATTAAAAAACTTTATTGAAAATGTCTATCGTCCCGCCTTAATAATGTTTATTGAATATCGCTATGCGGTGCTGATGTTTTTTATTAGCTTGATGCTGGTAAGTGCCGGTTTATTTGGTGGTGGTTTAGTACGCTATGTTGGCCAACCTAAGATACCTCATGATTTTCCTCGCATCAGTGTGGAAATGAATATTGATGCCTCAGAAAAGGCTACCTTAAAGACCTTATTAAGCATTGAAAGTATTATTCATAAAATTGATAAAGAGATTGAAGCTAAGTATGGCAGCTCAATGATCTCCGATATGCAAGTTGATTTACGTAGCCGAACTAACGGTCAAGTAATGGTCAAGCTAGTTATTCCAAAGGATAGAGCTATCAACACTTTTGAGCTGGCCGATTTATGGCGTAAGGCAATTCCTAACTACCCAGGTGTTAAATCCCTAACCATTAGTGATAATTTATTTGGCGGTGGCCGAGATGATGGTGATATTGCTTTTAGACTGGAAAGCCAAGACGATGCTCAGTTACTGGCGGCGGCACAAGAGCTCAAACTGAAACTTAATTCACTTAAAGGTATTGGTGATGTTAATGATTCACGCCAAACCAGTGCTAAGGAAGTACAGTTCACCTTAAAACCTTTAGCTTATAGTTTAGGTTTAACGCTGGAAGATATTGCCTCGCAAGTTAGTTATAGTTTTTATGGCTTAGAAGCGCAGCGTATTTTGCGTGATAGTGAAGAAGTTAAGGTGATGGTACGTTATCCGCTTGAGCAACGCAGCAGTGTTGGCCATGTTGATGATGTCATGATCCAAGCCCCTAATGGTGCGGAATTGCCTTTGTCTGAGTTGGCTGAAATTATTCTTACCGATGGTGTTACTCGCATTCGTCGTGAAAATGGTAACCGCACTATCAATGTCTGGGCATCAGTGGATGCTGAACAGGTAGAGCCCTTTGAAGTGGCTAACGATATTCGTGATAATTTTATTCCTGAGTTACTGAGAAAATATCCTCTAGTGAAAAGTGAAGTGTCTGGACGTATTCAGGAAGAAATGGATGGTGCAGCGGAGCAGTTCCGTGACATGATGATTTCGTTTATGATTATATTTTCACTGTTAGCTATCCCCTTAAAATCTTACTCACAAGCAATCATGATCATGACCGTGATTCCTTTTGGTATTATTGGTGCGGTATTCGGCCATATGATGTTAGGCTTGGATTTAAGCGTATTATCCATGTTTGGTATTGCGGCAGCATCGGGCGTGGTGGTCAATGACTCGCTGGTGATGGTGGACTTTGTTAACAAAGCAAGACAGCGTGGCGAGGCATTAAAAGATGCGGTAATACATGCGGGCACCAAGCGTTTTCGTGCCATCATGTTAACGTCAGTCACTACTTTTATTGGCCTAGTACCCATTATTTTCTTCGAAACTAGTGCTCAGGCACAAATAGTGATCCCTATGGCGGTATCACTGTCGTTTGGTGTGCTATTTGCCACCATAGTAACCTTGGTGTTTATTCCTAGCCTTTACCTGATCATTGAAGATATGCGTATGCTGGCAAGACGATTTATAAACGCCACTAAACAAATGTTGTTTGGTACGGATGCTGCGGATAGCACTAAAGCGTAGGTAAACTCAGTTAAGTTAGAAAAGTTATCTCAGCAGGCAAGAGCCATTTTATGAAAACCACCGCTTAGTCGGTGGTTTTTTATTATTGAACAGCCCTTAAATTAAAAAAATCATATTAATTATGGCGTTGTTGTCGGTAATGCCTTACCTAAGTCAACATGTCAGTTGCCGGGTAAAGTGAAAGGCCATACTGGTCGGGAATAAATATTATGGGGGTAAATATTGCCCGCTATCAAGATGATTAATTTAAATTATGGTTTTTTTCTAGGCGGCGACATTGTCAGTATTACAGGCGGTTTATCGATAGGATGTTTTTTAATGGCGATTAATGTTATAAATACTCATCTTTATACTGCCTATAGAATTCGGCAGCCGATAATAGCAAAAAATGAGCGCTACATAGCCCCATGATGGAACGACTAAAACAAATAATACTGCTCTTTTTTATCTTCACCTTGGCAAATTTAGCCAGTCTTAATACAGTTTGGGCACAGCATAGCCAGTTACAAAAAAACCTTCAAGAAATTAACTTGCAAGTCGATAAAAAGCAAGCTTTGCTGGAGCTATCGCAATTGATTAAATCTCCTGCTATTAATGCGGCCGACAAAGTCGCTATATTACAGCAACAGGGTAAAGTTTTTTTTACCCTGCATCAATATAATCAAGGTATTGTCGTGGTACAGCAGGCAAAAGAAATTGCCATTCAGGAAAAATTACCCAGCTTAGCAGCACAAGCAAATAAAATGCTTGGCATACTATTGTATTATAAGGGGGAGTTAAAACCCGCATTAAATGCTTATCAAACATCATTAGCTTATTATGATGATAATCAAGGCAGTGACGTTAATACCTATGCCATTGAACGGGCAAATTTGTTAAATAATATTGCCCTCGTTTATACCTCATTAGGGCAGCCCAATTTAGCCTTGGTCAATTATCAACTGGCTGGACCCTTATATGCCCGTTATGGCAATGAAACTGATAAAGTTGATGTTAGGTATAATATTGCTGTTTTACATATCAGCTTAAAACGTTTTGACAGTGCCATAGCTATGCTAAAAGTTATCATAAAGAAGCGTCAGCAATTTAAAGATGGCCATGGTGTTGCCACGGCGAGAGCCGGTTTAGGTGTTGCCTATAAAGATTCTGGCCAGTTTGAGCTTGGCAAAGAAAATATTTTAGCCGCATTAGAATACTTTCAACAGCACGGTTATAAACATGATATTGCTTCACAATTACATAATATGTCAGAAATCTATAATGATACTTTTGATATTGAGCAAGCGATGTTTTATGGCAAGCAGGCATTAGCTGTTAGCAAAGCAGTAGGTCACCAAAAAGCCTATGCCGGTAGTTTGCAAAGCCTAGCTAAAGCTGCCTTTTATTCTGGCGAGGTAAGGTTGGCTGCGCAATATATTGAGCGTTCCATTGCGGTTGGTAAAAAAATAGATTACCAAGTACTACTCACTGAAAATTTAGCCATCTCTGCCTTAATCAATGCCAGCCAACAAAAATTTTCTCAGGCCCTTGTCGAACAAAAAAAATATCAAAATAGGTATCTGCAAGCTTCTAATAGTTTGCTTAATGATAAGTTAGCTGAATTTGAGTCAGTGCAGCTGAATCAAAAGATTGTTGATTTGGAGCAGCGGAGAAAGTTGCAGAATTTACAATCCGCTAAAATAAAGCAGCAACGTAATCTTATCATTTTAGCCTTAGTACTCATTCTAGTGGTGGTGTTTTTTATCTATCGACGCTATCTGGAAAAACGCTTAACGCAAGAATTAGAATTTCGTGTTAAACAGCGGACCCGTGAACTTGAAGATTTAACCGATGAATTAGCCCAAGCTAACCAAATTAAAAGTCAATTTCTTGCTAATATGAGTCATGAAATTCGTACACCACTTACCGCTATTGTTGGCCATGCGGAAGCCATTATTTATGGTGATACTGATAAAGATAAGATCCAAGAAGATATAGCAGTTATCCATGGCAACAGTTTACATTTATTAGAGTTAATCAATGATATTTTGGATTTGAGTCGGATTGAAGCCAATAAGTTTGAATTAGAAATACAACCACTGAATATAGCTGAATTAATTCAAGATTTAGCCGATACTTTTACCGATCAAGCTCAGCAAAAGAACTTGAAATTCACCATTGAACATCAATTATCGTTACCCTTTATTATTCAAGTCGATAGTTTACGCTTAAAGCAAATATTGCTAAATTTATGTGCTAATGCGATTAAATTTACCCAAAAAGGTCAGGTAATACTCACGATCACATGGCAACATGAGCAATTGACTTTTACTGTCTCAGATACCGGCATAGGCTTGAGTAAGGAGCATTTAGCCCAAATTTTTGAAATATTTACTCAAGCCGATAATAGTATTAGCCGACGCTTTGGCGGCTCTGGACTTGGACTTTCTTTATCAAATCAGCTAGCAAAATTAATGGCTGGCAATATCGCGGTGACCAGTACTTTAGGTAAGGGCAGCCAGTTTTGCCTGACCCTACCTTGTCAACATATTAATGACACGAGTAATGCCATTGATGATGTACCGCCAGTGGAAATTGCTGACCTGAGTTTTAGCGGTAAAATACTTTTGGCTGAAGACCATGATGATAACCGTCGCTTGATTACCCGATTATTGACCAGTTTAGGTTTAGACGTTATTGTCGCCAGCAATGGTAAAGAAGCGGTACAACTTTGCCTTGAACATCAGCCCAAGTTGATACTTTTAGATATTCAAATGCCTGAAATGGACGGTGTTGAGGCTTATAAAACGCTGCGTGCTTTAGGTTGCCATCAGCCTATCTATGCTTTAACGGCGAATGCTATGAGCCATGAAGTAAGCCAATACTTGGCAGTCGGTTTTACTGGGCACTTAAAGAAGCCCATTGAAAGAAAGAATTTTATTGCTACCCTGGCTAAGTATTTCACCACTGATCCGCAAGGTGAGTCACCAGGGCTGGGGTTAACGGCCAGTGAAGTGGTTTATAAAGCCGAACAAAGTCTCTCTCAAGTTGATTTGAGTGATTTAGTTCATCAATTTAAACTCAATCTTAATCAGGATAAGCGAGAGTTGCAGCGTTATAATGATAATGATGAGATAGAAAAAATAGCGTACCTTGCTCATCGTTTAGCGGGTGCGGCACAAATGTTTGGCTTTGCTGAACTTAACCAAGCAGCACAAGAGTTAGAGATTATAATTAAGAGAGAATTAGTGGCAGATAAACCAGATCATTTGCTAATTAATGACTTGGCCCATTGCCTAATTGATGAAATTTATTTGATTGAGCAGCAGTAATATTATTATGACGAAGCCATTTTCTTATTCACAAGCCTTGTTGGCTGTAGCCATTGCCTTTTTAGCTTGGTCTTTATTCAAGTTTACTCTACAGCTACCCGCTATTATCAGTGTTATTGAGAAAACCACGCAAACAGTAGACTCGGTAAGTCCAAAAATTACTGACATAGTCACTGAAGTTGCTTTAGTTAGAGTAGAAGTGGCTAAAGTCAGAGCATTAGTTGCGCAGCAAGCCCCTGAGATTTTATCACAAGTGGCAGCGTCACTGCCTGTGGTGCAGCAAGTGATAGTGGAAAGTGAGTATTATTCAAGACAGTTACCAGCATTGCTAAGCCAACTGGCGAGTATCGAGCAGCAAGTAGTAAAATTACAAGCCTCTATGCCAGCCATACTTAAACGCGTTGATGATGTTGTTAACACCACCAATAATACCACTGCGGAAGTAGCGCGTTGGCGAGCTCATTCCACTCGATATCTGGAAGAAATTGAGCTCTCCAGAGACTATATTCCACAGTACCTTTCTCGCATTGAAAATACTATCGTTGATGCTAAAACTATTGGCAAGGAAGCGAGTAGTGGTTTAGTGTCAGGTTTTTTCAAAGGTGTTATTACTTTGCCTTTTGAGGTGGTTGCGGGTCTCGCGGGTATTGTTGATGTGAACTCTCGCTCTGCTAAGTATTTAACGGCGCAAGACGTTGCCTTGATGCAAGAAAAAGTTGTTGTTTTACTTAATGATAGTAAGCAAAACAAGTCGCTATGGCAAAATGTTGCCAGCGGTAATCACGGTATCATTATTAAAGGAAAAATGACGATTCGTAATAAACGGCAATGTTTTAATGTCACCTTTAATAATCTTTTTGGCAAAGAAAAAGAAACCCTCAAAGAGCTAATGTGTATTAACGATAAAGGTTTATGGAAGGTGAACTAATACTCAGTCTATTAAGCTTTTCTCCCAACATCATGGTAAGACAAACTTTATTGTGTACAATACTGGCATTATAAGCTTGCAATATAAAAGACGTTAACAGGAACGGAACATGGCTAGAGAACAATTTGGTATTTGCGCTGAACCAAACTTGCATGGAAATTATTTATTATTTAATGCCCTAGATAATAAAAACGCCTTTATTCGTGCGGCAATCTCACGTTTACCTACGTTATTTGAAAATTATGCCGAGCAGTTTTCTGAGGCAAATCTTATTGGTGTTATCGCCATAGGTGAAGCTTATTGGGATGAGTTTTATCCCCGTGCACGTCCAGCTTTATTAGCCCCCTTTCCCGTAATGCATAGTGGTGATCGAGTTGCACCAACCAATAGTTATGATATTTATGTAGAAATCCGTAGTGATCGCGCTGATGTGAATCATATTGTCAGTACTAAGGTCTGTCAGCTATTGGGTGATAGTGTTGAGCTAATAGAGCAAGTACAAGCGTTTAGATTTTTAGATGGCAGAGACTTAACAGGTTTTGTTGATGGCACTGAGAACCCACAAGGACTGCACCGCCGTGAAGTGGCTCTGGTGAAAGAGCAAGATGATAGTGGTTTTGCTGGTGGTAGCTATTTACATACCCAGCGTTATCAGCATAACTTAACACTGTGGGACTCGCTTGCTGAGCATGAGCAAGAAGATGTTTATGGTCGAACTAAGCTAGATAACATTGAATATGAGAGTGCTGATAAGGCGCTAACAGCTCACACTAAACGCACTAGCCTTAAAGATGATCACGGTAATAGTATTGAAATTGTTAGGCAAAGTATGCCTTATGGTGACATGAAGCGTAAAGGGCTGTTTTTTGTTTCCTATTGTCAGTCACCCAAGCCCTTTGAGCTTATGCTTCATAGTATGATCCATGGCGATGGTCATGGTAATGTGGATCATTTACTTAAATATACCCAAGCTGAAACGGGTAGCGCCTTTTTTGCCCCTAGTTTAAATTTCCTTGCTCATGTGGCTGATATTGACTAATAGCAACCACCTTAGCTTAACAGCACGGGCCCTTTATTTGTCTTGTTCACTGGCGGGCTCTGCTGGTTGTTTTGCTATCACCTCATGATAATTTTCGGCTATGTAGTGTCCTTGATTAATCGCTAGCTCTGACTCCGGCGCTAGTTTCCCCAAAGGTAATAATGCCGGCCCAGTCGGCTCTGCTAACAGGTAATTCACTTGCTCATATTCAATAGTGACTTCCCCTGCTTTTGCGGGAATATTGATACCGATAAAGGCATGACCATCAACATAGATTAATACCATCTCAATCCTAGGCATCAAAGCTCTAAGTAAGGCTGCGGTTAACGTCATCTTACTATCACAATCTCCTTGATTCTGCCACAGTAGCTGTAATGGCGGGTTAAAACCTGCACCTGAAGAGGTGAGCCTAGATTCTAAGGTATTGTAAGGAATACTTTGCACAAAACCCAAGACATAGTTAGTGGCTTTACGAATATTTTCAATAGAGACCTGCTCTAAAATTATCGGCTTTAAAGCCTTTAAATCGGCGACCGAATCATTAGCTATACTAACATGGTCTACCTTAATGCCACTGAGCTGTTCATGATTGGTAAAGGATTGGTAATACGTTTCCTGTAAGTACTCTCGAGTTATTTTAGCCTCTACTCGCGCTAATTCTTGATAGGTTTTTGTTACTTTATTTTTATCTAAACCTCTGGCTTCAATAATAAAATTATTTTGTTGCTGCCGATAATGTATTTGCACCCCTGCTATAGGGTTTTGCTGCATATGTTTTTTTATACGGCGAAGAATTGTTTTTTGCGCATAACTATTTTGATAGTTTTTAAAGTTTCTAAAGCGCTCAAATAACCCTGCTGATGTTAAGGTAAAACTGATGTCTTGTTTGACTTTTCTGTGGTCAAGCCATTGGTAATGAAAACGATAACCTTGCTCTACCTGAGTTTTATTAAAGCTCAGTTGCTGAGCTTGGCCCTTCACCATAAGTAAGGGCAGCAAAGCAGTAATGATTAGTAGGCGCTGATACTTGTTAAGAAATGTGTAGGGTAATTTAAAAGTCACGTTTTTTTTACTCTTTACTCTGGTGATAGTGCTGCTGTTAGCACAAATGTTATGACGGTTGTTAGCACTGTCGTTTGTTAATACAGGCATTAATGTTTTTATCGCTTAAGCTTGAAATTAACTTAGGCTTAGCAATTTGGCTAAGGATTAGCTGAGTATAAACCCTAAATAACACCTTAACTTAGTTTTAAAGGCAATAGTAAGCGGCTGATAAAGTTCTGCCAAGAAAATAACAACATAATCATGGTGTTTTTTAAAATAAAGTAGGGCTTTGATGATTATCGCTTTACATTGCTATGATTTACATTATATTCAAACGAGTGTTTTAATCGTGTGTTTGCCACACGGCAATCTATTTTATAAAGAGGAGGTTTACATGGCTGAATATAAAGCGCCATTAACTGATATGAACTTTTTGTTATATCAAGTGTTTAATGCCGATAAAATGTGGCAACAATCATCCCAGCTCAAAGAACAAGTTGATAAAGAAACAGCGATAGCAATATTACAAGAATGTGCAAAAATTGCTGAGCAAGAAATAGATCCCATTGCTCGTCAAGGTGATGAAATAGGTGTTAGTTTTACCCTTAATGAAGACGGTGTCGGTGGCCAAGTTAAAACGGCACCTGGCTATAAAGAGGCTTTTAATACTTTCGCTAAAGGTGGTTGGTGCGCCCTTGGCGGTGATATTAATTATGGCGGCATGGGTATGCCAAAAATTGTCAGTGCTTTTATGGAGGAGATGCTCTGTAGCACGGATATTTCGTTTGCCTTATACCCAATACTTACCGCTGGCGCTGCTTTGTCATTAGCCAAACATGGTAGTGAAGCATTAAAGCAACGTTATTTAACTAAACTCTATAGTGGTCAATGGTCGGCATCAATGTGCTTAACTGAAGCACATGCGGGCTCAGATCTGGGCATTATCCAAACCAAAGCGTTGCCACAAGCAGACGGTAGTTACCATATTAGCGGTAGTAAAATATTTATTACCGGTGGTGAGCATGATCTTACCGAAAATATTATTCACCTAGTCTTAGCTAAATTACCTGACGCACCCGATGGCCCTAAAGGTATATCCCTCTTTTTGGTACCTAAATTTAATGTCGATGACAATGAATGTTTAGCCGAGCGAAATAAGGTTAGTTGTGGCTCCATTGAAGAAAAAATGGGTATTCATGCCTCCTCTACTTGTGTAATGAATTTTGATGGTGCGCAAGGGTTCTTAATTGGTGAGTTAAATAAAGGCTTGGCTTGTATGTTTACCATGATGAACTTTGAACGTATCGGCGTTGGTATACAAGGCCTGTCAGCGGGTGAGCGATCTTATCAAAATGCCCTTGAATATGCTAAAGACAGACGCCAAGGTAAATCACTAACTAAATCGTCAAAGAAATCAGCTCAGCCGGACTCTATCATGGTTCATGGTGATGTCCGTCGTATGTTGCTCTCTATGAAAGCCTTTAATGAAGGCTCGCGGGCATTAAGTTGCTATATTGCCATGCAACTTGATTACGCAACGTTTGCCAGCGGAGATATGCAGAAAAAAGGTGAACAGTTATCGAGCTTAATGACACCTTTGGCAAAAGCTTTTTTCACTGACTTAGGTTTTGAATCTGCTGTTGCCGGCCAACAAGTGTTGGGAGGGCATGGTTATATTCGTGAGTGGGGACAAGAGAAATTAGTGCGTGATGCCCGTATTGCACAAATTTATGAAGGCACCAATGGTATTCAGGCTATGGATTTGTTGATGCGTAAAGTAATTGGCAGCAAAGGCGACTTGATTAACGTGTTTACTAAAGAAGTCAGTGACTACATTGAGTCTCAGCAAGGTAACCAAGCCATGACTGAGTTTGTTGACCCCTTAGCAAGTGCCTTGGCTGATTTACAAGATATATCGACATTACTGTTAACAAAATCTGCTGATGATTTAAATGAAATTGGCGCTGCAGCCAATGATTACTTACATGTCTTTGGTTATACTGCCATGGCTTTTATTTGGGCTAAGATGGCGCAAGTATCATTGCAACACCTTGCTCAGCTGGAAAATGCTAATGATGAGCAAAGTGAGTACGGCGCTGATTTTTATCAGAGTAAGTTGCATACCGCACGATATTATTTTGCTCGTTTATTACCGCGCCGATTATCGTTACTGGCGACCATCAAGTCGGGTTGTCATACTTTATTTGCTATCGATGATGATCTTTTTTAGCCTAATAAAATCACTCACTGCAACTCGGCATAAGCAAAGTTAGCCAACAAGAAATTTTTACCTTTATGTTCATTGCCATTGTGCATGCACGATGGCACGCTTGTTAAAGCAAAAAACTATCATGGTTGATAATATGATAGTTTTTCGCTAATGATTTTTTTGCCATTACTGCTTTATTGCGTTCATATCGATATCGATATTGATTAACATTCATTAGGCTGTGTTGAGGTTAACTAAATGTTCTTTTTTTGGATAACCGCCCTCCGTTATCACTGCTCTGACAATTGCGGGTGATATTTCGTCATAAAGCGAGAAAAAGTAGGTTTTTTACTGCTTTTTTTGTATTGCAGACCACAAAATACCAAAAATTCATTCACTTCCCTGTAAGCCTTAATTTTACTGGTGTTATAGCCAGTATCTTGTCAGTGTTTTTCGTTTTCCTTACTTGACAGCCCCTTACTTTTTTCACTAAACTGTATCATTGTGGAAAAATGTGGGGAAATGTGGCTCTTTAAGTTTTGCCTCTACTCACTTGTTTATTAATTGACCGAAAACGGCGAAGCAACAACAGATATGTTTAGAGGCAGCAGCGCAATTACGCTTGATAGCAAAAATAGGATCACGATACCGACCAAGTATCGTGATGAGCTATTTGCTGATTGCCAAGGGAAAATGGTCTGTACTGTTGATATTCAGCAAGCTTGTTTATTACTTTATCCCTTAGCTGAGTGGGAAGAAATAGAATTATCTTTGGCTAGCTTGTCTAGCACCAACCGACAAGAACGGTTATTCAAACAAATAATTTTGGGTAATGCCAGTGATTGTGAAATGGATAAAAATGGTCGCTTACTTATTAATGGGCCATTAAGACAACATGCCAATTTAGATAAAAACATCATGCTTGTCGGCCAGTTGAATAAATTTGAAATTTGGCATGACACCGCATGGAAAACACTAATGCAACAGGGTATTAGTAAAATACAAACAGGTGAAATTGAATTGACTGAACGTTTGCTCGACTTATCACTTTAGTCGTTATTCAAATCACTTATCAACATAAATGTGTTAACAAGGGTTATAAAAATAATAACATGGAATTAGACACCACTCATATCTCAGTGTTGCTCAATGAAGCCGTTGAAGGCTTAGCTATTACAGGTGATGGTTGTTTTATCGACTGTACTTTTGGTCGCGGCGGTCATTCATCATTAATTCTTTCTAAGTTATCTAGTAAGGGTCGCTTAATTGCCATTGACCGTGACCTTACTGCCATTGCTGCCGCTGACAAATTCAAAGATGATTCACGTTTTTTAATTGAACATCAAGGTTTTGCCGCCTTAGCTGAAATTGCTGAAAAGCATAACTTAACCGGTAAGGTTGATGGCATTTTACTTGATTTAGGTGTTTCTTCCCCTCAGTTAGATGAAGCTGAACGGGGTTTTAGTTTTATGAAAGATGGTCCTCTTGATATGCGTATGGATACCAGCAAGGGTCAAACCGCAGCAGAATGGCTAGCGGTTGCCGATGTTGAAGACATTACTTGGGTGTTAAGAACGTTTGGTGAAGAAAAACATGCTTGGCGCATTGCTAATGCGATTGTTGATAGCCGAGAAGAAACACCGTTAACTAGAACCAGCCAATTAGCCAAGTTGATCAAAACCACAGCACCACAACGAGAAATCAAGAAGCACCCAGCAACGCGAAGCTTTCAGGCCATTCGCATATATATCAACAGTGAGCTAGAGCAAATTGAAAAAGTCCTGGCCGCGTCACTTGATGTGTTAGCAGAGGGCGGGCGTCTTGTTGTTATTAGCTTTCATTCTTTGGAAGACCGTTTAGTGAAGCAGTTTATGAAAAAACATTCTCAGGGTAGAAAAGTGCCGCGAGGCCTGCCTATCAGTGAGGTTGAATTAAATAAAAGTAAAAAATTCTTGTTAATTGGTCGTAAATTAAAACCCAGTAAAGCGGAAGTTGAGCAAAATATACGTTCGAGAAGTTCGGTATTACGTGTTGCTGAGCGTTTAGCTAGAAACATTGATTAGTTATGGCAGCTCGTGCCTTAGTCTTTGATATTTGGCAAGATATTGTCCGCTTTAGCGTGACTTATATTTTATTGTTATTTGTGGTGATGTCGGCATTTTCTGTGATTTATTACAGTCATATCAATCGACAAACTACCAGTGACCTTGAAGTGTTGTTAACACTCCAAGATGAATTAGATATTGAGTGGCGTAACTTATTAATAGAGCAAAGTAGTTTAGCAGAACACAGTGCGATAGAGAGTAAAGCCAAAAGGTTATTAGATATGAAACGGCCTGATAGGGACTCGGAAGTGATTGTTAGCTTGCAGTAGGGCAAGGCTAATAGCGAGAACTTATGAGAAATAACTTGTTCAAAGCCAATATGCCTTTGCCTGACAGTAGTAAAACAATAATATAAATGGGAACGGTGTGAATAAAAAATCAGCCAAAAACAATAAGTCATTAAATACCGCTGCTTGGCGTTATTATTTAGTGCTGGCTGTTGTTGCGCTGATTTATCTTAGTTTGATGGCTCGCACAGCCTATATTCAAATAATTGAACCAGATATGTTGAAAAAGCAAGGTGACTTGCGATCATTACGTGTTACCGCTAACACGGTACAACGCGGTTTAATTGTTGATCGAAATGGTGCCGAGTTGGCGATTAGTGTACCCGTGGAAACCGTCTGGGCAGATCCTAAAATAATCATGGATAATAAGGCCTTAGCCATGACTAAACATTGGCAAGCCTTAGCCGATGTGCTTGATCAAGATATCAATAAACTTATCGCTCGTGTGCAGAAAAATCCTCGTAAACGTTTTATTTATTTAGCACGAAAAATTTCGCCCGCCGTGGCAAATTACGTCAAAGAATTAAAAATACCGGGTATTCATTTACGAAGAGAATCGAAGCGTTTTTATCCAACAGGGGAAATTAGTGCTCACCTTATCGGCTTTACTAATGTTGATGATAAAGGCATTGAAGGCATAGAACGTATGTATGATGACTTACTTACCGGTACTGGTGGCGCCAAGCGTTTTAGAAAAGATGCTAAAGGCCGAAAAATTGAAATTATTTCTGTGTTAGAAGCAAAACAAGCGCAAAATATTACCTTAAGTATTGATCAACGTATACAAGCCATAGCTTATAAAGAACTAAAAGGTGCGGTGCAAGCATTTAAAGCGACCTCGGGCTCTATCGTAGTCGCTAATGTCCATACCGGTGAAATATTGGCAATGACCAATAGCCCATCATATAACCCAAATAACCGGCGTAATACGGCTATTCACCGGTTTAGGAATCGAGCGATCACCGATGTCTATGAGCCAGGTTCAACCATGAAACCGTTAACCGTATTGGCCGCATTGGAGTTTGGCTCGGTAAAAGTTAATACTATTATTAATACCAGCCCAGGATGGATGCGTTTAGGGGGCCGACGAGTTAGCGATCCCGTTAATCGGGGTAAACTTTCTATTGAAGATATTTTGGTCTATTCCTCCAATGTAGGCACAACTAAGTTGGCACTGTCAGTGCCCAAAGATTATTTGTTAACTAAGTTTTTCGATGCTGGTTTTGCCGAAGATACCGGTACTAACTTAGTGGGTGAGAGTGCCGGTATTATGCATGATAGAAACCGTTGGTCTAAGTTCGAGTTAGCAACACTCTCTTGGGGCGCGGGTTTAGCCATTACCCCAGCACAATTAACACGGTTTTATATGGCCCTTGCCAATGGCGGCATTAAACGTAAATTGTCGATTATTAAAATTGATAAGCAAAATATAGCGCCAGAAGACCAAGAAAGAATTTTCTCTGAAGAGAACAGTATCGCTATTACCCATATGCTCGAAGCTGTGGTTGATGAACATGTACCAAAAGCAAAAGTGGATGGCTATCGTGTTGGTGGTAAAACCGGTACTTCAATCAAAGCGGTTGCGGGTGGCTATGGTAACGAATACGTTGCTTTTTTTGCCGGCATGGCGCCAATCTCAAACCCTGAAATAGTGGTGGTGGTGGTCATTAATGAACCAGGTGGTGATTTGTATTATGGCGGCGATATAGCCGCGCCAGTATTCTCTCGGGTAATGAAAGGTGCACTACAGGTGTTGAATATTGCTCCTGATGCGAAAAATAGACACGCGGCTAATCAGTCAACTGAGACCACAGGCGCTGAGAAAGCAATAACTGCAGAAGAGCATCATGCCTAAACCTGCCACGCAAAATATCATCGCATCTTTAGCGAAATTTGGCATTACTCTAACAAAGTTCCTTGCTTTAGATGGTTTTGTCGGCGATCTGCATAACGATAGTCGATTGCTTGTTGCCGGGGATATTTTCTGCGCCATTATTGGCCACCAGCAAGATGGTCGCCAATATATTGAGCAAGCGCTTAAGCAAGGCGTTAAGTTAGTTATTCGCGAGTGTGACAGTGCAGCTGACCACGGTGAACTCGTTATTGCCTCAAACGGCAACGGTGTCGCTATCGTTAATTTTTATCAACTTAACCAGCATTTATTTACCTTAACTAAACATTATTATCAAGCGCCACAAAAGCATATGACCATAGTGGGCATTACCGGCACCAACGGTAAAACGACCACCAGTCAGTTATTAGCTCAGATGTTTACTCACGCCCATAAACCTTGCGCTATTATTGGTACTAATGGTGCGGGTAGTATCGATAAACTAGCACAGATAGAAAATACTACCCCTGGCGCTTGTCAATTACATCAATTATTCACTGCTTTTATTGATGAGCACTCTGTCCATGGCAAGTTTAGTCATGTCGCGATGGAAGTCTCTTCCCATGCTTTATCACAACAACGTGTACAAGCCGATTTGTTTGATATTGCTGTGTTTACCAACTTGAGTCGTGATCATCTTGATTATCATGACTCTATGGCTAGTTATGGTGCCGCTAAAAAACAGATTTTTACCGGTGATAACCGTCAAATTGCCGTGGTGAATTTTGATGATGAACAAGCAAAGAACTGGCTTGAAAATTGGCCAGAGCAACAAGTGCTTTGGCTTTATGGTCGTACTGATAACATAGAATGCAATCAGCATTTTGTCACCGCTAAGCATATTAAACATCATAGTCATGGCGTATCTTTTACCCTCATAAGTCATTTAGGCCGTGTTGTTATTAGCAGTCCATTGTTGGGCGATTTTAATATTGATAATCTAATGGCGGCAATCTGCGTCTTACTTATTGAAGGTACGCGATTAAGTGAACTCCCTGATTTAGTCAGACAGGTCAGTGCTATTGCTGGTCGAATGGAAGCCACGAGTGCTAATAACTTAGCGACCGCCGTGGTCGATTATGCCCATACACCCGATGCGTTAGAAAAAGCACTACAAGCCTGTCGTCAACATTGCTCAGGAAAACTTTATGTGGTGTTTGGCTGTGGCGGCGATAGAGATAAAGGTAAGAGACCTTTGATGGCACAAGCCGCAGAAAAATATGCCGACTGTGTCGTTGTTACTAATGATAACCCACGCAGTGAAGATGCTCAGTTGATAGCCAACGATATTATCGCCGGTTTTACCCATCCGGATGCCGATACAATAAGCATTATTTTAGCAAGAGAGCAAGCCGTATTGACGACACTGCAAACAGCCCAAGCTGGCGATATCGTCTTATTGGCAGGTAAAGGGCATGAAGACTATGTCATTGTCGCCAAATATGATGAGCATGGGGTGATCATAGGCACGGAAAAATTAGCCTATAACGAGCGTTTAGTGGTAGAAAATTTTTATCAACAGCACGCTGGCTTGGCCACATTGCCAAATGAGGCAAAGGTATGATTGTTATTTCATTGCCAACGTTAGCCGAGATTACTGATGGCCAACTCATTGCAGCAGTAAATAAAACCTCACTAAGTCTCGATGATTTGGTTATTGACGATTTAGTTACCGATAGCCGCGCAATCGATAAAAACTCGGCCAAGGTCTGCGCTTTTCTTGCCCTTAAAGGCCCTAATTTTGATGGTCATCGCTTTGCACCGCAAGTGATCGAACAAGGTTGTCAGTTACTTATCGTCGATCATCACTTGATCGATGTGATTGATACCGCACAATTGGTGGTTAGCGATACCCGTATTGCTTTAGGTAAAATTGCCGCTTTTGTTAAAAAAGAGCTTGCGCCTAAAACTGTTGGTATAACAGGTAGTAGTGGTAAAACCACGGTCAAAGAAATGGTCGCCGCTATATTGTCGCGTCTAGGAAAAGTGCTGGCAACTCAAGGTAACTTTAATAACGATATTGGCGTGCCGTTAACGTTACTTCGTTTGGATAGCAGCCATGATTTTGCGGTTATTGAAATGGGCGCTAATCATCTCGGTGAAATTGCCTATACCACAGCGTTAACCCAACCTGATGTTGCTGTGATTAATAATATTGCTGCCGCGCACTTAGAAGGTTTTGGCGACTTATGTGGTGTTGCTCGTGCTAAAGGTGAAATATTCTCAGGTCTTGGTGAAAATGGCGTTGCCTTATATAACCAAGACAGCCAATACAGCGATAAATGGCAATGGCGCTTAGAGGGTAAAGCAGTACGTACTTTTTCATGTATTAATAAAGCGCATTGTTATAGCGAAAATGTCAACTTAGATGAAAATGGCTACGCTACTTTTACGTTAAAAACAACGCAGGGGAGTTGTGAAATTCACTTAACCGTACCGGGCAAACATAATGTTTGTAATGCGGTTGCTGCGGCTTGTATTGCCTTAGAATTTGGCGCCAGCCTTGAAGATATCTGTTTAGGTTTAGCGAAAATGCAGCCCGTTAAAGGGCGACTAAATTTATATCAATGGCATGATAAAAAAACCGCTTGTCACATCAAACTCATTGATGACAGCTATAACGCTAATCTCGAGTCTGCTAAAGCTGCTACTCAGTTATTATCAAGTTACCCAGGTAAAAAAATACTTATCTTAGGTGATATGGGTGAGCTGGGTACTGACGCGCGTAGTTATCACCAAGAGCTGGGCGAGTTTGCTAAAAGTTTATCGTTAAATACTTTATTGTCCTTAGGCGTACTGAGTCAAAGTGCAAGTGATGCCTTTGCCAAGGACAATGATCAAAGTGAACAAAGTCAACATTTTAGCCATAGAGCTGAGTTGATGGCTCATTTGCTTAACATGCTAAATCAGCAATTATCGGCTGGTCAGCAAGATATTGCTATTTTAGTTAAAGGCTCTCGTAGTGCTCATATGGAGCATGTAGTAACAGAAATAACTCACTGGTTTGAACAAATGAATAGTCAAGAAAGTACTAACCAAGCAATGAATGTTAGTAAAGAAAACAACGCTAGTGAAAATATGAATGCTAGTAAAAATCAATGTAAAGAAGGTAAAGCTTAATGTTATTGTGGTTAGGTGAGTTTTTGACTCCATATTACTCCGGGTTTAATGTTTTTTCTTATTTAACCTTTCGCGCCATTATCAGCACGCTAACCGCGCTGTTTATATCCTTATATTTTGGCCCAAAACTTATTCGTTATTTGCAAAAGATGCAAATTGGTCAAACGATAAGAGAAGATGGCCCAGCAAGTCATTTATCTAAATCGGGTACGCCAACGATGGGCGGTTTATTGATACTCGGCTCCATTGTGATCAGTGTTTTACTGTGGGCCGATTTAAGTAATATTTATGTCTGGGTGGTGCTATTTGTGGTGGTGAGCTTTGGCGCCATCGGTTTTGTTGATGATTACCGAAAAGTTATTCGTAAAGATGCTAATGGCCTGATTGCTCGCTGGAAATATTTTTGGCAAAGCGTTATCGGCTTAAGTACCGCACTGTTTTTATATTATATTGCTCAGGGTCCAAATGAAACCGCATTGTTAATACCCTTTATGAAAGAGCTATTACCTCAGTTAGGCATTTTTTATGTGGTAATGACCTATTTTGTTATTGTTGGTACTTCAAATGCCGTTAACTTAACGGATGGTCTAGATGGTTTAGCCATAGTGCCGACCATCATGGTTGCCGGCGCGTTTGCGTTATTTGCCTATGTCACAGGTAACGTTAATTTTGCCAGTTACCTTAATCTTCCCCATATTGCTTTAACCAGTGAGCTTGTGGTGGTTTGTACCGCTATTGTTGGCGCGGGATTGGGCTTTTTGTGGTTTAACACCTACCCAGCGCAACTCTTTATGGGTGATGTTGGCTCACTTGCTTTAGGTGCCGGACTTGGTGTTATTGCCGTGCTGGTTCGCCAAGAATTGGTGTTATTTATTATGGGTGGTGTTTTTGTTATGGAGACCCTCTCGGTTATTTTACAAGTGGGCTCATATAAATTGCGTGGTCAACGTATTTTCCGAATGGCGCCCATTCATCACCACTATGAATTAAAAGGCTGGCCAGAGCCGCGAGTCATTGTTCGTTTTTGGATTATTTCATTGATATTAGTACTGATAGGTTTAGCTACCTTGAAGTTACGATAACACTACATTAAGCAAATAGCGTTAAATAAATAGCGTTCAGTAAAGTAAGGTAAAATTAAATACATTATGACTTGGTTAACAGCGTTTAAAGATAAAAATATTGTTGTGCTTGGTGCCGGAATGACAGGTTTGTCATGCCTACGCCTTTTGCATGGGCAAGGTTTGTCATTTGCTGTTAATGATTCACGTATCATGCCCTTTGCTAATGCTGAGCAACAAGCTCAATACCAGCAGGATTTTCCCCAAGCTAAATTTATGTTCGGTCAATGGCAGCAAAGCCTAATTGCCCATGCCGATATCATTATCACTAGCCCGGGTATCGATTTAGCTGGCGAGGGTATTGCAGCACTTATTTCATCACATTGCCAAGTTATGGGTGATATTGAGTTATTTTGTCTAGTCAATAATAGCCGCGCTACCCCCATGAGAATGTTGGCAGTAACAGGCTCTAATGGCAAGTCTACCGTAGTGTCACTGCTGGCTTACCTTGCACAAAACCTTAGCATTAATGCGGCATTGGCGGGTAATATAGGTGAACCAATACTTGATTTACTGCAACTTGAGCAAGCCAGCGAAAGTTTGTCTGCTAATCAGCCCGATATTGTCATTGTCGAACTGTCCAGCTTTCAACTAGAAACACTCACTAGCATGCAAGCTATAGCCGCTAGTGTACTAAATTTGACCGACGATCATTTAGACCGCCATAAAACCTTAGCTAATTATCAGGCCATTAAACAAGGTATATATCGACAAGCGAAAGTTGCCGTGGTTAATAGAGATGATCAAGCGACTAACACTTTAGTTGCCGCACAAACAATCATTTCATTTGGTTTAAGTAAGCCAGAGCAAGGCCAGTTTGGTCTGGCTGTTATTGATCACAAACAGATGTTGATGTTTGGTGAGCAAGCCTTAATTTCGAGCGAGCTATTACCCCTAGCCGGTAGGCATAATGCCTTAAATTATATGGCGGCTTTGGCGCTTGGTTATAGCGCGGGTTGGTCTCTATCTGCCATGGTTAAACAACTGCCGGGATTTATCGGTTTAGCCCATCGTTGTCAACGTGTTGTCAGTGACGATGGTATTCAATGGATTAATGATTCGAAAGCCACCAATGTAGGGGCTACCCTAGCCGCGATCACTGGCTTGGCGCCGACGCTGGCTGATAACAATAAATTAATACTTATTGCTGGCGGGGACGGCAAAGGCGCTGATTTCTCCGCCCTTAAAACTATCTTCAAGGCTGAAGTCAGTCAGTTGATCACTTTAGGCAAAGATGGCGATAAAATTGCGGACTTAGTCAGTGATGCCATTGTTGTTGAGACCCTGTTGGCTGCGGTACAACAAGCTAAAAAACTAGCGAAACCAGGTGATATGGTGCTACTTTCACCCGCTTGTGCCAGTATTGATATGTTCAAAAATTACCTGGAACGAGGTGAGCAATTTATTGCGGCAGTACATGCGCAGGAGGTCTCATGTCGTTAGAAAAAACCATGACCTTAGCAAAAACAATGTCCTTAGCAACCACTCAGACAATAAGCAAGGCCATCTCGAAAGTACCAGTGCCGTCATTACCTGCATGGATTAACCGCCTGATGACCGATTCAGATGAATATGGTAGCCGCACGTTTGATCGCAGCTTTATTGTCTTGGGACTGATCATGTATATGGTTGGGCTAGTCATGGTGGCCTCTTCCTCAATACCGGTAGCGGAACGTCTATTTAATAATCCATTTCATTTTGTTATACGTCACGGTATTTATATTGGTTTAAGTATTGCCATGGCTGGGGTAGCTTTACAAATTCCTATGTCTTGGTGGCATAAAAACAGCAGTTACTTATTAGGTTTTGCCATTGTACTGCTAGTGACAGTATTGCTTATTGGTCGGACAGTAAACGGCTCTACCCGATGGATCGTACTAGGGCCTATTACGGTACAAGCAGCAGAGCCAGCGAAACTATTCTTCTTTTGTTATTTGTCCGCCTATCTAGTACGTCGCCGTGAGCAAGTAATGGAAAACTTAAAAGGCTTTATTAAGCCGTTAATTGTTTTTGGTGTTATGGCCGCCTTGTTATTATTACAACCGGATTTAGGTACCGTTATTGTCATGTTCGTCACCACTTTCGGCCTGTTGTTTTTAGCGGGTGCTAAGTTATGGCAATTTATCGCTATGGCTTCGGTTGGCGCCACATCGTTAGGTATGCTTGCTTACTTTGAACCCTACCGATGGCGACGAGTAACCAGCTTTTTAGACCCATGGCAAGACCCGTTTGGTAGTGGTTACCAGTTAACACAGTCATTAATGGCTTACGGTCGAGGTGAGATTTTAGGGCAGGGTTTAGGTAATAGCATTCAAAAATTAGAGTATTTGCCTGAAGCACATACTGACTTTGTTATGGCGGTTTTAGCCGAAGAATTTGGCTTTGTTGGTATCAGTGTGGTGCTGCTGCTGAGTATGACCTTAGTCTTAAAGGCGCTTATTCTAGGGCGTTGTGCACTCGCAAAAGAAAAGTATTTTGAAGGTTTCTTAGCGTACTCGATAGGTATTTGGATGTGCTTTCAGGCTGCGGTAAATATTGGTGCAAGTGCCGGTATTGTACCCACTAAGGGCTTAACCATGCCACTGATTAGTTATGGTGGTAGCTCTATGATAGTGATGACCCTAGCGTTAGTGATTTTAATACGTATCGACCACGAAATTCGCTTGCAAAGTATTCAAGCAACTAGCTCAAAAAGAAGTGCTCAAAAAGTGACTAAGCCTAACGAAAAGAAAAGTGGTGCTAGCTAATGGTGGTTAATAATGATCAAGACGACAAGGGTAAAACTAAAACTTTACTGGTGATGGCGGGTGGCACGGGTGGTCATATATTCCCAGGTCTTGCTGTTGCGGATGAACTTAAGGCGCAAGGTTGGCATATTCATTGGTTGGGCACCGCTGATCGAATGGAAGCTAATATTGTTCCTGAACATGGTTATGATATATCTTTCATTAATATAAGTGGCTTGCGAGGTAAAGGATTGTTAGCAATGTTAGTTATACCCTTAAAATTACTGCAATCACTGTACCAAGCTCGACGAGTGCTCAAAGCCGTTAAACCCGATGTGGTACTAGGAATGGGCGGTTATGCGAGTGCTCCGGGTGGCTTAGCAGCATGGTTAAGTAAAATACCCTTAATTGTCCATGAACAAAATGCTGCCGCGGGTTTAAGTAATAGATTATTAGCGCGTATTGCCAATAAAGTATGCTGCGCTTTTCCTCATGCTTTTGCCCCTGGGGTTGTTGCTGAGGTGGTTGGTAATCCTTTGCGTGTTGCCATTGGCCAGCAAGCAGCGTTAGCCAAGCAAAAATCGGCGAATGAAACTAAGCAGAAAAAAGCGAGTAAAAATATATTAGTGGTTGGTGGCAGCCTTGGCGCGCAAGTGTTAAATGAAGTAATGCCCAGCAGTTTTGCTCGTCTAGCGCGGGAGGATGAAAATTTCTCAATTTGGCACCAAACGGGTGCTAATAAACAAGAAAAAGTCATGGTATCTTATGCAGAGCAAGGTCTAGCTGCGGATAAGGTAGAAGTTACTGAGTTTATCAAGGATATGGCAACAGCCTATCAGTGGGCTGATATTGTTATTTGTCGTGCGGGCGCGTTAACCGTATCAGAATTAGCCATGGCGGCAACGCCAGCTATTTTTATACCGCTGCCGCATGCGGTCGATGATCACCAAACAAAAAATGCCCTCTATCTGGTTAAACGCGAGGCAGCGAAATTACTGCCACAAATAGAGTTGAATGAAGGCAGTATCACCGCGTTAATTACCGAGCTATTTGAGCAACCTGAAACCTTGATAACCATGGCTAAAGCTGCATTTTCCGCAGCAAACAGTGACGCAAGTATAAAAGTAGCAAAATTGTGCCAACAGCTTAGCCAAGCAAATGGCACAGCACTTAGCAATAACGAAGAGAAAATATGATAAAGCAAACTAACTCAAGTACTGGTGCAAGTAAAAGTACTCACGCAACGGCCCATTTAAATAAAGGTAGCAACTTGTACTCAGCTCAGGTGCCTGAAATGCGTCGGGTTAAACGTATCCACTTTGTTGGTATAGGTGGCGCCGGTATGGGCGGGATTGCCGAGGTTTTGCTGAATGAAGGTTATGAAATATCGGGCTCCGATATAGGTGAGAACCAAGTGGTGCAACGACTGACCGGCTTAGGTGCAAAAATTTTTATCGGTCATAAAGCTGATAACATTAGCCAAGCGAGTGTTATTGTCGTTTCTACCGCGATAAGTAGTGATAACCCAGAACTTGTCGCCGCAAAAAAATTACGTATTCCTGTAGTTAGACGCGCAGAAATGTTAGCTGAGTTAATGCGTTTTCGCCATGGTATTGCAATTGCGGGTACCCATGGTAAAACAACGACAACCAGCTTAATTGCCAGTATTTTTGCCCAAGGTAAATTAGATCCTACGTTTGTTATTGGCGGTTTACTCAACAGTGCTGGCACCAATGCCCGATTAGGTAGTAGTCGTTATTTGATTGCGGAAGCAGATGAAAGTGATGCGTCATTTTTACACTTACAACCCATGGTTTCCGTCATCACCAATATCGATACCGACCATATGGAAACTTACGGCGGGGATTTTGAAAAGCTCAAAGACACTTACATAGAGTTTTTACATAACTTGCCATTTTATGGTTTAGCGGTGGTTTGTATAGATGATCCGGTAGTGCGTGAATTATTACCACGAATTAGCCGCCAAGTGATCACCTATGGCTTTTCTGCAGATGCCGATGTTAGAGCGGTAAATTACCAACAAGAGGGTGCCGTGAGTCATTTTACCGTAGAGATAGCAGGGCAAGCACCGCTAGCTATGAGCGTAAACTTACCGGGTCAGCATAATGTCTTAAATGCTTTGGCTGGTGTCGCCGTTGCTAAAGACGAAGGGGTAAGTGATGAAGCTATATGCCAAGCATTATCTGAATTTGCTGGTATTGGCCGACGTTTTGAGCAGCTGCCTAATTTTACTACGGATGCCGGTAATATGTTTTTTGTTGATGATTATGGTCATCATCCGAGTGAAGTAAAAGCCACTATATTGGCTATACGTCAAGGTTGGCCAGATAGACGCTTAGTGATGATTTTTCAACCCCATAGATATTCTCGGACGCGCGATTTATATGAAGACTTTGTCGAAGTTCTTTCAGACGTAGACTGCCTGTTTTTACTCGATGTTTATGCAGCCGGAGAAAAGCCAATTGCGTCAGCAGACAGTAAAAGTTTAGCGCGTTCCATTCGTCAACGTGGTCAAGTAGAGCCTATTTATATCAGCGATGTTGATAAATTAGCAGAGCTGTTAGTAATGCAATTACAGGATAACGATATGGTGATAACCCAAGGTGCCGGCAGTATCGGCGCGGTTGCTATAAACTTAGCCGAGCATAGTTTGTTGCATGTAAACTCAGCGGCTAAAGGTGCTAAGTAATGGCTAGTGCTTGGCAATCTACATTGACCGATTCATTGGCACAGCTCAAGCAAGAAAAAATTGCTGTGCTTTATGGTGGTAACTCAGCGGAGCGAGAAGTTTCACTTAATTCAGGGCAAGCCATAGCCAAAGGTCTTGAGCAAGCCGGTTTTGATGTGGTGTTAATCGATACCAAATTTGTACCCTTAACTGACTTGTTGAGTAAAAAAGTAAAGCGTGTTTTTATTGCCTTGCATGGTCGGGGTGGTGAAGATGGTTGTGTGCAAGGGGCGCTTGAGTATTTGGGCATTCCCTATACTGGCTCAAATGTTTTAGGCTCTTCACTTTCTATGGATAAGGTGCGTAGTAAACAGATTTTCAAAGCCTGTGGCTTACCAACAGCAGCCTTTGCTGTTGTTGATAAAGCCGACTTTGCCCAGTTATCATTAGCAAATATTCTTGCTGATTTAGGTGGTAGAGTCATGGTAAAACCCGCCAATGAGGGCTCAAGTATTGGTATGGCACAGGCACAAACTGTTGAGCAACTGCATAATGCCTTGATAGAGGCTTTTGGTTTTGACCAGCAGGTATTGCTTGAAGCCTGGATTGATGGCCCTGAATATACCGTTGCTATTTTAGGTGATCAGGCATTACCAGTGATTCATATGGAAACACCACGTGAATTTTATGATTATGAAGCAAAATATCAATCGACAAGTACACAATATCATTGTCCATGTGATTTAAGTGAACGTGATGAAAGTGAATTGAAAAATTTATCTATTAAAGCCTTTAATGCCACAGGCGCGCGGGGCTGGGGACGGGTTGATATCATGCGTAATAATAAGGGCGAATGGCAGATATTAGAAGTGAATACGGTGCCAGGGATGACAGAAACATCACTAGTGCCCAAAGCCGCCAAGGTATTTGGTTTAAATTTTAGTGAGTTGGTGACACAAATATTACGGCTTAGTGTCAAGGGGTAAGGCGGCTATTGTGACTAATAAACGGCGGAACATTATAGAAAAAACCGCCCGCCAAGGCGAGGCGAATACCTTGTCTTTTGGCTTGGGTTTGTTGTTTTTTATTGTGGTGCTATTTAGCCTGATAACCATCAGTTGGTGGCTTATTAAGCATTTTGTTGGTCAAGAAAGTTCGCCGGTGACTGCTATCGTCATCTCAGGGGAAATGCCCTATAGCCAACGTAGCGATATTATTAATGCTATTGCACCAGTGAATATGGGTAATTTTTTCCAAGTTGACGTCAACGAAGTGCAACGTTATGTGCTTACCTTACCTTGGGTTTACTCGGTAGCGGTAAGAAAACAGTGGCCAAACGAATTAAAGATCTATGTGGTTGATCAAAATCCAGTGGCATTTTGGAATGGCAATTTTTTAATCAATCAACTTGGTCAGGTTTTTCAGGCGGATATTGAGCGGGTTAAACATTACCTGCCTAGCTTTTTTGGCCCTGAGGGAAGTGAAGTGTTAGCACTTAAAAATTATAGAGATTTCAACGAACTACTTGCTTCCGAATCGCTAACCATTGATGAGTTAGTGTTGAGTGAACGCTTCTCTTGGCAGTTAACCTTGGATGATGGCGTGACCTTAAATTTAGGTCGAGAAGAGCGGGTTGAACGTATTCAACGTTTCATGGATGTTTACCCAATAATCAAAGCACAACTAAAAGCAAAAATAATTGCGGAAAAACAGCAAAATCAGGCGGTTGATTACATCGATTTACGGTATGATACCGGATTGGCTGTTGGTTGGAAAAGGCTGGATAAAATTAGCCAAAATAAATTGCTAAAAAATAATGATAATAATCAGCGCAATCAGCGCAATCAGTTAAGAGTTTAAGTTAAATGTCTAAAGCAGCAGAAAGAAAATTAGTGGTTGGCCTTGATATAGGCACCTCCAAAATATCTGTCGCCGTCGGGGAGATCACACCAGACAACCAGTTAAGTATTATTGGTGTCGGTAATCAGCCTGCACGCGGCATGGATAAAGGCGGAGTAAATGACTTGAATCTTGTTATTCAAGCAATCCAACGCGCCATTAATGAAGCTGAGCTGATGGCTGATTGTCAAATAAGCTCTATTTATTTAGGCATTTCGGGCAAACATATTAGTTGCCAAAATGAAAATGGCATGGTGCCAATTAATGACAATGAAGTTATTCAAGAAGATGTAGACAATGTTATTCACACGGCGCGTTCAGTACCTATTTCAGCAGAGCGCCGCATGTTACACGTGCTGCCACAAGAATACAGTATTGATTGTCAAGACGGCATTAAAAGCCCTATTGGTATGTCAGGTGTTCGCATGGAAGCCAAAGTGCATATCATTACTTGTGCCAATGATATGGCGAAAAATTTAGTTAAGTGTGTGGAACGTTGCGATTTAACCGTGGACCAATTGATTTTTTCCGCGCTTGCTTCAAGTTATTCGGTGTTAACCGATGATGAGAAAGAGTTAGGTGTGTGTGTCGTGGATATGGGCGCCGGCACTATGGATATTTCGGTTTTTACCGGTGGAACCTTACGACATACGGCAGTAATACCTGTGGCCGGTAACCAAGTCACCAGTGATATTTCTAAAATATTTAGAACGCCATTAAGTCATGCGGAAGATATTAAAGTGCAGTATGCCTGTGCTTTAAAGCAATTAGTTAGCATGGAAGAAAGTATTGAGGTGCCAAGTGTTGGTGGTCGCCCTGCGCGTTCAATGTCACGCCATACCTTATCCGAAGTTGTTGAACCAAGGTATCAAGAGTTATTTGAGCTAATTCAAGAAGAAATTAGAGAATCAGGTTTATCAGACCAAATTGCTGCCGGCTATGTCTTAACCGGTGGCACGGCAAAAATGGAAGGTGTACTGGAATTTGCCGAAGAAATTTTTCAAATGCCCGTTCGTATTGCCTGTCCCTTGTCAGTACAAGGGCTAAAAGAATATGTTAACGACCCTAGCTACGCCACGGTTGTTGGTCTTTTGCATTATGGTATGCAAGCCGCCAGCGAAGTAGATAACTTAAGTAAAAAAGGCCAAAGTGTGGGTGATTTTTGGTCAAGAATTCATGCCTGGTTTAAAGGCGAATTCTAAAAGCTAGTTTAAAGGAATTTTGTTGTGAGCTGTTAAATGGAAATAACAGCTGTCTCGAATTGTTGTTAAAAGTAATGGTTGGCAACAGTTTATTTGGTATTTTAAGTCATTGTAAGTAAAACGGAGAGATAGAATGTTTGAATTAATGGAAGACCATAAGGAAGAAGCGATAATTAAAGTTATCGGTGTTGGTGGCGGTGGTGGTAATGCTGTTGAACACATGGTTTCACAAACGATTGAAGGTGTTGAGTTTATTACGGCAAATACCGACGCGCAAGCGTTACGTAATTCTTCTGCCGATGTAACCTTACAGCTTGGTGCTGGTGTAACTAAAGGCCTAGGCGCGGGCGCAAACCCGGAAGTTGGCCGTTGTGCCGCGGAAGAAGATAGAGAAGCTATCAAGCAAGCCCTCCAAGGTGCTGATATGATCTTTATTGCCGCGGGTATGGGCGGCGGTACAGGTACAGGTGCTGCACCTGTGGTGGCTGAAATAGCGAAAGAAATGGGTATTCTGACCGTTGCGGTAGTTACTAAACCCTTCCCTTTTGAAGGTAAAAAACGTATGAACTATGCCGATCAAGGCATTGAGTTTTTATCTAAAAATGTTGACTCACTTATTACTATCCCAAATGAAAAACTGCTGAAAGTACTTGGCCCAGGAACAAGTTTATTAGATGCCTTTAAAGCGGCAAATGATGTTTTACTTGGCGCGGTGCAAGGTATTGCTGAGTTAATTACCCGTCCCGGTTTAATTAACGTCGATTTCGCCGATGTACGCACGGTAATGTCTGAAATGGGCACGGCTATGATGGGCTCTGGTACAGCGTCCGGCCCTGATAGAGCTCAAGAAGCCGCTGATGCTGCTATTTCAAGTCCATTACTTGAAGATGTTGATTTAGCCGGTGCTCGCGGTATTTTAGTAAATATTACTGCCGGTATGGACATTAGCATCGATGAGTTTGAGACCGTCGGTAATGCAGTCAAAGCCTTTGCTTCTGAAAATGCTACCGTTGTGGTTGGTGCGGTGATTGACATGGATATGACCGATGAACTTCGTGTTACTGTGGTAGCGACTGGTATTGGCGCTGAAAATAAACCAGATATTACCTTAGTAAACCCTACGCAAATGGTTGAGCCTAATAAAATTGTTGGTGCTGATTATAGCCCCGCTACAGCACAGCCAAGTGCGGCAGTTGAGACAGTAACCATGACAGATAGTAACGCCCAAAAAGCGGTTGCCACTGATTTAGACACTTATTTAGATATACCGGCCTTTTTGCGCAAGCAAGCCGACTAATTCTTGACTAGTTAGTTACTCATTAGCGAGTAACTAAGTCCTACAGTTAGTTACTTTTGATTTAAGCGCTTATTTTTGATTTAAGCGCTTATTTTTGGTATATTATGCGCCGGTAAATTGGCTTAGCTGCTTTAGCGCCTAAATTAAATATGGGCTTGGTAATTAATTCATTTTAACTATGGCTAAAATGCGGGTAGTAGTTAGTGTTATCTAGCTTAATCGCTCGGTAAAGCATCTATGAAAGCAATGGCATTTATGCGCAAATAAAAAGCAAGGCTAATATGATTAAGCAACGTACATTAAAAACAAGTGTTTCAACCGTAGGTGTTGGTTTACATAAAGGTGAAAAAGTACAGGTTACTCTCCGTCCTGCACCCGCAAACACCGGTATTGTTTTCCGTCGTATTGATCTTGACCCTGTGGTTGAAATCAAAGCGACACCCGAAGCTGTCGGTGAAACCACGTTATGTACTTGTTTAGTCAACGAGCAGCAAGTTAAGGTTTCAACGGTAGAGCACCTACTATCAGCACTTGCCGGCTTAGGTATTGATAACTTAATTATCGATGTTGATTCTGCTGAAATTCCTATTATGGATGGCAGTGCCTTACCTTTTGTATATTTAATTCAGTCTGTTGGCATTGAGACCTTGAATGCACCTAAGCGTTTCTTACGTATTAAAAAACCAATTCGTGTTGAAGAAGGTGACAAGTGGGCAGAGTTATTGCCTTATGAGGGTTTTAGAGTCAATTTTGCTATTGAATTTGACCATCCAGTTATTAAAAAAACCTGTCAAACTATGAGTATGGACTTTTCTAGTTGCTCATATATAAAAGAAATTAGTCGCGCTAGAACCTTTGGTTTTATGAAAGATATTGAGTTCTTACGCTCTCATAATTTAGCCCTAGGCGGTAGCTTAGAAAACGCGATAGTGTTAGACGATTACCGTATGCTAAATAAAAATGAATTACGTTATGATGATGAATTTGTTAAGCATAAAATACTCGATGCGATTGGTGATCTTTATATGGGCAGCGCCAGTATTCTCGGGGAATTAAATGCCTTTAAATCTGGACATGGTTTAAACAATAAGTTACTCAGAAAGGTTTTTAAAGAAACTGACTCTTGGGAGTGGGTAACCTATGAAGATGATAAAGCTTCTCCAATAGAATATCAGGAAATTAACGCCACAGCCTTTTAGCTGTTTTGTTCATTTTTTATAAGGTGAGCACTTAGCGCAGTGCTCCTTTCGTTTCATACTTCACGGTGCTTATCTTTTTCCTGCTACCCGTGCTAATTTTTCCAGCTTTTCTTTCAAGCCTTTAGGGGCGTTTTTGGCAATTGCTAAAAATTGCTTAGCCGTTTTTTCATTTACTACGGTATTAGTTTGCTCCGTTGTCACTGGCGCAGATTGCTCAAGTTCTGCCCGTATTTTCTCTGTGACTTCATGGCGCTGTTGACGAAAGCCTTGCGGGTTCACTTTAATCTCTATCTGGTGAAAATTACCCTCAGTGTTAGTCTTCAAGGCGTTACATATGTTATTACGTTCAAACTGTAACCTTTGCCCCCACACAGGTGACTTCACTTCAATGATAAGGGTATCTTGGTGGTAATTGGCAATATGCCAAGCATCTACTGGTAAATCAGGGCAAATTTGCCGTACAATGTCCGCCAAGATGGTCAAAGAGTTGGTTTTTGTTTGAATATGTGCCAAAGTGCCTGTCGTTGTTTGCAATAGCGCTGACATATTAATAGGTTTTTTAGATTTTCTAGCCATTGTAACTACCAAAATTCAGTGTCTAAGCATACTGAATAAATTAATCAAATAGAGTCCTATGAGTTTAACACTACTATACCGAGGAAAAAACGTCAGATTTTCAATGCGACTTACTAAATTGCATTGGTTGTCAGCATTGTGCGCGTTTGCCTTAATTTCAGGGTTAATTGTTCACCTCATTGCCAGTAATAAATGGCAGCCCAATGGCGAGCAATACCGTGTAGTAGCGCATGTTAATTCTGTACCAACACTAATAACAGAGCAACAAATTACCGCCTTAACCATGAAGCTTGCTGAATTACAAAGTCAGGTGTTACGTTTAAATGCCCTGGGTGATCGCTTGGCAGATGATGCTAATATTCCCGCTAATGAGTTTAACTTCAGCCAACTACCCGTCAGTGGCGGACCATTTTCAGAGGCTTATCCAGTAAATAATAAAACCCTTGAACAGCTCTTTATTGATATAGAAGGTTTTGAAAGTAAGATAAATTACGAAGAAAAACAATTACAAATGCTTGAATCTTTAACTTTTGGTCACCATATACAAAATAATGCATATTTGTCAGGACGACCAATTACTAAAGGTTGGTTATCCTCGTATTATGGCGTGCGCAAAGATCCCTTTAATGGTAAACCAACCATGCATAAAGGTGTCGATTTTGCCGGTAAAGAAAATACCGCCATTATTGCCACGGCATCGGGGGTTGTAACGTGGGCAAGCAAGCGTTATGGCTATGGACAATTGATTGAAATCAATCATGGTGATGGCTTAGCTACTCGTTATGGTCATAACAAAGATATACTAGTAAATGTCGGTGATGTCGTTAATAAAGGGCAAAAAATTGCACGTATGGGCAGTTCAGGCCGTTCTACTGGGCCGCATGTTCACTATGAAATATTACGAAATAATAAACAAATTAATCCAATTAAATTTGTTTATCGCAAAGGGAAGTAGCCGGATAAAACGTCGGTTATCATAATAAATTCACTAAAGGTGGCAGATATACCCAGTACCAAGGTAATAGGTATAGTCACTGATAATTCTCAATAAATGGTTTAAATAAGATGTTTGGAAATTTGTTAACAAAAATATTTGGTAGTCGAAATGATAGATTGCTAAAACAAATGAGCAAAGAAGTCGATAAAATAAATGCGCTTGAACCTGTTTTAGAAGTATTAAGTGATGAAGAATTAAAAGCAAAAACCACTGAATTTAAAGAGCGCTGCGCTCAAGGCGAATCGATAGCGCAATTATTGCCAGAAGCTTTTGCTGTCGTTCGTGAAGCCAGTAAACGAGTCTTTGGTATGCGCCATTTCGATGTGCAAATGATTGGCGGTATGGTGCTTAATGACGGGAAAATTGCTGAAATGCGTACCGGTGAAGGTAAAACGTTAACAGCAACCTTACCATCATATCTTAACGCGCTAACCAACAAAGGTGTGCATGTCATTACCGTCAATGATTACCTAGCTACCCGTGATGCTGATTGGTGTCGTCCGTTATTTGAGTTTCTTGGTTTAACCGTCGGTTGTAATGTTGCTGGTATGACAACTGAGGATAAACAAGCTGCATATCAATCAGATATCACTTACGGTACCAATAACGAATTTGGTTTTGACTATTTACGTGACAATATGGTGTTTTCGTCGCTAGAACGCGCACAAAAACCACTACATTTTGCCATTATTGATGAAGTCGATTCAATCCTAATTGATGAAGCCAGAACGCCACTGATTATTTCTGGTCAGGCAGAAGATAGCTCAGCACTGTATAAAATTATCAATACGGTTGTACCCACATTAGTGCAACAAGACGAAGAAGATAAAGAAGGTGAAGAAAGCACGGGTGATTACACCATTGATGAAAAAGCTAAACAAGTTTATTTAACTGAACGTGGTCAAATTCATATCGAAGAGATCATGGTGGAAAAAGAGCTATTAACTGCCGGAGATACTTTATTTTCAGCCGCTAATATCACCTTATTACACCATGTTATGGCGGCGCTTCGTGCCCATAAGCTCTTTCAAAAAGATGTCGATTATATCTTAAAAGATGACGAAATAGTGATTGTTGATGAACACACTGGCCGTACGATGGATGGTCGTCGTTGGTCTGAAGGTCTTCATCAAGCGATCGAAGCAAAAGAAGGTGTTAATATTCAAAATGAAAACCAGACACTTGCTTCTATTACCTTTCAAAACTACTTCAGAATTTACCAAAAACTGTCAGGTATGACAGGTACGGCCGATACTGAAGCGTTCGAGTTCAATCATATTTATGGTCTAGAGACGGTTATTATCCCTACTAATCAACCGATGATTCGTAATGATATGGCTGATTTGATTTACTTAACAAAAGATGAAAAGTTTGAAGCAATTTTAGCGGATATTAAAGATTGCGTGAAACGAGGCCAACCGGTACTTGTTGGTACTATTGCCATTGAGACTTCAGAGTTCCTTTCTGATTTCTTGAAGAAAGAAAAAATTAAGCACAAGGTACTGAATGCTAAGTTCCATCAGCAAGAAGCTGAAATCGTCGCCGATGCAGGTAAAGAGGGCGCGGTTACTATTGCTACCAATATGGCTGGTCGTGGTACCGATATCGTTCTAGGTGGTAATTTAGAGGCCATAATCGCTAAGTTAACTAACCCGAGTGAAGATGAGCTTGCCAAAGTGAAAGCGCAGTGGCAAATTGACCATGACAGAGTACTTGAGCTCGGTGGTTTACATATAGTGGCGACTGAACGTCATGAATCAAGACGAATTGATAATCAGCTTCGTGGTCGTTCAGGACGACAAGGTGATCAAGGCTCCACACGTTTTTACCTATCAATGGAAGATTCATTGATGCGGATATTTGCCTCAGAACGTATTTCTAATATGATGCGAAAATTAGGCATGGAACATGGTGAAGCGATTGAACATCCTTGGGTGACCCGTAGTATTGAAAATGCTCAGCGTAAAGTTGAAGGTCGTAACTTTGATATGCGTAAACAGTTACTGGAATATGATGATGTTGCCAATGATCAACGTGGTGTTATCTATGAGCAACGTAATGAGTTACTGGATAATGAAGAGATTGGTGATGTAGTGAGTGCCATTCGCAATGATGTCATTGTTGGTGTTATTGAGCAGCATATCCCACCACAATCATTAGACGAAATGTGGAATATTCAGGCGCTTGAAGAGCAATTAAAAGGTGAGTTTGCCACCGAATTACCCATCGCAAAATGGCTTAAAGAAGATGACAATCTTCATGAAGAAACATTACGCGAAAAAATTATTACTGCCTTTGAGCAAGGTTATAAAGATAAAGAAGCTGCTGTTGGTGCAGATGTTTTACGTCAGTTTGAAAAAGCAGTGATGTTACAGAGCTTAGATTCTCATTGGAAGGAACATTTATCCGCTATGGATCACCTTCGCCAAGGCATTGGTTTACGTGCCCACGCGCAAAAAAATCCTAAGCAAGAGTTTAAACGTGAATCATTTCAGTTGTTTACTGAAATGCTCGATAACTTGAAGTATGACGTTGTCGGCATCTTGTCTAAAGTACAAATTCGTGCTGAGTCAGATGTTGAAGCGGTTGAAGAGCAACATAGAAAGTCAGAAGAAATAGCCATGGACTTTCAACATAAAGCGGCATCAAGCCCAGGTCGACCAGAGCAAGTACCTCGCGTAGGTCGTAATGAGCCATGTCCATGTGGCTCAGGTAAGAAATATAAGCAATGTCATGGCAAATTAGCTTAATTAAATAGCCTAGATATTAATTAATGCCAGTCAAATGACTGGCATTTTTATTATATCTATCCGGTCATAAAGAGAAGTGAAGTAATGAATAAAGTTGTGCATGTCGCCGTAGGCGTTATTACCAAGAGCTCTAAGGAAAATGGAACACTGTATTTCTTAACCAAGCGCTTAGAGCAGGCTCATCAAGGCGGGAAGTGGGAGTTCCCAGGTGGTAAGGTGGAAAATGGTGAAACTATCGCACAAACCCTCGCTAGAGAGCTTAAAGAGGAAGTGGCCATTGAGGTGTTATCTTGTCAACTATTGATTAAGGTTGAGCATACCTACCGAAGTAAAGGCGGAGCAGCAGATAAAAGTGTTTGCTTGGAGGTTTTTATTGTCGATAATTTTATCGGTGAGCCAAGTGCACAAGAAGGACAAGGTCAGGGCTGGTTTTCACTACCAGCATTACAGTTACTTGAATTTCCCGCAGCGAACAAAGCCATTATTAGCGAGCTTTTAGCGCAAACCCACTAGTCAATTTGACTTACTCGGGTTCTACAAAAAAATTATTATTAAGTAAAATGTCGTCTTCCATGGCATCAAGCATTTCTTGAGAGATGGCGGAGTCAACCGGGATAGGCACGCTAATTTTATGGCTTTCATCTGCCCACTCACCTAAATCAAGAAGTTGACAGCGTTTACAGCAAAAAGGTCTAAACTCACTACTTGCTTGCCAGATAACAGTTTTTTGGCATTGAGGGCAGGAAACTTTTAAGGTCATGGGCAAATATCATCTAAAACTATATATACTGTTAATTATACACTAAAGCTTAGCAGATGCTATTAAGAGTAATGGCTATAAAAGCTATCAGCCGTAGCAAAAATGCTCGGTTAACAGCGCGCTAATTGAAAATTTGTTGCTTGATTGGCGTATCTACGGCCAGTGTGTTGGCAGGGCAGCATAAAACGAATGGAATAGCGGAATTTGTTACCACTAATTGTCGGATAATATTTGGCATCTAGGGCTAACTTGATCCTTAATAATACCAGTCCTTCACCATTATCTTGATAAAAGCCACTATCAACTTCGATAGTTTCAAATTCAGCCCGCAGACGAATAAATTTAAGCACTATAGCAATAGCAGATGAGATATCACTTAATAAGCTAAGCCATTGTTGAGCTTCTAGTTTTATTGTTTTTTCATCTTGGTGCAGCCAAAAATGTAATTGCGGTAAATCAAAACTAAAACTACCACCTTGTATGGCAAAGCGCTGCTTTAAAGAGGTTAGTAATTTATCTTCTTTTAATTGCATCCAGGTTGGGTTAGGGCTCCTGAGTTTAGCGACTAATTTAACGGTTTCTGCTAAATTCTTGTCGAGTGCACTGCTATCTACCTCTGGAGCTTTTGACCATATTACTAAATTTTGCTCTAGTTTTTCTAAGTCTTTAATTAAATCACCACGGACGTCATTTCGCTCTAAAGTATCAATAATCGAAAACAAGGCATTAAAGAATGCTTGATGGCTGTTAACCATAGTGAGTGTATGATTGATACATGAATAGGCCTGAGCGAAGAGATGCTCAAGTTTTAGATAATTTCGAATGCGCTCATTGAGCGGATGTTCATATAAGACGGTAGACATACAGCGTTTTGTAATCAGTTAACCTGAGATGTAAATAAAGAAAGGATTATTTCATTGTCGATTTTTAAAGCATTGTTGTCAAGGCTAAATATTTTTTATCAAGTGATAACACGATTTTTTTGATCTCTGTTAGGCTAACGTCGTCGTTCTTAATAACATCATCAGCAACGGCAAGTCTTTTTGCACGATTAGTCTGACTCGCTAAAATTGCCTTAACTTCGGCTACTGAGCTGTTATCTCTAAGCATGGTTCGTGCTACTTGAGTCGCTTCACTGACATCAAGCACTAAAATTCGGTTTACCAGCGCCAGTAAATTATTTTCAATCAGCAAGGGCGCAACTAAAATACAATATGAGCTCTTTGCGGCGGCAGTTTTGTTGATCAGGCTAGTTCGTATTAAAGGATGCAATAGCTTATTCAGCCAACATTTATCTGCTTCATTGGCAAAGATCCTACTGCGCAATAACCGCCTATTCAGCTGACCATCTACTTGTAGGTAGTTATCACCAAAATGTTGAGCAATGGCCTTCAATGCGGGACTGTTAAGGGCGACCATTTCTCGGGCAATGATATCAGCATCAATGATCTCAATGCCTAATTCTTGAAAATAATGAGTTATAGTGGATTTACCACTGCCAATACCACCGGTAAGGCCAATAATGAGCTCTGACATGTTAAATAAACTTATAAGTTAGTGTAGTAGTTGTAAGTACCACGACCAAATACCATCACCCCATAATAAAGTGAGCCAACCCGCTATGGCTAAATAAGGGCCAAAAGGAATACCCTGTTCCCTTTGATGGTTTTTGAATAATATTAGGGTAATGCCAACAATAGCTCCAACCACGGATGCCATCAAAATAAGCAGAGGCAATAATTGCCAACCTAGCCAAGCACCAAAAACGGCAAATAACTTAAAGTCGCCAAAGCCCATGCCCTCTTTGCCGGTAAGTAACTTAAAAATCCAAAAGACAGAAAATAAGCTCATATAACCAATCGCAGCGCCAATTACTGCATCGGTTAACGGCGCGAATGTACCATTGATATTTATCAATAAACCCAGCCATAATAGCGGTAGGGTAATTTGATCAGGCAATAACATATGATCAAAATCTATCATGGTTAATGTTATTAGGCCCCAGGTAAGTATCAAAGCAAAAAAGGTTTCACTGGTAACGCCAAAATGTTGAGCAACAATAAGGCTTAACAGCATTGTTGATATTTCAACTAGGGGATAGCGTGCAGAAATTGTATTGGCACATTGACTACATTTCCCTTTAAGCATAAGCCAGCTTAGCACCGGAATATTTTCATAAAAGCGGATATTATGGCCGCAACTTGGACAGCTAGAATTAGGCTTGGATAAGGTCATCGCGGTAAGGTTTTTAGCTTTAATATTTTTCACTTCATCGGCTAAAAACTCTCGGCAGTCATGATACCAAGTATATTCCATCATTTTTGGCGTGCGGTAAATCACCACATTTAAAAAGCTGCCGATGGCTAGTGAAATTAAACCAACAGTGAAATAAAACAAAGTGGCAGATTGCTGCATTGATATTAATAAATGATCAAAGAAGGAAAAGATATTGTCTAACAAAGGGGTTACCTACATATAAAGTTAAGAGATTTCAGCTAAAATCGATGAGAAAAGTAGAGAGGCTAGCAGCAATGGAGCCGTATGACTACGACTCCCCCTGATACTGATACTGATACTGAATCTAAACAATCTTGCCAATTTCAAATATTGGTAAGTACATGGCTATGATTAAACCACCAATAACGACACCGAGTACTGCCATGATCATTGGCTCTAATAGAGCGGTTAAACTATCGACAGCATCATCAACTTGTTGCTCGTAAAGATTGGCTACTTTTTCAAGCATATCATCAACAGCACCTGACTCTTCACCTATGGCAACCATTTGAATAACCATATCGGGGAATATTTTACAGTTACGCATGGCTAAGTTCATTTGCATGCCAGAGGTAACTTCAGCTCGGACTTCGAGAATCGCATCACGAAATACCGCATTACCGGAAGCTCCTGCAGCCGATTCAAGCGCATCAACTAGTGGCACACCGGCGGCAAAAGTGGTTGATAGGGTGCGAGCATAGCGGGCAACGGCGGCTTTTTCTAACAAATCACCAATAACAGGCAGTTTTAGAATGTTTTTATCGACACTATCACGGAGCTTTTGGCTATTTCTGTGCGCGCGTTTAAATAAGAACAATGCCAGGTAAAGACCGGCCAAGCCAAAATACCAATAGGCCTGCATAAACTCGGAAATAGCAATGACAAATAGCGTAAATCCTGGTAATTCAGCACCAAAACCAGCAAATATCTCCTGAAATACCGGTACAACAAAAATAAGTAAAATTGACGTTACAATGGCAGCTATTACTAACACGGCAATAGGATAAGTCATGGCTTTTTTAATTTTACTTTTTAATGCTTCTGCTTTTTCTTTATAGGTTGCTATACGACCATAGATAGTTTCTAAAGATCCAGATTGTTCACCAGAGGCAACAAGGTCACAATAAAGATCGTCGAAAAAAAGCGGATGATCACGTAAACAGTCCGATAATGGGATGCCTGAAGATAATTTCACCTCAATATCCGCTAGCAAGGTACGCACCTTACCATTGTTGTGTCCCTTGCCAATCATTTGGATGGTTTGCACTAGAGGCACACCAGCGCCTAACATGGTTGCTATTTGGCGAGTAATAAGGGCAATATCCATCGGGGTTATTGCTTTATCCCCCCCCATGCCGAATAAAGGTTTAGGTTTTTTCTTGACCCGACTTGGTGTTATGCCTTGTTTACGTAACTGTAACTTTAGTTCAATGACATTATTAGCCGTTAATTCACCCGTTATTTTTTTACCTTTACGGTTGACGCCATGCCAAATATAAACTTCTTGTTTTTTTACTTTTTTTTGAGTTCTAGTAGATTTTCTATTTGATGTAATAGCCATAGTTAACCTTGATCCATGAGTTACTCTACTTATTATTCTTTTAGGAGGTAAATAAAGTGATATTTATTGAGTAAGTTATCTTATTTAATCTAATTAAGTTAACCGAATTTTAGCTTAAGAGCTAGTCACGCGGTTAATTTCTTCTAAACTGGTCATGCCATTCATGGCTTTAATTAACCCTGATTGACGTAGGTTGTTGTAGCCTTCTTTTTGACATTGTTTAGCGATATCGAGAGAGTTACCCCCTTCCATAATAATAGTCGCTATGATTGGACTAATCTTTATCACTTCATAAATTCCTACGCGGCCTTTATAACCGCCAGTGCAGTGGCTGCAACCTACCGCTTTAAATAATTTTATCTCGCTAAGTTTATCAGCAGGAAATCCTTCTTCGGCTAATAGCATCTCCGAAAGAGGCTCCTCTTCCTTACACTGAGGGCATAATCTACGCGCTAATCGCTGGGCTATTATGATTGAAACAGAGCTGGCAACATTATAAGCCGGCACACCCATATTTAATAAACGGGTTAGCGTTTCTGCCGCAGAGTTAGTATGTAGCGTTGATAGTACTAAGTGACCAGTCTGTGCGGCTTTGATGGAAATCTCAGCGGTTTCAAGGTCTCGTATTTCACCCACCATAATAACATCGGGGTCTTGTCGTAAAAAAGAGCGCAGGGCGATGGGAAAGGTTAGACCGGCACGATTATTAATTTGTACCTGGTTAATACCTTCAAGGTTAATTTCAACCGGATCTTCAGCGGTAGATATATTACGTTCTTCAGTGTTGAGAATATTTAATCCGGTATACAAGGATACTGTCTTACCTGAGCCTGTTGGCCCGGTAACTAATATCATGCCTTGTGGCTGCTCTAATGCTTCCATGTATATTTTTTTCTGTTCAGGCTCATAACCAAGCATATCGATACCAAGCATGGCACTTGATGAGTCTAGGATACGCATTACAATTTTTTCGCCCCACATAGTGGGTAGGGTACTAACACGAAAATCGATAGATTTTTTCTTTGATAAGGCTAATTTTATCCGGCCATCTTGTGGCACCCGTCGCTCAGCGATATCTAATTTTGACATGACTTTTAAGCGCGCCGCCATTCTTGACGCTAGAGCTACAGGCGGTTTAGCTATCTCAGACAATATGCCATCAATACGAAAGCGAATACGAAATGATTTTTCATAGGGTTCGAAATGTAAATCAGAAGCGCCTTTTTTAATGGCATCGAGTAAAATCTTGTTAATAAAAACCACAATAGGAGCGTCATCTTCGCTATTCGCTTTATCTTCTTCTTTTTTTGCTTCTGCGACATCTATACCCGCTAGCTCTTCGGAATCAATATCCTTGATATCTAGGGCATCACTTTCATCTTCTAAAACTTTCTCAATACAGGCTTGTAAGCTAGTATCTTCACATAAGACTAACTCAGTGTTGTAGCCAGTATTAAATTGAATTTCTTCTAGCGCATCTAGATTAGTGGGATCTGACATAGCAACAAATAGCACTTTACCACGTAGAAATAGCGGCAAGGCGTTGTGCTTGGTAATGAGCTTTTCATTACGAACACCATCGGGTACTAAAGTGGTATCAAAGTTTGATAGTTGAATTTGTGGGTAGCCAAAGCTTTTAGACAGCACTTTGGCAATACTTTTACCATCAAGGTTTTTATTTTCGATTAAAAAACGAATAAAAGGCTTACTTTTTCCGACAAAATCAGCGGTAATGTCATCAATTGACTCTAGAGGAATAAGGTTCTGCTTGGATAGTGCCGATAAAACACTGGCTTGCTGGTGGCTTCCTTTCATAACGTTTGCAGATAACCTCTTGGAAATACAGAATTAGTAGTTAGTATTTTAGTGTAACTTATAATTATATAAAAGAACAAAGAGATTTATGAATAGCGGACAGTCATTTGACTCCAGAGTTGTATATCTTGCCACTATAGTGGGATCTGCATAACAGAAAGATACATTTCCTTTTTATTATATGGCTATAGTGTTGCCTATTACTCTCATGGTATATTTATGGAATTGTATTATTCAGCTATTAGTTTTCCTCGGTATTTATCGTGACTTACACCTCATCAAAACATCAATTCATTCCATTTTTAGGTATTCATTTAGCATTCACAGCATTGGTTATGTCAATTATAATCCTGTTTAATGAACTGCCTTTTATCTTGATTTTTCTACACCTGAGTATTTTGTTTTCATTGTATTTTTTAACTTATGTTTTTTGTCAAACAGTGTTGATTAATGCACCCTTAGTTAAAATCCTGCTATTTTCTTTAGTTAGTTTCTTTATCTTTTGGTTATATATATTAAATACTCTAGCACTTAATTATTGGGGCAGCACAGTAACATTCTCATTTATTTGGCTTTACCTCTGCCAAATAAATAGCTTACTAGAAGACATTCCATTTGCATTACTTTTAGTCTTAATTGTAGCAATAAGTGTTTTTTGTTTGTTTTTTAAGTTTTATAATCGCCATGTTGTATTTTCAGAAGCTAAACCATCATGGGGGGATTTTAAGGTTTATTATATATTTTCTTTTGTTGTTATGTTAAATGTATTTATATCATTTGATCCTAAAGATCCAAAAATATGGGAAGGAGAGTTTATTACCAATTTGGTTCTAAATAGTACCGGAATACATCATTTATATACGCCAAAAATTTTAATTCCAATAAAAAAAAATGATAAGAAAATTAGACCTAACATTATTTATATTCACCTTGATGCCATGCGTTCTGATCATATGTCAGCTTATGGTTATTATCGTAATACCACCCCTTATATCGATAAATTGTTAGAACATGGTGCTGAAAAAATTACTGTTGCCACTTCTATTTGTTCTGAATCAATTTGTGGCATGGTGGCGGCATTAGGCTCTAATTTTATTGATAAATTACCAAATAAATTTGAGTTATTACACCACCAGTTGAAAAAATATGGTTATAAAAATAATTTTATTGGTGTTGGAAATTTTTCTTGGGGAGGGTTTGATAACATAATTCAAGGTGGAATAGACCTATTCTCAAGGTCTGATCAACAATCAGATTATTCAATACATGATGATTTTTATATTATAAATGAATTGAATAAATTACCGCAAAGTAAGAATAAAGAAAACTTCTTTTTTTTACGTTATTTATCGTCTCACCCTATAGGTAAACACTTTAATCGCTATAGGAAGTACACACCAAGTCAAAAAAATGTATTCTCGTATTTACTACCATCGTTAGATGATGAAGTAGCAATAAATGCATATGATAATAATACCTTGCAAGCAGATGATTTAGTTCAGCGTTCCTTATCGATATTAAAAGCTAAAGGGTATTTAGAGAATTACATTTTGGTTATTTATGGCGATCATGGTGATGCATTAGGCGAACATGGTTATTTTGGGCATTATACGGGCTTATACCAAGAAGAAATAGGCGTACCTATGATTTTTGCATCTAATAAAGCTATCGGACTAAGCCTTAAAGAATATGCAAGTATATTAGATATAGCCCCTACTATTTTAGATTTTGTTGATATTCCTATTCCAAAGCAATATATAGGTATATCTTTATTTAGTGAGGTAGAAAACCATCCTCTAACTTTCCATAGCTCTAGAACGGGAGTTTATTCAGTTATTTATCAAACTAATAACAAGTTATATAAATATATTTATTACCGCAAGGCACAAAAAGCCAATGAGTTATATGAGTTATTCTCTGATCCTAAAGAAAGGAATAATGTAATTGGTTCAGTAAGCGGCAATATTTCATTATATTTAGAAGAACAATTAATAGGTTATTTTCAACTTGAGACTGAACTATGAATTTTGATATCACTGTTTGGTTTCCTTGTGTTAAAGCAGGTACTGGTTCAGATGTTTTACTATTCGCCTTGCTGATGCACTACAAAAACGTGGTATTAGGGCTGAAATAACTTCATCAAAAGGGTCAGAGTTAGTTGGTTGTTGTAAACTTGTTTTTATGAACTCATCTTATTGTTCGACTTCTATTTTTAAGGATGAAAATGGCTAGATCACCTCGGTTAAATTTAATAGGTATTCCGCAACATGTGATTCAACGTGGTAATAATCGTCAAGCTTGCTTTTTTGAAAACCAAAATTATCAAGTGTATCTTGATAAACTTCTTGAATATAGCCTAAAGCATCAAGTTGAAATCCATGCTTTTATTTTAATGACAAACCATGTGCATTTACGGGCAACACCAAGAATTGAAAATGGCGTTAGCCTGATGATGCAGTCACTGGGGCGTTATTATGTCAGATATATAAATAAAACTCATACCATTTTGATTAAGTTTTTTCCCACCCAGCGAGAGTTAAAAGGCTTAGAGGCAAGGCATTGATTGAAGATAATGGTTATTCCCTTGTCAAAATCAATAACGTAGTATGTAAGCCTTTTAAACTCGCCCTTCGGGAGCTTATCAGCGATTCGATAACCGCACTGAATTTCTTTCATATAGACATAACTATAATGTAAAAAAATTCAATTTGTTCTCAAACCGCTGATAAGCTCTGAGTGGGAACAAACTTAGTCAAATTGGTATTATCACCGAACAGGTACTTTATGGGAAGATAGATACAAGTCGAGCTTGGTTGATAGCGATAATTATTTTTTAACCGGTATTACTCGGTACATTGAGTTCAACCCGGTACGTGCAGAAATGGTTGTTCGACCTGAATCATATCCTTGGTCAAGTTATCATCAACATGCTTTAGGGAAAACAATTAGCTTGCTCACGGACCATGATTGTTATTTAAAGCTTGGTGATTCTGCCAGTAAACGGCAACAATCGTATCTTAAATTGTGTAAACAATATTTGAGTGATGATGAAGCGTCATTAATCAGAGCATCAGTGAATAAAGCTTGGATTCTAGGTGATGATAGCTTTAAGCAGAAAATAGAAAGGCAACTTTGTGTGTCAGTTTCACCCAAAGCAAGAGGTGGAGATAGAAAGTCAATTAAGTATCAGCACAGTAAAGGTTAGATAGACAGAGCATCAATTCACTCTGACCCCATTAACTATTATGGCTTACTTTTAATCCATATTAACGGTTAAGTAAAGTCTTTATCTAATATTAAAAAGCAGTTAATATAACTATTATTTATACCATGATAAGTTTAATTCTTGAAAGTTTTAATCGATATTAACCATCCTGCACATGTTCACTTTTTTAAAAATCCATACTTCAAATTTATTGATAGTGGGCATGAAGTTATGGTGACGAGTAGAAATAAAGAAGTAACCACTTCCTTGTTAGATAACTTTTCAATTCCGCACAAAATATTGTCAACTTCAGCTAAAAAAAACATACTTTCTTTCGCTTCTGAATTAGTCCTGCGAGATTATAGGCTTTTGAACGTTGCCCGAAAGTTTAAACCCGATGTAATGTTATCAATTGGAGGGACTTTTATTGCACATGTTGGCTTTTTATTAAGAGTTCCATCACTAGTTTTTTATGATACTGAAAATGCCAAATTACAAAATGCAATAACGTATCCTTTTGCGACTAAAGTCATTGTCCCAAGTTGCTATTACGGCTCTTTACCTAAGTCTTATTTAAAATATGATGGTTACCATGAACTATCTTATTTATCGCCAAAATACTTTACTCCGGATTTAAATGTTGCACAGAACAATGGCATACAGCCTGAGCAGGAAAATTATTTAATTAGGATTGTTTCTTGGCAAGCGAATCATGATTTAAATGAATCTGGTCTTTCCATTATTCATTTAGAACAAATTATCAGTAGCCTTAGTCTTAAAGGTAATATCATTATATCAAGTGAAGCTTTATTGCCTGAGCAGTTTCAGAAGTATATATATCAGGGAGACCCTAATATGCTTCATCATGTTTTAGCTTTTTGTACTGGTTTATACGGAGAAAGCGCTACTTTGACTTCAGAAGCCGCAGTGCTTGGTATCCCATCAGTATATATTGCCAATACGGGAAGAGGTTATACCGATGAGCAAGAAAAAAAATATGGTTTGGTTAAAAACATCCACACAATTAATGAAATAAAAATCCAAGAAGGACTTTATTGGTTGATGAATATTAACTCCGAAAAATTAAAAGAAAACCGCAAAAAGCTACTAGATGAAACGGTTGATGTCGGCCAGTTGATTTATGAGCAAGCTGAACAATACGGAATAAAAAAATAATGTGCGGTATCGCAGGTTTCTTTAGTGTTGAAATTCCTTTGGAACAAAGAAAATCAAAACTTGAGAAAATGTTACTTTCAATATTACATCGAGGTCCTGATGGAAGTGGATTTTTTTTTAATGAGGTTATAGGTTTTGCTCATGCCCGTTTAGCGGTTATTGATATAGAACATGGTCAGCAACCTATGTCATCACTCGGTGGAAAGTACATCACTAGTTTTAATGGTGAAATATATAACTATAAAGAGCTTGTTTATTGGATAGAAAAGCAAGGAGGGAAGTTAGAAACCAATAGCGACACAGAAGTAATACCATGGTTATACCATTTTGAAGGTATTAAGGGGTGGCGAAGGCTTCGAGGAATGTTTGCCTTTTCTCTATGGGACAATGAATATAAAAAGGCTTACTTGGTGAGAGATCACTGTGGAATAAAACCTCTTTTTTATCATGTAGATAATAATAAAAGTGTATACTTTTCTTCTGAAGCTAAGGCCATATTAACGATCAAAAATGGATTTGAACTTAATTTAAATGCCTTACATGGGTTAATGAATCTAAGGTATTTACCCGGCCAGCAAACGTTATTTTCAGGTATTAATCAATTAGAGCCAGGTACAATTCTTGAGTACACGCCACTTAAGGGAAATAAATTTTTTAAATTACCACTTAATGATGTTAATTCATTTGTTTTAGATGATTTAGATGAAGAACTAATAAGTACTATTAACTTACATTCTATTGCCGATGTTCCTGTTTCTAGTTATTTAAGTGGAGGAATAGATTCAGCATTTATATCTGCTATTTTATCGAAGAAAAATCCAAATTTGAATACCTACACTTTAAATATTGGTGATGATCCAAATGAAGGGGTAAATGCTCAAAAAACTGCTGAATATCTGTCGGTTAAAAATAATATAAAGAGTCTTGCTCAGCAAGTTACTATTGAAGATCTTAAACGAGTTATTTTTCATCTTGAAACGCCAAAAGTAAATGCTCTTCAAATCGACTTATTAGCCTCTTTTGCATCAGAAAGTGAAAAGGTTGTATTGTCTGGTTTAGGGGCGGATGAACTCTTTTGTGGTTACAATGCCCATAGTATTTTTGATCGAACTCTTAAGTTTCCACCTTTGTTATCAAGTGTTTTTGCTAAAACTGGAAAATTTTTAACTCAGAAAGCATCTTTTAGCTGGTCTGAGTCTTTTCGTTTTTTTAATATGTTAGATAATAATAAAAAACCTCATATTGCCTATGGAATATTAAGAAACTGCTGGGACTCACCTAAATTAAGAAGAGAAATATACGGAGAGAGGTTACTTGATGCAAAATTAGATAATATTTTTGATTGGATAGGCGAACAATGGCAGCACAAACTCCCACCATTAGCTGCTATGCAACAGTTTGAGTGGGATAATAAAATGGTCAATGATCTACTATGGCAAGAAGATAGATTAAGTATGGCTTACGGACTTGAAGTGAGAACGCCGTTTGTTGACCAAGAGTTATACCGTAAAATTTCTCCCTATTGGGGAGATGTGATATATCATAACCAAACTAAAAAGTACTTCCTAAAAAAATCAGCCAAACATTATTTAAATAATGAAATACTATCAAGAAAAAAAAGTGGCTTTCAAGTTTCTTCTCATGAATTTTTTCATTTACAATTAAAGCCTTTAATCAATCAATACTTAACTGAAGATAAAGTAAATTCAATAGGATTATTTAATTATAACTTTATTAAAAAGGTTGTAAATACATCAGCTTCTAAAAAATATCGGTGGCATTATTTTATTTTGTATTTAATGCTTGGGACACATATATGGGTAGAGTTATTTGAAAATGAACAACAAAAATAAGTCAGTTAGTAATAAAATTTTAGTAGACACTCTGTCCTATTGTAAAAAAGAAAAGTATCGAGGGTTTAATAAGCATGATGGCTTGAATAGCCCTATTTTAAATTTTTTTTTAGGGTGGGCAAAATGGCCAAGGTTAATTGCAATACAAGGAGTTATGCGTTTCCCTATTAATTTAAGACCGTTGTTGTTGATCCCTAAAACCTATAACCCAAAAGGACTTTCTTTATTTGTTAGGTCATATTTAAACTTATATGAAACAACAAAAGATCAAGCTTACTTGGTTGAAGCTGAATATTTACTTAAATTATTATTAGATGTTAAATCAGATTTAAATAATAATTCCACTGCATGGGGTTATCACTACCCATGGCAAGATATGGGCTTTTTTGCTCATAAAAAAATGCCAAACGCCGTTGTTAGTGCGTTTGTCTGTGAGAGTTTTCTTCATGCATATAAAGTTACTAAAAATGAAAAATATCTCAATGTCGTAGAGCAATGCATTAACTTTTTCATGAGAGATCTTAGTGTCTTAAAAGATGATGAAAATGAATTGTGTTTATCCTATATGCCTGTTGAAATGACCATGAGGGTAATGGACGTAAGTATTTTAATTGGGTGTGTTATTGCTAAATATTGCATTTACCGTCCTTCTGATAAACTATCTAAAATTGCTTTTCGGTTAATTAACTATGTTGTCAATCAACAAACCGATGAAGGTGCTTGGTACTATACTGATCCATCTGAAGATTCCCATATTAGACACGACAACTATCACACAGGTTTTATTTTAGATGCCCTATGGTTTTATATGGAAGAGTCTGGTAATAACCAATGGATGCCACAATATAGAAAAGGTTTAGATTTTTATGCTAAAAATTTATTCAATAATGATGGGGCTCCTAAGTGGATGAGTGATAAAGAATTACCTTATGATATCCATGGCGCAGCCCAGGGAATAATTACATTTTCTCGTCACAAAAATGAGTATTCAGAATTAGTTGATAATATTTATCATTGGACTATTACCAATATGTATAACCAGAAAGGATTTTTTTACTATCAAAAAAATCAATACTTCACCAAAAAATTTAATTTATTAAGGTGGTGCAACGGTTGGATGAGCTTAGCCCTATCGGTAAAGCAAAAGTATGAATAAGAAAATATATTTAGTAAGTGGAGTGTTAGGCTTACAAGCTTACTCAACTAGAGTGGTATCAAAGGGTTTAAAAGAGGGCTTTGAAAGACAGGGGTGGAACGTAGTAGACGTTGTTTTGAAACCCAAAGCGACTCTAGAACAAGGGAAATGGAAAATAGTTAAAGAAGTTTTATACCGGTACTTTATTTTTCCTCGTTATTGTAAAAAAATAATACCAAAAAATGCCATGGTATATATTGCAGACCATGCAGACGCTACAGTTATCCCCTACATTGACAGTAAAAATATTTATCTGCATATGCATGACTTGACTAGCTTAAGGCCCATTTATGACTTTCCATATAAAGTAAAGTTTAAAAACATTCTCATATTTATATTAAGTTATTTTTTTAAAAGGCCAGGTATAAAAAAAGCTAAACACATTTTTGCAATATCAAATTTTACTAAACAAGAAATTATAAAATATTTAAATGTTGAACGTAAAAATATTTCAGTTGCTTATAATGGCGTAATAACACCAGAATTTAATTATGAAAATCAAGGTGATTATTTAAAAAAAATAAAGAAATCATCTGACAAGTTAACAATAATGACAGTAGGACCTGCTAGCTTGAGAAAGAACTATCAAGTAATTGTTAAAGCTTTATTATCATGCAATAACTCTATTAATTGGGTACATGTAGGTAAATTTGATCAACAAACAAGAATCAGCCTTCAACATTTAGCTATAAATATCTCTGTTTCTGAAATACCGCATATCGAAAATATTGGAGATATATACCAAAGGGCAGATATATTAATACAAGCATCTTTATATGAAGGGTTTGGCCTACCTCCTATTGAAGCTATGAGGTTAAATACAGCGGTTTTTTCATATGATATCCCCGTTGCCCGTGAAGTATACCAAGAACATGCTAAATATTTTGAAAATGAAAATGAATTACTTAAATTAATAAATAATTATCAACATGATAAAGTGGCTATTGAAAAAGCTTTTTACTTTTCTCAAAAATATAATTGGATTACATGTTCAAAATTAATAAGTAAAAAAATCACTGATTCAATGTATTAAATTATTTTGTGATTCATTATAAAAATTATGTCGCTTTTGGTCATATATTGTCAAAAATAACATTTGGTTAAATTATTAAGTTTTACTTGAAATCTAATTTAATGACTTTCAAGTAGGTTATACGCACGGCTAGAAAAAGTTATATTTTTTAAGTTATAGTAGCTATCGTCTAATATTTTGAGTTGTAGAGGTTAAAATAAAGTACTTGGGTGAATTAATGGTTAATGACCACTTATTTTTTTATTGCGTTATCTGTCGTTCTTCTAAGTTATACTTCGCTGTCTGATTTGGATTCTGATGAAAAAGACTTCTTGTATCTTGCTAGTGTTGTCAAAGAAGCTACAAAAGGAAAGGTGACTTTAGAAGAGCAATTAAAGGCCCTTACAAAATGGCTAGCGCAAAATGTCATTAAAACATCAGAGTACCCAGGGTGGGAGAAAGAAGGTTATCCAGACTGGTTTGATGGTAGTTCAGTAGCCTCTGTTATTAAAGGAGGTATTGGAAATTGTGGTTATCAAGCTAATAATGTTATTACTCTTTCAAGATACCTAGGGATTAGTCAATACAATCGCTTTTGGGTTGGTAAAAGCTCAGGTAGTACATTTGAACACGCCTTTACTGAATTGGTAGTCAACGGTAAGGGGCATGTATTTGATCCAAATATATTAATATACCAAGAAGATGAAGAAGGGAACGTTTTAGGGTTAAAAGAAATGGTTAATGAACCTAGTTTAGTAAAACATGCAACATTTAGAAAAATAATAGCCGAGATAAAAGAAACTCCAAGTATTTTGAAAGCTACGAGAGCACCAGAAAATATACCTACTCCCCTTGGAATAAACTCGTATGCTGTATATGTTTCGGTAGGGCATACAGCGACAGAGATGTATTTGCATTTAAAGCATAGCCCTTTAACTATAATTACCATATCATGGTTTTTGTTTTATATGATTAGTTCTGTTATTGATGTTTTTAACCAAGCAATAGCAAAGACTAAAAAACTTAACGTATAAAGTTATTGGTCATATCTTTTTGGTGCAAATACAACGTCAACGTAACGAAGATAATAGTAAAAATAGCTGTTAGAAGGCTATTTATTATCCCGAGTTGAGGTTAGATAAGGAATATGGTCTCAGGTTGTTTTATTACTCAATGTATGAGGGTGTAATCCTAACTGTGTATCGGGGGAATATTGAATCAATCACGCAAAAATGGTCTTTTAAAAGTTCATTTACGGTGTATATAAATATGTTCTGATAATTCCTTGCTCATTATAGCTCTTACCTAGGCCTACTCCTTTTACCTCTAATACTAATTCTAATTGATCTTCTGGGATGTTAAATGGTCGAGCACTAAGATAAACGCCAGAACCTCTATTAAGTCTTATATCTGCCCCATGAACCTTGTTTATATTAGTTGTTATTACGTGCTTTCACTTGGGTAATGTTCCGTGATAAAAATTGAGTTATATTTTTTTAGTTTTGCTAATACTTTAATTATTTGCTCATTAGATAAGTGTTGAAAAACTTGGCGAATGAAACAAATATTTCCTTCTGGTAACTCATCTTCAATAATATTGAGATGTTGTAAATTAACTTTTTCATTTATAAAAGTTTTTTCATTGTGCAATATTAGCGGCTTTACAATATCAATACCTATATAACTTGAGCAAAAGGGAAGTGATTTTGAACCTACCTTAAAGTATCCACAGCCAAGATCTACAAATGAAGTTACTTCAAACTTCTGATAGCTTATAACGTCAGATATCATTTTTACATACGGCTTAATAATTGAATTCTGTTCAGTGCCTGAACCCGAAGAAAACTCACCTTTTACCCCTCCCCATTTATTCAATTGGTATATTTGTGTAAATACATCTTCAGTTTTCTTGTTTTTATTGTTGAATTTATCTATTTTCGCTTTGCTTTAGTAATTAACTTTTTAAGGTTGAAGGTAAATAATCAAAGATCATATTTAAAGCGGAATATATTTTCATAGTTTGGATATTACCTAAAACTTTTGATGTAGTAGATGAATATTACTGTTATTTACGACAGATACAGTAACTATTTGCACCAAAAACATATGACCAATAAACATTCGTATTAATTTTGTTTTTTATAAACATATTTATAAATAAAACAGGTAATAGCATCATTACGGATAGAAAAGACCTTTTGATACCAAATTTTACAACTGTCAAACCATGCATTTCGGCTAAATTTTTTAATGACAAAGGAGAGTATGGTCTTATATGGGACGGGTCGTCCCAAAAAGAGAAAGGCAGTAAACTATTTGTTGAGTTTTGAGACGGAGCCTCAAAATATATCACCCCTCCTTTTTTCGTTACCCTAACCAGTTCAGTGATTAACTCAGAGGGCTTTTGTAAGTGTTCAATTAAATGACATGCCGATATTAAATCAAATGAATTTTCACGCAAAGGGATATTAATACAGTCAGCTTTTATTAAACTGCCTTTAAAAAGCTGATAGGGTGGTTCTCCAATATCCAAACCAACAGTTTTTAAATCTGGTCTTAGATTTTCTTGAAGTGACAACAGTGAACCTACACCACAACCGACATCTAAACTGAGTGCATTATCCGGCAGGGTAATTATTGTTTTTTTTAAATATTTTATTTGAGGGCTAAATTTTTTTCTTAATTTCGATGAATTAAAAATGCTAGAGTAATTTTTATAATATTCTTTATTAAACATGTTTTTTGTACAACGAAATAATAAAATTTAAAGACATTATACTTGCTATAACGCCCGCAGTTAACTGAGTAATTCTTAATAATAGTGATAGCTTTATCCCTAACTCACTCGAACCAAGATTATTAAGTGTATAACCACTGATAATTGCTTCTTGTATGCCTATATTGTTGGGTAAAATAGAAAAAACACTGGCAACAGAAGACATTGATGATATTAAGATAGCATCTTTAAACGATGCAACCTCTCCGATTAATTGAAATCCAAGATAAGTTGAAAAACCAGGTATTAAATGGAATGCTAAAGAAAAAGAAATTATTTTAATTAAGGTGGCTCTTTGATTCAATATTTTTTTTAATCGATACTTTATGTTGTGATAGCTAAAAGTATTTAGTTTTTCTTTTATAAAGTTTAGCTTTAAAAGGAGCTTTAAAGTAACCACAGAAAATAGCACGAAAATTAAAATATATTCAATTTGAATTTTATCATATTGTATTATTAAAATAATAAGACAACCAATAGTAATATTAATGAACAGCTGCAAAAAACTAGCGGTGAAAATATCCTTTGTTTTAATGCCGACAGAATGAAAAAACACTCCTCTTATCATTAAGCCCGATTGAAAGGGAGCAAGGTAACTAAGTATTGTAGAACATCCCCAAATTCCAATGCAGTCTCTATTCGATGCTTCCATCTTGGTGTTAAGTAGCAGTAAAAATAATGAAGATTGAATATAAAAATGAACCAAGTTAACTAGAACTAATAAGCTAAAAATTAATGGTTCCTTAACTATAGCCATATAAAATGAAGACGCGTAGTAAAAGCATAGCCCTAATATTCCTATAATACTTAAAGCCGTTAAATATTTTATTAGGACTGATTTCACTTACTCTTCCTGTTTATACATAAGTGCTGTAATCTGTTCAGAAACTAAGCCCACCATAAATATTATTAAAGAAGTGGTAAACATTAATGCGCTCATATTTGTGAAACGACCCATGGTTACCAATGTATAAGCGTAATAGCATAAGCCAATCATAAATACCGCGGCAGAAATAGGTAAAAATAGTTTAAGCGGCGAATATAATGTACCCACTTTAAATATGATCAATAAAAAACGTATACCGTCTTTTACTATATGAATATGACTATTACTGTCATCAACGCGCTGTGCGGCATGAATTGGCTCATAAGCTACCGAATAACCAGCACGGAAAAAGGCCATAGTAGAAGTCGTTGGGTAAGAAAAGCCATTGGGTAATAAAGATAAGAACTGACGAAATTTATTTGCTTTTACTGCCCTAAAACCAGAGGTTAAATCCTCAATTTTATGGCCTGTCATGTAACTGGCAAATTTGTTATAAAACTTGTTCGCTAAACTGCGCCCGATACTTGCTTGTGAGCCTTTTTTTCTGGCGCCGACCACCAAATCATAACCTTGCTCAAGTTTAGCTAATAAACGTGGAATATCGTCAGGGTTATGCTGGCCATCGGCATCCATAAAGATAATAACATCTCCTTTTGCAGCTCTTGCACCTGTCTTTATTGCTGCACCATTGCCTTTACTATATGGGTGAGTGATCACTTTTGCACCGGCTTCTTGTGCTACTTGTGCTGTCTTATCAGTTGAACCATCGTTAACAACAATTACTTCAACGCCATAGTCAAAAGGCAAGTGAATAAGTTTGGTTATAAGAGCGTTAATAGATACCTGCTCATTTTTTGCAGGGATAACAATTGATAGTTTAGTATTCATTTTTATTTCTTTTGACGTTTGTTACATATGGCATTGTGGGTTAGATCTTAAATATAAAAAATAATATTAGTACAAGTGAATATGTGTCACTTAGTAAGTAATATAACAGAAAGTAATTTATTTCTTGTCAAAATTTATAGTTTATTAAAGTTATAAGTTACTCTTTAATGTAGCAGTCACCCGTTCAAATAATACCAGACACTGCTGCAACTCTATATTGGCCAATATTGGATTTAATGGCAATATTTTGCATATTTCATTGTTAACAAAGTCCTTGGCTTCGTCATACCTATTTGCAGCTAATAACATAGCAACAAGCTCATTGGCTATGAGTCGGTCTTGTTGATCATTCCATGCTAAATATAATAATCGAATAGCTTCTTTACTGTTTCTTTCTGTTAACGCAATGCTGTACAAATTTTGTAGATAGGGTGATCTTTTATTGTAAGCGGTATCGGGTAGGTGGAGTAGTTCACTATTCAGTTGTTTAAGATCTGATAGTGTCAGCGAAGTGCATACTTTATCACCAATTAACTTATGTACTTGGGCCAACACGGGTGCAACACCGTTAGCTTTTCTCGCAGTATGAGCGAGCGTGAACAACTTTTGGTAATGTACGGTGGTGCGTTCATGCTTTCTGGCAAAACAGGAAAATAACATCGCCTGGGCGCGAGAGTTAATGCAATCGGAACAGCTTTGTACTTGCTGCTCCATTATTAGCCAAGCTTGCTCTGGCTCTTGTCGGTTGAAGTATTTATATGCAAGGTCAGCTGCTGCTCTTTGAGACCCTTGTTGCTCTATAAACCAAGCGCGTGAGGCATTAAAAGGGTCACCCCATAGTTGTGTTGTCATGCTTAAATTGAAAACTAAATATATCCAATATATTGAAAAGAATACTACGCTGAGTTTTTTATAGTGTGTTGGTATTTTTGTGAATACAAATACCATTGCCAAGCAAGGACCAAATAGCGCAATATAATTACGATGTTCAAAATACAACTCAAGATTCACTACACTTGATTCTAGTAAGTGAGCAGATATAAACCATAACGCAGCGAAAGAAAATAAAGGGTATCTACGGCGTAAGGTAATTGCACTGATAAGTGTTGTTATCAATAATATACTGGCGAATATTGCTATATTTGAATCAAGTAAATGTTTAATGTGAGGGTAATTATCATGATAAGGGTTGAACGCGGTAATATTTGGGATAAAGGCTAATACAAGATAATCGAGCAATATTTTTGGCTGTGTGATTAAGCGCTCTAGCAGGGTAAAATTACGTCCCTGAAAAATATCGTTATGATTTAAACTAAGGTAGGCCAAATAAATTAATATTATCAGTAAACCGAGTGCACAGGCAGATACACGTAACTTTCGTCGATAATTAATACCTTTAATTTTGTTGAGCAGAGTCAACTCTAATACCAAGACAAATACCGGTAAAAGTATGCCATTTTCTTTGCTGAACATGGCGAGTAAAGTAAAGAGCAATAATGCGGTAACTTGTAAGCTTAAGCCATCATTATTTTTGGTCTTACTATTTATATTTTGCTTATGCAAACCATATAAATACAGCAATAACCCGGAAAAAACAAAAAAAGCTGATAGACCTGTCATGCGTTGTATTGCAAGGAGTGAGGTGGATACATGCATTGGCAATACTAACCAAAATGCGGCTGTTGCCAACGCTAGCCAATAATTACTACTCTTTTTACCTTGGTACAATAGGGCAAGGAAATAGCTTAAGCCGAAGATTAATATTCCGTTTATCGCGTGTAATACAATATTAACACGCAAAAAAGCACTGATATCGCCTGTTGACTCTGCCACTGGCCAATCTGCGCTATTAAACAAAAAGGTAAACATGGAAATTGGGCGTCCAAGCGGGCCAGACGTTTCTGAAAAAATATAAACTAAGGCTGAGTTTAAATTAGCAACCTGGCTTAGGGCGCTAAGCGGACGTATATCATCGTAGTATAACGCGCCATTGATACCAGGCAGGTAAATAATAATGACAAAAACAACAAGAAGCAGTAATAGTGCGTGGTGGTAATACTTTTTTTTCATCGGATTATTATACTTATATTTTAAGTGCAGCATTTGACTGCAAGTGACTAAGGAAGCATTGTCGATTATCGGTTAACGTTATTTTTATGAATCATTAATCTTAAAGTTGAAAATGTTCTATTAGCTGTGACTTTAGTCCCTGAACAATATTTCCCTCAATCTTATTGGCACTATTAGCCTGCATATTCTGTTTAAAACTTATACTAGCATTATTTTGGTCATTTTTTGTTTTGTTTAAACTGGCTAATGAGGTGAAGCTAGCCGGAGTATGGATTAGTGCTAAATTACTGATGGCTTCATCTGCCCAAAATAATAGGATTATATTTTTTAGTATATTAGCAAACGATAGCCGGTAAATAAGCCAACAAAACAATCAAAGTGCAAGTAATGCCACCGAAAATATTAACGCGGTATAGGGTTGTTCAGCTAACTAATAGCTCATCTATCTGTAATAAATATAGTGTAATGAAGTTAATAGAGACATTGCCAGCCAAAAAATTATTTGATAATAAATCAATGATGTAGAGAATCCAACAACAGAAAAGTCACTATTGTGAAGAAAATATTTGTAAGCGGATGCGGTTTTCAATAAATAGCTTGTATCAACTGCAAGGGTAAAGCGTACAGACAATAGACGAGCAACTATGTAAAAAATACTTTGTATTGACAGAGAATAAAACCACACTCTGGCAGTCATCATTAATGTGCTAAATAGTATATTAATGTTGATAAATTGAGTGTTAAATAAAGTAAATAAAAAGCTCCCGAAGGAGCTTTAATGTATTAAACCCTCACTAAGTAGCCAATGCCGATAGTGATAATTAAGTGCTTAACATAATCCTAGCGTTAAACAAGTTCCGCCCGCTACCCAAGTGATGGCATTAGTAGTAGAACTTACTGTGGCAGTAAGTGTATACGTTGCACTATCTACCGTAGCTTCGCCCTTAATGGTAATCACGCCGTCTGCAATAGTAGCTTCTTTAACATGAGTACCAGAAATAGCGCCAGCATCATTTGCTTTTGGAATACCATAATTAGCGGCATCTAAATCACCTACAACTAACGCCGTGGCTGTACCAGAAACAATTTTTGTTTTTGTTTGTGAGGCAATTTCTGCCGCATTTTTGTAAATAGTGGCGGCAAGGATAATTTCAACGAACTGAGCTTTTTTGGTATAAGTCTGATAAGCAGGCAAAGCAACTGCTGCTAAAATACCGATAATCGCGACAACGATCATTAATTCAATCAGGGTAAAACCTTTTTGTACTTTATTAAATGTGTTTAAGTTTTTAATAGCTTTCATAATTATATTCCATTTGTTTTTACGGGGGCAAACCTCATACTGCGACAAAATGTCTTAAATGTAAAACTTTGTTACGATTTTTTTTGTTTTTTTTACTGGTTAACCATTAATCGATTATTTTGTAACCCATTATTAACTAAAGGTTAACTTTTACCTTAGGCTAGTAACCTATTAACGAAAATTTCGCCAAGGGATAATCAGCTTCAAGTCAACTGATCAAAGTGGTAATCAATTTAAAATCTGTTTGTCTTAAAAGGATGACTTACCTTTGATATCTAATAGCGGTAAGAAACCAAATTACCGTTAGCATATAAAATATACAATAATAAAAATATTCAGACCATTACAAGACATTACAAGATGTAACTTATCCAGCCTTTTATACACTTACGTCGTTTTGATGACTATTTATCATTCATTAAAGTCATTAATAGCGCAACCTAGCTATACCTGTTAAAAATATTAGCCCTTATTTAAAAACAATGGCTAATATAGGTGATCTTTACTATTTTCTTCTGTATAATCCGCGCTCCCTGCGTTACAAATGCCTATTGTTTTGTGGTTTGATTTACTTTTAGGTGAATAGTATCCATAAACAGTGGCGCTGGGCTCGATGCTCGAAGGGGCAATGGCGTAGTCCATTTAACGGACAATATTAGCTTATTGCTTTTATTGTTATTTAAGTAACATTTATAAGATTGGGTTTTTAATGAAAACTTTTGTAGCTAAACCAGCAAGCGTACAACGCGAATGGTTCTTAGTGGACGCCGAAGATAAAACTTTAGGTCGTATCGCTACCGAAATTGCTAGCCGTTTACGCGGTAAGCATAAAGTAGAATATACTCCTCACGTAGATACTGGCGATTATATCGTTGTTATCAATGCTGAAAAAGTACGTGTAACAGGTAACAAAGCGAAAGGTAAAATTTACTACTCGCATACTGAGTTCCCTGGTGGTCTTAAGCAAATTAGCTTTGAAAAGCTAATTGAAAAAGCACCAACACGCGTTATTGAATTTGCTGTTAAAGGCATGTTACCTAAAGGTCCTTTAGGTCGTGAAATGTTCCGCAAATTAAAAGTATATGCCGGCCCTGAGCATGCACATACTGCACAACAACCACAACTTTTGGAGCTTTAAGCAATGGCTGATAATCAATATTACGGTACTGGTCGTCGCAAGAGCTCAACTGCTCGTGTGTTCATGAAAGCTGGTAACGGCACTATCACAATTAATAAACGTGATATCGCGGAATACTTTCCTCGTGAAACGGCTGTAATGGTTGTTCGTCAACCATTAGTGTTAGTTGAAATGGTAGAAAAGTTTGACTTTAACATTACTGTAACTGGTGGTGGTAGTTCTGGTCAAGCTGGCGCAATTCGTCACGGCATTACTCGTGCATTAATGGTATTTGATGAAACATTGCGTGGCGCTTTACGCCAAGCTGGTTTTGTTACTCGTGATGCGCGTAAAGTTGAACGTAAGAAAGTTGGTCTTCATAAAGCACGTAAGAAGCCACAATTCTCAAAACGTTAATTTTCGTTATGCTCAGTATTTATGCTGCGTTGTTATCATTATTCGTCCCAGTCATTTAGTTAATCTAAATTTAGGGACTCTTAATTCAACGCCTTGCCTCAATGCAGATCATTTAGAAAATATGAGCCACATATGCAAAATGTATATCTGGCTTCAAAAAGCCGACCTAGTGTCGGTTTTTTTATGTCTACACTTTGCCTTCATTTCAGTGATAAATTACAATTCCCCTAACTGAAATATGCTTTATTTATTCTATTTTAAAGTATTTCAAATTATTTCTGCTTTTACAGTACCTAAGCCCCTTTTTACCTTGTAAAAAACACACTATTTCTTTATCATCAGGAAAATTTTTGTCGATATACCGCTTGGTATGAATTTGAGCTAACAAAAACAGCTGCCGCGCATATGGCGTATAATCAATATAACGCTTAGTTTGGTATAAAAATATTTGTTTTGTTAGAGTCTTAGTTGGAGAGTATGAATGAGCAATGAGCCTGTGAATAACGGCCGCAGACGCTTCCTAACAGCGGCTACTGCTGTTGTTGGTGGTGTTGGTGTGGTTGGAGCTGCTGTGCCTTTTATTGCTTCCTGGAATCCAAGTGCTCGCGCGAAAGCGGCGGGTGCTCCAGTTGAAGTGAATGTAGGTAAAATACAGCCTGGTCAATTAATCCGCGCCGAATGGCGAGGTAAACCCGTTTATGTTGTACGTAGAACGGAAAAGACCGTGAATGATTTAGCTAAACATGATGACCAGTTACGTGATCCTAATTCTGAAAAAGCTCAGCAACCTGCGTATGCAACTAACGCTTATCGCTCAATTAAACCTGAGTTTCTCGTTGCTTTAGGTGTTTGTACTCATTTAGGTTGTGCGCCAACTCATCACGGTGGTGATTTCGCTGAATTTGTAGAAGGTGTACCAAACGGTTTCTACTGTCCTTGTCATGGTAGTAAATTTGATATGGCTGGTCGTGTTTTTCAAGGCGTTCCGGCACCATTAAACTTAGTGGTTCCTGAGCATTCATTTATTAGTGACGACACCTTATTAATTGGTGTAGGCCCAGATGTAAATAAGGGAGCCGCATAATGTTAATGAAAGTATTTACCGATTTTATGGGCTGGATAGATAAACGTTTACCCGTAACCGATGCATGGAATAAGCATATAGCACAATATCCAGCACCTAAAAACTTTAACTTTTGGTACATTTTTGGCTCATTAGCCATGTTAATACTAGTGAACCAAATTTTTACCGGTATTTGGTTAACGATGAACTACGTGCCATCTGCCGAGGGTGCTTTTGCATCAATTGAATATATTATGCGTGATGTCGACTTCGGTTGGTTACTACGTTATATGCATTCTACTGGTGCGTCAGCGTTCTTCATTGTTATTTATATGCACATGATGCGTGGCCTAATGTATGGGTCGTATCAAAAGCCACGTGAATTACTGTGGATCTTCGGTATGTTGATCTTCTTAGTGTTGATGGCGGAAGCTTTCATGGGCTACTTATTACCTTGGGGCAACATGTCTTATTGGGGTGCACAAGTTATTATCTCTATCTTTGGCTTAGTGCCAATTATTGGTGATGATTTAACACTGTGGATTCGTGGTGATTATGTCATATCCGGTGCTACCTTAAACCGTTTCTTCGCCTTGCATGTTATTGCTTTACCGTTAGTGCTAGTTATCTTGGTGTTTTTACATATCCTAGCCTTACATGAAGTGGGTTCTAACAACCCAGAAGGTACCGATATTAAGAAACCTAAAGGCAGTATGAAACCAGAAGAGTTGAGTAAATTTACTTTCCATAAGCAATATAGCGATAAATACGATATTGTTGATGCGGTACCTTTCCATCCTTATTACACTGTTAAAGATATTATGTATGTTGTTGGCTTCTTATTCTTATTTTGTTGGGTAATGTTCTTTGCCCCAGAGGGTGGTGGTTACTTTATGGAAGCGCCAAACTTCACGCCAGCAGATGGTTTGAAAACGCCTGAGCATATTGCACCTGTATGGTACTTTGGTCCCTTCTATACCATCTTACGTGTTATTCCTAATGCAATGTTAGGTGCTATTGGTATGTTCTCCGCTATTATCGTGTTGTTCTTATTGCCTTGGTTTGACCGTGGTACAGTTAAGTCTGTGCGTTATCGTTCGAAACTGCATTTATTTAATTTAATTCAATTTTCAATTTGTTTTGTGGTGCTTGGTGCTTTAGGTACTATGCCTGCGACACCAATGGCTAACTTGATTGGTGCTATTGCTAGTTTTGGTTACTTTGGTTTCTTCGTTGCTTTATGGTTCTACAGCAAAAATGAAAATACTAAGCCAGTACCTGAGAGGATTGCAGACTAATGAAAAAATTAATTATCGCCGCTACTTTCGGCATACTTTGCAGCGTATCGGCACTCGTGCCGTTCTCAGCTGTTGCCTCAGGGCCAAGTATTCATTTAGATAAAGCGAATAATGATTTATCTGATAAAGAGTCTTTGAAAAAAGGCTTTAAAACCTATGTTAACTATTGTCTAGGTTGTCATCAGTTACAGTACCAACGTTACAATCGTACTTTTAACGATTTAGGCATAGAAGAAGCTGACGGTATTGCTAACTATATGTATTCAAGTGATAAAGTGGGTGGCCATATTCTCAACGCTATGCCGAAAAAAGAGGCAGCGAGTTGGTTTGGTAGTGCGCCACCAGATTTAACTTTAGAAGCACGTTTTCGTAGCCCAGATTGGATCTATACTTACTTACGTTCATTCTATATAGATGAAAATCGTCCGTTTGGCGTAAATAACACCGTATTTAAAGATGTTGGTATGCCACACGTATTGCAAAACTTGCAAGGTGTTAGCACTATTGATGAACATGGTCAGCTATCTCCAGCAATGGGCGGTACGTTAACGGCAGAAGAGTATGATGTTGTAGTACGTGACTTAACAAACTTCTTAGAATATGTGGGTGAGCCAAATAAACTTGAGCGTAAAGCGATTGGTTATTGGGTATTAGCTTTCTTATTCTTCTTCTTTATTCTTACTTATTTCCTTAAGAGAGAGTATTGGAAAGACGTACACTAGGTACTAGTACTGTAAATTTGTAGGGGGATTTGATAGTTAAATATCGAATTCCCCTTTGTTAGTTTTTAAAGTAAATGAATTTAGGAGGCTCTATGGCCGTAGCAGCAAATAAACGCTCTGTGATGACGTTGTTCTCTCATGCCGATGATATGTACAGTCATCAGACGCGCATTGTTTTAGCAGAAAAAGGTGTTGGTGTTGACATTAACTTAGTTGATTTAGCTAATTTGCCAGAAGACTTATTGGACTTAAATCCATACGGTACTGTGCCAACCTTAATTGATCGTGAATTAGCGCTATATGAAGCTAAAATCATTGTTGAGTATTTAGATGAGCGTTTTCCTCACCCACCTTTAATGCCAGTTTACCCAGTTTCACGTGGTCGTAGCCGTTTAATGATGCATCGCATTGAGCAAGATTGGTATAGTCTTGCTAAAATCATCATGTCAGGCACTACCGCGGAAGCTGCTAAAGCACGTCAAGAATTAAAAGAAAGCTTGTTAAGTATCGCGCCAATTTTAAATGAAGCGCCATACTTTATGAGTGAAGAATACAGCTTGGTTGATTGCTATTTAGCACCATTATTATGGCGTTTACCGGTATTTGGTATTGAATTATCTGGCGAAGGTTCAAAAGAACTTAAAACCTATATGTTACGTGTCTTTGAACGTGAATCATTTCAAGCTTCATTGACAGAAGCTGAGCGTGAATTACGCTTTGGTCACCCAGCCTAATGGATGACGCAACACCTAGCTCAATGAGCTCTAATAAGCCTTATTTAATTAAGGCTTTCTATGAGTGGATTTCAGATAATGATCTAACGCCATACATCATGGTAGACGTTAATGTATATGGCGTATTAGTACCGATGAGTTATGTAGCTGATGGACAAATAGTGTTAAATATTGCCAGTTCAGCGGTTGGTACCATTTCATTGGGTGATAAAAGTATTGAGTTTAGTGCCCGTTTTGGCGGCATATTAGAGCACATTACCGTACCTTACGGTGCTATAGGTGCAATATATGCTAAAGAAAACGGAGCGGGAACTTCATTGCCTATCGAACATTCTGCAGAGGGTGAAGAAGTGATAGTTGAACAAGTCCCTGAAAAACAGAAGTCTAATTTAAAGAGTGTTGCTTCAACAGGTAGTAAGATAGATAAGTCGAACAAGCCTAAGGGTAAAAGTAAAGCTAGCCTGAAAATTATTAAATAAGCTTTATTTCTATAGACAAAACCAGTAATTATCGTCGATATTTACTGGTTTTTTTGTTTTAAAATAATGTTATCACTTAGTCGTTAGATATATTCAAAGACCTTAAATACCCGACTGACACCGTTAATATTACGAGTGATCTCAACGGCAATATTTGCTTCTTCTCGCGTTACTAAGCCTAGCAGGAATACTTCAGAATTTTCGGTCACCACCTTAACATCCTTGGCATTGATTTCACTATTGGCAAATAGGGCAGACTTTACTTTAGAGGTTAGCCAAATATCATTGCTTTGCGTGGTTATGGCGGTAGTAGCGCTAATTCGTATCTGGTTGTGTATGGTAACGATGTTAGGCACGTCTTGTATGGTTTTAATAGCAAGATCTCTAAGGTAGCTGTTAGGCGCTTGTCCTACGACTAAAACCGTGCCATTGAGACTAACCACGTGTAAATTAGTGTTTTTAGTCAATGCTTTTTGTTTATTTAACTCATTATGGGCAATAAACTCAATTCGTTGATCCTCTATTTGTTTGCTAAAACTGCGCCTGTCGGCGACCATAGTTACGCCTGCGGTAACTGCGACCACAGTAGCGACAGCGCAACCTTGTAGTACGGAAATTAGCATGAATAAGCCAGCAATTCGCGCCGTTCTTCCATGAGAAAGTACCGATGATCGGCTTGCTAAAGTTAGCATCTAAGAGTCACTCTGAGGAAACAAGGTACTATCAATAATTTCGCATAAACTGTGTATCACAATTAAGTGTACTTCCTGAATTCTTGATGTTCTTGCCGAAGGTACACGTATTTCTACATCGCCGTCACCCAGTAAACCGGCAATATCACCACCATCACACCCCGTTAGGGCTATTATCGATATATCACGAGATACTGCACTCTCAATGGCTTTCACCACGTTACGAGAGTTACCACTGGTGGATATAGCTAATAATACATCGCCATTGTGGCCCAGTGCTCTAATTTGTTTTGAAAAAACTTCATCATATTGGTAATCATTAGCGATAGAGGTAATGGTAGAAATATCACTGCTAAGGGAAATAGCGGGAAGGCTAGGGCGCTCTGTTTCATATTTATTTAGCAATTGCGCACAAAAATGTTGGGCATGACCGGCTGAGCCGCCATTGCCACAAGAAATAATTTTATTGCCACCTAATAAACATTGCACCATCATCATACCCGCCTGCTCGATAGCTGACGCTAATAGTTCGCTAGCAGCAATTTGTGTTTGTATGCTTTCGGTAAAATTGTTCTTTATTTGTTCTAGCATGAAAAACTGACTCCGGAACTATATTTTGTTAATTTTGTTAAATTGAAAAAAAGGTTAAAAGGCATTTTTTATCCAAGTTACCTGAGGATGACTTATATCTCCTTCGAGCGCCACGACATCAATGCGACAGGGAGTATTATATTCATTTAAACCCGCTTGATGCAGATAAAATGTTACGCAATGTTTAACTTTCTGCTGCTTGCTCAAAGGAATGGCCGCCAGAGCACCGCCAAACGCTTTACTTTTACGATACTTTACTTCAATAAACACATAAGTATCGCCATCAAGCATGATCAGATCAACTTCTCCTTGACGGCAGTGGTAGTTTTTATCAATAAGGCTTAAACCTTGCTTGACTAAAAATTGTTCTGCAAACTGTTCGCTAACCTTGCCTTTATCCGTACCCGTATCATTTTGACGGGTCGCGCGTTTATTCCATAACAATAGATACTACCTTGTTATTTTTATAGCTGCCCCAGAGTAAGCTGCGCGTTAAAATATTATTTTTATTAAGTTTTAACGTACCTGTTTGCCCCCAATGTTGCAGATAAGGTGCTTGCTGCATTAAAGGGATTTTACTGATAAGTTGATAGCTATCATAACCCATAGCGAAAAGTCGTGATAAGCCATCACTGCGCTTGGGCCATAACTGCTGACTAAGTGTCGCTAATTCGGTATTTTGCGCACTGGTTAGTAACCAGGGGATTTCGGTAAAGGTTAACCCTTGTAAATCACTATTACTACTGTAATCGCTGCGGGTGCTATGGCTACGAGAGCTAGCAAAAACCGGAATTATTTTAGCAAAGGGGCTAATGTTAACTTCAATGTAAGGCTTCACTAATCGTGTTTGCTCTGGAGTGCCAACCAGATAGATCATATCAATATCACGACGGTTTCTTGTTTGTGTTCTTATGCTTTGATTAAGACGACTTTTAAGTTTATTGATGCGGGTTTTACTCTTATCTACCGATAAACTGGCTTTAATATTTGCTTGCATTTGTGCGCCAGTATTGTAATAGACCACTGCTATGGTGTTACCGGTAATGCGTTGCCATTGTTTAACAAAGGCTTGAGCAATGCGTTTACTGACAATGCTTTTTTGGCTTAATACGATAGGATGCTGGTAGTTTTGACGGCTCAATGTTGCGGCTGCTTGCTTGGCTTCATCTTCTGGGCGCATAGAAAGTACAGTATGGAGCTTAGTGAGTGAGGCATTTGCCGGGATATTTAGCAATAAGGTCGAAATAGCTTTGCTATTAGAGCCATCTTGTAGGTAACTTGCTATCGCTGAGTCACTATCAATGGCGCTGATATTATCAAATGGCTGGTCTAGGACGCTAGTTGCCGTACGCAAAAGCTCTTGGCTATTTTTATCGTTATGATTAAGGTCAAACAAGCCCAAGTTAGCATTAAGCATATAATCACTTTTTGACTGTGCTAGGGCGCTGGTGTGACTAATATACTGGTCTACATTGGCTTTAAGTAATGGGCCAATAACATAGTCAATCTTCAAGGTGGAAAGTTCATTGCTTAAACCATACCAATTAACCGTATTAGAGTCTAAAAAGTGCAGTTTTCTAGTCTTATCATTAGCAAAACTGGCCAGTATACCTTGTTGGATAGCTAAGCCAGCAGCATGCTGTTTTCCCGTTAGGGGTAGTATTACGGCAATGTTTTCAATATTTTTTTCTATGATACTTTGCTCAGTAAGCTGTTTTGCTATGACGTTAGCCGGATGGCGTTTGAATTTTTTTTGCCACATCGCTAGGTGATATTGCATTTGTCCTTGTTCACCGCCATATTTATTAGCCAAAACGGTTAAGCGCAACCAGCCTTTACTATCAGGGGCTTTATCCAAAGCAAGTAAACTAAGTTGCCATTGAGATAAGCGTATTAAGTTATGCCAAATATCTTCGATTTGTTGTTTACTTTGTACCGAGGGTTGGGTTAAAGAAAAAGCATATAATTGCGCATTCAACGCGGCAATAGCTTGCTGCTTTGCTTGCAGTGCGCTACTTAATAATCGGTAGTATGTTGCGGTAAGGGTTATCTCATTATCAAGGGTGTATTGTTCGAGTTGTTCGAGTTGTATATGGCTTGCTGAATAATAGCCAAGGTGTTGTAAACTACTGATTTTAATTAACAGCAATTGTACCCTAGCTTGAATAGTGTTAGCGACTTGTGCATCGATTAGCGGCAGAGTTTTATCGGCAAGCCAGAGCGCTTTAGCATAATTTTGTTGTTGAAAAAATAATTTTGTCGCTGTGATTAACTCAATGACCGCGGTATCACTTGTTAAAGTTTTGGCTAGGGCAACGTGTTGTTCAGCCGATAATGTCGCGGAGTCTATGGCGATTTCTTCAAGCTCAGTAGTCGTTTGACTAGCTGTGGTTGGCTTAGATGTTTGCTGAGTGCTACAGCTTGTTAATAAGCTCAGTAATAAAACCGGTAAAATTCGAGTTTTAAATGATCGAAAGTACATTGAAAAATAATCTAATCCTGTTGGCTTTATTCTTACAAGTAAGGACGCTGTTTTTACCACAATAAATAAATCCGTGCATATTGCTATCAGTATGGGGTTATAATAAACGCCAACGAAGTTAGTCTCAACTAATATATACCGCAAAATCGAGTGAATAAGTGACATGAGTGAAACAACCCTAACCCCAGCTACCCTCTATATTGTTGCAACCCCTATTGGCAACCTAGGTGATATCAGCCAAAGAGCTATTGATATATTAACGCAAGTTGATGTTATTGCTTGTGAAGATACTCGTCATACGGGGAAATTATTGGCTGCCTTTGCCATTAAAAATAAAACCATGTCATTACACGATCATAACGAGCGTCAACGCCAAGACCAAGTGGCGAGCATGTTACAAGAAGGTAAAACTATTGCGCTTGTATCAGATGCCGGTACGCCATTAATCAGTGATCCTGGTTTTCATATTGTTCGCCATTGTCGTAGCCTTGGTCTGAAAGTCTCGCCTATTCCCGGGCCATGTGCGGTAATCTCAGCGCTATCTGTGGCGGGTTTACCTACGGATAGGTTTACCTTTGAAGGTTTTTTACCGTCTAAATCAGCGGCCAGACAAGCAAAGTTAGCGAATTTATTAGAAGAGCCACGTACCATGGTGTTTTATGATGCACCACGTCGAGCAATTGATACGCTTGCCGATATTGTAAAAGTATTAGGTGGTGAACGTCATGTGGTTATATCTCGTGAGTTAACTAAAACCTTTGAGACCATACATTCTGATACGGCTGAAAATTTATTAGTTTGGTTACAAGAAGATGCAAATCAACTGAAAGGTGAAATGGTTTTAATCATTGAAGGCAACAAAATTGATGTTAATGCCATACCAGCAAAAGCCATTGATACGCTGAAATTATTGTTGGCAGAAATGAAACCTAAAAAAGCCTGTGCAATTACCGCTGAAATTTATGGCGTAAAGAAAAATGCTTTATATGAAATAGCCCTGACTCTTAAGCCTTAGCCTTAGCCTTAAATAAATTAGTCAATAATATTGATTAAACAAAGTTTATAGACTTTTTGCCTAGATAAGGTAAAATGCGCGCCGAGTTGACCAGACAATCGCTGGCTAGTTTACGTAAGTATTTCTAGCGGGAGGAAAGTCCGGGCTCCAATGAGCAGGGTGCCAGGTAACGCCTGGGCGGCGTGAGCCGACGACAAGTGCAACAGAGAGAAGACCGCCGATGACCTAATTACTTTATTTATAAGGCAAATAGGCACAGGTAAGGCTGAAAGGGTGCGGTAAGAGCGCACCGGGCCACTGGTAACAGTTGGCAGCAGGGTAAACTCCACCTGGAGCAAGACCAAATAGGGTTTCATGATTATTGTTACGCAAGTTACAATAATATAAGCGTGGCTCGCGTGGAAACCGGGTAGGTTGCTTGAGCCTTAGAGCGATTTAAGGCCTAGACGAATGATTGTCACTTTTCTTAGGAAGAGATACAAAACCCGGCTTATAGTGTCAACTCAACTATTCAATAAAAAAGCCTCTACAGTAATGTAGGGGCTTTTTTTTGAAAATTTTTGGATTATAACTAGTGGTAGTTAATCAAAAATAGCGATTAAATACCCCAAACTTTTAATTATTTGAACTTTCAGCCGTACCTAGCCAGATATTTTATTAGCTTAAGCAAATAAAAATTATCTTAAGTCCCTTAATAATACTGGCGAAATTGATTGTTTTAGCTGGGTTAATCTACACTAAAATATTGAGTAGCTTTTTTAGCTTTTTTAGCTTTTTTAGCTTTTTTAGCAATTTAGTCATTAATTTAACAAAGTGGCAGTTAATACCAAGTCCATTAAGTAAGTCCCACTCAGAGCTTACCAGCGTTTTGAGAACAAATAGAATTTTTTGTATATAGTCACTCTATATGAAAGGAATTATGTGCGGTTATCGAATCACTGGAAAACTCCCGAAGGGCGAGTTTAAAAAACTTATAGGCTACGTTATTATTTTGAGAAGGCAATAACCATTCTCGACAATCAATACCTTGCCTCTAAGACTTTTAATTCTCGCTGAGAGGGAAGAAACTTATTGGAATTGGTATAAGGCATTAACAATGATTTTAGCCATAGACCAAGGCACTACGGGCACAACCATCAGAATTACCACGGCCCAAGGTCAGGAAGTTGGCGCGGCATATAATGAATTTCAACAATTCTACCCTAAGCCAACTTGGGTGGAACATGATGCCATGGAAATTTGGCAAGTCACTCAAGACGGCATCTTACAGGCTTTAAAATCAGCTAAGTTAACCTCTGCGGATATCACTTGCATTGGTATTACTAATCAAAGGGAAACTACAGTTGTCTGGCATAAAAAGACGGGTAAGCCAGTATACAATGCCATTGTTTGGCAATGCCGACGCTCAGCGGCACTTTGTCAAAAAATAAAAGCATTAGGTAAAGCCGACTGGCTTCATCAGAAAACCGGGCTGATGCTTGATGCCTATTTTTGTGCCACTAAACTGCAATGGTTATTTAATGAAAAACCCGAATTAAAAGCATTGGCAGAAAAGGGCGAGCTTGCCTTTGGCACCATAGACTCTTGGCTTATGTGGCAATTAAGTAATGGTCAGGCGCATTGCACCGACCATAGCAATGCTTCGCGTACCATGCTTTATAATATTCATCAGCAACAATGGGATGATGAACTGCTGGCGTTTTTTGATATTCCCAAGTCAATATTGCCAAGCATTAAAACCTCAGCAGGTTTTTTTTGTCATACGGCAGTAGATGGCTTTCTGGGTAAGTCTATTCCTATCACAGGTGTTGCAGGCGATCAGCAAGCGGCTTTATTTGCGCAACAATGTACACAAGCAGGTATGATCAAAAACACCTATGGCACCGGTTGTTTTATGTTGATGTATACCGGTGACCAAGCTTACTTATCTGATAAAGGCCTATTGACCACCATTGCTTGTGATAAAAATGGTCAGCCAGCTTACGCACTGGAAGGCGCAGTTTTTATCGCTGGCGCGGCAGTGCAATGGCTTAGAGATCAATTACAACTCATCGACCATGCCAGCGAAACTGAAGCGTTAGCGTTAAGTGTGCATGATAATAACGGCGTCTATTTCGTGCCGGCCTTTAGCGGCTTAGGTGCGCCATATTGGGATATGCAGGCGACAGGTTCAATAACTGGACTAACGCAGGGCTGCACTAAAGCGCATATCGTCAGGGCCACCTTGGAAGCCATTGCTTTTCAAAGTTATGATTTAATGCAATTGATGCAACAAGAAAGCTCGATAACAATAAAACAATTAAAAGTTGATGGCGGTGCCTGTGCCAATAATTTTATCATGCAATTTCAAGCGGACTTATTGGGCGTTACGATTGAGCGACCAGCCAATATCGAATCTACCGTGTTAGGGGCGACTATCTTAGCGGCAATGGGACAAAAAATTTGGCAGGCTGAAACGGTACCGACAAGTTTGTATGGTGAAATAGACTCTTTTACCGGCAGCATGCCACAAGCTAGAGGTAAAACCTTGCTTGCGGGTTGGCATAGTGCCGTCAAAAAATGTCTTGGGGATAGCTAAATTTACGGCTTACTGTACTAGCCTGCACTGTCCCCGTCGCGATAAAGTCAACAATCACATGACTATCACTTGCAGGGTATATATTAATGATGTTGTCCTTTATATCAGGGAAAACCTCCGCCATTTCACTCTATTTTTCGACAATTTGTGCGTGGTTTTGTTTGATTATGCCATGTCCAAGCGTGGCATCTTTAAACTCAGCCATTGGTACATACATCTTGGCCATTCTTTCCCATTCATGGTTATTAAAGTGCTCGAAGTATTGATTCACTAGCTTAGCAGTCATTAAGCTTGCTGTTTTGTATAAAGCCGACAAGCCATATGTTTTTTAACGAGTGAGAAATAAATTGGCTAGGTTTTTGTCGGTGAAGCCATATTTCCTCGGGTCTTCACCTGTAAATTCCTTAAAGTTTTTAATGAAGTGAGATTGGTCATAAAGCCTGATGGGCTACTGATTGCTGACCAATTTGATTTGGCATTTGCGGTTAATTTGAATATATAGGCAAAGCTGATAATGCGGCAATAGTACTTAGAACTTAAACCAATGTGATTTTTAAAATATCGCTACAATTGCCGAACGGTTAATTGCGTTTGGCTCAATATTTCACTCAAACTAAGTTGGCCGTTAAAATCTAGTATCAGTTTACCGCAGCTTGCCCTTGATTGATGTTGCTGTCTTGACTCACGATAAAGCTTGATAACCACTGCTCTGACTGTTGAACTTTTTGCTTGAAAGAAAGTGTATCAAGGGCGATATCTTTTAGCGGTTTTACCCGTTCACTTAAAAAATTTGTTAGTCTTTTTTTGTCATTTTGTCATTTTGTCATTTTGCATTTGCATTATTAAATAAAAATAGGGCTTTAGCGAGAGAGTCCATTGCTCATCTCGCTAAAAGGCTTTGCACAACTAGGCATTCGATTGAGGAAACTTAATTGATAACTCCTCTATCCATACACTTTATTCATCACGTAAAATGAGCGAAGGTCTGGTACTAGCGGTTTTAAAGGCAAGGCTTGCCACGGTCAACCAGGTAATAATGGTAATAAAAGCGGCTGCTAGCAGATAAACCCAAAGGGCTTGCTCGATACGCTCGTTAAAATGGGCTAGCCAGTCACCTACCAGCCAATAACTAAGTGGGTAGGCGATAACAATACTTATTACTACCAATACTAGGAATTCTTTAGCAAGTAAGTTAACGATACTCAAACATGAAGCGCCGAGTACTTTCCGCATCGCCACTTCTTTTTGACGGCGCAGGGTCGCGAAAGAAGCCAAACCAAAAGTGCCCAAGCAAGTGAGGAAAATTGCTAACAAACTAAAAATGCTAACCATCTCTAAAGCTCGGTGTTCGTTTTTATGGGCGTTGGCGTAATCATCAGCAAGCGTGGTTATTTTCACGTCACTTAAATGTAACTCTTGGCGTATTAGCTGACGAACTTGGCTGCTTAGCTTAGCCATGTTGGCATTGTTTGCCTTAATGATGATATGGCCGGTGCTAAAGAGGTCGTCAAATCCCAAGTTAAAGGATATTGGCAATGCCTGTTGCCGAGCCGAGCCAATTTTAACATTTTCGATAACGCCAACCACTTTAGCGGTCAGTTTAGAATTTGTGTCCATCAATGTCAGGCCAATAACTGACTCTGGCGATGGATAACCGGCTAATTCCACCATGCTACGACTGACTAATATGCCGACTGTGCTATTTTTTTCATCATCAATCTGATACCAGTCACCACTAAATGTCGGCGAGAAGTCTCTACCGGCCAGCAGTGTCAGTCCTAAGGTTTCAACCGCATAATAACCAGTGACCACCGTAGGTTGAGGACCAGTTAACGTTTGCCCATTTGGCCAAGTAAAAAACAAACCGCCATTAATATCATTGGTTAAGTCGAGACTAGACAATGTAACTTGCTCAACCCCAGGGAAATTCCTAATCGCCGTCAATAAACTGTTATTTTCTTTTATATACAAGGCCTCACTCGGTAGCTCTTTTATCACCAAACGAGATGATTTATCATAACCAATCGCTAAACTATCTATCAGACTCATCTGCTGAGATAAAGAAATCGCGGCAATAATTAAACCAACAGATAAAGCAGCCTGTAAACACAAGGTTAGCTTTCTAACAAAAACAGCGGTAGCACCACGTACTAAATCACCACTAAGCACTCTTCTTGCACTAAAAGAGGCAATAAAGAGCGCTGGATATAAACCTGACAACAAACCCACGGCTAAAATCACAATACTGGTTATTAACATAAACTCAGAGCCATAAACCAAACTAAGCTGCCTATCCATCATTTGATTAAACGCGGGTAAACTTATTTCCACCATGGCAAAGGCCATTAATGCGGCGAGTGCCACTACTAAAAAAGACTCGGTTAGAAACTGGCCGACTAATTGCCATTTGCTTGCTCCCAAGGCCTTACGAACACCCACTTCTTTAGCTCGTTTTGCCGATTGGGCAATATTGAGGTTGATAAAATTGATACTGGCAATCACGATCAACATAACACTCAAAGCAATGCATATTTGCAATACTGACGATGAGCCGCTTTCTTTCATCAGAAAAGGCCCATTGCTTTTTAAGTGCATATCTTCCATGTTTATTAAGCTCATGGTAATCGCGCTATTCCCCTGTGATCGGTTTAACTCAGCGGTCATTTGTTGCTCAAAATCTGCTATGTCGGTATTGGCTAAAAGTTTGTAATAAGCATAACCTTGGCCCTCTTGGATAAACTTAGCTGGCATATGAATCAAGCTATCAAACTGAACATGGCTATTCTGTGCTAAATCCTTAAAAATAGCGCCGATAGTATATTGGATTTGCTGATTTTTTAAGGTGCGACCAACCACTTGAGACTCGCCAAACAAGCGTAATGCCTCTGATTCACTTAATACCAATTGATTCGGTTGTGTTAATGCCTGAGTGATATCACCAGCGACAATATCCAAGGCAATAAAGTCGAGAATATTAGTGCTTGCGCTATAAAAGTTGTTCAGCCGATAATCATTGCCATCCACTTGTACTAGTTTACTTACCCCTAGATTAAGTCGGCTAAGATCATCCGACTTTACTAATCTAAATATATCTTCTACCTGACTATGGTTTTTTAATGTTGCGGCATTACTATAACTACTCTGTGAAATTACCTGTAATCCTATCGAGGACCAATCAGTGTGCGCAAGGTATACCCGCTCACTATCGGGCTGGTGTTTGTCATAGGACAATTCATGCTGAGCAAATAACGCCATTAAAATGGCTGCAGCTAAGCCTATACTTAAACCTATGACATTAAGAAAGAAATGTTGCTTATCATTTCTTATCGCGCGCACTGCCGTAACAAAATAATTTATGACCATGTTAAGCAACCTCGGCTGTCTGTGATACTTGAGTCGCTTTATCCAACATGATTTGACCATCAAATAAGCGCACTAAACGGTCGGCATAGTTAGCCTCTTTTTCTGAGTGAGTTACCATGATAACGGTAGTGCCTGCTTTATTTAATTCACGTAACATCGCCATTACTTCATCACCATTTTTTGAATCTAGATTACCGGTAGGTTCATCGGCTAATATCAATTTTGGTTTGCCAACTAGGGCTCGGGCAACGGCGACACGTTGTTGTTGGCCACCTGACAATTGTTGCGGTAAATGATCACCGCGATGGTCAATAGCAAAGCGTTTTAAAATTGCTTCTACCCGCTTTTTACGTTCAGATTTTGCAATGTTTTGATACTGCAGTGGCAATTCAACATTCTCAAAAACTGTTAGCTCATCAATTAAGTTAAAGCTTTGAAAAACAAAACCAATAGAAGATTTACGTAGTCCTGCTAATTGTTTTTCGTTAAAGCCAGTAATATCAGTGCCAGCAAATTCGAAACACCCTGAAGAAGGTGAGTCCAACATACCCAAAATTGATAATAAGGTAGATTTACCACAGCCAGATGGCCCCATGATGGCAACAAACTCGCCGTCATTAACGGTTAAATTAATATTGCTCAGTGCAGTCGTTTCTAAATCTAAGGTACGAAACACCCGGCTTAAATTAGTTATTTTAATCATTATTATTATTCCCTTGATGTAATATTTATGTAATTTTATATAAATTAATTTAATTGCAATTGTTGCGCTTTATCGAAGTTGCCATAGCTTGAGGTGATCACCCGATCGCCTAACGCTAATCCTGACAACACTTCAAAATAGTGTTGGTTCTTTTTCCCTAGACTAATCTTTCGACGTACTGCGCTACTGCCGTCTTTCGTTATTAGGTAAACCCAATTACCACCACTACTGCTAAAAAAAGCACCGCGCTTAAGCAGTAAGGCATTATCTCTGTTGCCACCAAGCATCAGCTCAATATCAATGCTTTGGCCACGCTTTATGCTGCCAGTACCTTCGGGCAGATCGACTTCAATTTGAAATTGTGATTGGCGGACTCGGCTATCTATCTTGCTGACTTTTGCGGTCACTGTGCCGGTGTCAAGCTTAACCATAACGGCTAAACCTCGTTGTACCTGGTTCAAATAATATTCATCAAGGCGTATTACTAATTTATATTCATTGGGAATATCTATTTGCCCCAGGCGGGCGCCACGTTCTTTTGACTCACCTATTTCGACATTAAACTCACTTAAATAACCGGCAATAGGTGCTTTTATTAGCAAGTTTTCGAGGTTAGAGCGGGCAAAAGTCAGATTTTTTTCTAGCATTATTGCGCTTTCTTCTAGTTGTTCAACCTGTACCTTGCGAATGCTATTTTCTTGCTGTTGTCGCTCTAAGGTAAGTTCTTGTCTAGCTTTATAATAAGTAAGATTGTCTCTGATCTCTGTTAATTGCTCCTTAGCGAGCACACCTTTGCTCACTAAAAGTTCAGATTGTTTTAAACGCCGTGTTAAATGGCTTATTTGCAAATTAATTTCTAGCAAATCCCGACGTAAGTTTAACCGGCTTGTTGCCATGTTCATTTGAGTATTCCGTAAAAAATTCAGTTGTTCGGTGACTTGTGCCTCACGCCCCATAACATCGAGTTGCAAGTTGGTATTGCTCAATCGTACTAAGGGTTGACCTTGCTCGACATACTCACCTTGTTCAACTAGGCGTTCTTCGACCTGACCGCCGGTTGCGGTGTCTAGGTAAATCGTTGTTTTTGGTACCACCTGGCCACGTAGACTTAAGGCATCGATGAATGCACCTTGGCTGACCTGACTTATGGTGATGCTATTGAGGGCTAAGTTATGGCTGCGGCCACCATTAGCTGATTGGCTAAAGCCATAGGCAGCGGCTGCTATGGCGAAAATAATTATGCCAATCAGACTAGGTTTTACATACTGCTGTAATGGCGAACGGGTTATTTTTTTATCCATACATAGTTATCCATAATAGTTATCCATCAAAATATCCATAGAGCGTTTTCCTACTAACTTTAGGGGTAGCTTGATTTGTCTTAATTGTCACTGCTGCTCTTTAGTTGTTACAAGACTTATGCCAAGATAATTTAGTGTTATAAAACAGTTGCTTAGTGTTTTAGTTGTTAAAAAGGTAAAGATAGAGTGTCCACTTATAGAACAGTTCCGCTAAAATAAACTGTCCATTTATGGACGATTGAGAGCTAGACGCTTTAATAGAAAGTGAGGTAGACTAATTACTCAACATTAAATTTTAAATTTAGCAGATAGGTTAGGAAATGAAGCAAGCGGGTTCGATTTTAGTTGTTGATGATAATCCTGATATTTTAGTAGCAGTGCAGTTATTGCTTAAACAGCATTATCAAACAGTAGTCACTACGGATAACCCTTTTGATATTGCCAAAACACTTAGCGAGCAACAAATCGAAGTGATCTTGCTCGATATGAACTTTAATCATGATGCCATCAGTGGTCAGGAAGGTTTTTATTGGCTGAAAAAAATTCTCGCGCAAGACCCATCCGTAGTCGTGGTACTGATGACCGCTTATGGCGACATTAAGTTAGCCGTCGATGCCATTAAAGCTGGCGCGGCTGATTTTATTGCCAAACCTTGGATAAATGAGCAGTTACTTGGGGTTATTGCCGCGGCTTTTTCTCATGCAAAAGATAAACAACAAGTCGGTAAACTTACTCGACAAACGCAAGGGTTAAACCTGGCGCTCAGCGGTCATAAATTTGATTTTTTGGGTCAAAGTTCTGCCATGCAGCAGGTATTTACTACTATAGAAAAAGCCGCAAAAACCGATGCTAATATTTTACTCACCGGTGAAAGTGGCACAGGTAAAGAATTGGCCGCTCATGCGATACATCTGGCGAGTAACCGCAGCAGTCAGGCTTTTATTAGTGTCGACATGGGCGCTATTGCGCAAAACTTATTTGAGAGTGAGCTCTTCGGTCATAAAAAAGGTGCCTTTACCGATGCTAAAGCCGATAGAGTAGGGCGCTTTGAGCTTGCTCATGGTGGTAGTTTATTTTTAGATGAACTGGGTAATTTACCGATAAGTCAACAAACTACCTTATTGGCGGCCCTGCAAAATCGTCAGATCACCCCCGTTGGTGGCACTAAAACTCTAGCGGTTGATATTCGACTGATTTGCGCGACCAATGAACATTTACCACAGGCGGTGCTAGAAAATCGCTTTCGACAAGACTTACTTTACCGTATTAATACCGTGGAAATACGTTTACCGCCATTACGTGAGCGAGTTGATGATATCCCTTTACTTGCGAAATATTATCTTGATCATTTTAGTCATAAATATAAACGGCAGTTAAGTATTGCCGTTGAAGATATGCGATCACTTTGTCATTACCACTGGCCTGGTAACGTACGTGAACTTGCTCATGCCATAGAGCGAGCGGTCATTTTGAGTGATGGTGATGTCTTAGATATTGGTTCAGTGGTTGGCCAAGGAGCAACACCCGTCATTGGAAAAAATAATGTCGTTAAGCCAAGTAAACTACTGACTACTAGGGCAGATAATGACGACTACCATAGTTTTAATTTAGAGAAGTTAGAACATAGTACTGTGCGTTCCGCGCTAAAACATCATCAGGGTAATGTTAGTCAGGCCGCTAAAGCGCTTGGTTTGACGCGAGGGGCAATGTATCGACGTTTGGAAAAGTATGGCCTTTGATCACTCTTACCGCCAAGTATGCTCATCTTTAACGGGTCTGAATTTTCCAACTCAATTTAATCAAAGAGTTACACTTTATGGATAATATAAACAATCGCCCGCAGTTATTGCTGTTCATTAACCTTGTCGCGTTAATGGCTTGTACCATGTTACTGAGCAGTATTTATATAACAACTGGGGTATCACCCGCGTGGTTGTTGTTACTTATCATCGCTGCTGCATTACTGGCATCTTTGTTGTCCTTGTTTAAGCGTCAAGACCGGCAATTGATACAAGTGCTAAAAGCCATTGCTAATGGTGACTATACCTTAGGTTTTAGTGCTCAGCATCCAATGCGTCAGCATCTTGAACAGGTAAAACAACAAATGCAGCAGGCGCGCTTTAATGCGGAACAACAAAGCGATTTTTTCAAAGCGTTATTGGTGCACGTTGACCTTGCCGTTATAGTGTCTGACGCGCAAGGCAACATCATTGAGTCTAATCCTGCGGTAGCCAGATTACTGGGTAAAACAGCTACTCACCTTAGTGAACTTAGCCATATCGGTACCATAGTTTTGGCGGCAGAAAAAAACTTACACAGTACCGTGCAGTGGCTACGGGGTGAACAACTAGACACCTTAACGTTACAAGTGAGTATTGCTGAAATTCAAGGGCAACCACGTAAAATTATTACCCTACAATCTATTCATGAAATGTTATTGAATAAAGAGCAACAAGCTTATAAACGCTTAACTCGGGTACTTACCCATGAAGTGGCTAATAGCATAACGCCACTAGCTTCGATTGCCCAAACCTGCCTGGGACTTATGCCAGCAAACTTGAGCTTTGTTGATGAAGAAAGTAAAGACGACTTAAATTTAGCGCTTAACACCATAGCATCACGTACCCAATATTTAGGTGAGTTCATTGCAAACTTTAGGAAAATTAGCAGCTTAGCTATGCCAAAATTAGCGCCAACTCAACTGGGCGAAATTATCGCGCGTATGCAAATACTACACTTGCAGCAACTCGCCGAGCATAATATTAGCTTAACTATGGATAGCCAAAGTCAGCAGTTAGTGATGGTAGATAGCGGACAAATAGAGCAAGTACTTATCAACCTTGTTAAAAATGCCATTGAGGCAGTACTGACTTTTAAAAATCAACAAGCTGTTTTGGGCGAAAGCGATGTAGTGCAAGGTGAAATAACCTTAACCGTCGCACAAAATAGTGCTCAGCAACTCTATATTGAAGTGGCTGACAATGGCGCTGGCGTAGCAAGCCATGTAGTCGATATGATCTTTGTGCCATTTTTTACCACCAAGCAGCAGGGCTCAGGCATAGGTTTAAGCCTTTCACGACAAATCATGGTCAATCATGGCGGCGATTTAGTCTATGTCACTCGTCCTCAAGGCGCTTGTTTTAGGTGTATATTTGGCTAAGTTGCCTGGCCATTGGTAAGTCATCATAAGAATGATAATGCTTGTTCAAGGGTTTCTGATTTGTAGCAAAATTGAGATAATTTAATTGCAGATATTTCGGTAAAAGTCGCGATAAAATCACAAGAAACTTTATAAATAGCTAGAAAATAATGACATTGAAGCACACATTGCCGACATAAATGCAGATGAAATCAGCCGAAAAAGTAGACTATTTTCTACCATAAGCGGTCGTTGGCCAGATTGAGGAAAAGACCATTTTATTCAGATTATTCTCATACCTCAGTCGTGATGGAATAGACCGTTCAGATTATATTTCCGTATCGACGATTCCTTCCGAGGACATGCAATATAGGAGGTACGCATGCTATAATATAGCGAAGCTATCAACCGCCCTGCTTTCACAAAGTGAAAGGCGAGCCAAAGCGGGCTTGCCTCAGGGAATTTTATTGCATCATAGATGCTGTTTTTGGGTTTGACAGCAATTCAGTAAAAACTTGCCATTTTTTCTCTTCGTCGCCATCGCCAACCAACTGCTCAATATAACGTTTTACTATATCTTGTCCCAAGTTATAATTGATAACGTAAGAACGATTAGCTTCAATGAATCCAAGGCGCTGGGTTGATTTTTCGCGACTTGTTAACGAATATTTCATTAACAAGGCGATGGCATTATTTTTATCAATATCACCATCAAGATAATGTTGTGCAACCATGTTGCCAGCATAAGACAGTTTTTGCATTATTGCCTGAATTTCATAATATAAATCAGCATTTTCGGCATTGAGGCCAGCCAGAGGAAATAATACGTCCTTTTCAAATTTGATCCTTTCCTGGCGACTAAACGCAACTTCAATACCATAATTTGCGCTGCCTTCAGCCAATAATGACATCGGAGAAAACAACGGATAAACGCAATATTCAATCCAACCTTTACCATCAACCAGATGTTTTTCCATCAAAGAATTAAATACATGATGACCTGGATAACCCTCATGGCTTGCTAAGTCAATTGCTCGGTCAATATGTATTGGAAAGTCAGTATTTACCTGTATCAAGCTATAACTATTGCCTTTGTACCAGTTGTAGGCACTCCAAACTTTATCGGAGACATATTCCACAGTGAAATTTTCGTTTTCATCCAATTCGATATATTTCTTGGTTCTACGCCTAGATTCATCGATGGCTGCGGTAAATACCGCATCTAATTTGTCTCTCGCGACCACAAACTTGTCGCTAAACACGTTCATTCGTTGATTAAGCTCACCTTCGCCTGGCAATAATTTATCTAAGGTTGCCAAGGTTATATCTAATTCAGCTTCATTCAATGATGGTGATATAGCGTCATATAAAGCAAGTGATTCATCATTAAACGATAGTGTTTTACCGCTTAGTTGGGCAATAAATACTTTTACCGAGCGCGATTGTACCAGCAAAAATTGCTTTCTAAGTTGCTCACCTTTATTAGCCACAGTTGCTTCAATATCAGCAACCAATATATCAACATTTTTCAATAAAGTAGACAATGACTGTCGATCTTGTGCTTGCCATTCTTCGGGCCCATAGTAGGCATCAATGTAATAATCACTATGTTGTCCAACAGCTAATGCTAATTTGACATACCGCTCGGCGACTTGATTTAACGTCATGGTTTACTCCTGAGTTACGTTTTGGTGTGGGTTTTTTCGACGTAAATATAAAAAATCTATTTATAATTAATACGTTCCTGAAATTAAATAAGGATATAGAACTTTTTGTGTTACTTATATTGTCACGCCATGCCATAAAACCAGTCACTTATTAACAATATTTATATCTACTATTTTGGTGTTAGTTATTGTTTTTTATTAAAAATAACTTGTTACATATAAAATAGTTAGGATTTAATACTTTCTGATTTCAAAGGATTTCTTAAAAATGTAACACAATATAGCAGACATATATGCAGCACATCTATAACTTCGAATTTCACATAAAAATCATGATAATCAAAGTACTACTAAATAAAACAGGTTAATATAATGACTTTTTTTAAGAAAGTCAGTTATATTCATACATTATTGTTATAAGGATCGTAAATTGTGCTATTAAAAATGTCATTATCCAAAAAAATTATTTTTCTCAGTGTTGTTTTATCTTCATCTATCGTCATATTAACTGTCATTAACATGGTACGCCTTAACGCTATGGGTCATCATATTGAGAGCATAGAAAAAAAAGATATTCCGCTGACAAAGTTAATTACAAGCATTACGGAGCATCAACTAGAGCAAGAAATCTATTTTGAACAGGCGTATCGTTTTGCCTTAGAGCTACAAACTGTAGAGTATGCTTTAGCTAGTTTTCACCATGCTAGGAAAAAATTTGTAAAATTTGACCAAAAAATAAAAAACGAACTGAACAGATCAGAACAACTTCTCCATTCCTTTATTGATAATTCTACTGAATCAACTCTTATTACTGAATTTAAAAACCTTCTCAACCAAATGGAAAAAATAGAGAGTCACCATGAAACTTGGAGTAATCATGCCAAAGATATACTTGATACATTGGAAAATAACCAAATGCATCAAGCTGCCGAACTAGCAATAATTGCAGACAAAGAATCAACTAAATTAGAGCATGAAGTTTTAAAGGCTTTAGAAGAAATAGAAAAATTCACAGAAAATGCAATTATTAGCTTGGATGATGAAGAGAAGCAGATGTTTAATCAAGGCATTTTTATCACACTATTTTCTCTTATGTTAACTACAGGGTTATCGATATATATAGTTCGACGTCTACATATTGACACAGATAAACTCAACTATAGTATAAATCAACTTAAATCAGGAGAGTTACGTAGCAGCTTTAAAAGTCAAAATATTAGCCAAGATTTAGGCGTTATGCTAGATAATGTCGATGAATTAAGAGAAACGCTTTCATCAACTATCAGCACGATAAATGAGGCCAACGATAAAGTTACTTGTGAAGCACAACATGTTAATGAATTAACCTCATTAGTGGTCAGTCAAATTGAAAATCAAAATTCTGAAATTAATATGCTTGCCGTAGCGCTTGAAGAAATGGGATCAACCTCGTCTGATATAGCGAAAAATTCAGAAAACACTCAAATATCAACCAATGATGCAAATCAGCTTTCAACTCTCAGCCAAAACGACATGAACGATGCAATAAATGCGATGCAGAAATTAACAAATAGCATGGCATCAAGTTCTAACAGCATTACCGCGTTAGAGCTACATGGGCAAAACATTACTTCTGTGCTCGATGTGATTAAAGGTATTGCAGATCAAACAAACTTGTTAGCGTTAAATGCAGCAATTGAGGCTGCGAGAGCGGGAGAACAGGGCAGAGGCTTTGCCGTTGTAGCTGATGAAGTTCGTACGTTAGCGAAAAGAACACAAGATTCGACCACCGAAATTGAAAATATGATTCAAGGTTTTAAAACCGAAACGGATAGTGCTGTTAAAGGGATGAATGAAAGTAAAAATAATTCAGACTTTATGCTAACTACATCGGAGAAATCAAACAAAAACTTAATAAAAATTAGTAAATCTATTTCAGACATTAATGACATGACAACACAAACTGCAAGTGCGGCTGAGCAACAATCAATAGTAATCAATCAGTTGACCGAGAATATAAACTCAGTGAACGACCTATCGGCTAAGAACTTGGAATCGGTTGTAGAAATATCAACAACAATTGAAGAATTTTCTAAGCTTGCAAATCAATCTAAGCAACTGATCAGTTTTTTCAAAGTGTCATCATCTGCTAACGACTCGGTCTAACAATATAAAAATTAAAATCACTTTAAACAAAGGTACTATTATGAAAATTAAATTATTATCAATATTCAGCTTAATGTTAGCTGTTAGTCCAACTTACGCTTCATCTGAAGACCACCATCATTTTCCTGGCGTTTTTGTAGGTGTTACATCAATAGATGGCGAAACTGATTTTTCTTATGGTTTAGAATATGAATATAAATTTTCTAATTTCTGGGGAGCAGGTGTTGTTTTTGAAAAAACCAATGACGCGCACCATGGGGATGGTGTGGAGGTAGCTTTAGCTTCAGCTTATATTCACCCTTGGAAAGAATTAAGACTAGGAGCTGGTTTTGGTCAAGAAAAAGTAGGAGGGCATCATAGCCATAAGGAAGATCTCATTAGAATTTCTGTAAGTTATGACTTTCATGTCGCTGGTTTTGGAGTTGCTCCAACATTAGCCGCAGATTTTGTTGATGGTGAAATGGCTACAGTTTTGGGTGTTGCATTTATAAAATCATTTTAATTCAGCAACGCTAGAAAAATACGCGAAACTCATTGGCGGTCATGCACTGCATTTATATAAAATAAAAAAAGTTACTTAGGGGGTGAGCAATGTCTGTTATCAGCACGAACTTATGCTAATACTCAACAATATGCGGAACGAAAACTTGCACAAATTATATACTTTTCTGGCGTTAAAAAGGGTGACAAGGGACTGGATTTATTAGCCGTGCTGGCTATTACCCTGAGCTATTATCTTGAGTCTTTGGTGATAGGGCGCAATAACTTTGTAAATTCCCAAAGCCTATTTGAAATCGGCATAAAAACTTTAGAAGTACGTCTTGCAGATGATAGACTAAAAAATTTATTTACTCAGTGAAGCGATAACCTAAAACTGAGCGAAAATACTTATGATAGCGCCTTTGTTAAAGCAGACTTAGCAAAGCGCGATCGTTTTGTGATATTGTTTGAGAAAATTTAGATTGAAAATTAATATAATATTAGGAAGTTAGCTGCTATGTAGTGACATAGTTAATGCCTTGCATAATTGTATCGAATTGATATGTTTGGTTTTTTACTATATTATATTTGTACTTATTACCGAGTAACATCTGTTCAAATGGATAGGTAAAGTTGGATGGTGAAGTATGGAGTGCAGGGCGGGATTATGCTTTGGTTACTTTCTGACCAAACAGTATCTCAGATCTAAATTTAGCGTCCCAACATGCGCGTTGCATTTTACCTGCAACACTATCTTTTAACGGGTGCGCCCTCATTAAATTCAACAGATTTCGTCTGATTGTGGATAAATTTATTGCTCCATCGTCTGCATAAATTTGACATTCATCTTCTCTAAATGTCACGTCTAATACCCAGTGTTGACTGTTTTCAATAGCCCAATGACCTCTTATGTATCCCGCCACCTTATTTACGTCTTCTTTGAGTGACGTAATATAATAAGATGTCTCCTGGGTTGTTTTTGTTTTAAGTTGCCGAGTGCGTTTTACTTGCACTACCGCGAAGCTATCTTTGAATTTTTCTGTTTCATTAAACCAGCCCGTAATGGGTAATAAGCGGTATTCTCGTTCGTTAATCCTACCGTGCTCGCCATCCAACTCCTGAAATAAATTATCTTTTAATACCTTAGGAAAATCACGCTCGGCGATATGAAAATACGCCTCAATTTCTTTGAGTAATTGACCCTGATTATTTTTTACTTGTAGCACATAGTCGCCTTTACCTTCGCGCACCAACGGGCTAGTTCTTGTTTGGCAATGCATAGCATCTGCAGTAATAACGGCATTTTTAATATTCATACTTGCTAGCATTGATTGCATAACGGGTATTTCATTTGTTTTCGTCGACGTTTCTTTTTGATAAATAATAAGGCCATTTTCTCCCACCATGGCCGTCTATTTCCAGAAGTTTTCGCCCCCTAAAGGAGTAATGCCGATCAGTTAAGAAATTTTTAAGATCCATTGACCGATCTTCTAGTTAGGTTATAAAGGCTTCTGAATTTATTCAGGAGCCTTTTCTTTTGCAGCTATCTACCGCTTTATCACAAGTTTCACAAAACAATTTTACCGAGTTTACTGCGCTAAGTGAGCTATTAGAGCCTAGCCTCGTTGCTGATGCATTAGCACAATCTGGAGTTGCTACCATCAGGAAACGTAAACTCCCCATGGAACAAATGGTATGGGCTGTTATTGGTATGGCTTTATTTCGTAAAATGTCCATGCGCCAACTCGTTAATCAACTTGATATCATCCGGCCTAACGGTGACCCTTATGTCGCTCCAAGTGCCGTCACACAAGCGAGAAAAAAGCTTGGTCATCAATCAATAGAACGTATTTTCAATCAAACTCAATCTTTATGGCATGAGAAGTCAGTACATCCAACATGGTGTGGCTTAACGCTATTAGGGGTTGATGGTGTTGTATGGCGAACGCCTGACTCAAAAGAAAATAGCGAACACTATGGCCGAACGGGTAATCGCTACGGTAAAGCAAGCTATCCTCAAGTGCGTATGGTTTGCCAAATGGAATTGACGAGTCATTTATTGACACAAAGTGCTTTTGATAGCGTTGATATTAGTGAGATGAAATTAGCTGAGTCATTAATAAAAACAACGCCAGATAATAGCCTTACATTATTTGACCGGGGATTTTACTCGCTTGGACTCCTTAATCGTTGGCAGTCAACGGGTACTTCACGTCATTGGTTAATCCCTTTAAAGAAGAATGTGCAATATGAAGTGGTTCGCTCATTAGGAAGACAAGATAAAATCGTTCGTCTGACCGCGTGCCCACAAGCACGCAAGAAATTTCCAGACTTGCCAGAATCAATTGAAGCACGGCTCGTCTCAAGGAAAGTTAACGGCAAGGCATGTGACGTTTTAACCTCTATGACAGATCCTATGAGTTTTCCTGTTGCTGATATAGTGGACTTATATGCACACCGTTGGGAAATAGAACTAGGATTTAGAGAGATGAAGCAGTCACTACTTGATAGTGAGTTCACTTTACGGAGTAATCAGCCAGAGCTTATAAAGCAAGAGTTGTGGGGAATATTACTTGCGTACAATTTGATCCGCTATCAAATGGTATTGATGGCTAAGTCACTTGATTCAAGAAAATATAGCAGACACCCACTAAAAAATTGACAATAATGGATAATGTTAATTTATTGTTTTGGGTGGGTGTCTGCTATTTTTCATAATAACAAAACGAGAATTACTGCTACACCAAATGAGAAATATACGTGGTATTTTCATAACTGGCGTAGTAATGCGTTGAAAGGCCAAGCACCAACAGCAGCAGAAGAAACTAAAGTGCGCAAATGGTTGTGTCAAAAGCCGAATATGAGCTATATCAAAAATTATTATAAAGATAACCTAAAACTTAGCCCTTCGGCTACGCAAAGTGCATGTAACAGCAGTAGTGGTAATCGCATTAAGCTGCGCGATACTGAAAGTTATATTAGCGAGGTAGTACAGCGTTTAGTTAATGAAAAAGGACTAGCTGCAGGTGATTTTATTCAAGTTATTAATGGCATAGACTAAAGCTTATTAAAATTTAAGAGTGAATATATGAAACAAACAATAAAAAAAATAGATATAAGTTTTTGGAAAAATCAAGATGAAGCTTGGCATTTGGCTAGAAATGAAAACTGGCCTAGCATTGAATTTATGTTGAGTAATTATAAGCAAACTAAAAAAAGCTTAACGCCAATAAAAGATTATTATTTAAAAGGGAAAATGCCTAACTGGAAGGGGTTAAGAGAGTGGTCTAGTGATGATCGACATTTAGATTTGTTTTTATTGCTGTGGTTACACCCATCACATGACGAAGCAGTATTAACAGAGCTGCGTGATCTTTATATAAATAGTTACCAAGTATTAATGGCGGATGTAAATGTTGGTTTTAAAAATTTTTTAGATTCACAAATTTTAAGAATATCCGCAGGATACAAATGGTTCGATAAAATAAGATTTCCAATTGTTGATAAACCCAACGATTTGCTTTTTAAAGTCATGTTTGGTGATGATTATAATGCCCAATTTGAATTTGATGATTGGGAACTTAGATTTAAAGAAATTTTTGAATTGCCTAAAACTGACTTATACGAGATATGGATAATGAGTGGTTGGTTGGCAGTAGAAAATATGCTCCCTGTACATCAGAATTTTTTATTCCAATATTCGCAGCCCTTAGAGTGGTGGTACGACTGTGTTAAAAATTTAGATTATTTTGCCATCAATAATGGCAAAAACAAAAGACTTGAGCATGTCATACAAAAGGCTCTTTATCGTATTCACCACTTTGATACTGAAAAAGAAGGTGATACTTGCCGAACCAATTTTGTTAAAAGGTTACGTACTATGCTTGATGAACGAGAGTTTGTTGCCGATTTCAAGCAAATGTGGCTAGACGTTAAAGCAGGAAAAATTGAAGTCGAAAACCCTTGGGAGTGGTAGCTTTTATAACTCACTGACAAAACCGTAGGTGTTACAACTAGGTGTTATAAATTCAGTGACACCTTTTATGTTTTTACATTTTAGTATTGGTATAACAAAGTAATAATATGCAAGCGGCAACCTAGCAGAACCTACGGCCTCGCTGTTAACCAAACGTGGTTACCAAAATATTGCTACGCAATACTTAAACACCGCCTCGCCAGAAACGCCGTTAGCTTATTTGAATTTGCATAACCCACTCAGTGGCTTAGTACCAACGGCACATGCATGGAGCTGGGGCGGAGTGTGGGAAGGTGTGAAAAGTACAGTTGGTTATTTAATCCCTTACGAAGATTTTATTATTATTGGTGAGCAACTGGTTTACTTAGTCAACCAAGACTGGAAGAACTTTGACCCCACCAAACTTGCGTTTGCTTCACTTGGCGCAGCGACCATTATTCCTATTGCTAAACCATTAAAGCCATTGTTAGGACCAATTAAAAAAATGCTTGATGGCATGAAGAAGTTTCCTGCGGCTAAACATTTTGCCGGGGCTACCGGAACGGCGGTTAAAAGTGCCTTAAGCGGAAACACGACAAAGATTGCTAATTTATTGCCGTTTATTTTAATTGCTATAGAGCTGTACGAAGAGCCTGAGGTGTTTGAGTTTATGATGAACGCCATTGAAAGTGAGGATGACTTGTGGGTTTGGGTTGATTTTATTTCAACTTACATAGAAGAAATAGGCGGTTTAAATACAGAAGCGATTGCTCAAGTACCTTCTCTGTTAAAATTTATTCCTAATGCTCATGCTGCAGGAGGGTTTTCCCGTAAACAGGTTGCCGCGAGAGCGATTAAGCTTCTTTCACCCCTAGCGAAAAAAATTAAAAACCCTAAAGAATTTACCAAAAGTCTCAAGGTGTTACTTAAAGAAGCATCTGATCCCGCTAATACTAAATGGAAAGGCATGGTAAAAAGTGGTAGTGGACTTGGTGCATTATCAGCGTTGGGCGCGAGTAAAATAAAAAGCTTCATTAGAGATAGTAAAACTTGGCGAGTAAATCGTTGGGTGGTACTAATGTCGATAATGTACTTAGCTGAACAACAAGCAGATGGTAAGCTAAATATTTCGAATGATAAATGGCTGGCCTTAACTGCTGATGTATTTTCAGGCTGGGCACATAGGCGTCATGGCGCTATGTTCCAACTTAGCCAAATTGCTTACCTACATGTAAAAAACCAACATGCAGGAGGACCTGAAATTTTAGATATTGAAGCTAAAAGACCTGCTTTTATGTTAGTTAACGGGGAGAAACCTGAAAAACCTTATAAGCGCATTATTGATATTGTACTCAGTGATGGTGATGGTGGTGAGGAATGGATTGAAACTAAATCATTAGCAGGACCATTTAAAAATAGTTGGTTTACGCCAACTTTAGTAGGCAAGAAAAAACCTAAAAATGCGACTGTTAATGCTTTTTCCTCAGGCGCTGAACGTGGTTATTATCGTCAGTTTTTCCATGACATGCGTTTGAATAATGACTTCATTAATAAAAAGGAAATTGGGAAAATTCTCGATGGCAGTATCGGTAATACAAAATATACTTGGTATTTTCATGATTTTAAAACTTTAACAGCCTCTAAACCACCAACAACGGCTGATATTAGTATGGCGCAAAGACGTTTTTGTAAAGTACCTACAGGGGTTAACCGAAGTGATTTATACAAATATAACTTTATCAGTAACGCTGGTCTTATGAGAAACTTGTGTATTGCCAAAAAATGGAACATAAGCAAACGAGATACCAAAAGCTACTTTAAAGAAATTTTAGAAGACTACGCTGAAGAGCTTGATATTGAAGATATAATTTCAATAGCCAAAGAAATAGGAATAGATTAATGACAGAAAGAACTTTTGTTGCTTTCCCTGAAATAGACACCCAGTATTGGCAGTTAGGTGACCCGGCATGGGTGAAGCAGCGCCAAAGTGAATGGCTTAGCATAGAACCTATGTTATTAGGCACTATGAATAAAAGTAAAAAAGCCATCACTATTATTAAGCGTTATTTTTTAAAAGGTATAATGCCTGACTTTGAAAAACTAAAAAAATGGCAGAGTGATGAGCGCCATCTAGATCTATTCAGTTTTGTATGGTTACATCCCTCATGGGATGAACAGGTATTAACTGAGTTAAGGCATGCTTATGTGCATTATCGCTTAGTTTTACAAGAAGATGTTGAAATTGGGTTTTCAGAGTTCATTAGTTCAGCAACACATAGAGCTGAAGCAGACTATGAACCTGGTAGGGATGTTTCACGGATTGCTCATGCAGATGGGCATAATGAGTTGTTATTTAAAGTATTAATGGGAGACTTATCGATTCCTTTTATACCTGAATATCGAGAAAAAACACGTTGGCGCTGGCAAATAGCAAGAAGGGAAGAGGGCATTCAAGATCTATTTTATAAAACAAAGTGGCTATGTAATAAACACCGTCATGAATTAGCAGAAGATTATTTATTTCAATATCCTTTGCCTATGCAGCTTTGGTACGAAGGAAGTAGCAAACAACAAGACTTTTTTACTCGTAAAAAATTTGAGATGTATATTTCTTTGGTTAACGAAGGTTTGTATCGAATCCATCATTTTGATGACAAAAAAGAAGGCGATACCGGACGTAGTCGTTTTGTTAAATTGGCGCGCAAGTACCTTGATGAAGGAGACTTTGTTGCTGAATTTAAGCAACGCTGGTTAAATGTTAAAGCGGGTAAAATAGTGGTTGAAGATGCTTGGGAAAGTTAAAGTTTAAATATTGGTAAACACTTTTGCGAGTGTTTACTTTTTATATACTGAATTCAAGTAAAAGTTTATTGCTCAAACTCTTTTAACGTGACAGTTAACAAGCCATTGGTCTTTTCACACCAATGTGCCTGCCAATAATCGGTTCCTGCTTGCGCTTGTATGTTGCTGGCCGACATAGCTATTAATAACAATAAAAATGCTGAACCAAAATCAGCGGCACTATTGTCGTTACCTTCTATGGTAAATTCCATGCCAAGCGGAGAGTTTGTACGAGTTACTTCCATGTCATCAACACTTTCGTCATAACACGTTAAGTACATCTTAATAACATCATCGCCAATGTCATAATTTGAATGGGCTGTAAAAGCAGAAGTAAAATGGCTAGCCATAAGCTCAGGTTTATAGTTATTAATTAATGTTTTTGCTTGTTCATTTTCATACAACTCAAGATGCTCTATTAAAGCTTCTATATCGTTTTGGTGCTGCTCGCTAGGTAACTCAATATTTATCTGCATATAAAACTCTTCAGACATAGGTCTATCCTTATTTCATTTCAAGATTTAATTTTTAGATTTAATTTATTGGCTTTAACCAAGTATCTTCTTCAAGGTGTTGTTTGTTATCTATACCAAGCAACACTAAGTTAACTTTTCCGACAATGTTTTCCTGCTTTATACCACCAAACCGTCTGCTATCGTGACTGGCGTTACTATTATCCCCTAATAAATAAAGTAAACTGTTGTGCTGTAGTTGTCCTTGTGGCCAGTTGGCTATGCGTTTAACCAACCAAGTAATTTGTCCTTTATCTACCGAGTCTGTTTGCTTAAATACCACTACATCGTCTAATTTTACTGGCTCATCAATATATACCCAAGTATCAACTAAGATGAACTGCCCCGGCTTTAACGTTGGGTGCATTGACATGCTAGGCACAAAATAAATATGTACACCAAGCCATGAATCTTTATAAGTAAAGCCTAAAAATAAGCCAATCAAGGCACTTATACTAAATACAGCAGCAGCTAAAAAATGAGTTGGCACACTCACTCTATAATTCAGGCAGAAACATAGCGCAGTACTGATAAAGTAAATAAAAATAGCAGACACCCCTCTCAATGGAAATAAATAGCAACATCAACTATGCTTATTTAATCAGCAATAAAACCAGTTGAGGTTACTATGGCAACGGCAAGAAAACAGCAAGTCAGTTTAATTGATACGCCTTATTATCACTGTATTTCCCGTTGTGTTCGTCGTGCTTTTTTATGTGGCGAAGATAAAGTCACCGGGCAAAGCTTTGAGCATAGACGTGGTTGGGTAGAGGACAAGTTATTATCGTTAAGTCAAACCTTTGCTATTGATGTATGTGCTTATGCGGTAATGAGTAATCATACCCATATTGTGTTGTGTGTTGATGTTGAACAAGCCAAAACATGGTCAATGCATGAAGTGGTTACCCGTTGGCATCAATTATTTAAAGGTACACTCATTACCCAGCAATACCTTCGTGGTGATAAACTGATTAAACCTCTACAACAGATATTGGAAGAAACTGCACAAGTTTATCGGTCGAGATTAACAGATATTAGCTGGTTTATGCGCATTCTAAATGAAAGCATTGCTGTACAGGCGAATAAAGAAGATAAATGCACAGGTAGGTTCTGGGAAGGGCGTTTTAAATCTCAAGCCTTATTAGATGAAGCCGCCGTTATTGCCTGTATGGCGTATGTTGACTTAAACCCAATAAGAGCCAATATAGCCACAACCCCTGAGAGTTCGAATCACACCAGTATTCAGCAACGTATAAGAGCCGCCAAAAAAGCGAAACAACCCACCTTACTTTGCCCCTTTGTCGGTAACCCCCGACAAAATTCGCCTAAAGGTTTAACGTTTGAGCTAAAAGATTATATTGAACTGGTAGAGTTAACTGGTCGTTGCATTAGAGAAGATAAACGTAGTTACATTGACAATAATTTGCCCAGCATATTAACGCGATTAAACATCAGTACAGAAAACTGGTTAATATTAACGACACAATTTAGAAAAGTATTTCATGGTGCGGTAGGTAAGCCTGAAGCGTTAACCGAATTTTGTCAGCATCAACACCTTAAAAAACGCGCGGCAGTGTCTGTTTGTCAAAAATTATTTGCTTAGCGTCACTTCATAACAAAAATTATAATCAATTAAGCTGATTTATTGAGTATTAAAGCTTCTGCATGCCTGAATTTTATCAACGTTCATATTTTTTATAACTGCCCAGTTATTTATTTTAATTCACATGAAAAAGCTAAATGTCAGGTGGTTTTACTGATAAAAATTAAAGGGCTTGTGATAACCTATGATTGTTATGTTGAGAGGGGTGTCTTCTACTTTTTAGGAAGTACAGTATATTTTAGGACTTACGAAAAAGGACATTTATTCTGCTTATACCCCCCAACAGTTTACTTAATGGCGAAGCTTTTTTTATTGGGAGTAGTTTAAATTGATACGTGATCTAGTATATTCTGGCACTGTTTAGATGCCATTTTGCACCTACCGTTGCTGAGTGTCAGTACATTAAGTCTAGTTCAGCAAAATACAACATAGTCTAGTTTTATTACCTAAGTTACTCAATAGTTACTTTTAAAATTTGACTTGCATAATACCGCCCTGAGGGGCTGAGCTTAGCGAAAGAATAACCTCGTTACCATTAATATTAAAATCACTCACCGATGAATTGTGAGGTAAATCCATTAACCAAGTGCTATGAGGTTTTAAGTTATTTTTGGTTAAAGGATATCGATATAACTGTGATTTTTCATCGCCTTTTTTTACCGTAAAAATAGACTGTCCAATCACTTTGAGCTCTCCCGGCATTAAAGAGGTTAATCTATCTATTGTATTATTAATGGGTGTAACTTCACCGCTAGTAAGACTTTTGTTAATGATGCCATTATATTGATAATCAACCAACATAAGATTTTGTGCATCACTACTTTCTTTGGCAAAAAGTCCGGCGTGATTTTGTATTAAAGTTGCTGTTAACGTTTGGCTATCATATTGATAAATATTAACCTGCCCACGATGCTCACTTACATATAAACTTTGTTCATCGTGACTCCATGATAAGGGAAATTTAAGATAAGGGATCTTTGTTTTTGTAATTATTTGACCTGTTTGCACTGCAATAATCGCTAATGTTAAGACGTCGGTTTGATATACGACCGCTAAGTATTGACCTGACGGAGATATGATGGGTCTATTTATTTTACTCGCTTTTAACTTGGTGATTTGTCTTAAGGCTTTACTGTTAACATTATATATCCACAATTCAAAAAAACCGGTGCGGTTTGAAACAAAATAAATATTTTTACCATTAGCACTATAAATTCCTGAAAGCTCTTCAGCATCAGAGTTTAACTTAGGCAATGGCTCTAAGGTTTGATGCTCAATATTGGCAATTACTTGATCTGTTTGTATTTTATATGTGGCGTAATAAAGTAACTTTTCGGCTGAATTTAATTTTGCATGTATTATTCTTTGACCATTTGCACTGGGTAATAATAATTTTATTGTGTGCTGAGCAATATTTATTTTCCATACCCCTTTAGTAGCAGATAAAGCGCCAGATATCAGTAAGTGTTCGTCATCAACTAACGATATGTGTTCAATTGAAGTAAAAGCTTCAGTAATTATATTATATGACTTGCTGCTTAAGTTTAAAGCAACAATGCGTTTGTTGCCTTCATTATTGTCAATAAAGAAAAGTGTTTCACCGTCAGCAGAATAAAGAGGATTGTATATTGCACTTGGTAAGTTTGGAAATTGCTCATGTAAATATTCAATATTGCCATTAAGTAAATTTAAATGTTTAAGTTCATTTAATCGGTCATTTTTATAATAGTCATATTCGATAAAGGTGATTGTTGTCGTGTCATTTTTTTTGAGGGCTAAATCGATAATAGCAGAGGATGATTGATAGAGTACTTCACTATTTTGTTGGCGGTGTTTGCGCATTATTTGATATACGTTAGCTTTATGACGTATATAAATTAAGGTGTCTTCATCTAACCATAAAGGTGAAGATTCAATCCAGCTATCGTTAGTTAATTGTATTGATTGGCTTTCACCTAAAGTACGTAAATATAGATCGGTATTCTTTTCATCGTAATGTTTATAAACCATTTTGTTATGAGCAGCATTAAAAGAGAAGTCTGTCTCAATGCCCATTTTTTGGGTTAGTGGTAAGATGCTCTTTATTTCAAAGGGAGATTTTTTTCCGGATAAAAACTGATTAACCAATATAAATAATAGTGTTAAAACAAGGGTAATCAATAATCCCTTAATCATTATAACGTTTTGTGTTTTTTGTGTTTTTTGTGTTTTTTGTGTTAGCTGCTTTGTTGTCTTAAGGTTAACTAAAGTTGCCTTAACCATAAAACGATAACCTTTCTTGGGAATGGTTTCTATATATTTAGGGAATTTTGCATCATCGCCAAGCGCATTTCGTAACGAATAAATTAGCTGTGCAATAACTTCATTGCCAACAATAACATCGGGCCAAATTTCTTTCATTATTTGTGGTCGGCTAATAACTTCGCCACTATTTTTTGCTAAAAGAATTAATAAAGAGATGACTTTAGTCTCAAGGCGTTTCTCAGTTTGTTTTTTTATTAATAAATTAGCATTAGGATCAACAGTAAAGTCCATAAAAGTGAATTTATTTTTAGAAAAAATATCTGACAATCAACTTATCCTTTTGATTTTTAAAACAATAAAAAAATGAGGGTTTTATTATTATTTCTATATGTATTAAGCGAGCAATGTAACACATTATTTATTTGAACACTTAGTAATGGGTAAAAAAAGATTGAATGAAAATTTCAATTTGAATAAATAGCAATTGAAACTGTTATTAGTTGACTAAAATAAAAAATAATTTTAAGGGTAATAAATGAATATTTTTAAACTAGGTAGTATTGCGTTAGTGATAACAACTTTATCCGCATGTGGAGGAAGTGATTCACCAACGACACCACCGACAGCGAAGGTAGCAATACCAGCAGACGTCATAGCGGTAAGTGTAAACGGCGAATTTTGCACTAGTGTTGCCTGTGAAGACAGTAATAAAATAGTTATTGAACAAATATATAATGACATCATTAATGGCGGAAATAGCGGTTTAGTTACTTCAATTTATAATGAAAACTTTACTCATCATAACTCCACTATCACTGCAGGTATTGAAGGTCAAACGGACTATTTTAACACTATGTTTACCGATAAGCCTGATAGTGTTGCCACTATTAAACATATTGTTGCTGATGGTGATTATGTAGCGGTACATTGGCATTATTCAGATAACCCTGAAAATGAATTTATAGGTCAAGCTAACATTGATTTATATAAATTAAAGGATGAGCTCATTGTTGAACAGTGGAATAAATCTATGTCGCCTAATGAAAGTACTGCCAGTGGTAATTCTGTTTTTAGTGATTTATATGATTATGGTAATTCACAGCCTAATAATGATATTGCCATTGAAGAAGACAATAGAAGCATGGTGAAAAATTTTTATTTAGATTTATTTAATAATCAAAATCTAAGTTTAATTGATACCTTACTTGATCCCAATTACCTGCAACATAATTTTTGGGTACCTAATGGTAGTGCGGCGTTACGAAATTTTGTTAGTGGCGGTACTTCAGGAAACTTAACTATTTTTTTAACGCTAGCTGAAGATGATTTAGTTTGGACGTTTTCAGGATCTGGTACTGGCAATCTAGGCGGAATTGACTTATGGCGAGTAGATAACAATACCAATAAAATTGTTGAACATTGGGATGTTTTTTAAAACATAAATTTCACTTATACCCGTACCATTCAATAGACATGAATGATTATTGATAGTAAGTGATAAAAATTAATAACGAGTGCATAAATGTACAAAATATATTAATACCAACAAACGATATTTACACTGGCTATCCACTAATATAAATAGTAGATAGCCTATTAATAAGAATTATTAGGATAAGATAGTTATGAATTCAGTGCAAAAAATTAGCTTTAGTCTCCTATTTACTTTAATTGCAGGTGTAGTCTCAGCAAACGCTTTACCGTAAAATAGTGTAAATGTGTTGCAGATGTATACATTAAAAATATGCGGGGAAGAAAAATCCTGTAAATCTGTTTTTCGAAAAATGAAAAAAAGCGCTAAACAAAAAAGCCCTCATGCACAAATGATTTTAGCTTTATTCTATTTAGATGGCTACGGTACCGAAAAGAATGAAGAGAGAGGAATTCGCTACATGAAAAAGGCGGCTAAGCAAAAATTACTTTATGCTCAATACTATTTAGGCATGTTATATAAAGCTGGCCACCATGTAAAAATGGATAAGCAAGAAAGTGATAAATGGTTAAATGAAGCCGCTAAATTAGGATATAAGCCTGCTATCAAAGCGATTAGTGCTAAAACCAGCGCTGCTGATATAAAAGCATTTGATCTGCTAATACAAGAACAAGATGTTGTCTACCTAAGCCTTACTGCTGATATAATCGACGTGGCAGAGCTAGACTCCTTTATTAAATATAGCTATAAACGTAAAAACAAAGTGGCAAATAGATTTAGTTCTAGGAAATGCGGGTAATAATCAAAAGGGCCAGAGTTATTGGTTTTTATACTTGAATGTTAGCAAGTTTAATTCCCCCGCCTTTTGCGACGTAAGTCTTTTGAACTTAACGCTACAAGATAACCTCCCTGTTCGTGAAACGAATTTGCGCCAAAGCGAAAAGCCTTGGTGTGGGGTTATCCATTTCCGAATATCAATTACTGATTGAAAATGGCTTAAGCTACTTTAATTTATTAACAGATAAGCCAATGATCATTGAAAATGCTTGATTTTATCGGTAACCCAAGAAAGAACATATCTACAGGTTTACCGTTTGAATTAAGTGATTATATCCAATTGCTTGATTTAACCGGCCGCTGTATTCGAGCCGATACATGCGGTTATATTGACAAAGCCCAACCTTAAATATTAACCCGTTTAGGCATTAGTGCCCAAAACTGGTTAGTATTAACCACACAATTTAGACAATGTTTCCATGGCGCAGTCGGTAGAGCGCTAGCACTCATGGATTTTTGTGAACATCAGCACTTAAAGAAACGAGCATCCAGATCGATGGTCAAAAGAAGAAATAAACTGGCAGCCAATAGGTGTTGTGGAGTTAAATCTAGAGCAACATAAAGAAGCTGCTTAACAATTTAGGCGACAACTGTCTTGAAAAACACCAGTTTTGTGGTAAAAGTGACTATTAGAATGCAATCTCATTTACTGACTGACACTCTCAAACATTAGGAGCCTAGTCACAAATTATTGTAATTTAATTGTTAAATTTTCTCATCATTTGTGAAGACCCAGATATTTTTATTTGTCAATAAAAATATCTTCAATTATTTTTTTGCTAAATTAGCTCCTTAAATACTGAGTTAAGCATGGTTTAAATTACGTTTAATAAATGTGCGGTTTTTATTATGAAATATCCTTTAAAGTACTAGTATACTTATCTTTTCATCTTTAGCGGTCATCAATATTTATTAATGACCTTGGTATATATTCTTTACCTGCAATCACCGTCATATCAACTCAAAGGTGAAGATGGATTAACTTAATCTCCTTGAAGAAAAATCAAATTCCATGATAGTTTATTGTATTCAATATACAGTTGTTTGCTTTAATTGGAGAGTCAAGATGAATATAAGTATGAATAAAACTAAGGTGGCGTTGGCCATACTTTTTGTTGGGATAACTGCGGGACTTATTTATAACCAAATACAACCAGCTAACCAAGCTCAACAAGGTAAAGAGGACCAAAGCGCTGTAACCAGTACATTTTCCGGTGGCAGTAAAAATGAAGAGCTGGTCGATAGCGCTTTGTTAACCGCTACTCCATCGAATATTGTGAATAAAAGTGGGCAAAATACCAAGGGAAATAGTGACGCTATTCATTCGGTTGACTCTTCAGCTAGCAGCGAAATTAGTGCCAGAGTTTTGGCAAATAAACATCAACAGCCCGCAGATCACCGTAGTGCTCAGCAACCAAAACCACATGGACATGAAAACCAGCGCCGACATCCAGAAAATAATTCATTAATACCGCCGGGAGAGCCGACAAAACCACTGCCAGCTCAAGAAAATAAAGGCTAATTGAGCTCAATAACCCGATAGGGATATCGGTTATTGTTGTTGATAATATTTTAATCACTTCCCATAAGACCAAGTCACTTATTTCTATTTAATAGCAAATGTTAGCAACTTATCTGCAATTTTTGTGAATTTATTTACATTTCTTAACATATTAATAACAAACGATAAAAGTATCATTCATCAAGTACGAAGAAATTCTTATTCATATTATACTTGAATACTGTATACAAAATATCGTATAAAGTATTTCGAGATGTATTTTTAAATACATTTCAATAAGAGAGGGATGTGCGCGTTAGATGCAATGAGAGCCATAAAAAAGATAACATGCTTACTTTGCAACACGGAAGAAATACCTATCGCTATATTAAGAATAGGCTTAAGAAATATGAAACTAACTGCTAAGAAAACATTACTAGCTAGCGCGATATTTTTATCGTTAAACATGACAAGCGTTCAAGCAGCAACAATGTGCGGCGCTAAAACTTTAGACCGTCAAGGCGAAGTTCCTGCTAACCAAACTCACTGTATTACCGATTATGGTCATTATTTATATGTGACAGTGCCTTATGAAAACAGTAACGTAACTATTACTACTTCAGGCGGCACGTTTATCGGCAATGATGCCGATATTAAACTTTATGATGGCAATGACTGGAGTGGCAATGTCGAAGCGAGTAGTGTTACCGCGGGTACTAATGAAGAAAGCCTGTCATTTATTTCCCGTGCCGGCGAACGTTATTTTAAGATTGACGGTAATATTGAGCAAACCAGCTTAACCGTTACTATCACGGGCGGTGATATTCCACCACCTCTGGCTGACTATATCATTTACAATACCAATGTCTTTGTCGATGTACCGCCAGCCTCAATTTCCTCTAAAGCACAATACGGTCCAGCTGTAGCGGCAATTTTAGTGGCAAGTTATAGTGACTTTGCTGGCATTGCTGGTGCGGCTAATGACCCTATTGATGATGTATCTCACGCTATACATTACTTGGCCAAAGCTGATGATTTAACTGATCCAGATCTAAACCAATTATTATATTTCTTAGCCTCTTATAAATATAATGCCGCGGCATTGACCGATGCCGAAGCCTCAGTACTAAGCACAGCACTTTTAGCAGTTAGTCAAATGAGCAATTTCATTGCTCCTGCAGGCAGCGTCATCCAAGAAGGTTATGCTGCAGCTTTATCCAATTTTAGACATGATGCTAGTTCAGCTTATTTTAAAGATCAGCTACCGCATTTATTAGCTATTATTCAATTTTATTCTGAGCAAAGTAATCCATTTGGCATCAGTAATGGTGGCGATACTACTATGGCCTTAATGGGCGCGCTAGGTGATGCTGCTTATTATGGTGATGCCTCAATAAGAGCTGCTATTAATAGCAAGATGCTTGATGTGTTATCGGTAATGCGGTCATTTATCTTTTTAGGTGAAAGCTCGCTTGATATGCGCTGGGCAACTGAAGCCGATAGAAAGTGGATCATGCCGCACTCATTTATCACCATGGGTAAATTATCATTAATTGCGAATGATGAAGCCAAAGCTCGTTTTGATAGCACTATTTTAGAAGCGCGAGCCAAAGTGATTCAAACCATCTCGGTAGAAACCACTGAAACCATTATTACTAAAAAATATTTAGAAAATGCTGGCCGTACTTGTTCAGCAGGTGACCCGTTATTTGGTAGCTGTGTTATACCACCAAAAGAGTCTGATATTTTAACGGTTAGTTATGACTGTACTGCTAACATCACTATTCGCGCACAAGCTTCTATTAGCCAAGCAACATTGGCGCAATCGTGTGCTGATATGGCCTTACAAGAAACAGAATTTCATGCTTTTTTCAATACCGCCGGCATACCAGTTACCGGCGATTTAAATAAACATATTGAAGTTGTTGCCTTTGCTAGTCCGGCAGATTATGAAAAATATGCACCAGAATTTTTTGGTATTGCTACCGATAATGGCGGTATGTATTTAGAGGGCACACCAAGTGCCCAAGGTAACCAAGCACGCTTTATTGCCATGCAATGTCCTGATGATTGGGTTGGCGGCTCTTGTCAGTATATCGACCAAATCTATAATTTAAGACATGAGTTTACTCATTACCTAGATGGCCGATACATAAAAGCGGGTACTTATGGTTCTTTTGACTATAACGTTTCATGGTCGGAAGGCATGGCTGAATACATGGCTATGGGTAAAGATCACGCTCGAACGTTAAAGACTTTAACCGATGAGACTATTCCACCGCTTTATAACTTATTATTTATGAGTTATGAGTATGACAACTTATATCCATGGGGTTATTTCGCCATGCGTTATTTGTCTGAACAGCATAAAGGTGAAATAGAAACCCTTACGGCTGCGCTACAAGCGGGTGATAATACTGCCTATATTGCAGCACTTAAAGGTGTCGCTCAACGTACTGAAGGCGGCTTTGAAGCTTATATGCTGGCCAACTCAGCAACTGTTGCGCCAATTGCTGCGCAATTACCTGCACAAGATATTATTGGCAGTTGTGATTTGGTACAACAATACGCTCGCCATATTGATGCTGCCACCACTAATTTCAGCTTTACCAATACCACGGATACACCAGTGTCGTTATTTTGGATTGATAGCACTAAGGGTACGGCTAACTTTGCCAAGAACTATAAAACCCTTAACCAAGGTGATAGTTATAACTCAAGCTCTTGGAAAGTTGGCGATCGCATGATGTTAAGCGATAGCAATATGAATTGCTTAGGTGTGGCGGTGATGGCTGAAGTTGATAACACCTTCACCATTAAAACTGAGTTAGTTAAAAATGTGGTAGCTGAGGTGATTCCAGCCTTAAATCAAATGGGTAGTTGTGCTTTAGCGCAGCCGCATTTGATTATGAACCAGTCACACGAATTCACTATCACTAATACTTCAGACACACCAGTACGCTTATTTAGAATTGACAATACCAAAGGCTCTATTATCACTACCAGTGGTGGTACTGGCTTTATTCATGGCTATGGCGTTTTAGCTCCAGGTGCGAGTTATAACAATGCCGTTTGGTATGGTGACCGTCGTATAATGGTTACCGACAATAGCTTAAACTGTTTAAGTGTTGGTGTATTAGATAACCCCATTGCAAGCTTTACCGTAGACCAAGCAATGGTAGCTAATGCTGCTGCCGCAGAAGTTATTCCTGCCGCAAATACCATTGGCAGCTGTGCGCTAATGCAGAAGCATTTAACCGGTCCTTTTGAAGCAGATTTCTCCTTTATCAATAACAGTGACAAGCCAGTGCGCATTCACCGTGTTGATAATGAAACCGGTGCGTTAAATGTTGACTTTGGCTTTACTACCCTAGCTACAGGGGAAAGCTATAATAGTCTGACTTCATGGAAGTGGTTTGGTAACCGTCGTGCGGCCATTACTGATGAAAATAATCAGTGTTTAGGTGTTGCCGTTATGACTGAGGAAAATACCAGCAATGATTATGTTATTACCAATGAATTAGGCGGCGGTGGTACTCTACCTCAACCTATCGATTCAGATGGTGATGGTGTTATTGATAGTTTAGATGCTTTCCCATTTGACCCAACGGAAACGAAGGATAGTGATGGTGATGGTGTTGGTGATAACGCTGATGTTTTCCCTTTTGATCCTACTGAATGGTTAGATACTGACGGTGATGGTCATGGTAACAACAGTGATGCTTTCCCTAATGATGCTACTGAATGGTTAGACTCTGATGGCGATGGCGTTGGTGACAATGCTGATGTCTTCCCTAACGATGCAACTGAATGGTTAGATACTGATAGCGATGGCGTTGGTGACAATGCTGATGTCTTCCCTAACGATGCAACTGAATGGTTAGATACTGATGGCGATGGCGTTGGTGACAATGCTGATGTCTTCCCTAACGATGCGACTGAATGGTTAGACTCTGATGGCGATGGCATTGGTGATAACTCTGACCCGTATCCAAATGATGCGAGCAATGGCGGCGGTGCTACCGTACCTGATTGTGGCGCAGTAACAATCACTAGCGGTAAGTTAACGCTGGAAAATAACGAATGTGTTGCTGGCGGTCGTGGTTCATTCTATCTATGGGTTGAAGCGGATAATACCCAGTTATTCCTAAGCACTGCGGGTGGTAACGGTGATGTTGGTATTTATTTTAACGCCGATAATTGGGCGACCACAGCAAATGCGCAAGCGTCTTCTGCAGCGGTAGGCACAACGCAATCATTGCAAATTACTGCAAACCGAGGCTGGCGCTACATTACTTTAGCAAGTACTAGCAACTATGCTGATGTTACTTTCAAAGTAAGCTTAACAGGCGAAGTAACTCCACCAGTAGAGCCGCCAGTAACGGGTACCATTACTAACGCTTGTACTACATTAGCGCCATTTACTTATGGTGCTTTAGAAACAGGTACCGCGGTTTGTACAGGTAATGGCCACAATAATTACTACATCTATTTAGATGATAGCGTTACCAGTATTAAAGTGAATACCGCCCATGGTAATGGTGCAGTAGAGCTTTATACCGGCACCAGCTGGCCAACCGCTGCTAGCCACACGCACAAATCTACTATTGCAGGTACTACTGAACAAAGCATTACGGTTAATAACCCACCAACAGGTTGGTTTTACATTGCCGTTGATAGCAAAGGTAGTGACGTAGCAATACAGGTTGAGGTGAAATAACTTGTTAGCATAGTAAGGTAACAATAAGTTAATATCCATAAAGGCTATTAACTCAAGACAAAACGGGCCATTTGGCCCGTTTTTTTTATGCTGTGCATTGGTGTTTTTTAAGAAGCTATCACCGGGAGTATCATTAACGACATGGTGTGTTAATGATTGATTGTATTGCCGACCGGCCATGACATCATTATTTTTGCGCCATTCTCGGTGTTTTCTAAGGTAAATTCACCACCATGATTTCGGGTTATTTCTGCACAAAGCGACAAGCCTATACCTGAGCCATGACTTTTAGTGGTGTAGAACGGTGTTAAGGCATTATCTAAATTGGCAAAACCTGGGCCATTATCGATAATTTCAATAATCTGCCTGCCTTGTTGATTACCTTGCAAGCTGTCTTGTCGGTAGTAAAGACTGACACTGATTTCACCGTGCTCTTTATCACAAGCTTCTTGGGCATTCTTGAAGATATTTTATCAATATTTGCGCCATTTGCTGTTCGTCAGCGTAGCATTGGCTATTACCTTGATAATGTATAATGTATAGTGTAAGGCTTAGTGATCATGGCTTTGGCTTCATCAAGTAAGTCATTAAAATCAAACCAAGTCGATCTCGGTCTGGGTAGCTGACTATACTGCTCAATAAAACTAAGTAAGCGTTCACTTTGTTGTTCATATTTAAAAGCTTCTCTTTGCGCTAATTGCTGAGCAAGCTGCCCCTTAGCGGCATTAACTTCTTGCACCAATCTAGGGTTGGATAACTGTAAAATAACCGTGTTAGGACTGACCTTAGTACCAGGGCGTACTAAAATTTTAGCGACCTTACCTAATGCTGGCGCGGTTAATAAACGCTCTTTTGCGGAAGCGAGTTCGCCATAGGCACTAGCATAAATATCTAAATCGCCTTGAACTACCGTTTGAAAGCTTAGCTGACTTAACGGCACTGACTTAGTTGCTTTGCCACTGACGCTATAACCAGCGTATGCCATTAATAAGGTAAAGCTGGCAATAGCGCTCCATTTCTTCCAAGGTTTCTTTTTAGTTAATGCAATTTTCATAAAGTTCCACTGTTATTCTTAACGGATGAAAGAAGTAATAAAATAACCATGGAAAAGTTAAAATTATAATTAAATCATAGTGTTAGTGTTAATGTTGTTTTTTAGTGCTCAGTATGTTCGCTTTTAACGGCAGGGTATTCGAAAGTGAATTTAGTCTTAGCTCTATTGATAGGCGTAACAGTAATAAATTTAGCGCTATATAAGTTTAGGGTTGTAATGCGGTGTAATGTTCTCCTTTTCATCTATGAGGTAAGTTAATACAGTGTTATTAAAATCGCTACATGTGCCATAACAAATGCAATAGCACAGCCGATGTCATCTAAATTGTTAGCAGGTACGGCTCTAAGATTTTTTCTGGTGAACCCTCCATGATGGAACTAGGTTTTACCGCCAGTATTTCCCTGTTAATAATGGTCGGCAGGCACGGTAATGATATTGAGTGAACAAGCTGAAATTTGTCGGTAACGCGGTTATGATATGGGCTACAGTAAAGCGCTAGTGAAATGCTGTCTTGGCTATACTTATGCTAGCCATTTTACTTGCTTAAAAGAGGAAGAGAATTAATATGACGGAATCGCTACCGCTGACCATTAATGTAAATAGCGACTTACTCGACAAATTTACTCAATTAAAATCAATTAGTAATAAGCTTGAAGCGCAGTTTAATTTTCACACCTTAACGGCTAATTGGTATGGTGATGAAAGACAGGTGTTAGCAATACAACTGTTACTAGAAACACCGGTAAGCTTTAAAGAATGCCAAAATGGGCTAAAGAGGTTATCGGCAAGTGAGGTGAGTGTTAGCCATTTTTCTGATGATGTGTTTAGTTGCTTTAATGAAGGCGAGCAGCAATTGCTTTGCTATATCGCAATCACTAACTCAGAGCTTGACTTGTTGGCGACGCAGCCAAAATTATTAATGGGCTTTATTCAGGTGAAAATACATAAAGTACTGAATTTAATCGCCGTACAGCAATCTTTGAGTAAGATATAAGTTTTGGAGATAAATAAAAAATATGGCTATTAGCACCACACGCCTAGATCGTTTTATTAGTCAATCTTACCAAGTAAATCGTAAAGCAGTACGCTTGATTTTGGCGCAAAAACGAGTTTATGTTGATGGCGTTGTCGCTACCGATATAGCGCAAATTGTTGATCAGTTTTCAACTATAGTTTTGGATGACAACATACTGCAGGCCAATAAAGCGCATTATATTATGCTTAATAAACCTGTTGGTGTTGTATGTGCCACCAAAGATGAAAAACATAAAACGGTTATTGATTTACTGGTTGGAAAATTTGAGCAAGCAACGAGGGATAGTTTACATATAGTCGGGCGACTCGATTTAAATACCTCAGGATTAGTACTGTTAACCAATGATAGCCGTTGGTCTGAACGATTAACTTCACCGGCACTTAAGGTGGCAAAAGGCTATCGAGTTAGCCTTATGAACCCTTTAACAACAGGCTACATCAGTGCTTTTGCTCAAGGTATGTATTTTTCATATGAAAAAATAACCACACAACCGGCAACATTGCGCATTATTTCCCCCTTTGAAGCTGAAGTGATCTTAACGGAAGGCCGCTATCATCAAATTAAGCGCATGTTTGGCCGTTATCAAAATAAAGTTGTTGCCTTACATCGTCACTCTATTGGTCAATTAAGTTTAGACAAGTCACTCAATATTGGCGATAGTAGAGTTTTAAATAATGAGGAAGTGGTTAATATTTTTGGTTAAAAAGCCACCGTAAAGAGGATTTTTTAACCTAAGGTTATGATATTATTTATAACGGCTATAGGTGCTCGCATTTTGGTCTTGCTTGGGTATAATGTCATAACGTAAAAAATTGTTTTAAAGTGAATGGAATTGTTAAATGAATAAATTATTGTTATTGGCGGTACCGGTTATTGTCTTATTGGCAAGTTGTTCGAGTGTTGATAATGCTTGTGAAGATGTCACCTTAGCATCTGAACAAATTCAACAGTGTCAGGCATTACATAAGAAAATTGTTAACGCCAGAGGTGATGTCCTTATTCGCACAGAGTTAGAGCGTCGCTATCAACAAGACTGTATTGAAATTCGTTATTATCGTGATGAACGACAAGCAGCTATATGCGGTAACAAACATAAGATAAAAGCAGTTAATAAATCAGCTAAAATCGAAGCGCAGCAGTAAGCACGCTCCGCTATGATTGCATTTGAACTTTATCAAATGCTTAAAGAAGTCAGAGAGCGAAATAATAAAACGGTATGGTAATTTTGAAAGCAGAAAATCAACAGGCGAAGACAAGTAAAGCCGCAGAACAGTTAATACGTGCTAAAGAGGCTAGTATTGCTAAACTGACTGAGGAAGTTGATTTTTTAGAGAAAAAAAATGCTGACTTACAAGCGCGTTATACCGCATTATTTAAACTTAATCACTTATCGCAAGAGTGTCTTGATCTAGATAGCTTTTATCCACAAGTACATAACACCATTGCCTCGTTAATGACCGCGAAAAACTTTTTTATTGTCTTATACGATCAAACGTTTGATACCTTAGAATTTGCATATTTTATCGATGAAAAAGATGAAAAGCCCTCAGGGCTTATCGATTATCAAGATTATGAGGGCTCCTTTACTAATTTAGTTATTGAGTCAAAACAACCGTTACTGCTGACGCCTGAGTTAGAACAAAAACTCTTCGATAACTATAAAATTAAACAGTTTGGCGCCCGAGGAACTGACTGGCTAGGAGTACCATTACTGCACAATGGCTTAGTCATAGGCATTATCTCCATACAAAGTTATGATGAAAAAAATCGCTATAACGAATCAGATTTAAATCTACTTACTTTTGCTGCCCAACATGTTGTCGGTGCTATGGTGCGTTTACAAGATCAGCAACGCTTACAAAATGCCGTTAATGCTCGTACTAAAGAATTAATGGCGCAAATTCGTGAGCGAGAAAAGTCAGAATTATTACAAGAGTCATTATATAGAATATCCGAGTTAACCACGGATATCGAACTCGATATAGGTACCTTTTATAGTAAGGTGCACAATATTATTGGCCAGTTGATTAATGCTAAGAATTTTTTTATTGCCAAATACGAACATGATAGCCAAACGCTGCATTTTTCTTATTATCAAGATGAACATAGCAGTAATTTAATCAAAGATTTTAAACCGAGAAAGCTTTCTAACCGCTATTCTGAGTTGGTCTTGCGCCGTAGAGAAACCGTGTTACTGACCTATCCAGAAATGATGAGTTTGCACCTTGCCGGTGAGACGGCTAAACCGCAAGACGATATCCACTCTTGGCTTGGTGTGCCATTAATTTATTCAGGCCAGTTACTCGGTGTTATGGTGTTACAAAGCTATGACTATAAAACCACATACAATCAGCAAGATGCGGAGTTACTTAATTTCGTTTCTAACCATGTCTCGGTAGCAATTAAACGCCGAGAATTAGCTGATTTTGAGCGGCGCAGCCATGAATTACTTGAACAGCAAGTTAAATTACGCACATTGGCACTCGAAGATGAGATCACTCAGCGTAAACAGGCGGAGAAATTATTACAGCATACTGCTGCCCATGATAGTTTAACCGGCCTGCCTAACAGAACCGTGTTTCTTGACTTACTCAACCACGCTATTGCCTGTGCGAAGCGCAAAGACGGTTTTTCTTTTGCTGTGTTATTTTTAGACTTAGATCGCTTTAAAGTGGTTAATGACAGTTTAGGGCATCATGCTGGCGATCTGTTATTAAAAATCATTGCCCGAGAGTTACTGGCTATTGTCCGTGACAAAGATACCGTGGCTCGCATAGGGGGTGATGAATTTGTAATCTTAATTGAAGATTTGACCTCCAATGACGAAGCTTTTGATGTCGCACAACGCATCACCACATTTCTTCAACAGCCTTTTACTCTCGATAATCAGTTAGTTTACACAGGTACCAGTATTGGTATTTCGTTTAGCAATAAACGTTATGATGATGCTAATACCATGCTAAGGGATGCTGATACGGCTATGTATCATGCCAAGGATAATGGCAGAGGGCGTTATGAAGTTTTTGATGACAGTATGCATCAAAAAGTGCAAAACGCCTTAAGCCTTGAGGCGGATATTCGCGAAGCGATTGCTTGGCAGGAGTTTATTCCTTATTTTCAACCAATACTGCAACTCGATAACCGAGAGCTTAAAGGCTTTGAGGCGTTAGCTCGCTGGAAAAGTACCAAACGAGGTTTTGTTTATCCTAATGATTTTATCCCACAGGCTGAGGAAACGGACTTAATCCAAGAAATTGATTTGCAAATTATTGAAAAAGCTTGCCAGCAGCTGAAGCTTTGGCAAGAGGAGTTAGGCTGTAATGATCTTTATGTCAGCTGTAACTTGTTTGCGAAACAATTTTTTAGAACTAGCTTGCCGCAAGATATTACCAAGATATTACAAGAAACAGGATTAGCTCCCCACAACCTGCGGGTTGAGTTAACCGAGCGCGCCTTGTTGGAAAATGCTGAGATTGTACTGACCAATATGCAAGCCCTAAAGGATATGGGGGTTAAAATATTATTAGACGACTTTGGTACCGGCTACTCAAGTTTAGGTTATTTACACCGTTTCCCCATTGATGTCCTGAAAATTGATCGCTCCTTTATTAGTAATGTCCATGAGCATGATAACCATAGTGCTATTATTCGCACCATAGTCGATTTAGCGAACAACTTACAAATGGCAACCATAGGTGAAGGCATTGAAAACTTAGCCGATGCTGAGTTATTACAACAAAAGGGCTGCATCTACGGACAAGGCTATTATTTTGCTAAACCTATGTCACCGGACGACGCCACGGATTATATCATTAAGAAAATGAGTAACTAACCGACTAGTCATTACTGCTGCAAGTCAGCTAACTAGAGTTTTTCAGTATATTCTGCTGTCAACTTAATATTATTCCCTATAAAAATTCAGAAACCCCCAAAATTAACCAGCACATTCTGTGGCTGCTCTCCTAGAATGCACTTATAAATTTAATATTGTCATTTACTAATAATATTTTTATTAATAGGTATTCGACTATAACTAAAGCAGGATTTAACCTGCTCGCCTTTGAGGAAATAGCCATGCTTTATACTGGTTCATTAATTACCGATTGCCCAATTAGACAAAAAATCCGTGAATTTTATCGTATAGATGAAAATGTTGCCGTTGACCATATTCTCCCTGCTGCAGAAGTCAATGTTAGCGCACGTAGTCGTGCTTGGGAACGTGCCCGTAAAATGGTGTTACAAATTCGTCAAGACCAAGAAGGTAATGGCGCCATTGATGCGTTGCTTAATGAGTATTCACTTTCATCAGAAGAAGGTGTGGTATTGATGTGTTTGGCGGAAGCGTTATTACGTGTACCAGATAAACACACTCAAGATGAACTTATTCGCGATAAAATTTCTCAAGGTCAATGGAGCTCACACTTAGGCGCCAGTGACTCTATTTTTGTGAATGCATCATCATGGGGCTTATTAATTACTGGCTCTATGGTCGATTATGCTGATAAACGTAAAAAAGACCAATTTGGTTTATTGAAGAAGATCATTGGTCGTCTAGGTGAGCCCGTTATTCGTACCTCTATGAACTATGCCATGAAAATTATGGGTAAGCAGTTTGTCATGGGTGAAACCATTAAAGCCGCTACTGTACGCGCAGCTATCAAAGAACAGCAAGGTTATGTCTATTCATACGATATGCTGGGTGAGGGGGCGCGTACTATGGCCGATGCTGATAGGTACCTTAAAGCCTATCAAGACGCCATCACTGCTATTGGTGAGGTAGCTCTTGCTTCAGGTAAGAACGATCCACGTAAAGTGCCAGGTATTTCAATTAAATTATCTGCCATTCACCCACGTTATGAGTTTTCTCATAAAGCACGGGTAATGGCAGAAATAGTTCCTAAGTTAAAGGCGCTATGTTTACAAGCTAAGCAATACAATATTGGTTTAACGGTTGACGCTGAAGAATCCGAGCGTTTAGAAATCTCCTTAGATATTATTGAAGCTGTGTTTAGTGATAGTGACTTAGGTGATTGGCAAGGCTTTGGTATAGCGCTACAAGCTTACCAAAAGCGGGCCATTTTTGTGGTAGATTGGTTACGTGAATTAACCTTGCGCACTAAACGAAAAATGATGGTGCGTTTAGTTAAAGGGGCTTATTGGGATACTGAGATTAAAAATGCCCAAAAAGATGGCTTAAGTCATTTTCCTGTTTTCACTCGTAAATCTTCGACCGATGTTTCTTATCATGCTTGTGCCAACAAATTACTAGAATACCGCGATACTATCTATCCACAATTTGCTACGCATAATGCCTATACTGCGGCAACCATTGTTGAGCTAGCAGGTGATGATAAAGAGGGCTTTGAATTCCAATGTCTACATGGCATGGGTGATTCTTTGTATGATCAAATTGTTAGAGAGGAAGGCATTCAATGTCGAATTTATGCCCCAGTAGGGCATCATGAAGACTTACTGGCCTATTTGGTGCGCCGCTTATTGGAAAATGGTGCTAACTCGTCATTTGTTAATGCCATTGTTGATAATTCGCAACCGGTTGAAAACTTATTAGAAGATCCAGTAGAGAAAACCCTGCGCTTAAAAGTTAAATACAATAATCAAATAACACTGCCAATGGATCTTTACCAAGGTGAAGGTGAGCAAGGCCGTAATAATTCTAAAGGTTTAGATTTAACCGATATTAATGAAATAATGCCATTAAAAGCGGCCTTAGATACTTGGTTTGTTGAGCACTTACTTACTGAAAGTGAGGTACCTGAAGGAGCTAAAGCGGTAAGGAATCCAGCTAATCGTAGTGAAATTATAGGTTTTCATCAACATGCCAGCAAAGATGATATGTTGGCGATGATTGATAAGGCTGAAACGGCTTTTAACACTTGGTCAACAACGCCAGTAGCTGAACGTGCCGAGTTACTTGGTCGGATTGCTGATATTATAGAACGCCATATGGATGAGCTCATTGCTTTGTGTATCAAAGAAGCAGGTAAAGTCGCCCAAGATGGTATTGATGAAGTACGTGAAGCCGTTGATTTTTGTCGCTACTACGCCGCCCGCGCTATTGAATTAAATGACGATGAAAGACTAACACCACGGGGTGTGGTGTTATGTATTAGCCCATGGAACTTCCCACTGGCTATTTTCTTAGGGCAAGTTGCCGCCGCTATTGCCACGGGGAATACTGTTTTGGCAAAACCTGCGGAACAAACCGGTTTAATTGCACTGCGCACCATTGAACTGATGAAGTCGGTAGGCTTACCTGAAAACGTAGTGCAAGTGGTAATTGCTCGCGGTAGTGCGGTAGGTAATACCATTATTCCTGATAGCCGTATCCAAGCGGTTATGTTTACTGGCTCTACCGAAACAGGGACACTAATTTCGCAAACCTTGGCTGAACGTGGTGGTGAGCAAGTGCCATTAATTGCCGAGACTGGTGGCCAAAACTGTATGATAGTGGACTCCACCGCGTTACCTGAGCAAGTGGTCGACGATGTGATCTCATCAGGTTTCCAAAGTGCTGGCCAACGTTGTTCTGCGCTGCGGGTACTGTTTTTACAAGAAGATATTGCTGAGCAAGTTATTAGCATGTTACAAGGTGCCTTAGCGGAATTACATGTTGGTAACCCAGCGAAATTAAGTACGGATATTGGCCCAGTGATCGATCAAAAAGCACTTGATGCGCTAAATGCTCATGCCGATTATATGAAGTCACACGGTAAGTTATTATACCAATGTGAGTTTTCTGATGAAGTAGTGGCTGAAGATGGTCACTTCTTCTTTGCACCACGCTTATATGAAATTGATGATATTAGTGTATTAAAGCAAGAAGTTTTTGGTCCGTGTGTGCATATTGTTCGCTTTAAAGGTAATGAAATTGAAAGTGTTGTTGATAAAATTAATGGCACTGGTTTTGGTCTCACTATGGGTATTCATACACGTATAGAGAATAGAGCCATTGAGTTAGCCAAATTATCGCGTGCTGGTAATATATATATTAACCGTAATATGATTGGCGCTATTGTTGGTGTACAACCTTTTGGTGGTCGTAGCCTTTCTGGCACTGGTCCTAAAGCAGGTGGTCCAAACTACCTAACTCGTTTAGTCAAAGAAAAAGCCACGCCAGATACTCACGCCTTTAAATTTCCGGCAGAGAAAATTGCTACTTTAACGGGCAGTGCTGCTGATAAACATGAAGCAACACGCATAATGGACAAAGCTAACTGGGCAGAGAAAGAGTGGCGCTCAGCTGAGCTAATTACCCGGATTTCTTGTGTACGTCAGTTACTTGCTAAAATTGCTCACGTTGAAATTGTTGATGATTTAGCCGATGATTTAAACCGTACCCTAGCAGCCGCACGCTCACAGCTAATTAGTATTGAAAAACGGTTGAAAAATCCGCAAGAATTACCTGGACCTACAGGTGAATCAAATATCCTTTACTTAGAAAACCGCGGCAATATTATTTGTTATGCCGATGAAAAGGTTAGTTTCCACTTCTGGGTGCTGTCTATAGTAACAGCGCTTGCTACGGGAAATACGGTAGTTACGGTTGTTTCTGACTTGTTCTACCAAGAAGCGTTGGCCTTTAGAGAAAAATTTATTACTACTGGCGCGGGTAAAGATGTTTTCCAAGTAGCTAAATTATGTCATTTAGAAACACTGCTTAGCCATCCAGCTTTATCGGGTGTGGTCGTTGATAGTCATTGTGAAAGTAAACACTATGTCAGTGAAAAATTAGCACAACGTGTTGGCGCTATTTTACCGGTAATAAGTTCTGAGTATTTTGATAATTTAATTCAGCGTTTACTGACGGAAAAAACCATCAGCATAGATACCACAGCTTCTGGAGGTAATACTTCATTAATGACTCTGGTTGAGGAGGACTAGTTAGTTGCCATAACAACTTAGTCGTTAATTAACATAAAACGCGAACTTTTACTGGCCAGTAAAGTTCGCGTTTTTATTTGTGTTTTTTTTACTGAGGTTATTCTTTTACTAATATTAATATGGCAATATTAACAATACCCCCTATTTAATCATGCTGATATGACTATTAACAAAATAAAGCCCCTAGACCGTATCGATAAGGTCATTTTATCTACGCTACAAGCAGACGGCAGAATTTCTAATGTTGAGTTAGCTAAAAAGGTTAACTTGAGTGCCAGTCCTTGTCTAGATCGTGTCAGACGCTTAGAAAACGAAGGTTATATTGAACGTTATGGCGCCTTGTTATGTGCGAGTAAACTCAATTATGGCATGACAGCTTTTGTGCAAGTTACCCTAAACCGCACCACCTCAGATACCTTCAAACTATTTAAAAATGCCGTGGTAACCATTAAAGAAGTGGTTGAATGTCATTTGATTGCCGGTGGTTATGATTATCTGTTGAAAATTCGTTTTGCTGATATGGAAGGTTACCGTCTGGTATTAGAAAAAATCGCCGACTTACCAGCCATAGCGCAAACGAGCACTTACATGGTGACAGAGCATATTAAGCATGACAGTGGTGTACCGTTAGACTAGCTTGAATTTAGGGTAATCACCTGATTTCAAGATGAAATTAATATTGTTAAGCGCAAGTAGCTTTGCTATATATTTAAGGTATAGACTTTTAAATGACTTATCTCAAGGAGCTACTATGAACGCACATGATTATGCATTACAAGCTAATGGCTCGTTTGCTCTGCCAGATGCCTGCTTTAAAGTAAAAGCCTTAATGGCCGATGACAGCGCGCAAATTGCAGATTTTGCCGATGTTATTGGTATTGATCCCTCGATGACCTCGCGACTATTACAAATAGCCAACAGTGCTATTTATAGTTTCCCAGGTGAAATTAGTACTATCTCGCGTGCGATTACCATTATTGGCACACAAGCTATTTATACTATGATGTTGGTCGATGTTGCCGCCTCAGCTTTTAAGCACTTTGCCAATCAAGCCATTGACTTAAAACGCTTTTGGCGGATGAGTGTTTATTGTGGTCTGGCTTCTAAAAACCTTGCCATTAGTGCAGGCAAGCGTGATATTGAGCGTTTATTTATTGCCGGCTTATTACAAAACTTTGGCGAGTTATTGGTCGCTAAACTAAACCCTGAACTTGCTCAGCGTTGTGAGAAATATAATAAAAATCAGCTGCCATGGCAGTTGCAAGAGCTTGCCTTAGGTTTTACCTATACCGATGTGTCAGCGGATTTACTAAAAATTTGGCAACTGCCTGAAAAAATCATCTTACCTATTCGCCATTTTCATGCTGCCTCAAGTATTGAAATTAATCAAGATGTCAAAATTTTGAATTTAGCTTCCCGACTGGCGTTAATTGATAGTCACAGTGATGAGTTTTGTTATGATGATATTATTGATGAATCTTTATGTCGACCACTAGGCTTATCTACTGAGGATCTAGCGCAAGCTGCTGAGTATGCTGAAAAAGAAGCGACCAGTATTTTATCGATTATGAATCCAAAACTTTTTTCTAGATAATTCATCTAGGCTCAGTGAGTGTTTATGGCACTGAACTAACGATTTTCTGCGTTATTGACTAATAAATAATCAGCGTTCATTTTTAGCCTTTACTTTTTAAGGGTCATTTTTTAGCGGTATTTTCACTTTAAACACGGCTTGATAAGCTTGATTAAAGTTGACTACATCGTTGCTGGCCAAATAACGTGTGTGTGCCTGATAAAACGGGTAACTAAGATAAAGTTTTTGTAGTGATTGATTAATATCTTTGATAACTTGCTGGCCTAAAGGGCCTTTATGACAAGCGACATAACCAACAATATAACCCGGAGAACCCGCTATTTCTACTGAGGCTAGTGGCAAGGCGGTTGGTAAATGTTTTAACGCTTTATTGACACTAACCGGATAATCAACGATGTAATCTATCCGCTCTTTTAATAGCATTTTAACCAGGGAAGTAGTCGCTTCACCGCCACTCCTAATTATTAGATTATGTTGCTCCAAAGTAGCGATTTGTTTATCTAAGAACCCCCCTAAAGAGCGGCCTTCATCAATGCCTAAAGTATAGGTAGATTTACCGGTAAATAACGCCGCTAATGATTTTAAGCGCTTATTATTATCAAGTGCGTTTTTAGGTAAAATGCTCGATGCTTCCCTCTTTTTATAATATAGGCGTAAATTCAGTGCAATATTAAGCGGTGAACTATAAATATTATCTTTTAGTCGCTCCGGTGTTTTAATCCGGTTAGGTGCGCAACTGTTGGGCAGTTTTTTTAATAAGCGCGCAATACTTGGGCTTTGGGCAAACTCAAGGTTAAATTGGTATTGAGGTAAGGAAGCCAGCAATAAGCGGGTGGTATCTATTACCATAGAACTTGGCACACTCGAGGTTTTTATTGACTGAATATACTCCTTGGTATTGTCGCTGAACCAGTATATTTTCTTTTGCGCATTACTCGTTGGGCAATAGCAAAAAAAAGATAACAACGTGATAATGATGAGCGAATTTTTCATTAAATGTTTGACCTAAAAATTAGTTATCTGTGTTTTACCTGATAACAGTTCAAAAAGCTAACAAGTGACCTGCTGTATTTGAGTGTGTAATCAAGAATATACACAGTGCCACTTTGGTATTTTCTTGGTAAAAGCAAAGCTTAGCTAAAAACAAGACAAAGTTACTAAAGCTTGTTAGCATCGGTAGTGCAGTTTAATCACGTTATCATAATAATTATAAAAAAGGGTAAGTATGTCGGCTTCTAGAGAGCACTTTAGCTCACGAATGGGATTTATATTAGCGGCCGCAGGCTCTGCGGTGGGTATTGGTAATTTAGTCGGTTTTCCGGTTAATGCCGCGAAAAATGGTGGCGGAGCTTTTTTGCTTCTGTATACACTTTTTGTATTTCTTATTTGTTTACCGGTAATGATTGCTGAAATGGCCGTTGGTCGTAACACGGAAAAAGAACCTGTCGGCGCATTTAAAACCTTAAGCCATGGTAGTAAATTTTGGAGTGCTGCTGGTTTTTTAGGGGTGTTAACTCCCTTTATGATTGCTGTTTTTTATATGGTGATTACGGTATGGATATTTGGCTATATTGTGTTAACACTAACGGGACATTTAGATTTCCTAGCAAGTGACGCTGGTTTTGGTGAGTTTATTAATAGCCCTTACTTGTATATTGCTTTAGTAGCGGTCGCAGGGATTGTCAGCTTTATACTTGCTGCTGGGGTAAAAGATGGCATTGAAAAAGCCGCTAAAATCTTAATGCCGACGTTACTGGTGATGCTTATTATCATGGTTATCTTTGTCTTAACCCTTGATAATGCCATGGCCGGAGTGACCTTCTTCTTGGTGCCAGATATGAGCAAGATAACGCCGAGCGTGGTTAATGGCGCCTTATCGCAGGCCTTTTTCTCCTTGTCTTTAGGTATGGGGATTTTACTGACCTATGGCTCCTATATAAATAAAGAAACTAATATTCCAAATTCTGCCAAGTTGGTTGCGATTACTGATACTGCCGTGGCATTTATCGCCGGCTTAATGATTCTACCGGCGGTATTTTCATTTAACCCTGATATCGATCCCAGTGAGTTGAGTGACAGTTCAGTTTCCTTAATATTTACTTTTTTACCGAAAATATTTTTAGCGCTGCAAACATCAATTGGTTATGTTGGTGCCAGTGCAGTGGCGGCATTCTTCTTCTTATTAGTCTTTTTTGCTGCTATCACCTCCTTAGTCTCTATTATCGAAGTACCTGTGTCCTACTTGGTTACTGAGAAAAAACAAACCCGTAAAAAAGCCTTAGGTTATTTAACCGTTACTGCTGGAGTATTAACTTTATTTGCCACCGCATCCTTCGGTATGGTGCCATTTTTTACTGAGTTCACTTCCTATGCTGGCGGCACTAAGTCATTTTTTGATGTTATTTATGATGTTTTCTACGATACTATTTTACCGTTAAATGGCTTTTTATTGTGTGTGTTTGTTAGTTATCGCTGGAAGAAGAAGCAATTATCTGCAGAATTAAGTATTGGTAATGAAAACTATAAGGGCTCATGGGTGGAAAAATATATTAACTTCTCACTGGGTACTTTTATTCCTGCCATTGTTTTACTTATTTTCATTAATACGGTAGCGACAAAATTTTTCGCGGTCAGCTTATTTGGTTTCTAGTTAAACGCTCTAACCGATTTCAACGCCCATTAGTAAATGTTACTATTGGGCGTTTTTTATTATTAACTCTCTGATAACTTAACCATGATAGAACATATTACTGCCACAGACTTTACCGACGCGCAAAGACTATTTCATGGTCGAGGCCATGCCTTTGCTAACTTAAGCCATGTTAATGTTGACTGGTTATCTCCCGTAGTTCTTATCACCTTATATCAAGCGGTCGATAGTAAGTGGCTGGCGGAACAAGCGAGTGCATTAAAAACCTTGATTAAAGAATGTCGCTCGGTGCAAGTACAGCACCGCTATGAAAAGTTCGCCCCGACAGAGTTGTTATTAGGGGAGCCAGTAAGTAATACGATTGTCAGCGAGCAGGGGCTTAATTATCATATCGAATTTGGCAAGGCACAAAATACTGGCTTGTTTTTGGATATGAGTATCGGCCGAACTTGGTTAAGGCAGCATGCCCAGGGAAAAAATGTACTTAATCTCTTTGCTTATACGTGTGCATTCTCGGTCAGTGCCATCGCTGGTGGCGCCAGCAAAACTGTTAATATAGATTTAAGTAAAGCGTCATTAAGTAGGGGTAGGGAAAACCACCAGCTTAATCATTTGGCGAAAAAACAAGGTAAAAAAATAATTTTTGAAGGCGTTGATATATTCAAATCCAATAGTCGCATTAAAAAGCATGGTCCCTATGATATTTTAGTGTGTGATCCACCCTCATTTCAAAAAGGTAGTGTCAATATCGAGCGCGATTACGCCAAAATAATTCGCCGTATTCCACAATGGTTGAATGCCGGTGCTAGCTTGATGTTATGTTTAAACTCTCCCGATTTAGATGAAAACTTTTTAAAAGCGGAAGTGGCGCGTGAATGCCCAGATTGTCAATTTGAGCAGCGCCTCGACAACCCCGAAGTTTTTAAAGAAGCACATGAGGGTAAAGGTCTTAAAGTACTGATTTTTACATATCAGCCAAGCTAACAATGTCACTGGGTTTAGGGTTGGTTTTGTGGATCAATTGCCTTTATCCGCCAAAAACGGGCAAACCTTGGGATACCCGCTTGTGTTAAACCGTTGTACTTAAAGGTGATGGTAGTACCAATTTTTGGTGGATGGGCACGTTGGTAATCACTAAAGCCCGATCCTATCTTAAAAATAATGCCATTGACTACTTTAACTTCAAGGGCACCAAGCTGTCCTTGATACTTACCTTTACCCTGAGTATGGCCAATGACGATAGCCTCGGCATCTTGATGTTTTTTCAGCTTCATTAACGCTGGATTTCGGCCTATTCTATAGTGGGCACTGGCAAGGTGTAGCATAAGCCCTTCACCTTGAGCGGTGACCACGTCATGCAATTTATCCTCAAGGGCATTTATGCTGTTAAAGCGCACTTGGTTGATCATAGCTAAATAGGGCGATGGCACTTGTGTTAATAAAGCCCGCATTTTTTTAACTCTGGTAGCAAAATCTCCTTGGTATGCTGGCAGATCAAACATCATAAAGCGGACATTTCGCCAACAGCTAATCGTTTTGTTTTCTTGTGCTTGTCGTTTGCTAACACAGGAAAGTAATGGCTGAAATTGACCTCGTGCTATCCATAATTCACCATCAATAGGGACGGTTGGCCAAGATTGACTGAACCAATGCGGGCTATTAATTAAATTACCTTGGCGGGTGATTAGTTGTTTACCATCCCAGTAACCGCGTACACCATCAAGTTTTTCAGAAACAAAATACTGACTTATATCTGCTACTTTTTGGTAGTTTACGCCATGCTGTAAGTTAGGTTTAGTGGGTTTAGTGGGTTTAGTGGGTTTATTGTCTTGTTGATTATCTTGTTGCAGGTTTTGTTGTGCTTTTAAGGACGGGCAGCTTATTAAGATTAGCGTCAATAAAATTAGTAAACTATATGTCTGCATCACTAACCTCCGTGTATCGTGACCTTGGTAAAAAGTAAAGTCTAGTCTATATTTTAAAAAAGAATACCTTAATGATTAATACGATTAATACCAAGTGGCTGAGTTTTATTTACTGTTGTTAACTAGGTTAGCAAGGATGCAAGGATGAAAACAATGACTTACCTTACTGTTATTTATACCGTTATCGCGGTGTTTCTTTTAACCTTTAGCGCGTCTACATCAGCTAAAAAAAGATGCAAACCTTTATTGGAAAAGCTCCATCATATTCAAACCATGCAGCGTAAAGGCTACTCTTTAAAGAGAGGTCAAACTTTACGTGTTAAAGAGGATAAAGCGAGAGATAAATGGTGGCAGTGTGAACATAGTTCTTTGGCATCATTTAAGATGAAATATGGCAAAAAAAATAAAAAGTCAAAAAAGCAGTCAAAGAAAAAGAAACTGGCGAAGAACAGTACTTATTACACCAAAATGAATATAAAAAATGCCTATTTAGTCAATAAAGTGGCAAGGTTTAATCAAGGCAGTGCGATTGTAATCAAAGCCAAATATCAAGGAGATAAGAAATGGGCTTGGTTGGCGTTTTATCAGCAACCCATTAAATGCCAGCGTCCCAAAAACCTCAACATTTTTGCTTATTGCAGTGAAGATAAACAACAACAGCAAGGTGTATTTGAGCAAAAGTACAACAGGTGATTTAGTGACCGGTTTAAGCTTGGTAGTTTGTTTTACTTGCATGGTATTGATTAACCATAGCATCAATAACTTCTTGTTCATAAGCACGCAAGCCACTTAATAACATGTGTTTCTTACCGTGACCAATAACAGCACCGTTTGATAATAAATCAAATTCAAGCCAAGCATTACCGCGTTTACCATCTATAGATAAACTGGTTTTAGCCAGTTGTAAAGTGACTGATTCAGCCTCTAAGGTATGTAAGTCAATAGACATTGATTGATACATGACCATAGGACGAGCAGGGTTGATCATGACTTTATTTTCAGCCATTAACTTAACTAAAATATCAGGGAAAGTGCGGCCAGAAAAATCCACATATGCTTTTGTTAGTGCATTGATTAATATAGGGTTCATTGTTTTATTACCGCTAGCACTAATCGTTAAGTAGGTTTTACCATTATCATCTTTGATATCGAAGCTATTATCAATTTCCTGTGGAAATGTTAGGTGAACTTTGTCGTTAACCATGCCGGAAAAGTTGAAAGTCATTTTTTGATGAAGTCCAGATTTGGCAATAATGATTGAAAACAGTAAATCACCAGGCACACAGAAACGTCTAGCATCTATATTGTGTAAAGGGTTAAAGTCATCGGCTACCTGCTTGGCAAAGTCACTGGCTTGTTGGCGGGTAAAGCTGATTTTATCAGCGCTAATTGGGCAATAATTTTCAATAAACATTTCTTTAATAGACATCAGTACAACTTCATTTTGAGTAAAACGTATTCGATCCCCGCAGTCTAACAGTAGTTTTACCTTAAATCGAAAAAAGGTGTATTTCTCTAACTGAGCAGACCTGTTACTTTTGGTTGTAAATACTGACAAGCTGTTCTTTCTTGGCTTTAGTAAGGTGGCGAATTTGATACTCTCTTTTGCAAGCAGAGCTTTTATTGTCAGCTGTTTCAAGGTAAGCCAAGCTCACGGGTCGTCTTGCTTGGGTATATTTTGCGCCCAGTTTACTGTTATTATGTTCAGAAATTCGGCGGAGAATATCAGTGGTAACACCAGCATATAAGCTATTATCGTTACAGCGGAGGAAATAAACCCACCAAGTTGTCGTTTTTTTATCTTCTGTCATATAAAGCAATAATTAGCTGCAAAGAAAGTAATCATGGTAAATAAAAGTGCTTGAAATATCAAATAATGTCAGCCTAGCGGATTGGGAAATAGAGCTGAGTGCAATACGTGCGACGGGTAATGGCGGTCAGCGTGTGAATAAAGTCGCCACAGCAATTCACCTACGTTTTGACATTAAGCGTTCTTCGTTACCAACAATATATAAGGAGCGTTTACTTACTTCTAAAGATAGTCGTGTAACCAAAGAGGGTGTTGTTATCATTAAAGCACAAAAATTTCGTACCCAAGAAATGAATAAAGAGGATGCCCTAGCGCGTTTAAAAGACTTTATTCTTGCAATGATGGTCATTCAAAAACGTCGACGAGCGACCAAACCAACCAAAGGTTCGGTGAAGAGGCGCTTAGCTGGTAAAGCAAATCGAAAAGTCGTTAAACAAACACGAAAAAAAGTGCAATTTTAGTGTCAGATAAACCCGGTTAAATTTCCCTGACTAAAAGCAGGTAAGTCTTTGCGGTCGCACAGCAAAAAAATCAAACGTCCTTGATGAAAAAAAATAAAAAAACCTAATAGCAGATAAAAAATAGAGAGCAATTATGCCAATGAGTGAAGTCGGCGCGATAGAAAAACTTACCGCGCAACTTGATAGTAATAATTTAGTACAGTATCAGCTGCCTTTAGCTAGTCTTAGCAGAGATGGAACTAAACAAAGTATTGCCTTAAATCCATTAATAGGTAAAACCATCAGCTTACATTTTACCGGTAATATAGCGTGTAAACATTGTGGTAAACGCACCAAAAAGAGTTATTCGCAGGGTTATTGTTACCCATGTATGAGTAAACTTGCCCAGTGTGATTTGTGTATTATGAAACCAGAAACTTGCCACTTTCACTTAGGCACATGTCGCGAGCCTGAGTGGGGTGAAAGTCACTGTATGGTCGATCATTATGTTTATTTAGCGAATAGCTCGGGCTTAAAAGTAGGTATAACCCGACACACTCAGCTGCCCACTCGCTGGATAGACCAAGGTGCTTGCCAAGCCTTACCTATATTTAAAGTGAGTACCCGCTTGCAGTCAGGTCTGGTCGAGACCGCACTAGCTGAATTTATTAGTGATAAAACTAATTGGCGCGCCATGTTAAAAGGGCAGCCAGAGCCTCTAGATCTTAAAGCAAAAGCAGAAGAATTAATTCCAGAGATTAGTTTTCGCTTATCGGAACTTAGGCTTCAATTTGGTAGTGATGCGGTTATCGAGTTAAATGAGAGTGTGCAAGATATTCATTTCCCCGTGCGTGAGTATTTAACAAAAATAAGTTCTTTTAATTTTGATAAAACTGCCACTGTTAGCGGAGTTCTCATGGGCATTAAAGGTCAATATTTGATTTTTGATAAGGGCGTAATTAACATGCGGAAATTTAGCTCATATCAAATAAGTATTGACTATTAGTGACTTGAATTTGAGAATAGATGTAACATATAGTTACATCTAGCTATAATTAGCCAAAGAGCGAAGGTATTATTGGCTAAGCAACTTAAGATGTCGGAATTTTAGACTGTAGTATTTAAGGGAAAAAAATGACCGCAGATGATTATGTACAACAAGCGAGTGAAATTTTTGTTTTGTCTGATTCTTTTATTAGGATCAGGGAGTTAATTGATGATGAAGCTTCAACCATAGATGATATTTCAGAAGTTATTCTGCTTGATCCCGCGCTGGCTGGTACGGTCTTAAAATTAGCGAATAGTCCATTTTTTAGTTATCCAGGTAAAATAGATACCATTTCTAAAGCCGTGTTAGTGTTAGGGATCACCGAAGTTTATAACCTAGTCATTGCTTTTTTCACCACAGAAGCTTTTAAGAATATTGATGCCAATCAAGATTACCTTGAGGACTTTTGGATAAAAAGTATCGATTGTGCATTGCTGATGAAGTTTTTAGGTACTAGCTTGGGTATTGCCCATGCCGAGCGCTTATTTATTTTAGGCTTGCTACATAATTTAGGTGAATTGGTGGTTAACCAAATGACCGCCGATAAGCAGAGAGCTTGCGAAAGTCAGGATATCAATTTATTACCTTGGATTAAGCAATATGAGGTGCTTGGCTTTACTTACGGGGAGTGCTCAGCCGCGCTACTAAAAAAGTGGCAATTACCGTATAGCATTTTTGCCCCTATTCGTGACCAAGATGTTGACGACTTAAGTCAATACAGTACCGAAACACAGCTGTTATATGTTGCTAAACGTGTGATGAGTAAAAACCAGCTGTTTAAAGGGCAAAGCATAGATTACAGTGACTTGTTAACAAAAGAGCAATTAGAGCTACTTTGCATCGATAAACAGATATTAGAAAATGCCGTTGATTATTGTGCTTTAGAGCGCTTAAGTTTATTAATGATATTAAACCCTAGCTCCGCTATGCTTTACTAGTTTTTAGTTACTTTAACCATTTAATGGTAACGGGTTTAAATCATTCACTATTTGAAAGTTTAATAAACAAATAACAGCAAATTAACGGATGTAGGGTATCTCTGGAAGAAGTGTCTTTGCCAAGGATGGCAAAGCCAAGCCTATAGGGACATATGTACGGCGTCTTCTGGAAGAAATATTCTACAGAAGTGAATAACTAGTCATTTCTTCCTCTTTTATGAAGATTTATTTTTGCCTAATTTAAACCCGTTTGCCCTATAACGGGTATATACATAAAGCCCGATAAATAGCCGTTTATCGGGTATTAGTTTGGGTTGTATCGTCCTTGGCTCAAAATATTATTTGGATCTAAGCTGCTTTTTAGCTGATTAACCGTTTGCCAAAAATCACTGTCCTTATTGAGTAGCCATTGTTGCTGATCAATATTAAGCCGGTAAGGTACAAAGCCTTTTTTTAGGCCTTGTTCTACCAACATTTTTAAGCAATTATGGGCATCGTTAACGGCTTTAGGGTTGCTTAAATCAAAGACTATTGGGATGGTACTGTCAACGCAGTCGTGTTTTAAATTGGTAAAAGTAATAAAAGGTTCAATATTAAATTTTGGACATGTTGCTCTAATAAACTCAACAAACTCCCGCATTTTATTTGCTTTCATGGGTATTAATGGCGCATACCAAAGTAAACCACAACCATCTTGCCCTGGTGATAGCTTATCTTTATCAAAGCCATCAGCGTCTTTATGACGCCAATACGCCAATTTCAAGGCAACTTTATTGGGTTTTCCTAGCATTATTTCTTTACCTTTATTAAAAGAATCTAGCTGCTCAGCGATCGTAGTTAACATGGGTACTTTATTGATTAACCATGGGGGCAAAATATTGATAGTTTTATTTGCTAGGATAATGCTTAGGCTATTTGAGTAAATACGCTTACATGGTAGTTGTTTGAAAATGTCGTCTATTTCTTTTTTTACCACCTTAACAACTCTGCTACTGCCGTAAATACTACCGACAATAGTCCAACTAGGGGCTCTTAGCTCGCTAGCTAGTTTATTAATATCGTTACTGAGCATGACTTGATGAGCATCATTACCATTAGGGTTCTTGGCAAACATTGACAATAAACGCCGCTGATCCATAAGGTTAATTGAACCAACAATACCTTCATAATCTTGCAACACCTCTCTGATTAAAGGTACGGCGGCTTCAAGTAGGCTATCATCGGCCATTTGAATAAAAAAGGACGTGAAATCTGGTTTTATCTTCGCTAAGCGAAGGGTCATTTGGCTGACAATACCAAGGTTTGACTGAGTAAATAGTCCCTCTAAATAAGGACCGAGTCCCCACTTAAAGGTTTTATCTACCAGTTTTTCCTCACTGGCATCTAACTCATAAACGGCAGATTGATAGGGTCTACCGTTAGCCCAATAGCCTTGAATACTAGTAACTGCACTGAAATGGTCGGTATAAGGCGTTATACCGTAACCCCGCTCTAAAGCATTCGCTAATAGGGAGCAACTCGGCCCTGCACCCGTGACGGGCACCATATAATCATGATTATGCTGATGTAAAAAATCACTTAATTGTTGTTGAGTGACTCCTGGCTCTACGGTAACTAGGCCTAACTCGCTATCAAAATGAGTTATCTTTGTTAAGCGACCTAAATCTAAAAGAATAATAGTGTTAGCTAGCCCGGTCGGTTGGCTAGTACCATAGCCCCAATTATTACCGGTACTGATTGGGTACAACGAAAAAGCGAGTTTTTCATCCTTGGCACATTGGTTGGCTAAATCAAGTATTAGTTTAATTTCGCTAACGTCAGTAAGTGTAATCACGGCCATCAGCTGTCGTTGTTTGTTGTCAAAGTTATCGAGTCCTTCTGTACCACGCATAAATCGAGCAAGTTGCTGAGGGGCAGATGAAAAACGTGACTTTGTTGCGAGGACATTTTCAATGAGGGAAGCAAGTTGTGGTGACATGGCCGGCACTTAGCGGTAAGCCGCTGTTGAGTGGTATTAATGTATATTAGCTTGAATTTAAGTTAGATTCATTTGCTTCAGTTGTGAGCAGATGTCTTTTTCAATCGTTTTATAAAGACTTTTAAAGCCAGGTGAAAGGTCTTTCATAAAGATTTCAGGATTGATGTAATAGGGTGCGCGTAAGCCATGGTAGTCAACAGTAGGGCCAAGTTGCTGAAAGGATATGCCAATAAACTTCATGCTGCGCGCGAGTCTCGGTTCCATCATCACATAGACATGACGAATTCCCGTATTCATGCCCATGGTTGCTGCGGCCATATATAAACCGATGGCAATAAAGGGAAAGCAACGTAATTCTGTTTCCGAATAGCTAATTTCACTGATTACCCCGGTGCCCGAGCCCTTGTAGTGATCGGCTTTACGGCGGCGAAAATCAGCTTTAACGGCTAATCGTGAAATTTCAGCTATTTCAGCACGGTTAAATCGCTTAGGGCTAAGCGCTTCGTTAGTGATAGAGTCTAGGCAATACTTTTCTATGGGCAGTAATTGCTCGGGACCATTTGAGGTGACTAAGCGCACACAACTGGTAAATGTGTCCGAAGGTTTATGTTTAATTAAAGAGAAAAGAGATTGTTCGTCAAATTCATCAGTTTCTTGGCCATTTTCTCTCACCTCTTCAAAAGCGAGTTCTTCGCAGTAAACATTATGACGTATTTTAAAGGCTTCTTCTTTTAATGCTTGGTCTACGGCAACATGAGGTTGTAAAAATTGGGTGAAATGTTTTGAAATACTATGCGCTTCTCTACTTGCCCTAGCGGAGACGATTTTTTTAGTGATATTAGCAATAATAGGTGTGCTTAAAAATCGTTGATTCCAATTCATTATTATTCCAAGATGAAATTGTAAATAACTAGGCTAATACCATTATAGTCGTTAACCTCGTTTATCTATAATTAATGTCAAATTGCGCTTTAAAGTAATATTTCGCTTAATTGCGGTTGACTTAGAAAGTCCTTAGGGCTTGCTGAAGCGCCATACGCGCCAGATTGAAAGACTACGACATAATCACCTAAGCTTGCTTTAGGTAGCATAATTTTGTCCGCTAAAACATCAAGCGGCGTGCATAATGGCCCGACAATGTTAACTTGCTCTAGCTCCTTGCTATTGAGTTTGTTGCCTATTGCTAGTGGATAATTCTTGCGAATAACTTGGCCAAAATTGCCTGAGTTAGCAAGGTGATGATGTAAACCGCCATCACACACTAAATACTTTGTGCCGCGGGAAACCTTAATATCAACGACTTTACAGACATAAATACCCGCTTCGGCGACTAAATAACGCCCTAGCTCTAAGATCAGCTCGACCCCGTCAGTCAAGGCTTTATATTGCTGCAAAAGTGCCTGTAAATTATCGGCAATTGCTGATACGGCTAATGGTTGCTCGTTAGCAAAGTAGGGCACACCAAAGCCACCTCCAATATTTAGGTAATCTATTTTTATATTGGTTATTTTACTTGTTAACTCAACTAATTGTTGTGCTAAGGCAAATGTTTGTTGTTGCGCGGCAATGATTGCCTCGGCCTTAAGGTTTTGTGAGCCAGTATAAATATGAAAACCGCGTAAATTAACTTGTTTTAACGGCAGGTCTTTAAGCACTTGAGCAATTTGCTCTTCATCTATACCAAAAGGTTTTGCTCCGCCAGACATCTTCATGCCAGAAGCTTTAAGCTCAAAGGCAGGGTTTACTCTCAGGGCTATATTTGCTTTGAGCTTTAATTGCTTGGCCGCTAATTCTACTTTAGCTATTTCACCTACTGACTCAACGTGTAGCGTTACTCCGGCGATAATGGCGGCTTCAATATCCTCGATAGTTTTACCTGGGCCAGCGAAACTGATTTTATTTACCGGCATTCCGGTTTGAATTGCCAAGAGCATTTCTTTTTTTGAGGCAACATCAAAACCTGACACTTGTTCCGCCATCAATTGCACTAAACTCGGGTATGGGTTTGCTTTTATGGCGTAATGCAGAGAAATTTCTTTTGGTAAGGTGTTTTTTAATTGCTTAACCCTATTGATAATGAGTTGTCGGTCATAAGCATAAAACGGTGTCGTTGACACCAGTTTTTCTATTTGACTTAAAGGGATATTGCCAATAGAGAGTTCACTACTTGTCGGCAGGATGTCTTTGAGTGATGTCGTTAAATAGGTCTGTGATTGTTTCATGTTGCTGCCAGTTATAATCTAATTAAGTGAGAATGTTTTTGTTGTTATAATTCATCTGCAATAGCTTGGTGTCTACTTTACCATTAGCATTACGAGGCAATGCTGCTAAAAAAAATATCTTTTTTGGTATCATGTAGTTAGGCAAGTTTAATTGGCAATGTTTGAGAATGTTTTTTGTTGATAATGCTTGATTATCATTTGAACTGACAATCAGTGCGATGATAGCTTGACCAAGCGCTACCGAAGGGCTGGTGATTATCGCGGCTTCATCTACCAGTGGTAGTTGTAATAGTACCGACTCTATTTCAGTTGGGCTAACTCGATAGCCAGACGTTTTAATCATGCTGTCTTTTCTTGCAATAAAATAGAGAAACCCGTCAACATCACGGCTTACATAATCACCAGAGAATACTGCTCGTGGTGTACCTTGCGCATTTATTGCTTGTTTAGGCGTCTCTTTAAATCGCTCAGCAGTAGCGGCCTCATTTTGCCAATAACCTAATGTTACCAACGGGCCGATATGAACCAATTCACCTACTTCATCGTCATCACAGGTACTACCATCGTCTCGTAAAACTAGAATTTCCGCATGAGGAATTGCTTTGCCTATTGAGTTGGGCTTGTGGTCTATTTCCAGTGGCGATAAAAAACTAGAGCGAAATGCTTCCGTTAAGCCATACATAAGATAGGGCTTAGCTTGGGGCATGTTTTTTCGTAAGGTAACTAACGTTGCTGAGGGTAGTACACCGCCTGAGTTGGTAAAATAACGCATTGATTGTGCCGCACCATGCGGCCATGCGGCCTTGCTTAGTTGCATCCACAGTGGCGGCACCGCGGCTAAGCCAGTAATTTCATATTTTGCAATGGCTTTCACTACATCACTCGCCATTAAGTAATCGAGTAATATGCATGTGGCGCCCACGAGGAAGCAGCTAGTTAACTGGTTTAGGCCATAGTCAAAACTTAAGGGTAATACCGATAAAATTTTATCGTCAGCGGTTAGTTGTAAATACTGACTAACTGATTTTGCTCCAAGCATAATATTTTCGTGACTAAGCATAATACCTTTCGGTTGCCCTGTGCTACCCGAGGTATATAAAATGGCGGCTAGATCATTAGGGGAAATAGAGCCTTTGCGCGCTGTTATTGCCCTTTCTTCTTGAGCTATTAGTGCTTGCCAATTGACAATCATTAAGTGCTCTGGCAAAGACTGTGGAGCTAATGCTTGCTCTTCGGCATCAATGACTATGATAGTGACTAACTCAGTGAGTTTTTCCAGAATGGGCGTTAATGCCTTTAGCCTAGCCTTATTGGTGATCAGCAATTTTATTTGGCAATCATTGGCAATATAGCGAACTTGTTGGGCTTTTAAGACTGGGTTAATGGGCACAAACACGGCACCGAGTAATGAGCAGGCAAACATGCTTTGCACATTCTGTTGATTTTTTGCTAAGTAAATACCTATTCGGTCGCCTTGATTAACGCCAAGGGACAAAAAACCTTGTGCGACTGCCTTTACTTCTTTATCAAGTTGAGCATAACTAAGCTGGTTAGTATTTATTTGCAGTGCAATCGCATGGGGAGAACGCTGGGCAGTAAGGCTAATGAGCTGATGAACAAAGCGGGTCATTTATCATCCTGAAAATAAAATATCGGGGTGTTTTTATTAACACTATTATGACCTCGAAAGCATAACAGAGGCAAGTAGCAGTTAAAGGAAACTCTTAGGGTTTAATTAATTATATCATGAGTTTCCATATTCATTTTTAAGGGAATAACTTCCATTGCAGTTTTAAAGCCAATTTTATATAGTTGATGCTTTTGTTTGGTCGTCATCTTAAAATCAACCGCGGAATATTCACCTATGTTTATCACTATGGTGTTGTGCCAAAAATCTTCGTTAATATACTCACGGGAAATAGTGGTCATAAAAGTACGAATAAGTAGCGTGACATAATTAAAGATAGGAAATAAGCCATTAACACTTAGTTGATCATATTCATGTTCACCGCGTAAACGAAAACAAAGTACGGGTGTGCCTTTATGATCCCAGTCCCTATGTAAGGCATCTTCAGATAAAATACTGCCATCAACCATAATACGTTTTCCATAGGTTTTAAAGCTAAAAACCAGTGGGATAGACATGGAAAACCTTACCGCTTTTGATACTTTCATATCAGGTGTTAATTCAGCATCAAAGATGACGGCTTTGCCGTTAGTAACATCGGTAGCAACTATATGAAGAGTTTTCTCTAATTGAGCGAAAGTTTTTCCTTGTAAATGATTATCGACCCAGCGCTCAAAAGTATCGCCAGAGCTTAAGCCACCATGGCGAATAAGTTTGATTAAGGAGAATTCTCGAAATTGGTTATAATTTGTTTGTAAGGCAATTCTTTTTATGTCATTTAAGGCTAAACCAGCGGCATAGAAACTGGCAATAATGCTGCCGCCAGAGACACCGACAAGATCTTCAAAGTCAATATCGAGTAATTGTAATGCTTTTAACACGCCTAAGTGAGCTGGCAGTCGGGTACCGCCACCGGCAAAAATTGGCACTATAGATTTTTTCATTTAACCCCCATAATAACAAAGGATATCAAGGCTACTGATATTTATACCCGTAAACTTTAGCCTTAATTATGAACAAAGTTAGCGATTTTTGCGAAAAATATTGTTAGCAAGCGTAAAGTAATGCATTTAATATCAAGAAGACTTTATTTCAGTAACTAATATCACATAAAATATAGAGGAAAAATTATGAGACCAACCCTGCAGTTTGTTAGTTTTTGTCTGTGCATATTTATGCCATACGCTCATGCAAACTTTGTTGATGTCGTCGCAAAAATTAAGCCATCAGTTGTTGGTATTGGTGTGCATACACCTACTAGCCGCCCGCAAAATATTTTACGGGGCACTGGCTTTGTCATTGGTAATGGCCGTTACATAGTCACCAATGACCATGTATTACCTACTTTATTAAACGAAAGCCTCTTACAAAAAATGGCAGTTTTTATTGGCTCAGGTAAAAATGCTAAAGTCAGAGAAGCTGAAATCGTGGCGACTTCCAGCTTATATGATTTAGCTATTTTAAAAATATCGGGACCAGCTTTACCTGCGATGACCTTGGCAAATAGTGATTTCATCGCCGATGGTAGTTTTATTGCTTTTACCGGTTTTCCTATTGGCGGTGTGTTGGGTTTATACCCGGTGACTCACCGAGGTATCATCGCTAGTCTCACGCCAATAGTTGTACCAGCGGTATCCGCGCAACAAATCAATTTGAAAATGCTTAAACGTATGCGCAACCCCTACTTAGTATATCAGCTTGATGCTACTGCATATCCGGGCAATAGTGGTAGTGCTATGTATGATATGAATACAGGGGCAGTGGTTGGCATAATCAATAAAGTGTTTGTGCAGAGCACTAAAGAAGCGGTTATTAGTAATCCTAGTGGTATCACTTACGCAATACCAGTAAAGTATTTACATCAAGTACTGCGAGATAATAACATTTCAATCTAGTCAAACGCTTGTTGCCGATGTTACTCACTAACCGCGATGACTTTATCGCTACGTCCACTTTGATATAAACGTGATAACGGTACTAATTTTATACCATGTAAGGCTAACGTTGGGATCAGCTTAGTTAATATAGCCACAGTTTCAGGATGTGGGTGAGCGATAGCAATAGCGGTTTGATGCTTTAGGGCAATCGCTATTAGTTGCTTAAATTGCTGACTAATATATTCATCAGTTAATTCATTATCTAAAAAAATCTGCCTTGATTTTACCGGTACGCCGTAGTCTATCGCTGCTTGTTTCGCCTGTGAATGAGGGCTGGTTTTACTGTCTAAAAAAAGTAATTCATGCTGTTTTAAGAAAGCCATGGTCCACGCCATTGGTTGATAAAGTTGTGTGAGGTAGCTGCCCATATGATTATTAATACCAATTGCAAAAGGGATTTCAGCGAAGGATTTAGTCAAACTTCTTTTAAAGGCATCTTCATTCATAGCGCTAGTTAACGCACCAGGGCCTAATTTTTCTCTATTCTTAGACTCCATTGGAATATGGATTAGTACATCATGATTGGCGTTATTCGCTTGGATAGCAAGTTTTTTTCCGTAGGTGGTATGGGGCAAAAAGGCATAAGTAACTGCGCCGGGTAACGTTAATGCGTGTTTATCTGTGTAACGATAGCCCATATCATCAATGATGATGGCAACTCGATTCGTTTGCGCTTGACTCTGATAACTTATTAGCATCATAACGACTAGGGGAAAAGTAGCTATAAATGACGTTTTTTTTAAAAAAGTATTTTGCACAGGGTAATGGGGTCCTTATAATTATTTAATTTAGTAAAAAGCCTAGCAGTGATTTAACTAAAAAATATTGTCTTTTAGCTAAATGGATAAATGTCAGACCTTATTTACACCAGAGTTTTGGATTAAGGGCTTTGCCTCGGTGGCGAATTTCAAAATAAAGCCCTGATTGGTCTTGGCCGCCACTTTGGCCAACTAACGCTATAGGCTCGCCTGTTTCAACACGATCACCAACGGCTTTGAGTAAGGTTTGATTATGAGCGTAAAGGCTCATATAGCCATTGCCATGATCGATAACGGTTAATAAACCATAACCTTTAAGCCAGTCAGAAAATAACACTGTGCCATTATGAATCGTTTGTACTTGGCGGCTGATTGGCGCACTGATTAATACCCCCTTCCACTTTAAGTAACCCTGCTTACGACTGCCAAAGCGATGCAACATACGTCCCTTAACCGGCCAGGACAGCTTTCGTTTTAATTTGCTTAAACCGGTTAAATCAATTTCTGCCTGAATAATGGCGGCTAGTTTATGTAATGCTTGGTTTAAGTTGTTTTCTTCGGCTTTAAGTTTATTCAATTGCTGCTGGCTGGAAAGTAACTTGCGGCTTAATTTTGATAAGGTTTTACTGCGTTGCTTTTTACTGGTTCGTAATTGCGTGCCTTGCTGTAATTGCTCAGCTTTAAGCTGCTGTAAATACGTAACTTGCTCTTGATGCTCAGTGCTTACTTGCAGTAGTTGCGCTATGGTTGCTTGAAATTGATCAATTTCTTTGGTTCTTGCCTGGTTTAAATATTGATAGTAACTGATAGTACGCTGAATTTTATCACTTTGATCTTGGTTAAGTAGTAATTTAAGGTAATCGTGCTGGCCTGTGGTATATGCGGCTCTAAGCTGCTGTGCCAATAAACGCTCTTGCTTTTTCTTTGCTCGGGTTAACTGTTGTTTTTCTCTGGCTAGTGCAGCTATTTTTACTTGTGTGTTACTGAGTTTAACCTCTATATCATTGATTGCTTTGGCTACTTTAGCAATGGCTAAGTCATCCGTTTTTAGTTGTCGCTCTAGGTTACTGTGTTGTTTATTGGTATCAAAAATATTTGATTCTTGTTTAGCAATGGCTTGCTGAACATCACTAAGTTTGGCGCGGTTTTGTTGTTGTGTTGTTTCATTACGCTTACTTTTCTCAGCGTACGCGGGAAAAGCAAACAGTAAACTTACTATGAATAAGCTAGCTACGCCTAGATGTTGAAGGTGTTTACTGGATAAATAAGTGTCGATACACAAGCTCGCAATCGATAGTGATAATAGTTAAAAACTAATATATCACTTATAGCCATGTTACCTCAAGATGAAGATTTTATCTTAAGATATCATGGTAATAGATTACTGACTTAATATCACTTCGTTAGCGGCATTAATATTGAACCGGTCATTTCTTTCGGCTGTGCCATGCCCATTAAATGCAATATACTTGGTGATATATCACTTAAAGTACCCGACGCTGCGGGAGTAGCCTTTCGGCCAACATAGATTAGTGGTACCGGTTCACAGGTATGGGCAGTATGTGCTTGACCTGATATGGGATCTTCCATTTGCTCGGCATTACCGTGATCGGCGGTAATGAGACATTCACCACCGATTTTTTGTAATGCGGCAACAACTCGGCCAACACAAGTGTCTACTGCTTCACAAGCTTTGACCGCAGCATCAAAGTTGCCTGTATGGCCAACCATGTCGCCATTAGGGTAGTTGACGACGATAAAGTCATATTGACCACTTTCAATAGCGCCGACCAGCTTATCAGTGAGTAATGTTGAATTCATTTCTGGTTGTAAGTCGTAAGTGGCTACATCGGGTGACGGTATTAATATGCGCTCTTCTCCCGCGAAAGTATCTTCTTTACCACCGCTAAAGAAGAAAGTCACGTGGGCAAACTTTTCTGTTTCAGAAATGCGTAATTGTGTTTTATCATGTTTGGCTAACCATTCACCCATTACGTTAGCTAACGTGGCAGGCGCATAAGCTGAGGGTGCATCAATGTCTACAGAATACCGTGTTAACATAACAAAACTACCGATGGCTGGCGTGCATTTCCGTTGAAATCCCTCGAAGTTCTTTTCGGTAAAACATCGGCTAAATTGACGGGCTCGGTCGGCTCTAAAATTCATAAAAATCAATGCGTCACCATCATTTACTTTGATAGTTTCACCCGATGGCTTAGTTATCGTGCTGGCGCCAACAAACTCATCATTTTCATTGCGTTCATAAGCCGCAGCAAGGGCATCTAAGGCGTTATTATATTGGTGTAATCCGCTACCACTAACCATCAAGTTATAAGCTGCTTCAACACGATCCCAGCGTTGATCTCTATCCATGGCATAGTAACGACCAATAACAGAGGCTATTTGGCCTTCACCTGTGTCAGTATCAGGAAATAGTTGGCCAAATTTTTGTTGGGCTTTTTCCAATGAAGCTTGTGCACTACGTGGCGGAGTATCCCGACCATCTAAAAATGCATGTAAGTAGATTTTTTTTGCGCCACGTTGCTTGGCTAGCTCCATCATGGCGAAGATGTGCTCTTCATGGCTATGGACACCACCTGGAGAGAGTAAACCAAAAATATGTACGGCGTTATCACCAGATACTGCTTTATCAACCGCTTGGCACAGGGTGGGATTTTTATAAAAGTCACCGTCGGCTATTGATTTGGTAATACGGGTGAAATCTTGATAGACCACACGGCCAGCACCTAAATTGACATGGCCAACTTCAGAGTTACCCATTTGTCCTTCAGGTAAGCCAACGGCCATGCCTGAGGTATCAATCAGCATATTAGGGTAATTGGCTTTCAAATCATCTAATACTGGCGTATTTGCTTGATGAATTGCGTTTGAGCTAGTTTCTTCTCTATATCCCCAACCATCTAGAATCACCAGTACCATTGATTTTTTATTTGCCATTATATTCCCCATTATAGTTAATTTTAACCGTATTTTATCGGCAAGTATTGTACACCCTAGGATGGTGTTATTCACTAAAGATTTAACAGAGAAATGTACCAACATGGGTTACTAAGTATTTACCTCGCGGTATATGCTCGCAATTCTAAGTGATTTGCGTATAATATGCCGATTCGAAATTTGATAAAAATGGTCTTTATTTATGGAACAATTAATTACTTTTGTAGGCAATAATGGCATGCTGAGCGCGGTTTGGGTTGCCTTAGTGGTAATGATTATCTTCACGACAATTAAAATGCTAATGTCGCCAATTAAACAAATTAGTACACAAGATTTAACTTTTTTAATGAATAGAGAAGCAGGTGTTGCTCTGGATATCCGCAAGGACAAAGAGTTTAAAGCGGGACATATCCTTGATGCTATCAACTTGCCTAGTGAAAAAATCAATAAAAATGGTCTGACTAGTCTTGAAAAATATAAAGACAAACCCATCATTGTAGTATGTGCGGCCGGTATGAGTGCTATGCAAATAGCTAACGATTTATTTAAGGCTGGTTTCAGCCGTGTTAGTGTCCTTAAAGGTGGTATGAACAGTTGGACGGGTGCCGGCTTACCGGTAGCAAAATAATTAGTTAGCTTGTCCGTTTTGCTAACCCATATCATTAATTAATGACAGAGAAATTAAAATGGCAAAAGTTGATATTTATACCAAAGCATACTGCCCTTATTGTACTCATGCACTGGCCTTACTCAAAGGTAAATCGGTGGCCTACAATGAAATTAAGATCGATGGTGATATGACAATGCGTAGCGCTATGATTGAACGTAGCAATGGTGGTTATACCGTACCACAAATATTTATTAATGATGAACATGTTGGTGGCTGTGATCAATTAGTCGCCTTAGAAATGAATAATCAGCTAGATACGTTATTAGAAGCATAATAATAATACTCAATGCAGTTATGTTAACTTACAACAATTACAATAAAGGAGCCACTCATGGCTGAAGAAAACCAAGTAGCGAACAGTGAAGCAGCACAACCATCTCCAGAATTCGCTATCCAACGTATTTATACTAAAGATGTCTCATTTGAAACACCAAATTCTCCGGCCATATTTCAGCTAGATTGGAAACCAGAGATCAAGTTAGACCTTGATACCCGCTCAACTAAGTTAGCTGATGATACTTATGAAGTGGTGTTATCTGTAACAGTAACCGCCACCGTTGAAGGTCAAACAGCCTTTTTAGCGGAAGTACAACAAGCCGGTATCTTTACTATTGGTAACTTACCTGAAGAACAGTTAGCGCATACTATTGGCGCTTTTTGCCCAACAACCTTGTTCCCATATGCACGTGAGACGGTAGCAAGCTTAGTAAACCGTGGTTCTTTCCCACAATTTAACTTAACACCCGTTAACTTTGAAGGTTTATATGCTTCTTATGTACAGCAACGTGCAGCAAAAGAGAACGTGCCTCAAAGCAGCGAAACACACTAGTCATTAGTACTTAAGCGAAAATAACATTAGCTTATAAATAGGGTTGAATATGTCTTTAGCTGCAAAAATTACTGTGCTCGGTGCCGGCTCCTATGGTACAGCCCTAGCAATTTGCTTAGCCAGAAATGGTCATAAAACCCTGTTATGGGGGCGTGATGCTTATCATGTCGCTACGATGGCGCAAGATAGACAAAATATTAAATATCTTGAGGACTGTGCTTTTCCTGAAGCTTTAGTACTAGAAGCTGATTTAACAAAGGCAGTGCAAGCGAGTGATAATATATTGGTTGTGGTACCAAGCCATGCTTTTGCCGATATGCTTAAGCAAATTAAGCCAATGTTAACCGGCAATGAAAAAATTGCTTGGGCTACTAAAGGTCTAGATCCTGAAACTGGGGATTTATTGCAGAATGTCGCCATTAAGATACTCGGTAATAAAGTCTCTTTAGCGGTACTATCCGGCCCTACGTTTGCTAGAGAAATGGCTTCAGGTTTTCCTACTGCTATTTCCTTGTCATCTGAAGATGATGATTTTGTTGCTGAGTTATCAGACTTACTGCATTGTGAAAAACTATTTCGGGTTTATTCGAATAAAGATTTTATTGGTGTACAACTTGGTGGTGCCGTTAAAAATGTTATTGCTATTGCGGCAGGCATATCCGATGGTATTGGCTTTGGCGCGAATGCACGTACGGCATTAATTACTCGAGGTTTAGCGGAAATGACCCGCTTAGGTTTAGCGTTAAATGCTGAGCCAGCAACTTTTATGGGTATGGCCGGCTTAGGTGATTTGGTACTTACCTGTACGGATAATCAATCTCGTAATCGCCGATTTGGTTTAGCGTTAGGTAAGGGCAGTGAAGTTGAACAAGCTATTACTGATATTGGTCAAGTGGTTGAAGGCTACCGTAATACTAGAGAAGTTTATATGTTAGCCAAACGACATGGCGTGGAAATGCCTATTGTTGAACAAGTATACCAAGTACTTTACTGTGGCAAAGATGCCAAGTTAGCCGCGGCTGATTTACTTTCCCGTGATAAGAAATTTGAATAACTTCATCACCTGATCATAGCAGGTAAATCGGCTCGAAAGCTGATTTACCGTTACTTTATACCCAGTTTATTATACCGCGTTTGGAAAACCTAACTGGCGCCAAGCATCGTAAACAATTACCGCTGCGGCGTTTGATAAATTCATACTACGACTTTCTTTTAACATCGGAATTCTAATTTTATATTTATCTGGGATTTGTACACGAACTTCTTCGGGTAATCCCGCCGTCTCTGAGCCAAACAATAAATAATCCCCCGCCTGAAAAGTAACATCGCCATAAAAATTATTGGTCTTAGTTGTTATGGCTAATACTCGCTTGGGCTGTTCTTTATCCATAAATGCTTTGAAGTTTGCATGGCGTTGTATTGCGGCAAATTCATGGTAGTCTAAACCAGCACGTCGTAATTTTTTATCCTCTAAATCAAAACCTAAGGGTTCAATCAAATGCAAACGAAAGCCTGAGTTTGCACATAAACGAATAATATTACCGGTATTGGGCGGGATTTGTGGTTGAAAAAGTACAACATCTAGCATAACAATCATCATCTGATAAAAATTTTGTTATTATATACTTGTTACCACTTAAAATGCACTGTGAAAATTACTGCTTGATTGGTAGCGGCTATAAACACAAATGACTTTTTACTCTTAATTTTCTTCAAGGATTGGCTATGGCGATAAGTTCAATATCAACGGACGAATATGCATTATGGGTACGGCGGGCAGCTATCTCTTCTACGTCAATAGCGCTGATCTTAGTGGTGATTAAACTCTATGCTTGGCTGGTCACTGACTCTAGTGCCATGCTCGCTTCTACCACTGATTCGATTTTAGATTTATTCGCTTCGCTAATGAGTATTGTTATTCTGCGTTTTGCCCTTGCGCCAGCCGATAAAGAGCATAGTTTTGGTCATGGTAAAGCGGAAAGTTTAGCGGGGTTAGTACAAGCATCGTTTGTGCTTGGCTCTGCCATTATCCTTATTTTCAGTGGCGTCTACCGGGTACTTAATCCACAAGTGATAGTGCAAAGTGAAGTGGCTATTTGGGTGACGATTATCGCTATTGCCCTAACACTTTGTTTAGTCACTTTTCAGCGCTACGTGATAAAGCGTACTGGCTCCATTATTATCCGTGGAGATGCCTTGCATTATCAATCGGATTTGTTGCTAAATTTAGGGGTTCTAGCCGCAATTATCTTAAGTCAAGGTATATGGTTACACGCTGATGGTGTGTTCACCATATTGGTCGCTCTTTATCTTGTTTTTGGCGCGGGTCAAATTATGGTACAAAGTGTTTCCCAGTTAATGGATAGTGAGTTATGTGATGAGGAACTGGCGCAAATAAGAGCTATTGTTTTAAGTAACGGCCAAGCCATGGGTATTCATGAGTTACGAACAAGGCAGTCGGGCGTGAAGCGCTTTGTGCAGTTTCATTTAGAATTAAGTGATGATTTATCATTATTTGAAGCGCATAGCATAGGCGATGAAATTGAAGATGAAATTTGTCGACTGCTTACCCCTTGTGAAGTCTTTATTCATCATGATCCTAGCTCGGTAGTGCAAAGTGAGCAGTCAAAAGACTCTGTTAGCTAAATGCTGAAGCAGTTTTATGTTGCTTAAACCAAGTCATAGTCTGGGTTAAGGCGCTGTTTCTATAGTCATCAATTTCAAAGAATAATTCGTGAAAGGCGCCATCAATCCTGCTTGGTATGCCCTTAGGGCAAGATTGTGGTTGTAGCTCATGTAACTGCTGACAAAAATCATTTTGCGCTTGTTGGCAAACAACGCTATCACGTCCTGCTTGCAGCAATAATATCGGTGTTTTCAGTTGAGCCAGGTTAGCTAAAATATCGTTTTGCGCCACAATGCTCTGGGCTAGCCAGTGCGTAGTAACCCCACCAAGTTGAATGACGTTGTTTTTTTTGTATAAGTCGATAAAAAGTTGATAGCGCGGCTTCGAGTGGGTCAACTTATTCTTGCTAAATGAAACCGTAGAATAGTCTTTTTGTCCAAAAAAATACCAAGGTGTTTTACTGATTAAGCTATTGAGTGTCAGCTTAGTGGCTATTATTTTTTTAGCGATAGATGTAGGTAATAAACCTGAATTAAAGCCTAACATAGGGGATGAAATTACTGCTGCTGCAATGGCATTGGGTGAGTCTTGCATAAAGCGGGTGGCAATGGTAGCACCCATTGAGTGAGCTAATAGGTAGGGTTTAGCCGAACAGTGGTGCGTAACGATATTTTCAATAAAGTAGTGAAAATCATCAACGTAGTGTTGGAATTTATCAACATAGCCTTTATTTAAATTGGCCAGTAAACGCCCTGATAAACCTTGACCTCGGTGATCAAGGATAAAAATATTATAGCCCTGCTGGTATAAATCAAAGGTTAGCTCTTGGTATTTTAAATAACTTTCACCACGCCCAGGTACTATAACGATAGTTGGCAGTTGCTCTTGTGGCTGAATAAATTGTGCATAGTGAATGCTGACTGCATTCATACCAGAAAATGAATGAAATAAGCCTTGTTGCCAGAAAGATGTTATTTCATCTGGCAGCTTACCCCGAAGGTTCTTTTCTTGGTTAAACTGTGATGATTGGCTCAAGTGGGACCTTAATAAGTCAGGTGAAATCAGTGATTGTTGAGGTAAGTATATTCGGGTATAGACTAGTTTCGGGGGTAGGGTTACGCCTTACCTTGAGCCTTAAAGCATGTTAGGCATGCAAGCTAAAAGAGAATATTTTACTCATTTTACTGTCAATATTTCGGTTGTTTTTAGTTGCTGGACTAAAACGCCACTTTCGCAGGGCTGAACGGATAGCGGATTTGAAATAGATAAGTTTACTCTGCTGGCTAAAGTGAATATCTTTTATCTTACCATTATGATCAATGGTGAAATTTACTTTTACTTCTATCTCTATGCCACGGCGTTTAGCTAAGTTTGGATAAACAGGGCTGATTGAATTCAACAGCTTTGCTACCTGTGACCTAGGTGTTGCTATGGTTTCTTTACTGGTCTTCTTTATTAGAGCAGTTGTTGAAGCCAGAGCATGTGATGCGGTATATAGCCCATCCTGTACTGCTAATTCGTTGAGCTCTTGGCGATATGAGAACTGTGCATAAGAGCTGTTTTTACTCGGAAATTTAGCATTGAATTGTACTGGGAAATGCCGATTAGCTTGCTCAGGATAATCAAGCGTAGCTGATACCGCTGCTAAGTTGACAGCTGCTGTTGATTTAGTCACTTTTGTTATTGAGTTTGATTGCGTTGGAGCAACCATGGTGGCGCTAGTCTTTGTTAGACTCTGTGCTACCACACTAACACTGAGTATGGCCTTTTCAGCCGTTAATTTATCGTTTAAGCCATCCTCTGCCGGATTAGTTACTTTATGTTGAGTTTTATTTATACGGCTATTAAACGAGACATTAACTGATTTTTTTTGTTTATCAGCAAAAGTGCTTTTAGGTATTTGTACTTTATCCTTGCTAGCTATTTTGCTAGGCATAGTAGCCGCTGCCATTTTTATTATGGGCTCGGCAATAACTTGCTCTTGTTGTTGGAACGAGGGTTCAATAATTGTAGTCGCTAATACAATATCATTAGGTCTTACTCGATTAACATCACTTTGACTATTAGCAGGATTAATCGGTGAACTATTAATAGAAATCACTTGCCGATTTAACAGCTGCTGAGCAATTGAGTCCTTGGTTATTTTAGTGTTTTCTTGCTTGAATAGGGTTTTATTGAGGTCTACTGCGCTAACATTTTTTTGAAAAATATACGGACTAAAGGCATTGCTTTTTTGCCAAGGGAAATGATTATTTAGCTGCTGGGCGTATGGCATGGTGAGTAATTGATTTATGCTCAGTAAGGTTAATGCCAGTAAAAGACTAATAGCAGCGAGCCATTTGCTAGCATTATTGCTCGGTGCACAATGGTGATCAACAATACGAAGTACTCGCGCTTTTAAATCACCACCTGTTGCGGCCATTGCCATCGTTGGAATGGTATGAAAATGCGCTTTAGCGCATAACGAGGCGGTATCAGTTAAGGTGTGCGCATAGGCAAGGGCATCACCGCAATGTTGCACCGCAATATCGTCACTGCAATATTCACGTTCATTGCGTATTTGTTTGCCTATCCAATGCACACTCGGGTGGAAGAAAAATAATAACTCGATAAGTGTCTGCAGAAAATTAACTAAATAATCATGGCGACGAATATGGGCTAGTTCATGCAAAATTAGCATTTCAAGTTGAGCCGAGCTTAAGCCAGTGACCATACTAGCGGGTAGTAATACTACGGGTTTTAACCAACCTATGGCCATGGGTACTTCGGCTTTTAATGAGATAAGTAGCTTAGGGGTTTTTGTTAACTTTATTTGCTGAGCTAATTCATCAAAGCGCGCTAGTAAAGCAGCAGAGGGGGAAACACTGCCATACATAGGTAAATTATTTACATTTCGAACCTCAATTAAGAGCTTGCAGGCAAGTGCAGTAATTATCGCCAGCCAAAGTAATGACAGGTAAGGCAAGGAGTAAGCTAATATCGAGGGCAGTAATTCATGGTAATTTAATAAAGCATTCTTCTGGGTTAACTCATGGACTAAACTTGTTAACGGAATAGGGCTGAGGTTACTGTTAATGCCTGAATTGGTGTCAGGATAGACCATGACAAAGGTAAGTATAGCGAGGCATGCATTTGTTAACATGGCCAATGTTGCTAAGGCATAGCGTAATATTGGTTTGTTTTTATCAATAATAAATAATGCGGACTTTAGTATAAATGCCACCAATAAACCTTGCCACAAAAAGTGCACTAAGGTTAACGATAAGCTATATAAAAAAGGGCTATTAAATAATTGTTCAAACATAATTAAAGTAGAGTCTTACTATTTTTCTAATGAGTTTAACAGCTGACGAATATCTTTAATTTCTTGCGTGCTGGTTGAGTCATCAATAGCACGCATTACTAGTTTCGAGGTAGAGCCACCAAAAGCTTTACTTATTAGGTCTCTAATAAGTGATGTTTGTGTGTGTGTTTGGCTATTAGCAGCAGCATAAACGTGTGCGCGATTACTTTCATCACGAATGACTAATGTTTTTTCATGCATAATTTGCAGTATTTTTAATACGGTGGTGTAGCCTGTTTTTTGCGTTGAACTAACAACATCATGAACCTGTCGTACTGTAGCGGGCCCCATTTTCCAAAGAACATTGAGTAAGGTTAACTCTGCCTCTGTGGGTTTCACCGGAGAATTATCATGCGCCATGTACACTTCCTTTTTGATCGTTTTTATTAGGCTAATTATTTTATAATACTTAGACTCGTTACGAATTTAATCGTATTTCGTCTAAGCTTATATCGAGTACACTAAATGAGCAACCGTTTTGTTGATTGATATTCGTACTGAGTAAAAGGTCTATTTTGCTGATTTATCTAGTGAAGCATAAACCTCGCCAAGACGAGTTACAGTACCTGGGCCAGCATTGGCGGCAAATTCACTCAACATATTCGGGGCAAAAGTGCTAACTACCGTTGAACCTAGCTTAAAGCGGCCCATTTCATCACCTTTTTCAAAAGTAATAGCGTTGATGCCCTCTTTAGGGTATTGCCATCTGAAGATGTCTTTGCCTGCGGGTGGGGTAATAACACCTGCCCAGGTTGTTTCAATGCTAGCAACAATTGTTGCACCGACTAATACCATAGCCAGTTCGCCATATTCGGTATCAAAAATAGCGACAACACGTTCATTGCGGGCAAAAAGATCGGGCACATTTTGAGCCGTTAGTGGATTGACAGAAAACAGTTCCCCTGGCACATAAATCATTTCCCGCAAAGTACCGGCCATGGGCATATGAATGCGATGGTAATCTTTTGGCGCAAGATAAATACACGAAAATTTACCGCCTTGAAAAGGTGCTGCTGTTGCGGCATCACCACCAAGTAAAGAGGTTAAACTGTAATTGAAACCTTTTGCTTGGATAAGCTGACCGTCAACAATATCACCTTGTTGACTAATGGCCCCATCTACGGGGTAGCATATGGAATTGTTATCATCATCAATAGGGCGAGCCCCGTCGGCTAATTCACGGGTGAAAAAGTTATTAAAGGTGTCAAAATCACTGGCGTTTTTTAATTTCGCCTCATTCATATTGATACCGTAAGCCTTAATAAATAGACTAATAAGCTTAGTAGTTAACCAACCCATTTTTGCCGCCGCAAACTTACCTACTAAACGTGAAATAGCGTGTTTAGGCATAATGTATTGCCAGGCAATTTTAATTTTATCGCTAAGATTGTTTTTTGTAGACACTCGGTTTCCTTAATTATTAAAACGTGAGGTTAATGTATTATCATTGAGACTAGCTAAAATACGCTGAAAACTCGCTAGGCGAACAGGGTTTATTTTTTCATTCATTCCCGCGGCTATTAAGGCACAGCCGAGATCGGCTTGATGTTTACAATCTCGAAATTTACATAGACCAATATAATCCGAAAACTCGATAAAACCATGGCAAACTTGTTCAGGGGTTAAGTGCCATAAACCAAACTCACGAATACCCGGAGAGTCAATTAAATCACCACCCTCAATAAAGTGATATAAGCGTGCCACTGTGGTGGTATGTTGCCCTAAACCTGAGTTTTCTGAGACTTCTTTTGTTAATACCCCTAATTCAGGCATTAAGGCATTGACTAAGGTTGACTTACCTACACCAGACTGACCGACAAAAATACTGGTATGTTCAGCAAGTTGTAGCTTTAGTTTCTCAATACCGTCAAGAGATATGCAACTGGCATAAAGCACTTGATAGCCAATATCATGATAGATTTGTAATTGCTTTTTGATTGCGGCTTGTTCGTCGGTGGAAATACTGTCTAACAAGTCAGTTTTGTTGAGTACGATGACAGGGGTAATACCGGTCTGTTCAGCCGCGACTAAATAGCGATCAATAATATCGCTGTTAAAAACCGGTAATACCGAAGAGATAATCAGAATTTGGCTGATATTAGCCGCGATAGGTTTTACCCCATCATAAACATCGGGGCGACTTAACACGGTATCACGCTCATGTACTGCTTCGATAATGCCGGTAATACTATGCTGGTTTTTTGTACCTAGACGCCATAGCACCTTATCACCACAGACGAGGGAAGCTATCGAACGGCGTAAATTGCAGCGAAAAATTTCACCCTGGTTATTTTCAACGTCGGCGTGCTGACCAAAGCGACTAATGACCACTCCTTGCTCAGGAGCGCCGAGGTCGCCATCATCCCACTGCACTTTATCTTTACTTTTAGTGTTTTTCCCATGCAGCTTTTTATCATGATTAGCTTTAATACGTATTTGCTGACCTTTGGTCAGTTTTTTTAATTTAGACATGTAAATTATTCATACTATTTAATTTGATCCAACTTAGTTCTGGCGTATTATACTAACAATTATATATGAATGCTGTGCATTTTTTTAAGGGAACTTTATGGCGGGTAATGACAGTAACTTAATTTGGCTTGATTTGGAAATGACGGGACTCGATCCTGAAGACGATGTTATTTTAGAAATTGCTATTATTATCACTGATAGTCATTTAAATATCTTAGCGCAAGGGCCAATATTTGCCATCAGTCAAAGTGATAAAGTGCTAGATAATATGAACCTATGGTGTATTGAACATCATGGTCAATCTGGGCTTACACAAAGGTGCCGTGATAGCGAGGTAAGCTTGGCGCATGCCACCGAAAAAAGTGTGGCTTTTGTGAAAAAATGGGTACCGCAAGGTAAATCTCCTATGTGTGGTAATAGTATCGGACAAGATAGGCGCTTTATAAATAAGTATATGCCTGACTTCGAAGAGCATTTTCATTACCGTAATCTAGATGTTAGTACTATAAAAGAGCTGGCTAGGCGTTGGAAGCCAGAAGTGCTAAATTCCGTGGTTAAAACCGGCGCACATTTAGCACTCGATGATATAAAAGAGTCTATTGCCGAGTTAAAAGTTTATAGAGAACTCTTCTTCAAACTATAGTTTTAACAGACAAAAAACTAAGGCACAAAAATTATATAGCGTAATTATCGTGCCACCTTTCTTTTTGAGTAAGCCCAATGAAAAATATAATCAGTTATCTAGTGCTTTTTGCACTGAGTATTTGCCAAACTAATGCCAGCAATGCCACGAATATAGCTAAGAATCACAATAGTGAAGAGCAAAAATTAGCTCGTATTATTCAAATACATGAAGAGTTTTATCTACAAGCAAGTCCTTTTAATCAGCCTGAGGTAGGTGGTAACAATGCTAAATTACCCAACCTATCAGCAGAGACTTTATTAGGGCAATATCAACAGCGCTTGGCTATATATCAGCAGTTAATTACCCTAGATGATGAAAAATTAAACCAAGATAATCAGATTAATTTATCGGTACTCACTTATAGCCTAAAAAACCAGTTAGATAGTTACACTAACAAAGAACATTACATGCCACTCATGGCCGAGTCAGGTTTTCATGTTTGGATAGCCAATATTTCCACAAAAATTGATTTTAAAACTTTGGCTGATTACCAAGATTATTTAGCACGTTTAGCGGCATTACCACACTATTTTTTACAGCAAACTCACTGGATGAAAGAAGGACTGAAATACGGAATTAGCCAGCCTAAAATTGTTCTTACCGGCTTTGAGCAATCTATCTCCGCTTATATTAAAGAAGATGTCACTGAGAGTGGTTACTATAAACCGTTTCATAACATGTCTACCTTTATTAAGCCAAGCCAGCAAAAAGATTTACAGCGACAAGCTAAGCATATTTTGAGCACTAAAGTTATGCCAGCATATAAAGCTTATTATGACTTTATGGTGAATGAATACCAACCCAATGCCCGAGATAATATTGCCGCCAGCTCTTTACCAAATGGCGAAGCCTATTATCAAAATAGGTTGAGGCATTATACCACCTTGCCTATGACAGCAGTGCAAGTGCATCAACAAGGTCTTGCAGAAGTAAAGCGTATACGTGCTGAAATGGAAGCTGTTATTGAGCAAGTGAACTTTGATGGGACTTTTGCCGACTTTGTGCAATTTTTACGTACCGACCCTCAGTTTTATGCCACCACGGCACTTGAGTTATTAAAAGAGGCTGCTTTTATAGCTAAAAAAATGGATGCTAAATTACCTGCGCTCTTTAAAACACTACCAAGAACGCCTTATGGTGTTATGGCTGTGCCGGCTAATATTGCCCCCAAGTATACTACGGGTCGATATGCGGGTTCATCTAGAGATGATCAGCCAGGTAACTATTGGGTTAATACTTATAGGCTTGACCGTCGACCACTTTATGTCTTAACCGCACTAACACTCCATGAGGCTGTGCCAGGTCATCACCTGCAAATTTCTTTAGCTAAAGAAATGGTTAATGTAGCAAAATTTCGTAACCGTACTTACATTTCAGCGTTTGGCGAAGGTTGGGGCTTGTACTCGGAATATCTTGGCATTGAGGCAGGCATGTATGAAGACCCCTATCATAATTTTGGTCGATTAACGTATGAAATGTGGCGAGCGTGCCGCTTAGTTGTTGATACCGGTATACATACTCAAGGCTGGAGTAGAGCGCAAGCCATTGATTTTTTAGCGAGTAATACTGCTTTGTCATTGCACAATGTTACCACAGAAATAGATCGCTATATCTCTTGGCCAGGGCAAGCATTGTCATACAAAATGGGCGAATTAACGATTAAACGTTTGCGTAAAGCAGCAGAGCAAGCATTAGGAAAAGATTTTGATTTAAGAGACTTTCATGATCAATTGCTCAAGCATGGTTCTATGCCATTATCTATGATGGATAAAGTCGTTATGCAGTATATCGATGAGCAAACTGAACAAAATAAATAAGCTTATTTATCTCAGGGCATAGCCAGATTTACCTTAGGTAACTTTCGGCTTAAACACGTCCCTTAGTGAGGTGATTACTGGGGTAATAAAGCGATACGATCAGTTACTTAATTGATAATCAATCAGTAATTTAAAAGTAACTTGTCCAGTTAATGAGGAGTTTAACTAACCTTAAGAAATTAAGGGAGAGGGAGCACGCAAAGAAAACGGAAGAAACAGATAGTAGAATATCGAATTAAGATAAGCCCCCACTATATCTAAACTTGGTAGTCCCGCTATCATAGGTTTCCCTTTAGACCGGTAACTTTGCGTCTCTAACTTTCATTAGATTTGCCCTTATCAAGCTGTAAAGCTCAACTTCATTATAGGGTGAATTATATAAATGTAAACCGAAAAGGCTACTTTTGCTTAGCTTTATAGGTTAAAAATAGTAACAAATACTATTGGATAACTTTCAATGGTTTTTTTTCAATCACTAACGGTATGAATATGACTAATTGGCAGTTGTTTTCTTTGATAATATTGACGTTTAAACGAGTCATATTGTTTTCATTATTTACAGTTAATGCTTATGCTCAGCCTTCTTCTGAGCAAATCATATTGAGTAATCAAGTGCTGAAACTGCTAAAAGTCAATAGTGAAAGCCTTAATGCTGATACGGTAAAAAAGCTATCAGAAAAAATTCTTGATAACCGCAAAAATTACTCCAATGATATCCTAGCCAAGGTGTTTTTACTCGCGGCTAATGTGGCTAGCAATCAAGCAAATATCAACCAAGTACATGACTTTGCTCAAAGTGGCTTATCGGTCAATAGTAGGGATAAAAAAATAAAGTTGTCGCTTTTGTTAAAACTTGCGGAAGTTTATGTTGCCAGAGAAAAGCATCAACAGCTACTCATTCTGATTCAAACGGCAGTAAATAATAGTGAATATAGCCGTAATATAAAACATCAATTACTATTGCTTAGTTATCGTAGCGTCGCGTTTGCTATGCTGGGAGAACATCAAGCTGCTTTAGCTGATTTACAACAAGTTGCACGAGGAATTAACAAAAGTGAATTGACTGAACATATTGAGTTATTAACTATTTTGTCCTTGGTCTATCATCACTTGGGTGATTATCAAACATCATTGACTATGCAGTTAAAGGTTTTGAAATTAAGGTTTGAAATGGGGCTATTGGACAATCTGGATCAAACCTATTTATATTTAGGCTATGCCTATTTCTACTTACAGCGCTTTGATGATGCTTATAATGCTTTTTGGCAGTCTAAAAGCTATGCTGAAAATAAGACTGCGCCAATTAGTGCTGCTTATGCCAGTAAAGGTTTAGGTATTGTTTTAATTTCTCAACAGCAGTTTCATGAAGCCATTGAATCACTAGAGCCAACTATTGCTATATTTAAGCACAATGACATGCTTGATGAACAAATTGAAAGTATGGTCGCTTTAGCCAGCGCAAGGTTAGCAATGGCACAAAATAGTGCCGGTTATGCACTGTTAGTTGAGGTATTACGATTACTGGACGGTGAAGATATTTCCTTAGAGTACGCTGGCTTTTATCGTATGGTTGCCGAGATGTACCTTGCTGATAATAATTATCAAAGCGCTTACCTCTGGCGGGAAAAACATAGCAAGGTACTATTAACTAAACTGAAAGATATGAAAAAATCTGCCACTTTAGCTCATGGGTTATCATATTTAATTACCGACCCACAGGCAATCGTTGAGCCTTTGCATGAGTCAACAAAGTTGGCAGTTAAATTAGCACAAAACAGTGAGCTATCGAGTAGTTTTGTTGGTAAATACCAAAAGCAACGCACCATTATTATTAGTTTATCTGCCCTGGTTTGTATATTGTTGATTACCTTACTTGGCTTTTTCTTGAGGTTAAAAACACAACGAATAAATTTAGCCTATGAAGAAATTGAAAAACCGAGTTATATCATGACTGGGCCGATGCAAACTAAATTTGATTATCAATTGGCTTTTAAAAAAGCCCGTAAATTTCAATACCCCTTGAGTGTCGGCTATCTAGTGGTAGAAAACTGGCAAGAGTTGACTTTTCATTTCAATAATAAAAGCATTAAGGAAGTAACTAAAGATATAGCCAGCTTAATCAATGAACAATTAACTGAGTTTGATTACGCTGGCTTACTGAATCAAGGGGAGTATTTATTGATGTTTGAACACGTAAGTAGCGCGGAGGCGCATATGAAACTGGATAAACTGGTACAAGCCTTAAATAGTCGAGCCTTTGCTAATTTAGGTCGTTTTAGCATCACAATGAAATATTCATTAAAGACGCCGGACTATAAAGATATTGATCCCTATCTATTTTTGGCACATATAGCTGAATCTGTTAACATCAAGCCAGTTAATCAGTCTAAGGTGTCTTAATGTTTTTTGTTTTAATTATAACCGCTGCCTTTGTAGTGATTAGTATCTTTTTTTTCCTTCGCGCTGAGAAGCTACAGCGACAGTTAATAAGCCAAAAACGCGACAGTATAGCTACCCGCAAAGAAAATAAAGCCTTAGTTGACTCTATGATACTCGTTGCTACCCGAGGTCAAGAATTTGCTAAAGCTAGATTGGCAAGTTTAAAAGTGCAGGCAACAGCAAGTGAATATGAACAGCTCATCATACACCTTGAGTTGATTAGCCCATTAATCAATAATTACAGTATTATTTTTAGGGAATGCCTGAAAGGAAAAGGCCGCTTTAAAGCGGTAAGCCAAAAGTGTTTTGAAAACCATGATAGTGTGGCTTATAATAAATTTGTCGCATTAATCGTTACGGGTGATAAACAACTACAGCGTTATTGGTCCAGTGACAATTTAAACGGTTTTCTTTTTTTAGTTGAGGCATTACTAACTACTGATGAGAGTAATAATGTATCATCAAAAAATAAAAAAAGTGTGTGCATCTCTTAAGTTTACTGCTTAAGTAATTAGAATTTCTGTACAAAAGACTCTATTTTTATTAGGCTGGTTTTTTTATTCGTAATATTTACCAGGATGGGGTGTGGTTAAATATGAGTCGTTTTAACGCCAAGTACTTTTTTTTATTTATTGTTTTTATCGCCGTAGTAGCCCTGTCAGCCCTATTTTCCCAGCTTTATCGAGAGCAATTACCTATGGGCTTAATGGCAATAACTGGCTATATTGTTGCTATTATTATCGCCATTACTCTCGCTTGGCTGCTTACTCAAAAGCTCTTTAGCTCAGACACTAGCAATACTAGCAATGAAACTATCAGTGTCGAAGAACTCTTTAGTTATACCCATGATCCCGCAACTAACTTACCTACCGCCCAACAAGCATTAAAAATATTTACATCTGCAATCAAAGCAAGTGTAGGGCAACGTTATGCTGCTGTGGTATTCCAACCTATTAATTTTCAACAAGTAAATAGTTTATTAGGCTATCACAATTCAGATGTTTTATTACTTCAGCTTGCTTATTGTTTGCGACAAAAAATAGTTAACAATAAGAAATTATTGAACTTTTCTCATAACCTTGAGCCAGTCCGTATTGCTCGCTTGCAAAGCTTACAGTTTTTAGTGGTATATAATTTAACGGATAGTCGCTTCGATGATAAAAGTATGTTGAATGAGTTGTGTCAACAGCTTGGTGATGCAGTTCCTGATGCTTTGAGCTTTAAAAGTTTTTCTTTAAACTTTGAACTGGCCTTTGGGCTCGCCATTTCGGGAGAGCTTGGTAATAGTGTTGAAGAGGTAATTGCCCATGCGGGTGACGCATTACTCAACGGACTACAATCCCAGCAAGTGATTAGTTATTTTGATAATAGTAGTGTTTTATATACACAAAGTCAGTTGGCGCGGATGGAATCACTTCGTCAAGATATAGAAGATGAAAAGTTGTTTTGCTATTTAAAGCCGCAAGTTAATATAAATAATTACCATATTGTTGGTTTTCAATTAAATGTGCATTGGTATGAGCAAAGTAATCATAAACCACTTGAACTGTCCGACTTTTCAACGCTCGCAGAGCAAAGTGGCGAACTGTATCGCCTAACAAAGTATATGTTTGAGCAAGCTTTCACCACGCTTGATACTTTACACCGTATTGGTGTCTATCAGTGTATTTCCGTCAGTTTAGTGAGTGAAAATTTGTTTGAAGTCGATTTAGTTGACTTTATTGAAGAAAAGCTACAACAGCATGGCATAGCTGGTAAATATTTAATGATTGAGCTGAATGAGCAAGTTATGCTTAATGCAAGTCAGCGGGTAAAAAATATAATAGATCAACTTAAATCATTAGAAATAAAAATCTCTATTACTAACTTTTCTGGCAGTTATGAATCATTACGATATGTCCGTAAAATGGCCATACATCAATTAAAGGTAGATTGTCAGCAATTAAGCAATGACAGTAGCAATCGAGTAGATAAGGCCATTACCAATGCACTTGTTACCTTAACACGCAGCATGAAAATCCCACTTATTGGTACTAACATTGACCGGCATGATGCCTCGAAAGCTTATATAGCTATGGGCGGAGAGTTAATTCAGGGAGACATTATTCACCCAGGAGTGGTACCTGAGGAAATAGAACTTTGGCTAGAAAATTGGTACTTACAGCACCCAGAATCAATTCCACCCAAAGCTAAACCGTCTATTTATTAAACTCATCGACTTATAGGATTAAGGTTGATGCCTTAGCATTAGCCCTGAGGTCATTCAATATCTAGCGCTTCAGGTGACAGTATAATTCCAGTATTATCGGCATAAATATGGTCATCAGGTAGTATAGTCACGCCAGCAAAGTTGATAGCAATATCAGTTTCGCCAATACTTTGATCACTTGCCCCGACAGGAATTGCCACGAGTGCCTGAATACCTATATCTATGTCTTCTAAAGCATCAACATCGCGAACACTACCATTACAAATAATACCTTCCCAACCGTTGCTAGCCGCACACTGGGCAATATTAATATCAATAAGCGCACGGCGGGTTGAACCACCACCATCAATAACTAGCACCTTTCCTTTGCCATTAAGCGTCACTAACTCAGCTATCAACCCTAAATTTTCAAAACACTTTACCGTGACAACTTGGCCAGCAAATGAGCTGAAACCACCATAATTACAAAAAATAGGATCAACAACATCAATTAAATCGGCATAAAAGTCACATAATTCAGAGGTGTTATATTGCATGCAAGCTCTCTTTTTATTTGAAGATAATATTCAAGATCAGTATATATTGTTATTAATAAAATAAAACCTATTATATATTTAGCGGGTATTACTTGAATTAAAGGGTAAAAGCCTTTTTAATAGCACGACCTTTGCCTACTAAAATCTCAATTCATTTTTCGACAACGGCTGGCTTTAAGTGGATCTCTTGATAGTTATGATTAAAAAATTCTTATGATCGAATATATTACACCACGGACTTTTTTATTCGCGACACAAGCCGTAGTTTTTTCGGTGTTGTCATTTGTCTTTGTTGTTTACTATCGCACTTTCTTGCGTAAATATGTCATGTATTGGTTAGTCAGCATAGCCATGTTAAGTCTTAGCTATTTTCTTAAAGCTTTTATCCCCTACACCAGTGTGGATTTAGTCAGTAATAACTTGCACTTTACCGCAGAATTTATTCTGCAAACTTGTCAGTATTTGTTTTTGTTTTTTCTGGTGCTGGGTGTGTTTAATGCTAAAACGAATAAAGAAATCCCTAATAAGATAACAATAGCTGGACTGAGTTTAATTATAGTTGTCTGTTTAACCACAACACTGTGGTTTGCTTTTGACCCCAGTCAGGCTTTTAATCATTCTTATTTAACTATTAGCCTGCCTAGTTTTATTTTTGGTTGTAGCTTTATAGCTTTAGCCAGTTACCTTTTATTTGATAAAACAAGTTATTTTTCTAGCCAAGTATTAATGTACTTTACTGCGGTTATTGGTGTTCGTTATTTAATCCATTCTTTTATTTCTATTGTGGCTTTAGCTGAGCCTTGGTTTCGTCAGTTAGAGTTTTTTTTATTATATTTCGATGTTGCTGCTCACAGTATACTTGGTTTTATTTTACTTGTTTGGATGCAAGGAGCGGAGAGGTTTGCCGCTATAAATGCCATTAATAGAGCGCAATACTTAGGTAAACATGACTCGTTAACCGGAGCACTCAATCGCGAACAAGTAATGGCTAAGTTATCCGATAAAATACATGAGCTAAGCCAAGCAAATAAAACTAATAAAAATCAGTTAAAACTGTCGGTTTTCTTAATCGATATAAAACAATTTAAATTTGTTAACGATACCTACGGCTTAAAAATAGGTGATTATATTCTAGGGGAAATTGCCAGCAGACTTAACCACAGTGTTTTTATGCCTCATGCGGTAGGGCGCTTAAGTGGTGATTCTTTTATGTTTGTTATTGAATTCGAGCAGGCTTCCCATGTAGATAGGGCGGTAAGCCATATCCACGAACTTATTGAACGAACCTTTCGTTATGAGCAGCAAGAGATATCAATCCAAGGTAGTATTGGTTACTGCTTTTACCCGGATGATGGGGATAAAGCAGAGGAGCTTTTGCAAAAATCTAACCTTGCCTTGCATCATGCAGAAACCAATAATATTGCCACTGTCGCCTTTGAAGAAGGAATGCAAGCACAGGGACGGCATTTGTTGATCATGGAAAAGCAGTTAAGAGCAGCATTAGAACATGATGAATTTATTTTATATTACCAGCCGCAATTAAACTTATTAACAAATAAACTCGAAGGTGTTGAAGCATTAGTTCGTTGGCAGCACCCTGAGAAAGGCTTGCTTGCTCCGAGTGAATTCTTGAGTGAAATTGAAGCTTTGAATATGCATAATGAATTTGATAATTATATTTTAGCCAAGGCTTGCCAAGCGAGTGAGCGCTGGTTCAATTTATACCAACGTCGTATTGCCATCGCGGTAAATATAACGGCTATTGAATTTCAAAATGAGCAACTGGTCACTAATATTCAAAATTTATTGCATAAATATAGTATACCTTCTAGCTATTTAGAATTAGAAATCACTGAAAACGTGGTTATGACTGATATTGCCCGAGCAATGGACAGCATTGTTAAATTACAAAGCATGGGCATTAAGGTTTCAATTGATGATTTTGGCACGGGTTATTCATCTCTGGCTTACTTACGAGAGTTACCTATTGATAAAATAAAAATTGATCGTAGCTTTATTCACGAGGTGGCTATTAATGACTCTGATCTAACTATAGTTAAGTCTATGATAGACCTTTCACACGGTTTAGGTAAACGTGTCTTAGCTGAGGGTGTTGAAACTGTCGAGCAACTTAACCTATTACGCCATTTAGGCTGTGATGCTGTGCAAGGCTACTTTATTAGCAAGCCCTTGCCTGAAGATGAACTGGTACTTTACCTTACAAAAAAATAACGCTAGGACAAACTTCTTTATAACCCATGAAAGCCATATTATCTCTTATTAACTTATATCCAGAAAACGATTAATTTATAGAAAAATTAGCCATAAATTATAAAGTTGTCAATTTAAGTGAAAATAAATTAAAAAAAATCTATACTTACCGATACAGTCTATACTAGACAAAGAAATAACCTAAGTAACACCTCCTTTTACCACCCTGTGTTTTGTATTGTTATCGTGGGAGGTGACTTTTTGCTCCTAGGTAAGCTGAAAATTGCTTCTGGATAAGTACACTTTTCGTTCTTTTTTTTCTATTTAAGTTCATTTTTAAGGTTAAAATCTATGCTTATAAAACATAAACTAATCGCCAATACCACAATATTAGTACTCGCAATGAGCCTAATGTTAGTGTTATTAAACTACGCAAGCTCATCGTTACAACACGATATAACTATAGCAAATCACATTGGTAATATTAAAACTTCAGTCTTAGAGTTGAGGCGAGATGAAAAAGATTTTATTTCCCGTAAGGATTTAAAATATTCTGAAAAATTTAATAAAAAAATAGGCAAGGTACAACAGCAGATCACTGCCTTAGCAGAAGGTTTTACTGAGGTTGGTTTATCCGTACCTGAAATTACCAGCATGGAGGGTATTCTAGCTCAGTATCAAGTTCAGTTTAATAGCCTAGTTTCTTTACAAAAGAAAATAGGCTTAAATGCCAAAGGCGGCTTATATGGAGAACTTCGCACAGCGGTTCATGACGTTGAAAGCCTAATTGGGAAAAATAACTATCGTTTGCGCAGTGAAATGTTACAGCTAAGGCGTAATGAAAAGGATTTTATGTTACGACTTGATGATGAATATGTCGATAAGCTGCAAAGCAATGTTAGTAAACTACTAGCAAGTGTGCAAATCAGTGATTTTTCATCAGCTAAAAGGCAAGCCGTTAGTAAGTTAATTAAAGTATACCAAAGTGCTTTCTTAAACTTAGTGGCCGTCCAAAAAGAGCTTGGTTATGATAAAGATATGGGCACTATGGGTAAAATGCGTAATATGGTACATAAAGTAGATAATGAGCTTTTACGGGTAGTTAATATTAGCGACGTTATTGTAAAAGAAAATATTATTTTTGTTAATACGCTGGCATATAGCCTTTTTAGTGCGGTACTTGTGATCGCTTTAGCAAGTGCTTGGTTTATAGGGACGAGTATTTTAGGACGCATTAATAACTTACAAACCACCATGAATAAAGTTGCTCAAAGTAATGATTTAACCACTGAAGTTGACGTTAGTGGTGGCGATGAATTATCGGATATGGCCGAGGTATTTAGCCACATGTTAACCAACTTCCGTTCACTTATTGTGGAAGTTAATCACTCAGTAAATACCCTTAATTCTGCAACGGGCAGCTTGGCTGAAAATATCTACAATGCTAATGAAGGCGTGGAAACCCAAATGCAACAAACTGATCTTGTGGCAACCGCCGTCACCGAAATGGTGGCAACTATTGATGAAATTGCGACTAACACTCGAGAAGCCGCTCATAAAGCAGAGATCACAAATAATAATGCTGAGAAAGGTAAGGCAGGAGTAGAGCAAACCATAGATAGAATCGGTCAGCTTTCCGCAAAACTTTTAGACTCAGAAAATGTGGTCAAAGAGTTAGAAAAAGAAAGTATCACGATTGCCTCGGTCTTAGGTGTTATTCGTGGCATTGCCGAGCAAACTAACTTGCTTGCGTTAAACGCAGCCATTGAAGCGGCAAGAGCAGGAGAGCAGGGTCGAGGTTTTGCCGTGGTCGCTGATGAAGTAAGAACGCTAGCGAGTAGAACACAAGACTCGACTCAAGAAATTGAAACCATTATTAGTTTATTACAAAAACGTACTCAAGAGATTGTTTTGTTAATGGCGGAGTGTCGAAGCCAAGGAGAAGAGAGTGCCGAGCAAGCAAGCTCTGCTGGTGCTATGTTAGATGAAATAACCCAAGATGTCGCTTTGATTATGGATATGAACAGCGCTATTGCTACGGCTATTCAAGAGCAAAGTACCGTTGCCTCAGAAGTTAACCAACACGTAGTGATGATCAGAGATGTTACCGAAAAATCCGGAGAGTCAGCTAAGCAAAATGAGCATATGAGTGAAGAGTTGTCCAAGCAGGCGCAAGTGCTAACTAAAGAAGTCAGCCGATTTACTGTATAGCTCACGCCACTATACGACTTAAATAAAAATGCCCTGACTGTTTGGCGTCAGGGCATTTTTATCGGGCTTAAAACATAAGCTCCGAATTGTATAGATTAAGCCATTTACTTTATAACTGTTTAATATCAATCATGGCTTCACGGGAGTGACCACTGGCTTTTAGCTCAGTTAAATAATGCTGCCAACGAACATCATATTCTACGGCTAATATTTGTATATAGTGCCCACTATAGATAGCGTTATGGCCATCATCGAAAATCAAGCGATAACCATGTTTTGCGACACTCTCAATTTTAATTAAGCGCACCGCCTTTTTATGACTAGTAATCGCAGCAGGCCCGGTTTTTAGTTTTTTAGCTGAGCTTGCTGGTGAGCTAATACGCAAATATTCAAAACTTAGTAGCGCACTCTCTATCGTCTGGCTAGCAGCAAACTCAATAGCTAGATTGTGCTGGTTATTATCTATAATAAAATGGGTAATATTCATAACAGTACAGTATCTAACCTTTGAGTTATCTTCATTAATTTAATAATAGTCTGGTAATTAAAGAATAAAGCGACTTAAATCTTCGTTTTTAATGACATCGCTTAATATGTTATTAACATAAGCTTGGTCTATGCTAATAGTCTCACCACTACGTTGGTCAGCATTAAACGATAAATCTTCAACCAAACGTTCCATCATGGTATGTAAACGACGTGCTCCAATGTTTTCAGTGCTCTCATTTACTTGCCATGCAGCATCAGCAATAGCCTTAATACCATCATCGGTAAAGGTTACTTCCACGCCTTCAGTACCGAGTAAAGCAATATACTGTTCGGTTAGCGAGGCAAAAGGTTCGGTTAAAATACGCACGAAATCGTCAGCCGTTAACGCTTTTAACTCAACACGAATAGGCAAACGACCTTGCAACTCAGGGATCAAGTCTGAAGGTTTGCACATTTGAAAGGCACCTGAGGCGATAAATAAGATATGATCAGTTTTGATCATGCCATGTTTAGTGCTTACCGTACAACCTTCAATTAAGGGTAACAAGTCTCGTTGCACACCTTCACGAGAAACATCTCCGCCGCCAGAATTCTCGGCGCGTTTACAAATTTTATCGATTTCGTCGATGAAGACAATGCCATTTTGCTCAACCGCTTCAATAGCCTTTTGCTTGATGTCATCTTGATTCACTATTTTAGCCGCTTCTTCTTCTTGCAAAGCTTTAAAGGCATCTTTAATTTTAAGTTTACGTTTATTGGTTTTATCACTAGACATGTTTTGGAACATGCTTTGTAACTGAGAGGTCATGTCTTCCATGCCTGGAGGTGCCATGATCTCTACACCAACTTGTGGAACGGCTAAATCTAGTTCAATTTCTTTATCGTCTAATTTACCTTCACGCAGTTTTTTACGGAATATTTGACGAGTATTGGTATTTTCGCTTGCTTCATCATTACCAAAGTTGTCACGAGCAGGCGGTAAAAGTACATCTAAAATACGTTCTTCAGCGGCTTCTTCAGCAAGATGTTTAACACGTTCCATCTCACTTTCTTTAACCATCTTTATTGCCATATCGGCAAGGTCACGAATAATAGATTCTACTTCTTTACCAACATAACCTACTTCGGTGAACTTAGTCGCTTCTACCTTGATAAACGGTGCATGAGCAAGCTTTGCTAAACGGCGAGCAATTTCAGTTTTGCCAACACCGGTAGGGCCTATCATGAGAATATTTTTAGGGGTAACTTCGTTACGTAAATCTTTATCAAGTTGCATTCTACGCCAGCGGTTTCGCAGCGCAATGGCAACCGCACGTTTGGCATCACTTTGACCAACAATGTGGCTATCTAATTCATGGACAATTTCGCGTGGGGTCATATCTGACATTTTTATTCCTCTTTACGGCCAGAGGAGTGTTTGACTCATACTCTGGCAGCATATTAATCAGGTTGCTCTTTTGCAAGAGCGAAGGCTAGAGTTCGTCTATGGTGTGTTCTTGGTTGGTAAAAACACAGATATTGCCAGCAATAGTTAATGATTTCTCTACTATCTCTTTGGCACTTAAGTCGGTATTTTCTAACAGTGCTATGGCAGCCGATTGGGCAAAGTTACCACCACTACCTATGGCGATAAGGTCATTTTCGGGCTGAATAACATCGCCATTACCGGTAATTATTAATGAGGCGGTTTCATCAGCAACGGCAAGTAAAGCTTCTAGCTTTCTTAATGCTCTATCACTGCGCCAGTCTTTAGCAAGCTCTACTGCTGCTTTGGTTAAATGACCTTGGTGTTGCTCTAATTTACTTTCGAAACGCTCAAACAGAGTAAATGCATCGGCGGTGCCACCAGCAAAACCAGCCAGTACTTTGTTATTATATAAACGGCGAACTTTTAGGGCATTGCCTTTCATTACGGTATTGCCAAGTGATACTTGACCATCTCCGCCAATAGCCACTTTGCCATTACGTCTTACTGAAATAATAGTAGTCACATTAACCTCATTTTAACTCAATTCATTGATGCTAATGTAATTGGGGTCTTTGTGGTTTTTTCAAGGAGTAGACAAGATATTAATTATCGCCACAACCATATTTGACAATAATTTATATTGTTGCGTTTAAGCTTATGTTTATCTTTTTCTGCAAGGCGTTTACGGGGGTAGGGACCTAAGAAAACTTTATGCCAGAGGCCATTCTTTCCAGTAACACTTTTGACTTGTGCTTCGAGTCCAGTAAAGGCAATTCTTGCTTTTAATGTTTCAGCTTGCTTTTGTGTTCTAAATGAACCGCACTGCATTTTATAAGGGCCTTTTTCGACCACCTTATATTCACCGACTTCAATTTCTTTGCTTGCTAAATTTTTAACATAAGTCCACTTTTCTTTAGGTGGCTCAGGTAACGCTGTACTTTTGTTTATTGCCTTTTGAGCTGGCACTGTTTTAACGGACTCTACTAAGGGTGTTTTAGTGCTAGGATCTGTCTTTAACGACCATAAACCATAAGAAAACGCGCCAATTAATATCACTAATATTAAGCTGGCTAGTTTAGTTTTTAGTGTTAGTACGTTGGCGTTTTTTGCTGCTCTTTTACCGTTACGGGGTTTTTTTTTATTTTTTGCAGGCGTGCGGGAAACATAATCTTGATTAGCCATGAAAAGGGGAGGGTTACTAGAGGAAAATTTTAGCTAGTGTAACCGAGCTGACAGTAAAAAACATGATTAATACCATTCCATAGAGTAAGTGATTACTTTACTTATGAAAATTGCTCTATGGCCGTTACCAATTTAAATCGATTGGATCGATATCTAAACTCCAGCGTACCTTGCCTTGCCATTCATTGTTAGGTATCTGGCTAAGGAGTTGCAAAATTGCACGGTGCAAATCTTTTCGGGATTTAGCTTGAATGATTAAGTGGTAACGAAATTTACCGGCTTTTTTCTCCATTGCCGCCGGTACTGGGCCGGCAAACTCACAACCCGCTAATGGCTGCTGGGTAAGCGCACGTAAAAACTTTTCTGGGTACGAAGGGTAATTTGCATCGGCACGTAATAATGCTTGGAAAGTAAAAGGTGGCAGTAGCGCTTGTTTTCTTTCGGTGAGTGCTTGGTGGGCAAAGTGATGATAACCATTATGCACCAAATCTTGCAATAAGGGGTGATCAACATAATTACTTTGCACCAATACTTTGCCAGGTTTACTGGCGCGGCCAGCTCGTCCTGCTACTTGTATCAGTAGTTGCGCCATTTGCTCGCTGGCACGAAAATCAAAACTAAATAAAGCACCATCAACATCGAGTACCGCCACTAGAGTCACATCGGGGAAATGATGGCCTTTGGCCAGCATTTGTGTGCCAACCAGCAGCTGATGTTTTTTATCGATGACTTCCTGCAGTAATTTGGCTAGTTCACCTTTTTTTCGGGTGCTATCACGGTCAATACGCACGATAGACGTATCAGGAAACAACTCCTCTAAGCGAGATTCTAATTGCTCGGTACCTTGACCTAATGGCGCGATGCGAACACTGCCACAACTAGGGCACTGAGGAGGTATACGCTTTTGACTACCACAATGGTGGCAAATAAGTAGCTGCTGTTTTTGGTGTAAAGTGTAGGGTTTATCACATCGCTGACACTCAGCTAGCCAATGACATTCTTGACAGTTGATAGCAGGCGCATAGCCACGTCGGTTCAAAAATAATAGTACTTGCTCACCGCGCGCTAAGGTTTGTTTTATTTCATATTTAAGTGTGCCGGATAAACCATATTCAACTTGCTGATGATTCATATCAATAAGCGCTATTTTAGCCTTATTACTTTTACCGGCTCGATTGAGCAATTGATGGTAGCGATATTTTCCTGACAAGGCATTTTGTAGCGATTCAAAACTTGGCGTAGCACTACCCAATACAATAGGAATATCTAGCTGTCTGGCACGAAGGATGGCCATATCCCTACCATGATAGCGAAAACTGTCTTGCTGTTTTAATGACGAGTCATGTTCTTCATCGATAATGATCAAGCCTAGACGGTGCAGGGGGGTAAAAATTGCCGATCGCGTGCCAATAACAATGGCCGCACTGCCTTGCTGAGCACTTAACCAAGTGGCTAAACGTTCTTTATCGTTTAGCCCTGAATGGTGTAGAGCAATAGGCACGTTAAAGCGTTGTTCAAAGCGACTTAGCGTTTGTGGTGTTAAACCAATCTCAGGGACTATCACTAATACTTGTTTGTTATTAGCAAGTACAGCTTCCATTGCTTGTAAATATACTTCGGTTTTGCCACTGCCGGTAACCCCATCAATCAAGTGACAAGAAAACTGTGTTAAGGCGTTATGAATGGCACTGACAATGATGGCTTGTTCACTGGAAAGTCGTAACTTGTCAGCTTTGTTTAGGGTATCCTTATGCCAAGAATATTGGCTAGCAATTTGTTCTTGCTCAATGATTAAACCTTTGCTCTGTAGGGCATTTAACTGGGCTTTATTATAGCCTAACATGCGAAGTTCTACCCAGCTGATACCATGGTGGCTCTGTATTATTTGATATAAAGCATACTGTTTAGCGGCTTTTTTGGCTAATTTAGCCAGTATGTCATTAGCCTTTTCCTCTCGCGATTCTGCTAGCCATACCATGGGTGGACTTAAGGTAATGTTTTCTATTTTTCGCAGCAGTATAGGTAAGGCTTGTTGAAAAACATCACCTATGGGGTGGTGATAGTAATGAGCGCATAATTGTAAAAATTTAACTAATGGTGTACTTAAATTAAAGTTATCATTGAGGCGCTCAGCAATACTTTTAACTCGACTGACGTCGAAATTACATTGTGCTTGTTCATCAATAACAATGCCAATAACCTTGCGGTGACCAAAAGGTACCACGACCCGTTCACCGACTTCAATCGGGGGCGAGCCGAGTGCCTCTGGTACTTGATAAGTAAATAACTGCCGCATAGGCACAGGAATAGCAACTTGAATATAATGTTCTGGCACTTTTAATGAGTTGATGTGGCGAGTAATTGTTGAGGCTATTTTGCCCGCTGTAATGGAGCCTGCCAAGTAACATTATTGTTTTGTTACTAAATAATGCCAATAAGTCTTTTTTTAGCCGAATTACGCTCTTTTATGTTGAAGTTACTGAAACTATCCTTTACAATTCGCCCCCATTAATTCTTAACTACGTATGGTGCTTAGCATTTCGTCTATGATAAAATAGACAACAGGAAATGGCTGAGTGGCGATGCGCCCAAATTCTCATAAAGAGATAGAGGTCCCCATGAAAGACGGTATTCATCCTAAGTACACTGAGTTCACTGCAAATTGTTCTTGTGGTAATGTGATAACAACGCGTTCTACTTTAAGTAAAAATATTCACCTTGACGTATGTTCTGCTTGTCACCCATTCTACACTGGTAAGCAAAAATCTGCCGAGAGCGGTGGTCGTGTTGATAAATTCAACAAACGTTTTGGTGCACTTAGCAAGAAGTAAATTCTGCGTATTTGCAATAAACGTAAAAAGCGCCTCTGGCGCTTTTTTTGTGCCTGCAAGTTGAGGACAGTTCTTATCGCTAAACTCTGGCCGATAAATTAATAGCCAGACAAACTAGAGATAAAAAGCCCGGCAATAAATGACCAGCGTTTTTGTGCCTGCAAGTTGAGGACAGTTCTTATCGCTAAACTCTGGCCGATAAATTAATAGCCAGACAAACTAGAGATAAAAAGCCCGGCAATAAATGACGAGCGTTTTTGTGTCTGCAAGTTGAGGACAGTTCTTATCGCTAAACTCTGGCCGATAAATTAATAGCCAGACAAACTAGAGATAAAAAGCCCGGCAATAAATGACCAGCGTTTTTGTGCCTGCAAGTTGAGGACAGTTCTTATCGCTAAACTCTGGCCGATAAATTAATAGCCATAAAAAAGCCCAACAAACTTTTTATTTACCGTGTTTGTTGGGCTTTGTTGTTAGCAGTGCTAAGTAATTAAACTTTCAGTGCTTTGTTTATCATCAAGCTGATATAAGCATCTTGTGCCTTTGCTTCTACACTCTTACCAAAGCTCATTGACGAGCTATTATCCAAAATTTCGCTAAGCTGGCCTAGTGCGGCAGCTTTTGCTAGGTTGTCGTAAGCGGATGATTTAGCAACACCGGCAATCGCAATTAAGCGCTCGACATACTCTACTTGAATGTTACGACTAATAGAGCTAGCTTTTTTACTCGCCACAAAAATAGCCGCAGTTAAATCTGACAGTACTGCTGTTAATGAATAATCATTGCCGTACAAGCTAGTATCCGAAATACGTTTTAAGACCTTTTTATGCAGTAATTGGTTTAATACCGACTTTTGCATATTTAAGATCATATCGTGCGCTTTCGGATCTTCATTTTTATCAAAATGATTAAAACCACGGCGTTGGTGTTGCATGTAGTTATAAAGAGGCTGCATGCTTGCTAAGGTATCACCGGCAAAGACATAGTTAGTAAGCGCTTGCATAGCGGCTTGCTGTTTTTCCTTTGGTACTGGCGTATAAGGCAGACTTTGTTTTTGGCTACTATCAACCACGTTACGCTCAATATAAACACCGCCAATTTGGCGTGAAATAACCTCGGCTTGGCGTCGATATTGACCAAAAAGTGAATTGACTGAAATTAATAACTGCTGATGTGACTGACCGTCAATAAGTGTTTTATCTTTTAGCTCGCTAAGTAAACTTTGGATTAAAGCCATACGATCGCTGGCGTAAGCAACAGGGTTAGATGATAAATCGCTGGTCATAATACGTGGATCTATATGACGACCTGGGGCGCGCATATCATCGGCATCATTACCAAAAGCTAAACCCTTTTCATTTGAGCGCGCTAATATTGTTGCTAAGCGTTCGGCTTCTTCTATTGAGTCATCAAGAGCAATGGAATAACCATATTCAATGGCCCAATCATCATATAAACCCGGCTCTGTTTGAAAGTAATCACCTTGGGTCGTGCCTCTAGGGGCAACATTAATGGGGGCATAATCCATTACTGAGCCGGTTAGCGCACCCTGGGTCAGTGATTTATCGTGAATTTCTTTTTCATCCCACAAAATGGATGCTTTCATATTGTGGTTTAATCCTAGGGTATGGCCTACTTCATGTAGTACCAAATGACGTAAGCCTTCTTTTAGCACGGCTTTATTTTCTATATCGCTACCCTTTGACATGGCTTGGCTAAGTAACAAGCCTTGTTGCAATTCATAACCAGCACTACAGTTGAGTGCACCGATTGACCCCGGTCCTTGATGCAATTGCTCTACGTCACTAAAGCCAACACTCACCGCGCCTTGACTATATAAGCTATTATATATCCAACGGTTTTTCATAAAAACAAATTCAAGCATGATATCAGCGCCGAGCAGCTGACCGGTTAAGGGGTTGGCTAAAGATGGCCCGTAGCCACCAAAGCGTGGTTGTGGTGAAGAGGTCCAGCGTAGGACATTGTAATTTAGGTCGCCAGCTTGCCAAGTGGCATCATCGGGCTGAATTTTAACTTGTAGGGCATTTTTAAAGCCAGCTTTTTCAAAAGATGAATTCCACGCTAATACCGCTTCGCTAATGGTGTTACGCCACTCAACAGGGGTGGTATTTTCAATCCACCACACTATTGGCTCTACAGGCTCAGATAATGCTGAACTTGGATCTTTTTTGACTAAATTCCAGCGGTTAATGACATCTTTATAAGGCGCCCAACTACTTGAGGTCATTTGATCATATTGTTGACCAAAGTAACCAATACGAGCATCTTGATAACGCGGGGTAAATTTATTTTTAGGAAGTTCTATAAAAGAGTGTTGTAGTTTAATTGAGACCGAACGTGGATCTGAAACCGCTTTAGAGCCATAAACACTAGGGTTAGGGTTATTGAAAACATAATCGACAACAATATCAACATTATTATCGTAAGCTCGTTTGGATAGGATGCGTGATTTTTTACTGTTTAACTTACCTAATTTAAAACGTTTTTTAGCATCTTTATCATCAACTCGCGCCCATGGCGAAACTTTATGCAGTGCTTCACTTAAGAAAAGTTTATCGACTTTTAAGACGATTTTGCCATTTTCTACTTTTTCAATTTTTATACTGGCGAGTACTGCTTCACTAATATTGGCATCTTTAGCACGGCTGATGGGATTATTTTCATCAAACTGATAGCGTTGTGTTTTTGTGATGATGTCGATACGGTCAAAGTAACGTCTAAACTCAATGATTTTTACACCTCGATAACCGCCACGGAAATGTCCCGCATCAGCAAGACCATCAATAGTTTGGGCAAAATGTAAAAAAGGCGTGTCTAATTGACTTTCATCAAGCAACATTAACGTTTCGCCAGTCTCTTTATCTTGGTAAAAATCAAACAAACCTAAGGTTGCTGTTTTATTCTCTATCATTTGAGCAATGGTTTTATCATCATCCTTTGATTTTTCTTTTTTATCATCTTCGGCTAATGCATATTGGCTGGTGCAAAGCGCTAGAGTAAGCGCGATAGCGAGACTGGTTAATTTCATTGGGATTTCCTTAAGGGGCGGCTGTTGTTATAGTTCTTGAAATACTTATGCTAATTTACACATGATTATAGCTAAAGTAACTAAGCAGAATAAGCAAAGCGTAACAAGATGTGACAAGCTGTGTTGTGACTAGCTAAATATCTGATAATATTTTTAAGTTTTATAAAGCTAATTTATTAAATACCCTTTAAACCTTTTTATCACCTTCGGTATCTTAGTTAATATTGGACATCACTTTAGCAAGTTATGTTAGCCAGTTATATTGGATAACTATTTTCGATATTTACCTTGAACCTAATAGAGGCTTTAGCATTTGGATAGCCAAGTAATACATGATAAGCACCATAAAAAAGTTATCGATGGGCAGGCGCTATTTAGTGCCAATCATGCCGAGGATTTAGGTGTAATTGACGGCGAGCAAGTGTGGATAGCACAAGCTAAACAAGGTAGTCAAAGTGCTTTCTACCGTCTCTATGAAAAACACCATAAGCCCATTTATGCCTTGTGCTGGCGCATGTTGGCAGATAAAGACAGCGCCGAGGATGTTTGTCAGGAAGTCTTTGTTGTGCTCTGGCAAAAAATTAATAACTTTCGCGGCGAAAGTAAGTTTAGTACCTGGCTGCATAGTGTAGCGACCAATGTAGTACTGGGACATTTACGGAAACACAAAAACTGGCTGCAGCGGGTGTTTAGTATTGAAGAGCCAGGGACAAATTTTGTCGAGCCAAGTGTCAGTTTAACGGATGACTCAACCTTAATGTTGTTAGACCAGCACATTGCTCGATTACCGGAACGAGCACGTTTAGTGTTTGTTTTATTTGCCGTTGAAGGTTATCGCCATGAGGAAATTGCCAACATGTTGAATATGGCGGTTGGTTCAAGTAAGTCGCAATACCACAGAGCAAGAAATTTATTACAAGCATCATTAAAAGAACTTGAGTTTTCATCGGGTGAACAGGAGATGAATCATGACTAAGCACACATCCCAATGCCATTTACCTCAAGACAAGGTGCTTGCAGATAAAGCACTTGCCGAGCAGGTGGCAAAGTTACCTGATGAAATGACCCCCGAAAGAGATTTATGGCCGGGTATTGAACGTGCCATTAACGCTAAAAGACAACAAATATCAGCTGATAAACACCGTAATGTTTTTGTGCCAAGTGCTTGGGCGGCATCTATGGCCATGGTTATGCTGATGTCGTGGTTTACTTTTTCACCCGAGACAAATGAAAAGACCGTGCCGGCACTGGTGAAAATACCCAAACAAGCTAGCCCGACATCAGCACAGTTAGTCAATTTTATGCAGCAAAACTTTATACAACAAAAGCAGATATTACTCGCCAGTTACGGCCAACCCATGGTTGATAGATTGCCAGCGGCGATGCAACAAGAGTTAACGCAATTAGCAGAGGCTAGAGCATCCATAAGAAAAGCACTGTTAGGGGATGAAAATAATACCGACTTATTGAATTTATTAGACTTTACCCAACAACAAGAATTGAAGTTATTACAACAATTATATCGCCAATATCAAGTGATTTAGCTAAAGGCTCTTTAATAACGAGCAAGGTTAATTTAAAGCCGAGTGAGTTAAACACAGTAAAATACCCAACAGAAGAGGTTTCTATGAACAGATTAAGCAGAAAAGTACATCAATGCGCCAATATCATCACAATGGCGACTTGTCTGCTATTCAGTAGCCAATTACTCGCCGCCATCGAGATAGCGCAAAGCTTACCCAGTGAAACGGTTACTAACGTAGCTATCAGTAATCACGGTGGTTTTATTACGGTTATCGGCTGGGATAAAGATAAAATATCGGTTTCCGGCACTTTAGACGACGATGCAGAAAAACTTATTTTTGAACAAAAAGGCGGACAAGTTATTATCGAGGTTGAATATCCAAGAATGGATAATTGGCGCGCGGATGGTTCAAAAATCATCGTCTTTATGCCTAAAAATATTCGCATGAAATCTTCAAGTATTTCTAGCGATATACAGGTATCAAACTTACATGGTGGTGTCGAAGTTAACACGGTAAGTGGTGATATTTTGGCGAAAAATCTAACACAAAGTGTTGAGCTAAATAGTATTAGTGGCAATATCAATAGTCATAACTTAGCTGGCAAGGTGTCGTTAGCTGCGGTCAGTGGTGATATTCAAGATAATAACTCTACGGGGCGTTTAGAAATTAGATCGGTTAGTGGTGAAGTTGTTATTAATAGCCAAGCTAAAGAAGTCTTTTTTAATAATGTTTCCGGCAATAGTGAGCTTAATTTAGCTGAAGTTATTGAGTTGCGTATCAGAACGGTCAGTGGCGATATACAAGCAAAACTCACTTTAGTTGAAAAAGCGCTACTAAAAGTATCCACGGTCAGTGGCGACTTAGCCTTCACCTTTCAAAAAGGTGTTGATGCTGATTTTTCCCTAAAATCGAGTGTTGGCGGTGACATAGACAATAATATTACCAAGGCAAAAACCGAACATGCAGAATATGGTCCGGGTGCTAAGTTAAATTTTCAAACCCTAAACGGTAGTGCCTTAGTTAGAGTGTCAACCGTTAGCGGTAATATCGAGGTTAGTAGTAAATAACCTATTTACTCTTTAAGCCCTTTAAGGGAAATATTTTATATTCCCATAAGGCAATTTCTGCTACATTAGCACTCCTTTTTAGATACTCGTTATTGCTGTTTAAAGCTAGTTAAAGCTAGCGTTAAAACCAGCGCGAGTATAGTAATGTAACAGAGTAGGGTTAAGGTAATGGCCGACAAAAAGCCACGTAAATTTGCGAAAGAACAGCAATTTATTAGAGATAAACAAATTGATGAGTTAAAAGTACCTCCGCACTCGTTAGAGGCTGAACAGTCGGTGCTTGGTGGTTTGTTACTTGATAATGAAACCTGGGACCGTGTGGCGGAAAAAGTGGTTGCCGATGACTTTTATAGTCGCTCTCATCGCCTTATCTTTGAAACTATCGCTAGCTTAATTGAGTTAAGTGAACCAGTTGATTTAATTACCCTGTCGGAAGCCTTAGAAAACGATCAAAAACTTGAGGATGCCGGCGGTTTTGTTTATCTCGCCGAGATGATGAAAAACACCCCAAGTGCCGCGAACATTACCGCTTATGCCGACATTGTTCGCGAACGAGCGGTAACCCGTGAAATGATCAGTGTTGCCAATGAAATTGCCGAAGCGGGTTATGATCCCCAAGGGCGTAGCAGCGCAGACTTGCTCGATTTTGCTGAAACCAAAGTTTTCGCTATTGCAGAAAAACGTGCCATTAAATCTCAAGGTCCAGAAAGCCTAAATTCGGTCTTAGAAAAAACCGTTGACCGTATTGAAAAGCTTTGTTCAACACCATCAGGTGGTGTTACCGGCGTCCCCAGTGGCTATGCAGACTTAGATAAAATGACTGCTGGTTTACAAAAATCTGATCTTATTATTATTGCCGCGCGTCCATCCATGGGTAAAACCACCTTTGCCATGAACTTGGTCGAGCACGCTGCGATGACACAAGAATACCCCGCATTAGTGTTTAGTTTGGAGATGCCCGCGGAGCAGTTAATGATGCGTATGTTAGCCTCATTAGGTCGTATCGACCAAACTAAAATCCGTACCGGTCAACTAGAAGATGAAGATTGGGCGCGGTTATCATCAACCATGGGCTTGTTGATGGAAAAAGGTAAAATGTTCATTGATGATGCGTCTGCGTTAACGCCGACAGAATTACGAGCCAGAGCACGTAGGATTTACCGCGATCATGGCGGTATCTCTATGATCATGATTGATTATTTACAACTGATGCGCGCACCGCAGTTTTCGGATAACCGAACGTTAGAAATTGCTGAAATATCTCGTTCACTGAAAGCCTTAGCGAAAGAATTAAAAGTACCTGTTGTCGCGCTCTCTCAGTTAAACCGTGGCTTGGAACAACGCTCTGATAAACGCCCTATTAACTCTGATTTACGTGAGTCGGGTTCAATTGAGCAAGATGCCGATTTAATCATGTTTATTTACCGTGATGAGGTTTATAACGATGATAGTGAATTTAAAGGTATGGCAGAAATCATTATTGGTAAACAGCGTAATGGACCTATTGGTCGTATCGCACTAACCTTCCAAGGTAAGTACTCGCGTTTTGATAATTACGCCGGACCGCATGTATTAGAAGAAGATTAATATGGTCATACTTGGTGTGTTCAAAGTGGTAAACAAAGTAATGGAATAAACTAGTTCAGCTCGTATCGCACTAACCTTCCAAGGTAAGTACTCGCGCTTTGACAATTACGCCGGACCACATGTATTAGAAGAAGACTAAATGAATAGCTGAATAACATTCACCTTGTCATTGTATAGCTCAATTTATGCGTCTGAAGGACTCATTGACTAACGTCAATTCCGTGCTCCATCCTTTAACTTGAACAATACAATTTAAAGGTGAATGCTATATCGATAAGTAGACTCTTAATCATTATCTTTTAAGTTTTCATCCCGTGCGGTTTGAGTCGGGGATCCATTTTGTTAATCCCTTAGTTTCCCAACTTAACCCCCTGATATTCTCAAACCATAGATTCCCGACAAGTAATTTCGGGAATGACGCCTTAACGTTTTAAAGTCTTTAATTTTTTGCTATTTAAGTGCTACTCGCCATTGATGGTCGCTACAATAGTGCGGCTACTGGCATGGTTTCTATGTTCACCTAAATATATTCCCTGCCAAATACCTATATTTAATTGCCCGCCGCTAATGGGTAAACTCAAACTATTACCTAGCAGGCTAGCTTTTATATGGGCAGGCATATCATCATCACCTTCATAAGTATGTTGATAATACGGTGCTCTTTCTGGGACAAAATGATTAAAGTGCGCTTCCATATCACTGCGTACAGTTGGGTCAGCATTTTCATTCAGGGTAATGGAAGCGGAACTGTGTTTTATAAAAAGGTGCAGAATGCCGCAGTTCACTTTATTTAGCTCAGGCAGCTGGCTTAGGACCTCCTCGGTGATTAAGTGAAAACCACGCTTTCTTGCTTTTAATATTAATTCAGTTTGCTGCCACATAGCTTACTCCAATAATTTAATTTAATTGTCTAAGTCTTCTTCGCATATATACCCGTTACCATTCAATATGCATGTTTCAGAGTGCTTGAGCAATTTCAATTCCAGGCGCTGTGATGAAATAATGGTTGTTCAGGAGAATATGCTCCGGATAATTGCTCCTGCATTATCCGTATAAGGTACTTCCTGTACCGTCTGCATTATCTAACAAGCTGCATCCATGCAGCATCATTATGAGTTACAGCAACGATGAAGTGATGTTGCTCAAACGCTTCTTCGATGGGTTTAACATGACTTTATACCACGTTAAATAATGAAACCATAGAATGACTATGCTTCAATGATTTATCTTGCCTAAAGTCATTTTAATTCCCACTGAAATCTAGCACTTTGAATGGTAACGGGTATAAGTTAGCAAATTCCTTGATCGCTTCAGGCAAGAGCTTTTTATGAATGCAGGTCTCGCCTAAGCGCATACAATGAAATAGTGACGGAGCCTTTAATACGGCATTTACTTGTTTAATCTTAGGTAATATCTCTTCGCCAAGATTCAGGAGCAGTTTACCCGCCTTGGTAAATTCTACCGGCGAAGTGTTACGAATAAATAATGGCGTATTTAATCTTTGCTCTAAGTCTTTTATTTGATGAGATAAAGCCGATTGACTACTAAATAAAACCTCCGCCGCTTTACGGATATTTCCAGTATTGGCAAGGGGTGTCAGTGTTTTTAAATGTTTTATTTCGAATATAATGAATTTATTTTATGGGTAAACCCAGATTTTGGCTTAAAAACACGTGGCTGGACAGAAACTAAGCTGGCCTTGGAAAATAGGGTCAATGCCGCTAAGCAATTGCGTAAAGAGTATCAGGCTTAGCTTGAGTTAGCTAAAAGCTAATGGCAAAATAAAAAGCCCGCTAGTGAAAATTGGGGGCTTTTTAGTGCTAGGTCTCGGTGTTAAAAAGAGAGTCCCGTACTGAAAGGTAGTTCATTTTTCCCACAGCAGTTTAATCTTGCTGGTGTAACCAAGCCGCATGACTAGGTGCACGTTTAGTTACCGACCATTCTTCAATCATCTCATAAGCCACTCTATTCAGTTCTTTAAACTGTTCGGCAGTACCGGTATTGGTCGCAAGCTCTAAACGATGGCCGTTTGGATCGAAAAAATAAATAGACTTAAATACGCCGTGATTTACCGGGCCTAAAACGTCAACACCTTTACTTTCAAGCTCTTCTTTCGCTGATACCAAGGCATCATAACTAGCAACTCTTAGGGCAATATGTTGCACCCAAGTAGGAGTATTTTGATCTCTGTCCATGGCTGGCGAATTAGGCAGTTCAAAAAAGGCTAAAACATTCTCATTACCCGCATCAAGAAAAATGTGCATGTAAGGATCTGGTGCCTTGGTAGAAGGCACTTCATTTTCAGCAATAGCAAGCACTAAGTCCATGTTTAACTTATCTTTGTACCAGTCAGTCGTTTCTTTGGCATCTTTGCAGCGATAGGCAACGTGATGAATTTTTTCAACATTAATCATAATGAGGACTTTTATTAAAATAGGTTATAGTGTAATTTTAATCATAAAGTGGACAATTAGGCGAATTTTAGCGCCATTTAGTGCCTTGCTATACGTCAGGGGGAGTTGACGGCTGTAAATAATTACTTACAGTCGAATTAATTCGCTAGGTATTCGCTCAGCTAAAGTTAAGCAAGAATTACCGTTTTATCACCATTTAGACAGACTCGCTGTTCAGCATGCAGCCTTACCGCATGGCTTAAAGCCGTGGCTTCTAAATCATGTCCCATATGTACCATCTGCTCTATGGTGAACGTGTGATTAATGGGTTTTACTTCCTGAGCGATAATAGGACCTTCGTCAAGGTGAGCAGTAACATAATGAGCGGTAGCGCCAATGACTTTAACACCACGAGCATGTGCTTGATGATAAGGGCGAGCACCTTTAAAACTTGGTAAAAAAGAGTGATGGATATTCATTGCTCGGCCTGATAATTGCTGACAAAAGTCATCAGAGAGTATCTGCATTAATGTTATTACTACTAGTCGGCTAAGAGAGTGATTATTTATGCTTAAGTGTGGATTTTATTTTTATTGTTAAGGTAAAGCTGCTCAACCTTCTCTCTCGCCCAGGGAGTTTTACGTAAAAATTTCAAGCTTGATTGAATACTGGGATTGTCAGTAAAGCATTTTATTTTAATGGTTTTACCTAAGGTCTCAAAGCCAAAATGGGCTTCTAATTCAGTGACTATGGTCTTTAAATTAATACCATGAAGCGGGTTATAAGGCTGGTTATCCATTATTAATTCCAATAAGTAATATTCGTGCTAGCGCTAAGGTGCAGCAGTAGCTGTAAACAAAAACACAATAACGAGAGTATATCATTACTGTGTTTTTATTGGGGTATTGCTTGCTTTAAGGCTTTAGGCTTAAAGCAAGTAAAGGGCGACTAGCTAAAGTATTTAGTTAGCTCATCATTGCCACCAATATGTTTACCATCAATAAATATCTGTGGTGTGGTATCCGCTTGGGTAATGGCGCGCATTGCGGTAATACTGACGTCTTCACCTAATATCATCTCTTCATATTGTAAACCTTGCTCGGCTAATAATGCTTTGGTTTTTGCACAATGTGAACAACCGTGTTTGGTGAATATAGCCACTTCTGTGCTTTGCACTGCTGCAGGGTTGATGAAATTAAGCATGGTATCGGCATCGGAAACTTCAAAGGGGTCGCCGGGTAAATCGGGCTCAATAAACATTTTTTCAACTATGCCATTTTTAACTAACATGGCGTAACGCCAGCTTCGTTTACCAAAACCAATCTCTGCTTTATCAACTAACAAGCCCATGCCTTGGGTAAACTCACCATTACCATCGGGAATAAAACTAATGTTGTCGGCATCTTGGTCTTTTGCCCACGCATTCATGACAAAGGTATCGTTTACTGAGATACAAATAATCTCATCAACACCATTGGCAAAAAACTTCGGTGCTAATTCGTTATAGCGAGGTAAGTGAGATGATGAGCAGGTTGGGGTAAATGCACCGGGTAATGAAAAAACCACCACTGTTTTGTTAGCAAAAATATCCTGGTAATTACGTGTACTCCAGGTGTCATCAGCTATGATTGGAAAAGTAACTGCAGGGACTTTTTGACCGGTAATATCGTTAAACATAATGAAAATCCTTTCGGGGGTTAATGGTGTTTTTTTTGCCGAGTCGCTTAACTCGTTAAGATGAAGCTATTATGCTAGCTCAACTTAGTTAAGTAAAACGCATTAAATCTATCATTACAATAGGTAAAACCTATTTAACTAAGTTGTTAAGAAACGAATTAAAAACTCAGCTTAACCTTGGCTAAGATAAAAAATTCCATCTATCCTTGCTCAGAGTAACCAACGCATGATAAATTAGTAGCGCTTAAGTTGTATATACAATTTGAATAGCAGCCAATTTTGAGGGATAGTATGAATAGAAGTTATGACTTGGTCACGGGCAATATGGGTCTGCTCATTAGCATGCCGCATAACGGGCAATTAATCCCTGACAGTATAGCCAGCACCATGACAAACATTGGCCATCAGGTTGCTGATACTGACTGGTATATGGATAAACTTTATGACTTTGCCCAAGGTCTTGGTATTGCGATTATTAAACCTAGATACAGTCGCTATGTTATCGATTTGAACCGCAATATAGATGGCATAAATTTATACCCCGGAGCAAATAGTACCGAGCTTTGTCCCACGACAGCTTTTGATTTATCACCATTATATAAAGCTGGGCAAGAGCCCAATGAGGCAGAAATTCAGCGCAGAATTGAGCTTTACTGGCAACCCTATCATCAAGCATTAAACGCTACCTTAACCCAGATGAAAGCACAGTTTGCTAAAGTGGTGTTATTGGATGCCCACTCAATTTTGTCACACGTGCCACGTTTTTTTGATGGGCAATTACCGGACTTTAATTTTGGTAATGCTAATGGTGCAAGCTGCGGCAGCGAACTGATCAATAAAATAGCACAACTTGATTTATCTCCTTACACGAGTGTGGTAAATGGTCGCTTTAAAGGTGGCTATATCACCCGAGGTTATGGCAAGCCAAGAGAAAATATTCATGCGGTGCAGTTAGAGTTATCACAGCATACCTATATGGATGAACCAAGTGATCGTTACAATGAAAAAAAAGCCGCTAAGGTAAAAGAAAAGTTACAAGCATTTGTGCAATGCTTGGTTGACTTTACTCAGCAAAAGTAAAGAATATGCACGTTAATGCTAGCTGGTTTAGCCATGGGCTGGTCTTTTTTGTAAAGGGTTTAAGTCAATAATTTAAGCCCCTCATTAGTAGAGCAATATGAAACTATACGCAGAAAATATTTTATTAAAAGATGGTTGGGCCAGTAAGCAAACTCTTACTATTGAACAAGGTATCATTACGGCCATTGACGCTGGCATGATTGCCGGCGCTGAAATCGCCCAAGGTGCTGTTATTCCAGGCATGGTAAATTGTCATTCGCACGCTTTTCAACGGGCTTTTGCCGGTTTTAGTGAGCAAGGCAGTGAAGGGCAAGATAGTTTTTGGACTTGGCGAAAGATCATGTACCAATTTTTAGCCGAGCTAACCGTCCTTGATGCTAAAAATATTGCTAAACAACTCTATATTGAAATGCTCAAAATGGGTTATACCCGAGTCGCAGAGTTTCATTATTTACATCATGATATTGATGGCAGTACCTATGAGGGTAAAACTTATGCCGCTATTTCTTCTGAAGAAAAACCAGCAAACCTTGCGACTATGGCGCAAGCCATTTTTGAGGCGGCAAAAGAGTCAGGTATAGGTTTAACCTTATTACCAGTCCTATATCAACACAGTGGTTTTGGTGAACAAGCGCCGAGTGATGGTCAAAAGCGCTTTATCAACTCAACGGAGCAGTTTAATCAATTAGTCAGTGACTGCTTTGCCTTAAGTGAACAATATGCAAATACCAATGTTGGTATCGCGCCACATTCTTTACGTGCCGTTAATAAAACCTCACTACTCAGTGCGGTAGCGCATGTTCGTAGTTTAGATAAGCAAGCTCCTATTCATATTCATATAGCGGAGCAACAAAAAGAAGTTGACGATTGCTTGAACCATTATGGCAAAAGACCGGTGCAATGGTTACTTGATAATATTGAACTTGATAAATATTGGTGTTTAATTCATGCCACTCATATTGATGAGGCAGAAATAAAAGGCATTATTGCTAAACAAGCCATTGCCGGAATTTGTCCAACCACGGAAGCTAATTTAGGTGATGGTATTTTTCCGACTGCAGAATTTTTAGCACAGCAGGGCACTATTGCCATTGGCTCTGATAGTCATATTTCAGTGAACCCTATTGAGGAATTACGCTGGCTTGAATATGTACAGCGCCTGATAAAGCAGCAACGCGCTATTTTAGCAACAGATGAACAAGCATCTGTAGGGCAAAATTTATGGCAGCGAGCGGCCATAGGTGGCGCGCAAAGTACCAATAGTAATACCGGCTGTTTAGCCATTGGCAAACAAGCTGATTTATTGGTACTAGATAGTGATAAAACTAAGTTATTTGCTAATGCCAACCAACATTTATTAGATAGTATGATTTTTGCCAGTCAGCAAAATCCAGTCTTTGATGTAATGGTAAATGGTTTGTGGCAGATAAGAGCTCAACAGCATGTTGAGCAAGAGCAAGCCAGTGAGAACTTTGCCAAATTATTAGTGAGGTTATCTGCTAGTTAATAGCGTTATCGGCAGGTGTTTTAACTCAAGTGGTTAAAACATATTGACATAGCGATTTATGGTTGAGCAGACTTTCTTTTCATTGTTGATATGAAAATCAACATCTCTTTGTTCGGTTTTACAAATGGTGAAATAAAATGTTTTAACATTTTCTCTTGATGAGGTGATTTCTTTTAAGCGTGCCACTTCTTTTTCTGAAAACGCGGCCAAATCATGTTCTAAATCTAGATAAATTTTATCGGCTTTTAACCTTACTTTGGTATCACTGAGCTCACTGAAACCATCAAGTAACACTTGTTTCTGCTCATTATAAAATTGAGTCACTTCTTCATTTGGGTAAAAATGTAAATAGAGTGCCACCGCTACGATTAAGATCAATAAATGCTTCATAATATGTCATATAATAAATAAGAAGAGCTGACTTTATATTATTTAACTCGCTAAGGTAATAAATTATTAGCTATTATGCGCATTTGTTAATAAAATCAAGCTTCTTTTAAGGCTAGCAAGTAGCCCATTAGTAGTATCTTACTCGCTTACCAAGGATTCATCGTGAGAGAAAACGACCCATCATCATCTACGCCTAAAACCAATAAGGCGGTAGTTGGACAGTATATACCTATTAAAAATGTAAAAATTCATGGCAGTAAAAACACCGGTAAAGAGCGTTATAAGCCAGGTGACCAAATATATGTCCGTAAAGTGTCTGGTTTTTTTCAAAAACTCAGGCAACGAATGAACCTAGTCTATTTTGCATTTTTTCTAATGCTGCCTTGGTTGCAGTTTAATGGTCATCAAGCGGTATTGTTTGATATCAGTGAGCAACGATTTACCTTGTGGAGCCTTACTTTATGGCCACAAGATTTAACCTTGCTGGCGTGGATTTGCATACTGGGGGCTTTTTTACTGTTCTTTGTTACTACCTTTCTTGGTCGAGTCTGGTGTGGTTATATGTGCCCACAAACCGTATGGACGTTCATCTTTATTTGGTTTGAAGAGAAAATTGAAGGTACTGCCAATCAGCGACGAAAATTAGATCAGCAAAAATTAAATCGTAAGAAAGTCATACGAAAAACCTTAAAACACAGCGCTTGGTTATTATTCTCGCTTTATACCGCGATGACTTTTGCGGGTTATTTTTCGCCGATGCAGGACTTGTTTATTGATGTTTTTACCCTAAATACTAGTGTGATGATGGCTGGTATTCTGGTTTTTTTTACTTTGGCTACCTATGGTAACGCGGGTTGGATGCGAGAAACCGTATGTTTACATATGTGTCCTTATGCGCGCTTTCAATCAGCCATGTTTGATAAAGATACCATAACAGTTGCTTATGATAGTAAACGCGGCGAAAGTAGAGGTGCTCGTGGTCGTAAACAAGACCATAAAGCCATGGGGCTCGGCGATTGCATTGATTGTAATCTATGTGTTGATGTTTGCCCTACCGGCATAGATATTCGCAATGGCTTACAATATGAATGTATTAACTGTGGTGCCTGTGCGGATGCTTGTGATGGGGTTATGGATAAAATGAATTATGAGCCCGGCCTTATTCGTTATACCACAGAGCATGAATTGCAAGGAAAAAAAGTAACTATAGTACGCTCTAAACTTATCGGTTATGCGGTGTTACTCGTTATTATGAGCACGTTGTTAGTTCTTGAAATAGTTAATCGTGTGCCGTTATCCTTAGAAATTATTCGCGACCGTACTGAACTGGCAAAAGAGAATTTTAATGGCGATATTGAAAATGTCTTTACCTTAAAAATTCTCAATATGTCGCAAACAGATAATACCTATAAACTTTCAATGCAGGGTATTGCTAATACCCAATGGCATGGTAAACAAGAAGTGACCGTTAAGGCCGCTACTGTCTATACCTTACCGATAAGTATTTCTGTTGACCCTTATGAATTGGAACATTATATGACTACTATTACTTTTACCGTAGAACAAGTTGCACCGATAGGTGAGGCGAAAATCGAGCAAGAAAGCCGATTTTTTAATAAATATTAATGGCCTCCTTTGATTTTAGTGCCTTGTCACCAGACTTAATTATTGATGGTTTAGAAAGTGCAGGATTTAGTGTTGATAGCGGTTTACTGGCGCTCAATAGTTATGAGAATCGTGTCTATCAATTTCATGATGATAACTTAGTTAAATATGTGACTAAGTTCTACCGTCCGCAGCGATGGCAGCTTAAGCAGATTCACGAAGAGCATGATTTTTCCTTTGAACTTGCTGAGCAAGAATTACCGATAGTTGCGCCACTGAAAGTCAATGGCGAAAGTTTATTTGAATATAAAGGTTATCATTTTGCCGTATTTCCTTGTCGAGGTGGACGTATTTTTGAGGTTGACAATCTTAACCAGCTAGAGTGGATGGGACGATTTATTGCTCGTATTCATGCCGTTTCATCGCAAAATGACTTTCAACATAGGCCAAATTTTAATACTGATGAGCTACTGTTACAAGCACGTGAAGGTATCATAGCCTCGAACTATGTGCCAAAAAGTTTATCAACAGCATTTTTTACCATTTTAGATCATGTCATTGCGGTTGCAGCCGAGCAGTATTTGCCCGCACAACATACTAAGCAAATTCGCTTACATGGTGATTGTCATGCCGGTAATATATTATGGCGTGATGAAGGACCTCACTTTGTTGACTTCGATGATTGTCGAACCGGTCCCGCCATTCAAGATCTATGGATGATGTTATCAGGAGACAGACAACAGCAGTTATTACAGCTTGATACTTTATTGATGGGTTATGAGGAGTTTTTTACCTTTGAAAGTGAGCAGTTGCTCTTGATAGAATCATTAAGAACTATGCGACTGGTTAATTATATGGCATGGTTGTGTAAACGCTGGCAGGATCCTGCTTTCCCCCTAAATTTCCCTTGGTTTAATACTGAGAAATATTGGGAACAGCAAATACTCATGTTGAAAGAGCAAATGTCTGCCTTACAACAACCGCCGTTAAGTTTGAATAATTTTTAGCTCTAGTTATGATAAATAGGGCCATTTTACTTTAGGAAAAAATAATGAACAAATTACTAAAATCTCTTCTGTTAATGCCGCTATTGGTCTTATCTGTAGGTGCTGCAGCTGCACAATACACTGAAGGGGAGCAATATACTAAAGTGAATGAGACGGTCACTAAGAAAAAAGAAGTGCGAGAATATTTCTCAGTATATTGTGGTCACTGTTTTAAGTATGAGCCTATCATGCATAGCCTTAAAAAGACTTTACCTGCGGATGCTTCATTTAAGCGTAACCATGTTGACTTTCTTCGTACAGCCAGTACTAAAATCCAACAAATGATCACCAAAGCAATTGTAGTCGCTGAGCAACTAGGTGATGCCGACAAATTAATTGGTGCGGTCTTTAATTATATTCATGTGCAAAAATCGGTGATTACTTCTGAAAAAGATATACGCAATATCTTTGTGCTAAATGGCGCAGATGGTGATAAATTCGATAAACTGATGAAAAGCTTTAGTGTTAATTCACAAGCTAAATCAATGAAAAAACACCAAGACAACATGAGTGAAAAACGAGTGTTAACGGGTGTGCCAACAATTATTGTTAATGGTAAATATAAAATTGACGCAACTAAATTAGATAGAAAGAATTTTGAGCAAGATTACCAAAACCTAGTTAAATATTTACTTGAATTAGATTCGTAAATACTTTTTCTCGTTAAAAAAGGCAGGCGGTATTTATACCGTCTGCCTTTTTTTTATTAATCATTCAAGCTAATTGTTTATCACCTAGGAAAGCCTAGTTAGAGAGCTCAATAATTTTAACTTTGATGGTTATGGCATTACCTTGTCGATAAACCTTAAAGGTTAACTCGGTATTTGGCGGTGTTTCAGCAATGATATCTAAGGCGTCGGTGACGCTATCAATTGACTCGTTATCGATTTGATAAACCACATCGTTTACTTGTATACCGGCAATTTCTGCTGGGCTATGTGCCATTACTTCATCAACAACAAAGCCTTTTAACTCTCTATGGTACTTGGTCGTGGAAATACCTAACCAGCCACGGACAACTTTGCCATTTTCAATGATCTGACGCATCACCTTATAGGCAAGTTGATAAGGCACGGCGAAGAAAATTCCTTGAATCGTTAGTTGAGGATTAGACTGGGTGAATTTTCTTGAATTGATGCCCACTAAAATACCATTGCTATTGATGAGTGCTCCGCCTGAGTTGCCTTCATTGATGGCGGCATCCATTTGTAAAAACTCTAAATAGCTGGTATTGCTCAAGCCATTTCGCCCCGTCGCACTAATGATGCCTTGGGTTACGGTTTGGCCTAAATTGAGCGGATTACCTATGGCTAGAACTATATCGCCCACTAATGATATTTGTTGCTCTTTTTGTGGAATGACTGGCAGATTGCTAGCATTTACTTTCAACACGGCTAAATCAGTATAATGATCAAAACCTATTAGTTCAGCGGGATAGATTTGACCATTTTGCAGTAATACCTGAATAAGGTCGGCTTGGCTAATAACATGTAAGTTAGTCAAAATATAACCATGGCTGTCCATAATTACCCCTGAGCCTAAGCGGGTACTTTTACGCGCTTTACGGCCGTATTGCGGATTCACTTCAATTTGTTCTGAGTAAATGTTTACCACAGCGGGGCTGGCGATGCTAACTGCCTTAGCAAAGGACAGTGGCGCCTGCTGCGCTTGACTGCCTTTAAAAAGGCTTGTTACCAAACTAGTACCATTTAAGCCAGGCACTAAGCCAGGCATCAGTAGTAATAGCACCACAGCTAAGAAGATGCCGTAACTGATTGCTGTGAATGTATATTTTATTGAAGAGAAGAGTTTCAAAGGCTATCTTATTTTATGTTGTGCCAAGATTTTCAGTGTAACATAAAAAAAGCTGATCATATTGACCCAGCTATTGAATAGCAGGGTCAATATGATCAGCTTAAGATGTAAATTTAGCTATGCCAAATAGATATACCCAAGCGACTTCAAGATGCTCGTTTCAGGACGCCTGAGCGATTCATGTTCAAGGCGTGTATTTCATTAAGGGTTATTCCCTTAATGAACTACGCAACGACGAACGTGATTTTCTCAGACGTCCCAGAATGGCTGGTTTATAAACGATTTACGCTACGTTTTTGACTTCGACAATAGAATAACTATTCTCTTCAATCAATGCCTTGCCTAAATACGTTGCTAATTCCAGCTGAATCCTGCATCTTGAGGGGGCTTGGGTATAATTAGCGGATCATTATATACTGGACATGATTATCACGAACAATATTGAGTGCTAAGACACCGGTTTTATCTTTAAGGTAATCACGTAGTTGCGCAATATCTTTGATACGACTACGATTAACACCAGTGATGAGATCACCCGCTTTTAATCCTGCCATTTCAGCCGGAGAGCCTTGAGCAACTTGCTCTATAATTATCGCCTGCTTTTTAGTGCTATTTTCTAGTTGAGCACCCGCTAACATACGGTGAATACTTGCTGGACTAATCTCCGCACTTTGATCTTGTTTTAATTTTACGGTAAATACTTTTTTGTCACCATCTCTTATTATCGTTAAATTAACCGTGGTATTGGCGCCAATTGAGCCTATTTTAGCGCGTAATTCAAGGAAACTTTTAATTGCTTTACCATTCATGCCAACGATAACATCACCGGCTTTAATACCTGCTTCATCAGCCGCTGAGTCTGGCATCACTTGTTCAATAAAACCGCCTTGGCTGATATCTAGCTCCATAGCTTTGGCTATTTCGCTATTAACACTGCGCCCTGATACACCAAGAATGCCTCGATGGACCTCACCAAACTCTATAATTTGTTTGATAAGGTTATGCATCATATTACTTGGGATAGCAAAACCAATACCGACATTACCACCACTAGGGCCTATTATAGCCGTATTAATGCCAATTAATTCACCGCGTAAATTAACTAAAGCGCCGCCGGAATTTCCACTATTTATTGCCGCATCGGTTTGAATAAAGTCTTCATAATGTTCAATATTTAAGTTGCTGCGACCAAGGGCACTAACAATGCCGGACGTTACTGTCTGCCCTAAGCCAAAAGGACTACCAATAGCGATAGCGAAATCGCCTACGCGCAGCTCATCAGAGTCTGCCAACTTTATTTCAGTTAAATTGTCCGACTTGATTTGTAATAAGGCGATATCACTTTTTGCATCGCTACCTATTTTTATTGCTTCTAATTGACGACCATCTTTTAAGGTGACCATTATTTCATCAGCGTTTTCTATCACATGATAATTGGTAACTATATAACCTTTTTCGCTATCGATAATGACACCTGAACCCAGGCCACGAAAAGGCTGTGGTTGAGGCTGACTTTGCCTCTTGTTACCAAAGAAAAATTTAAAAGCCTCCGGGACATTTTGCTGCGGAACTTTATGGGTGCCTATTACAGAAATACTGACTACGGCTGGCGTGGTATGTTCAAGCATGGGTGCCAAACTAGGCATAACTTGACCATCGACTTGCGCGGGCCAATTTGCTAAAACTGGCGCGCTAGTGAGTGCTAGGGTAGATGAGAATAATGCAGCACTGACTACAAGTGATAATTTAGACAGTTTAGATGACTTTTTCATATTTAAGAGTTCTCCGAGATATATTAATACACCAATAAAAAAAGCTAACGAGTGTGCTGTTAACTTTTATAAATATGCTCAAATAGACTGAAATAAAAGGTTTTAGTTCAGACAATTGTGTATCAAATCACTCCGCAGTTGTAACTTTTTGTTTCTGATCGGTAAATAGGCCACTTGGATTATCCGAGTAATCAAGAGGTGCTTCTGTGATGCTCTCAGCGGTATCACTGCTTCGTTTTTGATGACGTAAAGTTGCTGTTTGCGCTAGTTGTTGCTGAGTCTCGGCTGAAAAAAACGGCATGCTGTCAACTTCAATAGAGGTTGCTTTTTGTAGCAGATGGGTGCTTTCTTGCATTTGTTTCATCGCCGTTTGGCAAGTATTATTCATTTGGTCCAGTAACTTGGCTGAGCTTGATAAATGCTCGGCAACATCAAGTTGGTATTGTTCCAAAGCCGCTTCACTTTTATTAACTTGCTCCGCTAATTTACGTTGCTCTTGGCTAGTATTGGAAAGAAGACGAGTTGCGAAAAAACCACCAATGCCGCCGATGATAAAAATGACTAGAGCTATTACTACATCCATAGGGTGTACCTTTCATTGTAAAGAGAAATTGATTCGTTGGGTATAAATATGATACCGAGATAGATTATACTAGCATCAAAACAATTTGCTTAGCTAATGCTTAGTTATATATCTTAGCAAATTGCTCTTTTTCAAGTACCTCAGAATACCTTAAGAATTGATTTTAAATAACGTAGGCTCTCCATGATAAAGCTCTCTCCTATAGATAAGTATAAACAAGATTTAACCAGAGATGATTTTCTATTTGATGCAGCACAGGAAAATGCTGTTATTCATCTACAACGTTTATATGACGATTTACAAAATAAGCCCTTAGCAGTTTCAGGCTTTAAAAAAGTACTGAATCGTTGGAAAAAAATATATAAAAAACAAGAACAAAAACCCATTAAAGGTTTGTACTTATGGGGCGGTGTTGGTCGAGGTAAAACCTATTTGGTTGATACTTTTTATGATAGCTTACCTTTTGACAATAAAATTCGTGTGCACTTTCATCGTTTTATGCACAGAGTTCACCTAGAGCTGAAAGGTTTATCTGGTCAAGCAGACCCGCTAAAAATCATTGCTAAAAAGTTCGCGGATGAAACACAGATCATTTGCTTTGATGAATTTTTTGTCTCAGATATCACCGATGCCATGATTTTAGGGACACTATTCGAAGAGTTATTTGCTCATAATGTCATCCTAGTCGCGACCTCAAATATTATTCCCGATGAACTGTATCCTAATGGTTTACAAAGAGAACGATTTTTACCAGCAATAAAGCTCATCAACGAGCATACCCTAGTCGTTAATGTTGATAGTGGTATCGATTATCGCTTAAGAACCTTAGAGCAGGCGGAAATATATCATTATCCTCTTGATGCTCAAGCGGAAGAGAACTTAATACATTACTTTAAGCAACTATCGAGTGATGAAGGTAAAGCAGGTCAATCTATTGAGATTCATAATCGTCAATTAGAGACTGTTTTAGTCAGTGATGGTGTGGTCTATTTTGACTTCGCCGTACTGTGTGAAAGTGCTCGTAGCCAGGGTGATTACATGGAAATCAGTCAAGTATATCACACGGTATTAATGGCCAATGTCAAAGCAATGGGGCCAGACAGTGATGATACCACGCGCCGTTTTATTGCCTTGGTTGATGAGTTTTATGAACGTAATGTGAAGTTAATTATGTCGGCAGAATTGGCTTTAGAAGACTTGTATAGCGGAGGTCGCCTCGCCTTTCAATTTAAACGTTGCTTAAGCCGTTTACAAGAAATGCAATCACATGATTATCTAGCTAGTGAGCACATACCATAAACATTAGCTCAGCTTTAGCCGTTAACTAAATATTAAAAAAAGCCCGGCTCACGGTTAAAGTGAGTCGGGCTTTTTATTTGCTATATATACCCGTCACCATTCAAAGTGCTCGATTTCAGTGGGAATTAACATGGCTTTAGGCAAGGGAAATAATTGAAGCATAGTCATTATATGGTTTAATTATTTAACGCGGTATAAAGTCATGTTAAACCCATCGAAGAAGCGTTTGAGCAACATCACTTCATCGTTGCTGTAACTCATAATGGAACAACCATTATTTCATCACAGCGCCTTGAATTGAAATTGCTCAACCACTCTGAAACATACATCTTGAATGGTAACGGGTATAGGTCGAGACAGTAGCTTAAATACTTGTTCGCGCTATCTTATGGACTAACACCGTTGAATATTATTAATCAAGGCTAATACACTCGGCTAGGTATTAGTGCACTAGATCATTAGTACATTAGCGTGTAAAGCTTGCGACGAAACTTAGCTGCAAGAGAGTCGCCATCAGGTAACGCTTTTAACACATCTAAAAACAGTTCCTTGCTTTTGCCTTTAGTGCTTTCATCACCCGCTTGTACCAAACGAAATAATATCGTTAGTGCTTCTTCTTGACGATTAACTTGGCTGTATTGAGTAGCAAGTTGCTGACTGAGGTTGATATCATCAGGTGTTGTTGCTAATTGTGCTTCTAAGGACTGAATTTCAGGAGAGTTTTCTGCCTGCTGTGCTAATTCTACTTTAGCCAGCAATGCTTGATAGTCACTATCTTGATCAACCATCATTATGCTATCTAATAACGCCTTTGCTTCAGTTGTATTGCCGGTTTGCAAGTTAACATCAATTAATACTAATTTAATATCGGCACGACTATTATCAATTTGATAGGCTTGCTTGATGGCCGTTTGAGCCTCGATTAACTGCTCTTCATCAAGAGCATTTTTCGCTTGCCCTAATAATATATCTTCTGGCTTAGGTAAGTATTTCTCTAAAAATGTCGCGATGCTAGCGTCATCTTGTGGTCCTGAAATACCATCAAGGGGTTGGCCATCTTTTAGTAAAATAGCGGTAGGTAAACCCTTAATGCCAAACTGCTCAGCAATTTTCTCTTGTTTTTGACAATCCACTGTCGCCAACGTTATATGGTCACTTAAGTCGGATAACTTGGCGGCTAATTTATCTCGTAATTCAACACTTTCAGGGACTTGTTCAGCCCAAAAGGTAACCAGGACTAATTTGCTTTTTGACTGTTCAACAACGACTTCTTGAAAATTATCTAGGGTAATGGCAATCATATTTATTTCTCGAGTGTAATGATTTTCTGAACGGTAAAGTGTTCACTAGTGAAGTTTTAACTGGTAAATATTTTAACATGAAATGGGGGCATGCTTGTTATAGATTTACTTATTGAACCTAGGTTCATAACAAGCAAACGTAAAGAAAATGCTAAGCTAAAATATACCAAAATAAGCCAACACCTAATATTAATCGGTAGATAACAAACGGCATCATGCCCAGTTTTTCTAACAATATTAGAAAGTAATGAATACAAGCATAAGCACTGACAAAAGCTATTAAGCTGCCTAAACCCATGGCCAACCAATCAACACCCTCAGCGGATAACACCAATTTTAACGTTAAATAACTACCGGCCATGGTGATGGCAGGAATAGACAGTAAAAACGAAAAACGAGCAGCGCTAGCACGGCTTAAGCCCAGCATTAAACCAATGGTCATGGTAATGCCTGAACGCGAGGTGCCTGGAATTAAGGCAATTGCTTGTGCTAAGCCAATTAACATCGCACCTTTAATACCCAATTTTTCCATCGGCTTATGTGTTGCACGTTTACCCGCTTTGATATCAGCAAAGCCTAAAAGAAAGCCAAACAGTAATGTTGTCGCGGCAATGACTAAGGCAGAACGTAAATGTTCTTCGATAAAGTCCTTACCTAATAAACCAAATAAACCGGCGGGAATGGTGGCAAATAAAATCCACCAGGCAAGTTTGCCATCAAAGCTTTGCTTGCCTTTTTCTGGGCCAACACCGACAGTGCCTAACCAAGCGACAGCCATAGCACCCACTTCTTTACGAAAATACATGATTACTGCTAATAAAGTGCCAACATGTACGGCAACATCAAAGGCTAAGCCCTGATCTTGCCAGCCGAAAATTTGTGAGGGTAAGATGAGATGAGCGGAACTGGAAATAGGTAAAAATTCGGTTAAGCCTTGTAATAAGGCCAGGATGATTATTTCTAAAGTACTCATGTGTCGTTAGTTGTCCTTTACTTTGGGAGTAATAATAAGAGGCTAGTCTACCAGCAGTTAGCCACTATACTGAGTTGTTGACTGGTTTTATTATAACCTTGCCATAAATCGCGATAGTTTTGTTGTAAAACGGGGTGTGCCAACTCAGGGGCAACCTGACTCAGAGGCCATAAGACAAAAGCATTCTTCGTTATTTCATCACGAGGGATCTGTACCGGTTGCTCAATAACTAAATTATCATATAATAATAAATCTAGGTCTAAGGTACGAGGGCTAAATTTCTTGGCCTTATGGTCGCGACCATGAGAAAACTCTATTTCGCGTAACATACTCGCCACTTGTTCGATACTCTGTCGGCATTTGATAGCGATTACCATGTTATAAAAAGCGGGGCCATTAAAACCTATCGCCTCACATTCAAATAACGAAGATAAAGTTAACTGGGCAAAAGGCAGTTCAAATGCTTTAGCTAACGAGATTAAGCCTTGTTTAACATTATGCTCACGTTCGACATTACTACCTAGTGAGATGTAAATTTGAGCCATTAAACTAGGGTCTCTATGGTTTGTTGACCACGTTCGATTTCTACACCAACGGTTTGTGCATTATGTACCGCCCCTGGTTTGCCAATACTGAGTTTTAACCAGGGAATATGGTATTGAGTCATTAAGTAGCTCGCCAAACGCTCAGCCAGTGTTTCAATTAAGTCTACCGGGTTGTCATTAGCAAAGCGCTCTATAGCGACAGAAATATCGGCATAATCTAAAGTTTTAGCCAGCTCATCATTGAGTGCCGCATTCGCCGTATTCCAGCCCATGGCAAGATCAATGACCAAGGTTTGCTTTATTTCTTTTTCCCACTGAAAAAAACCAATAGTGGTTTGAATACTTAAACCTTTAATGAACACCTTATCCATGACTTACCTAATATGTTGTTAGAAGAACTATTGCAGTTATTATGCAATTGTTACAAAATAAAGGGCGATTTTACCTGCGAAGTGCTAGAAAAACTAGCAGAGATGAAGATAGAATAATAATTCTATCTTTTGTGCCAATAATGGATTTTATCATTTTAATGTTATTACTCACGCTTACTATGATCATTGCCGCGTATTTAATAGGCTCTATTTCCAGTGCCATATTAGTGTGTAAATTTTTAGGCTTGCCAGATCCAAGAACAACGGGCTCAAAAAATCCGGGCGCAACCAATGTCTTACGCATGAGTAATAAGCTTACTGCCGTCACGGTATTATTTTTAGATATACTCAAAGGCACTATCCCAGTATGGGGCGCGTATTTTTTAAAAATAGAACCGCTATATCTAGGTGTGATTAGTGTTGCCGCTTGTTTAGGGCATATGTATCCGATATTTTTCAATTTTAAAGGTGGAAAAGCCGTCGCTACGGCCTTGGGTACCTTACTGCCTATTGGTTTTACTTTGGGAGTGATGCTCATCATTACTTGGGTGTTAGTGGTGAAATTAAGTAAGTATTCTAGTCTAGCGGCTATAGTTACCGTTGCTATTGCGCCACTTTATGTCTACTTTTTAAAGCCTTTATATGTTTATCCAACGTTAATGCTCTGCGCTTTGATACTCTTTCGGCATCGCGAAAATATTAAACGTTTACTTAAAGGTACAGAGAGTAAGATTACTCATAAAATATAATAAAGCCCCCGATAACATCATGAGTGTTACTGGGGGCTTTGTTCATACTGTTATCTTACCGGTGGTAATGAATCCAAAGGCCATCTAGGGTGAGTTTTAAACGCTTTGCTTGTTAGCTCGGCATCTGTGCCTGCTTTTAATCGCCGAAGTTCTTATAAAAAATCATAGCAAGTTCTACCTCAGCTACTATTTTAGCGGTGGTAATGAATCCAAAGGCCATCTCGGGTGAGCTTTAAACGTTAAGTCAGCATCTGTACCCGCTTTTAGCCGCTGTAAACCCGCGTAAGCAATCATGGCGCCGTTATCGGTACAATATTCCGGGCGAGGATAGAAGACACTGCCACCAAGCTTCTTGGTCGTTATTGCCAGTTTTTCACGTAAAGCAGTATTTGCACTAACACCACCAGCAATGACTAATCGCTTTAATTGCTCTTGTTGCAAGGCGCGTTTACATTTGATTGCTAAGGTATCTATCACGGCTTGTTGAAAGGCATGGGCGATATCTGCGTGGGTTTGCTTTAATTGGCTTGGTGATAAAGCTGGCTCGATATTAAGGCATTCTTTACGTATTAAAACAGCCGCGGCTGTTTTTAAACCACTAAAACTAAAGTCCAAACCGGGTCTATCTGTCATAGGACGAGGTAATTTAAAACGTCCGGCTTGACCGCTTTCTGCCATTTTAGAGAGGGCAGGGCCGCCTGGGTAATCTAAACCGAGCAACTTAGCGGTTTTATCAAAAGCTTCACCAGCGGCATCATCAACCGATTCACCGAGTAATTTATATTCACCTATAGCATCGACACGTACTAGCATGGTATGGCCACCAGATACTAATAAAGCGACAAAAGGGAATTCAGGTACATCATTTTCAAGCATTGGCGCTAATAAGTGACCTTCCATATGATGTACTGGTACAGCAGGTAAATCCCAGCCATAAGCTAAACTTCGACCAATAGAGCAACCGACTAAAAGTGCACCGACTAAACCTGGGCCAGCAGTATAAGCAACGCCATCTAAATCTTGAGGCGTAAGATTGGCATCTGCTAAAACTTGCTTAATCAATGGAATAGTTTTACGGACATGATCTCTTGATGCCAGCTCTGGTACCACACCACCGTAATCGGCATGAACGGCTATTTGACTATATAAGCGATGAGCGAGTATACCTTGTGGACGATCACCCTGACCATCATCATAAATGGCAATGCCAGTTTCATCACAAGAAGTTTCAATACCTAAAATACGCATAATATATAGAGTCTCAAAAAATAGAAATATTACCCCGCATTTACTCACTTTAAGCACAGTAAATACAAGCGCAGTAATTTTACCGTGTTTGTCAGTAAGTCACCAGTGGATTTACTACATTGTCATTAAATTAGTCTTTACATTGCTAGGTGCTTAGCAGTAGAATATGGCACCCATTTTTGATAGAGCGGGTGCAGATGAGGTGCATATTGTGAGTTAATACAATGTCAGACCGAAATCAGTCACCGATTTATATAGATTTATACTAAGGTAAAAAGTACATGCCAGTAATTAAAGTTAGAGAAAACGAACCATTTGACGTTGCATTACGTCGTTTTAAACGTTCATGTGAAAAAGCAGGAATCCTTTCTGAAGTTCGTCGTCGCGAATCTTACGAAAAACCGACTTGGGAACGTAAACGTAAAAAAGCAGCTGCTGTTAAACGTGCTGCGAAAAAAGTTTCTCGTGAAAGCGCTCGTCGCGTTCGCATGTACTAAGATTCTTACCAGAATCCTTAGTAGTCTTTCCCTTTAGAAAGAGTGAGCTTGATTTAGATGTCACTTCTAATACAACTCAAAGATGAAATGAAAATTGCTATGCGAGCTAAAGACAAGTTACGTCTTGGTGTTATTCGCATGGCGCTTTCTGCAATAAAACTAGCAGAGATTGATCACAAAACCGAAGCAACAGATGACAATATTATTGCCATATTAACCAAAATGGTTAAGCAGCGTAAAGAGTCAATTAAAATGTTTAGCGAAGGTGGTCGTGATGATTTGGCTGAAAAAGAAGCCGCAGAAGTAACTGCGATAGAATTTTTCATGCCAGAGCCGCTTAGTGCAGAAGAAATTAATGAATTAATAAATAAAGCAATGACTGAATCTGGTGCGGCTTCTATGGCTGACATGGGTAAAGTGATGGCGGTGTTAAAACCCTTAATGCAAGGTAAGGCAGACATGGGCGCGGTTAGCGGTCAAGTCAGAGCCGCACTCAATGCATCATAGTTAACACCCTATTTAATACATTAAATTAAACCGTAATGGCTCTGGCTATTACGGTTTTTTTATCCGTTTTTTTTAGCTTTAACTTGATTTTTTCTGCTACTTTTTCACCGGTATTGTGTAGAATACTTAAGTGGTACTTTTTTCTTAGATGATGATTTTTAAATATTATGGCTGGACGCATTTCCCGACAATTTATTGATGATTTACTTAGCCGAGCAGATATTGTTGAGCTGGTAGATAGTCGAGTGCCGTTAAAAAAAGCAGGGAAAAATCACCAAGCGTGCTGTCCCTTTCATAATGAAAAATCACCTTCTTTTACCGTAAGCCAAGATAAACAGTTTTATCATTGTTTTGGCTGCGGCGAACACGGCAATGCCATTTCCTTTTTAATGGAATTCGATCGTCTCGATTTTGTTGATGCGGTAGAAGAGCTTGCTTCACATTGTGGTATGGAAGTTATCCGTGAGGAAAATACCGCCAGCCCAGCAGAGCAGCGCCGGCAGCAACAAATTTATCAGCAAAAGCAAGATGATTATGAGTTGATGGCGCAAATAAGTCGCTTTTTTCAGCAACAATTGAAAGTATCTACCGATAAAGAAACGGCTATTAAGTACTTAAAAGGTCGTGGTTTAAGTGGTGAAGTTGTTAAGCGTTTTGGTATAGGCTACATAAGTGATGCTTGGGACGGTATGATGAATTCATTCTCACGCAATGGCCAAGCCAACCAGCAATTGATTGATTTAGGTATGGCTATTGCGGGCGATAAAAAGCGACCCTATGATCGATTTCGTGGTCGTATCATGTTTCCTATTAGCGATAAGCGTGGCCGAGTTATCGGCTTTGGCGGCCGAGTGTTAGGTGATGCAAAACCTAAATACTTAAACTCTCCTGAAACGCGTATCTATCATAAAGGCCAAGAGCTTTATGGTTTACATGAAGCGAAACAAGCCAATAAACAACTTAAGCGACTTGTTGTGGTTGAAGGTTATATGGATGTTGTGGTGTTAGCCCAGCATGGTGTTGATTATGCTGTTGCCTCATTAGGAACTGCAACAACCTTTGAGCAGTTACAAACGCTATTTCGTACTGTGCCTAATGTGATTTGTTGCTACGATGGTGATAGAGCTGGACGAGATGCTGCATGGCGTGCCATGGACAATGCCTTGCCACTTATTCGTGATGGCTTTTCGTTAAAATTTGTTTTTCTCCCCGATGGTGAAGACCCAGACTCATTGATTCGGGCACAAGGGCAACAAGCATTTGAGACTATTCTTGATAATGCCATGCCATTATCAAAATTTTTATTTGAACAATTAATGCAACAAGTCGATATGGGCTCTCTCGAAGGAAGAGCGGCTTTAGTTGAATCTTTCCAGCCTTTTTTAGCCAAGCTTCCAGATAGCATTTTAAAAGATGCCATGATTAATGAAATAGGGAATAATTTTGGTACGGGTAGTGAGCAGTTTTTGGTAAAGTTCACTAAAAATATAAAAGGTGGTTCGATAAAGCCTGCGGTTAAAGTCAGTACAAAAGTCACTCCCGTGAGGTTAGCACTTGCTTTATTGTTAGAACATCCCCATATAGCCAATAGCTTAGGTGATAAAAATGTATTGCAGCCATTAACTACACCAGGAATACCTTTGTTAATAGAGGTTTTAGGTGTATGCCAGCAAAACCCTGATATTAAATCAGCGCAATTACTTGAATATTTTCGTGATACCGAGCAAGGCCGGCAATTAGCAAAATTGATGTGTTGGCAGCATCATGTGGAAGCTGAAGCCGCAACCGATGTTTTTCTTGATAGTATTGAAAAGCTACTCAATAACTTTGTTGAACAACGTGCTGAAGTGTTATTGCAAAAAGCACGAGCTGGACAAATGACTAGTGCGGAAAAGCAAGAGTTACAAGCAATACTCAATGCTTAACGGCTAGTTTTGGCTATACTTAGCATGGCATGAGTAAGATTTACACAATTATTTAGCCTTGAAATACCCACAAACAATTAGGCTGGTAAATGTTTGTGGAATTCGTTATAATTCTCGGCTTTATTGCGCCATTTATTAGCTTTTACTAATGTTTTTAGCGCATATTTTACATCCCATATTTATATAATACAGGTGGACACTCGTCAATGGAACAAGCCCCTAAATCTAGACTTAAAGAGTTAATAACCAAAGGTAAAGAACAAGGTTATTTAACATTTGCTCAAGTTAATGATCATCTTCCACAAGATATTATTGATTCTGACCAAGTTGAAGATATCGTTAGTATGATCAATGATATGGGCATTCAAGTATTTGAAAATGCACCTGATCAAGATACCTTGATGATGAGCGAAGGCAATACTGATGAAGATGCCGCCGAAGCAGCAGCGCAAGCACTGGCAACCGTAGAAAGTGAAATTGGTCGTACAACCGACCCAGTACGTATGTATATGCGTGAAATGGGTACCGTTGAACTTCTTACCCGTAAAGGCGAAATCGTTATTGCCAAACGTATAGAAGAAGGTATCAGAGAAGTTCAGCGTAGTGTTTCAGAATACCCACCAGCGATAAATTTCTTATTAGATATGTGGGATAACTTTGAAGCGGAAGAGCTACGCTTAACGGATATTATCACGGGGTTTTTAGACCCAGATGCGGAAGAAGAAGTTGCGCCCGCAGCTACACACGTGGGTAGTGAACTGTCAAAAGCAGACCTTGCTGATGAAGATAAGTCAAAAAAGGAAGATGAAGAGGATGAGGAAGAAGAAGATACGGGTCCTTGCCCTGAATTAGCACGTGAGAAGTTTACCGCTTTACGTGAAGCTTATGAACATGCCAATAAAATTATTGAAAAACATGGTCGTGGCCATAAAGATGCTCAAGAAGCTATCGATGCAGTAGCTGAAGTCTTTAAAGAATTCCGTTTGATCCCTAAATTATTTGATAAATTAGTTAAAAACATGCGTAGCATGATGGACCGATTACGTGTGCAAGAGCGTTTGATCATGAAACATTGTGTGGTTGGTGCGGGTATGCCAAAAACTACCTTTATCAAAATGTTCCCAGGTAATGAAACCTCAAAAGACTGGTTTACAGCAGAGCAAGCAGCAGGTAAACCATACTCAGCTAAACTTAGTGAAGTTGAACGTGATGTAGAACGTTGTATCTACAAACTAAACCAAATTCAAGAAGAAACGCACCTAAATATTCATGGCATTAAAGACATTAACCGTCGTATGTCAATTGGTGAAGCAAAAGCGCGTCGTGCTAAGAAAGAAATGGTTGAGGCCAATTTACGTCTTGTAATTTCAATTGCTAAAAAATACACCAACCGTGGTTTACAGTTCCTTGATTTAATTCAAGAAGGTAACATAGGCTTGATGAAAGCGGTTGATAAGTTTGAATACCGTCGTGGTTATAAATTCTCAACTTATGCAACGTGGTGGATCCGTCAAGCCATTACCCGTTCTATTGCTGACCAAGCACGTACCATTCGTATTCCTGTGCATATGATTGAAACGATTAACAAACTAAACCGTGTTTCTCGTCAAATGCTACAAGAAATGGGACGTGAGCCTACGCCAGAAGAATTAGCTGAACGTATGGTAATGCCAGAAGATAAAATTCGTAAAGTATTGAAAATAGCTAAAGAGCCAATTTCAATGGAAACTCCTATTGGTGATGATGAAGATTCACACTTAGGTGACTTTATTGAAGATGGTAAGGGTGAACTTCCCGTTGACTCAGCGACATCAGAAAACCTTAGAGGTGCTACGCATGAAGTTCTCGCTGGCTTAACTGCCCGTGAAGCAAAAGTACTTAGAATGCGTTTTGGTATCGATATGAATACAGACCATACATTGGAAGAAGTTGGTAAGCAATTTGATGTAACACGTGAACGTATTCGTCAAATTGAAGCGAAAGCTTTACGTAAGTTACGTCATCCTTCTCGCTCAGAGCAGCTGAAAAGCTTCCTTGATGGTGAATAAATACTAAATAATTAATTTAGTATTTTAAATTCTATTTTAAATAGACATAAAAAAGAGTAAGTTAGTAATACTAGCTTACTCTTTTTACTTTCTAAGATAAGGAAATTTTATGCGTGTTGTCATCGCTCTCGCGGGTGTACTTGCCCTAATCTCTATGCCTTCCATGGCAAAACAAGCGTTAGATTTTGAAATAACTCCCTTGATTGGTTATCGCTTTGGTGGGAGTTTTGATACCAGTAAAGAGAAGGAACATCATCGCATTGAATTAAGCGAAGAAACCAGCTACGGCCTTTTAACGGCTTGGTCTTTTGATCGTGAGCGTCAAGGTGAGTTCTTAATAAGTCATTATAATACCAGCTTCTCCCAATCAGATGGCTTTTCTGCCAGTAATACTGAACTTACTATTACCTATGCTCATATAGGGGGTAATGTCCCCATCTCTGACGGTTTTATGCCTTTTTATATTACCGGTGGTTTAGGTTTAACTCACTTTGCACCAAAAGATGAGCAGCTTAGTAATGAAACACGTTTTTCTATCAATATTGGTTTAGCAACAAAGTTTGAGCTAAGTGAGCATATTAGCCTACGACTAGACAGTCGTATTTATGGCACCTTTTTTAACTCGGCTAGCGCAATTTTTTGTGAACAAGATACCTGCGCCATTTATATCTCGAGTGATATCTGGTTCCAAAGTGAAGTGAGTGCCGGGCTTACCTATCATTTTTAGCGAAAAGCAGGCTATTTAGTTTAATAAATAAGCGGTCAGTAAAAAAATGCCATTATTTAAAGTTCATTAGGTGACAACAAAAGTAAAAATGCTTATACTGCACGCGCTTAGTTAAGCTGTTTCTCAATAAACTAAGTCGCGTTATTAACGCATGCCCCATCTATGTGAAAATGGGCCTTTAGCTCAGTTGGTTAGAGCATACGACTCATAATCGTCAGGTCCCCAGTTCAAGTCTGGGAAGGCCCACCATTTTCACCTTGTAGTACAACCTTTTTAGGCCAATTTAGACAAAGCTTAATTCCCCTATTTCAAACTTCCTGTCCATGGCTGGTATCAAATTTTTCTGATTGCTGCCCTAATCTCGACGACGGCGACAAAGAACTTGAAAAAATAATTTGTTAATTACCTAGCATTTAGAAACTGTTTGATTTTGATAAACGATTATCCGTTCGCCTTTTTTTTTGCTGATAACCTGGTATCGTCGAGTGACTTTGCCGTTCTTTGAGGTGTTAACCCAAAGACAAGCGCCATGTCTTAAAGCTTCTAATGTCGATTTTCCACTTACTTTACCTACCTGTTTCCAGCCACCAAGGGCATATGACGTGATAGGGAAACTTAACAAGAGCAAAAGCATAATCATCCTGAGAATTATCATAACTATCTCCATGTGTTATTAAGGTGGCTATATTTTACTGAACTTCACCTTTAACAATATTAGACCATTTTCATATAAGCATACTACGACATTAACATGACAATTCGGCTAGCTACTTATCATTGACTTTGCCGTAACTCAGGAGAGAAAAAATAAGCATCAAAGCAATATCAAGGCTTAATAATATGGAGTTTTAGACGGCAGTGGGAATTAACATATGAGAAAGTGCTGGCCCTCAGTGACTTGAATTGCGAAGGCCCAACATTTTTCATTGCCTCTACTAGTTAGTAGTTACTCATCAAGTCATTTGGTGCTACGTATGTGCTACATTTCAGAACTAAGTCTAATATCTAAAGCTCATAAAACCACCGTGATTTTCAATTCACTCTTATTAACTAAACTAAATAAACCTTCAATTAAAGTAATAATCCAATTTTAAACCGGATGATTAAGATCTAGTCTTTTTCTCTGCGTTTTTGAGTTTAACTACTGTCATCGATTTAAGTACCCTCTCTAAGTTTTCCAGATTTGATACAGAAGTGAAGCCCTCATTTGGTGTAGGCAATTTGTGTTTTTGTTGCCAGCTTGCGCATAGTCATATCTTCATTGACTCGTTGGCGTAGTGGTGCTGAAAAATACGGGCTGATGTTCATGGGATATTTTCCTCACAATGATAAGGCGACATGCCCTCAATACAAAGCGTAGGAAAATAGTTAACGCTCAGGTGAGTACAGGTGCTAAAAACAAGCACCATTATCGCGCGAGCGGTTTAGTTCTTGGTGGTAGCAGTGATCATAAACAGAATATCCCAACAGGTATGAATTTTGGCACTAATAAGCTTTTAATGACCTACTTTCATCATGGTATATATATTATTTCATCTCAATAATAATCAGTTGTTCTAGAGTTAATTAGCTATTTATAGAATTGTTTTCTATAAATAGCTAATGTTTTTGTTTATGAACAGTTAATGCTGAACAGGATCTTATTATGGTGAGCTCAGAGACTAAAGCTAAATCGAGTGCAAGCATTGTTAAAGGTAACCGACTAGAAAATGATAACGTACTGCTTGAAATTGAACGATTAACAAAAATAAATGATGAATTTAAGAGCCAGATAAACGCTATCAGTAAAGCACAAGCTGTTATCGAGTTTAATATGGATGGCACTATTATTAGCGCCAATGACAATTTTCTTAACACCTTAGGTTACACCTTGGCAGAAGTGCAAGGAAAACATCACAGCATGTTTGTTGAGCCGGCCTTTAAAGCCAGTGATGAATACCGTGAGTTTTGGGAAAAGCTGAATCGCGGCGAATATGAAGCGAAGGAATATAAACGCTTAGGTAAAGGCGGTAAGGAAGTGTGGATACAAGCTTCTTACAATCCAATCTTAGACTTAAATGGTAAACCTTATAAAGTGGTCAAGTATGCCACTGATGTCACGGCACAAAAATTGGAAAATGCCAATACCTCCGGTCAAATTGATGCTATCAGTAAAGCACAAGCTGTTATCGAGTTTAATATGGATGGCACTATTATTAGCGCCAATGACAATTTTCTTAACACCTTAGGTTACACCTTGGCAGAAGTGCAAGGAAAACATCACAGCATGTTTGTTGAGCCGGCCTTTAAAGCCAGTGATGAATACCGTGAGTTTTGGGAAAAGCTGAATCGCGGCGAATATGAAGCGAAGGAATATAAACGCTTAGGTAAAGGCGGTAAGGAAGTGTGGATACAAGCTTCTTACAATCCAATCTTAGACTTAAATGGTAAACCTTATAAAGTGGTCAAGTATGCCACTGATGTCACGGCACAAAAATTGGAAAATGCCAATACCTCCGGTCAAATTGATGCTATCAGTAAAGCACAAGCTGTTATCGAGTTTAATATGGATGGCACTATTATTAGCGCCAATGACAATTTTCTTAACACCTTAGGTTACACCTTGGCAGAAGTGCAAGGAAAACATCACAGCATGTTTGTTGAGCCGGCCTTTAAAGCCAGTGATGAATACCGTGAGTTTTGGGAAAAGCTGAATCGCGGTGAATATGAAGCGAAGGAATATAAACGCTTAGGTAAAGGCGGTAAGGAAGTGTGGATACAAGCTTCTTACAACCCAATCTTAGACTTAAATGGCAAACCTTATAAAGTGGTCAAGTATGCCACTGATGTCACGGCACAAGTCATGGCTTTGAATCAGATAGATGTATTAGTTCAAGGTGCGGTAAGAGGACAATTGACAGATAGAATTAATACCGAAGGATCGCAAGGATTTGTAGCTTCGTTAGGAAACAGTATTAACAATCTGATGGATGCAGTGGTTGAACCGATTAATGATGCAATTAATGTATCTCAAGCGCTCGCTGAGGGTGATCTTACTCAGGAAATGAGTAATGGATACGATGGTGAATTTCTCGAATTAGCCAACGCAATGAATACATCAATTAAAAATTTAAAAAATATGGTTGATGAAATTCGTTCTGCTTCGACGAATGTTTTTGATACTTCAAGAGAAATTGCTGAAGGCAATAATGAATTAAGTCATCGCACTGAATCTCAGGCATCTAGCCTAGAAGAAACAGCTGCAGCAATGGAAGAATTAACTAGTACCGTGGAGCAAAATGCTGAAAATGCGACTCAAGCGAGCAATTTATCATCTTCGGTAATGAACAAAGCCAGTGCCGGTGGCGAGGTAGTAAAAAATGCCGTCACAGCTATGAGTGATATTAATAAATCAAGTAAAAAAATAGCGGATATTATCAGTGTTATAGATGTTATTGCTTTTCAGACCAATTTGCTAGCCTTAAATGCCGCGGTTGAAGCGGCACGAGCTGGTGAACAAGGTCGAGGTTTTGCAGTGGTAGCCGCTGAAGTCCGAAATTTAGCACAACGATCAGCAGCAGCTGCCAAAGAAATAAAAGGCTTAATTAATGATAGTGTTGAAGCGGTGGGACAAGGTACTAAGTTAGTCGATGAAACAGGTCAAATTTTTACAGATTTAGTAAGTTCAATCGAAGAAGTTAGTAAAATGGTCATTGATATCGATGGTGCATGTAAAGAGCAAGCCGCAGGTATTGGTGAGGTTAGTGCGGCGATAAGTCAAATGGATGATATGACACAGAAAAATGCTGCGTTGGTTGAAGAAGCCGCCACATCGAGTAAATCAATGGAAGAACAAGCACAAATATTATTAAACCAAGTCGCTTTTTTTGATAATGAGGAAGAAGTGAAATCGCCATCTAGAGGTCATTCATCACGTTCAATGCCCCTTTATCAAAGCAACATTAGGAGATCGGAGCGATATGAGCAACAGGAGTACAAGTAAATAAAATAAAAAATCGGCAACGCTTTAAATCAATATACCAGCGCGGGTTTTTTATGTCGTCCGTGTTAGTCACTGTTCAAGTGGAATTCAGTAACTGAGCGTAGATTGAGCTGATGTGTCAGCTAAAGTTAAAATTCTTATTCCTTGTTAATTTTTCACCTAGTGAAACTGGATTTCATTTAATTTATTTATTGAGCTGCAGATTATTGGTGTACCATTGTTGTCTATATAAAATGGTAAAATGAAATAGAGAGCATTGTTATGAAATTAGAAGTTTATCTTTCAGGTGAAATTCATACCGATTGGCGCGACAAAATTATTCAAGCTTGCCAAGAGAGTGATTTAGATATCAGTTTTACTTCTGCGGTTACCCATCATGAAAGCAGTGACGGTGCCGGTGATCACCTTGGCGCTGAAGAAAAGCAGTTTTGGCGAGATCATAAATCAGCTAAAGTGAATGCCATGAAAACGAAAACACTGATTGAGCGTTGTGATATTGCTGTTATTCGTTTTGGTGATAAGTATAAGCAGTGGAATGCTGCCTTTGATGCCGGTTATTGTGCAGCACTCAATAAGCCTTATATCACCTTACACAGTGAAGATATTATTCATCCGCTCAAAGAGGTTGATGCTTCGGCTCAAGCTTGGGCAAGCAGTGTTGAACAAGTGATAGCTACGTTAAAGTATATTAGTACTAAGTAGTTAAACCGTGTTGGCCACTAATTTTATTTAGTGGCTAATAAACAAGCGGTATATGTAGGTGCTCTGGCTTTACTCTTTAGATAATTTTTCTATGCGTTACTTAATTTTAAGTAGCGTATTACACAAAATAATTTTCATGACACTCCCTTTTAAACAATTTTATAAAAGTTTTCTACGTAGCTTTGGCCAAGTTATGTTGCAAGGCAACGCTATCACTGGTTTGTTATTCTTACTCGGTATTGGTTTAAGTTCGCCTATTATGCTGCTGGGCAGCATTCTGGCAACAATATCAGGCTTAGCGGTCGCTAAATTATGCCGCTTTGATTTAACCACGATGGAAAACGGTTTGTATGGTTTTAATGCGGTACTGGTTGGTGTTGCTGTTTTTTACTTTTTACCTGTTAGTTTCACCTCGCTGCTTATTGTTATTTTTGGCGGTGCTTTCTCTACGGCGTTAACGCATTTTATGCTGGTTAGGGTGACAAGTGTTCCTGCTTTTACTACGCCATTTATTCTGTCAACGTGGGGGCTATTGTCATTTATTGATTATGCTAAATTGAGCACTGTACCTAGTACTGTATTTAGCAGTGACTTAGCTGGGTATCGTTTTTCTGGTATGAATAGTGCTGCGCTGGTCGACTATTTTCAAGCAAGTATGCGCGGTATTAGTCAGGTGATGTTGCAAGACTATTGGCTCACCGGTGTGTTTTTTCTCTGTGCCATATTTATTCACTGTCGAACAGCAGCCATTGCGGCATTTATTGGCTCGGCAGTGGGTATGCTGTTAGCCACAGGCTTTAATTTTCCTCATGAGAAAGTCATGATGGGACTCTATGGCTTTAATAGTTGCTTAGTAGCTATCGCGCTGGTCGGTCGCTATGAAAATAAGCCATGGCTTATCATGTTGGCTATTTTACTTACTGTGGTCCTCACTAGGGCGTTTGAATGGCTAAGCATACCGGTATTAACCGCTCCTTTTGTTATCACAACTTTACTTATTATTGCTTTGGTTAACATACAGACGAATTATGCTGATAAAAGAAATGCTCTACGTAATGTGCAGTAGAGCTTGTCTTAGCCAAACATTTTAAGGTCAGTAAATCGCGGTAAGGTTAATCACCTTACCGCGCTAGAGCTTTTTATATCATTTACGGTGAATAGAGCAAAAATCGACTTAAAACCGGCATTATCAACATTTATTAAGCTGAGCTACGTTAAGTTAAGCTTATCTGTATGTTATCAATTAAACGTGCTTTGCCGCAATGTGCGGCCGCTAAGATAACTAGTTGAGTGTCATCTTCACTGGCTGGTTGTAATGTTTTTGCGTGGCAAATATGCAAGTAATCAGTATGCAAACCGGCATGATTTATAGCCTTAGCTGCTTGTTTGGCCAAACCGATAAAATCGATACTTTCTTGCTGAGCAAAACCTGTGGTAATTTGCTCGGCGAGCCATTGTAAATTTTTCTGTAGGGCAGGGGCTATTGCTTTTTCTTCACTGCTTAAATAACCATTGCGAGAACTCAGGGCTAAGCCACTTTCTTCTCTGCTGGTCGCCACAGGTATTATGGTAATTGGCATCGACAAATCTTCAACCATGGTTTGAATCACTTGTACTTGCTGGTAATCTTTTAAACCAAAACAAGCGACATCGGGCTGAACTAGGTTAAATAGTTTACAAACTACGGTGGCAACACCGCGAAAATGGCCAGGGCGGCTTTCGCCACAATATCCCTCAGAAACATTAGGCACTTCGACAAAGCTTTGTTTAGTAATGCCTTTGGGGTAAATAATGTCGGGTGTGGGGGTAAATAATAAATCGGTACCAGCAGCCGTTAATTTTTGCTGATCATCATTCATAGTACGCGGATAATTATCAATATCTTCATTGAGGCCGAACTGCATTGGGTTAACAAAAATGCTGGCAACAATTTTATCCGCGTGTTTATGGGCTTCAGCTACTAACGAAATATGACCCGCATGTAAGTTACCCATAGTAGGTACAAAGGCAATGGTTAAACCTTGCTGACGCCATGTTTTAACTTGCGCACGTAATTCACTTATTTTACTGACTGTTTTCATAAATTTATCTTGCCGTTATTAATAACTAATAAGAGATTATTGGTTATTTATTGTTAGTCGTTTATTTATAGCGCGGTATGTGTATTTTTACTGACACTGCTTGAATCACTTTTTATCGTGATTATTTGAAAATATGCTCATCAGCCGGGAAATTACCCTGACTTACTTCGCTAATATAAAGTTCAATGGCCTTTTTAATGTCCCCGGTGTCTTTTAAAAAGTTGCGCGAAAATTTAGGCATATAATTACAGGCAATACCTAAGGCATCGTGCATCACTAAAATCTGGCCATCAGTGTCTTTACCTGCGCCTATGCCAATCGTTGGTATGGTAAGTACTTTAGTGATGGCTGCGCCTAAACTTGCTGGAATACATTCTAGTACCAGCAATTGCGCGCCTGCTGCTTCGAGTGACTTGGCATCGGCGATCATTTTTTGCGCTTTATCCTCATCTCGGCCCTGTACTTTAAAGCCACCAAAGATATTAACGGATTGTGGTGTTAAACCTAAATGAGCACAGACCGGAATTCCACGTTCGACCAGTGCTGCAATGGTGTCATTAAGCCAAGCACCACCTTCCATTTTAACCATGCTAGCACCTGCTTGCATTAACAATGCCGCATTGCTTAGCGCTTGCTCTTGCGTGGCATAGCTCATAAAAGGCATATCGGCAATAATCAGAGTTTCTTCAACGCCACGTTTTACACAACGGGTATGGTAGGCCATATCTTCAATGGAGACCGGTAGTGTGCTGTCTTCCCCTTGTAAGACCATACCGAGAGAATCACCAATGAGTATGGCATGTATGCCAGCTTGATCAAATAGTTTGGCAAAGCTCGCATCATAGGCGGTGATTGTCGATATTTTTTCGCCTTGTTGCTTCATGTTAAGCAAGCTTGCGGTGGTTATTTTAGCCATGATATTTCCGAATAGGTTAATGAGCTTATGTATCAGTTTGCTATAAGCTGTTAGTGCTAATTATTATAGCGCTAAGGATTGTATTGCTAATATTTAAGATTTCAATATTTATTATGGCAATATTATAACTTTACTATGCCATTGCTGCTGATTTCATTGACAAGTGAGCTAATTGAACGGCCATCGGGGAAATTTAAATTAGGCGCAATCTCTGCGAGTGGCCATAAAACAAATTCACGCACCTTCATACCGTAGTGAGGCACGGTTAAACGGGGACTTTCTATGGCTTCATTACCATATAATAATATATCACAATCGAGAATTCGTGCGCCCCAGCGATTATATTTTCGTACCCGACCAGCCGCATTTTCTATTGTTTGTAAGGCATCTAACAATTCAAGTGCAGATAAACAGGTTTCTAAAGAAATTACCGCGTTGATATAGTCATCTTGATCCTGAGGGCCCATAGGTTTACTCAAATACAGCGACGATAATGCCATGACCTTAGTATTGGGCATATCCGCTATTTCGTTAGCGGCATTACTTACCTGTAACCTTGGATTTGATAAGTTGCTGCCTAAACCAATATAAGCAATTATTTTTTTTTGCATTAGCTGGTCAATATCATTCAGTCGGTTTTGCACTGGGCTTACGACGTTTTCTAGGGCTTTTACGCTTAGTGCCTTGTGGCAGTTTTACGCCTTTGATCATTTGAATGCGGGCATCATTTGACACTTCTTGAAAGTCTGTCCACCACTGTGCTAACTCAACAAGCTCAGCTGTCGCTTCGATTTGTGCGCGTAATAATAAGAAATCGTAACCAGCTCTAAATTTAGGGTGTTCAAATGTTTTAAAGGCTCGCTTGCCTTCGCGGCGACTTAATTTTTCTTGCAAGAGCCAAATATCTTTAATGACCGCTTGAAAACGTTTAGGAATGGCAATACTGCGTTGCTGCTCTGGCATTATTTCACTTAAGGCGGCAAAGAATATATCTTGTGGAGGAAGTTGCGTGGTGACTTTAAATTGCTGAATATGTTTTTGTAAGGGGTACCAAAGCATAGCAGCAAATAAAAAAGCTGGTGTTACTCGTTGCTCGTTATTGATACGTTTGTCGGTATTTTCCATTGCCAAGCGAATAAAGGCGAGTAACAAAGCTTGCTCTTCTGATTCCAGATTAAGTGCTTGCTCAACGGCCGGGAAGAAATAACCAAACAAGTTATAACTACGCAGCTGCTCAAAGTTAGCGACCGCTTTACCTGACATAAACATTTTTAAGAATTCTTCAAACAAACGGGCCGCTGGAATATTGGCCATTAATGAAGACAGCTCTCTAATCGGCGCTTTAGTCGCATCACACATGGTCATATCAAGCTTGGTGGCGAAGCGGATCGCTCGCAACATACGGACGGGATCTTCACGGTAACGTGTTTCAGGGTCGCCAATTAAGCGGATAATTTTATCATTTACATCTTGTACACCATTGGCAAAGTCATAGACTTTAAAATCTTTTGTGGAGTAATAAAGCGCATTTATAGTGAAGTCTCTACGTTCGGCATCTTCTTCTATGCTGCCGTAGATATTGTCACGTAATAACATGCCATCTTCACTTTGCTTAGAGGTTTTTTTGCAATTTTTTTCTTGTTCAGAAGCCGTGTCATGATGGCCTCTAAAGGTTGCCACCTCAATGATTTCGCGGCCAAAAACAATATGAGCTAAGCGAAAGCGTCGTCCAATTAAGCGACAATTCCTAAATAATTCTTTAATTTCATCAGGGGTTGCGTTAGTGGCTATATCAAAATCTTTCGGTTTTAAACCTAATAAGATGTCACGAACGCCACCACCCACAAGATAAGCATCAAAACCACTTTTATTTAAGCGATATAATACTTTTAGTGCATTTGGACTCAGTAATTTACGTGAAACGGGGTGCTGGTCTCGAGAGAAAACCAAGGGATTATCAAAGGATGCAGTGACAACATTTTTTTTGTTACTGGCGCTTTTTTTTGCGTTCTTTTTAGGGGTCGTTTTCGCGATAGCTTTACTCACTTTTCTGGAGAAAACTCTTTTGCATAAATTTATAACGCTTTTGATAGTCACAGGCCTTTAATACAGACATAAAATAGTGTCGCAATGATATAACAGTGCAGGGCAAAAGAGAATAACCGACGGGGTAAATAGCATGAAAAAACAGCTAAATTTTGGTGAAGAAAGAAACACGACAATGACTGCACGCTTTTCTTTCTCTAAACGCAACCTACCAAGGTAATGTTTCACCATTAGAGTGCTTAAATACACCAGAATCAGCCATGGTTAAGTTATCCATCAAGGCGATTAAGCGTTGTGCTGCGACATCGGCGCTGATATCGCCATTGTTTAATATACCATCGCTATTAACCATTTCAGTTTGTACATACCCAGGGTGATAGATGCCAACCGCGATATTTTCTTCACTAAGGTCTCGTGCTAATGATACGGCGGCAATATTGAGTGCCGCTTTTGACATGCGATAACCATATCGACCACCGGAAGTATTATCAGTGATGGAGCCCATTCTAGAGGTGATTAAAGCAATTTTGCTGCCTGAAGATAAGTTGCCCAGTAACGCGTGGCTCAAGCATAGTGGTGCTAGAGCGTTGACCTTAAATTGCTCTATAATGGTCTGTTGATTTAACTCGCTCAGTTGTTCGTTACGCAAGATACCGGCGTTGTTAATCAATAAATCGATAGTAATACCGCTAAGTGCTGACACGGCTTTATCGATGCCAGCTTGTGTGGCAATATCAACTTGCTCTACCACATTAACTCCAAGCGCATCTAATTGCGCTGAGCTTTGTCGGCACAGTGCATAAACGTTATCGCCACGCTGTTGGCAAATTTTAGCCATGGCATATCCGATACCGCGATTAGCGCCGGTAATGACAATAGTCTTTGCTGTGTTGTTCGACATAATATTTCCTTATTACTTTATTTTTAGAATTAATGTAGGGGTAAAATTCTCTGTGTTCAGGCTACTCAATGTTTATCTCAACCTTATTGGGTACACGGCTTCGTTGCCAGTTGATAATGGCCCATTTAATTATTTCTTCAACACTAGCACCAGTCAAACCAAGCTCAGGTGCTTGTCCTAAAAATGCTAGTGCGGCAATAAGTGCAGGTTGTGGTTTGGCATTATCAATTGCCGTTGCTTTATTTTGCTTGCTCAGCTTAAAACCCTCACGGCTTATTGCTAACGGGATATGGCCGTATTGTGGCGTGGTGCAGGGCAAAAAACTATCGTTTAAGGTTTGATAAAGCGTTAGTTGCCTGGCCGTGGGTTCGAGTAAATCACAGCCTCTGACCACATGAGTAATTTTTTGGGCGATATCATCGGCGACCACAGCAAGCTGATAGGCAAATAAACCGTCTTTACGGTGAATAATAAAATCTTCACTGGCTAGGGCGTTATCACCAACAACATTACCTTGAAATATATCATTAAACCGATGCAAACCGTGTTGGTTAACAAGTCTTAAAGCGCTGCCTAGAGCTTGATGATTGGCGGTACGGCAATGCCTTTGGTATATACCACCAATTGCCTTGATTTGCGCCCGGCTACATTGACAATAATAGCTTAATTGTTGTTGTGCTAGGTTAGATAATATCTCACGATAATATTGACTCTGTGTGCTCTGGTAAAGCTCAGTTTCATCCCAATGCAGGCCAAAAGCCTCAAGAGTTGTTAATATTGCTGAGCTGGCACCTTGTTGTTCACGAGGAGGATCAATATCTTCAATGCGTATTAGCCATTTACCTTGCTCGCCACGATCGTTAATAGTTGACTTTGCATCAAGAAAACTCGCTAGAGCAGCGATAAGGGAACCAAAATGAAGTAAACCAGAAGGGGATGGAGCAAAGCGACCACGGTATTGAGGAGCCTTATTCGGCTCCAGTGGTCGCTTATTATGCAAGTTAAGCAAGTTTTGTCTATGAAAGAGTGTTAACTAAAAATTAGCCAGCCATTTGGCGCTCTTTAATTTCAGCTAATGTTTTACATTCAATACAAAGATTGGCAGTAGGACGGGCTTCTAAACGACGAATGCCTATCTCAATACCACAAGAATTGCAAAAACCAAAATCGTCATCTTCAATGAACTGTAAGGTTTTCTCAATTTTCTTGATAAGTTTACGCTCACGGTCTCGTGTACGTAATTCAAGACTGAACTCTTCTTCTTGCGCCGCTCTATCCACAGGATCTGGAAAGTTTGCTGCTTCGTCTTGCATATGCGCTAAGGTACGATCAACTTCTTCACGTAATTGTACGCGCCAAGCATCTAGAATTTTCTTAAAATGCTCTTGTTGAGACTTATCCATGTACTCTTCGCCAGATTTTTCTTGATATGGAGCAACGCCCGCTAATGCAAGAATACCTAATGGCTTGTGTTTTTTTGTTGGCATGCTTATTCTCCCAATGCTACATAGACCAAGGCGATTTATTAATATACCACGTTTTATATGGTAGAACGCCTTTGTTGTAAGTGCGAATATGTTATATATGACCCGATGAATCAGGACTATATTGTGTCGCTGATGATAAAAATCAACAAACCAGCTAAAATAAATTAATTTGTCTATTTTTATCAACTAGTTAATAGCGATGATAATTGTTATTCTGTTATTTAAAAATTTTGAGCAAGCTTTTTTAGCAAGTTTTACTAGGATCAGTCAATCATTATCGTGAAATAAAAGGAATCTTTTCATCTAAGCTAATATTTAGCTCTCCTTTTTTGAGGGAAAATTCTGCTTTATAGGCTATTATTTCAACACCAGCTTGCTGGGCTTCATGGAGTAATTTTGCATAACTGGGGTCAACATGATCGGCCGCAGCAATGTCATTGATGCCACTATGTAAAACCGCAAAAAGTAATACCGCCTTATGTCCTTGGCTGACCATATCCATTAATTCACGCAAATGTTTTTGACCGCGAGTGGTAACTGCATCGGGGAAGTAGCCATGGCCACTTTCTAATAAGGTGACTGATTTCACTTCAATGTAGGTATCTGGGGCATCATTATAGCGGGCTAAAAAATCTATACGACTATTTTCATTACCGTATTTAACTTCTCGCTGTAATAAATTAAAGCCGCTTAGCTCAGGAATCAAACCTTTGTGCAAAGCCTCTTCTACCAATTGGTTGGCGCGTAAGGTGTTTACACAAATAAAATGCTCATCTTGGCTTACCGTAATCTCCCAGCTAAAAGGGTATTTTCGTTTAGTATTCGTTGAAGTGCTATACCAGACAGTATCACCAGGTTCTGCACAACCTTTCATCGCACCGGTATTGGCACAGTGTATGGTTGTTTGCTCACCATTGGTAAGTTCAATATCGGCTAAAAATCGTTTATAACGCTTAATTAATTTGGCTGGTTGTAATTGAAGTAACATATTAAAATGAGCTAACGGGTTGTTTCGCTCATCATAACGTAGTTTATTGTTGGCAGAGTATTTTTAATTCACTCGCGTTCTTTTTTTTTGTCGGTTTTTTAATACCTTAGCTTGTTCAATAAAATCATTAAGCCAAGTTGCGGCACTTTCGCTCTCGCTAAAGACATGAAACTCTATTTGGCAGTTGTGGTAGATACGTTGTAATTGCATTTGTTGCGTGTCGGCATAGGTGCTATTTAATATGACGACCGCAATAGCAATCATGCCTTTTTTTTGTCGATATTGTGTGGTTTCCCATAATTGCTGCTCAGCCTCAGGAGTAAAAATACTGTTACCACGAAAAGTTATTAATGAACCCCAGGGCTCACCAGTCATTTTTTCGGTGAGCAGTTTTATATCTTGGTGATATTGTGCCGCGGTCACTTCATTAAAGGGACCTTGTGCATCTACCAACATAATATTATCTTGCTGTTCAATAACATAACGTCCATGTGCTGAATATTCCATGTTATTCATCTCTGATGATCTCTAATTAATTAAAGGCGGACGTTTAGTAATAACAGCCTTTAAATACCTTGCCAAGTAAGCATATATAATTTTATTTGCAAGTTTTAATGAGGAATTATTGAGGTTTTTTGACCTTATTTTATTTGAGATAAAAATATTTAAATTGCAGCAAGGGGCGGTTAGCTAAGAAAACGACTCAATTAAGAGTAAAAGCTTGTTAGCAGAACCCTTTGGCCGGTATTGCTTATTCATTTAAAAAACTTAAATAAAGTCGGCAGATAAAGGCACTGTGTTCAGTTGAGGTGATTTCTTATTTCCAGCCAAGGTGTTGCTTAAAATATTACTCTCATTCCAGGACAATTTTTTTTCGGGTATTGTCACTTGTGCTAATTTTTTTTCCTCACTTTAGGGGGCACAAGCTCTAACCAGCACATAAATGTGCTTATTGACTTAGTTCTATTGTTATTATGCCCAGCAAGTAATAATTGCTATGATGATGACCATTTTCTTAATCATTTATTTTACCAATGGCCGTATCTACTGCTTTACCCATAGAAGAAATTAAACAACAATTTTGCCAAACTCTTGAGCAGCAAAATACGCTTATATTATCGGCGCCACCAGGAGCCGGTAAGTCAACGTGTTTACCTTTATGGTTATTAACTTTGCCAAGCTTAGCCAATAAAAAAATTTATTTACTGCAACCCAGACGTTTAGCCGTTAAAAATATAGCCATTTTTTTAGCAAAGCAATTAGATGAAAAAGTAGGTGAAACCGTTGGTTATCGATTACGCAATGATAGTAAAACATCTAAAAATACTCGCCTTGAAGTGATCACTGAAGGAATATTAACCCAAATCATTCAAAATGATGCTGAGCTGTCAGGAACAGCATTAGTCATTTTTGATGAATTTCATGAGCGAAGTTTGCAAGGAGATTTAGCTTTTGCCCTCACCCGTGAAGTACAAACAGCGTTACGAGAGGATTTAAAAATACTGCTGATGTCGGCGACGCTAGACATTGAGTATTTAAGTAAAGCGTTACCTGATGCACACCTACTTAGCAGCGAAGGGCGAAGCTTTCCTGTTGAAGTAAGTTATCAAGCACCTAAGAGTCATTTACGCTGGCGTGAGCATGCCTTGGCGGTTATTAAAGATAAAATGTTCAACCATATTGGTTCAATATTGGTTTTTTTACCTGGCATCGCCGATATTCGTTTTTTAGTTGAGCGTTTAAGTGCGGAACAAGCCGAAGGGGTAAAGGTTTGTCCTTTATTTGGTGAGCAGAGCTTAAAGGAACAACAACAAGCAATAGCACCGTGCGAAGATGGCCAGCGGAAAATTGTTTTAGCAACCAATATCGCGGAAACGTCCCTAACCATTGATGGCATTGATCTGGTTATTGATTGTGGCCTTGAAAAAGTCGCTATTTACGATAGTAGTAGTTTGATGAATAAGTTGATGCAAAAGCAAATAGCAAAAGCTTCAGCGGTGCAAAGAGCAGGGCGTGCCGGGCGATTAATGCCAGGGCAGTGTATCCGCTTATATGGTAAAGATGATTTTGAGCGTAGGCCGCAACATAGTGTCAATGATATTCAACAAGCAGACCTCTTACCGACGCTTATTGAAGCGGCACGTTGGGGCGTTTCTGCTTTAAAAGCATTACCCTTACTGGAGCTGCCCAGTAGCACTAAGGAGCAGCAAGCTTGGCAAGAATTACAAAGTTTAGCTATTGTCGATGGCAAAAATCTACTGACCAAACATGGCGATAAAGTATCAAAGTTACCTTGTCATCCACGTTTTGCACACATGATATTAATGGCAAAAAATCACGGCCAGCAAGCAACACACTTAGCTTGTTTAATCGCGGCATTACTTGAAGAACGTGATGTATTAGGGCCGCAGGCGCAATACGATTGTGATTTAAGCCATCGATTGCAATTACTTATTAAAGGCGGCAGTAATAAAAACCCATTATTAACACGGATTTTACAACAAGCCCATCGACTTGCTCAACAGGTGCAATTACGCTTTAGCATACACTCATTAGATTTAGCAAAAGCAGGTCTACTGCTTGCTTATGCTTACCCAGAAAGAGTGGCCAAGGCTCGTGGTAACCATGGCGATTATATCTGTGTTAACGGTAAAGGGGTTTCAGTTCATGAGCAAGACGCGTTAGCAAATGAAGACTTTATTGTGATTGCTCAAGCCATGCAGCGTGATAGTCAGCTCAATGTACGCTTAGCTAGCCATATTAGCTTGGTAGAGATTACTGAGGTTTTTTCCAAGCAAATTAAACAGCAAAATATAGCCAAATTTGATGGTAAGAGCGGTAGGATAATAACGCGACAGCAAATATTATTAGGCGCCATTGTGTTATCAGATCTGCCTTTAAAACAAGCAGTAACGTCGGAAAGCATTAGTGACATGTGGTGTGATCTAATCAGAAAAAAAGGCCTGGGTTTTTTACCTTGGCAGGGTAAAGATTTAGCACTAAAATCACGTTGGCAATGGTTAAATAAGTACTTTCCAGAATATAATTTAGCCCCTATCGATGACCATAACTTATTAGCTGAGCTAGCAATTTGGTTTGCTCCTTTTGTTGGTGATATAAAAACGAAAGCACAACTAGCTAAGCTAGACTTATCAGCAATGTTATTATCTTTACTTAACTATCAAGGGCAAAAAATATTAAAACAAGCGGCGCCACCTGTTTATATTGGCCCCACTGGGCGTCACTGTCCCATTAGCTATGATTTGGAGCGTTCGCCAAAAGTTTCACTGCCTATGCAGGAGCTCTATGGCTTAACACAAACGCCGAATATAGGTGTGTTAGTGGGGGTAAATGAACAAAAACAAGGCATTCCGCTGTTATTAGAATTGCTTTCTCCTGCGCAACGCCCTATTCAAGTAACACAAGATTTAGTTAAATTTTGGTCTGGCAGTTATCAAGCAGTGCAAAAAGATATGAAAAGCCGTTATCCTAGGCATTATTGGCCGGACGATCCTGCCAATGCTAAGGCCACCAATAAAACTAAACGCCATATAAAAGAATAACCCGATTACATCACTAGGTTAAATAACTAAGCATATCGAACATAATGTCAAAAAATAAAGTCAAAAAACGTAGCACCTCATCAGGGAAAAAAAGCTCAATATTAGCGCGAGTAGGCATCACCTTAGGTAAATTAATGATTGCCCTCATTTTTACCCTAGGGATTTTTTCAATTTACCTTGATGCTAAGATAAGAAAAACCTTCGAAGGACAGCGCTGGCATGTGCCAGTACAAGTTTATGGCCAACTACAACAGTTACAACTGGGGGAACGCGCCAACCTTGCCGAGCTAGCCGAGTCACTCATCATTAATGGCTATAACAAAGTCAATTATGTCACTAGAGTTGGGCAGTTTTCCTTATCTACCAAGCAGTTGGTAATTTTTCAGCGTCCATTTGATTTTGTTGATAGCGTAAATCATGGCCAGCAATTAATGGTGGAAGTTGTCAGTGATATTGTGGTGGCCTTAAGTGTCGATCAACAAGCCGTGGCAGAGTTAACACTTGAGCCTCAGTTATTGGCGCGTTTAGTACCTGACAATAAGGAAGATCGTGTCCTGGTTGCCCTTGAAGAGGTGCCCAGTCAGCTAATCGATACCTTATTATTAATTGAAGACCGAGGTTTTTATCACCATCATGGGGTTTCACCGCTAGGTATTATTCGTGCTCTTATTAACAATATTCGAGCCGGGCGTACCGTACAAGGTGGTAGTACCTTAACCCAGCAGTTGGCGAAAAATATGTTTCTTAATCGAGAACGCACAATTTCTCGAAAAATTAAAGAAGCACTGATGGCGTTAATTTTAGAATTTAGGTACAGCAAAGACCAATTATTAGAAGCCTACATTAATGAAGTCTATTTAGGGCAGAATTATGCCAATGGTGTTTATGGTTTTGGTTTGGCCGCAAAGTTCTATTTTGGCAAAGCCATTAATGAATTAACGAATGCTCAAATGGCCTTATTGGTAGCCCAAGTTAAAGGGCCAAGTTACTACGATCCTTGGCGTCACCCTGAACGTGCGATAGAACGCCGTGATCTGGTCTTAAGGTTAATGTTTGAACAGCATTTATTATCACTGGTTGATTTTGAACAAGCGGCGGAGTCTTCTTTGTCTATTAGGCCTAATAGGCGTTTAGCTAAAAAAAATTATCCCGCTTATTTACAACTTGTTAATGCTGAGCTAAACCAGCATCTGTCAAGCTTTACCCAAAAATCAGGCATTAAAGTTTTTACTGGCTTCTCACATCGCAGTCAGCAGTTATTAGAACAAAGTGTTGCCCAGCAGTTACCACGCTTAGAACGACAATATAAACAAAGTGGTTTAGAGGTAGCAATGGTAGTCACTGATATTGCTAGTGGCGAAATTAGAGCATTGGTTGGCGGTAGGGAAAGTGGCTATGCGGGCTTTAATCGTGCACTTAACGCGAAGCGACATATTGGCTCTTTAATTAAACCGGTAATTTATGCCGCGGCATTAGAGCGTTTCCACCAATATAATTTTGCCACTATTCTTGATGATAAGGCGATAACCTTAAAAAGTGGCTCAGGTAACAAGTGGCAGCCAAAAAATTATGATGGCAAATATCGAGGGCAAGTTTCATTAATTGAGGGCTTGGTATACTCCCTGAATATACCAACGATTAATCTTGGTATGAGCTTGGGTTTAGATAACGTTGCGGATGCTATTAAAGCCTTAGGTTTTCAACATAAACTGCAAATGCGCCCATCGGTCTTATTAGGCGCAATTAATATGTCACCATTGGACGTTAACCAATTATATTTAACGATTGCGGCTAAAGGTTATGCTCAAAAGAGCCATACCATCACCAAAATCCTGTCTGCCAACAATGAAATTTTATGGCAACAGCAGCAATTAAGTGAGCAGCGTTTATCGAGTAATACCGCTTATTTACTTGATTATGCCTTAACACAAGTTACTCAAATAGGCACTGCTAAGTCACTGACTTGGCGTTTGAATAATAACAAGGTCGCGGGGAAAACGGGTACCAGTAACGCCTTACGAGATAGTTGGTTTGTTGGCTATGATAACCGCCTCTTAGTCACTACCTGGTTAGGAAAAGATAATAACGCACCAACAGGATTAACAGGAAGTAGCGGTGCGCTAACGTTATTCGCAGATTTTATGAAAAAACAAGGCGTAGTCAATAGAATTTCAGAAAAACCGGCAGGCATAGTCATCACGTTATTTGAACAACAAACGGGTAATGCCGTTACCGATGACTGTGCCAATACCGTGATTTATCCTGCTGTTCGTGCAGGAATCATAACGTCCAAGCAATGTTTACAAGAAAAAGTAGATACGCGATCTTGGTTTGAGAAGGTATTTGGTGACTAGGTAGGATATTAACAGTAAATATGAACGCTCAAGAATATCCTGTTGAGCGTTCTTATTTAGCCGTCACCTTAAAAGGTTACTTTAACTTTTGATAATGCAGCAACATCGGTAATACTGACATTACCAATACTTCTTTGCAGTCTAGTTGCTGTTTTATCAGCGCCATAACTTTCAGCAAAACTTATCACGTCTTGACCATTACACATTAATTTTAATGCGACGGTTTTAGTTTGTAAGCGATATGACTTAGTGGTGCCTTTCAGTTTCATAATGCTGTTACTTTTCGCTGCTTTACAAACATCAATAAGGGCTTTTTCCATATAAGGTGACATTGCCGCTTGGCTAGGCAAACTGATAGCTAACAGGGGTAAAGCGGCAGCAAGAGCTACTAGGGTTTTTTTAATCGTAGTCATAATAATTCTCCAAAGTGTTTTTATAATTCGTTAGTGTTTTATATGCCTAGCTATGCAAGGCACAACATAATAGTGGACTGTTTTTAGTTAAAAGTTGTAACCATTCGTCCAGATAATGTAAGCAAAAACCAAGGGTTTAATGATGGAAATTTGCTAAGTGATTGATTGCTTGTTTATTCAACAATATTCCTTGTATAGTACTGACATTAATCTTTACATTTTGTGATGTTTTGACATACGAAACTTGCTGTAGGTGTGATTGAACTCACGGTAATTGACCTAGGCTAGCTACAATTGTCTTGTTAAAAAGACTGTCGACTGTTTTTATATACAGTTGTTATTGCTACTGTGTTATTGTGGTTAAATAAAATAATCTGGATAGACGTTAATTTAATGTACTTGGCATTAATTTAGTAACGATGTAGCGAGCCTTTATTGAGCTCAAATTTAGGAATGGGGAAAACTAATGGCAGTTGAAAGTCGGTTTGTAGTGATTAGAAACGGGGTAGAGGCGAAAACATTTATGGATAAAAAATCAGCAGATGAATATGATAAAATGTTGGACATGGCTGATAACTTAAGCCAAATGTTCTCTCAATCACCAGTAGAGTTAAGTGATAGTGTCAATGAAGAATTAAGCATTTATTTAGCGCAACATAGAGAGGAGGTCCTTGTCGCCTTATTGGCTAAAAAACCGACTAAAGCCGTTAGCAAGTCCAGTGAAAAAGTAGCGGCTGCGCCCATTGACGAAGTGATTGATGCCAAGGCAGATAAAAAAAATACCGTTAAAGCTAAAAAAAGTAAAACTAAAGTAAGTACTAGCGAGTAAAATGAAGTCAGGTAATCAATGATAAGGTGTTGTGGTTAGTTTTCTATGCTTGAATATCAACTTATCCGCAGTAAGCGTAGAAAGACACTTAGCTTACAAGTTAAGTATGGTCGGGTGACTGTACGTGCGCCTTATTATGTTAAATTAGCTTTTATTGACACTTTTATCCAAGACAAGTCCGCTTGGTTGCAAGCAAAGTTAATTGAGCAACAAAAGCTAGTAAATTTTTGTGACTTTAGCCAAGGCTCAAATTTACTTTTTTTAGGTGAGTTAGTAAGCCTAAATATATATCAAGCAAAACAAGCTCAGGTTTTTTTTAATGATAACTTAGCAACTGACGTCACCGTATTAAGCGGGCAGCCCTTAGCGCCCAGACAACTTAATGTTGTTATTAGCCATAGAGTCAACGCCAAACTAACAGGGACTCGAGCCATAACTAAACAGGTTAAAAAACAACTGGAAGGTTATTTTAAGCAGCAAGCTGAAAGACTTATCATTCAGCGCCTTGACGTTATAAGTGAGCAAACGGCTTTAATTCCAAAAAAAGTTAATATTCGCCAATATCGTGCCCGGTGGGGCAGTTGTAATAATCGAGATGAAGTCAGCTTTAATTACTTGTTAATGATGACACCGGTATTTGTCATTGATTATGTTATTGTCCATGAATTATGCCACTTAACATTCCTTGATCACTCTAAAGGCTTTTGGCAATTGGTTGAGCAACACTGTCCTAGTTATCAGCAATCAAAGCAATGGCTTAGTCATCATCAATCACAACTATACTGGCAAAACCCGGGGTAAATGAGACAAAACGGGAAAAGTCACATGATGTCAACAACAAACTTAGACAAATAACCAACCTTTAACTACACTCTTTTACACCGCCATACATTACAATTAGTTTCACTAACTATCTTTACTCTTTTTATTTAAATTTGAAAAGGCATTGTGATGAAAATTAATTTATTTAGCATTAAACATAGTATTACAATTATTACGGTTTATAGCAGCTCAGCAATGTTTTCTCTTGCTTGTGCATCATTTCTTGTTGGCGGTTAGTCTAAAACTGACGCTAAGATCTATACATTTTAAAGTAGAGCTTAATAGAGCTTAATAGCGCTTAATTTCATTAGCTGCTCATGCTATTTGTCGTGGCATGGCTATAGCCATGCTACCTCAAAATGCTTGTTTCAGGATACCAGAGCGATCCATGATCAAGGCGCCTCTTTTATTAAGGGTCGTTCAGGAGAATATGCTCCTGCATTCTCTATTAAGCTGCATATGCAGCGTTCTTAATGAAACTAGGCAATGAAGATGCATTATTTGTTCAGGCATCCCCGTAGGGCTGGTTTATAAACGCTTTATGCAGCGTTATTGACTTCGACAATAGAATAACTATTCTCTTCAATCAATGCCTTGCCTAAAGTCGTTTCAAATTCCAGCTTAATCCTGTATTTTGCAGTAACATGGGTATTTATACCCTTACGTTATCCTGCTAATTTTACCCTTATTGACTCAGTAGCCTAAATAAAAGCAATTGTTGATTAACAATTGCTTATTTTTAGGGTAAATTATCGCTAACAAAATAAATAATATAATATAATATAATTAAGGTCCTTTCCTATATGAGTCCGTCTGTACTAATTTGTGATGATTCTAATATGGCTAGAAAGCAAGTGCTTAGAATATTACCCGAACAATGGAAAACTTCAGTTCAAACGGCAAGCAATGGCGCTGAAGCCCTAACTATTTTGCGTGATAACAATATTGAAGTACTCTTTCTTGATCTCACTATGCCGGGTATTGATGGCATTGGTGTCTTGCAAGGTATTCAAAAATTAAAGCTAAACTGCAGTGTTTTTGTTATTTCTGCTGATATCCAACCCGCAATGCAAGCTAAGGTGAAAGCCTTGGGGGCAAAGGAGTTTATGCGTAAGCCAGTCAATGCAGACATTTTACTCAATCATTTGCAACAGCATGGTCTTTTATGAGTGAATTTCACCTAACTGAAGATCAGCAAGACTGTCTGCAAGAGCTCATTAATATTGCTATGGGTCAAGCAAGTGACCAACTTGCTCGCTATCTGGACACCTTTGTTTATTTGAAAGTGCCAAGCATTGAAAGCGTTGATGCAAAAGGTTTAATACAAACTCTAAGTCAGCAGCAAAATACCATGGCCGTAGTGAGCCAAGGTTTCTTTGGCTATGAAGGCATACGTGGTGAGGCTCTGCTTTCTTATCAAGAAGAAGATTCAGGTCGTATTGCTGATTTACTTGGTTATGAGCCTGATGAGTTATCACAAGATGAACAATTAATGGATATCAGTTCTATTTTAACAACGACATTTTTGAATGTGTTTGCTCGGCAAATAGATAACCAAATGTCTTATAATGCCCCTAAATTATTGCCCATGGTGCAAAATAGTTTATTAGATCATTTACAGCAAATGACCTTTAATTGGGACGTAGCGTTAAAAATAAATATAAATTATCAAGTCACTGATTATTCTTTTAATTGCGATATGATCTTATTGATCCCTGAAACGGCAATATTGAATATCAAAAATGTACTTGACCGGATCTTGGCAGACTTATGATGTTAGACCCTAATGCCTTAACTCATCTAAAGAGCGTAGGGGGAACCTATGTTAACTGAGTCAATGCTTAAACAAATAAATAGCCAAATTGCCAACCAGTTAAATACCGGGTTTTTGGTGGTAGATGATGAATTTAATATTGTGATGTGGAATCGTTTTCTGCAAGTACATACCGATAAAGATACTGCGCGTATAATTGGTCAATCGATATTCACTATTTTCCCCGAGTTGCCTGAACGCTGGTTAACCCGAAAGTTGACCTCCGTTTTACAATTAAATACCCCCAGTTTTTGTTCTTGGCAACAAAGACATCACTTATTCGAATTGCCTCATACTCGCCCAATCACCACAGATAGTGAGTTTATGGCACAAAATTGTACTTTTCTACCGATAGAAACGGATTGTGCACAAAAGTATATCTGTATCTTAATCGAAGATGTAACCGATGTTTGTCATTATCAAGGTCAGTTACAAAAGACCTTAGAAGAGCTGGCTCAAATGAGCCGCATTGATGGTTTAACTCAAATATATAATCGTAGACATTGGCAAGAATCACTGGCACAAGAGTATGCAAAATCACGCCGACATAATAAAAAATTATCGCTGATTATGCTGGATTTAGATCACTTCAAATTGCTCAATGATAATTATGGTCATCAATGTGGCGATATGGTGTTAATCGAAATCAGTGCCTTAGTCACCTCTTTATTAAGGGTTGAAGACACTTTTGGTCGTTATGGTGGTGAAGAGTTTGCCATTATTTTACCAGAAACACATTTAACTGGCGCGATGGAGCTTGGTCAACGTATTTGCACTAGTATCGCTGCCGCATCTTTAAATTATAATGGTGAGGTTATCAAGGTCACGGTGAGTTTGGGCGTTGCCGAGCTTAGTGACGATGCCTCTCGTTATGAAGAGTTGATCACGCAAGCCGATTTAGCTTTATATCAAGCGAAAGCTGAGGGGCGAAATAAAGTATGTAGTGCCGATTTTGTCACTAGTTTTTCTCGGACTAAAGCTTAATTTAGGCCGCAGCTAGATATTTTATGCAAATATTAAGCTAAAAATAAATCTTTATGCATAAAATATAATCTTTATGCATAATTTATAATTTTTTATTTAATATTTTTTGTTATTAAAGATTGACAGATATCGTAACTTAAGGCACTTTAAGGTTATGAAAATAAACAACAGCCACATTATTATTATGCTTACTATTATTACCACCACCACCCTCTCTGGGATGGCGGTCGCTGGCTAAGGTGTAAAAAAGTTAAATTTTATCGAAGCCCGTGACCTGAAAAGGTTACGGGCTTTTTTTATGTTTACGATGAAGAGCTTTAACTCTAATATCAATTGACTGTTTATAGCCAAGCTGACAACAGAGCTAACCACTTCATTATTTCTTTACAAAGGACAAAACATGCGTGTACTTAAATTTGGTGGCTCATCATTAGCTTCGGCTGAGCGCTTTCGCCAAGTTGCCGATATTATCAAAGAGCAAAGTAAATCTTCCAAACTTGCGATAGTAGTCTCTGCACCACAAGGTGTTACCAATCACTTAGTTGCCATGGCTGAAAATATTAGCGATGAAGCAAAAATGGTAACTGACTTAGGTCACTTTAAACGCGCAATAACCACCATTATTGATGACTTATCCGCAAGTATTACTAATTTCAATAACCAACATTGTCAGCAAGCATTAACCAACTATGAACAGCAACTGGAACGCTATATGCGAGGGGCGACCTTACTAACCTATTGCCCTGATCATATCCGTGCTCGTATTATTAGTACGGGGGAGCGATTAAGCGTGGCAATTCTTGATGCCGTATTACAAGCTTATGGCTTACAAGTTTCGCTATTAGCACCTGAAAAATTCCTATATACCAATAACTCATCACTGAATGCCGTGGCCGATTTGGTTTTATCAAAAGAGAAATTTTCCAGTGAATACCCTGAATTGAGCCAAGTAGCTTTAATGCCTGGCTTTATCGGCGTATATGCTGACATTAATAGTGGTATACCACAAATAACGACATTAGGGCGTAATGGCTCAGATTATTCTGCCGCGGTGTTAGCCGTTTGTGCTCAAGCTGAGTGTTGTGAGATTTGGACGGATGTTGATGGTATCTATAATGCCGATCCTCGCTATATAAAAGAAGCTAAATTACTGGATAATTTGTCTTATCAAGAAGCCATGGAGCTGTCTTATTTTGGTGCTAGTGTGTTACATCCAAAAACAATAGGCCCTATCGCGCAATACCATATTCCTTGTTTAATTAAGAACACCAGTAATCCAAGTGCAGCAGGGACGTTAATTTCTAATAAAAATGACCAGAAAAAACGGGTAAAAGCAATTTCTAACCTTGATAACTTAACCATGGTCAATGTCTCAGGCCCTGGCATGAAAGGCATGGTCGGCATGGCGAGCCGTGTATTTGCTACCATGAGTAGAGAAAATATCTCTTTGGTTATGATAAGTCAGTCGTCTAGTGAATATTGTATTAGCTTTTGTATTTATTCTAGTGATGCCGAACTTGCCAAACATAGCTTACAAGATGAATTTGAATTAGAGCTTTTAAATGGTTTACTTGAACCGTTATCGTTAAAAGGTGAACTATCAATCGTCTCACTTGTGGGCGATGGAATGCATCACCAACGCGGCGTTGCCGCTAAATTCTTTAGTTCATTAGCACAAGCGCGAGTCAATGTGATTGCTATAGCGCAAGACTCTTCTGAGCGTAGTATTTCTGTTGTGGTGGAACAGCGAAAATGCATGGATGCCATGAAAGTAAGCCATCAGAATTTCTTTTCCCACCAGCGCACCATTGATGTCTTTCTCGTCGGCTGTGGTGTTGTTGGTAGTGAACTTATCGCGCAAATATCTCGTCAACAAGCGAGTTTGAAAAAGCAAAATATCGTCTTGAAAATCTACGGTATAGCCAATTCTAAAGGCATGGTATTTGACCAAGACGGTATTGATTTAAATAATTGGCAAGCAGCAGTTGCCCAAGCCGTGGCACCACTAGCCGTTAATGTTGAGAACCTGAAAGCGTTTGTTCGTGATAATCATTTGATAAATCCGGTCTTTATTGATTCAACGTCTAATGAAGCATTAGCCATGAGTTATGTAGATTATTTATCGGAAGGCTTTCATGTGGTTACCCCTAATAAAAAGGCTAATACTGATTCATGGGAGTATTACCAAAAGCTGCGCACTACTGCACAGAGAACGAACCGCCGTTTCTTATATGAAACCACGGTAGGTGCTGGTTTACCTGTTATTGATACCTTACAAAATTTAATCAAAGCAGGTGATGAACTACAACGCTTTGAAGGGATATTATCAGGTTCATTATCTTATATATTTGGTAAGCTTGAAGAGGGAATGTCGTTATCAGAGGCTACCGCTATTGCCAAGAAAAATGGTTTTACCGAGCCAGATCCGCGTGATGATTTAAGTGGACTGGATGTCGCACGTAAACTATTAATCATGGCCCGTGAAGCAGGTATGCCATTAGAGTTATCTGATATCACCATAGAATCAGTATTACCTAGTGATTTTGATGATAGTGGTAATGTCAGTGAGTTTATGGCTAACTTAAGCAAACTGGATAGTGGCTTTTCCGAGCGTGTAGCCAGTGCTAAAGCGTCAGGTAAAGTACTACGTTACATCGGCAATATAGTGGCTGGAAAATGCCAAGTATCAATCGAAGCCGTTGGTATTGAACACCCCTTATATGGCATTAAAGACGGGGAAAATGCTTTAGCTATACATAGTCGCTATTACCAACCGTTACCGTTTGTTTTACGTGGTTACGGCGCAGGCGCAGCAGTAACTGCCGCCGGTATTTTTGGTGATTTATTAAGAACTTTAACTTGGGAACAACAACACTAATGTCTATTCATAACACCAGTATTTCGGTATTTGCACCGGCCTCTATAGGTAATCTTAGTGTCGGTTTTGATGTCTTAGGGCTAGCAGTCAAACCAATAGATGGCACCTTATTAGGCGATGTGGTTACCGTATCGGCGACAACAGCAGCCAACAGCTTAACGGTTATGGGTGAATTTGCCGCTAAGCTGCCTAGTAAGAAAGAAGATAATATTGTTTGGTCATGTTTATTAATTTTTAATGAGCAATTACTCAAGGCTGAGCAAAGCCCTGTTTTTGTTGCGCTAACCTTAGATAAAAAAATGCCAGTTGGCAGTGGTTTAGGCTCAAGTGCCTGTTCTGTTGTTGCCGCACTGGTAGCATTAAATACTTTTTATGCAAAATATCAGGGTTTTAGCTTTGCTAAAAATGTTTTATTAAAAATGACTGGGCAAATGGAAGCGAAAATTAGTGGCAGCGTACATTACGACAATGTTGCACCTTGTTATTTAGGTGGCTTGCAATTAATGGTTCCCGATGAAAACGTCATTTCGCGCCTTTTACCAAGCTTTGATGATTGCTTCTATGTTATGGCCTATCCAGGCATTGAAGTATCAACTAAAGCGGCCAGGGAGGTCTTACCGACTGAATATAGTCGTAGTGACTTGATCAGTTTTGGTCAAAATTTAGCAACCTTTGTCGATGCCTGTCATCGTCAAGATAAGAGCCAAGCCTTTGCGGTACTAACCGATGTCGTTGCTGAGCCATATCGCACAGATTTGTTACCAAGGTATCAAGCATCTCGCGACTATTTGACCGCACAAGGCGCCTTAGCTGTTGGCATTTCAGGCTCAGGGCCAACACTATTTTGTGTTTGTGATAGCGAACAACAAGCGCAGAAATTTGCTCTATGGTTACAAGATAATTATTTACAAACCGCACTAGGCTTTGTCCACGTATGTAAAGTAGATAATGTTGGTGCAACTGAGCTTTAGCTTAGGTATTAAAAAACGATTGGCATTAATCATATCTAAATAGTAAAGCTAAACAATTTAGTAAACAGATTATTAGGAATGACAGTGAAATATTATAATTTAAAAGAAAATGACGAACAGGTAAGTTTCGCACAAGCGGTAAAACAAGGATTAGGTAAAAATCAGGGCTTATTTTTCCCAACTGCTATACCTAAATTTGATAATATTGAAGAGCTGCTGGCACTACCTTTAGTTGAGCGTAGTGTTAAAATCATGCAACCTTTTGTTGGCGAAGACTTAAACACAAGTCAATTAACTGACATTATTACGGATGCTTTTAATTTTCCGGCTCTATTACAACCTATTAGTCCGGAACGGGCAGTTTTAGAGTTATTCCATGGTCCAACATTAGCGTTTAAAGACTTTGGCGCGCGCTTTATGGCGAAATGTTTACAAGTATTTATTGCCAAGGATACGAAAGCAAGTGGTAAAACTAAGCCTTTAACCATTTTAACGGCGACCTCAGGAGATACCGGGGCAGCCGTTGCTCATGCTTTTCACGGCATTGATAACATTCGTGTGGTTATTATGTACCCCAAGGGGAAAATCAGCTTACTACAAGAGAAGATGTTTACTACCCTAGGCGGTAATATTGAAACATTAGCGATTGATGGTGATTTTGATGATTGTCAGACGTTAGTTAAGCAATCCTTTGATGATAAAGAGTTGGCTAATATCATTGGTTTAAACTCCGCCAACTCCATTAATATTAGTCGACTGATAGCGCAAGTGTGTTATTACTTTGAAGCAGTAGCGCAATTATCACGGGTAAAAAGTGATTTAAGCAATATCGTTTTCTCTATTCCAAGTGGTAACTTTGGTAATCTAACGGCTGGCTTATTTGCCAAAGCTATGGGCTTACCGATAAAGCGCTTTATTGCCGCAACTAATATGAATGATACTGTGCCACGTTACCTTGAAACAGGGCAATGGACGGTGAACAAGACGGTGGCAACTATTTCCAATGCGATGGATGTCAGTAACCCGAATAACTGGCCACGAGTTGAACATATGCTGAAAAGCGGTATTGTTGATCAGGGTTGTGTCAGCTCGGTATCTATCGATGAAGAGCAAACCCAGTCTGCGATCATTCAGTTAAGTAAACTGGGTTATATTACTGAGCCCCATGCAGCTATTGCCTATAAAGCACTACAATACAGTGCGGAGGAAGGCGAGTTTGGCATATTTTTAGGCACAGCTCATCCGGCGAAATTTAAAGAAGTTGTTGAAAGTATTCTTGGGCAACCTATAAGTTTACCAAAAGAGTTGGCTGCTTGTGTCGGCGAGCCTATTTTATCAGAAGATCTCTCGGCGAATTTTAGTGATTTACGCAGCTACCTGTTAAGTAGGTCAACCCGTACAGTTGCTTAGTAACTTACTTGAAAATTCCTAGTCGCATTACTTAAGGTATAAGACTAAGGGAAAATATAAAAGCTATCGCCTCGGTGATGGCTTTTTTACTTTTAATGTATCAATTGTAAAACTTTAGCTGTTAAAGTGAAGGTTAACTTTCTAGGAAAAATCATGATCAAACCCCAATGGCAGCAGTTAGTTAACCGTGAAGCGAAGCAAGAGTACTTTCAAAACTTAGTGACAGAAATAGCCAAACAAAGAACCGCTGAAATGGCCATTTACCCAGCAGAAAAGGATGTTTTTAACGCCTTTAAGTACGTTGATTTAGCGGATGTTAAAGTGGTTATTCTTGGTCAGGATCCTTATCACGGCAAAGATCAAGCCCATGGTTTAGCCTTTTCCGTACCAGTAGGGATTAAAGTGCCGCCATCACTGGTTAACATATATAAAGAATTGTCTACGGATATCAAGGGTTTTACTACGCCAACACATGGTTGTTTAACGCATTGGGCTAAGCAAGGAGTATTATTACTTAATACCGTGTTAACCGTACAGCAGGCTAATGCTCATTCACATGCAAAACTAGGCTGGGAAAGCTTTACGCAGCAAGTTATTGAGGAATTAAATAACCATAATAAGGGCTGTGTTTTTATTCTTTGGGGCGCACATGCCCACAAAAAAGGAAAAAACATCAACCAGGAAAAACATTTAGTGTTAGCGGGTCCACACCCTTCACCACTGTCGGCCTATCGAGGTTTTTATGGTTGTCAGCATTTCTCTAAAACAAATGTATGGTTAACTCATCGCAAGGTTAGCGCGATTAATTGGCAGCTACCTATGAATACTTCACCGGATGACAACGAATGACGGCTAACAATATTATTAATCATTGCTTAAGTTATCGCGGAGCGCTAACAACTTTCTAATTGAAGTGAGTCTGCTATATTTTAAGTAGCCGTTATTTAATCGCACCAGCAGGAATAATAATGAATGTAAGTTTTATCCAATTTGATGAGTCAGCTGTCGTTATACTGAACGTATTAGCGCAACACTTTCCTACACCGACAGAAATTGGCTTTAATGATATTTTTCCCGACATCGAGAGTGATGTCGATAAACGCTCAGCTCATATAGGCACGCTAGCTTTTTTACGACATGAGGACCTTATTGCCCATGACGTAGGTAGCGCCTCATCTTTTATTCTTACTCGAAAAGGTTTAGCGCTATTTAATGAAGATATTTTTAAGCATTTAAAAGAGCAGCTTAATGATGATGAAAATACTATTTAGTGGCATCAATAAAATTAATCACTAAGTGAGCATTTATTCTCAAAGAGAATGGTTATCAAAGTAAATCATTATTCAAGTAAATCATTGTCAAAGTGAATGATCATCTCTGCGGCGTCACAATGACAATCATGACCACATAAAATGCACTGATAGCCTTGTTTACTTTCTTCATGCCATCTATCAGGATGAGACTTTATCAGTTTTCCACCGCATTTAGTGAAATAGGACACGGCACTATTATTGGGACTTTGTTGCCATAAATGACTTATACCCGCTAGCGCGCCTTGCTGTTTTGCAGCTTCAATGGCAAGTTGCAGTAGTTGTTTGCCAATGCCTAAGCCGCGGTGTTTTTCATCGACGGTATTGCATTTAAAGTAACAACACTTTTGCCGGTCTACTTGCCATAACGTTGGGCTACACCAATGATCTATTGGCCACTGATTGGCTGAATAAGTACTACGAAAGCCAATAAGCTTATTATCGAGCAAGGCAACAAAACTACAGTTAATTGTCTTAACTATGCCTTTATTAGTCCATTGACCTAGTTTGTCATTATCCAAATAACCCTCACCGTGCACTTGATTAGCTAGGGTGATAACTTGTGAAAAATATGCTGAGGTTAACGGCACATAGCGAATAGTATTTTTTTGATTAGTCATGGAATTTCTTAAGGCATTTAATTGCTTACATCAGACCTAAGATAGCAAAGTTGCGAGCACGTTGCAGCTATGTTTCCATGTGAATTCTAATAGAGAATTTGAGGGTGACATTAAAAGACTAAGCTGAGTTAGATTAGTCTAAGCGGTTTAAGCGCCTACCTAGTTTAAATGCCATGATATTGTCAGCTAATAAATTAATCAGACGCTGTTGGGCTTCATTACTTGCCCAAGCAATATGGGCAGTTATTTTCAAATTCGCTAATTTGCTATTGAGCAAGGGGTGGTCTGCTGGCGGAGGCTCTTGTGTTAAAACATCTAAAATAGCATAAGCTATCTCTTTATTTTTTAAGGCGTTTAGTAACGCTACCTCATCAACCAATGCGCCGCGGGCCGTATTGACTAGTACTGCGGTGTTTTTCATCCGTGATAAAACGCTAGCATCAATAAGGTTTTCTGTTTCAGGAGTTTGTGGGCAATGTAAACTAATAATATCCGCTTGAGCTATTACCTGCTCAAAAGCAACTCGACCTGCTCGAATAGCCGTTGTCTTGGGTCGTTCACTAATAAGCACTTGCATATTAAATGCTTGCGCAATCGCGGCAACGGCTTTACCTAAATTGCCGTAACCAATAATACCGAGTGTTTTACCGGCCAATTCATTAAAACTATTGCCGTGATAGCAAAAAGCATCGCTTGTTGACCATAAACCTTGTGCAGTATTGTTATTGTGATGGTTGGTTTGCTGATAACACTCGAGTAACTGAGCAAAAACATATTGAGCAACGGATGGTCCAGCGTAACCACTGACATTGGTCACGGCAATATTTAAACGCTTGGCTGCAACAATATCAACATTGTTATAACCCGTTGCACTGATACAAATTAGCTGCAATTTCGGTAAGTCGGCTAAGATTTCTGCGCTTAAGGGGACTTTATTAGTAATAATAATCTCTGCATCATGGCAACGGCTGATGACCTCAGTCGCTGAGGTTTTGGCATAACAGCTTAATTCAGTTAATTGTTGCTCAATGATAGAAAAATCAAGGGTTGAACTAAAGGTTTGTTTATCTAAAAATACCGCGCGCATGATTGTACTCAAAGGTTTAGGGCGTTAATTATTTGGCTATAAATAATTAACGCCAAAAAGTACATTTAATACTAGCATGTTAACTGCAGACAACGAACATTACCCTGGGCGACCATCTTTTCTTGCGCTTATTAACATCGGCGCATAGCCGAAAATAAAAATAGCAAAGGCGCCAATCCATAAACCGCCACTGATATCAATAAAGAGTAACGTTTTGTCGGGTAACCCCCAAGGGCCAAAAGTACGCACTAAGGCCGCTAAGCTAATTAAAATAAAAGCAATGGCCATCGATTTTGGTGGCGTTAGTGGACGGCCGGTATGGCCTAAAGAAACTCGGGCAATCATCGCTAAAATCAAACCACCCATGCCGCCAATAGTAAGTAAATGCCAAATATGCTTGCTTGGTATCTCAGGCAGTAAATAACTCAAGCCTAAGAGCAGTAAACCAAAACAAATGAATTTCATCGCGGTATGTAGAGACCATAACAGGGGCACGTTTAAGGTGAGCCAAGGTCGCCATCTTAACCAACGTATGGTTTGCAATATGCCGGAAATAATGAGTAAAACACCAAAAAATCGTGCTGAAAAACCAAAGACTGGTTGTAATAGCAAACTGAACATGGCAATCGATAAACTACCATTGGCCGCTTTATCTAACCAAGGTAGTGGTGTTGCTTTGGGTGTTTTTGTACCGTTTGCGGTGAACATAGGAGCAACACGCCCCGCCATTACCGACATTAAAAATGTCACTAACATTACCCCAGCATAACCAGAAAAAGTAATACTGAAGCTGGTTGGATAATGTAGGGCTAAGTGCATCTGTGCATTAGCCAAGGTGAATAATGCTAATAGCGGCACGAAAAACAAATTACGGTACTGTTTGATGGCAATAATAGCTTTTGCCAAGACAAAAGCAACGGTGGGCAGAAAGGCTAGGTCAATTAAACTGCTCAAGTTTTCGCCCAGCAACTCAGGTACTATGAGCAAGATACGTCCAGCTAACCAAAGTAGCCATAGGGCTAATAGGGTATTTCCTTGAGCGCCTCGTGCGCCGGTCCAGTTTTGCACTGCTGTTAATAAAAATCCGGCAATGATGGCACCACCAAAGCCAAAAATCATTTCATGGATATGCCACCAATAGCCGCCACCTAATGGGGATAGGCTGATGGTACCCTTATACATTAATAGCCAAAGAGTAACGGCAAAAACGCTAAAGAGAGCACCGCTCAGAAAAAATGGTCGAAAGCCTAAGCGCAATAGTGGCGGTATTTGTTGTTCGGTTTTTAAGTCGGTGATTTGCATCAGATGTGTGCCTTATATACAGCTAAGATGATTACGACAGTATGGTAATGAATGATTGTAATGAAGAGTAAAAGCGGATGCTCGGAATAGATCAATGAAAAGTGCATTACTTAGGTTAATTTGTAGGGGGCTAAATAAATACCGGGAAATGGATAAGTTGAATGGTGGCTCTAAAACTTTTAGCTTAAGCTAGCGAGTGTTGATAGCTGTGCAAACCACCTGATTATGTACTTAGCAATGATGATTTAAAAAATGACGTACTAAGAAATAATGCCTTCAATACTGACTTGCTAAAGAATAATGGCCAAGGGCAGACCTTACAACGATTATCATTGAGCCACGAGAGTGTCGCCCAGCGTTTAAGTGTTTTTTGTCAGAGTCGTCATATTGCCAGTAAAACGCGCACATTTTAAATTGTTTTCAAAGTAATGTCGGTAGGTTATTGTAAAAATAGTGTAATTCTACGCTGCTTTTTGCCACAAGGACTAACGGTTGCTATGATGTGACAACTTTTTATTAACGAATAAAACATTGAATTTTATGTCAACACCGCCACTTGAACGAATTACCATCGAACCGAAATCACCAGCAACCTCCTGTGTCATCTGGTTACATGGACTGGGCGACTCAGGAGCAGGCTTTGCTCCTATTGTGCCGGTATTAGCTTTACCAGAAAATCACGGTATTCGCTTTATTTTTCCTCATGCACCAGAGCAGCCCGTAACGATTAACCAAGGCTGTGTTATGCGCTCTTGGTATGATATTAAAAGCATGGATTTACATAATCGCGCTGATATGGCCGGTGTACTTGAGTCCGAAAAACGAGTACAGACCTTAATCCAAGAACAAATTGACTTGGGCATAGCCTCGAAAAATATTGTCTTAGCTGGTTTTAGCCAAGGTGGTGTGTTGAGTTTATTTACCGGTTTACGTTTTGAGCAAAGTTTAGCCGGTATCTTGGCATTATCTTGTTATTTACCGACCGCGGATAAACTTCCCGAGCAATGTCATCCCGCCAATCTAGCGACCCCTATTTTGCAAAATCATGGCGAGCGAGATGATGTTGTCCCTTTGAGTGCTGGTAAAATGGCAAATGCATTGCTAAACGCAGCTCAATATAAGGTGACTTGGCAAACTTACCCCATGGAGCATTCGGTATTACCCGAGCAGCTGACAGATATTTCGGCTTGGTTACAAGAGCGGCTACTTGCTTGATAGTTAATATGTCGACGTTAGCATGGTAATAGGCGAGTTTAAAAATGCTTACCTGCTGCGTTATTGCTTTTGATAATAACGCTAAAACTACGGCGAGTAAATAACGAGTTCAGCACATTTTTAGGGATGCAGCCAACCCATATTAATTGGTTTCATTATCATTCTTAAGAGACAGAGAAAGGACTTGTTATACTCCACTCCCCTTTAGGCCAGCTACAATGAGTAGTCGGCCTTTTTTATGTCTACTGTATAAAAATAAGTTTAATCGTATAGATACTGCGATAGACGGTAATCACTGATATATCCCCGCCACTTGATGCTTGGTAAACTAGAACTAATTACTATAAAAGAGAATATTCAATGAACCCCCTATTTATCAAGGCATTTTTAGTTTCTAGTATTTTGATGGGTTGCTCAACAGCAATTAATACTACGGATGTTCAGCCTGCTGCTAAGACATTAAATAACGCGACTAGTGTGCAAACCGTACAAGAGTCACAAGATCTACTTTTGGCTAAGTGGCAAGGACCTTTTCAGGGCGTCCCTGCCTTTGATCAAGTGACCTTAACTGGGCTAGTGCCAGCGATGGATAAAGCCATGGCTGATAAATTGGTGGAAGTAGAATTCATTGCCAATAACACCTCAGCACCTACTTTTGAAAATACCATAGTAGCGATGGAAAAAACGGGCGCAGAGTTAAGCCGTCTGTTCAGCTATTACGGTATTTGGAGTGCCAACAAATCTAGCCCAGAATTTAGGGCACTACAAGGTGAGATAGCACCAAAACTGTCGACGTTTTATTCAAAAATAAATCAAAATGAAAAGTTGTTTAAACGTATTTCTGCGGTGTATAACAGTGATGAAACTAAGGCGATGAGCCCAGCAAATCTGCGTTTAGTGTTATTAACTTATAATAGCTTTGCCCGTAATGGTGCGACCTTAAATGTGGCAGATAAAAAACGTTATGCAGATATAAATTTGCGTTTAGCCCAGCTGCAAACCACGTTCGGTAATAATATCTTAGCGGATGAAGAAGGCTATGTACTGTATTTAGACAAGTCACAATTAGGTGGATTACCTGAATCCATTATTAACGTGGCCGCCGCCGCCGCGAATGAACGTGATCATCAAGGTCAATATGCCATAACCAATACTCGCTCCTCAATGGATCCCTTTTTAACTTACTCAACCGAGCGTGAATTACGCAAAAATGTATGGCACAGCTACTATAGTCGTGGTGATAACGGCGACCAGTATGATAACAATGCCATTATTGCTGAAATTTTACAGTTACGTCATGAGCGTGTTGGTTTATTAGGTTATAAAAATTATGCGTCATGGCGCTTAGAAGACCGTATGGCTAAATCACCTGAAAATGCCATTGCCTTGATGGAATCAGTTTGGCCGGCCGCGATTGCCCGTGTCGAAGAAGAAGTTGCTGATATGCTTGCCATAGGCAAGAGACAAGATGGTATCGAGCAAATCCAAGCATGGGATTATCGTTTTTATGCTGAGAAAGTGCGTCAAGATAAATACAACTTAGACTCAGATGAAGTAAAACAGTACCTGCAATTGAATAACCTGCGTGAAGCTATGTTTTATGTGGCAGGGCGTTTATTTAACTTTAACTTTACCGAAGTAACCGATGGCTCTGTGCCGGTATTCCATCAAGATGTGCGTGTTTGGGAAGTTAAAGATAAAACCTCTGGTGAGCATATTGGCTTATGGTATTTAGACCCATTTGCGCGCAAGGGTAAACGCTCAGGTGCATGGGCAACTACTTATCGGTCGCATACCACCTTTGACGGTAAGAAAAATGTCTTGTCTGCTAACAACTCCAATTTCTCTAAAGGTATCGCTGGACAGCCTACCTTGATTTCTTGGTCTGATGCGGAAACTTACTTCCATGAATTTGGCCATGCATTGCACTTTTTAGCCTCTAAAGTTGAGTACCCAACGTTGAACTCAGGGGTACGTGATTACACTGAATTTCAATCACAGCTATTAGAGCGTTGGTTATCTACCGATGAAGTCATTGATAATTACCTTGTGCATTATAAAACCGGCAAGCCAATGCCAAAATCGTTAGTGGCTAAAATTAAACAAGCAGCTACCTTTAATCAAGGCTTTAAAACCACGGAATATCTAGCTTCAGCTCTAGTGGATATGAAATTCCATACGGTAGACCCAACTGGTATTGATGTCGATAAGTTTGAGCGTGAAACGTTAGCTGCCCTTAATATGCCGAAGCAAATTGTGATGCGTCATCGTAGTCCTCAGTTTGGTCATATCTTTAGCAGCGAAGGTTATGCGGCTAGCTATTATGGTTACATGTGGGCAGAAGTATTAACCTCTGATGCGGCTGAAGCCTTTGCCCAAGCGCCAGGTGGTTTTTACGATAAAGAAGTTGCCGCTAAACTCGTTGAGCATTTATTTAGTGTTCGTAACGCGGTTGCTCCAAGCGAAGCGTACCGCGCCTTTAGAGGGCGTAATGCGAGAGTTGAGGCGTTAATGCGTGATCGCGGTTTTCCGATAAAAAGCAAAAAATAGTCCTTTAACGTAAATGTTCAAAGTAAATATTTTAAATAAACAGTAATAGCATTTAGCTGTTACTGTTATTAAAAAACTCGCTTCGGCGAGTTTTTTTATGGGTATCTTTTTATGCCTATGTTAGTGGCATAGTGCATTACCTCGCTCATTTTTTAGAAACTAGCTAACAGGCTTTTCTATTTCACTAATACCTTCTTGCATCATTTCACTAACATATTCTAGCTTAGTGGCAATAACCGTTTGTGCATCAAACAAGCCACGGTTATAAAAATAAGCGCCAACTTCTTTGGAGAAAAAATCTAATAAAAATTCGGCATCAAACTGACCCAAATCTTGGTCGAGTTCTTTGCTAAAATAGCCTTGTATTTTACTCACTAGTTGCTCTGTTTCAGTGCTGGAAAACTTAATGGTGCTCATAATAAACCTGTAAGAGGAGACGATTTGAATGCTTCGTTGTATCTCAATAGTATAGCTAGTCCAACAGTGAAGTTGTTAGTGGTATTTATCGTTTAATAAAGCCATTTCAGGGTGAAACACTACGTTAATTCACCTTAGTAATCGTATATTATCTGTGAGCTATTTGTCTAAAAAGTGTAGGTTTATTATCTATTAGTAGACAGTTTACTATTAGAGTGACATATTAATTTTACTTTTTAATAAGCAATATAATAAGGATGTTAAATTTTATGAAAGTCTCAAAACTCTCAGCTCTAGCAGCTTTTCTGCTCTCAAATGCGGTACTTGCCGAAAGTTACCAGTCATTTTCGACATTAAATTATTCACAAAAAAATCAGACAGTAAATGAACCTGTGTTTGATTATTATAGTAAATGGGACTCAGCAAGTATTGTCTTATCTAGCCAGTATTATTTTGAAGAGCAACAAACACTTGGTCCTTTAAATGAGTTTGATTATATTAATACCAGCAGTAATATCTATGCTTCTTTAAGTAACAGTAATATTGAGACTTTCACTTCACGTATTGATGGCGTTAACTGGAAAAATAGTAATAATACTGTAGATATTGGCGGCCAGTGGATAACCAATAACTTTATCATTGGTGCAGGTTATACCTACATCAAGTCTGAGAATACAGTTGGAAGTCATACCTATGATAACAGCCTTAGTTATTATTCGACCGAGTTAGGCTACTTAATTTCAGACGATTTAGTTATTAGCGCCCATTATAACGATGGTGGTGATGGCGATGATTTTTTTAATTATAGCGCCAGTTATAACTGGCAATTAGCGGGTAGCGACTATATTGGCTTTAGCTATAATGTTGATGAAAATTTTGATATTCATCAGCTGTCATCTCGCTATTTCTTTGGGGTAGGAGAGGAAAGCTACTTAGTGCTCGGTGGTGCATATACCCTTGATAATAGAGATGTTGTATTCGTTGATGATTACTGGAGTGTTAATGCCAGTTATTATTATGACGCTAAAACATCAATATCAGTAGTGTACTCAGATGAATATTCTTTTGGCGAGGGTGATTATTATGGCGTAAGTGCGAGTTATTTCATTAACTCAAACTACTCAGTACAAGCGGGTTATAATTCAGTAGTTGATAGCAAAGATGATTTTAAATTGGATGGCTACTACCTGAGCTTTGGAGCGCAATTTTAATCAACTAAAAAGTAAAAGTAAAAGTAAAAGTAAAAAAACCACAGTTAGCTCAAGGTAACGGTGGTTTTTTGATAAAAACTTATTAAAAAACTCTACTTTTATTCGATTTCTATTTAGACGGCTCTGTTCCATAATACAGTGGTCTACATTATACCCCTATGATTTTATATTAAGTATTGCTGAAGTGATAAAGGCGAGTTTCACAAGCATGGATGCTTGTGTAGAGCCCCATGGATGGGTTAACGCGTCTCGCTTTTTTACTCAGCAACACTAAACTACAACAGAACCATTTAGAAAGTGTGCCTAAATATAATCTACCGGTAGGGCAGTGGTATATTTAATTTCTTCCATCGCAAAGCTCGAGCTAATATCAGAAAAGTCTACCTTGGTAATCAACTCCTTATAAAAGCGATCGTAAGCTTTCATATCGGGCACAACTACACGCAGCAAATAATCAACATCGCCACTCATACGATAGAACTCGACAATTTCGGGGAAATCTTGCGCAACTTGGGCAAATTTTGCTAACCAAGCAGGGTTATGTTGATTGGTTTTTACCATAACAAAAATAGACAGGCCAACATTTAATTTTTCAGGATCGGCTAAAGCAACACGGCCTTTAATAACACCTGATTTTTCCATTGCTTGAATTCTGCGCCAACAGGGGGTAGTTGATAGACCCACTCGCTCGGCAATGTCTCTGGTTGAAAGGGTACAGTCTTTTTGTAAAATACTAAGGATATGCTTGTCGAACGAATCCATTTGGTCACCTGGGTATTTATAGAGAATATAAAACTAAATATTTATGTAATATTAGCATTTTATTTCTTGTTGTGACCAAGTTAACATTGAATAAGGACAAATACTTTCGCCGAGGGATCTTGGTATTATCTTTTAAAAGTTCTGTTGATATCATTTTGTTGAGATATAATAGCGCGGTGTTTTACGAGTAGATTAATAATGAAGAGTTTTAAAAAATGGTGGCATACCGATTGTCCTTTTTGTCGAAAGGCTAGGTTGCTATTCATCTGGCTTATACTAATGTTACTTATAGATTTATTTTTCTTTCAATTGTTATTTTAGTGGCTAGCTAAGTCCTTAAAATCATGCAGTTAAGTATGGGGGTAATATCATGGCAAATGGGCTACTATGGAGTGATTCTCAAGAGATCGCTCTTGATCTAATGGATCAACATGTTGATGTTGATCCCTTCAAATTACACTTTACCGAATTAAGACTATGGGTGCTGGCATTAGATCGTTTTGAAGATGATCCAAAACATTGCGGCGAACGGGTACTTGAAGCCATTCAACTGGCTTGGATAGCCGAGATTGATTAATGCTTGGTTAAGGCGAATGGATTAACCTGCAATGATTGTTAGTCCTAAATAATAATGTCCTGAAGTAATAGTCTCCTGAAGGTAAAGCCTGTACTTTCACCACAAAAAAGTAACTGATTTTTCACAGAGTAGCATCAAAATATCTTTTTAAAATTTATTACCAATATATTTCGATAAATAGCGCTCTTTTTTAACAAATTCAAGCATTGTCTTGCTTTTCAGTCGGGGTAATATCATCTATACTTTTGGCTGATTTCCATTATTCACAAACATATAAGCAGTCAGTCAAATGCCCCAATCCAAACGCCCACTTTATATCCATTATGCGGGACCTTCATTATTAGAAACCCCTCTACTTAATAAAGGCAGTGCCTTTAGCAAAGAAGAGCGCGGTAGTTTCAACTTAACGGGCTTATTGCCACCACGATATGAAACGATTGACGAACAAGCTGAGCGGGCGTATCGTCAATACCGCTGCTTTAATAGTGACATTAATAAGCACATCTATTTACGTGCTATTCATGATAATAATGAGACCCTATTTTTTAAGTTAGTACAAAGTCATTTAACCGAAATGATGCCTATCATTTATACCCCGACGGTAGGCGATGCTTGTGAGCAGTTTTCGGATATCTATCGTAGCTCGCGTGGCTTATTTATTTCTTACGAAGATAGATTTAATATTGATGATATTTTACGTAATGCCACTAAAAACAAAGTTAAAGTCATTGTTGTTACCGACGGTGAACGTATCTTAGGTTTAGGCGACCAAGGCATTGGTGGTATGGGCATTCCCATTGGTAAGTTATCACTTTATACCGCTTGTGGTGGTATTAGCCCAGCCTATACTTTACCTGTGATGCTTGATGTCGGTACTAATAATCAGAAATTATTAGACGATCCTATGTATATGGGCGCACGACATAGGCGTATCGATCAAGATTCATATGATGAGTTTTTAGAGTTATTTATTAGCGCTATTAAACGCCGCTGGCCACAGGTTCTACTGCAGTTTGAAGATTTTGCTCAAGCCAATGCCATGCCATTATTACAAAAATACCGTAATAGAATTTGTTGTTTTAATGATGATATCCAAGGAACCGCTTCGGTAACTGTTGGCACTTTACTTGCTGCCTGTCGCAGTAAAGGCACTAAATTATCCGAGCTGAGCGTGGCTTTTGTTGGTGCTGGCTCTGCGGGTTGTGGTATTGCTGAACAAATTATCAGTCAGATGGTGTCTGAAGGTATTTCAGCTAAACAAGCCCGAAGCCAAGTGTATATGGTGGATAGATTTGGTTTGTTAACTCAAGGTATGAAAGACCTTCGTGATTTCCAAGAAAAACTCGTGCAAAGCACTGACGACATTGCTAGCTGGGATATTAAAGGGGATTTTGCCACGCTTGTTGAAGTAATGCACGGCGGAAAACCTGATATTCTTATTGGTGTTTCTGGTCAAGCGGGGTTATTTACTGAAGAGGTGATTACCGCGATGAAATCTCATTGCGAGTTGCCAATTATCTTTCCGCTAAGTAACCCTTCTCGTCAAGTGGAGGCTACCCCTAGCCAAGTGATTAATTGGACAAAAGGGCAAGTGATTATTGCTACAGGTAGTCCATTTGAGCCAGTTGAATATCAAGGTAAAACGTACCCTATTGCCCAGTGTAATAATGGTTACATCTTCCCTGGTATTGGTTTAGCGGTTGTTTCAGTAGGTATTACTCGCATAACTGATGATATGCTGAAAGTTGCTAGCGAAAAGTTAGCCGCGGCTTCTCCACTGGCTAATAAAGAGTCTGATGAGCTATTACCACCGCTAACAGCCATTGCCCAATTAAGCAAAGACATCGCTTTTGCTATTGCTAAAGTTGCTTTTAAAGAAAACCTAGCGTTGGCAATGAGTGATGATGAATTGCGCGCTAAAATAGAGCGTAACTTCTGGAAACCTGTTTACCGCCACTATCGTCGAACCAGTGCGTAAGGCCTCTAGCTAACAAAGTACTTTCAATTGAGAGCCACTAAATAAACTAATGATGTTGTTGACACGATATCATTAGTTTTTTGCTGTTTTTTCGTCTATAATGCGCGCAAATTTTTAGCCGTTTTACCAATGGCTAAAGAGACATTTAAATTTTCAACTTAACTTAAATTAAATTAAGAGGGCTTATCATGGCTATCGAACGTACTTTTTCTATCGTAAAACCAGACGCAGTTGCTAAAAACTTCATCGGTCAAATCTACAACCGTTTTGAAACTGCTGGTTTAAAAATCGTTGCTGCTAAAATGATTCACTTAAGCAAAGAAAAAGCCGAAGGTTTCTATGCTGAACATAGTGAGCGTCCTTTCTTTGGTGCTTTAGTTGAGTTTATGACTTCAGGTCCTGTTATGGTTCAAGTTTTAGAAGGCGAAAACGCTGTTCTTAAAAACCGTGAAATCATGGGTGCTACTAACCCTGCTGAAGCACTTGCTGGCACTATCCGTGCTGACCTTGCTGATAGCATCGACGAAAATGCTGCTCACGGCTCTGACGCGGTAGAATCCGCGGCACGTGAAATTGCTTATTTCTTCTCAGACGACGAAATTTGTGCTCGCACTCGTTAATATTGCTTAACAGTTACTGCTTTGTGCAATCTTTTTGTCGCAAGTGCACACGTAGTGCTAGCGCCATAATTTTGAACAAATTAGCGAGCTGTTAATGCAACATTAATTGCAGCGAATACAAAGGATTTTACTGAGTAATTAGTAAAATCCTTTTGTTATTTTAAGCGGATAATAATTCGCAGTAAAATAAGCCAGTAAAATTGCGATTGTTGCTTAAAAAGCGTACAATTCGCGCCTTGTTCTTTAGACTACTGTTAGCCGTAGTTTGATGTTAGTTATTGAGAGTTTTTTGTATGAGTGATGTAAGCGGTAAAATAAACCTACTTAATTTTGATCATAAAGGTATGCGTGAATACTTTGAGTCTATTGGCGAAAAACCATTCAGGGCCGATCAAATGATGAAATGGATTTATCACTTTGGTTACAGTGACTTTGAATTAATGACTAACATTAATAAGAAGTTACGGGAAAAACTACAGCGTAATTGTGTAATAACGGCACCTGAAATTTCTGAAAAACAAGTGTCGGTTGACGGTACTATTAAATATTCATTAAGACTTGAAGGCGGCCAAGAAATTGAAACCGTATGGATCCCTGAAAATGGTCGTGCCACCTTGTGTGTCTCCTCTCAAGTTGGTTGTGCATTAGAGTGCACCTTCTGTGCTACCGCCCAGCAAGGCTTCAATCGCAATTTAACTGTGGCTGAAATTATTGGCCAAGTATGGCGTGTTGCCAATGATATTGGCGCAACACGCATTACCGGTACTCGCCCTATTACCAACATTGTTATGATGGGTATGGGAGAGCCGCTATTAAATATGAAAAATTTAATCCCGGCACTGGATACCATGTTGAACGATTTAGGCTATGGTCTGTCCAAGCGTCGAGTGACGGTCAGTACTTCCGGTGTAGTTCCGGCGTTAGACATGCTTAAAGAAAAAATTGATTGTGCTTTAGCTATCTCCATTCATGCGCCAAATAATAAGTTACGTGATGAATTAGTGCCAATCAATAAGAAATACCCCTTGGAAGATTTTCTTGCCGCAGCTGGACGATATATTGATGGCTCAAAAGCAAACAAACAAGTAACGATTGAATATGTCATGATGGATCATGTTAATGACAGTACTGATCAAGCACACGAACTGGCTCATGTTTTAAAAGGCTTGCCGAGTAAAATTAACTTGATCCCTTTTAACCCATACCCAGGCTCACCTTATAAGCGCTCAAGTAACTCTCGAATCGACCGTTTTGATAAAGTATTGCAAAGTTATGGCTTAACGGTAATTACTAGACGTACACGTGGTGGTGATATTGATGCCGCTTGCGGTCAGCTTGCCGGTGATGTATTAGATAGAACTAAGCGAAGTGCTTTTCTTAGTGCTAAAAACAGCGCAAAAAATGCTGAAATAAGTTCATTGAAAGATCAGGCTAAAGCTGACACTATCTCTATCAAAGTAGTCTAAGCATTAGGGTATTGTTTTTAGTGAAAAATAGTAGCAACTTCATTCATTAAACTTACCGTTGCCACTGTACCAGCAGCAATGAAGGCAAATATTCAAGCGCCAAGCGCTTGCTTGAGCAATAGCTGGCTGCTGGCATTGAAAACAACGATGTTATTGGCTATTTAAGCTATTTTAAAATGGTCACTAAGTTAGTGACCTTTCTCTGACAATAAGAGGCGTTCAACACTTTGCATATTATGGATAAAGCTATGGCTAAATATATTCTCCCGACAATTTTGACTGTGGTTTCAATGTCGCTGTTAAGTGGTTGTGTTACCCAAAGTTTTGAAAATAATGAGCCCATTGTAAGAAACAAAGCTAATCGAGATGAAATGGCGGCAACTCGTATTTCTTTAGGTTTAGGTTACCTAAGAATGGGCAACATGTCTCAAGCTAAGTTCAATTTAGACAAAGCGAAAAGATTCTCTCCAGACTTAGTACAAGTACATACTGCCTTCGCTCACTACTATGAAACAGTAGGTGAAAGTAAGCTCGCCATTGCGTCGTTCGAACAAGCTTTAGCTATCAAAGCCGACAGTGCGGATACTCTAAATAACTATGGGGTGTTTTTATGTCGACAAGGTAAAGTTGATGCTGCTGAAGTTCAATTTTTAAAAGCGATTGCTGTGCCGAGTTACATCTTGGTCTCGCAAAGTTATGAAAATATTGCCTCCTGTTATTTACAAATTAATGACTTTGAAAAAGCTGAAAGGTATTTTCATAAAGCTATATTACATAGTCCAAATAGAACAAAAAGCTTATTACAAATGGTACGGTTACAATATGCCATGGAAAACTACCCAGAAGCTAAGCGATTTTTACAAAAATTTGAACGTCATACCCAGCGCTTTACGGCCGACTCATTTGCACTCGCTTATAAATTATATAGCAAGTTAGGTCAGCGGCGTACCGCAAGTAATTACGCCAATATGCTAGTGAAAATGTATCCGCAATCGTGGGAGGCTAAGCAATATCTACTCAATAACTTGGACTTTATTGAAGCGGATGATTTAGCGAGAAAGTATAAAGTTAGCCAGAAAGGAAAATATCCTCAGTTATTCCCCACTAGCAATAAACGAGTAGTAAAACTTTCGCCTAGAAAAGTAGGCGACTCGCCTTATACCACAAGTGTTAAAACAGCTAGTTTAACTAAAAATAGTAATGCCCTAGTAGAGGCGGCGCAAGTACCTACGAGAGTAATGACAGCTACGACTGCTGTTGCACCTGCAGAGACTATGATGCCACAACTTGCCGCACTTGGCTCAGGAAGTGCTTTGCTCTCTACTACAGTAGTGGCAACGGTAGCAGCGGCTAGCACGCCGGTCAGTCAAACTCACGTAGCTAACACTGAGCAAATGACAGCGGTCAGTAAAGCCGTGCCAGTAGTTGAACAATCGCTATTAGATACCATTGAACCTACTTCAACTAAACCTATACCAGCGACACGTGATGTGCCTTTACCTGAAACGTTACCTCAACAACTTGCCGCCGAGGTTATAACAGCTGCATCGGTAACGCCTGAACCAGTAATAACTAAAGAAGTAACGAATGTCGTCGCTCAGATAACCTCAGTTGATGCTAAAAATGTTTTGCACACCGTGATTCTAGGTGAAAATCTTTACAATATATCGCTGAAATATAACGTTAAGTTAAAAGCATTACGGCAGTGGAATCATATCTCTGAAAAAAACAAAATCCAGGCAGGCGATAAGCTCTATGTGGTTGCCCCTCTAACAGTGAATAATATTAATGATTAATGATGTAACCCCGACTGGAAAACCAGATAAAGAACAACAAGGTGATATTACCGAACAAGTCACCGATAAAATTAGCGACAAAACCACCGAGCTAAGTAAAAATATGGAAATGGTGAGCCCAGGAGCTATGTTGCGCGACGCTCGAAAAACGTTATCACTCTCACAAGAATATATCACCAGTAAGCTGAACTTTAAGGTAGCTCTGGTTAACGATATGGAACACGATATCTTTGACCCTTTAATACCGGTTACTTTCACCCGAGGTTACCTGGTTAATTATGCTAAATTAGTCGCCGTTGACGTAGAGGATGTCTTGGCCAGTTATGATGCACTTGATGCGGCTAATATTCAACGTAGTGAAATGTTGAGTTTTTCTAATGAAACCACGAAGCAAGCTGAGCATAGTCGTGTTATGTGGTTAAGCTATCTTATCGTGGCTGTATTAATCGGTTTGACCGTTTTATGGTGGCAGCAAGACAGTGACCAGCAAGCGGCTGGTGCTTCCAATGTTAGCGCAAAGCCTTTAGCCGTTAACCTGGAAAATACTAGCGAAGAGCGAGAAAATGCAGCGATTGTGCTTAACCCTTTAAGTGAACGACCCGCTTTAGTTAATAGCCAAGTTCAAGCCATTGCCAATAACAGCAAAGTTGAACTAGTGTCGAAGCCTGAGAGTGAGCCTGTTATTGCTAAAGATACTCAGCTTTCATCGGCAGTAATAGCAGCAAGTGACGTGTCACAATCCCAGGAGCCAGAGATAAGTACCGCAGTGTTTACTTTTAAGGGTGATTGCTGGGTAAATATTTATGATGCTAACGGTGAGCGGATTGCTTGGGGTGTTAAAAAGTCAGGTTATGTGATGACTATTCAAGGTAAGGCGCCACTGCGTATTACCGTCGGTAAACCTGAGTTAACCAGTATTGTCTTTAATGGCCAGCCCGTAGACATGTCTGCGTTTGCTGTTGGAAATATTGCTAAATTTAATTTACCCATCATTGTTGAGTAGGCCATATTAAAATAGGTATTGCTAAATAGGTATTGCTAAATAGGTACTGTTGAATAGTTATTAGTACTTACTGTTGAGTTAAGTTACTACCCTTTATATAAAGAAAAATTATGTTTAAAGAATCTCCAATTATACGTCGTGTCTCGCGCCAAATTATGGTCGGTAATGTTCCGGTTGGCGGCGATGCCCCTATTACTGTGCAATCAATGACCAATACCTCGACCACAGATGTTGACGCGACCGTGGCGCAAATAAAGGCGCTGGAAGCTGTTGGTGCCGATATAGTACGGGTAAGTGTACCGACAATGGATGCTGCTGAAGCGTTTCGTGCCATTAAAAAACAAGTGAATGTGCCTTTAGTCGCTGATATTCACTTTGATTATCGTATCGCGCTAAAAGTTGCTGAGTACGGCGCCGACTGTTTACGTATCAATCCAGGTAATATCGGCCGGATTGATAGAGTACGTAGTGTGGTTGAGTGTGCTCGAAATTACAACATTCCCATTCGCATTGGCGTTAATGGCGGCTCCTTAGAGAAAGATATTCAAGAAAAGTATACTGAACCAACCGCTGAAGCTTTGTTAGAGTCGGCTATGCGTCATGTCGATATTCTCGATAAATTAAATTTTCATGAGTTCAAAGTCAGCGTTAAAGCGTCTGATGTCTTCCTTGCCGTTGAGTCTTATAAGTTACTGGCCAAGCAAATTGATAACCCATTACACCTGGGCATCACAGAAGCTGGTGGTTTACGTTCTGGTTCGGTAAAATCATCCGTTGGTTTGGGCATATTATTAGCACAAGGCATTGGTGATACTATACGTATCTCTCTTGCCGCCGATCCGATTGAAGAAATAAAAGTGGGCTTTGATATTTTAAAGTCGCTGAAATTACGCAGTCGCGGTATTAACTTGATTGCTTGCCCAAGTTGTTCTCGGCAAGAGTTTGATGTGGTGGCAACGGTCAATGCATTAGAGCAGCGTATTGAAGATATTATGACGCCGATGGATGTCTCTATCATTGGCTGTATTGTTAATGGTCCGGGGGAAGCTATGGTGTCAGACTTAGGCTTAACCGGCAGTAGTAAAAAAAGTGGCTTTTATTTAGATGGCATACGTCAAAAAGAACGTTTTGATAATAATAATCTTGTTGATCAACTGGAGCAGCGTATCCGTGCCAAAGCACACGCGATAAGTGAACGCCAAGATGAAAAGAATAAAATCGACTTTAAGTCAGTCGATTAACGTCTGATAATAACCCGTAATTTTACCCGAAGCTAAAGCATAAATACTTAATTGTTGAGCCTTTATTCGCATTGGTTTATTAGCGCTCTGTTATTAGGTATACTGCGCGCTGCGTAAATTTAACACAGCAGTTAACACCGCACTTAACAGTTTAATGATTTATTCAACGTAATGCTAAAGATTTTGCCTTTCATGGCCAGTCTTTAGCATTATAAAATTATAAGAAAGAGAGACCCCTCAGTGGCTAAACAAAAGGCTCTACAAGCAATTCGTGGCATGAATGATTGCCTCCCAAGTGAAACTCATATTTGGCAAATGGTTGAAGCGGTACTACGCCGCGTTGCCAGTAATTATGGTTTTGCTGAAATTCGCATGCCAATTGTTGAGTCAACTGCATTATTTAAACGTGGTATCGGTGAAGTCACCGACATTGTTGAAAAAGAAATGTACACCTTTGATGATCTTAACGGTGATAGCTTAACGCTGCGCCCAGAAGGCACGGCGAGTTGTGTCCGCGCGGGTGTTCAACATGGCTTATTGTATAACCAAGAGCAACGTCTTTGGTATATGGGGCCAATGTTTCGCCACGAAAGACCACAAAAAGGTCGCTATCGCCAATTCCATCAATTTGGCCTAGAAGCCTTTGGTATAGCGACTGCTGATATAGATGCTGAAATTATTTTGCTGACTGCGCGAATATGGAAGGAACTTGGCATCAATGAGTTTGTCACACTAGAGTTGAATTCGTTAGGTTCAAACGATGAACGAGCAAATTACCGCGTGGCATTGATTGCTTATTTAGTTGAACATGAGCATTTACTTGATGAAGACTCTAAACGTCGTATGCACACCAATCCGTTAAGAGTATTAGACAGTAAAAACCCACAAGTTCAACAAGCACTCACTAATGCGCCTAAGCTATCCGATCATTTTGGTGAAGAAACGCAAGCGCATTTTACTAGCCTTTGTGCTCGTTTAGATGCTGCGGGTATTAATTATGTATTAAATGAGCGTCTAGTACGTGGTTTGGATTATTATAATCGCACCGTATTTGAATGGGTTACTACAACTTTAGGCGCCCAAGGTACTATTTGTGCGGGTGGCCGCTATGATGGTTTAGTTGAACAACTTGGTGGTAAAGCAACGCCGGCTTTTGGTTTTGCCTTAGGTATTGAACGCATAATTTTAATGCTAACAGAGTTAGATAAAGTCACTAATACTCGCCCGCAAGTTGATGCTTATGTGGTGATCTTAGGTGATGACGCGCAAGTGATAGCAAACAAATTAGCGGAACAATGGCGTGATCAAGTACCTGATATTAGATTGCAGTGTCACTGTGGTGGTGGCAATATGAAGAAACAATTAAAACGTGCCGATAAGTCCGGCGCACAAATCGCGTTAATATTGGGTGATGATGAAATTGCTCAACAGAAAATTATGGTGAAATACTTGCGCGGTCAAAAAGAACAGCAAAGCGTGGAATTCAACCAAATTTCGAGCTTGTTAACTGAATTAATTTAAGGGCTTTAAGCCAGGGTGAAGTAGTGGAAATTTATCAAACGGAAGAACAACAAGTAGAAGCCATTAAAGGTTACTGGCAAAAAAATGGTAATACTATTATGGCTGGTATTGCCTTAGGTTTTGCTGGTTTTATCGGTTTTAACTTTTATCTAGATAATAAACTTGAACAAGAGCTTGCCGTATCTGATAGCTATCAAACGCTTATAGAGCAAAGCGGTAAAGACGTTGCCGCTTTTACGGCTAATGCTGAAAAATTTATCAGTGAACATGGTAACAATAGCTATGTCTCTTTAACGGCATTGGCGCTAGCAAAAGAGTCAGCGACCCATAAAGATTGGACTCAAGTTGAAAAACAACTAATCACTGCGATAGCGTCAGCGCCAACGGATGGTATTAAAGCGATTGCCAGTTTACGTTTAGCACGAGTTCAAGTGCAACTTGAGCAATATTCGCAAGCCTTTACCACGTTAAATAACAACTTACCGGCATCATTTACCGCCGCTATTGAAGAAATTAAAGGTGATGCGTATTTACAACAAGGTAAAAAAGATCTTGCTCGTAATGCCTATCAAGCGGCTCTTGCGGCTAACGGTATAGCGACTAGCCCAAGTTTACAAATTAAATTAGATGATTTAGCCCAAGTAACTACTTTGCCAACGACTAAACTCGTCGTTGCCGAGCCTGAAGGTAAGTAACTTATTCCGTTATTTTCACAATCCTTTATTTTAGTTAAAAGGCAGACTATGCGTTATTTTGATAGTAAATTTTTTAAGGGCCTGAGTGTTAAAAAAGCACTGGCCATTGTCTTGTTGTCTGCAGGTTTATTTGCTTGTTCTTCAAATGATGATGAAGACCCTAGTACCAAGGTGGCAGAACTCTCAGCGTTAGATAATGTTTTTGATGTGGAAGTATTATGGGAACGTAGCGTTGGTGATGGTGTTGATGATTATTTTTCCCGGATAAAACCTATTGTTGCTTATAACAAAGTCTATAGCGCAAGTCGTATGGGTGACGTTATTGCCTTTGATAAAGACAGTGGTAAAAAAGCTTGGCAAGTTGACTTAAGTGACCTTAATAACGAACGCAGTTTTTGGGATAGCCGAGTTTCGGCTTTAGTTGCTGGTGGTCCGACAGCCGGGCTTAATAAAATATTTTTGGGTACTGAAAACGGTGAAGTTTTCGCCTTAGATGCAGAAACGGGTGAGCTGGTTTGGCAAGCAAAAATACGGGGTGAAGTGCTCACTCCACCAGCCTTAGATTCAGGTATCTTAGTGGTTAACTCTGCTTCAGGCTTAATTAAAGCTTTTAACGCCAATACGGGGGAAGAACTGTGGAAAGTTGAGCAAGATGTTCCAGCACTTACACTGCGCGGTATTAGCACGCCGGTAATCGCCTCTGGTGGTGTCTTGATTGGCTCAGGCAAGGGTGAACTTTCCGTTTACATACTTGAGAAAGGCCAAGCAGGCTGGACTACAGAAGTTGGTGAAGCAACCGGTTCCACTGAATTACAGCGAGTTATTGATGTTGACTCAGCGCCGGTGGTTTTTGGTGACAAAATTTATGTTATCTCTGCTCGTGGCAACCTTGTTGCTATTGAATTAAAATCAGGGCGCATTTTATGGAAACGCCAATATTCATCATTTAGACAAATTGCTGTTTATCGTAATGACATTTTTATTACTAATACTAGTGGTCACGTTTATGCCCTTAACCGTATTAATGGTATTGAACGCTGGAGTAATATGGAGTTAACAAACCGTAGTGTTACGGGGCCAGTTGTTGTGGATAAATACATTGTTGTTGGTGATTTTGAAGGTTACTTACATTGGCTTGATCAAGAAACTGGTGAAATTGTTTCTCGCCATAAAGTTGATGGCAGTGGTATACATTCAACACCAACAGTGGTTGATGATATCTTGTATAGCCAATCTCGTGATGGTGACTTACAAGCTATCATTACACCAATCATTGTCAGTGAGGCGCAATAAGTCGCACTTTTTTAGTGGCTTTATTTTCGAATAAAGCCACTAAAATTAATACCAATTAAATTAGTTTTGTTTTTTACTCAGTGAGAATAAAACTATTTGATTTGGTATACTAACGGCTCCTATGCTAAGTGCATCAGGAGCCGTTACTTGTTTTTAGCAGTATCATTTTTAGTCATATCATTTTTAGCTCAGTAAGCTAAGACACTTACTTATTAGTGATATTTAGTTTTTATTTGTTTGTAAACCATGCATGACTTACTTGTATGGTGAATTTTTTGAGGTGCTCATGCTTCCTGTAGTTGCTCTTGTTGGCCGTCCTAATGTCGGAAAATCAACGTTATTTAACCGTTTAACCCGTAGTCGTGATGCACTTGTCGCTGATTACCCAGGTCTTACTCGCGATCGCCAATATGGTAAAGCTGTAGTAGAAGAACATCCATTTATTGTTATTGATACCGGTGGTATCAATGGTGATGAAAAAGGTATTGATGTTCTTATGGCCGAGCAGTCATTGGTGGCTATTGAAGAAGCCGATGCGGTACTCTTTTTGGTCGATGCTCGAGAAGGCTTAACCGCTGCCGATCATGGTATTGCCGAATACTTGCGTAAGCAAGATAAAAAAGTATTCTTAGTGGCCAATAAAATCGATGGCATTGATGGTGATTCAGCCGTAGCCGAATTTTACTCTTTAGGTTTAGGTGAACATGTTTACCAAATTGCTGCAGCACACGGTCGTGGAGTTACGCAACTATTAACACTGGCACTAACACCTCATATTGAAGCCCTAGCTAACCCAGTTCAGCCTAAAGTAGAAGGTGAAGAGGATGATGAGTTTGCTGAAGAAGAAGAGGCAGAACTAACTGCAGAACAACTGGCTAAAAAGATTGAAGATGAGCCAAAAGAAAATGATAAAATAAAACTCGCTATTATTGGTCGCCCTAATGTGGGTAAATCAACCCTTATTAACCGTATTTTGGGTGAAGAGCGTGTTGTTGTTTTTGATATGCCCGGGACTACTCGTGACAGCGTTTATATTCCCATGGAACATAACGGTCGAGAGTACACCTTAATTGATACAGCCGGTATTCGACGTCGTAAAAACGTCACCGATGTCGTCGAAAAATATTCTGTCATTAAAACCTTACGTGCCATTGAAGACGCTAATGTTTGTTTACTTCTCATTGATGCTCAAGATGGCATTAGCGATCAAGATTTAAGCTTATTAGGTTTTATTCTCGAAGCAGGGCGCTCATTAGTTTTAGTCGTAAATAAATGGGATGGTTTGGCAGAGCATCAAAAAAATCGTATTAAGACTGAGTTAGACCGACGTTTAGGCTTTATTGATTTTGCCCGTATACACTTCATCTCAGCATTGCATGGCACAGGTGTTGGTCACTTATATGAGTCAGTGGAAGAAGCGTTTGTTTCAGCAACTAAGCGTATCTCTACTGCTATGGTTACTAAAATACTCGATATGGCGACTTTTGATCATCAACCACCCATGCACCAAGGCCGTCGAATTAAACTTAAATATGCCCATGCGGGTGGTTATAACCCACCTATCATTATCATTCATGGAAACTTGGCGAAGAAATTACCCATGTCTTATAAACGTTATTTAATGAATTACTATCGTAAGTCGTTAAAAATGATGGGCACCCCGATTAGAGTTCAGTTTAAAGACACCTTGAATCCCTTTGCCGGTAAGAAAAAATTGACCTATACCCAGCAAAAGAAAATTGCTCGTTTAACGCAGGGTTATAAGAAAGATTAAGATTTGTCGCAACTTACTGTGCCAACAGTAAGTTGCAATTTTTAGCTGATTTAATTAAGGTATCAGCTACACTTCACACTTAATTTTATTGAAAATATGGCTGGAAAAGTAATTCTAACCGATGCAACTAAACCCTCTGCTCGTCACTTAGCTTTTTTAAAAGCGGGTGCAGCTATCACTATTGATATAGCAACCCCTGCTGGTCAAAAAAGAAAGTTCCATACTTTTTATATTGGTTACTCGCCTAAAAAATATGTACTCATTGAATTTCCTGATGCAAGCAAGCTAGGCGCATTTTCTCAATATATTTGTCAAGGTACTGTGATCACCGTGCGTGGTCTTATTGAAGGTCGCGATGGTGCCGCGATTGCTTTTATTAGTAGTATTAGACAAACTTTGCAAATACCCTCACGTATTATGGTGTTAGATATCCCTAATAAGGTCACCTTACAGCAATTACGTTCCTCTGTGCGTATCGATACTCATATTCACGCGAAAGTAAAAATAGATGGTGTTTACTGGCAAACGACCATGACCAACATATCAGTTGATGGTGGTCAGCTAGATATTATTAATGGCGAAAAGTTGTTGTTGGCCGAAGATAAAATAATCGAGATTGTCGTGGTAATGGGCGAAGGGGAAATTAACCTTAAACTCAACGCCACTATTTGCAATATTAAACAACAAATTGATGGCGTATCTTTTGGTGTTAAATTCAACCAAGTGAGTAAACAACAAGTCATTGAATTGCTTTATCAAGGGCTAGCATAAGATCACTAACCTAGCTTGCCTTAACTTATCTAGACTTCAGATTAACTGACAAAGCTTAGATTACCCTAGCATTAATATGGCCATCGCTTAACTGCACGCTTATTTCTTCACCCTTACTCACCTGAGCAACCTTAGTAATAACGGCATTGTTTTTATTGCGCGTGACACTGTAGCCCCGTGCTATCGTCGCTAGCGGGCTGACAAGTTGTAATTGCTCAAGTAAATGCACAAAGCGTTCACTTTTATGCTGTAAAGTGTTTTGCATAGCTTGGCTAATTCTTTGCTTATTTAGGCTGACTTGTTGTTGCTGTAATTGAATCACCTTTGTGGGTGATTGCTGTAATAATCGTTGGCTAAGTTGAGCTGGTTTACCTTGTAGCTGGACAATATTACGTTTCATCGCTTGCTTTAAACGTAACGCCAACTCATCGGCTTTTTGTTGCTGTAATTGTAACTGTTGCTCGGGGTGTACTTGCGATAACCTGTGCTGTAAATAACTTTTTTCATTGCCTAAATGCGCTAGTGTCCCTTGTAGGGCTTTAATTAACCGCTGTTTAAGCATAACTACATGGTTAAGCAACTCATTACTATCGCTTGATACTAACTCAGCGGCAGCAGAGGGGGTGGCGGCTCGTAAATCAGCAACATAGTCACTTAGCGTGCTATCAATTTCATGGCCGACGGCGCTAATTACCGGCAGAGCACTTTGATAAATGGCCCGCACGACACTTTCTTCATTAAAGGGCCATAAATCTTCTAAAGAGCCACCACCTCGACCAACAATGAGGACATCACATTCTTGGCGGCTATTGGCCGTCTCAATGGCATGACAAATGTCGGCTTGCGCATATTCTCCTTGCACTAAGGCTGGGTAGATAATCGCTTTGATATTGGGATTACGACGTTTGAGTACCGTTAAAATATCTTTCACCGCTGCGCCCGTTGGCGAGGTGATAATGCCAACACAGTTGATATGTGCAGGTATTTCTTTTTTATGGCTTAGGTCAAATAAACCTTGGGCGTTCAGTTTGTTTTTTAATTGTTCAAACTGCTGACGCAAGATACCGGTACCTGCATCTTCCATATGTTCAATAATTAACTGGAAGTCTCCACGCGGCTCATATAAAGATACTTTAGCGCGCACTAAGACTTGTTGGCCATTCTTAGGTGTGGCACCATTACTTAATCGAACTCGTCTATTACTGCCCTTAAACATGGCGCATTTCACTTGTGACTTTGCGTCTTTCAATGATAAATACCAATGACCTGAGCTGGCGGCGATAAAGTTAGATACTTCACCGGTTAACCACACCGTATTTAGTTCACTTTCCAGTATAAAACGTACTTTTTTAGTTAATTCACTGATTTGTAAAATATGCTGTTGGCTCATAATGCAGAGGTAATAGTCGTGTTTTAGGCGGATAGCTAACGAGTATATCAAGTCTAATAAAATAATATCGAACTCATCATTGCAAAGGTAGCAGCCATATTTATCCAAGTAGTTATGCTTTCAAATAAATTTTATATTTTTACTCGCTATGTTAAATAAGTTGACACATCTGTCAATAATTAGCTAAGAGGCTAATAATTCAAATTATATTCTTCTAAAAGATATATTCCGGTACTTTTTTTTCGATGATTTATTGTGACTTGATAAAAGTTTAAAAAAATAGGTTTACCTAAAACAAGAAAACGGTTAAAATTCTGCCGCAATATTCACTCCCTAACCAACCTTTTTAGAGAGATGTTGCGATGCTAAGAATTGCCCAAGAAGCTTTAACTTTTGATGATGTGTTACTTATACCTGCCCATTCAAAAGTACTCCCACACACGGCTGATTTAAAAACTAAATTAACCCGTAAAATTAATTTAAACATACCTATGATTTCTGCGTCTATGGACACAGTGACAGAAGCGCGTCTGGCGATCACGTTAGCGCAAGAAGGTGGTTTAGGTTTTATTCATAAAAACATGACCATTGCCGAACAAGCGCAAAATGTTTCTCAAGTGAAGAAGTATGAAAGCGGTATCGTTTCTGATCCTGTTACGGTAAATAGTAACTTTACTATTGAACAAGTCATGCACAAAGTCGATGACTTAGGCTTCTCCGGTTTCCCGGTTGTTGATAATGATAACAACTTAGTTGGTATCATTACCGGTCGTGATTTACGTTTTGAAACGGATTTAAGCAAACCGGTATCGTCACTAATGACAGTAAAAGCAAAGTTAGTGACAGTAAAAGAAGGCGCAGCACGCGAACAAATTTTAGGTTTAATGCACAGTAACCGTATTGAGAAAATCTTAGTGGTTGATGATGCTTTTAAGTTAGTGGGTCTTATTACTGCGAAAGATTACCAAAAAGCTGAAGATAAGCCAGACGCTTGTAAAGACGAGCTAGGTCGTTTACGTGTTGGTGCTGCTGTTGGTGTTGGCGCAGGTACCGATGAGCGTATAGATGCTTTAGTTGCTGCCGGTGTCGATGTTTTATTAATTGATACGTCACATGGTCATTCACAAGGTGTATTAGATAGAGTTAGAGAAGCACGTAATAAATACCCTGACTTACAAATTATTGCCGGTAATGTCGCAACTGCATCGGGTGCAAAAGCTATGGCTGATGCCGGTGTTGATGCTGTTAAAGTTGGCATTGGCCCAGGATCAATTTGTACCACGCGTATTGTCACGGGTGTTGGTGTACCACAATTAACGGCCATTTCAAATGCAGTTGAAGGCTTGAAAGGTACCGGTATTCCAGTGATTGCTGATGGCGGCATTCGTTTCTCCGGCGATATTGCTAAAGCACTTGTTGCTGGCGCGCACTGCGTTATGGTTGGCAGCATGTTTGCCGGCTCGGAAGAAGCTCCCGGTGAAGTTGAACTTTATCAAGGTCGTTACTATAAATCTTACCGCGGTATGGGCTCTTTAGGTGCAATGGCGCAAAAAGATGGCTCAAGTGATCGATACTTCCAAAAAGCTGAAGGTGAAGCAGATAAATTAGTACCAGAAGGTATTGAAGGTCGCGTGGCTTATAAAGGGCCAGTGGCAGCTATTATTCATCAGCAAATGGGTGGTTTACGTTCATCAATGGGCTTAACTGGCTGTAAAGATATTGAAACCATGCGTACCAAGCCTGAGTTTATGAAAATCACTTCAGCAGGTATGGGTGAGTCACATGTACATGACGTGACCATCACCAAAGAAGCCCCCAACTATAGAACGGGGTAGTAAACTTGGTTGAGTTATTTTAGCTCAATTTCAGCGTTGCAAGTGGTCACTGACTAGCGTCAGCTCCGCGCTAGCGCCTTGAACTAGAACTAAAATACTCTCAACGTGAGGTTGCTAGTAAAAGATAATTGATGATGACGGAATTTATCATCAAAAAAAATTCAAATAGGCTGAGTATATCTAAAAAGAGATACTCAGCTTTTTACTTAATATACACCGCCCTAAATGAACGAGCTAAAGGTTTGTTCATGACGAGCGTTAACAGTAGGAAAACAACCATGAGCAAAGACATTCATGATCACCGCATACTAATATTAGATTTTGGCTCTCAATACACTCAGCTTATTGCCCGTCGCGTCCGTGAAATTGGCGTTTTTTGTGAGCTTTGGGCTTGGGATGTTACCGAAGAGCAAATTAAAGGCTTTAACCCAACCGGCATTATCCTTGCTGGTGGCCCAGAGTCAGTAACGGAAGCTAATTCACCACGAGCACCTGAATATGTATTTAATGCGGGTGTGCCAGTCTTAGGTATTTGTTACGGCATGCAAACCATGGCCGAGCAACTTGGTGGTGGTGTTGAAAGCTCTGACCATAAAGAATTTGGTTATGCTGCGGTTGAGCTCGTTACTCAGTCTGCGTTATTCAACAAAGTTGAAGATAGCGTGGGTGATAACGGTAATGCCTTACTCGATGTTTGGATGAGCCACGGCGATAAGGTCTCAAGTCTTCCAGACGGTTTTGTTACGGTTGCAAAAACGGCAAGTTGTGCTTATGGCGCAATGGCCAATGAGAATAAAAAATTCTACGGTGTGCAATTCCATCCAGAAGTTACTCATACTAAACAAGGTTTACGTATTTTAGAAAACTTTGTTGTTGATATTTGTCAGTGTGAAAAATTATGGACCTCAGCGTCAATCATTGATGATGCTATTGCTAAAATGAAAGCGCAAGTGGGTGATGACGAAGTTATCTTAGGCCTTTCAGGTGGTGTTGATTCATCGGTTGTGGCCATGTTATTACAACGCGCTATTGGCGATAAGCTAACGTGTGTATTTGTTGATAATGGTTTACTTCGTTTAGACGAAGGTCAGCAAGTGATGGATATGTTTGGTGATCATTTCGGCTTGAAAATTGTGCATGTTAAGGCTGAAGACAGGTTCTTAGATCGTTTAGCCGGTGAAAGTGATCCAGAGAAAAAACGTAAGATCATTGGTAACGTTTTTGTTGAAGTTTTTGAAGAAGAATCTAAAAAGCTTAACAACGCCAAATGGTTAGCACAAGGCACTATTTACCCAGATGTTATTGAATCAGCGGCTTCTGCTACCGGTAAAGCCCATGTCATTAAGTCTCATCATAACGTCGGTGGTTTACCTGAGCATATGGAAATGGGCTTAGTTGAGCCTTTACGTGAATTATTTAAAGATGAAGTACGGAAAATAGGTTTAGAGCTAGGTTTACCGTACGACATGCTTTATCGTCATCCGTTCCCTGGACCTGGTTTAGGTGTACGTATTTTAGGTGCAGTGAAAAAAGAATATTGTGACATATTACGTCGCGCTGATGCTATCTTCATTGAAGAGCTTCACAAGCACGACTTATACAAAAAAGTAAGCCAAGCCTTTACCGTATTCTTACCAGTACGTTCAGTAGGCGTAATGGGCGATCAGCGTAAATACGATTGGGTAGTAAGCTTACGTTGTGTGGAAACTATTGACTTTATGACCGCTCGTTGGTCACATTTACCCTATGATTTCTTAGGGTTAGTGTCTAACCGTATTATTAACGAAGTTGATGGCATATCTCGCGTAGTTTACGATATCTCAGGTAAACCACCAGCTACCATAGAGTGGGAATAATTTAATGTTAGACTCGTTAAATCAAACAACTTCGTTGTCGAAGGTACTCACTGACTAACGTCAGCTCCGTGCATTCTCCTAGAATTTGACTGATTTTCCATCGTCTAACATCTAAATTCTAATGCTCAATTTTTTATAGAACCTCATTGTTGAAAAACACTGGGGTTTTATTTTTGATTTATTTTAGTAAACTGCTGCTACATCAGGTATGAGAAAATTTTAAGTTTTGTTGAGGTGATAAAAGTAAGCTTCATAATCAGGGATGATTATGTAGAGCGCCCATGGATGGGTTTACCGCGTCTTACTTGTTTACCCCGCAATACTTGAAATTAGCCTATTAATAAAAACTTTGGAAAACACACCATGATTGAAAGACTAGAAACTAAACAAAGAATGAGTAGGATTGTTAAACATAAGGGTACTATTTATTTATGTGGCCAAGTGGCGGCCGATGCCAGTAAAGACATTACCGAACAAACACAAACCATGCTGGATAAGGTTGATGCCTTGTTAATACAAGCAGGTAGTGACAAAGAGCACATCTTATCAGCGACCATCTATGTTAAAGACATGAGTTACTTTGCTGATATGAACGCGGTATGGGATGCTTGGCTACCAGAAGGGCATGCACCAGCACGCGCTTGTGTTGCTGCTAAAATGGCTAGAGCAGCCTTACTAGTAGAAATTTCAGTGGTTGCTGCAGAAAAACAACAATAAATAGCGTACAATTTTATAAAAATATTGCCACCCACTGATGAGAAATAAATGCCCTTAAATCTAACGAATAGTTACTCGGCACTTGGACCAGCCTTTTCACAACAATCCCTACCAACGCCCGTGGCTAAACCCTCATTGTTATTATGGAATCAAGACTTAGCGAATGAGTTATCCATTGATTTTTCTGCTGAAAAAGACAGTGCTGCAATAGCGCAATACTTTTCGGGTAATAAACTGTTTTCGGGATCTGAGCCCATCGCCCAAGCTTATTCAGGTCACCAGTTTGGTCATTTTAATCCACAATTAGGTGATGGTCGTGCGCACTTATTAGGTGATCTTAGCGATAAGCAAGGTCAGTATTGGGATGTACAATTAAAAGGCTCAGGTACAAGTTTCTTTTCTCGACAAGGTGATGGCCGTTGCGCGCTAGGACCAGCACTACGTGAATATATAATGAGTGAGGCGATGTTCGCCTTAGGTGTACCCACCACACGCTGTTTAGCCGTAGTAGCTACCGGTGAAGCGGTTTATCGAGAGCAAGCATTACCTGGCGCCGTGGTTACTCGTATTGCCACTAGTCATATTCGTGTTGGTACTTTTCAATATTTTTCTGCTCGTAATGATATTGATTCCTTAAAAAAACTGACCAGTTATGCCATTGAACGCCACTTTCCCCAGCTTAAAGGCGTTGAAGGTGAAGCACTATCTGGCGAGCAAATAGTTGATTTCTTTGCGGCGGTAATCGCCAAACAAGTTACCTTGGTTGTATCATGGTTACGGGTTGGTTTTATTCATGGCGTGATGAATACTGATAATACCGCCATTTCAGGGGAAACCATTGATTACGGTCCTTGTGCGATGATGAACCATTATCACAGCGATACAGTGTTTAGCTCTATTGATAGAAATGCGCGTTATGCTTTTGGTAACCAAAGTAAAATAATGCACTGGAATATGGCGCGTCTTGCCGATTGTTTATTACCGCTGATTGATGAAGATGAGGACATTGCCTCAGCTAAGTTAGCGCCCTTGTTGCAGCAGTTTACCGATGACTTTAAGCAAGGTTATTTTATCATGATGGCGAACAAGTTAGGCATCGCTGAGTTGGAAGACACAGATCATGAATTGATCAATGATTTTCTAGGGATCATGGCCGAGAAGAAATTAGATTACAGTCAGTCTTTTGTTACCTTAGCCGAGAACTTAAGCCAGGAAGAGGTGAATAAGGTCATTACGCAAGTAAAGAGCCCAGCAAAGGGCCAAAGTGCTCAAGCAAGCGCTGATGAAGCTGGGCAAGCGCAAGACAAGTGGCAACAATGGTTAAAGCGTTGGTATATCAGAATTTCCGCCGATGTTAGTGGCGCTAAAGATTTGATGGCAAAAACTAATCCGTTAGTTATCCCAAGAAATCATCATGTTGAAGCTATTCTAGCGACTAGCCAAGCTTCTTATCAAAAAAATGGTGACTTATCAGACTTAAATAACTTTCTAGCGGTATTACAGCAACCTTATACACAATTAGATGATACTCACAATTATCAAGATGCACCCAGTGATGGAGATGAAAACTATCATACTTTTTGTGGTACTTAAGGCTCTTTATCAACGCTAGGTTATAAACTTAATAACTGCTTTAACTTATCAGCACCAGCGCGACTGGTGCTGAGTTCTGTTTTATCCTCATCATTCATGATCACCATTAATTTGCCATTAAACCAACGTTGAATCTCTTTAATTTTATCGATATTAATTAGGTAACTTCGATGAATACGTACGAAGTCTGCTGACGCTAATGATTGCTCTAAGCAGTCGAGTTTTTCTGATAAGTAATGATGCTCTTTACCATCCCAAGCTAAGCAATTACCTTGAGACGATTTGATAAAGAGTAAGTCACTTGGTGATAATATGGTCATGCGCTCACCATTTTTACTGACCAAGCGTTTAATCGGTGCGTTATTATTGAGTATATAGTGCTGTTCTTGTTGGGTTCTCTCTATCGTTAAGCCGGCCAAAAACTGTTTTTTTGCTTTATCTATAGCCGCTTTTAACCGTCCCAGAGGGAAGGGCTTTAACAGGTAATCAGTAGATGACTGTTCAAAGGCTTGGATGGCAAATTGATCATAAGCAGTGGTAAAAATGATCAGTGGTTTATAATCAAGTAAACTTAATAACTCCATGCCGCTAATTTCAGGCATTTGAATATCCAGTAACACTAAATCAGGTTTTTGGGTATTAATTAGCGCGACAGCTTCCTTGCCTGTGGTGGCAAAACCGACCACGTCAATATCTGCAATAAGACTTAACTGATGGGCGAGTTTATCTCTGGCTGGTTTTTCATCGTCAGCAAAAATAACGCGCATTTTATCTGGTATTTCCTTGCCCGTTAACTTATTCATAGCGCCATCTCCACCAGTACCGTCGCACCTGTGTTGTCTGCAGAGTCCTTGTCATTAGTGCCATTGCTTAAACTGACTTTACCTCGCGGCAGTTGTTGCATGCGCAGTTGCAAGTTTTTCATACCAATGCCCTTACCATAGCCTTTAGTTAACACAGCTTCACTAAAACCAGAGCCGTTATCACTGATCGATATTCTTAATATTTCATCTTTGTTTTTAGCGATTTTTTCTACTTTAATGGTGATTACCAGTTCGTTTTGTTGAGCATTATGCTTGACCGAATTTTCAACTATAGGCTGTAAAATTAGCGGCGGAACTTGGGTATTTAACAGCTCTGCTGGAATATCAAAGTTAACGATAAGTCGGTCGCCAAAACGCGCTTTTTCTATATTCAAATATTTGTCAATAATGGCAATTTCTTGTTGGAGAGATACACTGTTTTTTTCGCCGGTATCTAATGAATAACGAAGGATATCAGCCAATTCATGTAATACTTCATCAGCTAAATCTGGGTTTGAATGAATATAAGCTGAAATGGTATTTAAACTATTGAACATAAAGTGCGGGTTGAGTTGATACCTTAAGGCCTGTAGCTGAGCTTGTTTTCTGGCTTGTTTTTCCTGTGTTATCTTGCCTCTGCTTTCAATATATCGGCTAATAAAGTAGATAGGCGTGCCCCAAACTACGCCACCTAAAACTAAGAAGTTACCCAAAGAAAATGAATCACCAAAGCTTATTTTTAGAAATTTTTCCGTAATGAGTATACCTATGCTCATCATCATTACCGTGATGATCCATTCAATCAAGGCATTTTCAATACTTCGATATCTAAGTTTAAAAATTACATAAGCCGCCGCCCAAACAGGTAACCAATAAAAACTGACAAACCAGATTGTGGTCGCGAGTAAGGTATCGAGAGAAATCGTTGATAGGCCCGAAATAATCAAGCCAGCAGTATACATAAGATCAACGGCGAGTAAGGTAAAAAAACTGTATTTAAAAAAGGGCTGGCTTAACATTGTATACTCGATTTTATTGGGGGATATTGCCTAGTCATTTGATCACTAGGCAGTGTTTTAGTTCTACTAAAACAATTGAGCTAGCGTTAATCTATTTACGAGTTGAATTTTAACGCTAGCTTAACAAATTAAAAATAACTTATATTACTTATTTGTAAGGTGTTTTTGTTACTAGGCAATTGCTGCCCTGGCGTAGTACGCCACACTAAACTCAAACCCGCTAAGCTTTTTGCCGACCAATTTTTCTGGCTGCCAAAACCAAATTGCTGCAACTGATTAAATGGCACTTCTACTGTTGTCCAGCTATCACTTGGCTGTAGTGTGGCAGAAAAATGGTCCCAGTCTTGTACTTCGCTATGATAAACAGAAATGCCAAAGGGAACTTTAGATCCTTGGTAAGTTATTTTCACGCCCTTATATTGAGAAGCGTCAATGGGCGTATCAAACATAACCTGCATACCGGCCCAAGCACCAAAACCAGCGGGTTTACCTAATTGAGTATCTATAGATAGCATATTATCTTGCTGCGCTAGTTTTGCGGTTGATTGACCGCCCATCATGGTATCGCTTATCGCCTGCCACTGAATTTCGCCACTAAAGTCATCAATAGTTTTTTTCGCTGTACTGGCAATGGTTGTAGCGACGTTACACTGTTCACCATGTGGTATTAGCTTTTTATTTTTGGCAATCAGATCTTTTCTATCAATTTTTATCCCTGATTTATACACTGCTTGGATATTACTTAACTGGCTAATGTCGTTAAGCGGGTTTTGTGCGAGTAAAATAAAACTTGCTTGAAATCCTACTTTCAATTGGCCTAGCTCTGCTGCATTAATTATTTTGGCCGCATCTATGGTCGCTGCATTTATTACTTGTGCATTCGTTAAGCCAGATTGACTCAGCGCTTGTAGTTCATTATGCAGACCGCTGCCATGTAAAGTATAAGGGTTGCCTGCATCAGAGCCTGTACCAATGATAATACCGGCTTGGGCAAGTATTCGAATATTTTGAAAAGCAACTTGCCGTTTTTGCCAAATGATATTTTGCCATTTTGATGGTTTTGCTACTTTATCAAATAAACAATGTTGCAGTTTATCTGGCACTGTCGCTAACAAAGTTTTGTTACTGCTAACTTGCTGATGTTTATATTCGGCACTGTGATTTTGAGTTACAGCGAGTGTTGGTATGTAAGCTACCTTGTGTTTAACCATTAAATTAATAAATTCATCATCTACTGCTTCAGTAAATATGCCATGGGCTAAAGCGGTTGCTCCAGCTTTAATTGCTCTTTTGCCATCGACTAAGGTAGATACATGGACAAAGTAAGGCAGTCCAGCCGCTTTTGAACGTCGGCCAATTTCGGTTAGTTGGCTATCAGTCAGTGATGATCCATGACCGCCGAAGGTTTCAATAACCGCTTTGGTTAGATGAGGCTTGCGTGCCATATGTTGTTGCCATAAACCATCAATAGCCGCAAAATTAGTGACTTCTAAGGCACTACCACCAAACTGAGTGCCATGGCCACCAGGGTTGGTAAATAAGACGCCGGCGTAAAATAAGTTTGGCGAGATCTGTTTAGCGATTAATTGGCTGGCCTCGTTAAGGGTACTATCAAAGGAAAACAAGTCGACAATACTGGTGACACCTAAATACAGGTTTGAATTAAAATGAGATTCCACCGGTAAGTATTGAAACTCTTTACCGTAGTTGCTGCCTGATGCGCCAAGATGTACATGTAAATCAATAAAGCCGGGTAGGGCGAAGTTATTATGTGCATCAACAATCTTATCTGCGGTTTTGCTTTTAGCTTTACTGGAGGTTATTTCAATAATCTTGCCATCTTCAATATACAAGGTACTTGGCTGACTAAAAGCGCTTTGCTCCGCTTGGTATAAGCGAACATTGTCAATACGTAAGTCGATGGCTTGAACACTTAGGCTACTAATACAGCTAAGGCCAGCCAATAGACTGGTCATGGTCAGTGATGATTTTTTCATTTGTTAATCCCTTATATTTTATTTATTATTCTGTGCTATATCGTTGCAGCACTTTTGTCTTGATGGGATTAATTTAGCGCGTTAGCAGGGGCATGTCGGTCTACTTTCTTTGAACTGACATTATTTGCCTTTGAATCGACATAAAGACTGGTTTGATTATTTTAAATGGGCTGAACTAAGTATTTTTAGTTGATGCAAGGTATGATGAACAGATGAATAAGTGACTACCTTTAATGTGATAATACCCATGACCAACCCTACATTCGGCCAGCAAGCGCCAGCAATGACTCAGCAAGTCAGACAAATTAGCGAATTAGCGCCATCACTCAAAAAAATCTTTGGCTTTGATGGCTTTCGCCCAGGACAAGAACAGACCATTGCGCAATTATTAAATGGTCAATCTTCTTTAGCTATTTTTCCGACTGGCTCAGGTAAGTCCTTGTGTTATCAATTAACGGCGTTGCATTTGCCACATTTAACCTTAGTGGTATCCCCGTTATTAGCCTTGATGAAAGATCAACTGGCCTTTCTTGCGAGCAAAGGCATTAAGGCAGCAAGCATTGATTCGACTCTAAAAGGCAATGAAGCACAAACCGTGATGGCAGGGGTGCGTGATGGTGATATTAAAGTCTTGATGGTATCAGTCGAGCGTTTTAAAAACGAAAGATTTAGACAGTTTATTGAGTCCGTACCTGTGTCTATGTTGGTGGTTGATGAAGCACATTGTATTTCAGAGTGGGGTCATAACTTTAGACCCGATTATTTAAAACTACCGAGCTACTGCCAAGCATTAAAAATTCCTTTGGTATTGTTACTTACCGCTACGGCTACGCGTAAAGTGAAAATGGATATGGCCGCTAAGTTTGCTATTCGAGATGAACATATTGTGCAAACGGGCTTTTACCGCGCCAATCTTGATTTAAGCGTAGTGCCCGTCAGCTCAGTCGATAAAAACGCTTGTTTAGCGCAGATTATCGCTCAACAAAGTGCTCAGCAACAAGGCGCAGGTATTGTTTATGTTACTTTGCAACACAGTGCTGAAAAGGTTGCGCAATATTTATCGCAACAAGGCATAAATGCCTGTGCTTATCATGCGGGTTTTGATAGTGATACTCGCAGTCAGATTCAACAAGATTTTATGGCGGGTAAAATTCAAGTGATTGTCGCTACCATTGCCTTTGGTATGGGCATAGATAAAAGTGATATCCGTTTTGTTATTCATTATGACTTACCTAAATCCATTGAAAATTATAGCCAAGAAATAGGCCGAGCAGGGCGTGATGGCACGCCTGCGCAATGTTTTACCTTAGCAAACCTTGATGGTTTAAATACGGTAGAAAATTTTGTTTATGGTGATACCCCAGAGTATGCCGGTATTGAAATGCTACTAAACAGCATCAAAGATGAAGTAATAACGACTGCTTATGACAGTAAGTGGGAATTGCAGATTTTACAATTATCTAATGCTGTCAATATTAAGCAGTTGCCGTTAAAAACTTTACTGGTTCAGTTAGAGTTAGCTGGCGTGATTGAGCCACTGTACGCCTATTTCGCTGATTTTAAAATTAAGTTGTTAAAGCCGAAAGATGAAATACTTAATAGTTTTAATGAGCAACGCAAAGATTTTCTCCAGCGTATTTTTAACGCCACCGAGTTTAAGAAAGTCTGGGGCAGTTTAAATTTTGATCGCTTATTACAAGATAAAAGTATTGAGCGTAATAGGGTCATTGCTGCCCTTGAGTACTTGCAAGAGCAGCAACTGATAGTACTGGAAACTAAAGGCATGACGGAAGTATTTAAAATAAACCTTGATGAGTTAGCGGATCCTAGCTTGTGCCAAACCTTAAGTGATTACTTTAAAGATAATGAAGAAAAAGAAATAAAACGCATCGCCGCCTTAGTGCGTTTTTTTCAACTTGATACTTGCTTAACGGTAAATCTTGCCCGTTATTTTGATGATGATTTTTTTGACAGTAAGCGCCTAGATACGGATGACTCTGGTGAATCAGGCACAGTGCCACAATGTGGGCATTGTAGTGTTTGTCGTGGGCAAGTGGCGGTGCTTAAGCGCTCTCAAGAAAATACGCCATGGCCGAGTGATGAAACATTAAAACAGGGTATGACTGAATTAGCTGAGCGTCTTAGCGGTAAAATAAAACAACCTTTATCTTTAGAGAGTTACTGTCGCTTTTTTGCTGGCATGACAGTGCCATTATTTGGTCGTAATAAAGTAAGACAATTATCAGGATTTGCTATCTGTGAGCAACAAAGGTATCAAGCCATTCGTGATAAGTTGGCGAGTTTAGCTGATTAAATTTATCGAACTAAATATCGAGAAATAAATTAACTGTAAGTAGATAATGAAAAAAGTGGCTAACAATAGCCACTTTTTTATAACCGTAATTTACCGTTAAATTTTTAAAGGTAAATGTTTAACAATAAATACTTAATAGTAAAACAGTAGCAATGTTTATTTATATCTAATTAGCTAACATTGCTACCATCTCACCTATTACTCCGGTGTTGGGTTTTCACTACAACGATCGTAAGTACAAATGCCTCTCATTAATCTCACATCGCGTGAATTGATAACGCCATCTGCATTTAAATCAAATGATATATGGAGATCTTCACCACGGCGAAGTGCTAAACCAAACGCTCTGATGTCAATTCTGTCAACATCGCCATCGTTGTCCATATCGCCAATGACAACATCAGGTACATTGGGTTCAAAAAGCACATTAGTAATTTCATAATCGTTACTAGTATCTTCTTCTGTCATCACAGCCACACCAGCACAATGTCCACTTTCATCAGTAATAGCGGCACGACGGTTACCAAACCATTTCCAAGTAGCGATACTGTCGTAAGTCTCACCTTTTGCTAGTGTGGTAAAACCAAAGCTCTCACTTAGCTCACCAGTAACATTATCAACACGATAAACTCGCACAGTGTGATCGCTGTTATTAACAAAAGAGAAATCACTTTCAAATGGACCAACCAAATGAGGCGCTTGTAACGCACAGCTACCAATAACATTTGCTGCTGGAATAACCTCTGGTGTAGCGGCTTTAGCAACAATGGTTTCATCAACCGTAAAGCTACTTACCGCATTATTTAATACACCTATACTTAAGCAATTTAAATTGCTGTCAGTCACCATTAAGCGACGGTCACCATACCAAACATCGTTACTATAACTTGCCCCAGGCGCTAATATGCCATAGCCGTGGGTAAAGTCATTGGCACCACTGGTAGTAATAATTTCACCTGTGGTATTATCAATTCTAAATAAGCGTACCGGTGTATCAGAGGTATTGGTAATAGTGAATTGATGTGATTCATCCATGATCAAATGAGGTAGTGCTAAGTCACAACTGCCCATTTGGTTTAATTCAGGGATTTCATCAACAATAACATCTTTCACTAAATCAGCTGTAATGGTGAAAGTATTGTCATCTGCTGCCATTACCGCAACACCCAAACAATTCATGTTGTTATCGCTTAACATCATGCGATCGCCTACCGTCCAACTGGCTGATGTGTAAGTATCACCATGGTTTAAGGTTTTATAGTTTTTGCCAAAGTTAGTTTTACCGGTAGTACTATTTACCCAGAATAGTGAAACTGGCGTATCTGTGGTGTTAGTAAAGGTAAAGTTAGTTTTACTGGCATCATAATAACGCGGATATTGCTGGACTAAGTCACAGCTGCCAATGGTATCAGCTGCCGGCATTTGTGCAGCGATTGGCGCCACTGTTTCAGAGTTTGCTAGTACAAAAGTTTCAAATCCTGAAGCTGTGCGCAGTACTACCTCTTTAAGTGTAGCAACATAAGCATTGTTATTGCCTGATTGTAAGGCGGCAACGATAAGGTTTAAATCGTCTTTATGCTGTTCACCTAAATAACGCATGGCAAAATAGCCCCATTGATATAAGTCATCGTACTCATAATCCATAAATACGATGTTATATAAAGGAGGAATGGTTTCACCTTGTAAAGTCGCTAGGGTACGGGGATGTTCATTACCCATAGCCATGTACTCAGCCATGCCTTCTGCCCAAGCCACGGCATAATCAAAATTACCATAAGAGCCGGCTTTAATATAACGACCGTCAAGATAATGAGTAAATTCATGTCTTAGGTTATATATTTGATCAATGTACTGGCATGAGCCACCAAGCCAAGAATCAGGGCATTGCATGGCAATAAAACGAGCTTGGTTACCTTGAGCTGTTGGTGTGCCTTCTAAATACATACCGCCGTTATCAGTACTGATACCAAAAAATTCGCCAGCATATTTTTCATAATCTTCAGGGCTAGCAAAAGCAACTACTTCGATGTGTTCATTTAAATCGCCAGTTACGGGAATGCCGGCAGTATTAAAGAAGGCATGAAATTCGCTTTCTTGTAGTGCCATATCTGCACATGATTGTGCAAGCGTTGCTGGGCTGATTGAGCTTTGTGCACGTATAGTAATGTTATCAGTACAAGCATGATTTACCGTTAAAATATCTGCTACTTTAGGTGGCACAATACAGCTACCAAATAAGGCATCGCCTTCTTCACAACTACGGCCAGCGTTATCTAGATAATTCTTAGTCACAATAATGCTTGCTGTTTCTTGTGAAATATCACCAGTAACTTTACCGTGAGCTTCTAGAATAGTACTGTCAAAACGGGCTTTAGCTTCATCGGTAGCAATAGTGGAAATTTTACCCATGGCATTAAACGAATGAGGCATTATCCATTTTCTGTCATCTTCAGCAGACCAGCGCATATCAAGTGAAGTTTCACCTATAAATATAAATGAGCGCATAACAGATAATACATCTAACATATTCTCGTTATACGTGGCTTTAACTGGAGCATCACCATAATAGGCGGCAGAAGCAATAGCGCCCATTAATGCCATAGTGGTATCACCAGCATTGCTGATAGCGAATGGGTTACTTTGTAATGAATAGTATTGAATAAGGCCTAATAAATGCGGTAATTGATCTTTATAAAATGCTGCGCCCGAGTAGCGTTCTAAGTTTGTTAATGCATAAGCATAACCTTCTTGTATTACGCTACCGGCAGGACTGACAAAACCGGTCATTTGGGTAACCGCTAATAATGCAGTGCTTAACGCTTGTGCTTCTGAGTCCGTCATTTGCTCAGCATAATATTTATAAGTGGCTAAAAAGTATAATAACTGGTTAAGGTCCGGATCGGCTAAATCATCTGCTTCAGCAAGATAATGAATAGCTTGTGAAACATCAGTGATTGGGTCGTTCACAGCGCCGGCAATGTCTTTAAAACCACTATAATCAGAGGCTAATATTTCACTAATGCTAGCGCCATACTGGGCTTTAGCCGTAATAAGTGCTGCAGGTACGCTAATAGCAGTACTTGTAGGGTAATCATTATTATATTCCCCCATAGGTGGTGGCGGCTCTGGAATATCACCACCGCTAATGTTAATAATTATACTGGTTTGTTGAATGTTACCGCCAATGTGGAAGTAACGTTTACCAGCATGTGATACAAATGAAATACTTTCATCGTTGGTATCAGGGTTAGCGCTAGTCGCTTCGATAGTTCCGTCACCCCACCAAGTTCCTGTATAAAGAGAAATATCAGCATCAGAGCCAGTAAAAGTACCACCCGAAGTAGTAATGGTTACATCGCTATTATCATAAGGAACATCGACATATAAGTAATGACCATAATCAGTCATACAGTGTATTTCGTTAGCGGGAACTTCGCCTTGACGTGGCAATGTTTTCTCGCCACACATTTCTACAGCTTGGACATTGGCGATATTCATCGACAGTAACAGTGCGCTAGCAAGTAGCGACTTTTTAGGTAAAAATTTCATTGTAAGACCTATTTCAATTTTTGTTGTTTTTAATTGATTTTTAATTGATTTATATGAGTTTTATAGTTTTCAAGGTAGGAGCATCTATGAACCGAGAAAGCTGCCAAAACAACTTTCTCGGTGAAAAAATACATCCATGTATTACTATTTTACTTTTGTAGGCGTTTATTTAGCGGTTTACTTCGCTATATATGTGATGAGTTACTTAGCTTTACGACGGCTGCTAACTAAAGCAAAACCAGCTAACATCATCATAAATGCAGCACTAGGCTCAGATACCGCTACAGCAGCAGTCACATTCACTGAGTCAGCACCAGAAAAAGCGACAGTGTGATCAACAAAACTCCAATCGTCATAAAGATCTGAGATTGAGAAATCAAATGAGCCTGTGGCATCAGCAATCAAATTAAAACTAGCAAGTACAAAGTTACCTGCTGCAAATATTGAAGGGTCATCCGATAAAAAATTGAAATTTAAGCCAAAAGCTTCAGTCACTACTTCTAGGCCGTCAAGCATAGGGGTATCTATACTTAAATCTAGACCACTAGTTAATGAACTTTCTTGGTAAATCATCCCAGAGTTATCAAAGTTAAAGTTAAAACCAAAGTATGTGCTTTCTTCAAAATCAGTAGCACTAATAGTAACCAATACTGATTCGCCTACTGAAACCTCATCAGCTGAAAAGTCGATAGTTAATAAGCCAGCATTAGCATTAAAGCCGATAAGTAAAGTAAGCATAGCAATAAATTTTTTCATGGTTTTTCCTTTATATAGTTATTTTTATGAAGTGTTATTAATAAATTTTATTCATTGTTTAAAAAGAAGCCAGCCACATGACTGGCTTCTTTTATTTTTTAGATGTGAGTTTTATTGAGCAGGGCGACAACCCTGAACATCAAAATCAACCACTATGGTTGCGCCAGAGCTGGCACCGGTAAGCTCTATATAACTCCAGTAATCCATTTCTGGCGTTAACTCAAGGTAGATACAAGCTTGATTATTTGCTTCAGTTGAAGAGGCATCAAAACCGCCATTATTAAGGTTTACCCAGCCGCTATTACGGTAATACAGTGATAAATCACCCGTGCCATGGGCAACAGTAATCGCGATGCTTTGATGGTTATTAATATCAGGTACTGAGAAGCTTTGGCTGCTGTCTGCACCTAAACAAGTAACACTGCCTGCTTCTAACGTGCCATCAACAAAAGCTGGCTGAGCTGCACAGCTATCAGCTAATGGTCCGTAATTTACATTAAGGGCAATAGTATCTGTTGCTGTCATACCATCATTGTCCGTTACGGTCAGTGTTACGTTGAAGCTACCTACTTGTTCAAAGCTATGGCTCGGGTTGGTTTGGTTACTTGTTGCACCGTCACCAAAATCCCATGAATAACTCACAATGCGTCCGTATTGATCATTTGAACCGGCACTACTAAAGGTTATAGAGTTAAATTGCTCTACGTTATCATTGCCCGTAGCAACTGCTGTTGGTGGTTGTGGTGGTGGTGCAATTGAGCTACAGCGATCATAAGAACATAAACTTCTCATTAATCTAACATCACGAGAGTTAATGATACCGTCACCATTTAAGTCAAATGATGCATCTAACGCTTGTCCACGACGAAGCGCTAAACCAAAAGCGCGAATATCAAGTCTGTCAACATCACCGTCGCCATCCATATCACCCGCAGGGTTAATAATAACTGTCGCTGTAGCGGTAGCCATTGCGCCATCGTTATCGGTAACCGTTAAGCTAATGTTATATTGACCCGCTTGTGCATAGTTATGCTGAGGATTTTCTAAGTCACTAGTATTACCGTCACCTAAGTTCCACAAGTAGCTAACAATGTGACCATCTTCATCCATTGAACCGGCACTACTCAGCGTTAAGGCATTGCCGGTAAAACCGGTATAACTTGCACCTGCTTGCGCAATTGGCAACTCGTTAGGCATTGAATGGTCGGCATCATCTCTAATGTCGTAATACGCTTTAAAGGTAACGTCACTGTAAGCATCAAAAGGGTCAATCATGACATTAAATATGCCACCCTCTGTGAACTGACAGCTTTCTAATGCACCTGGACCGTCCCAAGGACGACAAGTAAAGGATTCAATAGATACCGCTTTGTTTTGACTCACATGTAAATCTGGATCTCCATTTGAACCGGCAACAATTTCAATCACTACCAGAGATGCAGCAGTGGGTACACTGAATTTATAAGTACGGGGTTCACTACCTTTAGCCGCAGATAAACCTATTTCTTCGGTTAAATAAACACGACTACAACCGTCACATAACACCGCATCGTTTGGATTGTATAAAGTGATATTAACAACCGTATTAGTAGTACTACTGATACCCATGTTATCAGTAACCGTTAAGCTGGCGTTGTATTGACCTAGTTGGTTATAAACATAAACTGGATTAATTTCAGTGCTACTTTCACCGTTACCAAAATCCCAAAGGTAGCTAACAAGTTTGCCATCTACATCTGTTGAAGAGTCACCGTTAAAGTGTACTTCATGGTCAAGCATTGCTTGATAAGTTGGTGCTGTAATGGCGAAAGGTGGCTGATTGCTATCATCACTTGTTTCATAATACACATGCAATTCGCCATCCCAATACTCAGCAAAGGGGTCGATTAAGATATTAAAGGTGCCACCTTGGTCAAATTCACAATACTCAGCTAATTTAGCGGCGCTAAATGGCGCACAATCAGCAGCTTGAGTATCAACGGCTTTATTGCGGCTAACATACATGTCTGGATCACCGCCGTAAGCACCGGCAAAAACGACAACTACTTTTTCAGCGCTATCAGGGATAGTAAATTGATAGTTTTTCGGCGCTATACCTGCAGCTGACCATAAACCGGCTTGCTTAATAACATGGTAGCGTTTATTTCCCTTAGCTAATAAAGGATCTTCAACCGCTAATATTTGCAAGTTAGCTTTATCGTAAGCGCTAAAAGCATGTACTGTGGCGTGATATGAATCCGTTGTTTTTGGTCCTAAGACACCAATAAACTCTGGCGTAGCTGCAGACAAGAATGAAATATAATCTGCTTGCCAAGAACCATCCGTTTGTAGAGTCGAAGCTTGACCAACAGATACATACATATCAGGATCTTGGCTATAGCCAGATAAGTAAAATGCCAAAGCTTCAGTGCCATCAGGCACATCAACGACAAAAGTATCGATGGCATCTATTTCTGCTGATAAGTTATCAAAACTAGCGATAACCTCGCCCGTTGGACCATTATCCGTACCTGAAATACCATCCCACGGATGATCAGCATTGCTGGTGTAAGCTGTTAAACCGGTAGCAATTAGGTTGTCATTGGACCAAAGTGTTGCCCGTGCGTCGCCATGTAAAGCAGCGGTCATACGTGCTACTTGCCCTTGAGTAAACATGGCATAATTGCTGGTATAGTGCATGAAGTTTTCGGTGTTGGTCGGCTGACCAAGACAGTTTTTCGAGTTTTCATACATGTCAGTTGATAACGACATTTGTGGTGTATCACAGCTTCTATCGCCGGTTAAAGCACAAAAGGTTTCGTTTTCTAATGAACAGCTATTATCGGCAAAGGTATGTGGTAGATTCAACCAATGGCCAAACTCATGGGTTAATACCGAACGGAAATTTTCATCGGTATTATCACCAACATACCAACCGTTATAAACCACGCGCGAGGTGTTGGCTTGGCTCATTGCTACATCAGGATACCAAGCAACGCCTGAGTTATTGGTTGAACCATCATCATACAAGTCGTTCATAATATAAACGTTCATGTACTTAAAGTTATCCCAAGCATCCCCTGCAATGGCCGTATCAGCGCCAGCGCCATTACCATAACCTGCTTGCTCACGCCCGTAACGTACAATACCTGTGGTGTCAGCACCCGTTGGAGATTTCTTAGCTAAAACAAACTCAACATTTAAGTTGTCACGAATAGCTTGAAACTGTGGAGCAATCGGGCCATCTTGGGTATTGGTGCCTTGAAAATCTTCATTAAGGCGTTGTAGTGCATCAACTATTTTTGCATCGGTTAAGCAGCTTTGGGCGGCATCATCACAGGTGAAATCTGCTCCATAAACATGAAAAACTACCGGAATATAATAACGTCCCGCTACACCATTGTCGGCTACACCAGAAGTTGCCGCTAAGGTGCTGGTTCTAGCCATACGGCTAGTTGCCAAAGATCTACTTGATAACGATCTACGGGTCTTGCTAGCTGACAAGGTAAATTGTTTAAGCTCTTTAGTTAATTTTTTTTGTAATTTACTCCAATCCTGACCGTTTTCATCAATGGCACAAACTTGATTTGCTGCACTAACGCGAGACTGATGAACATTACGACTTTTCAGTAAACTTTTTGCTAGGGTATTGCCCTTAACAAGCGTTTTTGGTTTCACCGGCGAGGCCTGTTTACTTGCCTTTATTTTTAATTCTTTAGCAAGGCCATTATCCGACGTTTGCTTTCCTGCTATAGCCGTTAGTGATGCACATAGCACCATTAACATAGACAGACTCATGACTTTATTGTTGATGAGACTCATTTTCTATCCTTGGTTATTATTATATTTTTATCTGATAGCCAACACTTATCTTATCCATAAGTTGATAATTCACTATAAAAGTTTCGGATATCAAAGACTTGTTTTTTATTTGTTAATTCGCTACAAATAAAGGTTTGAAAAATTAAACGACTATAAATCAGGCAAACTTTGTAGCGAAAAACATCATATACAATATTAGATATATTGTATATCTTATATTGCCCGTGTTTTGTTACAAAATTTACATTTTTATAACGTTTAAATAGCCGTTAATAAAAAGGCAAAACGTGCAGTTGGCGGCGTAACAAGGAAAAGATAAAGAAAAAGTATGCTGTTCAAACAGAGATAAATATGAATAGATCAATAAGTTCTAACCGTATTGTTAAAAGATATAGTTACGGGGCGGCTTGTCTTGAAAAATCATTATGACTTTATCTTAGCGTTCTAACATGATGATCTAATTGCTACTTTTAACACCGACCTTGGTCGCATTACCTTGGGTATTGATAACTACCTTAATGCACATTACCAACCACGGGTCTCACAAATGAATAACGAAGTGGTTTGGCAAACATACAGGAACCAATTCAAAGGTTACGGCCGTCGCATCGCTGTTGAATACAGTAATAGCTATTAGCTATAGGCAAACATTAAGCGAGTGAGCGAATACTTGAGCTAACTCGTATATTAGATACGATTAAAGGCTTAAGGTTAATTAACCTTAAGCCTTTTTTCTTAGCCTTCATGGGGTAGAATAGCGCCCGTTTACCGAATTATCCGTTTGGTATAACTCTGCCTCTTACCTATTCGAGTACCCTAGTAAATGTTTACCACCATTAAAAATTCAGTACCAATAAGTGTTTGGTATATGTTGATCTCAGCTTTGGGTTTCGCCTTAATGGCCGCCTGTGTAAAAGAAGTCAGTGGCTTAGGTATTCCTGTGTTAGAAATTGTTGCCGCACGCGCCATAGTCTCGGGTATGATTAGTTACGCTGATATTAAGCGTAAAAAGATCTCCTTGTGGGGGAATAATAAAACCCTGCTGATTGCCCGCGGTACTGTGGGAACGTTTGCCCTAATGTTTGTTTATTATGCGGTAACAACTTTGCCCTTGGCAGAAGCGACGGTATTACAATATTTGCATCCAGTGTTTACCGCTATTCTGGCATTATTTTTTTTGAAAGAAATCATCCAACGCTCAACCATAGCCTGCATCGTTATGAGCTTGATTGGCTTAGTTATTATGATGCAGCCAAACTTGCAAATAGACAGCGGCTTTCAATATCCATGGCTAAGTATTGGCGCGGGGGTACTCGGTGCTTTTGGCAGTGCGGTGGCATATATTATAATTAAAAAGCTGACCAAAACAGATGATAGCTCGGTCATTATATTTTATTTCCCTCTGATCGCCTTGCCCATCTCAATTATTCTCTTGGGTAACGATTTTGTTATGCCTACTTTAGCGGCGACAGGTTTACTGATTTTAATCGGCATATTCACCCAAGTAGGGCAGGTCGGCCTAACAAAAGCACTACACTGCGCCGATGCTAATAAAGCCACGGCTTATGCCTACGTGCAGGTACTGTTTTCGGTCTTTATCGGTTGGGCGTATTTTAGTGAAGTCCCGGTGGTCACCACTATCATGGGCGGTACTTTCATTATGTTCGGCGCGTTAATTAATGTCTTGTGGAAGCGCTGATGATGCCATTGCTATTAGGTAATTAGTATTAGCTAAACTGGCTTAGTTACATCAGCGGGGGCGTTGCGTAGGTTTAGTGGACGGTATTGCGCCGTCCTGACGAAAAACGCGGTAAAGCTAGTTCTTAGCCTTAAAAATAGCCTTTACCTTCAGCCACGCTGCTTTGCCTGATAAGGCGATGGCGGCGAGAAAGAATAGCTCACCAGCAATAATCAGTAAGGTGGTCGCGCCTGCTATTTCATTGTTAGATATATCTATAAATGGCAAGGCCGCAATAATAGCCCAAACTGCAAATGATAAGGCAAAAAATATATAGCCGAATGCCTGTCTCAAAATACACCCTTCATGTTTTCAGCGGAAAAATAATTGTTTTACTCTATTTCTTACCCTATTCACTTGGATACGTTACTGGCCAAAAGGATGGACTTTTGACAGTGTTACTAACTCTTCTCTGACACCGGCTAATTGCTCTGCGTAAATAACTAAACTCTTTAAACCAACCAATAAACGTGATTGCACCTGCGATAAGTTATTATTCAATTGTGGAGCCCATTCTTGCGCTAAGAAATCATCAACATTTTGCACAATGGCATGTAATGGTATCCATGTAAGGTGACTGTTTTTTGCCGCATAACCTTTTAGCAACGAAATAGGATTACTGCCACCACCCGAGGCTGAAACACCGATGGCAAACGCGGGTTTGTGGCCTAGGGGTAAACCGTTGGCCGAGCCATTGGCGGTTAACAATAATAAATTAACGAGGGCCGGGGGGATCATACCGCCCCATTCAGGCGCAATAAACACCACAGCATCACAGCCGTACAACTGAGTTAATACGTCATCTTTATTGTCAGCCAATGCTGCTGAGTCGTCTCTACCCGTGCCAGTTTCACCTGTCCCATCCCGACCGATACCGTAATAGTCTAATAAAAAAGGGTAACGTGATAAATCTACTATTGAAGACTCAACACCTTGCATGTCATTCAATATATTTGTTTGTAGATATTTTGCGACGGCAAAACTGTTAGAGTCATTTCTTTGGCTACTACTTACCAGTAGAATATTCAAGGTCTTCTCCAATAGGTATAACGGCCTGCAGTTTAAAATATCAGGCTGGTAAAATCAGTTATTTTAAAAAATTTAAATTCGTGGACTTTAATCTATGGCTTTGAATAAGCTGGCTATACTAGTAAAAAATTGTCTCAACCGCTATCGGTTGTTGTTTATTGCAGGTTAAATGTTGTTTGTTTCAATCATACTAAAATCAATGAAAAAACACTTAGCTATAGCGAAAAGCTAGTATATCGCCGCCATAACCGATGCCATTAAGAATAAGAGAAAATATAAAGGGATAGTGTCCGTAGTTGGACTAACAGTAGCCGCTAATTCACTACAGAATTGTTTAGCATGATCATAACCAGTATAAAATCGACCTGCTACATAAACATCAATAAAAATCTAGATTGTCGCAATTAATCCCGAAAGAATAGCAATACTTTCAAACACCCACAGACTCCTTTTGTGAATTAAAGCTCTGGTTAATGGGCAAAAGAGGAAGTTTAAAATAGTTAGTAAAATTAGCAGGTTGAAATGCTTGGCTAAAATCATTAACTGAGCCTGCCGTATTTTCTGTTATTTAGTCTTTTGTTATTAGTTTGTTATAGCACAGAACCGATAAGCAAATAAATTTCATAGCGCGGTTGCTATGCTCTTGTTGAATCAGTAGTGGATTTCAGGACAAGTAAGCATCACCGCCTCAGCACTTTGCCAATCACATATTTATCCGTTTACATTTAGGAAGTCGTTCAAAAAAGTGTCGCCCAATCCAAAAAATATATTTTATCATCTTTATCAAAGCGTTAGCCTTGATTTAAACCAAGATCTTTTTGTTTTGTTTTTGTTAAACCGAGTGAAACTATGCGATGGGACTCGCTGAGATAGTACTGTAGGTCTTCATCTTTTTCTTTTTTACTGTCGAATTGTTGTATCCATTTCATGCCGCGATTAGCAAAGTAGGGGGCTGGTTTATAACCATCAGACTCACTTAAAAAGCCAAAATTTAACACTGAGGTTTTAAAAGTAAACGCAGCTTGTTTGTCTTGGGTCCAACCACCAATGGCAAAAACTTTACCATCAACTTTCCATACATGAGAGTTGCCCCATTGCCTTACATAGCTAGTTGCTACTAAAGAGCCACAAAACTTATTAAACTTATCGTAATTCATCAGACCCGCCTTGCCTCATAGTCATATCAATGCCCCTGCAAGCGGCTGATAATACTTTACTAAAATTGTGTAGCGAGGAGGTACGCAGCAAGCTTAATAGAATATAGCTAACCAAACTGTCGCTTCATCCGATGATGTTGCTATCACTCGATGCTGCTCATGGGCTTTGATATTTAGGTAATCACCTTGTTTAAGGGTAACCTTAGCACCATTTATATATTCAATGACCCCGTAACCCGATAAAACAATAAGCCATTCATTATCACTTTGATCGTACCAGCCCGTATCTGGAGAGGTTTGCCCCTTTGATACTATACGTTCAATTCTTAGCTTTTTGGTAATAAGGATATCTTCGAATATTTCATTGGCTAATTCTGCTGGAATATTACTAAATATATTGGCCATTCTCTAAAACCTTTAACTTATTAACAGACTAATTACTTGCTAACATTTACGGTTAGCAAAGCATGTTCAGGGTTAGTTGTTTGTTGTAAATATAGGGTGATTTCTTTGTGTGCTTGGCGAAATGGCTTATAGAGATGGGACTTTAGTTCTTTTTTGACCTGTTTAATCTCAATGCCTTTGATGACACAAAATAATGCCAACGCATAAACCGTTTCTAGTTCAGGTAGTGCTGCTTGTCGGTTAAGGTTGCGGTTATTACACGAGCCACAACCGCCTTTAAATTGGTAAGCGGTATTAGCAAAAATGACACCAAAGCCCATAAAACAGGCGACTAAATCAATGGTTTGCTGCAATACTTCTTTTCCCCCAGGAGGGAGCCTGCCATGTTGATTAACTAAAATACCTGCTTGTATTTGTACTAAATAGGCAATTAAATCTTGCGGTTGGTTAAGCTGACTTGAGTGAAAAGCAATATCTATGCCCATGTCTAAGTCTGACAGCACTTCCTCACCTTCTACTTTGTAACTGATATGAGAGCTTGCATCAGCGGGTTTTTTAGCGGTAATAATCGCGTTTTCACCACGTAGTGATGATTGAAAAAACAACTGCGGCATGGGCTTTTGGCTGAAGGTCTCTGCTGCTACCAGCTTTAGTGGCCATGCAGTCATGCCAGCGTATTTTGTGGTATTAGCAAAAATTGCTGCTGCCATTTCATCGACACTGCTTGAACTACCAGGGTAAAAAGTATTATTAGGTAAGATCAGCTTACTATTATCGTTGAAAAATTCACTATCAAGTTGCTCCATACACCAAGAGAAAGTATCAAAAATCCATTCTTTGCTTGATTCATCAACCACAGGTTTTGTTTTGAAAAAAGTTGATAACATATACGGTTAGCCTATAGCGATTGTTTATTAGCCCATGATAAAGCTTTCGTATTATAAAGCCAGATTAACTAAGGATTTACTCGGTCAATCACTGTGAATAGCAATTCCAATAACTTTATTCCCACGCAGCGAGCATTAAAAGCATTAAAAGCCTTAAAGCAAGGCATAGGGTGACGAGAATAGTTATTCTATTAACATCAATAACGGTAATTTTACCTTCACTGCTGTTCTTACGGTAATTGTGCGGCCAATCTTTATAGACTTTAACGCCTTGATTAAAGCGGGCGGTGGCAGAATTGCAGCAGGAAAAGTCTATAACTTTGGCTTTACCATTGATGACGACACCTTTAATTCGCGTTATCACTATGTTTCATGCGCTTATAAATTAGCACTTGATAACCTCGATGCTTAAGTGAGTATCACTAAGTAATTAGCATTCGCTAAGCATTAAGTTACTAGCTTCAGTGACAAAAAATGAGTCAGGTAAGTGTGAAAATTAAGACCCTGGTTTTGCTTGATAAAGTAAGCTGGGGCTTTTTTATTTTGCCACTTGCTTTAGCTTAACTGGTATAATTAGTTCATTCATACCCGTTAAGTTAAAGCATAATTGCCAATTTAGGCTGTTTAGGAATAATAATGATCAATAAAGATATTTATAAAAATAACCCACTACATGGCACTAGCCTTGAAATAGTATTAACGACTTTAGTTGATCATTACGGTTTTGAAATTTTAGCGGCTTATATGAACTTAAATTGTTTTAAGCAAAATGCCAGTATTGAGTCGAGCCTAAAGTTTTTAAAGAAAACCTCATGGGCGCAAGAAAAGGTTGAAGCTTTTTATATGTATCAATATAACAGCCTACCTAAAGCGGATGATGCCAACTTTGAATTACCACCACGTGATCGTATTGTGCCATCAGGATTAGAGCAAAGACCACCAAAAGAGCTAAGTCTTGAGTCTGCGGAAGAGTTACGCATTAAAATAGCGACGAAAACCCGTGAACGTTCGGCCAATTCAGGCCCTGCCAATCCTTGGGGTAATAGATAAGTTTTCAACGAAAGCTATTAATCTGCACTAAGGCTACTTTATCTAATCATGGATTTATTTTCTACCTTACTCGATGAGCCGCTTAATATATTACCTAACGATGGTGAGGTTAATTATTACGGCGAAATTATGCCGCTTAGTGATAGCGACTTCTACTTTAAGCGGTTACTTAACACCATTGCTTGGCGCTGCGATCAAGCCTTGGTATTTGGCAAACTCATCGAAACGAAAAGAAAAGTCGCTTGGTGCGCAGATACAATTGATGGTAAACCTTTTGCCTATACCTACTCAGGTATTACTAAGCACTCTATAGCTTTTACCCAAGAATTATTAACGCTAAAAAGCTTAGTTGAACAACATAGCAATGAAAGCTATAACTCTTGCCTTTTAAATCTCTATCACTCAGGTGAAGAGGGCATGGCTTGGCACAGTGATGGTGAAAAAGATTTAAAAGAAAATGGCGCTATTGCTTCCTTGAGCTTTGGCGCAGAGCGAAAGTTCGCCTTTAAACACAAACTCTCGAAACAAGTTGTTGCCCTGCAACTGAAACCCGGTAGCTTGTTAGTGATGAAAGGTACTACCCAACAACATTGGTTACACCGATTACCCCCGACCAAAAAAGTATTTGAACCGCGAATAAACCTCACCTTTAGAACTATCGATACTCCCGAGTTAAAACAAAGCTAATGATTTTCTCACTCAGTTTTTGACGTAATATTGGCTTGAAAAATGCATTATTCTTATAGAAAGCTATAGAAAGCTATAGAAATCTATAGATCGAATTAAAACGAATAAGTGTCAAAAAAGCGTATCGAAGGTTAATTAGGGCTAACCTTTTATCAGTCTTGGCCGATAAAAGGTTATAAGAAATAATGTCGAACACTGGCTGTTTTAACTAAGTTTGCGCATCATATTAATGGTGAACATTATGACAATTGAAAAGCAACGGCATTACCTGTTATACGGTAATCGAGCAGTAATCTATGTGGCAAGTTTACTTGGACTGTTTTGTGAGGTGAATCTTGCTTATGTGGTTGCGCTAACCCTTTGGCTTTGGCTACCTCAATGTTTATTGCTGGAATTGAACTTGCTAAAAGCATTCAAGCATTAAGCCTAGTGTTTTAAGTCTAAGTATCAGTCTAAATCTAAGCGGCTAATACTTAAGGACTGGCTCAAGCTTAGCTATTAAGTTCCTAGGCAGTTAGGTATAAATAAGAAGCATTAGTTGGCATTATTAAACTATGGTAAGCATCGACTTGTTTTAGTGCTAATGGCTGATTACTAGCACTAACATTGGCTACTGTTTTTATCGGCTGGATTTTGACTGGTTCATATTCAATAAAATCACCTACACCCTCTTTGACCTTTTGATGGAATTGATATAATTCAGCATAACTATTGGTTAATGCCGATACCGCGCTACTACTTTGATTCACTTGAGTGGAGTTACTGTCAATATTATCCTTGGTACTGGTTTGTAAGTAGATATCAAACAGTTTTTGCTGTTGCTGGTAATATGACTGCATCAAATCAATATCTTTAGCAGTTTGAACGTTGGATTTTACCTGTTCAACTTGCTCAGAAATTTTGTCATCGACACCTTGTTGCACAGTATTCTTTTGTTCAGGCGTTAAAATATCACTTAAATCTGCACGAGGCTCGCCTTGAGGTCTGACAGGAGAAACAGGTTGAATGTTGTACGTTGGTGTTAAGTTACCAGAAGAAGCTATTTGCATTGTCATGTTAACCACCTTTATTTTTTACTAAGTTGTACCAAAATCTGATACGGACTTGATGTAAAGATGATAGTTAAAAGGACAGTAGGTAGTTGTAGTCGTTTGTAAATGTCTTGCAATAAATTGTTGTTTGCTGTGAAGACTAGCTGAACAATATAATTAAGCTAGTCTTCATGCTAAATAACAAGGCTCCAAACAAGATAGTTCCTAGTAGATAGGACTGAGTGCTACTTTATGGGTTAGGGTTTAAATGCGCACAGTCAGCTTTAACTGTCACGATAGCGTTCAGCCTTGCTTTTGCCATCGCTTCTTTTATTGCGATGCCTTGCAAACCTTGCTCAACAAAAGCTTTGGCGCTTACTTGTCTCGCCGCTTTAACTGCCGCTTGTAAGTATTTTTCTTGTGGATAAGGGCGATTTTCAAAACCTAAACGGCCGAGAAAATCAGCCTTACAAGCCATTAAAAAGTAATCAAACTCTTCCGGTTTACGCCAAATATCAAGTTGATTAAACATTTTCAACAAGGTACTGGCTTTAAGCTCAAAGGCTTTATGACAATGTAAGTGATATTCGCATACTTTTAGCGCCAATTGTTTGTAGTGTGAAGGCACTTTCAGTTGCAGACATATCTTCTCAACGAGTGGTAAGCCTGACTTTTCATGACCTTTATGGCTAGGTAATAAATGAGTCTCGGTAACTCCTTTGCCTAAATCGTGACATAAGGCGGCAAAACGTATTGCGGTTTTATGATCTTTTTTATTATCAGCCATGGTATCGGTAAGTAACACTGCTTGCTGTAATACCATCATGGTATGTATGCCACTACAAATTTCCGGGTGCCAAAGCGCAGGGTTGGGAATGCCCCATAAAACCGCCAGTTCAGGCCATAATTCTTCTAGAGCATGGCATTCTTTGAGTACTTGAAAGAATACTTCCGGGTTACCGGAATTAATGTCAGCATTAGCACCACCATCGGCCAAGCTTAATTGCATTTCTTGCCAAACACGTTCAGGGGTTAAGCTTTTTAACTCACCACTGGCACTGATTTCTTGCATCAAGGTAAGCGTTTCATCGGCGATGGTAAAACCGTATTTGTGATAACGTGCAGCAAAACGTGCTACGCGCAGTACCCGTAAAGGGTCTTCAACAAAAGCGTTACTGACATGGCGTAGAATACGATCGTTAAGATCCTTTTGACCATTATAGGGATCGATAATTTCACCATTATCAGTCATTGCCATGGCGTTTACTGTTAGATCACGACGTTTTAGATCTTGTTCAATAGTGACATCGGGGGCGAAGTAGCAACTAAAGCCGGTATAACCTTGGCCTTGCTTTCGCTCTGTACGGGCGAGAGCATATTCTGCTTTTGTTTTTGGGTGTAAAAAAACAGGGAAGTCTTTACCTACTTGTTGGTAACCTAGCTTTAGCATTTCTTCAACACTGCTGCCAACCACTAAATAATCTTTGTCTTTGATCGGACGATTAAGTAATTTGTCGCGCACCGCACCACCGACTAAATAAGTGTTAAGTGGGCTACTTTTACTTTCAGAGTTGTTGCTTAACAAGGTACGACCAAAATGAAGGGAATATTAACTAAAGTGTATCATAAGGCAGCAAAAAATTCAGCGAGGGGCAGTTAGCACCAAGCAACATTGAATGCTGCTTGGTGCTAACTTTTTGCTATTTAGTTGTTGCTAGTATTGCTCATTAAAATTGATAGTTAACGCCAATATTAACCGTGGTGCCTAGACCTTTAATGTTGTAACCATTATAGGTATAACCTTGTGATTTTGTTGGGTAGTAATCTTGATTAAATAAGTTTTCCACGCCGATAAAGGTTGACCAATCTTGGGCGAAATCATAGCTACCACTTACGTTCACTATTTGATAGCTATCAATAGGCCCTTGATCGCCTACATACTTGCCATCAACCGGTTCAAACCGTTTACGATCGCCAACATACAAGTAATTTAACGCTAGGCTGATAGTATTACTTGGCTGCCAGTTTAGGTTTACTGTCGCCTTAGGAGGACTAATTTGTTTTGCGCCTAAAAATACATCGTCTTCGGTATTTTTACCTTCAACCCAGCTATAGGTGGCATTCACTGCCCAAGCGTCGTTGATTTCATAATTGATTAACGCTTCATAACCATATATTTCTTGCGGTGCACGTACCGGCATATGCACACCAGTTTTTTCATCAAATTTATTGGTTGTACCTAACTCAGAAGTACTGAAATACGTGGCAAACTCAAAATGAACTTGTTCTAAATCAGAGCTAAAACCGAGTTCATAATTATCAATAATAGAGGCTTCTGTACGAATAAGTGCAATATCGGTTACTGTCGCAGTACGTAACAAACGGCCGGTATCAGAAATATCTGCGCCTTGCGAGTAGCTAATAAAAGGACTAAAGAGTGGCAGAGCATTATATTTAACGCCAATATTATAAGTAGTGGCTTTATAGTTTAAGGTATCGCCAATGACATTAACGGGTACAGAACACTGGTCAACGTTTTTACATAACTTGAGCGTACTGTAATCATTAACCGTTAAATCAATATCTTCTTGTCTGACCCCAAATTTAATAACAAGGTCATCATTATAAATTAGCTTGGTTTGCAAAAATCCGGCGAGACTTTCCATATCCATTTCAGGCACCCAAATTCTGCCATCTACCATGGGTTGAGAGGTAACATCATTGAGGGCATCGATACCATAAATGAAAGTGGTTTCAACTGAGTCACCATTAGCTAAACTGAAATCAACTCGAGTATTGAAAGTTAGCCTTAAGCCCTTTTTTTCCGATCTTATGAGCGATTGACCGCCAGAGTAACCAGCATCAGGATTAGCCAAGGTTGGCGAATAAAAGAAAATATTTTCTACTTCTTGGCGGTAGAGGTCGACCATCAATCCTGTTTGCGCAAAGATCTCATCATCGACATATTTAAGCATTACATTATGGTTGCTTGGTCCTTGGGGCACACCTAATACCGACTTGCCAGCAGGTACTGCTATTGCTTGGGTTTTTTCTCCGGTATTGGCATTGCCAACCTGGTCGATTAACGCTACGTCTTGTTTAGATTGATAGAAATTATAAGTGAACTGTAAAGATTTTTCATCGTCAAAGTGATAACCCACTTTGGCAAAGTAATCTTGCATTACCGCATCAGAAAGGCCGTATTTTAGACCTAAAATATCGCCGTCAGCATCGCGCTGTAATCCATTTTCTTCGTAACTGGCATTAAAGACGTAATTGAAGTTATTTATTTCACCATTGATGCCGCCTTCATAACGCTGGCCGATTGAATCATCTGTTTTTACTGCACTAAAGCGACTTGAAATACTGGCATGGCCGCTAAGAGCCTTATCACTATTAGCTTTTTTAGTGATGTAATTAATAATACCACCAGCAGCGCCATTACCATAAATTGAAGTAGCACCTTTAATCACTTCAATACGCTCAATAACGCTAACGTCGAGAGTTCTAATACCTAATGAGCCATTACGTAACGGTGTAGACTGCGGCACACCATCAATCATCACTAGGGGCGCTCTGCCTCGCAAAGTTTGCCCTGAATTACTTGATGTGCCGGTACTTGGCGCCATGCCCGGCACTAAGTAAGCTAATAAACTTTGAATTTCCGAAGAAACTTTTAACTGCTGCGCTATTTGTTTTTGGGTGATTATGGTTATCGAAGCGGGAACTTCATCTATGCTTTCTGCAATACGACTACCGGTAACGATAATTCTCTCAATATCTTGTTCGCTAGACTTTTGTTGGACTTGGCTCGTTGGAGTAAGCTGATTCGTTTGACTGTGTGCTTGGCCGGCAATAACGAGTGCCAATAGGGTGAGGGATGTTTTTAACACCATATTTTCCTTATAAGTATTATAATAAGTAATCAATTGACCATACGGTAATGGTAATCGTTACGATTTGCAATTAAATGTTACGCATTTACTCTAATTTTGTTATTCTTTGACATCCGACAAACAAGCGGTTAATTTTGTATCTTAATTTTCCTGCTCAGCAAATGCCATGTACCGCAATTTTTTCTCATTAAGTGAATTACCTTTTTCTATTTCCCCCGATCCTAAATATTTATTTATGAGTGATAGGCATAGGGAGGCTTTAGCACATTTAACTTATGGTTTAGGAGAAACGGGAGGTTTTGCGTTATTAACAGGAGAAGTCGGTACAGGAAAAACCACCATTAGTCGCTGTTTAATGGAACAATTACCTGAAAACACCCAAGCTGCTTTTATTCTTAATCCAACCTTATCCTGCCAAGAATTACTAGCAACTATATGTGATGAATTAAAGATTCGTTATCGAAAAAATGATGCCAGTTTAAAAAACTTAACCGATAAAATTGCCGAAAAGCTGCTGAAAAATCATGACAGTGATATCAATACCTTATTGATTATTGATGAAGCCCAGCATTTACAACCGCAAGTACTAGAGCAGTTACGTTTATTAACTAATTTAGAAACCAATACTAAAAAATTATTACAGGTGATTTTAATTGGACAACCGGAATTACAGCAACTATTACAACGTCGTGACTTACGTCAATTAGCACAACGCATTACTGCTCGCTATCATTTGATGCCGTTAACAAAACTAGAGCTGGATCAGTATATTAAACACCGATTGACGGTTGCAGATTGTGCCAGAACACTTTTTGACAAAGCTGCTTTAGCTAAAATTCATCAGCTATCACAAGGTGTGCCTAGATTAACCAACCTCATTTGTCATAGCGCACTGATGCTGGCCTATAACCAAAATGACAGTGTTGTTAATAAGAAAACAGTCATTGCGGCGGCAGAGCAGGCGTTGGGTGACGACCTAAGTGGTATGCCAGGACAAAAAAATTATAACGGGGTTTTACTGTTTTCCACGGCAGTAAGTGTCGCTGCTTTTTTTGCTTTAGCGGGATTTTGGTGGGGCCAAACACTGCAACCTTTGCACCAAGTCATGGTAAGGACAGTGCAGGAGCGAGTAACTAGCAACCCAGTTCAGCTAAACAGCTCTGAGCTAACAAAAGTTGATGAACATAGTAAAAAACAAGCTGTAATGCATACCAGTAAACAAGTAGCACATACTTCCGCAGACCTGCCTTATGCTAGCCTGAAAAATTCAGTCAGCAATCCAGCAAGCAATACCGACGTTATTACGGCTAAGAAATCTAATAAGGTTACGGATGAAAGTAAAACCGTGAAAGTAGCGGCTATTGAACAGCCAGTTGCTGGGGCAATGACCGACAAGGACAACACTGACAAAATCCTCGTAGTGAGCGGAGAGAAGAAAACCTTAGCAAATAATAAATATCAAGACTATCAAATGAGGGAAGTTGCCGGTGTCTCTAGTGATTTATTAGCACGTTTTCAGGCGGCACTTGATGAAACGAATGATGAAGGCAAAGCGGAATATTTAGCAAATAATAAGTCAGTAAGCGGCTCATTAGCTAAGCGTAATGCCTTTGAGTTAGCTGAAAGCAGTGATAACTCAAGGGCTGCTGTTAGATCGCTTGCTCAAATGCCAAAAAGCTTAAAAAATTCCTTACCGAGCATGACATTTGAACAACATATATATGTCTCAGATGGCAATGGTTGGGTAAAGGTGAATGGTCAAGATCGTTATGAAGGCGACTATATTGGCGATAACGTAGTGGTTGAAAAAATACTACCACAACAGGTTATTCTCTCTTTCCAAGGTGAAACATTTAGCTTACCGGCGTTAACCAACTGGTAGCTTGTTACTCTTTATCGTTGAGTAGTAAAGCTCAAAAAGCCCAGCTAAGGGGCTACTTAACTGGGCTTTTTATATCGACTAAGTGTCGTTATTTCATCAAGTCGCGATTAACGCTACTGCCAAGCAGGCATTTTCGCTTCGAAGGCTTTGATGGTATTAAGTTTATCTAAAGTCCAACCGACACTATCGACACCATTTTCTAAACTGTATTGCTGAAATTCATTCAAGCTAAATTTAAAAGACAGTTCGCCACAAGTAACCACATTATTGGGTAAATCTATTTTTAAAGTTAGCTGAGCATCCGTAGACAGTTGAAATAACTGCTCAATTTCTGCTTCGTTTAATTTAATCGGTAAAAGGCCTACGTTGATACAATTGCTGTAAAAAATATCAGCAAAGCTTGGCGCGATAATTACTTTAAAACCAAATTCTTGCAGTGCCCAAGGTGCATGCTCTCGGCTTGAACCACAACCGAAATTTTCACGGGCTAATAAAATACTAGCACCTTTATATTCGACTTTGTTAAGAATAAAGTCAGGGTTAACTTGCGTGCCGGCATGATCAAGGTAACGGCTATCGTGAAATAAATGCACGCCAAAACCTACGCGTTCAGTTTTTTGTAAAAATTGCTTTGGGATGATTTGATCGGTATCGACATTGGCGATATCTAATGGCACAACCAAACCAGTATGAGTGTTAAATTTTTCCATTTTCTATTCCTCTTTGAGGCAGAGCTTACTATTGTTAGCAAGCTGCCAAATACTGAGTGTCATTTCCGTGATCTTTTAATCGATAATCCATTGTTTTTTATCTTAAAAACAAGAGACTCTTCGATCAGATAATTTGAAGATGACTATTAACTATTGCTCAAAACTACTGGCTATTTAGATCAACAAAGTGACCAGTAATTGCGGCCGCAGCGGCCATTTCAGGACTGACTAAATGAGTACGACTACCCCGTCCTTGACGACCTTCAAAGTTACGATTACTGGTTGAGGCACAACGATCGCCTTCTTCTAGCACGTCATCGTTCATACCTAAACACATAGAGCAACCGGGTAAGCGCCATTCAAAGCCGGCAGCTGTGAATATTTTATCTAAACCTTCACTTTCTGCTTGTTCTTTCACTCGGTAAGAGCCAGGAACTATAATGGCGTCAACGCCCTCTATCACTTGTTGACCTTGATATTGCTGAACAACACCGGCGGCGGCGCGTAAATCTTCAATACGTGAGTTAGTACAAGAGCCGATAAAGACCTTGTTCACGTGTATATCTGTCATCTTGGTACCAGGGGTTAAGTCCATATACTTAAGCGCTTTGATGCAAGACTCTTTTTCAGTTGGATCGCTGAAATCGTCCGGCGAAGGCACAATACCGTCGACACTAACAACTTGTCCTGGATTTGTGCCCCAAGTAACTTGGGCTTTAATGTCTTTTGCTGTAAGTGTTATTACCGTATCGAATGTTGCATCAGCATCTGATTTTAAGTTTTTCCAATCTGCTACTGCTTGGCTAAATACCTCACCTTTTGGCGCGTATTCTTTACCTTCTACATAATCAAACGTGGTTTGATCCGGGGCAATTAAACCGGCTTTTGCGCCAAATTCTATGCTCATATTACACACCGTCATGCGCTCTTCCATACTTAGCGCTTCGATAGCTTCTCCACAGTATTCAACCACATAACCTGTTGCGCCAGCACTACCGGTTTTGCCGATAATGGCTAAGATAATATCTTTGGCACTAATGCCGGCTCCGACATGACCTTTAACTTCTATTTTCATGGTTTTGGCTTTGTTTTGACGTAAGGTCTGCGTAGCAAAAACATGTTCTACTTCTGAAGTGCCAATACCAAAAGCAAGGGCACCAAATGCACCATGGGTGGCGGTATGTGAATCACCACAAACAATAATAGTACCGGGTAAGGTCAAACCTAACTCAGGCCCAATAACGTGGGCGATACCTTGGTTTTTGTGACCCATATCAAACAGCTCGATACCAAAGTCTTTACAGTTTATTGCTAACGCGCGTAATTGGTTGGCCGCGCCTTCACCGGCAGCATCTATTTTAATGGATCGCGTCGAAATATTATGATCCATAGTAGCAATGGTACGTTCAGGGTGACGTACAGGGCGATTATGCAAGCGTAAACTGGCAAAAGCTTGTGGTGAGGTCACCTCATGAATTAAATGACGGTCAACATATAATAAGGGTGTTTGCCCTTTAGCGTCTTCAACTAAATGGTTTTGCCATAATTTTTCATACATGGTTTGTGGATTAGTTATGGTCATTTTATGCGCTCTCTTTTTTCTGGGAAATAATTTGTTGGCAGATATAATCACCCACTTCACTGGTGGATTTTGCCTTGGCTTTGTCAGCGGTAGATAATAAGTCAGCGGTTAATATGCCATTATCTAGGGCACTCGATACTGCCGCTTCAATCGCTTTTGCTGCTGCCTCTTGATTTAAGCTATAACGCAGCATTAAAGCCGCAGAGAGAATTTGCGCAATTGGGTTTGCTACGCCTAGACCGGCAATATCAGGAGCACTGCCGCCTGCAGGTTCATACATACCAAAACCTTTGCTATTTAAGCTGGCTGAGGGTAACAAACCCATAGAGCCGGTGATCATGGCGCAAATATCCGATAAAATATCACCAAATAGATTAGGGCAGAGCAAGACATCAAATTGCTTAGGATCACGTACCAGTTGCATGGCCGCGTTATCAACATAAAGGTGCTCTAGCTCTACTTCTGGATAATCTACGGCAACCTCTTCAACCACTTGGCGCCATAATTGACTGGTCGCTAATACGTTGGCTTTATCAACGGACGTTACTTTATTGTTGCGCTTTTGTGCTGCTTGAAAAGCAAGGTGAGCAATGCGTTTTACTTCACGGCGTGAATAAAACATAGAATCAAAACCGGTTTCTTCTTCACCTTCGCCTCGACGACCTTTTGGCTCGGCAAAGTAAATATCGCCGGTTAGTTCACGAATAACTAATATGTCAAAACCTTGCGAAGATATATCAGCGCGTAATGTTGAAAGCGATGATAGTGACGGCTGTAAGGTTGCTGGGCGCATATTACAAAATAAATCGAAATGACCACGTAAACCTAATAAAGCACAACGTTCAGGTTGCTCAGTTGGTGGCAAGTTTGCCCATTTAGGGCCGCCAACACTGCCGAATAATATGGCATCGCTCGCTTCACAACCTGCCATGGTTGAATCTGGTAGAGCATTACCGTGATTATCTATGGCGGCACCACCAATATCATAATCTTTAGTTTGGATTTCAAAATCAAACTTACTTGCCACAGCCGCTAGTACTTTTTTAGCTTCAACCATGACTTCTGGGCCGATACCATCACCGGCTAAAATTGCTATGTTGGACATGTTTATAACCTTTTAAATTGTAATTTTGTTTTAGCGCGAATAAATTCCCGCCTACATAGGTGTTCACCGGTAGGCGGGATTTTAATCGCGCTTGTTTAATGTTTATTTTGCCGATTTTAACTCGGCAATGGTCATCGCTCGGTGGATACTGTTTAGTGCATGAATCAATGCTTGTCCCGAGGCTTGAATAACATCGGTTTCTAAACCGTAACCATGGAAATTTCTCCCTTGCCAGGTAATGACTAAATCGGCTTGGCCTAAGCCGTCTTCACCTGAGCCTTTGTTTGATATTTTGTAATCGCTGACTTCAAATTCGATATCGACACTCTGTTTAATGGCTTGATAAAGCGCATCAACGGGTCCATTACCTGTTGCTGAGTGTACTTTGCTGTTACCGCCATCGCCTTCTTCCTTGCTGCCAGAGATAAGTTTAATGCTGGCAGTAGCAAATTCTCCGTCACCACATTGCACATTAATGGTGTCTAATTGGTAAAAGTCTTGTAAATCTTTTTGCTGCAACTTAAAGACTAACGCTTCTAAGTCATCGTCAAATACTTGGCCTTTTTTATCCGCTAGCGCGATAAAGTCACGGTAAAGTTCCTCAATATCATAATCAGACTCTTGGTAACCTAAGCTTGCCATACGGTGTTTAATGACATGACGACCGCTGCGAGAGGTAAGGTTCAATTTGGTTTTAGCAATGCCGACACTTTCTGGTGTCATGATTTCGTAAGTATTACTGGCTTTTAACATGCCATCTTGATGAATACCTGAGGAATGGCTAAAAGCATTACCGCCAACAATAGCTTTATTTAATTGCACCGGCATATTACATACTGTACTGACTAACTTCGATACGCGGGCAATTTCTTGATGATTGATATTGGTGTGTACACCTAGTAAAGCTTGGCGAGTTTTCATGATCATCGCCACTTCTTCTAAAGAGCAGTTACCGGCACGCTCGCCAATACCATTAATGGTACATTCGATTTGTCTAGCACCGGCTTGCACCGCTGCCATTGAGTTAGCAACGGCTAAACCTAGATCGTTATGGCAATGTACAGAAATTATCGCTTGATCAATATTGGGTACCCGATTAAATAAGTCAGTGATAATGCCTTGGAATTCAAAGGGTAGGGTATAACCAACGGTATCGGGAATATTTATTGTGGTCGCACCTGCCTTGATGGCACTCTCTACCATGCGGCATAAATTATCAATAGGTGTACGACCAGCATCTTCACAAGAAAACTCGACATCGTCGGTGTATTTTCTTGCATGTTTAATCGCATGTACCGCCATGGCTTCTACATCGGCGAACTCTTTGCGTAATTTTTGTTTTACATGGACATCAGAGGTGGAAATAAAGGTATGGATACGAAATTGGTCGGCAACTTTTAATGCTTCACCACAGGCATCAATATCGGCTTCAACGGCGCGCGCTAAACCACAAACGCGAGCATTTTTTATCACACGGGCGATTTGCTGAACCGATTCAAAATCACCAGGGGATGAAACGGGAAAGCCCACTTCCATAATATCGACACCTAAACGTTCGATAGCTAAGGCAATTTGTAATTTCTCATGTACGGATAGGCTAGCATTTAATGCTTGTTCACCATCACGTAAAGTGGTGTCAAAAATAATGACTTGATCATTGTTAACTTGTGGGCTGCTCATGTTTTTTGTCCTTTAAAATCTGATGTCTATGGTAATATTTTCACTATTAACTGCGGACATAAAAAAACCCGCGATTGTTAGCGCGGGTTTTAATGAATTCTACTTAGTTTCTAATATTTAAACTGTTGAAGAAGCAACAAAACCTAGCCGCGCATGGTGAGTGCGAGCAGGAGGTTAGTCTTAATGTGCTTAATCAATTTAGTCATTTTGGTTTCGTTATTGGTGTTTGTGTAAAAATTCACAAAAAGCTAATAAATATTCTTTTTAAGTTAAAACTATTCAAGGTACTATTAATAGCGCATTTGGCTTAGGAGTGTCAATAGCCAGCATGTTATATCCTTATTTAAAGCTATGGTAATGCTGTCTAACCTAGAGCTGTTAGTTATATTACTTACCAAACACACACTTGTTTTAAGCGATTTTTACTACCTTTTAAGTACTTTCTTGTTTGACCTAACCCCATCAGGTCATCAAACACTGAGCCAACATCAAGGTAAGTATTATGTGGATAAGCCTTGTTTAACTGGAATATAAGCATATTACTAAGTACACCAGCGCAAAATATAAACACCTGGTTTTCAGCGTTATTGTTTCCAATGTAGACAGTCATTTCAGCGAGCATGGCATCGTAGTTTTGGCTCCATGCGTTTGCTCCAACTCTAAAACTATCGTTAACTGCAAAAGGTAGCCCCGCTAAGTCAGCTTTTTCATGGCAAACCATGTTGATTGTTTTGCCCTTTAAAATAGCAACCGTACTTGCTAGGAATTCCGGGTCATTTGCATTAACGAAGAGGTTGGCCCAGGTAAGTTGGCTGTCACTTTGATTTGATTGCGAGCGCAAATTATTACAGTGAGCATCGCCGACGCAGCAGCGACAAGGTAAACCAACAAAGTATGAATCGCTTTTATGCAATAAGGATTGCTCTAATATTTTCCGGTAACACTCATCTTCTTCGTTGTTAGGATTGTACTTGTGCTCACCATTACACTTTTCAGAGAGATCAATGGCTTTACCATTGATGACTTCCATTTCGCCATCACCAAAACGTACTAGGGAAAAATTTTCATTATTTTGCAGTTTATGATTAAATATCTGTAATTATTCAGTGAAATTTTTCTCTTTAGGTAAAGAATAGTCACTATGCTTTTTAACAACCTGCCAACCATCTTTCGTATGACTATTAACAATTTCACTGCGGGTGTTTTTATGATCTTTGGTTTTGTAAGTGGCTACATTTAGCCGACCGACAATCTTGCCAAAATCTGGGCGACAGCTCCAAAGAGATTGATCGTTTTCAGGATGTGGCGGAACTATCGTTTTAATGCCGCCGTATTTAAGCGCCATATAACTTAAGTGGATATCTTCGCCGTTATCCCAGGATACCGGCTCTTCGCGCCACATATATTGTACATGGGCTTTATTCATAAACCAGGCATGACCTACTAAGTCAACTTGCACTGGGCTATTGTAATGATTGCCGTTCCAGCCGGCTTTATGTTTACTTGAGTAACCACCTTCTATGGGTAATAAAACACCAGAACCACCTAAAATCCCATCATGACCGGACGCTATGGTAGCCAAACAGTTTTCAAACCAACGTGGTTGCGGCAAGATATCATCATCAAAAAAAGCAACATATTTAGTACGAACTAAATTTGCTAAGGCAAAGCGACCCCAAAAAAGAAAGTTACTGTTTGAGGCGACGACACGATCGGCCAGTTTTGACATATCACGTAACTCATCATCACTGCGATTAGACCATACCCAAATCTCTGTAGGAGGGACGGTTTGGGCTCTTAGTGCCTCAATTTGCTGTTCGAGATATTCCGAACGTTTGTAGGCGGTAAGTATTACCGTAATGCCGTCATTGCTTGGAGCAGGCATAGGGCTAGCATCGCGGTTAAATTTAACTGTATCAGGAGCTGGCGCCATTTTTTGTTTTACATAACCGGAAACTTTTACTCGCCAAAAACCGACAATACGTGTATTAACCCACCACTTTATTTTTTGCGTTAAGGTTTTTTTTTGTTTAAAAGACATAGAGTGTACCCAATAAAAGTCTTGGCTTAGCTGCTTAACTAGGCCTTTATTTGTTTATGATTTATACCTTTATTATTTGTATAAGGCATCTAAAATTTTCTGACAAGCTTTACCATCCCCATAGGGGTTATGGGCAATGCTCATACTTTGGTATGTTTTTTCGTTATCCATTAACTCAGCTATGTTGTCAGTAATTGTCTTAACATTAGTGCCGACTAATTTGACAGTGCCTGCTGCTACAGCCTCAGGACGCTCAGTGGTATTTCTCATAACCAGCACTGGTTTGCCTAATGAAGGCGCTTCTTCTTGAATACCACCAGAGTCAGTTAAGATAAAATAAGCTTGGGTCATTAAGTAAATGAAAGGTAAATATTCTTGTGGTTCAATTAAGAATATATTATCGATACCTCGTAATAAGCGCTTTACTGGCTCCCTAACATTTGGATTTAAATGCATAGGATAAAGTATTTGTACTTCAGGGTATTGCTTTGCAGTTAAGGCTAATGCTTGGCAAATATTTTCAAAACCAGTACCAAAACTTTCACGTCGATGTCCTGTTACTAAAATAAGCTTTTTAGATTTATCAAGCATGGTGAATTTAGCCGCTAAGCTTGCTCTTAATTCACTATCTTGGCTGATTTTAGCTTTCACCATTAATAGCGCATCAATAACCGTATTGCCGGTAACAATGATATCTTCTTCAGCATAATTTTCTAGTAATAGGTTTTCTTTAGATGTTTGTGTCGGGGCAAAGTGAAATTTGGTTAATGCACCTGTTAACTTGCGGTTTCCCTCTTCGGGCCAGGGTGAATAGATATTTTGCGTACGTAAACCCGCTTCAACATGACCTACAGCTACTTGCTCATAGTAAGCGGCTAAAGTGGCAGCAAAGGTAGTTGCGGTATCACCATGTACTAACACAATATCCGGTTTAAATTCCGTTAAAACTGGTTTTAACTTTAATAAAATACCCGCAGTAACCTCATTTAAGGTTTGTCCTGCCTTCATTAGGTCTAAGTCAAAATCTGGCGTTATTTTGAATAGTTCGAGCACTTGATCTAACATCTCTCTGTGCTGAGCAGTAACACAAACTTTAGACTCAAAGCGTGGGTCATCAGCAAGTGCATGAACAAGGGGTGCCATTTTAATTGCTTCAGGGCGAGTTCCAAATACAGTTAATACTTTCATCAGAGTCAACCCCCTACTCTTGCAAACGTCTAATCTTACTGCGAACTCTCGAAATATTAGAGTCTTTAGCATAACGACCTTTTTGCACGTGACGGATTTGAAATACACCATCGATATCTAGTGGGATGCCTTCACTGGAAATTAACCACTTAAAAGCGGTATCTTCATAGGTTTTACGCCAACGGTCATCTTCTGTTTGAAAAATTTTTAACTTTTCACAATAACCAATAGCGCGAGCAACATCACCATGGACAATTTGAAAAGCGCCTTTAGCTTTATCGCGAGAATGTAAACTAAAGCCATCAGCATCGATATCAACTAGTTGCGGCTCGCTATCTTGGCGCAACATAGGATCGTCTTGCGCCAACATTTCTGTGGTTCGTTCTTGCTGAGGGTAGTACAAGCTTTCTTGTTTACCTTGTAGTTGCTCAGCTAATGAATCTAAACAGTTTTTATGAAAAATAATGTCGCAGTCGGTAAACCATAGCCAGTCGGCATTAGTGGTTCGAGCTGCCATATTTCGGCCAATGCCGCGTCGAAACAATTTCCCTTTTGATAGCACTTGGAAATTCCAAGTGACATTTTCAACCGTTTGCTTATTGAAAAAATCTAAGACTGCTTGGCTTTTAGTATCCTCGACGGCGTAAAATACGGTAACCGTTAAAGCGCACTTAGTTGGTGGGTAATTAACAAAAGAGCTGAGCTGGTAAGTGAGCATATTTGAATAGCCCCAGCAATGACTAACAATCTCTAACTTGAAAAAACCATCGACAGCTTTACGACCTTTGGGAGCAGGAAGTGCCGTTCTAAACCAAGAAACAGGTAAAATTCTAGTAATAACTAAACGAAAGAAGTGAATGGCATAAGTGTTATACCAGCGAGGTGCATAAGTAGTTGTTGTTATCATTGGCTATTTCGCATCTTGTTTGATCATTTTTTTTGTGATTAGCAGTATATCATAAGTTGATTTTTTAAATTAGCTGTTAACTATTATTAACTTACCCACTCAGGTCATGAGTAAGTTAATAAAAATTAGGTAATAATAAATAGTTAATTAAATATTAAAAACGATATTCCCATTTGACATAGGCATCAAATTCGGTGCCGTCTTCATCATTACTTTCACTGCTAATACTGCCTTCATTATTAGCAAATTTAGAGTTTGTTACTATTACTCCCAAGGTAAAGCGAGAATCGAAAGCGATAAACTTATATTGACCATCAAACTGTAAAACATCTTCAGCAACTTGAGATACGGTGTTACCCATATGTATATCATCAGGATACCAGTCACTATTGTCAGTATTTAGTTGCGCTTTTCTAAACTTTAATTGCCAGCTATTACCTGCTTTCGTTTGGATTAGAAAAGTCGCAACAAGAGTTTTTGCATCATTATCATAAGTTGAGCCAATAGTGCGACGATAATATCGATAGCCTGATTTATAAGTAATATGTTCGTAAAAGCAATTAAGCTCAGGGCTTGGACCTGAACGGTTACATGCTACCTGGGTATCGGTGAACTCTAAGTTGGTCATTATGCGCTGATTAAAGAGGGTGAAACGGGTTTCAATGCCATACATATCTGCTTTATCGGTGATTAAGCCACCTTCAGGTGAATCTTCACCTATGGTTTGAAAATAGAGAGCATAAGGTAAACCTAATAATGTATCAGACCAGCGAGCATCATAGCCAGCTAGATGATTACCTAATTGTGTAAGCATGCTTGGATCACAAATCGGCTTGCCGTTAGCACATTCTTGACCACCCGTGATGGCTTTAAAAAAATCGCTGAATGAGCTAGGTTGACCCTCACCAGCCCATTGAAGTGACCATGAACCACCAATTTCTAAACCGCGCAGTGGACGAATTGTGGCACGAGTACTCCACATCATGGTATCGGGTACTTCACGGCTTGCTTCTAATTGCGCCATTTGTGTGGTTAATGTCCATGGGCCAATCCAGCTTAACCAAGGGGTTTCAAAGGCCTTTGAGTTATCACGAGTAATACTGATCGCCGGTAATGGTCTTGAGTTGGTGGTCATTATTAAGTTGGTATCAATACCTGGGCCCCACCAGCGCTCAATGGCACCTGCGCTTAATACCCAGTTACCTAACTTATAGGCAAGGTAACTACCGTCGAGATTTAAATCACTACCCTGATTTAAATCAGGAGTATCATCTAAACCAAGGCGATAATTAACTTGTAATTTACCCGCTAGGTTGCCAATAAAAAATTCATCGGAAAGCTCAATATTACCTTGGTCAAAATGATCGTTACCATAACTGGTAAAACGATTTTGACTGCTGGCTAAGTAAATAGTTTTCTTGGTGATATTTTGTTTGCCTGAAGCATAGTTATAGTTATACCTGACATGTGCCAGGGCTTGAATTTCTTCATCACTAAGTAAATAAGTGTTAGCCGATAAAATATCATCTTTAATGGCATTCCACATCAGTGGGTAGGTTGTAACCGGTGCGGTAATTAAGCCGATATCAGCAAGTAGTTGGATATCATTTCTTAAAGCCAGATCATCTGGCTCTACCCAAGGTGCAGCAAAGCTAGTATTTAAAAAAAATAAGGAAATAAAGGCCAAGCTAGGCTTTAACAACATGAAAACGTCCTAAAGAGTGCAGTACACTAATAATAAATCAATAATAAAAAATATAAAACTACCGCCAAAATATCAAAAGACAGCGAGAGCAAAAAAATTTTCCGATTGTAGCAGTGTTGACCAGTTAACTCATCTACTCTTTAAAGAAAATAACAAAAAAGTCGCAATAGCTATTAGAGTAGGGCACACTTTTCAGGTATTATGCTTGTTTTTATTCCCCCTCTTCACTCTAGGTCTGATGCTTTAATGAAACCTAACCGCGTATTATTTATTCCGGTATCTTCACCTTCTGGCATTGGTGAATACATGCGCTCAATGATTATTGCTAAGGCACTGCAGCTGCGCTGGCCTAATATTAATATCCATTTTATATTAAATGAGCAAGTTGCTTATTTTAACGACTGTCCTTATGTCGTTCACGCCTGCCAGGGCTCTCCAACCAAAGATGTAACAAAAGTTAACGCTATTATTGCTCAGCTTAAGCCAGATTTAGTGCTATTTGATGCTTCGGGACGTGCTAAGCAGTTTAAGCAAGCACAAGCGGTTGGCGCAAAAGTCGCCTTTATTTCCCAGCATCATAAAAAGCGCAGTCGAGGTTTGAAATTAAATCGCTTACTAAATACCGATATTCATTGGGTAGCGCAGCCTGACTTTTGTATAAAATCGATAAGTTATTGGCAACGCGCTAAGTTGGCCTTTTTCCAGAAAAAAGCACCCCAAAATATCGGGCCAGTCTTTGAATTAAGTAGCAAAGCATATCAAGTCCAGCTACGAGAACGGTACAATTTAGCTAAAGATCAATATTTTGTTTTTAATGCTGGCTCAGGCGGACACTTAGTGGCAGGGGAGCTTGCCGCAGATATTTATTATCAAGCAGCGCTGGCCTTTTCTCGGCAAAGTAAAATGAAATGCCTGGTTGTTTTTGGTGATAACTATCCTAAAGAGCTACCAGAAGATGACAATATCATTTGTCTGAAAAGTATTAATAATAAGGACTTTATCTCCTTGATAGTAAACGCGCAAGCTTGTGTTATCAGTGCCGGCGATACCTTATTACAGTGTATTGCCTTGCATAAAGCCTGTGTTGCGGCACCGATATCACCGGACCAGCCAGCGCGGTTAAAGTTATGTCAGCATAAAAAATTAGTACTTGTGGCTGAAGCAACCCCAGCTAGCTTAGTGCAACAAGCACAGCGACTCATTGAAAACAAACAGCGTCAAACTCTTATCGGTAATATGGCACAACTTGCGCCAGTAAAAGCGTTAGAGCTAATTGTCGATGATATCGCGGCGTTATTTACGTTTGATAATGTAAGTGATGCTCAGCAAAGCAGTAATTAGTAAAAGACTCAGTAAAAAAATAGTTAAAAAAACAAGGTTCAGGATGATAATTAAATGAAAAATATTGCCATAGTAATAGATGGACTAACGGGCGGTGGCGCAGAACGGGTGATGATTAGTTTAGCCACGGAAATAGTTGCTCAAGGGCATAGCGTTACTATCTTATCATTAAGCAATCGCTGCGATTATACCATCCCTAATGGCATTAATGTTTGTTATTTATTTGACCATAAAGCCTCAAAAGTAGATAGGTTTTGGCAGATAAAAGCCAGTGTAGTCAAACTCGAAGCCTGGTTTAGTAGCCTGGAACAGCAACAAGGTAAGCCTTTTGATCTAGTGTTATCTAATTTAGAACGTAGTAATAACTTACTCGTCAACAGCCGTATTTGCTCGGTCTATTATATTGTTCATAATAGTGTTGAAGAAGAACTGCAGCGACAAAAAAAATTAGGTCCTTTCGCTTATTGGTACTTACTTAAATCGAAAAAAAATCTTTCTGGCCAGCATTTAATTACGGTGTCCAAGGGCATAGAGCAGGAAATATCTCAAGGGAGAGTCATCTCGCCTAAAACTATAACGACTATTTATAATCCGTTTGATATTAAAGATATTCAGCAAAAATCATTAATCGCCGATAGCGCTATACCCAAGGATCCCTACATTATTCATGTTGGCCGGTTAGCTAAACAAAAGCGTCATGACATTCTATTTTCCGCCTTTGCTAAAGTTAGTAAAGAAGTCAAGCTAGTGTTATTGTGCAATAAGCCAGAAAAGGCACGGAAGCTTGCGGAAAAGTATGGTGTTGCTGAACGTCTTATTTTACCTGGTTTTCAAGCGAATGCTTACAACTGGATAAAACATGCACAAGCCTTGGTGCTTAGCTCGGATTATGAGGGGTTGCCAACGGTGCTGTTAGAAGCACTTGCCGTAGAGACCAAAGTGGTAAGTACAGCCTGCTCACACGGACCGGATGAAATATTAACGGGACCGTTAAGTGATTTTTTAGTGCCTAGGCGAGATCCTAAAGCACTAGCCGTAGCAATTAACAAGGTATTAAATAGTGAGCTGGATTTAAGCGCGGCTGACATTTTGACTAAGGTTAGCGCAAGTAAAATTGCTCGACAATATTTAAGCCTAGCAAAGTAAATAGCATTGCTGGGTTAAAAGCGAATACCTTAGCGAATTAATTACTGAGGTATTCCTCTCTAAGTATTAATGAAAAGCTGTTATGACCAGCTTTGCATCGAGCCACTACGGCGAGTGAATAATTTTGGTAAAATTAAACCTAAAATCAAACCTATGCCTAAGACCAATGCGCCGTTGAAGAACCATTGCTTTTTAATATTAGTATCTTGATCTTTAATCTTTGTGCGTGTTTTTGTCAATGTCTGCGTTAACTGCTTAAGCTCAGCGGAAAGTTTTTTCTTATCATTAGTTAATAGGTTTACTTTGTTTTTTAGTTCATTTACTGCACTATCAAGTTGGCTGGTGACGTTACTGCTAGTAGCAATTTTTTCCTTGAGCTCAGTGACCACAAAGCGAAGTCCTGCTTGTGTGGTTATATATTTACTTTCCACCCAGGTAGCGCGATTCTTATTATCTATAATTTCACTATAACCATTATCTTCAGCGCCGGTAATTTCGATTTTGGCACCGGCGATAATAGTGCCTAAAATTCTATAATTGGTGCCTGGGCCTGCATGCATATATATGAATAATTCATCAGAGATATAGCCCAGCTTGTAATTGTTTTCTGCCGCCTGAGCAGATGAAAAAAGCAAGCTAGATAAAGTGATAGCAATAACTGCTATGACGTTAATAACGTTATTCATAGAGAAACCAATGTAGTAATTAAATCAAGTAAGACAAGATATTATGTGTTTGCCGCTTTGATGGCAAGCTAAGAATGATTTCATTATGTGCAAATATAAGCTCAAACCTTAAGCAGCTTTGATTTTTTATTGGCAAGTTAATAAGTAGTTTAATCGCCAGCCGAGAAAATAACGATGTACTCCTTCGTAGGATAGTTGCTGTCTGCTATGAGTTTCTAATCATTAAGGGAAACTCGCTATTGGCATATTGATGCACTAACGGTATGCTGGTTAAGTTCTAGCTAAATATTTAATTGGATGATAATGGTTACCGAAATAGAATTAAAATACTCCTTGCTTGAAAATAACGACCTGGCACCCGTAAAGCAGATAAAAGCCACTATATGCCAATTACTCGCTGAGCATAACCTATCCTTTGTCCAGCAAGATATGCAGCTGAGCAATCACTATTTCGACACCCCGAGTTTGACACTACGCCAACAAAAAATAGCCTTACGCACCCGAGGCACTAAATGTCAGGGTGAAGAAGAACATTTTGAACAAACCATCAAAACATCAGGCTCTGTCATTGCCGGTTTACATCAAAGACCTGAATACAATGTCGATATTGAGGATGCCAAACCTATTCTTGCCTTATTTTCCACTACACTTTGGTCGACAGACTCAGATATTGAGCAATTACAGCAAGAGGTTATAGAGATTTTTTCTACTCACTTCAGCCGTTATACTTGGTTGGTTACTTTAGACCATGCCCTAGTGGAAATTGCCCTTGATTGTGGTGAGATTGCTTGTCAGGATCATGCTAATAAACCACGTATTTATGAAATCGAGTTAGAGTTGGTGAGTGGCGATACTCAGGCACTATTTGTCTTAACTAAGCTGTTATTCAGTCAATTAGCGCTACGACCCGGGCAGTTAACCAAAGCAGCTCGTGGTTATGCCTTATATCATGAGAGTCTTGCCGCTGGCCCTAATCTTGAAAATAACGCTGTTATGAATGACACTATTGTTGAGCCGATAGCACTGACGATGATCGATTTTCCACAAGATAGCAGCCTAGATAGTGCCTTTAATCAAGGTATAGAGTTTTCTCTCACTCAGCTGCAACTCGGTGTGGATAGCTATGTTGAGGCGCCATCACTGACTAAATTGGGTAAAATAAGTGAATTACTGGCTCTACTTAGACAAGGGTTTTGGCTTTTTAATGAACTCTTTACCGAGCAGAAATCAGCAGATGAACAATTGCCGAGTGAGCATTTATCGCTTGCTCCGCAAGCACTACGCAGTGAACTGAGTTATTTTATTCGCACTATTCACTGGGTCGATAATGCCCGTTATATTCAAGCCTTAACTAACAAGCAAAGTTCATCTCAAAAGGCCGCGTCGGTAAACCAAGAATTGATAACTAAATTACAATTGGCTCAACAGCGTTACCCCGATGAGGCGCAAGTATTGGCGCTCTTACATAGCGAACGCTTTAATAATTTGCAATTAGACTTATTGTCTTTATTACTTAAAAGTAAGACAGCCAGGATGGTTAAAACTCAACAGTCACTACCTTTATTTGAGTTTGCCGCTAAACACTTAAGTAATAGCACTCAGTTGTTAACTGATCAGCTAGCTAAATTGCAAAAACCACAAAACCTGTCATCTACCGAGTTATATTTAACCGCGCATAGCTTATTGATTCGTTCACTATTAACCACAAGTTGGTTTAGTTGCTTATTTGCTGAGCCACAGAGCAACAGGGTTAAAAGGTTCAGTACGCCTTGGCTTGATATTAAGCAGGGTATTAGCGAATTACAATCTTTGCAGTTATTACAGCAACAATTAGTACAGCTGCCTAACCCAGAGATAAAATTACTGGCTTGGTTAACAAATAAGAGTGAAAATTTAATTACTGCACTCGATCAATCTCGCGCTAAAGCCTTAACCATGCAACCATATTGGCCATAGACATGATGGTAAAAAATAAAAAATCCCCTTATATTTCTTTAATTTTCACTATTTTACTGCTATTTACCCAGCCGTTAATGGCAACCGTTTATGATTTGGGCAGTGTCAACAAGCGCCTTATTGGTAAAACTACCATGCACACTGTGGTTAAAGGTGATTATTTCCAGCAACTGGCCGAGCAATATAATGTCGCCTTTTTAGCCTTACTGGCGGCTAATCCACAGCACGACCCCTTTATTCTTAAAATTGGTGCACAGCTCGTGATTCCTAGTGAAATGTTATTACCCTTTATTACTCGTCAAGGCATAGTGATCAATTTACCGGAATTACGTTTATATTACTTTTCACCGCAAGAAAATAAAGTACATGTCTTTCCAGTGGGGATAGGTAGAGATGGCTTATCAACACCATTAACGAGTACTGTTATTGGCGAAAAGAGAAAAGATCCTATCTGGCGACCTACGCAAGCAATGCAGGAACGTCACTTTGCCGAGCATGGTAAATATTTAGCTAAAGAAGTTCCCGCCGGGCCTAATAACCCTTTTGGTAAATATGCCTTACGCTTAGGTACCAGTGAATACCTAATTCATGGTTCCAACAAGCGCTTTGGCATAGGCATGCGGGCAAGTTCAGGCTGTATTAGAATGTATGATAATGATATTAAATGGCTTTTTGATAACGTGCCATTGAATACTAAAGTGAGAGTGATTAACCAACCAGTAAAAATGTCTTATGAAAATGGTGAAAAGCAATTAATAGAAATACATCAACCGTTAACCGACCTCGAAGTAACAAAAAATAATGCCATTTTAACTAAGGCAATGCATCGATTTGTTGGTAGTACACGTGAGTACTGGCAGCAATTACTGCCCATCATCGAAACCCCCCATGGTTTAGTGGTTGAACTAGCTAAATAACCGAAAAAACTAAAATATCAATTCCAAGGTAATATGTTGATTTGGCTCTGTTGTAGTTTGGTGTTGTTGAGTAAACGAGCGAGACGCATACACGCTCATTGACATCCTGTCACCGCGATATACCGTTCGTCCTGAACATAATCCCCTCCATGCTTGTGAAGCTCGATCTTATCACATCAGCAACACCTTCCTTTAAATCAGTGTGTTACATTATAGACAACAGTGTTCTCCAACAGAGCCGTTGATTTATATGTTTAGGTTACTATTTATTATTCGCCTGAATAGTTGGAATTAATATGACTGACTAAATCATCCATCAGTTTCTTCTTAATAGCCAGCTGGTCTTCAGCGGGGAGTTGATATTTTTCGGCGAGAATTTGATAGTCACTTGGGGATAGACTTACCGTCAGACGTGGGCGCTTAGGTCTTTTATTTATCGGTAAACCCAATATATCACGAATTTGTTCTGACGGGCTTAAACCTGCATCAAGGGCTTCCTTACGGATAGATAGTTGGATTTTTTCATCCATATCAAAAGCGACTTGCACCGCTTTTATCGCTTTAACTGAGGATTGCCATTTATCGGGTATTTTTCTCGCCATAGTATTTTCCGCTTAATCTTTATATTAACTTTCCGCTTAACTTGCCGGGTACATATCCACTATATCACTGAGCGGTCTAAATAAAGTTAAGCACACTTCGGTATCACCATCTTGCCAGACTTCAACATCAACACCTTTGCTTTGATCTTCATTATAGAGGCTATACAACTCGAATTGCTCACCGCTGTCTTTGCCTTCATAGGCTGACAAGTCTTCACTGCGATGATCTTTGCGATGAAAATAACCAACTTTGGCAAAAACACTTTGTTGATATTGTTCACTACTCCACATTGCGGTGAGTTCGTTATCGGCTTTTTTATCTAAAATAGCTTGCCCAGGTTCATCAAAAATTTGCGCAAAATGCTCTAAATCAAAGAGAGTTTCGATATCATCATGATGAATCTTTAGTGATAATTTAAGCGTGGTAATATCATCAAGCTCTAGCGATAAAAATATCTCTAGATCATTAGTACCAATCAAAGCCCATTCAGTTTGTACCTTGTCTTCAAACTCATAGCTATTAACGGCTTTTACTTGCAACTCTTGCCCACGTAATGATTCGGGTAAAGCAAAGCTGTCCGTTAAAGCAATAATATCACCAACAAGTAACTGATTAACTTGTGTTAGCTTTCTCGGTTCATTGTTTGATTTATTAAATATTTTTTTTAAAAAATTCATTTGATGACCTAACGTAGAATGGGCACTCATCTATAGCTGGATTAAGTAGCGATAAATAATAATGCCCATTGGAGTATTGTTTATTATGTCAAAGCGTTAGTCCGTTAATACTTATTAGCGGACTAACGCTAACATTATTTTTGCTTAGCTTTCAAACGTTCTAAGACAGAATTAGCACTTTTATCTTGTGCACCAATGCCAGCAGCTTTTAATTGTGCTTGTAACGAACTATCCGAGTCTTCAGATTCTAGTAGTTCAGCAGCCTTCATTCTATCATCGAATTTTTGTTGCTTCGCTTTAATGCGCTCTAGAGAATCTTTAGCACTTAATAACTTGGAATTGCTTGATGAAAAGTTATCGGTAATGGCTGCGGTCGCTTTTTGTACACTTTCCGTGGTTTTTACCATAGAAAGTTGGCGTTTATGTTCAGCAACTTGGCGTTCACTTTTCTTAACTAAGTCTTTCAAGCGATCAGCACTACCACTAAAGCTATCGTGGGCTTGTTGTTGATCAGCTAAAGTAGTTTCTAAGTTAGCGATTTTTTCTGCCACCGCTAGGGCTAAAGTCTCATCACCTTTGTCAAGAGCTTGTGCTACATAACCTTCATGTTCAGTCACTTCACGGCTTAAGCGGTCTACTTCACGTTTTGCGGACATTTGTTCAGCCATAACACCGGTTAGGTCACGTTTTGCTTTGGTAAGGTGATTTTCGGCATCACGTATTTCTTGTTCAAATATACGGGTTGCATTGGCATCGATAATTGCTTCACCGGCTTCTGATGCACCGCCGCGAATTGCGGTCATAATTTTTTTAAATATACTCATTATTAACTCCTAACTAGGGGGGAATGATTAAAGGTGATTTGTTTTGCTTTTAACTAAAGCAAGTATTCACTCATATCATCAATAACTTCTACGGCATTATTGCTTAATACCGCTAACTCATGTTCAACATCAATAAAATTTGACTTGATAGATAAAGCACCAAAAACTACATATTTATCACCAATTTTTGAAAATGATGACAAGGGCATAGGGATATTCATTTCTAACATGCTCTCATGCATAGCATTAACACATTCAGGTTTAACTTCATCAAGGCCCCATAAGTAACTAATGCAAATAATTTGATCTTCGGTTACCGAAACAAAAATGGGTAATTCCTCTCGGCCTAAGATACTAATTTGCAGAACATCTACTTCGCCAGATATGGGTTGGCAATCAAAGCTCATGCCGGTATCTGAATTATCTGCCAAGCTGTTTAAGTGATCGGCTATAGTATGAATATTCATGTATTTCCTATCCTTCCTTCTTTAGTGAAAAAGCCAGATGACATATTATGTCGTCTGAGTTAAATTTAACACCTTGACATATTATGTCAAGGTGTTTTATAAAGTAATTGTTACTGTTTGGTATTATTCGTTAGTCATTATCTGGCTTTAAAGGTTAATTTAAGCCTTGTTGATCTTGCCAAGCCTTTTGATGTAACTGATAAATGGTATGGCTACCCAATATATTAATACCAATATCTGCTTTGTTTTGGTAGAAATTATTAGGGAAAATAAAAGCCGCTTTTAATATAGCTAAATTTAACCATTGATGGCTAATGGGTAGCTGGTTTAGTTTGTTTAATCTGGTTAATGGGCTAGCACCATTTTTTGCGGCTATGGTCCACCCCCATTCACCAAAGCTGGGCACATTGTCATGATATTGCTCAACATGGGCAAACTTAGCTGCTGCCACTGTCTTACCAATAGCAATGAAAGAGTCTTTAGCATGATAGGGGCTGGTTGATTGGATAGCGATTAAACCATCGCCAGCCAGCAATAAATTAAGCCGAGCGTAGAAATTAACCGAATAGAGTTTATTTAGATCTGGGTGGCTTGGGTCGGGTAAATCAACAATGATGGCATCAAAGACCTGCCGGTCTTTTATTAATTTATTGATAGCAATAAAAGCATCAGCGCGATAAATAGTGACACGTTTATCTTGTAAACTTTTTTGGTTTAACTGCAATATTTGCCGAGCTAAACGTGGATTTACATGCTGCTCTGGCTGTTGGAAAATATCAATTAGCTCACTGTCTAAATCGATTAAGGTCACTGATTTTGGTTGGTATTTTAACACATCTCTTAAGGCTAAACCGTCACCGCCACCTATGATAAGAATATTTTCTTGTCGTGCTGACGCCGCCATCACTGGCGCAACAAGATAATCATGATAGATATGTTCATCAATTGAAGAAAACTGTAAGCGGCCATTTAGGTAAAAATTGATAATATTATCTTGCTCAAGCCCCATATGGCGCTCAGTAAAGGTTAACTGTTGGAAGCGAGTTTTATCGGTATGCACTACCTTATCCAGGTAGAGCAAACTATTCATTTGGTTGAGCCATTGATTACCATAGTTAAACATTAAAATAATCACCAAAGCCAATAGGCAATGTAAAGCCACAAAGGTTTTACGCCAATGCAATCGCCGCCAATAGCGCAGAATAAAAAAACCACCGGCAATAAGGTTTAAGCTAGCGGTTATTGCTGCGGCCTTACTGATATCAATACTCAGTAAAAATATCACCCAGATAGCGGCGCCAATACCGGCGCCGATGTAATCTGCGCCATAAATTGTGCCTAGGTTATTGGCCAGATGTTGCTGATGAATCTGCTCACGAATACGAGCAATCAGGGGGATCTCCATACCAATAAAAAAGCCCAGTAGCATGCCGAAGAAATAAGGACTATTAAAGGCAAGCCAACTCAATTGTTTAAAAATGCCACCTTGGGGTTTCATATCGGGTGGCAGGGATAACATGTCGGCAATAAGCTCTGGAAATATTTGCGTAATAGCAATTAAGCCGCCAATGACTAAAATAGCGCAACTGCCTAGTAAGGCAATAATGAGTTCAAGCCAGACAAAGCCATTAAAAGCACAGCGGACTTTACGTGCCGCAAAGGCACCAAGCCCCATAGAAACGATCATTAAGCCGATCATGGTATAGATAGTGCTTTCCATAACGCCTAGCACTCGACCAGCGTAATGAGAAAGTAAATACTCATAAATAAGGCCACAACCCGCTAACACCGCCATGGTTAATATTAATAAAATATCATCGAGCAGGTGGGACTTTCCTTGAGGTAAAGAGTTTTGAGGTAAAGAGCTTTGTGACATAGTGGTTAGTATTAGTTATTCTTAAGGAAGGAATTAATTAAGGTGTGATGTGCGTAGTGTTAATTGTTACCGCCAACTCTGCGTAGTAAAGCTGGCGGTATTTTTTGGTTCGTTATGCCATTAATGCTGTCAATATTAAGGCAATAGAAATACTGGTTGCCATCTCAATGCTGGCAACACCGATATTATGTTGTTGATCAACTTCTTCAACTAAATCAATACCCCAAAGGACAATACGTTTAGCTATAGCGGTAAGTAGTGCCACCAGCAGGGTCATTACTACGCCAAATACTAACCAACCAAGTAAATTAACCACTAAGGTCTCTGGGCTATAGATAAGGAAATGACTGGCCGCGGTTACCGCCAATGCTGTGCTGATCACTTGGCCACTATAACGAATTGCTAGGGCAACCTGACCATTACTTAAGGCTTCTTGTAAACAATCTTCTTGGTTGTTTTTCGCGTATTGCTTCTCCCTAAGTCGGGTGACCATAACTAACATGGTTTGAGCAACAATAAAACCGCTGGTAATGGCAATAAAAGTGCTTAGGTCTAAGCCATCAACCCAGAGTAAGACCGCGCGAATAATGATGGCGGTAGCGATGGCGCCAGCGGCGTCAATAATGCCAATGCTGAGGTTCTTTTCAAGAATTAAGGCATTTTTATCTATATGTTGTAACGCCACTTTATCATGGATAATACGGCCCACTTTTATCAGTATTAAGCCATAGCCGCCGTATGCCAACATGCCGATGGCTTCCATAGCATAGCTACTTGCCGCTTCGCCGGTAATAGCTCCAGTAAGGACAATACCAAGCGCTAATACACTACCCGCAACACTGACACCAAAGGCGAAATTGTCTTCTTTGGCTAATTCTTTGGTGCTATTTACTTTCGCGCTAATGCCTAAAAGGAAGCGCATAGCGCCTAATAACAAGATGGCAATGGAAACGTCGATGGCTAAATAAATAAGTAAGTCTGGGCTGATATTATTTAAGCTAACACCAACGAGATCGATGAATGTGTTCATAATTTTGCTGTTCCTATTCTTTTTTGATTCATGACTTATTCACTATTTCCCGCGTCTAAAGCCGCGTGAGGTGTTGGTGCTTGAATTTCTAAAACTTGAGTTTTTCCTGCTCGACTTACTGGCATAACTACTTTTCTTAACCGCATTAGTACGAAAGCGGTTGGCACTGTTTTGGGCGGTTTTACTCTGGCTTGATAAACTAGAAGAGCCAACACGGTTCTTACTGTAAGGGCTGGTGAATTTTTGTCCGCGACGACTAAAAGATTTCTTCGTGCGAGTATCGAGTGCCGTTTGTTTTTTTAATTGCCCAGGTGAGCTGTAGCGTGTTCTACCATAGTCATTGTAATAACTATAATTACGATTTCTACCCCAATCGTTATAATAAGTGCGGCCGCCAAATAAATTGCCGACCATTGAATACATGCCATACCAAGCCCAAAAGGACATACCATTACTGCCGGTTTGCCAATTGCCGTAACTAGGGTTACCAATTAATTGCTCGCCAGTGCCAAAATCTTGGGCATTATTGGCGCGTTGGCTTTGTGCTTTTGATAGCGAATTAATGCGGGGTAATTGGCCATCTGACATATCGGCTAAAACATTGAGCGGATCACTGAGGGCGTCAGAGTAGAGCACAGGATCTGCTGCTTGGTAAATATTAAGCAATTCATTATAAAGCGCTTGAGAAGAGTCAAACATTTGTGGTTGCGTCTTAGCTGTATTCACTCTATCTAAAAGCGCCTTATACATAGGGCCGTCGATTGAAGCATCTTTACGAAACTCGTTAATCAAGGGCGCTAAACTGGCTTTATTAACCATGACTTTATCAGCATATTGATTAATTAAGTTGGCATTGCGAATATGACCATTACTTAAGGCATCACCTAATTGAGATACTCTTTGTTCGGTGATAGGTAGTTGTTGTTCAATTTGCGCTTTCACAGGATCGCCACAACCCAAAAGGCTAAGGCTGGTAATTATGATCAAGAGCAATAAAAAAGGTGTTTTTAGTAAGTGCATTTCTGCCATCATCTCCTCAAAAATGCTATGTTATCGAAATAGTTAATTAATATTAGCGACAAATCATAGGCAAGTGTCAATTAATACCATTAACGACATATTATGTCTATAGGCAACGCTGCTTAATATATAGGAATTCTTGTGATCTTATCCTTTTCTGCTCTGTTAATGCAACAACAAACAACAAGTTGGCAAAATTTTATTGAACAACACAGTAAAGTATGTGACGAGTTAAGCACAGAGCAACTTAGTGCTTTTAAACAAGCGATAACCTTAAGTGACTATATTTTTACCAGTGCTTTACAAGCCCCTGAGCTTGTTATTGAGTTGTTTAAATCAGCCAGTAAAGAAAGACTACCTGACTATAAAAACCTTTTGCTTGAACAATTAGCCGATTGTATTGATGAGGCTCAATTACACCGAATACTGAGACGCTTTCGTTTACAGCAAATGGTCAAGATAGCCCTCGATGATTTGGTTTTTAATATTAGTTTAGATACCTCGTTAGCGAGACTGTCATCGCTAGCCGACGAACTTATCTTAGCGAGCTTAGCTTGGCTTAGTAATTTTTGTCAGCAAAAGTGGGGCAAGCCTACTAATGAGCAGGGCGAACAGCAGATTTTACTGGTTTATGGTATGGGTAAACTTGGCGGCAAAGAGCTAAATTTCTCCTCTGATATCGACCTTATTTTTACTTATCCTGAATGTGGTGTCACTCAAGGTTGTCGTCGCAGTATCGATAACCAGCAATTTTTCACTCGCTTAGCGCAAAAGCTCATTGCTTCATTACATCAGATCACTTGTGATGGTTTTGTCTACCGCGTGGACATGCGCTTACGCCCTTTTGGTGATAGTGGCCCGCTGGTATTGACGTTTAACGCTATGGAAGATTACTACCAAGAGCAAGGGCGTGATTGGGAGCGTTACGCCATGTTAAAGGCCCGACTTATTGGTCAGTCTAAATATCATCAACAATTATCAAGCATGCTCAGGCCCTTTGTTTATCGTCGCTATATTGATTTTAGTGTTATAGACAGTTTGCGCCGGATGAAAATGATGATTGCCCAAGAAGTTCGCCGCAAGCAGCTAATCAATAATATTAAATTAGGGGCGGGCGGCATTCGCGAAATTGAATTTATCGTGCAAGTTTTTCAACTAATTCGTGGCGGAAGAGTAAAGGAATTACAGCAACGCAGTTTGCTTATTGTGCTACCGAAACTGGTGCAGTCAGGGGAAATAAATGCTAGCAGTAAACAAGTACTCGAACAGGCTTATCGTTTTTTACGGCGAGTAGAAAATATTATTCAAGCCATAGCCGATAAACAAACACAAACTTTACCTGATAATGAACTAGATCAACAGCGGTTATTAGCGGTACTTCGCCTTGATAATTGGCCTGATTTTTTAATCATCTTAGCTAAGCATATGGAGGGAGTTCATCAAGAATTTGAGCAACTTATTGGCTTTGACAGTCCTAACCATCAAGCGCCCGATGAGCATTGGGTGACGCTTTGGCATAGCCGCTGGAGTGATGAAGAGTCTATTGCTTGGTTGGATCAAGAAGGTCTTGAGTGGCAAAGTGATAAAATTTGGCAAGTATTACACCATTTTCGCGAGGATATCGGTAAGCGCAGTTTAGGTAATCGTGGCCGACAGGTTTTAGATAAGTTAATCCCATTACTTTTATGTCGACTGCAAAAGAAAAACGAGGCAGAGCAGGTATTAGCGCGAGTATTGCAAGTCTTTAGTAAAATAGTGACACGTACTGCTTATTTGGAATTACTTTTTGAAAATGATGGTGCTCTCAAACAACTGATGCACTTATGCCAAGCAAGTAGTTGGGTAACTGATTATATTGCCAAATACCCGATATTACTTGATGAGCTTATTGATCCCGAGTTACTGCATAATCCGCCACAACTTGGTGCTTATGCGGTAGAGTTGCGCGAACGCATGCTACGCATCCCAGAGGAAGACCTTGAAGCGCAAATGGAATCTTTACGTCAATTTAAGCAATCACAACAATTACGTATTGCTGCGGCTGAAATTGCGGATGTATTACCTGTGGCTCAAATTAGTGAACATTTAACTGCTTTAGCCGAAGCCATTATAGCCGAGGTGATAAACCTTGCTTGGCAACAGATCAGTGAACGCTTTGGTGTACCGACCACCTGCTTAGATGGTGCTAAGGGCAAAGGCTTTGGCGTCATTGCTTATGGCAAAACCGGTGGGGTAGAGCTCGGTTATAGTTCAGACCTAGATTTAGTTTTTGTTCATCATAGTAGCCCCGATGAAGTCACCAGTGGCAGGGCAGACGGTAGTAAATCTGTGCCAGCAAGCCAGTTTTATATGAAGTTAGCACAACGTATTATGCATCTATTTAATACCCGTATGAATAGCGGCATATTATATGAATTGGATATGCGTTTAAGGCCGTCGGGTAATTCAGGAGTGCTGGTGGTACATCTAACTACCTTTGCCCAATATCAAGATGAAGATGCTTGGACTTGGGAACATCAAGCCCTAGTACGAGCGCGAATGATTTTTGGTAATGATGCACTTCAGCAACAATTTACCGCTATTCGACAAGATGTTTTATCAAAACCAAGAGCATTTACTGATCTCAAAAACGAGATTACTACCATGCGAGAAAAAATGCGCAGCCATTTGGATAAATCGACCGAAGTGCAGTTTGATATTAAGCAAGGTAGGGGCGGCCTAGTTGATATTGAGTTTATTGCTCAGTTTTTGGTGCTTGCTTACGCTAAGCAATATCGTGAATTGATGCTTGTTAGTGATAATTTAGGCATATTTAAAATATTATTAACATTAGGCTTGTTGGCAAAAACCGAACAACAGCAACTGAGTAATATGTATCAAAAATTAAGAGCGTTGGGGCATCAAGCGATGATGCAAAATGCCGAGCCATTAGTTCCTCGGGAAAGCCTAGTGGGGCAAGGTGATATTGTAGATATTTGGCAAAAACGCTTAATTGATTAATGAATAACAAGGATTAATAAGGATTTTCACTGGCAAGTAAAATACACTCCTCATCCAAAAACGGCTGGGGCGCACTTTCAATAACGACAATAGCGCGTTGGCGATAACAAAAGAAAATAGAAAGGCCTGATTCAAAGTGGCCCTCAATGGCTTTAGCTATCTGAAAGGTAGTTGTTAAGATGTTCTTTTCAATTCTAAAGGGGTCTTTTACCACATAATCTCGGTTTAACCACCAAATTAAATCGATACCATCTTTGTCAGAATATTCGGCAAGTTTTCGATTTAAGGTTTCACCGCGTCTAAAGGGACGAGATTCAATACTACCCTGCCAATTTTTTTTATAAGGCAGTACCACCATTTCTCTCGCTTGCAATAATTTAGTTAAGTCACCTTTTGGCTCGGGTAGGTAAACAATATTATTGCGGATTTTAGGGCCTTTGCCATCCATATCGCCGTATAAATTGGCATAAAACTTAGATAATCCAAGCGCTGCAGCATTGGTTGATGTCCGGCCTTGCTGGTAATTTTTCGAGCTACTTTTGGGCTCTTGGGACACAGAGGCGACAGTCGATTCGCTGGCAGTTATTGTGCTTTCATCACCCTTGCCTAAGGAGGCATCAAGGGACAGCAAAAAGTCTTGGTTGGCAAAAAAGCCCCAAGCCAGTACGGTCAGGAAAAGTCCTAAGATAATGTTTCGCAGCCAAAAGTTCATCGGTTAATCAACACCTTTGTATTCATTACTTTAATTATAGTGAAGTTAGCTTACTTTACGCAAAGTTTAATGTTTATACAACTGTCCTCTCTATTTCCCCTTAAGGCATTCATTGAAGAAGGGGCGTTATTTTATTAATAATGTTAATAAACAGTTAGTTATATAATGAGGCGTCTTCTGGGTTAGGTCTGGTCTTAAATCGTCTATGTAGCCATAGATACTGTTCGGGCTGAACCATAATCGCTTTTTCTAGCGCTTGGTTTATGGTGATTAAGTCTTGTTGGTCATTTTTTGTTGGAAAGTTTTCTAGCGGTGAAACCTCAACGGTGTAGCCACTATCATCGGCATTTCTTCGCGGAATCATCATCATGGTTTTAGTGTTTCTTTTACGGGCAAAAATAAGGGTACCGGTTGTGGTTGCCGTTTCTTTTACCGCAAAAAATGGCACAAAGAGGCTTTTATTACGGCCGTAGTCTTGATCGGGTAGGTAGGCACAAGCCTCTTTATTATTCAGTGCGCGTAGTAAGCCTTTAACATCGCGCTTGCCTAACATGTATTTATTGGATCTTGCTCTACCTCTGTGCTGAAAAAATTCCATTAACGGGTTGTTATGGGGGCGATAAAACACCACTAAAGGATTGTCTATTCCTGCACCTCGAGCACACATTTCTAAGCTTAAGTTATGCATGCCTAAGACAAGTACACCATTACCTTGTGCTTGTGCCGAGGTTATATGGTGGGCACCAATGACTTTTACTTTTCTTGCTATGCGCCAATTTGGCCACCACCAGCCCATACCCGTTTCAAATAAGGCGATACCAGTATTTTCAAAGTTCTTTTTTAAAATACGCTGTAGTTCTTGTTCGTCTTTCTCAGGAAAACACAGTCGTAAATTAGTCAGGGCAACATGTTTTCTTTTTGAGGCAATGTTAAATAGTAATCGACCTAAAACCCGCCCCATGGCTAGTTGTAATTTGAACGGTAGCCAAGAAATGCTGTAAAGGATAAAAACAGCTAGCCAAGTTAACCAGTATTTTGGTAATAAAAAAGATAACTTAAAATTAGGTTGTAACACGTTATTTTTGCTCAATGTATTTCTCTTTTGATCTTTATTTTAACTATGTTTGATTATACGCAAGTTAGTTTGTCTAGGGCAATGAAGTTATTTAGTACTTAAGCGGTACTTAAGTGGTACTTAAGTGGGGTTTTACCGTAGAATGGCGCCATTAAACTAATAATGGGTATTTAGAGATTTTTGATGACAACAGTGGTTAACCAAGAGGTAAGCAATAGCGAAATTGAGCTTATTATTGGCAATTCAAAACGGAATTTTTCCGGCATTACTTCAACTATGTTGCAAGTGGTCGCCTACCAAAAGGATATGATGCCATTACGCGTCATGGGAAGAAACAACTTAACTGATGCCAGTTTAGCCATTAGTTTTTGGCAAGTAGTAAAAATGTGTCAACGTCCTTTAGCCAATGGTAAGTTTCGTGTTTTTCATGCCCGACGGGTTGATGAGATGATTCAAGGCCTCGTGTTGAAATACCTTTTTAGAGCCAAAATAAAGTTGGTTTTCAGCTCTGCCGCTCAGCGAAAACGTGCTAGCTTTACCTGTTGGTTAACAAGACGTATGGATGCTGTAATCGCCATGTGTAAAGCCTCAGCCAGCTATTTAGAAAAACCGCCCAGTGCCGTCATTTATCATGGCGTAAATACTAATGCTTATGTGGCGAGCAAAGATAAACAACAAGCTTGGCAAACACTTAACTTATTAGCGCCCAACCAAAGAAAAGGTAAGCGTGGTATTGCGATTCTTGGACGCGTGAGAAAACAAAAAGGTGTCCACCTCTTTGTGCAAAGCTGCATTGCAATATTAAAAGACCATCCTGATTACACTGCGGTTATTGTTGGTGGTATTGCCGCCAAGCATGAAAAATATGCCCAAGAGCTACGTGATAGCATTGCTAAAGCTGGCTTGTCTGAACGGATAGTTTTTGTTGGTGAGCAGGACTTTACTGATATCCCTAAAATATTTAGCAGCTTATCACTTGTGGTTGCCCTGAGCGAAAGTGAAGGTTTTGGTTTAACTATTCTTGAAGCCATGAGTAGTAGCGCAGCTGTACTTGCCAGTGAAGCAGGAGCATGGCCAGAAGTTATTCGTCAAGGAATTGATGGTTATGTGGTACCGGTAAATGATTTGGCGGCAGTGACCGATAAAATGGCCTTGCTTCTGGGTGATGAAACTAAGCTGGCGAAAATGGGCCTTTCTGGTCGTCAACGTGTTGAAGAACATTATTCTGTTGAACGAGAAGCGAAAGAGCTGACTAGATTCCTAAAAGCACTGATGTAACCTCAACTCGGCATTAGCAAAGTAATAAAGACAAAAAAGCCCTAAGCAAAGGTATTGCTTAGGGCTTTTTTAATGGCTGCATAAACTAAAGCACCATGAGACTAATTAACTTGCATTAAACCCGAGTTAATAGCCGTTAAATCTTCATCGGTAATAGTACCAGCCGCCCGTTTCAATAATAAAACGTTTTGAATATAGGCATAACGTGTCGACGATAAGTTACGTTTAGCGTTATATAAATTACGGGTACTGTCTAAGACATCAACTATGGTACGAGTACCAACCTCAAAGCCTGCTTCAGTCGCTTCCAGTGCTTTTTGGGCACTTAATACCGATTGTTCAAAGGCTTTTATCGCAGAAATAGCGGCAATAACGGTATTGTAGGCATTACGTGTGGTGCGAACAACGCCGCGGTGGATTAAAGATAAATCTTGGCTAGCAAGAACAAAGCGACTTTGTGCTTGGCGCACTGAGCTTTGTATGGCGCCACCCGAGTAAATAGGCACGTTTAAGGTAATACCCACCGAGTAGTTATCGAAATAGGGCGTTTCATCAAAGTCTTGATTGAAACCTAGCGCCTCAACGCTGGTTTTGCTTTTACCGCTGCCCCAGTTACCGTTTAGACTTAAGGTTGGATAATGACCCGCACGAGCAATATTAATACTGTCCCTAGCAAGATCAATACCGACTCTCGCGGCAATTAAGTCAAGATTTTTTGCTTCAGCGGTAACTTGCCATTCATCGGCACTATTCGGTATAGGTGTGCTAGTGCTAAAACGTTCAGTGTTTAATACGCTAATATTTCTCGGGTATGTATTGGTAATTACCCGTAACTCTTCTTCTGCTTGGAAAATGGCATTTTCTGCGCGAATTTCTTCGGTAATAGCACTATCAAATTGCGCTTGTGCTTCATAAACATCAGTTATTGCCGTTAGGCCTACTGAAAAACGTTGTTTTGTTTGCTCAAGTTGGCGGGCAATGGCATCTTTTTCAGCCCGGGCAAAGACTAAATCATCTTTAGTGCTTAACAAGTCGAAGTAAGCTTTAGCTACACGAGTAATTAAATCTTGTTTGGCAACTTGGTAAGTTAAATCACTTTGATGGGCTGCTTTTTTTGCGCTACCTAAACGCAACCAGCTATCGTGTTGATAAAGTTGCATGTTTAAATTGGCTCCAAAACTGGTTGCATCAGTATTGGAGGTAGTATCATAGACAATCACATCAGAGCCCACTAGTTGAGACTGCTGTGATTCACGTTCACTAATGGAAATTCCACCAGAGGCATTAATTTGTGGTAATAATACTGAGCGGGCTTGCTCAATATCTTCTTTTACTATCATAAACTGCGCTTGTGCTTTAAGTACCACAGGATCGTTTAATAAAGCTTGGTGATAAACGCTCAGTAAATCATCAGCTTGGGCATGTGTACTGCTAAAAGCAGCGGTTATCGCAATAATTAGGGTGCTTAGTGTTTTTTTCATGAGTAAGGAATTCCTTGGGTGTATTACTCTTATTATTCATTTATGGTTATTCGTTGGTAGAGTATCCTACATGGATTTTTAAATTAACCAAATAAAATAACTGTTTACTAGTGTAACAAATTATTTTTGAACGAGATATTGGATGACAATTAATAAAGATAAACCCTTAGCTATGCTGCAATTCGATAATGAGCAGGTGTTGGTGCACTCTGTTGAAACCAAGTATCAGGGCTTTTTTAAAATGAATGAATATACCCTGCAGCATAAACTTTTTTCAGGGCAGCAAAGTCAGAAATTTACCCGGGAAGTTTTTGAGCGTGGTGATGCTGTCGTTGTTATGCCTTATGATGTCAAGCAAGATAAGCTGCTGTTAATAGAGCAATTTCGTGCTGGCGCCATCAGGGGAGAAGATAGCCCTTGGTTATTAGAGTTTATTGCTGGTATGTTTGATGAAAACGAAAGTCCAATCGAAGTCGCCATACGAGAAGCTAAAGAGGAAGCTAATATCAGCCTTAGTGCCGATAACTTACAACCGATCATGCAATACCTTTCTAGCCCTGGCGGTATGAGTGAACGTATTCATCTCTATTTGGCACATTTTGACAGTAATAAAGTCGATGATGGCCAAGTTTATGGCTTAGACGCAGAAAATGAAGATATCTTGTTACACCTTGTCAGTCGCACTAAGGCGCTAGACTTATTAGCACGGGGTAAAATCACTAACGCCGCTACTATTATCGGGTTACAATGGCTAGCAATGAACTATCAATCACTCTCTGTTAAAAATACTGCTACAAAAGCTATAGCTACTAAAGGTAGCGATTTTTAATGGCTAGTAGCTAAGAGGCAGCTATGAGTTTTTTTCCTAACCGAGCCTTGGTTAACGGGATTAGAAAAAATTACCAACCTAACTTAGTTAGCTTGATGAGCTTATGCGCCAACAATTACATGTTATTACTAAAAGTATTAGCGGATAAGACAGCGCTTGGTGACGTGCGTCATTTTTTTATCAGTGACTTGCTCTCCTATAAGGTAACAATAACAGAGGTCACTCCTTATACCTCAGTCATTTGCTTTGAGCAGGAAAGCTTACACCATAGGCTTAAAAATATTGCCAGTGTTGTTGCCAGTGCACTGCACCCTCGTATGACTATTCGTTTGTACCATGATGCTCGCATGGCGGAAGTACTTGCCACGCAAGATATTAGGCAAGTAAAACCGCGTTACGATTACCCCAATAGTCAAATGCACCAGCAAGATGAAAAGCAGCAAACTAATCAGTTTTTAAATGAGTGGTTACATTTATGTTTGCGTTTAGGACAAGTGAATGTTGAGTTGCATTCTTAAATTAGGGTCTGTTAACTTATGAACTTGACTGAAGCTCACTCACCCGAAAATAAACCCATCGTTTTGGCGCAAATAAGTGATAGTCATTTGTTTTCATCAGTCAATGGTCTGCACCATGGCCATAATGTTCTGGCCAACCTAAGAAAAGTATTATTGAGTATCTGTCATAACCGACAAATAGACTATATCATTTTTACCGGTGATTTGACGCAAGATCACAGCGAACAGTCCTACCAAAATTTTGTTGATCTCGTTCATGAGTGTGGTATCGCTGTACCTATATATTATCTGGCGGGTAATCACGATGAGCCAGAGCTATTAGCTAAGTATTTATCGAGTGCGCCGTTTTCAGCAGACATCACCATTGAACACCCGCATTGGCAAGTGCAACTTCTTGATAGTAAAAGTGCAACACCTGCAGGTTATGTCGCTGAGCAAGCTTTAGTGAAATTACAAAAGGCTATCAAAGCAGATAAACATCAGCTCGTTATGATGCATCATCATCCCATAGACGTGGGTTATTTTATTGATAAACATGGTTTGAAAAACAAAACGATTTTTTGGCAAGCTATTGATAATTTTGACAATATTAAAGCGATTGCCTGTGGGCATGTTCATAGTGCTATGCAACTCACTAAGCAAAGTAAACAAGCAGTTAAAACTGCCGATACTGCAACCGCTCAGTTGACACAGGTTAAGGCGCCGGTAACCTTGTATACTTGCCCAGCAACATCAATACAATTTGATCCTAGCGTCGATGGTGTTGCCGCTTTAGCTAAAGGCCCGGGTTATCGGGTTTTTTATTTATACCCCAATGGCCAGCTTGATAGTGATGTTATTAACTTATAAAACAGTGATTTATAAAGTAGGCTTTAGTAAATGTCAGCGTTATGGTAACTTTTCTAGGCAGGACAGCTATTTAATAATTAAAAATTCTTAATCATAAAAACGTAATAATGCAAAAAAATATTCTCTATATTCATGGCTTTAATTCTTCGCCTTTGTCGCTAAAAGCCGAACAAACCCGCCATTACTTAGCCAAAAACTATCCAGCGATCGGTTTTTTCTGTCCACAATTAGCGTCCACACCCGCTAAGGCTATTACTCAATTAGAGCAACTTATTGAACAGCACAATTATCACAGCCAATGGTATTTAATCGGCTCTTCGCTAGGTGGCTACTTTGCCAGTTATCTGGCAGAAAAGTATCATTATTTAGCAGTGTTAGTGAATCCGGCGATAACACCCGATGAATTACTGCATGACTATATCGGTGAACAAGTTAACCCCTACACCCAAGAAGTGTACCAGGTGACCGCAGAGCATATGTTGCAACTAAAAGCATTAAAGCAAAGTGCGCCAACAATTGCTGGTCAGCAAAAAAATAATTACCTAGTTATGGTACAAACGGGGGATGAAGTGTTAAATTACCAACAAGCTGTGGAAAAATATCAACATTGTCGATTAATAGTTCAAAGGGGGGGTGATCATAGTTTTATCAATTTTGATAAATGCTTAGCCACCATAACTGACTTCTTTCAACTTGATTAACCACTAATAAAATGAGCATTGCACTAGCTGCCGTCGCTAAGGCAAATACTCGCAAACCAGACCTTTTAACCGCGATTAAATTGAGTTTCACATGACTGACCAATACAATTCCGATTCCATTGAAGTACTCAGTGGCCTAGAACCAGTTCGCCGCCGCCCGGGCATGTATACCGATACCACACGACCCAATCATTTAGGTCAAGAGGTTATTGATAACTCAGTAGATGAAGCACTTGCGGGGCATGCAAAAAATATTAGTGTTATTTTATACCAGGATCAGTCACTTGAAATAATTGATGATGGTCGCGGTATGCCGATCGATATTCATCCGGAAGAAGGTGTCTCCGGGGTTGAACTTATCTTTTGTAAACTGCACGCGGGTGGTAAATTTTCTAATAAAAGCTATCAGTTTTCAGGGGGGTTACATGGAGTAGGTATTTCCGTAGTTAATGCCTTGTCAACTCGGGTTGATGTCAGTATTAGACGAGACGGTAAAGTCTATGAAATGGCCTTTGAAAAGGGCGAAAAAGTTGAAGAGCTGCGAGAAACTGGCACGGTAGGAAAACGTAATACCGGCACCAGTGTTAAATTTTGGCCCGATGCTAGCTATTTTGATACCGCTAAGTTTTCGGTTCGTCACCTCACCCATTTACTTAAAGCTAAAGCGGTATTATGCCCTGGCTTAACCATTAAATTTCATGACCAAATTGAAGATAAAAAATATCTATGGTGTTATGAATACGGTCTGACCGATTATTTACAAGATTCAATAAAAGACTATATATCCTTACCGGAACAGCCTTTTATTGGCAGTTTTACCTCTCAACATGAAACGGCCGATTGGGCGGTTACTTGGTTAACCGAAGGTGGCGAAGGGGTCGGGGAAAGTTATGTTAACTTAATTCCAACTATTGTTGGTGGTACTCATGTTAATGGCCTACGCCAAGGGCTGCTTGACTCGATGCGCGAATTTTGTGAATTTCGTAATATTTTACCGCGTGGGGTAAAATTAACCCCAGATGATATTTGGGATAAATGTAGTTATATCTTATCTATTAAGATACAAGATCCACAATTTGCCGGGCAGACTAAAGAACGATTATCGTCCCGTAAATGTGCCGCCTTTGTTTCTGGTGTGGTAAAAGATGCTTTTAGTTTGTGGCTCAATGAGCACACCGATAAAGCGGAAGCACTGGCAGAGTTTTGTATCAATAACGCGCAAAAACGCATGCGCGCCAGTAAAAAAGTAGTCAGAAAAAAAATCACCTCGGGTCCGGCTTTACCCGGTAAATTAACCGATTGCAGTAGTCAAGACCTAGCCAGAACTGAGCTGTTTTTAGTGGAAGGTGACTCTGCTGGCGGTAGTGCTAAACAAGCACGCGATCGTGAATTTCAAGCCATTATGCCACTGCGCGGTAAAATATTAAACACTTGGGAGGTTGACTCAGGGCAAATATTAGCCTCGGAAGAAGTACATAATATCTCAATAGCGTTAGGGATTGATCCTGACAGTGATGACTTATCAGAGCTACGTTATGGTAAAATTTGTATCCTAGCGGATGCCGATTCCGATGGACTGCATATTGCCACCTTATTGTGTGCCTTATTTACTCAACATTTTTTTCCACTAGTACAACAAGGTCATATCTATGTTGCCATGCCACCTTTATACCGTATTGATATTGGTAAAGAAGTATTTTACGCCTTAGATGAAGCGGAAAAAGAAGGCATTCTAGATAGACTTGAAGCCGAGAAAAAACGCGGTAAAGTTAACGTGCAACGCTTTAAAGGCTTGGGTGAAATGAACCCCTTGCAATTACGAGAAACTACCATGGATCCTAATACTCGTCGCTTAGTGCAACTCACCGTTGATGATTACGGTGAAACCATGGAATTAATGGACATGTTGTTATCGAAAAAGCGCGCCGGTGACCGTAAAGCATGGTTACAAAGTAAAGGTGATATGGCCATTGTTTAAAACTTAGCTTGATTACTTAACAAACTTAGCAAAAGAACACTGAGGAAAACAAAATGAATACTGAGTCTATTCCAGGATATTTGGCGGGAGCCAATAGTGATCCTTTAATGATCGTCATGGCTATTATCCTCGTGGTAGGCGTCTTGCTTGCGGGTGTTTTATATTTCAAGTTACACGCCGTGCCTGAACATATTGCCCACGGAAAAAATCATAGTCAAATACAGCTTATCACTGTATTAACTATTTTAGCTTTATTCACCCATAACAATATCTTTTGGGTGGCAGCCTTAGTATTAGCCGTGGTGGAGCTACCTGATTTTTTAGCGCCACTGAAATCTATGGCCAAGTCGTTAGAGATAATTGCCAAAGCTAAAGAGGGCACAGTACCACAAGCCCCTGAGCAACAAGCCCCTGAGCAACAAGCACCAGAGCAGAAAAACTCAGTAGAGAAAATACCCGCACAGCAAGTGATTAATAAGGAGAATAACTAACATGTTTGAAGTTTTTTTATGTTCACTTATCACTATTTTACCGGATTATTTATTTAGAAAATATCGCCAAGGCAAGAGCTGGGGCAAAGAAATAACCTTTTTTACCATGTGGTATGAGCTGCGCTGGGGCATATCTGCCTGTGCTATCTTAACTATCTCACTGGTTACGTTAATCTTTTATTACCACCCCTCAACCACAAATGCCACGCCCATGTTTCGCACCGTCTCGATAATGCCAGAGAGAGGTGGCCGAGTGCAGTATGTTTTTGTTGAGAATCATCAAAAAGTGAAAGCGGGAACTGCGCTGTTTAGCATGTATGATGAATCGCAAGTAGCCGCTATTGACAAAGCGGATGCAAAAGTAAAACAAGTGGAAGCAGAGTTTTCTACCGCCAATGCTCAAGTGGTTATAGCTATGAGTAATGTTGAACAAGCTAATAGTTCTTATATGCGGGCAAAAAATGAATATGACCGCAAGAAGAAGTTATCGCTCAAAGGTCTAAATATTATCAGTGCCAGTGAAGTGCAGAAAATGGCTGATACCGTAGCCATCAATAAAGCGGGGTTATCTGCTGCGAAAGCTAATCAAGCATCAGCACAAGCGGTCATTGATATCGTCTTACCGGCTAAAAGAGCCAGTGCTCTGAAAGAGTTAGATTCGTTCATTGTTGATAAGGCTAAACGCACAGTTTATGCTCATATTGATGGCGAATTGCAACAATTTGCTTTGCAACCGGGCGACTTTGTTAATCCTATGATTCGTGCTGCGGGGATCCTGGTACCAACTTCTGGTGAGGCTTCCGGAAAAGAAGCTGTGCAAGCGGGCTTTAATCAATTATCGGCGAATGTCATTAAGGTGGGTACTTTTGCGGAAATCACTTGCCTGTCTAAGCCTTTCATCATTATCCCGATGAAGGTAGCAAGCGTGCAAAGTGTTATTGCTACCGGGCAAATCAGAGCAGTTGAGACCTTATTGGATATACAAGAAAGAGCCAGACCTGGCACACTGACGGTAAAACTTGTGCCTTTATATGAAGGTGGGCTCGATGGGGTTATACCGGGCACAAAATGTATTGCTAATGTTTATAGCTATCATCATGAATTAATTAACAGTGGCACACTGAGCACGATCGAGTCAGTCTATTTACATATGGTTGATGCGGTCGGGATTGTTCATGCCATGATCTTACGAATACAAGCCTTGTTGCTGCCGGTTAAGGGCCTAGTCTTTTCCGGTTAACAGTTAACCTACCTTAGCCTGAGTGGTTTATAAGGTTGGCATCCCAGAGTCTCTAGCAGCAATGTCGCAATAGAAAGCCCTCTTTTATGAGGGCTTTTTTATGACTTCAGTAGTACATTGTTATAGAGCAAGCACGCTAAAATGAGCGCACATAATTAAGTATTTAAATTAAGCCCCTATACATATGAAAAAACATATGTATTATCTAGGGCAATGAACTGCCCAGAGCAAGTTCGAGTTAACGAGACAGAAATAATGACCACTACCACCAAACGAGTTACAGAAAGTGACTGCTTATTGTTTTTTAAAGCCATGGCTGATGATACGCGCTTGAAGATCATATTAATGTTGAGGTATGAAAGCGAATTGTGTGTTTGTGAGCTAACTCATGCATTGCAATTATCACAGCCAAAAATATCTCGCCATATAGCCTTATTAAAGCAACAGCAGTTACTCAGCGAACGAAAGTCAGGTCGTTGGGTCTATTATTCTCTGGCCAAGTCTCTTTCGCAATGGAAGCAAGCGGTGGTCCAAAATTGTTTTGATGAAAACTTACCCGTGATCGATGAATGTCTGCAAAATTTAGCCGTGATGGGCGAACGACCGGACCGTGTGCAACAGTGTTGTAATTAAATCAGCTAGTTTAGTGAATAATAGGAAAACAAATGACAATAAAAATAGGTATCAACGGCTTTGGTCGTATGGGCAGATTAATTTTACGCGCCGCATGGCATTGGCCAGAAGTCGAATTTATCCGCATTAATGATCCCGCTGGTGATGCACCAACACTGGCTCATTTACTTAATTTTGACTCTATTCATGGCCGTTGGCAATATGAAGCGACAGCTACCGATAGCCTAATGCATATTGAAGGTAAAACTCTGCACGTTAGCCAAAATGATGGTCTCGCTGAAACCGACTGGTCAGGGTGTGATATTGTTATTGAAGCTTCAGGTGTGATGCGAGATAAAGCTAAGTTACAGGCCTACTTTGCTCAAGGAGTAAAAAAAGTATTGGTTACTGCGCCAATGAAGTTGGCGGCGGATGGCTCAGGTAATATTTTAGATAAGGATATCGTTAATATTGTTATGGGGGTTAATCAACACCTGTACCAAGAAAAAATACATAGTATTGTCACTGCAGCTTCATGTACCACTAATTGTTTAGCGCCAGTAATTAAAGTATTGCAAGATAACATTGGAATTAAACATGGCAGTATGACTACCATTCACGATATTACCAATACCCAAACTATTTTAGATGCCCCGCACAAAGATTTACGCCGTGCACGTGCCTGTGGCCTGTCGCTTATTCCCACCACAACTGGCTCGGCAAAAGCCATCACTGATATTTTTCCTGAGCTAAAAGGCAAGTTTAATGGTCATGCGGTGCGAGTGCCATTGGCGAATGCTTCGTTAACTGATTGTGTTTTTGAAATGCAGCGCGATGTGACTGTTGAGGAAGTAAATCAGTTAATGGCGGATGCTGCTGCAGGAGAGCTTAACGGTATTTTAGGTTATGAGGAAAGGCCATTAGTGTCGGTGGACTATAAAACCGATACTAGATCCTGTGTCGTTGATGCTTTATCAACCATGGTGATTAATGGCACTCAGCTGAAGATGTATTTATGGTATGACAATGAATGGGGCTATGCTAATCGCAGTGCCGAGCTAATGAAAATTATTGCCCTCAGTTTAACTGATATTAACGAGTCATAGTTTGCAGTCATTGAACTCCTTGTCTAACCCAGTAAAACAATACCTAGTTATCACGGCTAATTATTGGGCTTTCACCTTAACCGATGGCGCGTTGCGCATGTTGGTGTTGTTGTATTTCTATCAGTTAGGTTATAGCCCATTAGCTCTGGCTAGCGTATTTATTCTTTATGAAGTTTTTGGTGTTATCACTAACCTTCTTGGTGGCTGGCTTGGTGCACGCATAGGGTTAAATAAAACCATGTTCATTGGTCTGCTGATACAGATACTCGCTTTAGCACTGTTAACAGTGCCAAGTGAGTATTTAAGTATTACCTATGTCATGTTTGCTCAAGCGTTGTCGGGCATTGCTAAAGATCTTAACAAAATGAGTGCTAAGTCGAGTATTAAATTACTCGTAGCCAACTTGGATAGTGCGCAAGGACAAAGTAAACTCTTTCAATGGGTGGCTTTACTGACGGGGTCAAAAAACACCTTAAAAGGTGTCGGTTTTTTTCTCGGCGGATTATTGCTTACTCTTTTTGGTTTTCAAAACGCCTTGCTATTGATGGCTAGTGCCTTAGCCTTTGTTGCCTTAAGCACTTATCCTATGCTGCGTGGCAATATCGGTAAAACGCGTTATAAAGCAAAATTTAGCCAGGTATTTTCAAAAAATGCACCCTTAAATTATTTATCTGCAGCACGATTATGCCTGTTTGCCGGCCGTGATGTCTGGTTTGTTATTGCCCTACCTGTTTATTTGGCCAGTCAATTACAATGGCAACACCAAAGCGTAGGCACTTTTCTTGCCTGCTGGATTGTTTTTTATGGCATCATTCAAGCTAATGCGCCAAAGCTGCTCGATATTTTAACCGCCAAGGGAGCACAGAATCGCTGTCAACAAGCAGGATTTTGGTCAGTATTACTGGCACTGGTTACCTTGCTTTTATCTCTTGCTATTTACCTTTTTCCGCAAAGTAATGCCGTGTTAATCGTAGGTTTATTTATATTTTCTGCTGTTTTTGCTATGAACTCATCACTGCATAGCTATCTTATTGTCGCCCTTGCCAGGGATGAAGGTGTCTCCATTGATGTTGGCTTCTATTATATGGCTAATGCCATGGGCAGACTGTTAGGTACAGTTCTCTCTGGTGTTATTTATCAGCAATTTGGCCTGTCAGCCTGTATGTTTTTTGCTTTTATATTTATTTTATTGGCCAGTTGTTTTGTTCGAAAAGTAGCATAAATAGTTAAAAATTACGGTTTAACTCTAGGGCTAAATCGTTTTATACTGCCTTAACCGCTCTAACCGTTTTGCTGCCTTAAGGAACTACAGTTTGTTGTGTTTTGCTAAAAAATCTGCTCAGGCAATAGCCATTGTTATCAGTATTGCCTGCCTGTTATTGCCTATGGCCAGCACTGGCCAAGAAAAAGTGAATATTAAGCAGTTTAATCAAGTCATCGAGCAAGTTGAAGAGCTGAAAAAAACCGATTTAGCGCGCTCCCTTAAACAACTAACGGTTTATGAAAACGTGCTGACTGCACTCACCATAGAGCAAAATTTATTATATTTTAAACTGCTTGCTGAGATACAAATAGAACAAAACAAATATAGTAGCGCCAAAATAACGGCCAATCAGGGGCTAACCATAGCGAAAAGGCTGTCGAGTCCTAGCATATTGATCAGTGAACTCTTGTATTTAAAAGGCTTTGCTTTTGAGAGTTTAGGTTATATTACTCAAGCGACGAAAGAATATAAAAAAGGTTTAGAAGTTGCTGAGTCTTTACATAACAAGGTACAAGTTGCTTTAGGTCTTATTAATTTAGGGGCGATTGCTTATCTCACGGATGATTTTAAACGCTCTTTAGTCTTGCTTAATGACGCCTATAATATCGCCGGACAAACCGATGATGAAGAGCTTAAAGGGGCGGTAAACAGTGAACTTGGTATTGTGTATTCTCATTTACTGCAAGATGAGCAGTCAATGGTTTATTATCAGCAGTCGTATTTACATTTTAAAAAAGCCGGTATGATATTATCCGCCCATACTAGCTTGTATAATATTGCTATTAATCATCTTCGGAATAACGACTACCAACAAGCAATCACGGTTTTTAACACCATCATTGCTGAGTCAAATAAAGACAGTCCGAGTGATAGCATGTATAGCGTTTATTCTGGCATGGCCTGGGCATATCAACAGAAAGTAGGCAGCAACCCTGAGGCCGCTTATCGATATTTACTGATGGCAAAGCAGTATTTGCAAGCAACGGAGAAGCTCGATTATCAATTACAATTTTATTATGATCAAGCCTACATGTTATACAAGTTGGACCGTTTTGATGACGCGCTTGTTAGCCTTCGCCAAGTAGAAAAAATATTAGCCAATAATCAGGGTTTATCTTTGATTAAAAAAGAAAATTATGTCTACTTAATTGAGTTGAAAGCCGGTATTTATTACAAGTTAGCGCAATTTCAACAAGCTTTTCAAACCCTATCGCAAGTGATCGTTTTAACCGATAAATTGTATGAAAATGAAGATAATCGTTCTATTGCCCAAGTACGTTTAAAGCTTGAAGGGGAACAGGCGGATAAAAAAAATAAAATATTACACCATAAAAAAGACCTTTATGAAGATAATTTACGGGCTGCTACGTTAGCCAATGAAGAACAGCGATTTTATCTCATTCTCAGTGCCCTAGTTGCTTTAGCCTTTGCTTGGGTACTGGTTAAACTGCTGCAAAGTCAGCATAAACTTAAAGTCGCTGCTAATATTGACACCCTTACGGGAGTCGCTAATAGACGCAGTTTAATGAAGCAAGCGCAACAGGCCTTTAAGTTTGCTCAAGTAAAGCAGGACAATTTAACTATTTTACTGATAGACATCGATCATTTTAAAGACATTAATGATTGCTTAGGTCATAGCTCAGGCGATAAAGTCTTGGCGAAAGTAGCCTATCTTGGCACGAATATGATGCGAAAAAGTGATTTGTATGGTCGCTTTGGTGGTGAGGTGTTTATGGTTTGTTTACCGAAGACAAGGTTGAAATCGGCATTAGAGATAAGTGAGCGAATTCGCTTAGCTGTCAGCCAACATTCTTGGCCTTTTAACACGTTGGAAAAAGTCAGCGTTAGTATTGGTGTCGCTACTTTAGCCGATGATAAAGATTTAATTAGCTTGATAAAAAGAGCGGATGAACAACTTTATCAAGCCAAAGCGTCAGGAAGAAATAAGGTTTGTGGCTAATGAATACCAGTAAAATCCTGTTAATTATTATGCTCATGCAGCTGATGTTAGCATCGGTTAGTCTAGCAAAAGAGCCCATTATTGACTCGGCCATAACCGAGGAACCAGCTAATAAAAAGGTGTTATTACCTCTGCCGGCAGTAAGTCTGTTGTCTATAAACGAAGATTTAATCGCCCTACTTACGCAACTAAAGCAAGCAAGTATTGATGAGCATAAAATTGCCAGAGCACTAGAACAGCTTACCTTCGCTACCACGCCACTTAATGCTGCAGAGCAGTACTTATTATTAGTCACGCAAGCATTATTTAAAGAAAATGCCATAGCTAACCGTATTGAACACAGTAGCCATAACAAACACAGCCGCGAAATTATTGTACTTTTAGAGCAAGCCCTTAAGTTATCGGCACAAATTTCAGCGCGGCAATTACATCAGTCCAAGTTTTTGCAATTACATTTAATTCTAGCCGTTCACTACGCACAACAAGGTCAATTTGATCTCGCCTATCTTGAGAAAAAATCGTATTTAAAAAAATATTATAGTTATCGTAAAGCTAAGCGCCTAGCAATGATAGCGTCTTTAGAGCAATCGTTTGCAGTGCATGATAAAAAGGCCAGCAACAGCTTGTTGGCAAGTCAAAATGAATTAAAAGTTCGCCGAGTTGCTGAAGTACAAGAGCAAAAAGCCACGCACAAGTATAATTTCACGCTAATTATCAGTACCGCTATCGTTTTTTTGCTACTTTTTTTTAGACAGTTGAAAATACGCAATAAACTCATTCGATTAACCAGAACCGATGCCTTAACTGGCTTAGCAAATCGCAGTGCTTTGTTTGAACATGGTGAACATATGGTGGCCAGCTTTATTGAGCAACCAGAGGAGTTATCGATACTATTGTTGGATTTAGATCATTTCAAAAGAATTAATGATGACTTTGGTGAGCAAGTTGGCGATGAAATACTTAGGGTAATTGCACACCTGGTAAATGAAACCATGCGTTCTAGGGATGTATTTTATCGCCTAGGCGGTGAAGAATTTGTGGCGATATTACCTTTTGCTGATAGCAATAAAGCGAAAGTGATTGCTATGCGTATTAATGAAAAAATAGCACAGCATGACTTCTCATCGTTAATACTCCAGAGTAGGGTTACGGTCAGTATTGGTGTGGCAACCCTGGCGTCTAATAAATTGACCTTTGAGCAAGTATTACACTGTGCCGATTTGGCCATGTATCAAGCGAAAGAACTCGGTCGAAATAGTGTCGTTTGTTATCAGAATATTGCCCAAGCACAAGAAAGAAGAGGTAATACCAATTCTGTTAAATAATTACCTAACTCAGAACTACATTAGCGAGCTTAGAACAAACAAAATTATTTAAAGATAGTTATTATATGTTTCATTCCTTGTGTGATGTTATCAGTTTGCTAATGAGTTCCCAAAGGGCGAGCTTAAAAGGCGGATATACCCGTGACCATTCAAGATGCATGTTTCAGAGTGCTTGAGCAATTTCAATTCAAGGCGCTGTGATGAAATAATGGTTGTTCCATTATGAGTTACAGCAACGACGAAGTGATGTTGTTCAAACGCTGCTTCGATGGGTTTAAAATGACTTTATACCGCGTTAACTAATTAAACCATAGAATGACTATGCTTCCATTATTTCCCTTGCCTAAAGTCATTTTAATTCCCACTGAAATCGAGCACTTTGAATGGTAACGGGTATATACTGTGTTATTGATTTTGATAAGGGAATAACCATTCTCTTCAATCAATGCCTTGCCTCTACGCCTTTTAATTCTCGCTGAGTGTGAAATTACTTAATAGACTTGGTATAATTAACGCTTTTGTTACTTTATCTATTTTTTATAAGCTCATAATCAGATAAGCTATAACGTTAACAAATAAAAATAACTAGATTTGTACGATCAGGAAATCCTTTCATGTCAGATGCGCTCGAATATAGCCTTGATGGAATAGAACAAGTTCCCTTAAGACGATTTACTGAAGAAGCTTATTTAAACTATTCCATGTACGTTATTATGGACAGGGCCTTGCCACATATTGGTGATGGCTTAAAGCCCGTACAAAGACGTATCATTTATGCAATGTCAGAGCTTGGTTTATCTTCGACAGCTAAATATAAAAAATCAGCACGTACCGTGGGGGATGTACTCGGTAAGTTCCACCCACATGGTGATAGTGCCTGTTATGAAGCCATGGTTTTAATGGCACAACCTTTCTCATATCGCTATCCCTTAGTGGATGGCCAAGGTAACTGGGGGGCACCCGATGACCCTAAATCTTTTGCTGCCATGCGTTATACCGAGTCGCGTTTATCAAAATTTAGTGAAATATTACTGGCTGAATTAGGGCTAGGGACAGTGGATTGGCAGCCAAACTTTGATGGTACCCTGAAAGAGCCCATTACCCTACCTGCGCGTTTACCACATATTCTTCTGAACGGCATTACCGGTATTGCTGTTGGTATGGCAACGGATATACCGCCGCACAATGTCCGGGAAGTGGCCGCTGCCTGTGTGCATTTAATTGAGAACCCTAAAGCCGAAGTAAGTGACTTGCTCGAGTTTGTTAAAGGGCCAGATTATCCTACCGATGCTGAGATAATTACCCCTAAAGCCGATATTGAAAAAATTTACCAAACCGGGCGTGGTAGTATTAAAATGCGTGCCGTTTATGATGTAGAACAAGGTGATATTGTGGTCACAGCACTGCCACATCAAGCCTCGGGCGGTAAAATATTAGAGCAAATTGCTGGCCAAATGACGGCGAAAAAGCTGCCTATGGTGGCCGATCTTCGTGATGAGTCTGATCACGAAAATCCGGTACGTCTCGTGATAATTCCACGTTCAAATCGTGTCGATATTGAACAGTTAATGCAGCATTTATTTGCCAGTACCGATTTAGAAAAAAGCTTTCGTGTTAATATCAACATGATAGGTTTAGATAACCGTCCGGCAGTTAAAAATTTACTGGTCATTTTATCTGAATGGCTTGAATTTCGTCGTGAAACCGTACGTCGTCGTTTGCAATATCGTTTAGATAAGGTCTTGGCACGTTTACATATTCTTGATGGTTTACTGGTTGCCTACTTAAACATTGATGAAGTGATAGCGATCATTCGTGGTTATGATGATCCTAAAGCCGAATTAATGTCACGCTTCTCTATATCAGATACACAAGCGCACTCTATTTTAGAAATTAAACTACGCCAACTAGCTAAGCTTGAAGAAGTCAAAATTCGCGCCGAGCAAGATGCGTTACATATTGATCAAGAATACTTAGAGAAAATCCTGAGTTCAAAATCGCGTATGAGTACGCTAATGAAAAAAGAAATTCTTGCGGCTGCTAAAGAATATGGTGACGATCGCCGCTCTAGAATAGTTGAACGAACTGAATCAAAAGCACTCACTGAAAAAGATTTAGTACCAAGTGAAGCTGTCACTATTGTCTTATCCGATAAAGGTTGGGCACGTTGTGCTAAAGGTCATGATGTAGACCCAACCAGCTTAAGTTATAAGGCGGGTGATGGTTATTTATGCTCTTCAAAAGGGCGGAGTAATCGCCCTGTGGTCTTTATCGGCTCCGATGGCAGGGCATTCACGACTGACGCTCATACCTTACCCACTGCTCGCTCGCAAGGTGAACCGCTTACTGGCCGCTTTAATTTGACCACAGGGCGGACCTTTGTCCATAGCCTAATGTCAGATGACGACGCTAAGTACCTATTAGCCAGTGATGCGGGTTATGGTTTTGTCAGTAGCTTTGCTGATATGGTCAGTCGCAATAAAAATGGTAAGGCGTTAATCAGTTTACCGGAAGCGGCTAAGGTGATGGCGCCGCAATTAATTAACAATTTTGACACTGACTACTGTCTAACTATTACTAGTGAAGGGCGTATGCTGGTTTTTCCAGTAAAAAACTTGCCGGAACTCAGTAAAGGTAAGGGCAATAAAATTATTAATATTCCTTCTGCCCGGGCAAAAACGAGAGAAGAATTTGTCAGTATACTTGCTATTATTCCACAAGGGGCTGCAATTACCTTACATGCAGGTAAGCGTAAACTGACTTTAAAAGCTACGGATATCGAACACTATATGGGAGAACGTGGTCGTCGTGGTAATAAACTGCCTCGTGGTTTACAACGTGTTTCACAAATAGAAATTGAATCTGCTGCGGTAAATAATGTCAGCGACGACAGTGTTGATGAAACGCCACCAATAAGTGAATAAAGCTGTTTTGAGTTAACAACTTTGTGCAGAGGTTATAAGAAAAATAAGGCCAACAAATGTTTAACGTTTGTTGGCCTTTTTATATGATTATTTTTTAAAACAATTGCTTGCTGGCAACCATGTTGATATTGGCTTGAGGAAAACTGCTGCTGGTGTAGAGCAAGCGATCTTCTGTTGCAATATAGGTCAGACTATCATTTTTAGTTATGGAGTTAAGCGGTAATCTAACTAGCGGCGTTTGAACTTTATTTTTGAGATCGTAGGAGATTAATTGATAGTGATCCTCAAAGGTTTTCTGATAGTAGACATGGCCTTGCTCATAAGTCCAGGTGTATAAGGTATTAAATAAATCCCCCTCAATAACCCTGTCGCCAGATTGAAGCTCATTGATATTTTTTTGCCATAAACCTTGCTGAAGTTTGGTATAAAGCAAGGTATCGGCTGTTATCATTACGCCGTAGCGCGCACCATCAAAAGTGAGGCGCTTGGTGCTGGAGTCTGCGATATTAATGCTATAAAGATCGGTATGTTTATCACCATAGATGGCCGAAATAATTTGCTTATCATCCATAGACCAATTTGGACGGTTATGCTGGATAAAGGGACTTTTTAGTAATGTAACTCGTTCATTTTTTAGTGAATAGATATATATGCCATCACCTATATCTTCAGATAACGGTGCTAAAAAGGCAACATTTTGACCATCATGGGACCATTTAGGGTAGCGTAATGTTTGTTTTAAATTGGTTAACTGTTTACGGCCGCTGCCATCGGGTTTGGCGGACCAAAGTTCATCAAAGCCAGACTCATTGGAAGAGAATACTATTAAATCATTTATGGGGTTGTAATCAGGTGATTCATAGGTGAAATTTGATTTTAATACTGGGAAAGGGCTACTCGCTATAGCATCATTAAGTTGTAAACTTACCAGGGACGAGTTTTCTTTTCGCTCTTGGTAATACAGCTGTTGTGATTGTTTGGCAATACTTGGGTAGCTAAAGCCCGGTAAGTTTAATGCTTGTGTTACTCGACTCTCAATATTGATAACAAAACCGAAGCGATTATCAGCTCGCTGGGCAGCAAATACTAATTTTTTACTATCGCCAAACCAAGACATACCGACAATATCTTCTTCATCATAAGTAAGTTGTTCCGTCTTCTTCGTTGCTAGATTAATAAGATATATATTTTCACTTAAGCGGTTGATTCGCCGAGCAACCGCCAGGTATTTTCCATCAGGAGAAAAAGACATATCTCTATCTTTATAAGTACAATCTCTGTCACAAGAAAATCGCGTCATGGCAAAGTTTTTTGATGACAAATCAATAAAGTATATGCCTGTTCTCTTCGCTAAGCCGCCCTTGTTATAGACAGCAAGAGTTTGGTCATCAGGGGATATATCAAGGTAATAATAAACCCCTTGCATTGGACAAGTGGCTAGTTGTGTTTCTTGTTGGCTAGCGACTTTTAATTGGATGTAATAGCAGCTGTTGTTGGCCTTATCTTTACGAGAAAAATACAAATATTGGCCGTCGTTACTCCAAACACTATGTCTTTCTATGGCACTATCAAAGGTTAATTGCTTTGGTGGTAACTCAACTTGATGAGTGTCTTTCATAAACAAGTTGGTTGGTTGATTAGCCGATACTTGGCTATAGACTAAAAAACGACCATCGGGAGAGGGCGAAGGAAAAAGCTCACTACCGGGGTGTTTAGTGATAGCGGTAATTTTAATATCGTTGTCACTGGGTAATTGCTGAATATAAAGCAGCACTAACAAGCTGAGGATTAAAGTTACCAGTACATGAGTACTGTTAATATTTATCGCTTTACTCTTGTTAGCGCTAAGTTCAGTGGTATTCGCTGTTGGCTGATTATTTACTTTACCTTGCCCTTGATATGCTGAATTTTTAATAGCGCTATCAACGGTGTAATTTATTGAACTTTCTAGCTGCTTAGGGTTCGAGACTTTACTTATATTTGATGGGCTGTTTTGCCATTGCGGCTCTGGCATTAATTGATAACCAGCTTTGCGAATGGTCTTAATTATTTCTTCTTCGCCGTCAGCGCTGGTGAGTTTTTTACGTAAATGCCAAATAGCATTGGTTAAACTTTTTTCACCGACATAACTATCTTGACCCCAGATGTGATTAATCAGTTCATCTCTTGGTACCACCCGACCATGGTTTTCTGCCAAATAAAATAATACTTCGATAAATTTAGGCTGTAATGACTGCTTTTCTAAACCATTTTCCTGAATGGAAAATTCAGCTGGAATTATCTGATAGTGATTAATTTTAAATGGTTTATTGTGCATCATTTGAATTGTGTATTGCTTGTAATAGTCGGGTTTATGGCTTTGTTAGTCGCTGATCTCTGTCCATGTAATTAACTTAGTAACCTCTTCTTAGGTTAATTTAATGCTAACAAAATTATTAAAACTAAGTAACTTCTTTATCTAAAGTTTGTGTGAATTTTAGTTTTATTATCTTAAGTTACTTCAAGGTAAGGTGAAAGTGTTTCTAAATGTTATTTTTGTAACTATATGTTTTTATATGACTATTCTTTTGTTTTTTAATAATAGACATTAAATCGATGTACAAATGATTTTCTATAGATTGTATGTGTAAGCGAATTTTCTTAAAACAGAGAAAAGCTTAATTTACTCTAGGTTTTATTAACACAAAGTGACTTGGAACTAGAGTATTTGCTTTTGAGAGTTTTCCTTATGATCTGTCATGACTTGTTTATAAGAAGCTCAACTAGCTATAAGTGCTGCCAAGTTAGCTGCCCTTATAGATAAATAAAAACATAATAATAATATATAAAAAATATAAATAACAAAACTTAAACAAAAACACTAAGAGAGATGAATGATGAATAAGAGTCCAATCACCATCGCAATTCAAACTGCTATATATACAGCCATTGCCGGTTCAGCATTAACCTTTGCCCCAGCAACCTTTGCTGCTGACACTGAAAGCGCAGTAGCGAAACCTGTTGCCCAAACTGCGCAAGCAGAAGAAGTAGAAAAAATCAAAGCTGATGAAAAAATAACCGTTACTGGCTCGCGTCTTCGCCGTGATAGCTTTACCGTTGCCACGCCACTAGTCATCATGGGTAGAGAAGCTATCGGTGATACTGGCCTTGGCGAAATGGCGCAAATTTTAGTTGAAAATATGCCGTCGCTTTCTTATGGCACCAGTAATGCCACCAGCCAATCAAGTGTATCAAATACGGGTATTACTACCGTTGAATTACGTAACTTAGGTGCTAACCGTACTTTGACCTTAATTGATGGTCGACGCGTGGTATCAAACTCAAAAAGTGGTAATTATGTCAGCATGAGTACTATCCCATCGGGTATGGTAAAAAGAGTTGAGGTTATTACCGGTGGTGCCGGTGCGACTTATGGTGCAGATGCGGTATCCGGTGTGGTAAACATTATTACCCAAACCGATAAAGAAGGTTTTGATTTTAAAGTCCGTGGCGGTGAAAGTACCGATGGCGGCGCTAAAGAATTTACCATTGATGCAAGTTTCGGTGATTCATTTGCCGATGATCGCGGTTATGTATTTTTTAGTGCTAATTATGATAAAGACTATGGACTTAAATATGGCGATCGTCAGCGTGCTGCGCAAGAAGCATCATTTCGTTATAATTCTGACACCATGCGCAATGAAATTCGTACTGAGAATGGCTTTCAATCACTTTATGAAACACCGATGAGTGACTGGCGTAACCGCAGTGATGGTACCCCAGGTGGTGTTTTCTTAGAATCAAGTAAATACGACACCACTTATTGGTATAATGAAAAAGGTCAGAATACTGATTGGAATGAAGAAAGAGATGGCATTAACAGTCGTGAATTTGTGCAGCTTAAAGTACCGAGTGAACGTGTTTCAGCAGCAATAAAAGTAGATTTTGATATTACTGATGATGTGATGTTTTATTCACAAGTCCAGTGGAGTGGCAACTACACGGTAAATGATAAATCACCTGAAGATTCTTATGAAGGTGAATCAGCTACTTATACTGATAGGTTAACAGGTGAGCCAGGGGTAGTTAAATTGGGTTATATCCCAATTGATAATCCTTATGTACCTGATAATATTCGTGAAACAGCGGGCCAATATAAAGATCGTATTTATTGGGATCGTCGCTTTACTGAAGTAGGTCCTGTATCTACTGATAACGAACGTGAAACTGTGCGTGCTTGGGCTGGTTTGCAAGGCACTATGTTTGATGGTGCTTGGGATTGGGATATCTCGGCCAGTTACGGTAAATTCCACCAACGTCAATATCGTAATAATGAAATTGATGTTTTTAAAGCAAAAAATGCTTTAGATGCGGGGTATGCTGCTGACGGCAAAACTATTCAGTGTAATGATGCTGATGCCCGTGCTGACGGTTGTGTTGCTTTAGATTTATTTGGTGAAGGCTCTATTACTCCAGAAATGGCAGATTACATTCGTGTTAACCCAACACTTAATGTTTATAACAAACTCACCAGTATTATGGGCTATGTCACTGGGGATTTATTTGAAATGCCGGCCGGCCCAGTAGCGACAGTATTTGGTTTTGAATACCGTAAAGATACTCAAGAAGCGGTTACTGATGATGCACTAACTTACGGTGGTATTACCTGGAACCTAATCCCTGCGTTTAAAGGCGAAATAAACGTTGCCGAAGTATTTGCTGAAGCGTCAATTCCTTTATTACGTGATATGCCGGGTGCTGAATACTTATCCGTAGAAGCATCTATTCGACTGTCTGATTATGATATTCAAAATGTTGGTGTAGTCTCTAGTTATAAGTTAGGTTTCTTATGGACAGTAGGTGCAGGTGTTAATTTACGTGCTAACTACGCAATTTCACAACGTGCACCCAGTGTAAATGAGTTATATGAACCAGCAGCAGGCGATTTTGATAGCTTTAATGATATCTGTGCCGATGTTACTGCAACATCAACAGATCCATGGCATGCTAACTGTCGTTTAGAGCCCGGTATTGCCGCGACAATAGCTGCTGAAGGTATATTTGAAGATGATGGCAGTAGTTATTCACCAAATGCGGGTAATCCTGAGTTATTTGAAGAAACGGGTACCACAATGACTTTAGGCGTAACGTATGAGCCTACTTTCTTTGACGGTTTTAGTATTGCGGTAGATTACTATGATATTGCTATTACTGATGCGATTGATGAGTTTGGTAACGAGCAAATTCTATCTCAGTGCTATGATTCAAGCATCAAATTGGGTGATGAGAATGAATTTTGTGATGTTATTAAGCGTGATGAAGAAGGCCAGTTAGAAGAAGTTTTACAGCGCAGTTATAACATTGATGAATTAGGTACACGTGGTGTTGATATCGCCGTTGCTTATGCTTATGACATGAACAGCTTTGGTCGTGTGAAGTTCAAAATGGATTGGACTCATATGTTAGAGCACTCTAAAACAGTCACGGGTAATGACGGTGTAATTAAAGAAGATTACGTCGGTTACGCAAGTTATGGCACATTTGAAGATAAAGCTGCCGCTTCTATTGCTTGGTATTTAGATGATCTACGTGTTCGCTGGAGCACCACTTATAAGAGTTCAGCGCTTCGTAGTTTAAGTACACAGGAAAGTTGGCAAGCCGATATGGATAACAATGCAGAGCTTTGTGTTGCCGGCGATGTCGACTGTGTTAAAAATCCACAGTCATTAGCTTTCCAAGAGCTTAGTTCTTACTTCAAACATAACTTATCAGTGTCTTATAACATTGAAATTAGTGATGATTCTTCAGTACGAGTGTTTGGTGGTGTGAACAATATCTTTGATAATAAAGGTGAGTTCTACTACGGTGGTCGCGGTAACTTTGGTAGTGAATACGATGCCGGTACCGGTCGTTTTGTTTACCTAGGTGCACAAGTTAGTTTCTAAGCTTAACTTGTAAGGCAATTATTATGGCGGTTAGCCTAGCTAAGCGCCCTTTTTAAATCCTCACATGGATGTGTTTTTTTCTTAATAACTAGTTTCCTATAGTCGTTTTGTTCTTTATATTGTTACTTTTACTTTTCCGGAGTTGCCATGTTTTCTTACTTTTTCATCATCGTGCGGTCAGTCGCGCTGATCTCAATTATATTGCTAGCAAGCAGTGCCTCAGCTTTTACTTTGTCTCTTTCAACGAATGTATCCGATGAAAAAGCAAAAGCTGACGAATTTTTACCACAGTTAGTGCCGGTATTAGCACCAGTAAACGATGGCCCTTATATTTTTGTTAATGAGCAACAACAGCTAGAGTCTTACTGGCTTTGCCAAGGCGAAGTATTAACACAAACCATTAAAGTGATTGATTTTCCGACCACGATCTCAGCTTGTAATATGCCAGCATCAGTTCATGGCTTTACTAGTCATGAAAATGAAATCTTAGAATTCTCAGGCGATTATCCTGTTGCCGCTTTAAGTGATTTTCACGGTCAGTATGACTTGATGATTGAGTTATTAACCAATAACAACATCATTGATGAAAACAAAAACTGGGCTTTTGGCAAGGGACACTTTGTCATCACCGGTGATATTTTTGACCGTGGCGATAAAGTCACTGAAATTTTATGGTTTCTCTACGATTTAGAGCAGCAGGCGAAAAAAGCCGGTGGTGATATTCATTTGACCTTAGGTAACCACGAAGTGATGATCTTAAATGGTGATTTACGTTATTTACACCCTAAGTATATTGAAACCGCGAACAGGCTAAATAAACCCTTTGAGCAGTTATTTAGCCCCAATAGCATTATCGGTAATTGGCTACGCAGTAAACCTGTCTTGGTAAAAGTGAATAATATGCTGTTTGCCCATGGTGGTTTTCATCCCAGTTTAGCCACAGAGCAGCGCACTTTGGTTGAAATTAATACCGCTTTTAAGGACAGTTTAGTTGAAGCTGAATTAGAGCAACCACGTGAGGGTTTCGCTAAATTTTTGCATAAAACTAATGGGATTGTTTGGTATCGTGGTTACTTTGCGGATGATTCCCCAGAAGGTTTTAAAAAAAGAGATAAGGGTGCGACTAGTGTTGAAATTGAGTTGTTGTTAAAGCACTTTGAGGTTAAACATTTAATTGTTGGTCACACTTCACAAAAACAAATAGAAACTCGTTACCAAGGTCGAGTCATAGCCATAGATTCCAGTATCAAACGTGGCAGTTATGGTGAAATTTTGTTTATTGAAAATGAGAAGAAATGGCGCGGTAGTTTAAGTGGTAAAGTATTACCGCTATACCATCAATAATGACTATCCTTGAGTTTTAGTCATAAAAAAGCCAGTACTTAAGCTACTGGCTTTTTTATAAATTTTTATCGCTTAGTTAACTAAGCGCTATGCTGAGATATTAATCTTTAAGTTCAGCATTATGATAAACATGCTGAACATCATCACAGTCATCTAACAGAGCCATGAATTTTTCAAAATTTGCTAGGTCTTCTTCACCTTCAACATCAATATAGTTTTGCGGTACCCAAGTGATTTCTTCAACTTCTAACTCAAATTGTGGCATAGAGTTAGCAAATTCAGTTTTGATTTTGAAAAATTCAGTATGCGGTGCGTAAACGGTAATAATGCCATCGTCTAATTCAACATCAGTAATATCAATATCGGCCATCATTAGGTTTTCTAAGACAATTTCATCATCTTCACCTTTAAAGGCAAACACAGCTTGATGATCAAACATATGAGAAACAGTACCAGAGGAACCAATTTTTGCATTGCTTTTACTAAAACATTGACGAATATCTTTAATGGTACGGTTACCGTTATCGGTTAAGCAGTCAATAATAACCATGCAGTTGCCTGGGCCAAAGCCTTCATAACGTGCTTCAACGAAATCTTCACCACCAGCACCAGAAGCCTTTTTAATGGCATTATCAATAACATGAGTTGGAACTTGATCTTTCTTAGCGCGGTCAATTAAGGCGCGTAAAGCAAGGTTACCATCGGGATCAATACCACCATTTTTAGCACAAACGTAAATTGCTTTACCGTACTTAGAGTAAACTTTAGTTTTGGCCCCAGCGGTTTTGGCCATAGATAATTTACGGTTTTGGTAAGCTCTGCCCATCTCAATGTCTTCTTTTATGTTCAAAAAATATAATGCGTTAGATTCTATCAGCCTCAATGGCTGCTTGACTAGTGTTCTTGCTGATAAATTAGTAAAAGTTACGCTTAGCTCAAGGGAATTTTAGCCATTACCACTAGGAGTTATTAGGTAAAATAAACACTTGCTCTTGTGGTGTTGCTTTTATACCTTAGTTATTGGTTTTCATGATAATAACTCTAACAGTTACTATGAATAAATATGATGAATATAAGCTTCTCTATGTTACTGAAAGCGGCTGCGGCACTTTATTATTTTACTCAAGTGCTTTACCGTTAAAAAGGTTAGCCGCGACTTTAAACTAAGAGGTGAGCGACGGCTGGCCGTTAGTTTTTCACTAATTGAACGGTGATATTATTCGTTACTCGATTTTTTCAGATGATTTTGGCAAAGTAGAAGCATGAAGAAATAAAATTAACTAGCTGATAATAAGTATTAATTACTTATTGTTATCTGTCTTTGAAGTACTGTTCACCTGTGCTATAACCGTATTTTCCACCTAGCTTAGGGAGTTCGATTGTGACTGAGCAATTATCCGCACAATTAACCGAACAAGAAATCATTAATAAAATCACTCAACGACAATGTTTTATAGCGACGATTGCAGGCGGCGCATTTACCCTGAAAATTGAGCAATACCTACCTGTTTTGTCTGCAGCTATTCATGATGGTGGCAATTTACGCGCAGAATTAGAAGATAACTGTTTGTTGGACAAAGCAGAACGATATTACGAAGAAGATCCCTATACTGCGAGCTTTATTGCTAAGCAAGCTATCACCTTAATCGCTCACGATTCACGTTATGAATATGACTTAAATCGTACTACCGATGAATGTGTCTATGAAACGGCTTGGGGCAAAGAAATTTGGAACAAACCACTCAGTGAAGAGATGATAGCTAAGAGCAAAGCTAAACATGCCCAATTTTACCGTATTGTTGCCGCAGTAGTAGAGGCCTTAGTGGCAGATTTTGGTCAATGTGTTGTTTATGATAATCACTCTTATAACTATAAACGCCATGAGCGAAAAGACTTACCGGTAATCAACGTCGGCACAAGTTCGGTTAAGGGCGAGCAATGGCGACCCATTATTGATAGTTGGCTTAGCGCTCTGCAAGGTATGAAAGTTGACGGTATTGAGGTGACAGCAGCTGAAAATGATATTTTTTATGGTAAGGGGCACTTGGCTGGCTTTTGTCATAGTCGCTATGATAATGTCTTAGTGCTGGCGACTGAAGCGAAAAAAGTTTTTATGGATGAATTAACCGGCCAAGCGGATGAGCTGATTTTACCTTCATTACAGCGTGTTTATAATGATACGGTTGCTCAACATACTCAGTGGTATATCAACAACTATCATAAAAGCTAATGTTTGGTTTAATACCAATTTCATTAAATTATTGCTCACTTGTGCTGGTTAAAACATTCCAATGCGGCGTTGCTCTCAATCCCAATAGCAAGCTATTGGTCAATCGAGCGCCTTGCTTTGATTTTTTTTCCTGAGCACAACAAGATCACAAACTTAATGAAAAGGGTATAAGTCGTATTTGAGCCCTTAATTAAAAAAGCAGCTGAAGAGATTCAGCTGCTTTTTTGTTTTGTGCTATATCGAACTAAAACCTATCAAGTCCAACCCAATACATCTTTCATCACTGACCAGCGCGGCTTTTTAGCTTTAGGATTTTTACCTAAAATCCAATAATCATAAACTTGCTGCTGAAAACCATTTTCTTTTTTCAGTTTCAGCCAGGTATTCATATACTGTAAATAATCTAACTGACCTTTCGGCAGTACAAAGGCAACCGGGGCTCTAAGGCGTAAGCCTTTTGGTATAACGGCGGAAAAATTAGGGTATAACATTGCCCAAGCAGATCCTGCCTCGGTCGAGTAAATTAAGGCATCAACCTCTTTATATCTGCCTTTTAGAAATTGTCTAACGTTATTAACCTCAGTTAACTGGGCGTTGGGGATATATTCTTTGACAATATCTTGGTAATACTTACTGCTGCCGACACCTAGGTTTAGATTCTTCATTGCTTGAATATTGTAAAGATCGGCAAACTCATCACGCCTAGCGTCACTCACTAATAAGCCAGCCGTATGGAAAGTATAAGAATCGGTAAAGGTCACTGTTAAGGCACGTTTTGGTGTTATTGCATGACCACCAATAGTGATATCAACACTACCATCGGCCAATAGCTTGGCTTCATCAGCTTTATCTTTAATAAGAATTAAGGCCAGATTGACCTCAAGATCTTTAGCAAATTGATTGAGTAGTTCGACATCAAAGCCGACCATATGGTTATCTTTATTTCTAAAAGCATAAGGTAAGCTGGCATGGTAATAACCAACACGAATACTTTTACGAGCCATAATTATTTCAAGGCGCGGCTGCTGTTGCTCAAAATATCCCAAAGGCGTAAGTTCTTTATATTGTTCTATTTTAGCACTGCTATTCATCGATTTCATTGCTTCAAACGTTTGTATACCTTCATATTGATAGGGGATCAATGATTTCAAAATAAAGCCAGCAGCAATCATCACGCCTAAGGTTACCGCTAAATGCACACCTATGGCTTGCATCATTCTATGCCATTTAAGTTTTTTCAATACTGCGGAAGCGACCAATAGGGTAACGACAAAGCCATGCAGTGCCGCTAGGCCTGTAGCAAAACGAGCAGTCACTACACTGCCTAATAAATACAGTTGGAATTGATCGGCGGGTAAGTCAAAAAAGTCGAGTAAAAAGGGAATAGCGACCGCCATGCTACCAAAAGCGGTTAAGGCGCCCATAATAACAAAAGAAATATAGTCATCAAAACCTAAGGGTGAACCGACATACCAAGCTGAAAATAAGATAAAACCTAGGCCCAATAATGTCCCGGTACTGGGGAAACTGTAGGCGGTAGGTACTAGTACATCAACAGTTGAGTATGTTTCTTCGCAATCCATACCATGTTTAGCCAACAGCTCTTTACTGCGCTCAATTATCATAGGCAAGACGACTAATACCGTACCGGTCGCTAATGCTGTTATCACGGCTTCACCTGCCGTTGATAATATTTCACGGTAGGAAAATGGCGTTGCCCAATGAATTATCAGTGGTAACAAGACGAAAGCCAGTAAGGCCGCAGCGGTAATATATACCCATAAAAACACTTGCAAGCGGCCAAGTTCTTCAACCTCAAGCGTACCCGCGGCAGAGGCTGAAATAGCAAAAATTCCTAAGGGCGCTAACTTAGCGATATAAGAAGCTACTTTCATTAAGCTGTCACCAATATTGGTGGTTAAGGTTAGTAGTGTTTCCTTATTTTTAACTTGAATAAGTGCGACGCCCATTAATAATGAAAATAATACGACGGCAGGTACAATAGTTTCTGATAACGAAGCGAAAATATTGCTAGGAATATAAAGTTTAACAAAATTAAAATCTTCGGGCTCAGCTATCATACTGGTACTGAAAAACCCTGCGGTTTGCCAGTTCGGATAAGCTAAGGGCAGTAATAATAAGGTAGCCATAACAGACAGCCACAGGATGATTATTACTTTCACCGCGCGTAAACCAATTCGGCTAGCCATAGTGCTGTCTAAGCGACCAAGACCGCCAATGATCGAAACCAGTACATAAGGTAAAACAGTCATTTGCAATAAGCGAATATAAACATCACCGATGACTTCCAAGTGTCCAGCGGGCTCTCCAACAAAAACACCCGTTGATATACCGAGTATTAAGGCAATGATAACCCGTTGAAAGGGGCTGATTTTTTTATATAGTCTGGCTAGTAGCATTTTGTCTCCGCACTAAAATAGGCCAAAGAATTAATTTTTATAGCGGGTATTATCGCTTTTTTTATAGGTTATTCAAGTAGCTAGACAAGTTAAATAACAATGTTTTTGTACAAAATGTGACTTTTTTAAAGTGTGTTCACTTGTTTTTAGGAAGATAAAATCATAAGTATTGAGGAAAATGGACTACGCATTATTTTCTATAGAAGATGCCTTATCGGTGATAATATCAAATGAGCATCCTGAACGATGGTCAAAAAGTGAAAGAAACTGGCAGCCAATAGGCGCTGTGGAGTTAAATCCAGAGCAATACAAAGAAGCTGCTTAACAATTTAGGCGACAACTACCTTGAAAAACACCGACCTTGGGAAAATATATCTGCATAATAAAATTTCGCGACAAAGTAGGCAGCAAAAAAATACCAAATTCAGTGAGCTCTGACAGTATGCCTACCCAAATAGGAATGTTACCGGGAATTCTTCCTGCATGCTCTTCACTCCATGACTTGGGGGAAATACCCAGTGACTTATTTATAGGGGGAGTTTTCATTATATTAATCTCGCGATGCAGTTATCGGGAATATTAAGTGCTACCACTGGCAAGTTATTGATCTTGATTTAGAATTTTTATGGATTCCGAGTTCCTGCATAAACAATATAGCCACCTTGAGTCAGTAACAGCAGGGGTACTTTACTTATACCTGAGCTCGGGCCAGTGATGAGTGCTACTTTTGTTATGTGAGCTCTATACTTTCTTTTAATAAAAGTATTATGTTATGCAATTAATATTTTTAGCAGGTGTGAGATCATATTCTGCCTAAGTAAATGGTAAAAAAATCGCTAAGCTTTCACTTCTTCTGAAAAGGTAATAGATTGTCAGACTATGGGAATCGAACTACAAATTCTCTTCATTAGGATTAAATCAGTGGGTAGTTGTTAAATTATAAGTAATAAAAAGCCCCAATATTTTAGCTGAGGCATTCTGTTTTATTCCTTTCGCAAGTAATCAACTGTTCTGACCCCTTGATTTTCTGACCCCTTGATTTTATTTGGATCTGACCCCGAGAACTATCGTTTTCAAAATTATGGCTATCACGAGAGTGATACAGGTTCTTAGGGTAATTAAAGTTGTCAGCGTGACACTTAAGCTATATATTATGATAAATATGTTTATTTGACTATATAGGAAGTTCCCATAGGTATTTTTCGCTACAAACTATTTGGATCAATCTGTTCATTATTATTTTCTACTCATGTTTTTTCTAATGAAAAACAGGAGTTTACCTTTATAAGTGAACCTGCTTATTTACAAGAGGAGGGAGAGTGGCAAGTAACTGCTATGTTAAGCTCAGAACAGTTTGAAATAAATCGTTCAAATAAATTATCCCAGTCGGCCTCTATTGAGTATGGCATCACCGAATATTTACAAATTGAGTTCGCAGGTAACCGCCAACCCGAAATAGATGAAAATAGGATAGGCGGAATTGAAATTGAGTATGAAATAGAATATGAATTAGGACTTTTATACACGTTAACTAAACAAAAAGGTTTTATTCCTCATTTTTCTTTCGGTGCTTCTTTAGTGTCAGAAGACGATGAATATGGATATGAAGTGGTATTGTTAGCTAGTTATGAGCTTGTTGAATATCATTTTTTACACCTTAACTTCGGCTTTGAAAATATCAATGAAGAAGATGTTACTTTTATTAATGCTGCCTATGCTTATCAAGTGACTGATGATTTTACGCTATTATTCGAATTCGAGCGTCATAAAGAAGAGGTCGCTACAGAAAACCACTATTTAGTCGAATATGCTAATCAAGCGAGTATTGGTTTTGTGTCTGAGATAAAAGAAAACCTTGAGTTTGGGTTTGCTTATCATCAATACTTGTCTGATGATTTTTTCGATTCGGCCTTGAGAATTAAACTATCATACGAATTTTAACCTGAAATTTGCAGTTTAACAGATAAAAAACAGTAGGCAATGGCTGGCAAATACCTGTTTGTCACTCCTTCGTTGCGATGTAACAGAGGGACGTATGAAGTAACGCTAGTTTAGATATAAGCCCAAAGAATTTTTATTCTCTTTACACGGTAAATATATTGTATATGATTGTTATAGTTGAGAAAAAAATAAATTAATTTGTTTATCTCGCTATTTCCCTTGGTTTTTTCATATTTATAATAAAAGGGTTCATTTTTATGCTCTATATTGAGTCAAAACGTTTAGGTCGAAGTACCGCTACAGGTTTATTAAGCATTGCCATTATCATTTTACTACAAGGACTCTTTGGTGCATGGAAAATGGAACAACTCACCGACGATTTAAGCAAGTCTTTGGTAGTCTTTTCTGATACTCAGGTTGAAGCGTTAACCCTGAAGGGTATGTTGATTAATTTACGTAAACTGGAAAAAGATATTCTTCTCTATAACCAATCACCAGAAGAGGAGAAACGCGTACTGAGTCGCTGGCAAAAAGCCCAGTCGGAAACCAAGCAGCAATTTATTATAATGGAACTTGAACTTCAACAAAGCGAAGTACATGAAGGTGAATCCATTGCGGCACTTGCCACCGCCTTTCATGAATACAGTGCCGGTATTTCTCGTGTTGTTAAAACAATGTCAACCAATACTGGCATGACCCAGTATCAAGCGCTTCAGGCTATGGCCGAATATAAGCAACATATCTATACTATGGAAGCTAGCATTGATGTAATTGTCGAGGCAGCAGAAGAGCAAGAAGTTCATGCTATTGAATCACTTGAACTAAAGAAATGGTCATTATTTTTGACTTTAGGGATTTTTGGCACTGCAAGTCTCATTATGAGCATTGTTTTGAGTATCTGGATTATTCGTAAAAATATGCATATTAGCCGCACGTTAGAGCATCAAGCACTGCATGATACGTTAACGGGCATATTGAATCGTCGTGGCCTTGCGGTTGCTATGACAGAGCAAGTTGCTTCTGGGGTATTGGCCTATCTCGATTTTGACCGGTTTAAATTGGTCAATGACTTGTGTGGGCACACAGTCGGTGATGAATTATTAATTGATTTAACGAAGAAAATGGCTTTGCTTTGCTACCAGTGTAATTGCACATTAGCTCGCGTTGGCGGTGATGAATTTGTTATTTGGTTTAGCAATAGCAGTGTTGAACACGCTCAGAATATTTCTGAGCAACTCGTGGCACTGGTTGAGTACCATCCTTTTGAATGGATGGGGCAAAGAATGCCTTTGGGAGCATCGGTGGGGCTAGCGGTAGGTAAGCTCAATTTTCTCTTTACCGAATTAATTTCGCGAGCGGATGCTGCATGCCGAATAGCAAAAATACCCGGCAATGCCAAAGTGTTAGTGTATGAAGAGTCAGATCCTGTCTTAATGGAAATAAGACGAGAAGAGCGTTGGGCCGCTAAAATCCCACAGATGATTATAAATCAGAAATTTTGCTTATATGGCCAAAGTATTGTGCCGTTGCAGTCAAAAGAAGCCATTGGACATATAGAGATATTAATCCGTGGAATCGACGAAAATGGACAAATTATTCCCCCTGGTTTATTTTTACCTGCCGCAGAACGATTTGGTTTAATGCCAAAAATAGATCGCTGGGTCATAGAAACATTACTTGCCACCAACCTAGATGAAAATGTTCATTATTCTGTCAATATGTCTGCTCATACCTTGGCTGATAAAGCTTACCTACCTAAACTGGTGAAGTTGATTACTGAATCAGGTAAAGGGCATCAACTCATTTTCGAAATTACTGAATCTGCAGCCATGACAAGCATAGAGACGGCACAAGAATATATCCGTACGTTAAAAGCTATCGGTTGTAGATTTTCATTAGATGATTTTGGCAGCGGTTTTTCATCGTTTGCTTATTTACGCGATCTTCAGGTAGATTATTTGAAAATTGACGGCAGCTTAATTAAGGTTTTAGGGCGTAATCCCTCAGATGCTGCGCTAGTACAAGCCATTGTCAATATGGCTGCGTCACTCAATTTACAAACGATTGCTGAATATGTTGAAACGCCAGAAATAGCACATTTATTATATGATATGAAGGTCGATTTTGGTCAAGGTTATGGCTTACACAAACCTGAGCCTTTAACAAAATTGAAAACATTTATGTCAATAAAGTATGATCGTGCTTTAAATGTTTAATGCTTTAATAGTAAGGACCTAAAAGATATAAACAAGGGCTGGCTATTGCTAAGATAAAATGCACACTGTTGAATAAACTTCTCAGAAGTTAAGCGGATCAACCTTTACCTGGCTCGTGACACGGTCAAAGCATTCGCCCGCTTTTCATAGCTGTTGGGGACGTGATTGTTTAAAGGGCTTATAGGGGAACGGGTACTAGTAAACAGAATCAGAACTAAAATGTAGTTCTGCTTAATGGGTTACTTGATTTCTGCCATTTGCTTTACTTTGGTATACATATTCATCAACTTTAATGAGTTGTTCTTGACTTTGTTCATGCTTATTTAATTCGATAACACCAAAGCTTGCCGTTACCTTGATATGATTTTCAAAGACATAATTTTCAATACTCGCTCTAAATCTTTCCGCTAAAAGCACTGCATTTTTTAAATTAGTATTGGGACAAATGACAATAAACTCTTCTCCTCCCCATCGAACAGAAATATCACTGCTTCTACTTTCTCTTATAACGATATTAGTGACGGCTTTAAGAATATAATCGCCAACATCATGGCCATAAGTATCATTTACCTTTTTAAAATGATCAATGTCATACATAATCAATGATGACTTAGAGGTAGACGATTTTAATATTTTAATTTCGTTTATTATATATTCTAATCCACTTGCTCTATTAATTAAGCCAAGTAAGGGATCGGTGCAAGCTTTTAAAATTAACTCTTTTAAGTCCATAAACCTTTTGAGTATAAATAAAAACATATAGATAGAACTTATCGCGAGAAGAAGAATTAGTTCATCTAGTTCTAATTCCTCATGTTGTCGTGTAAAAGAATAAATTCTCTCTGCTGCATCCAAATAAATAAGGGCAGTTGCGGTGAATAGGATAAAGAGAACTAATACAATAAGGTCAATGAAAAGTTTTTTATTACTAAAGTAATAAATGTTTTTATTTCGTTTAAGCATGATATCCACTCTAGTACAATATCCAGCAATCCTAATGTATAATATCAAAAATTAAATTTTGTTATTATTAACCAACAAAATTTAATCACACGAACAATACAGTACGTTACGTCTAGGGTTAGCTATATATCTAATGATAGCCTGTAGGTCATTATAAATGGATTTTTAGGAAATAAATCACCCTATAACTGCATAAGCCAACGGATATCCTGGGCTGAAGTGGTCAAGTAATATTGGCCACGCGTTTGTACGTTTTCCAATATCTTCGCTCAGACTCATTCGGTGTTAATTCACCATTATAACTGTGAGGCCTGACTTTGCTGTAATATCCAGTAATGTAATTAACCACAGCAGATTTCGCTTCATTAAAAAATTTATAACCTACTGTTGGCATCCATTCCGATTTAAAACTTCTAAAAAATCGTTCCATTGGCGCATTATTCCAATAATTACCACGACGACTCATGCTTTGCTTTATTTGGTATCGCCATAATAATTGGCGGTACTTTTTATTGGTATAGTGACAGCCTTGATCAGAGTGAAACATCACGCCTTTAGGTCTGCCACGCGATTCAAATGCCATTGATAATGCTTTGGCTGTTAATGCCGTATCAGGTGATTGGGACATTGCCCAACCAAT
>NZ_LJYX01000039.1 GCF_001440345.1 Colwellia sp. TT2012 | reverse complement strand
AGATGGCAGGGGAGCGCGAGAAGCGCGCCACGCTGAAGTCCTTGCACGGGATCGCCAAGGCGCTGCTGCCCAAGCTCGGCATCTCGCAGCAGAACCTGCTGTACTACGCGAGCTTGGCGAACTTCTAGACCGTCCATGACCTGCGCCACCTGAAGGCGGAGCAGACCCGGCTCTACCTGCTGTGCTATGCCTGGGTACGTTACCGGCAGCTCACCGACAACCTTGTCGACGCGATGGCCTTCCACATGAAAAAACTTGAGGACGAGAGCCGCACGGGTGCGAAACAGTCCTTTGTCGCCGAACAGCTGCGACGCCATCAGGAAACGCCACAGGTTGGCCGCCTGCTGTCGCTGTACGTGGACGACAGCGTGGCCGATCCGACGCCGTTCGGCGAGGTGCGCCAACGCGCCTACAAAATCATGTCCAGGGAATTGCTGCAAAACACGGCGCAGCGCATGAGCGTCAAGCCACTGAACAAACTGGCGCTGCACTGGCAGGCGGTGGACGGCCTGGCCGAACGCATTCGACGCCATCTACGGCCGCTGTACGTCGCGCTCGACTTCGCCGGCACGGCCCCCGATAACCCATGGCTCGCGGCGCTGACTGGGGCCAAGAGCGTGTTCGCCAAGCAGCAGCGCCTATCACAACGGCCACTCGACGAATGTCCGGCGGCAACGCTGCCGAAACGCTTGCGTCCGTACCTGCTGATGTTCGATGCCGAAGGCACGCCGACAGGCCTGCATGCCGATCGTTACGAATTCTGGCTTTACCGTCAGGTCAGGAAACGCTTCCAGGCGGGCGAGCTCTACATTGACGACAGCTTGCAGCACCGGCATTTGTCCGACGAGTTGGTTTCGATGGACGAGAAAGCCGCCGTGCTCGCGCAGATGGACATCCCCTTCCTGCGGCAGCCGGTCAGTGCCCAGCTCGATGCACTGGCGGCCGAGTTGCGTGCGCAATGGGTGGCGTTCAATCGCGAGCTGAAACAGGGCAAGCTGACGCACCTGGAATACGACAAGGACACGCAGAGACTGACCTGGCGCAAGCCCAAGGGGGAGAACCAGAAGGCGCGCGAGCAAGCTCTCTACGAGCAACTGCCATACTGCGATGTCGCCGACGTGTTTCGCTTCGTCAACGGCCAGTGCCAGTTCCTGTCGGCGCTGACACCATTGCAGCCACGCTATGCGAAGAAGGTAGCCGACGCCGACAGTCTGATGGCGGTGATCATTGCCCAAGCCATGAACCACGGCAACCAGGTTATGGCACGTACCAGCGACATCCCGTACCACGTCCTGGAGAGTACCTACCAGCAGTACCTGCGCCAGGCGACGCTACTTGTGGCCAACGATTGCATCAGCAACGCCATCGCCGCACTGCCGATCTTCCCGCATTACTCGTTCGACCTCGATTCGTTGTACGGTGCCGTTGATGGGCAGAAATTCGGCGTCGAGCGACCAACTGTGAAGGCGCGCTACTCGCGCAAATATTTCGGCCGCGGCAAGGGCGTCGTCGCCTACACGCTGCTGTGCAATCACGTGCCGTTGAACGGCTACCTGATAGGCGCACACGAGTACGAGGCTCACCACGTGTTCGACATCTGGTACCGCAACACGTCGGACATCGTGCCGCGCGCGATCACCGGCGACAGGCACAGCATCAACAAGGCCAACTTCGCCATCCTGCACGGGTTCGGACTTCGTTTCGAGCCGCGCTTCACCGACATCGACGACCAGTTGCAGGAGCTGTATTGCGCCGATGATCTGGCATTGTACGAGAAATGCCTGGTCCGGCCGGCTGGCCAGATCGACCGGCAACTCATCGTCGGTGAGAAGGCGAACATCGACCGAATCGTCGCCACACTGGGCCTGAAGGAAATGACGCAGGGCACGCTGATCCGCAAGCTGTGCACCTATACGGCGCCGAACCCGACGCGGCGCGCAATCTTCGAGTTCGACAAGCTCATCCGCAGTATCTACACACTGCGCTACCTGCGCGACCCGCAACTGGAGCGTAATGTTCACCGCTCGCAGAACCGCATTGAGTCCTATCACCAGCTACGCTCGACCATCGCCCAAGTCGGTGGGAAGAAGGAATTGACCGGCCGCACCGACATCGAAATCGAGATCAGCAACCAGTGCGCCAGGCTGATCGGCAACGCGATCATCTTCTACAACTCGGCGATCCTGTCCCTGCTGCTGACGAAGTACGAGGCAGCTGGCAATGCCAAGGCGCTGGCGTTGATCACGCAGATGTCGCCAGCGGCCTGGCGGCACATCCTGCTGAACGGGCATTACACATTCCAGACTGACGGCAAGTTCATCGACCTGGATGCGCTCGTGGCGGGACTGGAGCTGGGCTGACGGAAATTTCTGGGATTCCGGCGTACAACCCCTTAATCATCGCCCGAGGTGACTACGGCCTGCTCCGCGTGCGGTGCCGAAGTCCTGGCCGAATGGGATGGCGGCGTAGAGCTGGTCACCGATCAACCCGACTAACGGAAAAGTTCATGATCTTCACCGTTCGTTCGAAACAGGTTGAAATCAGGGCTGCGAAGCGCTTCCGGCTGCTACCACGTGGCGACTTCTCAGCACCAGGTCACGCACTGATGAATTGGCTGGGTGTGGTGGTTGTCATCAAGCCAGCCCCCCCGAAGATGGATGCATAGGAAAAAGCCCAGCCCTAAACGAGTTGGGCCGAGGCAGCGCGGCTTGGCCACCAGCTCGTTGCTGGCCGGGCCGTTTCTCCCCACCACAGGATTGAGGTTGGGCTCTTCCGGATCG
>NZ_LJYX01000038.1 GCF_001440345.1 Colwellia sp. TT2012 | reverse complement strand
GTGAAATAGTCATATTGCTGGTGATAAAACCACTTAACAAGGCATTCAAACGGACAAAAAATAGTTGGTTGTTTTCACTCCGTTCTACATTATAACCAACAATTTTTTGCCGCTTAATGCGGCGTTATGTTTTTTTGGAGAATCCGGTGAATACTAAAAAAATAGTGGCTATAAATATTGTAATTATACTCGCTTGTATAACTTCATACTTCCGCACAGTAGCTCCTCGCTTATTTACTGAAGAGGTGGTTGATTCCATGCTTGTTATTGATGAAAAGATTCAAGTTGCTATTGATAATAAGGATATTGAAAACATTGAAGATTCTCTTAAAATAAAATACGCTCAGATTAAATATTTAAGAACAATGGATGAAAATAAAATTTCGTATCTAATAATTAATATAATACTAATTTTAATTTCATCAGTTTATACCATTGTTTTAGTTATTCGCAGCAGTAATCATCAAAAACATAACAAGAAAATAAACAAGGACACGTGACCGTTGGCTGCGTTCCACTTCGTTTCACATTTTAGCCAACAATTACTTAGCCTGTTATTTAGGCGTTAGCTTTATAAAGGATTATTTGTGCTATTTCTATTTAATACTCATCAACCAAAATATCTGTATGTGATTCAATCATTCATATTAGCTCTTTGTTTGGCACTACCTGCTGCTTACGGTGTGCATATTTTTTTTCCGTTATCAGAAAGCCCTGATTCTGAATTAACTATATTAAGTTTTTTTAGTGTTATTATTTTTGGTCCATTTATTGAAACTCTCTTAATGACCTTAAGTTTTAGTGTAATAAAATCATTCACTAATAAATTCGGTATTATTTGTTTTGTTAGCGCTTTATTTTGGGCTGGTTTACATTCATTATTAATACCTGTTTGGGGGCTTGTTACATTTTTTACTTTTTTAGTCTTCTCAATTGCTTTTCAAGTTTGGGATAAGGTTTCGAGAAAAGATGCATATATAATAGTTTTTTCAATTCACGCTTTAATAAATGCATTTGCTTTTCTAATGCCGGAGTAATAAAAAGCTAACAAGCCATTCAAAAGGACAAAAAACAGTTTGCTGTTTTCGTTCCTCAAACATTTTAGCAAACTATTTTATTGCCTCTTAATGGGGCGTTATAGCGACAGCTATTCCAAAGGAAGTTGGGGAGTTATATTTTGGACTTTAATACATTAGCACCAGCCTTAATGGCTAGTGAATTACATAAAAAAGTAGAGACTCCTTTTGGTCTTGTAAATTTTACTCATCATAGTCCGCACCAAGATTGTTTAAAAATATGGATGAGCACGCGTCAAGGCTCAAAATTAAGTGTAGATACTTACATCACATCTAGCAATTTGAAAAACTATGGTTTGATGATGACAGTACGAAGAAAAGCGAATGCAATGGGACGAAAACAAAAAGAATTCCAGATTATTGAAAAAGCTATGGAATACATCATTACAAATAGTAAATTAGAATGTTTTGATAATAATAAGTATTAATATTTACAAATAAAGTCGCTATAACAAGGCATTTAAACGGACAAAAAACAGTTGGTTGTTTTCACTCCGTTCAACATTATAACCAACTATTTTTTGCCGCTTAATGCGGCGTTATGTAACTTAATCATCTATGGAGTTTTAATGAAACGGATTTATCTATTTTTAGCAATCGTTGGTGCAATCATTCCGTACATTTTCTATTTTCAATTTATACAAGTTGAAGGGTTAAACTTTTCTTTATTTATAATGGAATTATTTGGTAGTAAAGCTGCAAGTGGGTTTACCGCAGATGTATTATTAGCAACTGTCGCGTTTTGGTTTTTTATTTTTCAACGCTCTAAAAACCCAACAGCTCCCAGGCCTTTTCTATTCTTTATATTAAGTTGTACCGTAGGGTTATCGTGTGCGTTACCGGCATATTTGTATGCCAATGAAAAACACGCGAATAACGTTACATAACAAGCAATTCAACGTGACACGCAACAGTTGGCCGCGCTCACTCCGTTCACAATTATGGCCAACTATTACTTAGCCCGTTAATTGGGCGTTATGTCACTAGGAAAGTTTATGCTCGCTGCTCAATGGATTAAAGAAAATATTAATGAATCAGCTTCCCTAAGTAATGAGAGTTTATCTTCTGTTAGTAGCTTTACATTAATGTGGGCTGTTTTTGAAGCATCGGAAAGTGATCCAATTCATAACATGGTTACACAGATTCAAAGGCTCTCTATTCGAGTGGCAAATGAAATGCCACCGATAGATTTTTTAGATGACATTCTTCAATTTTGGCAAAATCGATACATTCAAAATAATGCTAAAGGTTCTAGATTCGAACACTTAGGTTTTAGTGAGCATGAGCAAGAAGAATTGGTCTTTTCGATTTTAACAGAGCAAAGTGTGAATCTTGCTGACAAGATACACGCTTTGCTTTTAATTACTTATCGATTTCGAAATAATTTATTTCATGGCAATAAAGATATCACGCTGTTAGAAGACCAAACAGAGAACTTCAATAATGCCTCATTAGTGTTACAACGAGTTATGCTTATTAGTCGGAGGTACCTTTATCTAGGTGCGTAATAGTGACATAACAAGAAATTAAACAAGGACAAAAAACAGTTGGCTTTTTGTCACTTCGTGACTTATTTTAGCCAACTATTTTTTGCCTGTTAATTGGGCGTTGGTATGACTCCCCACGTCAAGTTAAATACACCGATCCCTGCTCATTCATTTAGAGCCATAATGTCTTCTTTTAAAATAGAAGAGTTAACGCATAGATGAAGCAAGTAATTTCG
>NZ_LJYX01000037.1 GCF_001440345.1 Colwellia sp. TT2012 | reverse complement strand
GGGTTGTATGGTTAAGTGACTAAGCGTATGTGGTGGATGCCTTGGCAGTTAGAGGCGATGAAGGACGTGTTAATCTGCGAAAAGCTCAGGTAAGGTGATAACAACCGTTATAGCCTGAGATGTCCGAATGGGGAAACCCACTTAGCATAAGCTAGGTATCGTTAAGTGAATACATAGCTTAACGAGGCAAACCGGGAGAACTGAAACATCTAAGTACCCCGAGGAAAAGAAATCAACCGAGATTTCGTTAGTAGCGGCGAGCGAACGCGAATCAGCCCTTAAGCTTATTGGGCGCTAGTGGAATCTACTGGAAAGTAGAACGATACAGGGTGATAGTCCCGTACACAAAAGCAACCTTTAAGTGAAATCGAGTAGGACGGAGCACGTGAAACTTTGTCTGAATATGGGGGGACCATCCTCCAAGGCTAAATACTACTAACTGACCGATAGTGAACCAGTACCGTGAGGGAAAGGCGAAAAGAACCCCTGTGAGGGGAGTGAAATAGAACCTGAAACCGCATACGTACAAGCAGTGGGAGCTAGATTTAGTCTAGTGACTGCGTACCTTTTGTATAATGGGTCAGCGACTTATATTCTGTAGCAAGGTTAACCGATTAGGGGAGCCGTAGCGAAAGCGAGTGTTAACTGCGCGTTTAGTTGCAGGGTATAGACCCGAAACCCGGCGATCTACCCATGGGCAGGTTGAAGGTTGAGTAACATCAACTGGAGGACCGAACACACGTATGTTGAAAAATGCGGTGATGACTTGTGGGTCGGAGTGAAAGGCTAATCAAGCCGGGAGATAGCTGGTTCTCCCCGAAATCTATTTAGGTAGAGCCTCGGACGAATACCATTGGGGGTAGAGCACTGTTAAGGCTAGGGGGTCATCCCGACTTACCAACCCTTTGCAAACTCCGAATACCAATGAGTACTATCCGGGAGACACACTGTGGGTGCTAACGTCCATTGTGAAGAGGGAAACAACCCAGACCGCCAGCTAAGGTCCCAAAGTACTAGTTAAGTGGGAAACGATGTGGAAAGGCATAGACAGCTAGGAGGTTGGCTTAGAAGCAGCCATCCTTTAAAGAAAGCGTAATAGCTCACTAGTCGAGTCGGTCTGCGCGGAAGATGTAACGGGGCTAAACTAGTCACCGAAGCTGCGGATTTGCAATTTATTGCAAGTGGTAGGGGAGCGTTCTGTAAGCCGTTGAAGGTGAATTGAGAAGTTTGCTGGAGGTATCAGAAGTGCGAATGCTGACATGAGTAACGATAAGGGGAGTGAAAAACTCCCCCGCCGAAAGACCAAGGTTTCCTGTCCCATGTTAATCAGGGCAGGGTAAGTCGGCCCCTAAGGCGAGGCGGAAACGCGTAGTCGATGGGAAACAGATTAATATTTCTGTACTTCACTATATTGCGAAGGAGGGACGGAGTAGGCTAGATGAGCACGGCGTTGGTAGTCCGTGTGAAAGGTTGTAGGTGGGAGACTTAGGTAAATCCGGGTTTCTCCTTTTATAAGGAACACTGAGAACTGAGACGAGTCACTACGGTGATGAAGTTGTTGATGCCATGCTTCCAGGAAAAGCTTCTAAGCTTCAGATATAGTGGAACCGTACCCCAAACCGACACAGGTGGTTGGGTAGAGAATACTAAGGCGCTTGAGAGAACTCGGGTGAAGGAACTAGGCAAAATAGTACCGTAACTTCGGGAGAAGGTACGCTGGATATGGGTGATGGAACTTGCTTCCTAAGCCCAGACCAGTCGAAGTAACCAGGTGGCTGGAACTGTTTATTAAAAACACAGCACTGTGCAAAATCGCAAGATGACGTATACGGTGTGACGCCTGCCCGGTGCCGGAAGGTTAATTGATTCGGTTAGTCCTCGGACGAAGCTGATGATCGAAGCCCCGGTAAACGGCGGCCGTAACTATAACGGTCCTAAGGTAGCGAAATTCCTTGTCGGGTAAGTTCCGACCTGCACGAATGGCGTAATCATGGCCACACTGTCTCCACCCGAGACTCAGTGAAATTGAATTTGCGGTTAAGATGCCGTATACCCGCGGCTAGACGGAAAGACCCCGTGAACCTTTACTATAGCTTGACAGTGAACATTGCTCCTACATGTGTAGGATAGGTGGGAGGCTATGAAACCATGTCGCTAGATGTGGTGGAGCCAACCTTGAAATACCACCCTTGTATGCGTGATGTTCTAACCTAGGGCCGTAATCCGGCTTGGGGACACTGTCTGGTGGGTAGTTTGACTGGGGCGGTCTCCTCCCAAAGAGTAACGGAGGAGCACGAAGGTTGGCTAAGTACGGTCGGACATCGTACGGTTAGTGCAATGGCATAAGCCAGCTTAACTGCGAGACAGACACGTCGAGCAGGTACGAAAGTAGGTCATAGTGATCCGGTGGTTCTGTATGGAAGGGCCATCGCTCAACGGATAAAAGGTACTCCGGGGATAACAGGCTGATACCGCCCAAGAGTTCATATCGACGGCGGTGTTTGGCACCTCGATGTCGGCTCATCACATCCTGGGGCTGAAGTCGGTCCCAAGGGTATGGCTGTTCGCCATTTAAAGTGGTACGCGAGCTGGGTTTAGAACGTCGTGAGACAGTTCGGTCCCTATCTGCCGTGGGCGTTTGAGAATTGAAGAGGGCTGCTCCTAGTACGAGAGGACCGGAGTGGACGAACCACTGGTGTTCGGGTTGTCATGCCAATGGCATTGCCCGGTAGCTACGTTCGGAACTGATAACCGCTGAAAGCATCTAAGCGGGAAGCAGGCTTTGAGATGAGTTCTCACTGGGACTTTAAGTCCCCTAAAGGGTCGTTGGAGACTACAACGTTGATAGGTCAGGTGTGTAAGGACTGCGAGGTCTTGAGCTAACTGATACTAATTGCCCGTGAGGCTTAACCATACAACACCCAAGTAGTTTTGAACTATAAAGTGTGTATGA
>NZ_LJYX01000001.1 GCF_001440345.1 Colwellia sp. TT2012 | reverse complement strand
TTAAGCGTTTTTGTTCTCCCCGAAAGGAAAACTATGTAAAACAACATTAATGTGAGTGTCCACACAAATTGCATGATAACTAATTGTTAAAGAAAAGAGGTCTTAGTCGCATTCGCTAAGTACCTTCACTCCTTGCTAACGTTGCCGTTTGCCCGAAGCAGGATGCGCATTGTACGCTTCCGAGTTTTGATGTCAACGTTTATTTTAATTAGAAAGCTTATTTTCTAGTTAATAACTAAACGTTAAGTTAGCTAGTTTACCTTTAAAGTAAGTAGATAACTTATCAAAACAGTTCGTGTTGATTCATTTTAGCTGAAGCCCTTGGAACTGGGTGCGGATTATAGATAGTTTTTGATTTAGTACAAGGGCTAATTTTATTATTTTGTTTGTTCGATTACAAATACCGCTATTTGCTTATTATCCGAATTAGTATAGGTCATAAATAGTGCAGGAGACGCAATACTTATACTTTATCTTCTCCTGTTTTTCGATCTGGGTCTACTTTTGTTAGAGTTATCTCCCGAAGACAATGCATTTCTTCGGGCATTTTTTTTATTCATTGATTTTTTTTCTGTTTGTGGTTTTTTTGTTAAATCGGGTTCATAGCCAGGTAACCACTGCTGTAATAATTCAATATCAAGTAATTCTTCAATTGCTGTTAGCAGCCACTCTTCACCAACACTCACTAACGATACTGCTAAGCCAGAATTCCCTGCTCTTGCAGTACGACCTATACGATGAACATAATCTTCAGCATTATATGGAAGTTCATAGTTAATAACGTGGTTAAGGCCTTTTATATCGATACCTCGCGCGGCTACATCGGTCGCGATTAAAGCTCTTATATTTCCTTCTTTAAATTCATGAAGTGCTTTTTCACGGGCCCCTTGAGATTTGTCACCATGTATAGCTAATGATTTAATGCCATCCTTAGTCATTTCTTTTGCTAAATAATCTGCACATTGCTTTGTGCGCGTGAAAACTAAAACTTGTTGCCAGTTCTTTGAACCAATTAAATAGGAAGTAAGCTCCCTTTTACGATCAGCATCGACAGCATAAACAATTTGCTCGACATCATCCGCAGCTTTGTTTTTATCATCAATTTCTACAACCTTTGGATTTACTAATATACTTTTGCTCATTTTGTATATGTCATCGGCAAATGTTGCAGAAAAGAGCAAGGTTTGTTTCTCAATAGGAAGGTATTTACGAATTTGATCGATTTCCTCTTTAAAGCCCATATCCAACATTCGATCGGCTTCATCAAATACGACAGTATTTATCTGCTCTAAAGAAAGATGCCCACTTCTAATAAGATCCAATAAACGACCTGGAGTAGCGACTAAAATGTCTAAGCCTGTTTTTACCTCTAAAATTTGTTTCTTTGTACTGACGCCTCCATAGGCAATACCAATTTTAATCGTGGTAAATTGTCCGTAATGAACAAAACTTTTATATACCTGTTGGGCAAGCTCTCTAGTTGGCGTTAAAACTAATGCTCGTAGCTCTTGCTTACAAGGCTGGGCTAATATTAACTTCTGTAGGATTGGCAATGCAAACGCAGCAGTTTTACCAGTACCGGTTTGTGCTCTTGCCATAACATCATGTTTAGCTAAAATAAGAGGGATACTTTGCTTTTGTATTTCTGTTGGTTCATCATAAGCAGATTCGGTGATTGCTTTGAGCAATGCTGAGTCCAAAGAAAAAGAAGAAAAGGTCATTCGTTTAGCCAGTGAGTATTTAAGTTGGTTAATTGTAGCAGAAGTAGTATATGACTATCCCAGTTATTAGCGTATTTGACACTAAGGATGTTATGGCTAAATACAATTATCAAAGTATGCGTTTCTTGATTGTTGATAACGTCAAGCCATCGCAAGATATCCTAAAACAATATGTTATGCGTTTAACCGGTAAACAGGTTGAAAGCACACACTACGCTCAAGATGTAGCCACCATTTGCCAGCTAAAGACCTATGACGTAATTCTTTTAGGTTATGATCTTGGTGAAAATCAAAAGAATGGTCAACAAATATTAGAAGAGTTGCGGGTAAATCGCTATATCAACCGCCAGTGCATTGTTATTTTAATTACAGCTGAAGTGTCCCAAGCAATGGTTTTAGCTGCATTAGAACACAAGCCAGATCACTATCTATGCAAACCATACTCCCTCAATGAATTAGATAAACGCCTAAATGATTGTCTTCGTAAAAAAGGCACAATGGCACTGATATACCAAGCGCTCGATGATGAAATACCATTACAGGTAATTAAACATTGCAAAAATGCATTAGCAACAAAAAACCCGTATAAAGCTGAATGTTTAGGAATTATGTCTCGACAGTATTTCAATTTACAGCAGTATGACAAAGCCAAAAAGATCTATGGCACCTACCAGAACTCTGCTAATTGTCAGTGGGCAACTATAGGGCTAGGTAAAGTTGCATTACACGAAAAAAAACTTAATCAGGCTGAAAAATTATTTAAATTACTTATTAAGAAATACCCTCTGTATTTAGCGAGTTATGATTGGCTGGCCATCACCTATGAAGAACAATTTCACTATCTGTTTGCAGAAGATATACTCGAGCAAGCTTTACTATTGTCTCCTCGTTCACTTACCCGTCTGCAGAAGTATGCACACTTGTGTATTCATAACGAACATTATGATAAAGCAACATTAGCATATGAAAAAAACTTTAAGTTGGCCCATAATTCAATTCATCATTGTGCTGATAATACAATTAAATATGTACAAGCACTTATTGAATATTCACCATCCCTATCACCTGTTGATGCAAAAAAAATAAACACTAAAGCTTTTACATTTATGAAACAAATGACTCGTGATTTCAGAGATGCAGACATCAAGATACAGTCTCATCTGCTAAGTGCATGTTTACTAGAAATAACAAGAGAAAATGATTTAGCAAAAAGTGAATTCGAACTTGGTGAAATCTTACTTACTAGAGAGCAAGCTAACATCCCCGCAGAGAAGCTTATTGATATATCTATAACGTTAAAGAAATTAAATAAAAATAATTTAGCCTCACAAATATTACAAATTAGTGATGAGCAAGAGTCAGAAGCTAGCAATGCCGGTGAACAGAATAATTTAGCGAAAACCTTAAAGGATAGAGCACAAGCAGATATTGAACTTGCTTTATCCTATTATGGTCAGCAGAAATATCAACAAGCAATTTCAAAGTTACAAAAGGCGGCCGTAAGCTTCCCCAAACATTCTGCAATAAAGCTAAATTTGATACAGATTTTACTGATTTCGTATGAAAAAGGGGATAGAAAGACCACAGAGTTATACAATGTAAAAGCGTTACTAGACGAGCTGCATGGCTTTACACTAAATATTACGGATGAGGAAAGACTGAAAAAAATGCAAAAAAAATACCAGCTAATTGCTGGTATTTAGTTATTCCCTAGGAATAATATGGTGGAGGGAGGTGGATTCGAACCACCGAAGGCTGAGCCGTCAGATTTACAGTCTGATCCCTTTGGCCACTCGGGAACCCCTCCACAGGGCCATTTTTATCAGCAATACTGATAAGAATTAGAAGTCTAGCAATGTCCTACTCTCACATGGGAACTCCCACACTACCATCGGCGCAACTGCGTTTCACTTCTGAGTTCGGAATGGGATCAGGTGGGGCCACAGCGCTATTGTCGCTAGACAAAAACTTTTATTTATTAAATTACTAATTAAGTAGCTTAATAAATAAAAACTTTAGCAAAAAGCCCGACTCTTATGAATCGGGCTTCTCTTAATAGAAACCTAGCAATGTCCTACTCTCACATGGGAACTCCCACACTACCATCGGCGCAACTGCGTTTCACTTCTGAGTTCGGAATGGGATCAGGTGGGGCCACAGCGCTATGGTCGCTAGATAAAAA
>NZ_LJYX01000036.1 GCF_001440345.1 Colwellia sp. TT2012 | reverse complement strand
AGAAAGTAGCGATAATCGCGTGTATTAGAAAGCTAGTTATCACGCTCAATTCGATGGTGAGAGATGGTGTCTACTGGGATCCTAAAATGAATTAAATATTAGGGTTTGACACCATAGTCACTTGTTAGTTGTAACATACTTTCACCAAGTACAACAATAACTTAAACGCACCGTAATGGAAATACCAAGCCGTGAATTTGAGCCATTACACTCACTATTTAAAGCGAATAGTTACGCTAATACACCTTTCAGAAACGTGATGAAAGTGACTAACTTATTCGCGGTAAAGCACCAAACAGTGAATTGGTGAAACTGAATTATTTAGCACTTAGACGATCTTTTTTATTAGCCAACTAACGCCCACATTAACGGGCTAAGTAATAGTTGGCCATAATTGTGAACGTAGTGAGCGCGGCCAACTGTTGCGTGTCACGTTGAATTGCTTGTTATATGCAACGCTGGTTGAATCAAGCTTTGCACGAACTTAAAGGCACTGTAATTAATAACTTAGCCGTGAATTTTTACGCTACTTACAACTGTTCGAATAACTTAATAGCGTTGCCACCTTTGAAAAAGGTAAAAGAGGCAATGCTTATTAGTGAGTAAACTGAACCTGATTTAGCGTAAAACTAAAAAGATTGTCTTGCTCTAATACTCAGGTTTTAACCGCATATAACGCTTACATAAGCGGAAAATTATAGTTGGCTAAAATTTTGAGGAACGAAAAAAGCCAACTGTAAATTTTCCGTTTAATGTTCTTGTTATTTGATGGTAGCGGCAAACTACTAACCATAACAAGAGCTTTTAAAATAATGGCAGCCCGACCGTAGAACTAAAAAGTGCCCAGCGTAGCTACCCACCAAACTCTAAACTTTGAGCCAAACACTTAAGCTTGAACAAGATAATGGCTTTACAACAATAATGTCTAAAATAGTAAAGCCTATTAGCGAATTTAACCAAGCCGCTACGGCGAAAACTGAGGCGTAAAATACCAAACTAATTTAGAAAACACCGCTTTTACAATTAAATATTTAGCTTGAATTAGCGAAGCCAAATAACGCCGCATTAAGCGGCAAAAAATTGTTGGTTATAATGTTGAACGGAGTGAAAACAACCAACTGTTTTTTGTCCGTTTGAATGCCTTGTTAGTTTTTTGTACGTTAAGCAAAGCTTTGCATAAGCCTAGCTGTAAGTATCCCTGTACCAAAAAACAACGTCAACATAGCAAGATGACGAAAAATTTTTATTTGTTTGGATATGCCATATATAGTTTTCCCTTTAACCAACGAGTCAACGATGTAATCTTGCCCTAATAGTGAAATCACAATAGAGGTGCCAAAACAACCAAAAGGAAGATAAAGCTCTGTACTAAAGGGAACTACCTTAAGCTGAATCAAAATGATAACAGCACCTATTATTACTGAAGAAAGCCATGCATATTGTTTTAGTAATTCGAAATGCAACTCTGTCGTAACGGTTTCATTTTTAACTTTGTTATCTTCTATTAAGCCTGCTTCAATATCTGTTTTTTTACTTTCTTCGATTAACACTATTTTTGGCTCCATATTTAAATCTAGCTCCGATACCTGATAAAAAACTAACGCCCTGTTAAGGGGCAAATTGTAGTTGGCTAAAATAAGCGAGGAACGAGCAAAAAGCCAACTGTTATTTGTCCCGCTTGAACAGCTTGTTAGCTGGTTTACCTCTAATGTGCCATCGAAGATAATAGCCAACCATTAGGCCTATTAGCCCTCCAATTAAAGACATTATCGAAGGATCCCAGTAAATTTCACCAAGGACTCTACCTATAAAACCCGATAAAACAATAGAAATACAAATAACCAATTTATCATTGTTTATTTTTTGTATCGCAAATTCCATTAGTAGACTGTACAAAAGAGATGGTATTCCGGCAAGTACGATAAAGCCCAATATAATAAAAGGAATAAGCACTATGGATCCAACCTTAAAACTAGTTAGAAGCATTAATACACAATATAGTAGCCCACCTAAAATTGGCGGTATAGCAGTGCCTAATAATATGCGTTCCATTCTGCCTGAAAACATCACCTATCCTTGACCTAACCAGCTAACGCCCAAATAACGGGCTAAGTAATACTTGCTAAAATGTGAAACGAAGTGGAACCGAGCAAGTGTTACGTGTCCCAGTTGATTTGCTTGTTAGTTGCAACATACTTTCACCAAGTACAACAATAACTTAAACGCACCGTAATGAAAATACCAAGCCGTGAATTTGAGCCATTGCACTCACTATTTAGAGCGAATAGTTACGCTAATACACCTTTCAGAAACGTGATAAAAGTGATTAACTTATTCGCGGTACAGCACCAAACAATGAATTGGTGAAACTGAATTATTTAGCACTTAGGCGATCTTTTTTATTAGCCAACTAACGCCCAAATAACGGGCTAAGTAATACTTGCTAAAATGTGAAACGAAGTGGAACCGAGCAAGTGTTACGTGTCCATGTTGATTTGCTTGTTAGTTGCAACACACTTTCAATATGTACAACAATAACTTAAACGCACCGTAATGAAAATACCAAACCGTGAATTTGAGCCATTACACTCACTATTTAAAGCGAATAGTTACGCTAATACACCTTTCAGAAACGTGATTAAAGTGACTAACTTATTCGCGGTAAAGCACCAAACAGTGAATTGGTGAAACTGAATTATTTAGCACTTAGACGATCTTTTTTATTAGCCAACTAACGCCCAAATAACAGGCTAAGTAATGGTTGGCTAAAATTGTGTAGCGAAGCGAAACGTAGCCAACTGTTACGTGTCCTTGTTGATTTGCTTGTTATGTGCACATTCATTGATTGATGCAAAACCCATATCAATGTTAGCTACAATATAACCAAATTCTTTTTTAGATATTTGCTCAGAGTTGAACTGTTGCTTGGCTAAATCATGAGTCCAAGTTTTGCCACAAGCCGGTAATGGAATAGAAGTATCTATTTTTAACAAATATTCTTCTTGGATTACACCACCTTTTTTAACAATACTTTTAGCGCATAAACTAAGAGCATACTCGATAGCATATTTATCAACACTTGGTGCACCAACGAACTCGTATTCACAGCCTAGTTTTTCGTGACCTTCCGTATCAACATAGTAAAGTTGCCCTGATGTTGTGCAAGCAGAACACATTAATATAATAATGTATAAAGAGAAATGCCTAATATTCAATAGAACTCCTTGTGCACATAACGCCCAATTAACGGGCTAAGTAATAGTTGGCCATACTTGTGAACGTAGTGAGCGCGGCCAACTGTTGCGTGTCACGTTGAATTGCTTGTTATATGCAACGCTGGTTGAACCAAGCTTTGCACTAACTTAAAGGCACTGTAATACATAATTAAGCTGTGAATTTTTACGCTACTCACAACTGATTGAATAAACTTAATAGCGTTGCCACCTTTGAAAAAGGTAAAAGAGGCAATGCTTATTAGTAATTAAACTGAACCTGATTTAGCGTAAAACTAAAAAGATTGTCTTGCTCTAATACTCAGGTTTTAACCGCATATAACGCCGCATTAAGCGGCTAAGTACGTTTTGCTATACTGCGCGGAGCGCAAGCAAACTGTACGTGTCCGTTTGAATGCCTTGTTAGCATTTATTGAAACCAGCAATAAAAAACTCAACTTTCCCACAAGACTTACAGGCATACATGTCTAAGTTTTCTTTATTTACAAAGAATTCTCCCAACTCGCCTAAAACACCCCAACGAGTACCTTCGTGGAAGTTTTTAGTCCCAATAAAAGTTAAACTTGCTTGGCATCGAATGCAATCATGAACTGAATTTTCAGCTTTACGATCAGGCTCTGATTTACCTTTTTCACAATTACAGTTCCAACAAACTTCAAACTCATTATCGTCGATTGTTGTATTACAGTTTTGACATTTCCACGACATCGATTCACTCCCTGAATGCTAACGCCCAAATAACGGGCTAAGTAATACTTGCTACAATGTGAAACGAAGTGGAACCGAGCAAGTGTTACGTGTCCCTGTTGATTTGCTTGTTAGTTGCAACATACTTTCACCAAGTACAACAATAACTTAAACGCACCGTAATGAAAATACCAAACCGTGAA
>NZ_LJYX01000223.1 GCF_001440345.1 Colwellia sp. TT2012 | reverse complement strand
AGGTGGGGCCACAGCGCTATGGTCGCTAAACAAAAAAAGGTACAATCTAGAAATTTGATATAAAAAGTTTTACAAAAGCGGTTCAAGTAACACGAGTACGTGTTTTATATATTTAAAATGTCAGTCTTCATACACACTTTATAGTTCAAAACTACTTGGGTGTTGTATGGTTAAGCCTCACGGGCAATTAGTATCAGTTAGCTCAAGA
>NZ_LJYX01000222.1 GCF_001440345.1 Colwellia sp. TT2012 | reverse complement strand
TTTACTGTATTGCCCTTGCAGAGCGAGTAATTGTTGAATGAATTTTTTGTTCATAACTGCCTGACTCTACGATTGCTGTAACTGCCACATTTTACTGTATTGCCCTTGCAGAGCGAGTAATTGTTGAATGAATTTTTTGTTCATAACTGCCTGACTCTACGATTGCTGTAACTGCCACATTTTACTGTATTGCCCTTGCAGAGCGAGTAATTGTTGA
>NZ_LJYX01000221.1 GCF_001440345.1 Colwellia sp. TT2012 | reverse complement strand
ATTGCTTAGTAAATAAGCCGATTAAGGTAAAAAATAAGGTTTTATAAAACACTTACTTTTATATAAGATTAAGTGTTGACATTAAAACTGAGGAGCGTAATATGCGCATCCTGCTTCGGGCAAACGGCAACGTTAGCAAGGGGCGAAGGTACTTAGCGAATGCGACTAAGACCTCTTTTCTTTAACAATTAGTTATCATGCAATTTGTGTGGACACTCAC
>NZ_LJYX01000220.1 GCF_001440345.1 Colwellia sp. TT2012 | reverse complement strand
TAACAAGGTAACCCTAGGGGAACCTGGGGTTGGATCACCTCCTTATCTTGAAGTAAAATTGCTTAATGGAAATCAGTTTTCGGATTGTATTTCACGAGTGTTCACACAAATTACATGATAACAAAATAAAGAAGAAACGATAGGTCTGTAGCTCAGCTGGTTAGAGCGCACCCCTGATAAGGGTGAGGTCGGCAGTTCAAGTCTGCCCAGACCTACCAATT
>NZ_LJYX01000219.1 GCF_001440345.1 Colwellia sp. TT2012 | reverse complement strand
TTCGACAAATTTAATGATGCCACTAACGCTAATAAATACGGCTAAGGGAGTAAAAGTAGTAGCAGCGCTATTATGAGTAAAACGTCCAATATATAAATCAAGAATACGCATTAATTACCCTTACCTTGTTCGACAAATTTAATGATGCCACTAACGCTAATAAATACGGCTAAGGGAGTAAAAGTAGTAGCAGCGCTATTATGAGTAAAACGTCCAATATATAAA
>NZ_LJYX01000035.1 GCF_001440345.1 Colwellia sp. TT2012 | reverse complement strand
GCGAATGATACGTGGTGGGCGACATCAAATACGTACTGCCATGTTCATGTCAATGATGTCGGCCATACAATGTAACCCTGTATTTAAGGCGACTTATCAGCGTTTAGTCGCCGCAGGAAAACCAAAGAAAGTAGCGATAATTGCCTGTGTAAGAAAGATGATTGTGATCTTAAATTCGATGGTAAGAGATGGTGTCTATTGGGATCCTAAAATGAGTTAGAAATTAATAATTGACACCATAGTCACTTGTTAGGTGAATTATACGTACCGAACTTCACTATAATCGTTGTCCATCTCTACTACTTCAAGCTCTTCTGATGGTTCAACCACACGATCGTTAACCATCTTTAAGTTTGACCAAGAATACCAAATAGTCTCTGTTTTACGACCTGAACTCTTAGTCGCGTCAGGTACAAAAAGTATTTTATCTTCATTTCTCTTCCTAGGAGTAATATCAATTAAAACACCGTTTTCTTTTATTACGGAATGAAATTCAGCCTCAAAAAAGCCTTTCTTTCTATCTTCCCAAAGAGTCCAGCCATATATGACTTGGCTCCCAGTTTTATTGCTTTCGTCTTCACAGTTGTTAAAACAGTATGCATTTCGGTATTCGTTTGAACGATTTATAAAGCGTAAATACTCAGGTTTTGAATTAGTAATTCCAAGTTCAGAAAGTAGAACTTTTATATTTGAATTAACTTTTTTCGGAGTCTTAGGGTTAATTGATACTTGCATACTTAGTTTATTCACCTAACGCCCAAATAACGGGCTAAGTAATACTTGCTAAAATGTGAAACGAAGTGGAACCGAGCAAGTGTTACGTGTCCCAGTTGATTTGCTTGTTAGTTGCAACATACTTTCACCAAGTACAACAATAACTTAAACGCACCGTAATGAAAATACCAAACCCTGAATTTGAGCCATTACACTCACTATTTAGAGCGAATAGTTACGCTAATACACCTTTCAGCAACGTGATAAAAGGGACTAACTTATTCGCGGTAAAGCACCAAACAGTGAATTGGTGAAACTGAATTATTTAGCACTTAGACGATCTTTTTTATTAGCCAACTAACGCCCAATTAACGGGCTAAGTAATAGTTGGCCATACTTGTGAACGGAGTGAACGCGGCCAACTGTTGCGTGTCCCGTTGAATTGCTTGTTAGATGCAATACTGGTAAAACCAAGCGATACAATAACTTAAAGGCACTGTTAAATAAACATTAGCCTCTATTTTGAGCCACACAAATAACCAATTTAGAACGAATTGTTGTGCAGTAAACGATAATTAAACCGAATGACCGTGCAAAACCTATTCGTGGTAAAACATAAAAACCTGATTTGGCGAAACGCAATTGTTTTGCTCTAAAGCTAAGTTTTAAAAACATCTAACGCCCAATTAACGGGCTAAAAATTGTGGGCTAAAATGGAGCGAAGCGAACAGCCCACTGTTTTTAGTCCTGTTGAATTGCTTGTTATATGCAGCGAAGGAGCAAATAGCCAACTATTATTTATCCTCTTTTGACTTTGGCTGCAAGCTTTTTAACCATCTCAAACCGTGTGCCGCCACCAGAGGAGACGAATCGCTATGTCCATAGGACTCAACAACTAGGGCCTTTATTGAAGCTATTCCCTTATATTTTTTATTGCTTAGTTGGCTAACAAAACCTTCGACAAATGGCCCTACCTCTTTCTCTAATTCACCATAAGAAGCTAAGACATTAATCGCAGACTGTGTATTTTTTAAAGCGGGATGTTCTTGAGCAAAGAGTGTAGGAACTTCCTCGTCCAATGCACTACCGAGAATGTAATTTTTAAATGTGTCGGGTTGTACCATTAGTGCGTAAACACCAAATACTCCACCAGCGGAAAAACCGAAATAGGTTCGATTGTTCGGTTGGGTTCGGTAATTGCTTTCTACAAACTTAAAAACATCTTTGCGAATAAAAGCCAGGTGCTTATCAGCTAGGCCAAATTTTATTTTGGGATGGTTTTTATTAACGGTCTTCTTAAATGTGTAATCCATATAACGACTGACATGAACCCCATATTGTTGCCTTAAATCCTCTGAAATGTCTTTCTGCCAGGAGATGCCTACTAAAATTACATCTTTCATAATCATATATGAGGCAGATGATAATAATTCGATATGCTCGACGGCATCTGTAAAGTAAACAACCGGGTAGTTTTTGTCCTTATTTTTCGCGTAATTATCCGGTAGTTTGATGAGTAGCTCGTATTGTTTATTCGATATAGTATCTTTAATCGGAATAACTTGTGTTCCAGGCATAGAGTATAATTTGTACTCACTTGCTCCAACATTGAAGAAAGGTAACAAAAACAAAAAAACTAAAATCTTTTTCATATCGAATCACTCACTTGTAAATTGCAAAATTGCATGACGGGTCCTTGTTATAAATCAACAAGGGTTTAAATGTATAGGATTAGAATGCAAAATATCTGACGTCCTTATGACTTTTAGATGATTTTACCCTGACGGCGATAAACAGCTTATTAAGTGCATATAACGCCGCAATAAACGGCAAAAAATAGTTGGTTAAAATTGTGAGGCACGAACGATAACCAACTGTTTTATGTCCGATTTAATTGCCTTGTTAGCTGCGCTTAAAATGAGGGCGAACATCTGATTCTATACTTTTAATTGCAGCATTAATTTTTATTGTAAGTTCGTTAGTCTTATCGTGGGTAGCCCAAATGTCTGACTTTACACTTTTAGCAAATTCAAGATCATTTTTAAAGCTCTCTCCACTATTAGCAAAATTATTAACCATTGCATCAAATGATACTTGTAAATTTCTAGCACATTGGCGAAGTTCATCTGTTTTGGGCTTAAAATCTGATCCCCATAATGCTTCACCTTCTAGAGCTTGAGCTTCGAACTCTTGTAAATGAATAGAAACAGGTTTCCATCTTTTTTTATAAATATACGCGTACGCATTAGCTTCTGAATCAGATGTTTTGTTTTTAGAGTCAAAGTCACTTGGAAACTCAGCTAATTGAACCCAAGGTGATCTACAGTACTTTAATTCATCTCTTAATTTGTACATTGAACGAATCAAATTTCTTGCAACTTCAAAATCAGCTTTTCCACGTAATTCTCTACTCCAAGTTTGTAATCCTTGTGTAGCAATACGAGCCGTAATTATGGCTGCAAGAATAATAATAATATCCTTAGTTAAAGATATAATTTGAATCGATGTCAATGCGACCTCCAGAAGAAGCTAACGCCCAATTAACGGGCTAAGTAATAGTTGGCCATACTTGTGAACGGAGTGAACGCGGCCAACTGTTGCGTGTCCCGTTGAATTGCTTGTTAGATGAATACTGGTAAAACCAAGCGATACAATAACTTAAAGGCACTGTTAAATAAACATTAGCCTCTATTTTGAGCCACACAAATAACCGATTTAGAACGAATGGTTGTGCAGTAAACGATAATTAAACCGAATGACAGTTCAAAACCTATTCGTGATTAAACATAAAAACCTGATTTGGCGAAACGCAAAGGTTTTGCCCTAAAGCCAGTTTTTAAAAACATATAACGCCCAAATAATGGGCAAATGATAGTTGGTTAAAATAGGCGACGCAGGAGCAAAAACCAACTGTTATTTGTCCTTATTAATTTGCTTGTTAGTCTCTGTTATCTATAGCGCTCACTTCAAAGAAAGCACCACATGAGAAAGTAGTACCATCCTGAAACCCCTTACATTTCAAAATTCCGGAAAGCTTATCATTTTGAATCATACTGCTAATAACATCGTATACATGTAAATTGGGCTGATTACACACTAGTTTAGAGCATTTAATTGGAGTGCTAATTTCTGAATAGTTTCTAGATATCACTTCCTTATCAGTTCCCCACTCCTTAAATTCAAAAATAAAATTTTCTGTAACATTGATTTGATTAGACATATATTCCCTCAAGAGACTAACGCCCAATTAACGGGCTAAGTAATAGTTGGCCATAATTGTGAACGTAGTGAGCGCGGCCAACTGTTGCGTGTCACGTTGAATTGCTTGTTATGTAACGTTATTCGCGTGTTTTTCATTGGCATACAAATATGCCGGTAACGCACACGATAACCCTACGGTACAACTTAATATAAAGAATAGAAAAGGCCTGGGAGCTGTTGGGTTTTTAGAGCGTTGGAAAATAAAAAACCAAAACGCGACAGTTGCTAATAATACATCTGCTGTAAACCCACTTGCAGCTTTACTACCAAATAATTCCATTATAAATAAAGAAAAGTTTAACCCTTCAACTTGTATAAATTGAAAATAGAAAATGTACGGAATGATTGCACCAACGATTGCTAAAAATAGATAAATCCGTTTCATTAAAACTCCATAGATGATTAAGTTACATAGACATAATGACTCCCACGAGGTGCTAGCCTCCAGATTCGTGGGTTAGTAAAACCAGAGCCATAATATATGTGTTAAACAATATAAACTGGAGGCTAACATGTACAAACATAACATACTTTTC
>NZ_LJYX01000218.1 GCF_001440345.1 Colwellia sp. TT2012 | reverse complement strand
AGGATTACCAAGGTCAGGAAGACAGTAGTTATGGATGGCTGCTTAAATGGAGGTATAAACAGGGAGATTAGCTAAGGACGGTTAATTTAGTAAACGGTGTCAGGAAGACGCTAATTAAGGATGATATGAACAAGGATGTGGCTTGGTTAGGATTACCAAGGTCAGGAAGACAGTAGTTATGGATGGCTGCTTAAATGGAGGTATAAACAGGGAGATTAGCTAAGGACGGTTAATTTAGTAAACGG
>NZ_LJYX01000217.1 GCF_001440345.1 Colwellia sp. TT2012 | reverse complement strand
GATCAGGTGGGGCCACAGCGCTATGGTCGCTAAACAAAAAAAGGTACAATCTAGAAATTTGATATAAAAAGTTTTACAAAAGCGGTTCAAGTAACACGAGTACGTGTTTTATATATTTAAAATGTCAATCTCATACACACTTTATAGTTCAAAACTACTTGGGTGTTGTATGGTTAAGCCTCACGGGCAATTAGTATCAGTTAGCTCAAGACCTCGCAGTCCTTACACACCTGACCTATCAACGTTGTAGTCTCC
>NZ_LJYX01000216.1 GCF_001440345.1 Colwellia sp. TT2012 | reverse complement strand
CTAGAATGTCCGGAGACTAATCCGAACTAATTGTAAAGTCTGACATTTTCACGTACTCAATATACTTACCTCGAAAGGTTCATATAAGATGAGTTACTTGATAAGACAATCAATGTCGAGTAGACATCAATCGAATGTTGATACAAACCCTTGGGAGAGTTTGTATCGCTTTTGTTGGTATTTATACTGATATGAACAACAGCGCGACACCGTGTTCAATATATAAATACCGATATTTATATCAGCTTTCCAGAT
>NZ_LJYX01000215.1 GCF_001440345.1 Colwellia sp. TT2012 | reverse complement strand
CACTTGCTCGGTTCCACTTCGTTTCACATTGTAGCAAGTATTACTTAGCCCGTTATTTGGGCGTTAGTTGGCTAATAAAAAAGATCGTCTAAGTGCTAAATAATTCAGTTTCACCAATTCACTGTTTGGTGCTTTACCGCGAATAAGTTAGTCACTTTTATCACGTTTCTGAAAGGTGTATTAGCGTAACTATTCGCTCTAAATAGTGAGTGTAATGGCTCAAATTCACGGTTTGGTATTTTCATTACGGTGCGT
>NZ_LJYX01000214.1 GCF_001440345.1 Colwellia sp. TT2012 | reverse complement strand
CCTAGGGGAACCTGGGGTTGGATCACCTCCTTATCTTGAAGTAAAATTGCTTAATGGAAATCAGTTTTCGGATTGTATTTCACGAGTGTTCACACAAATTACATGATAACAAAATTGAAGAAACCCTGATGGGGCTATAGCTCAGCTGGGAGAGCACCTGCCTTGCACGCAGGGGGTCAGCAGTTCGATCCTGCTTAGCTCCACCATTTATTTTCTTCACTAAAGAAAGAGACCAAACTTAACACATCATTTGTT
>NZ_LJYX01000213.1 GCF_001440345.1 Colwellia sp. TT2012 | reverse complement strand
TAAGCATTGCCTCTTTTACCTTTTTCAAAGGTGGCAACGCTATTAAGTTTATTCAATCAGTTGTGAGTAGCGTAAAAATTCACAGCTTAATTATGTATTACAGTGCCTTTAAGTTCGTGCAAAGCTTAGTTCAACCAGCGTTGCATATAACAAGCAATTCAACGTGACACGCAACAGTTGGCCGCGCTCACTACGTTCACAAGTATGGCCAACTATTACTTAGCCCGTTAATTGGGCGTTAGTTGGTACCGCTAA
>NZ_LJYX01000212.1 GCF_001440345.1 Colwellia sp. TT2012 | reverse complement strand
CTTGTTAGTTATGCGGACTTGATGCGGCTTGACCGCCCTCTTTAGCAAAACCAACAAACCTTAAATTTTGTAACCGCTACACTATCAACAAATTACAGAGAAGTTAAGGCTTAAAGTTAATTACACAATATGGAAGTTTGAATAATAAATGACAAAGGGTAAACCTAGGCACTTCCTGTGATGAATCGTTTTTATTAACAAACTCACCAGAATTTATTAACTACTTCCCCTGTAAAAACTGATAGCAAACTAACGC
>NZ_LJYX01000211.1 GCF_001440345.1 Colwellia sp. TT2012 | reverse complement strand
CTCTTAAAAAATCGTTCGGCGACAACAAACTAAACTAATTATGATGTTGTAAACCCGCTTAAATACTTCACGGTTACAAACCGCTTAATGCACCAATAAAGTTAAATGACATAATCTAACTCTCTTAAAAAATCGTTCGGCGACAACAAACTAAACTAATTATGATGTTGTAAACCCGCTTAAATACTTCACGGTTACAAACCGCTTAATGCACCAATAAAGTTAAATGACATAATCTAACTCTCTTAAAAAATCGTT
>NZ_LJYX01000210.1 GCF_001440345.1 Colwellia sp. TT2012 | reverse complement strand
AAACAGTGAATTGGTGAAACTGAATTATTTAGCACTTAGACGATCTTTTTTATTAGCCAACTAACGCCCAAATAACGGGCTAAGTAATACTTGCTACAATGTGAAACGAAGTGGAACCGAGCAAGTGTTACGTGTCCCAGTTGATTTGCTTGTTAGTTGCAACATACTTTCACCAAGTACAACAATAACTTAAACGCACCGTAATGAAAATACCAAACCGTGAATTTGAGCCATTACACTCACTATTTAGAGCGAATAGTTACGCT
>NZ_LJYX01000209.1 GCF_001440345.1 Colwellia sp. TT2012 | reverse complement strand
TGATCCCATTCCGAACTCAGAAGTGAAACGCAGTTGCGCCGATGGTAGTGTGGGAGTTCCCATGTGAGAGTAGGACATTGCTAAACTTCTATTAAGAGAAGCCCGATTCATAAGAGTCGGGCTTTTTATGAAACACTATTTTTTAACTTAATTGCTTAGTAAATAAGCCGATTAAGGTAAAAAATAAGGTTTTATAAAACACTTACTTTTATATAAGATTAAGTGTTGACATTAAAACTGAGGAGCGTAATATGCGCATCCTGCTTCGGGCAAACGG
>NZ_LJYX01000034.1 GCF_001440345.1 Colwellia sp. TT2012 | reverse complement strand
AGAAAGTAGCGATAATCGCGTGTATTAGAAAGCTAGTTATCACGCTCAATTCGATGGTGAGAGATGGTGTCTACTGGGATCCTAAAATGAATTAAATATTAGGGTTTGACACCATAGTCACTTGTTAGGTGTGATTCACACTCGTTTATTATTAAGCAGTTTATTTAATTCACATGAATCAATTAAACCATTATCATCAATCTCTAGAAAAAATGGTATTTGCCAACGCTGAGTTTTCTTGCCCGATTCAGAAAAAACCTTAGTTCCAACAATTCCCCTATCTTGACTCCACGGAGGAAATACTCTAAATCCTGTTTTTCCTTTACTTTTGACCGAAGATACAATTCCTTTTTCAATTAAAAGTGAGACGGGAAAAATAAACATTCCATATTTAGAGTTATGTTCGAGCGCTTCCGAAATATTAGAATGACTCTCTACATATATAAATAAATAATCAAGCTCACTCGATGTTAATGGTATAGGTTTATTGCCATTAGCATCCTCTAAATCGGGTCGCTGCCAAACAGCCAAAAAGGCGCCCGGCCTATCTGCAGTTACTTTACCTTTCCGATAAACAATACTTCGATCGTTTAGAGAAAAATTTAACGCTTCATATTTAGAGCTTTCAGGGACTGGGTCTAACTCAACGTTTTTAGTTATTTGATAACCTGCTGGAACAAACACTTTCACTAATAGAGATTCCAACTCATCACGATAATTTTGATTTACCAAAGAAATACCTTTTTCGATTTAAATACTATTCAGCTATATACCTGAAACTAGTCAAAACACCTAACGCCTCAATTAAGCGGCAAATTGCAGTTGGCTAAAATATGTGAGGCACGAACAAAAAGCCAACTGTAATTTGTCCGTTTGAATTGCCTTGTTAGTTGTTGGAGTTTAAAAACACCAAACTAACAACAAGTTACCATGTTTATTGGTTGTACGGAAGAGTCAAAAAGCACCTAGTACCGCTACACTCAAAAGGTTGAACTTTGAGCCACTCAACTTACCTTATTGAAGCGAACACACAAAACCTACAATTGACAAATGAGGCTGATTTTCGCTGGTTAACATTTGAAAGCTAATGGCGAAAACTCACCGACACACATGCCAAGCCAATTTATAAAACACCGATTTTACAATAAAATATTACTTTGATTTAGCGGTACCAACTAACGCCTTAATAAGCGGAAAATAATGGTTGGCTATAATCGCGAAGCGATGGCCAACTGTTATTTTTCCGTTTAATTAACTTGTTAGCCGTACATTAATTTAGAAGTAGAAACTTCCTTAGATCTCGCTCTTGTCGCATTACATGTAATATAAAAACTTTGTCACCATCTATTTTATAAAAGATACGACAAGGATTGACAATTATTTCCCTGTAATTCAATTTACTTAACTCTAAAGGTTTTTTTCCTGACTCTGGAAAACTTTCAAGTCTGTCGACTTTATCAAATACAGTTTGAACAAGTTTTTTTGCTGCTAATAAATTACTTATAGCGATATACTCTGCGATTTCATTTATGTCATCAAGTGCAGGAGAAGTCCATATTATTTCAGCCATTTGCTCATTTTCTCTTTGGCTAAACTATTTGATAGGGTTTCTTTATTTCTTATCGCTTGCTCTCCACGAGCAACACCTTCGAGGATTTGCATTCGTTGTTGCATGAATTCAAAGTCATCAACATCAACCAGATAAGCAGATGGTTGACCGTGTTCAGTAATTAGTACTGGTTCTTTTGAAGAGTGAAGCTCTGCTAAGATTTTGGTAGCTTGCCGCTTTAATGTGGTAACTAGTTCAACTCTCATAAAATAGCTCAATAAAAAATAAAAATGTATCACTATAGTAGCACATCGATTCAGCTACTGGTAGTACGGCTAACGCTAAATTAAGCGGCTAAGTACTGTTTGCTATACTGCGCGGAGCGCGAGCAAACTGTACGTGTCCGTTTGAATTTTCTTGTTATTTGATGGTAGCGGAAAACTACCAACGATAACAAGAGCTTTTAAAACAATGGCAGCCCGACCGTAGAAGCCAAAAGTGCCCAGCGTAGCTACCCACCAAACCATTAACTTTGAGCCAAACACTTAAGCTTGAACAAGATAATGGCTTTACAACAATAATGTCTAAAACAGTAAAGCCTATTAGCGGATTTAACCAAGCCGCTACGGCGAAAACTGAGGCGTAAAACACCAAACTAATTTAGAAAACACCGCTCTTACACATAAATATTTAGCTTGAATTAGCGAAGCCAAATAACGCCCAAATAATGGGCAAATGATAGTTGGTTAAAATAGGCGACGCAGGAGCAAAAACCAACTGTTATTTGTCCTGATTAATTTGCTTGTTAGCTTTCAATCGCTACAAAAGCTAAAACCGTCGCATTATTTAAAGCATGAATCATCATAACTACTAGCAAAGCATGACCTCTTGAATGATTATCCCAATATTGATATGCCATAGACATTAAGAAAAAAAGAGTAAAAACACCTATTCCCCATAAAGGTACTTGAAGCGAATGCATGATTGCCCAAATCAAAGCACTAATTATTGAGACATATAAAATATTAGGTGTCACTTTTCTTATTAATGCAATGATAGGAATCATTAATAAAGTTTCTAATATTGGTGCTAGTAATACACCTGAAAAAAATGATCTTACACCTATTTCAAAATCAGGTGCCTCTGCATTTGGAGCAAGATAGTCAATTAAGAAAGCGATAGGCAAACCTATACATAAAGCTAATATGTATATTTTAAATATATACAGTTTCAGTGGTTGATTAGTGTTTGATAAAAGTTTGAACAAATCTGCATCCTTGAGATGAAAGCTAACGCCGCATTAAGCGGCAAAAATGGGTTGGCTAAAATAAGTGAGGCACGAACGGTAGCCAACGTATTTTTGTCCGTTTGAATGCCTTGTTAGAATTTACTATTTCGTAACTTTATTATTTATTTGTTCTGTAAAATAATCTCGCCATTCAGTATTACTTTGCTCAGCAGGAAACTCTTGTTCTACTTTATCAAGCTCTAACAAGGCCATTCTATACTCTTTGACGCGAATCATAGATGATACCAAACCCCTACGAAATTCAATTTTTGTATTATTTGGACCAAATATACCTCCGACACGAGATTCTTCTTTAAGAATGGTACGATGAATGTCAATTTTAAGCATAATATCCGTTGCTGTATCTTGGAGATGCAGCAACATTTTAGTGTCGAGTTTATCTGTTCCATTTACGTGGGCGTGATACGCTTTATGGTAAAACTCAAAAGATATAATTTTTTGCTGTGCAAGCTCATCTAAGTCTAATGGTGACCTCGATGATATATTACCATCTTGATCAAAGTAATCTTTTGTCTTGAATGTACCAATGTACTCCCACTCAAGATCACCCATAGCATACAATAACCACGGGTTATTTTTATCCTCACTGATAAGTGTATTTATTTTTTTTCGTAGTAAATCTAAACTTTTTTTACCTTCATCAGTATTAGCTTGTATTGTGTATAATTCAGATTGAAATGAATCATATTTAAATTTTGCATTAACAGTTGATGAGAACAAAATAATAAATAATAAAAATACTCGCATATTTTTCTCCAAGTTGTGCGCCTATATAAGCGTAAATTCTAACGCTTACATAAGCGGAAAATTAAAGTTGGCTAAAATGTTTGAGGAACGAAAAACAGCCAACTGTAATTTTTCCGTTTGATGTTCTTGTTAGAGGTTTGAAAGCACCTCTACTTATTAAACTGTATTTCGCACGGAATACCATCACCGTCGCCATCCATTTTCGTATTGGGACAATAACGGATAAAGTATTTCGCTTCTTCATATGATGTCATTTGAGAGCAGTGTTGTCTGCCATCGCATTTATAGGTGATTTTAGGATTAGCTATCTCTTTAGCTTGAGCTAACGTTTTCATAGCATCACTGTTTGAGAATTCTGAAACAGCTTTTGTATGAGTTGATTCGATGAGAGTACTGTCTTTAAAGTAGAACTGCCAAGCAGCAGCACAAACGACTATGATAATAATTAAATTTTTCAATTGAACACCATCCTTGATAAAACCTCTAACGCCCACATTAACGGGCTAAGAAACAGTTGGCCATAATTGTGAACGTAGTGAACGCGGCCAACTGTTGCGTGTCACGTTGAATTGCTTGTTATATGCACGTACTGCTAATTACTGCATTTTGCTTATTAATTTCACTTGAATTTTTATCTGTTTCAGCAATAGCCAAATCTATTTTAGCTTCAGTACATTTATCAGATAACTCTTTATTCATAAGATAAGTTTGATCTTTTTGCTGCTGAGTTAACCCCTCAGCGCCACTATATTGATCTCTATCTTCAGGTGCTCGGTCTTTTTGATACGGTGGCGGTTGACTTGCACCACATGCTGATAATAAAACGACCAGCGAAATAGAAAGTAGTTTGATGTTCAATGCTTGACACTCCTTGTGCATATAACGCCACATTAAGCGGCAAAAAATTGTTGGTTATAATGTTGAACGGAGTGAAAACAACCAACTGTTTTTTGTCCGTTTGAATGACTTGTTAGCATTATTTCTCTTTTACAGCCCAGCCTCTGTTAGAAATGCATGAGTCTGAACTATTAAAAAATATAAACATTTCAAGAGCCGCATCTACAGTGTTATTTATAGGGCCTACATTTGCGTGAGAAATACCCGCACATTCAATAGCATCTTTTTGAAAAATAGCATTGTCTGCCAACATTTCCCCATGTTGCTCATGTATCACTATCGGTGGAGATTGACTGATAGTGCATGAAGCTAAATTCAATAGTAATAAATAAAGGATAAACTTCAAAGGTAGATAGATTCCCAATAATGCTAACGCCCCATTAAGAGGCAATAAAATAGTTTGCTAAAATGTTTGAGGAACGAAAACAGCAAACTGTTTTTTGTCCTTTTGAATGGCTTGTTAGCTTTTTATTACTCCGGCATTAGAAAAGCAAATGCATTTATTAAAGCGTGAATTGAAAAAACTATTATATATGCATCTTTTCTCGAAACCTTATCCCAAACTTGAAAAGCAATTGAGAAGACTAAAAAAGTAAAAAATGTAACAAGCCCCCAAACAGGTATTAATAATGAATGTAAACCAGCCCAAAATAAAGCGCTAACAAAACAAATAATACCGAATTTATTAGTGAATGATTTTATTACACTAAAACTTAAGGTCATTAAGAGAGTTTCAATAAATGGACCAAAAATAATAACACTAAAAAAACTTAATATAGTTAATTCAGAATCAGGGCTTTCTGATAACGGAAAAAAAATATGCACACCGTAAGCAGCAGGTAGTGCCAAACAAAGAGCTAATATGAATGATTGAATCACATACAGATATTTTGGTTGATGAGTATTAAATAGAAATAGCACAAATAATCCTTTATAAAGCTAACGCCCAATTAACGGGCTAAGTAATAGTTGGCCATACTTGTGAACGGAGTGAACGCGGCCAACTGTTGCGTGTCCTGTTGAATTGCTTGTTATATGCAATGCTGGTAAAACCAAGCGATACAATAACTTAAAGGCACAGTTAAATAAACATTAGCCTCTATTTTGAGCCACATAAATAACCGATTTAGAACGAATGGTTGTGCAGTAAACGATAATTAAA
>NZ_LJYX01000208.1 GCF_001440345.1 Colwellia sp. TT2012 | reverse complement strand
TGCCGCCGTCATCGCAGCCTCGCTAAAGCTCGACAGCTCCCACAAGGGATTGGCGGTGGATCCGGGATTTCAGTCTGGATGAAGATCAAATGTGGGAGCTGTCGAGCCCCGGCGAGGCTGCGATAGCGGTGGATCAGGTGACATCTTCAGTGACTGTGCCGCCGTCATCGCAGCCTCGCTAAAGCTCGACAGCTCCCACAAGGGATTGGCGGTGGATCCGGGATTTCAGTCTGGATGAAGATCAAATGTGGGAGCTGTCGAGCCCCGGCGAGGCTGCGATAGC
>NZ_LJYX01000207.1 GCF_001440345.1 Colwellia sp. TT2012 | reverse complement strand
TGTGGCCCCACCTGATCCCATTCCGAACTCAGAAGTGAAACGCAGTTGCGCCGATGGTAGTGTGGGAGTTCCCATGTGAGAGTAGGACATTGCTAGGTTTCTATTAAGAGAAGCCCGATTCATAAGAATCGGGCTTTTTATGAAACACTATTTTTTAACTTGATTGCTTAGTAAATAAGCCGATTAAGGTAAAAAATAAGGTTTTATAAAACACTTACTTTTATATAAGATTAAGTGTTGACATTAAAACTGAGGAGCGTAATATGCGCATCCTGCTTCGGGCAAACGG
>NZ_LJYX01000206.1 GCF_001440345.1 Colwellia sp. TT2012 | reverse complement strand
GAAGTTTAGCAATGTCCTACTCTCACATGGGAACTCCCACACTACCATCGGCGCAACTGCGTTTCACTTCTGAGTTCGGAATGGGATCAGGTGGGGCCACAGCGCTATGGTCGCTAAACAAAAAAGGTCAATCTAGAAATTTGATATAAAAAGTTTACAAAAGCGTTTCAAGTAACACGAGTACGTGTTTTATATATTTAAAATGTCAGTCTTCATACACACTTTATAGTTCAAAACTACTTGGGTGTTGTATGGTTAAGCCTCACGGGCAATTAGTATCAGTTAGCTCAAGA
>NZ_LJYX01000205.1 GCF_001440345.1 Colwellia sp. TT2012 | reverse complement strand
GTCTTGAGCTAACTGATACTAATTGCCCGTGAGGCTTAACCATACAACACCCAAGTAGTTTTGAACTATAAAGTGTGTATGAGACTGACATTTTAAATATATAAAACACGTACTCGTGTTACTTGAAACGCTTTTGTAAACTTTTTATATCAAATTTCCAAGATTGCTAATTATCGTCTTACTTAAGGTAGGTACGGTGATTAAAAGTTTTTATCTAGCGACCATAGCGCTGTGGCCCCACCTGATCCCATTCCGAACTCAGAAGTGAAACGCAGTTGCGCCGATGGTAGTGTGGGAGTTCCCATGTGAGAGTAGGACATTGCTAGGTTTCTAT
>NZ_LJYX01000204.1 GCF_001440345.1 Colwellia sp. TT2012 | reverse complement strand
TATTGTTGTACTTGGTGAAAGTATGTTGCAACTAACAAGCAAATCAACAGGGACACGTAACACTTGCTCGGTTCCACTTCGTTTCACATTGTAGCAAGTATTACTTAGCCCGTTATTTGGGCGTTAGTTGGCTAATAAAAAACATCTTATAAGTGCTAAATAATTCAGTTTCACCAATTCACTGTTTGGTGCTTTACCGCGAATAAGTAAGTCACTTTCATCACGTTTCTGAAAGGTGTATTAGCGTAACTATTCGCTTTAAATAGTGAGTGTAATGGCTCAAATTCACGGTTTGGTATTTTCATTACGGTGCGTTTAAGTTATTGTTGTACTTGG
>NZ_LJYX01000203.1 GCF_001440345.1 Colwellia sp. TT2012 | reverse complement strand
TCTGTTATATCATTTTCAAGTGTGGCTTTATCTTGAGTCAGCTGGTTATTACTTTCTTGGCTTGTAGACATTTCATCAGCAGCTTTAGCTGCAGCTTCTTTGCTAAGTTTTAGGTTATGCTTTAGCTGTTCTTCCGCACTTTTATGCTGACTGAATATAGCTTCTAACTCTTCTTGCAGCTGCTGTATTTGCAATAAGGATAATTCATTTTCAGCGCTTAACTCTGTTATATCATTTTCAAGTGTGGCTTTATCTTGAGTCAGCTGGTTATTACTTTCTTGGCTTGTAGACATTTCATCAGCAGCTTTAGCTGCAGCTTCTTTGCTAAGTTTTAGGTTATGCTTTAGCT
>NZ_LJYX01000202.1 GCF_001440345.1 Colwellia sp. TT2012 | reverse complement strand
ATAGAAACCTAGCAATGTCCTACTCTCACATGGGAACTCCCACACTACCATCGGCGCAACTGCGTTTCACTTCTGAGTTCGGAATGGGATCAGGTGGGGCCACAGCGCTATGGTCGCTAGATAAAAAACGTTTAATCACCGTACCTACCTTAAGTAAGACGATAATTAGCAATCTTGGAAATTTGATATAAATGATGTTTACAAAAGCGGTTCAAGTAACACGTAAGTACGTGATGTTTTCTTATTCATGTCAGTCTTCATACACACTTTATAGTTCAAAACTACTTGGGTGTTGTATGGTTAAGCCTCACGGGCAATTAGTATCAGTTAGCTCAAGACCTCGCAGTCCTTACACACCTGACCTATCAACGTTG
>NZ_LJYX01000201.1 GCF_001440345.1 Colwellia sp. TT2012 | reverse complement strand
TTGGGTGTTAAATTGATATCTAGCCAACAATTACCCTAACAAGAAAATCAACAAGGACTAAAAACAGCGGGCTGTTCGCTTCGCTCCATTTTAGCCCACTATTTGTAGCCTGTTATTTAGGCGTTAGTTTGCTATCAGTTTTTACAGGGGAAGTAGTTAATAAATTCTGGTGAGTTTGTTAATAAAAACGATTCATCACAGGAAGTGCCTAGGTTTACCCTTTGTCATTTATTATTCAAACTTCCATATTGTGTAATTAACTTTAAGCCTTAACTTCTCTGTAATTTGTTGATAGTGTAGCGGTTACAAAATTTAAGGTTTGTTGGTTTTGCTAAAGAGGGCGGTCAAGCCGCATCAAGTCCGCATAACTAACAAG
>NZ_LJYX01000200.1 GCF_001440345.1 Colwellia sp. TT2012 | reverse complement strand
TACAACGTTGATAGGTCAGGTGTGTAAGGACTGCGAGGTCTTGAGCTAACTGATACTAATTGCCCGTGAGGCTTAACCATACAACACCCAAGTAGTTTTGAACTATAAAGTGTGTATGAGACTGACAAATACTTGCCGAAAGGCAGTCGATAAAAGCGTTCATCCGTGAACATTATCGACATTAGTGCATCCGTGCACGTTATCACGTACTCGTGTTACTTGAATTGCTTTTGTAAACATCATTTATATCAAATTTCTAGATTGACCCTTTTTTGTTTAGCGACCATAGCGCTGTGGCCCCACCTGATCCCATTCCGAACTCAGAAGTGAAACGCAGTTGCGCCGATGGTAGTGTGGGAGTTCCCATGTGAGAGTAGGACATTGCTAAACTTC
>NZ_LJYX01000199.1 GCF_001440345.1 Colwellia sp. TT2012 | reverse complement strand
AGTGTTCACACAAATTACATGATAACAAAATTGAAGAAACCCTAATGGGGCTATAGCTCAGCTGGGAGAGCACCTGCCTTGCACGCAGGGGGTCAGCAGTTCGATCCTGCTTAGCTCCACCATTTATATTTTTTCGGCGTTACTTGAACACTCGTGTAAGAGAAACTACACGTCGTATTCAAAAGCCTGGTAAAAAAGTAAATGGATATTTTCTTCTTCACTAAAAGAGAATGGAAGCCAAATTTAAACTACGCTTTATAAGCTATTTTAAATTTGGTTTTTTTAAACCACGAATTAACCGAATGCGAGTTGATTTGAAGTTCTTTAACAATCTGGAAAGCTGATATAAATATCGGTATTTATATATTGAACACGGTGTCGCGCTGTTGTTCATATCAGTATAAA
>NZ_LJYX01000010.1 GCF_001440345.1 Colwellia sp. TT2012 | reverse complement strand
AAGCATCGGCTGTGGCATAACCACCGAGGGCGTTAGGCTGGCAACGGTATTTATTATCGTTGAACCACGAGCATAGACTGAAATCAGGTGCCACGACGGAATAAGTAAGGTAGGCGCTGCTAACCAAGTGGTTAGTAATCCACGAATATCAGCAGGATAACCGACGAAATTACTTGCTTCATCTATGCGTTAACTCTTCTATTTTAAAGAAGACATTATGGCTCTAAATGAATGAGCAGGGATCGGTGTATTTAACTTGACGTGGGGAGTCATACCAACGCCTCATTAAGAGGCAAAAAATAGTTGGTTAAAATAAGCGACGCAGGAGCAAAAACCAACTGTTATTTGTCCTGATTAATTGGCTTGTTAGTTGCAAATGTTCTCGCAAGCCAACTTTTCATCACCATGACAAGCTTTTCAGGCGTAGCCATATGTATCATGTGTTGGCTATTCTGAATAGCGGCTACATCAGCATTTTGTTTGTTTTTTATAAAACTAGCGATACCAAGGTAAGTTAGTTTATTCATCTCTTCAAAACACTTCTGGGTAGGATTTCCTAAGCCAATGAAAAAGTCTTCTGTTTGTTCTGGTATATGACTAATTGCAATAGCAGGTGCTGCTATTTCAGAATAATGGCGGTCTTCTTCCTCATTAATAAGCTTCCCCAATACTGATATATCTGCATATGGTAGGTAGCTACCATCAGGATTTTTAATCCTTTGTGTATTATAGAAATTATCTTGATGCTTCAATACATCAATTGTTGCGTAACCTAAATCGGGGCACACTGCTAAGTGGCTGTCCATATAATCTAAATCTTGGATAGCATCCATATAAATTAGCCCTCTTACTCTTTCAGGAAAATGCCTTCCAAGATGATTTAATTCTCCCCCAGCAAAAGAATGACCTGCAAAAATAGCTTTATCAATATTCATTTTATTTAAAATGGTAATGATATCTTTGGTTAATCTCGCTGTTGAAAAGTTTTCTTTTCGGGATTCTGAGTTTCCATGACCAACACGAGTTATACCGATAACTCTATATGAATCAACAAACGAAGAAACTAATGGATCAAATGTATGGGCATTAAGAGCAAGACCAGCAAGAAATACAAGAGGTGTGCCTTTTCCACCCCAATCAACAACCTCTAACTTTATATTGTCGTCCATTTCTACGTAACGAATTTTGTGCTGTGTTGTATCTACCCATTCACTCGCGTTAACCATATTTAGTAATAATGTGAAAATTATAATTAATGAAATCTTAATAATTTGGTGCTCCGTAACTGGATAAGACGCCTTGCAACTAACGCCCACTTAAGCGGACAAAAATAGTTGGTTAAAATGTGTAGCGAAGCGGAACCTAACCAACTGTTTTTGTTCCGTTTGAAGTGCTTGTTAGGTATTTTTTACACATAAATACCCAAGAACTAACAGTTGTTAGCTATGTTTTCTGAAAAACTTAATAACAGCCCGATTAAATAATTCAGGTTGTTCCCACTGCACAGCGTGTCCTGCTTCTGAGACAACAAGAGTCTGACTGCGAGGCACTTCACGTGCTGCAGCTCTCATCATTGAGGGAGGTTGGTATAAATCGGCTCCACCTGCAATAAAGAAAGTAGGGATATTACCAGATCGGAATTTTTTCCAAGTAATTTTACTTTTGGCTTTTTGACCATGCCTAATGCCGTCCCCTCTAGATTTTTCTTCCATTTTAATCCATTCGCGAACACCTTCAGGGTGTGCCCAACGATATGAAGGACTAAGCTCTTTAAATTCAGGTGGCAAATCACCAAAACTTTTAGGGAGAATAAAATCTAATCGTTCATCAATATTTTTATCCCATAAACCAAAGAGGCTACAAACAATAACTATGCTAAGTAGTTTTTTAGGGTACGAAACTGCATAATCGGAAACGGAAAAACCGCCTGCAGCTAGCCCTAAAATATGGAATTTTTCGATATTTAAATGATTAATTAAAGCATTAAGGTCGTCAGCATAGTTACCAGTATCATCAGCCGAACCTGCTGGTGAACCGAAATACCCGCGCCTAGAGTATGCAATAACTCTAAATCCTGCGGCTGAAAAAACTGGTTGTTGATAAGGCCAAGTTAGCGCACTACCTCTACCAGGATGAGAAAGCACTACCGTAGGCCCATCACCACCAGTATCCCAGTAGTAAAGTCCTGCACCGCCAGAGAGTGGTAATACACCTTCAGCCACTTTGACTTGTTTAGGGCTAGGTAAATAATTCAATTCTTCTGTATTAGATATATCGCTAACATCTTTTGTACCTGCTAGAGCATTACTGGCTATACCACTAGACACAGCTAAGGTAGCCACCACTGTTGCTGTTTTTAGTACATTTCTTCGGCTAACGCTGATTTTTTCTTCCGCTTTTTTCATTTTATCTTCCTTGTACAGCAAGAGGTAAGTTATATATTAGTAAGTATTAAGAAGTGCATAGATGATTAAATACCTAACGCCCTGTTAAGGGGCAAATTGTAGTTGGCTAAAATGTGAAGCGGAGCGGAACCAGCCAACTGTAATTTGTCCTGCTTGAACAGCTTGTTGAACGAAGCCGCTCTGCGGCAGAGGTGTTTTAAACCACCATCCATACTCAATAACAGCATTGTCACTTCGATGATGCGTTATTGGAGTAACCCTATGAATACATCACAAGCACAACGCTACAATTATCTTTATGAACAACATCTTATCAACTTAAGGTTACAAGGTAAACGTCCTTCAACTATTGATGCTTATACCCGTGCGGTACGCCGTATAACAGCCTTTTTTGATAAAGCCCCTGATACGTTAACAACGGCTGACTTGAAACAATATTTTAATAACCTTATCCAAACCCATTCTTGGAGCACCATTAAACTTGACCGTAACGGTTTGCAGTTCTTTTACCGCTATACACTCAACAAACAGTGGGAATGGCTCTCTATCGTTAAACCACCGCAAGTAAAGCGCATCCCCGATATTTTAACACCCAAGCAAGTCAGTGATGTGATTAATCAAACTAAGCAACTACGTTATCAAGTGTTTTTTATGACCCTGTATTCTATGGGACTACGGTTAAGTGAAGGGCTTAATTTAACCATACATGATATCGATAAATCGACAATGCAAGTACATGTTCGTGATGGTAAAGGAGGAAAAGACCGCATAGTGCCAATGCCTGAGCGCACCCTATTAGCGCTGAGGGATTATTGGAAAACACACCGCCACGCGCGTTTGATTTTCCCTGGGACTCAGTCAAAAACCAATACGCCTATGGATAAAGGTAGCGTTCAAAAAGCCTTAAAATGTGTGTTAACAGAGTGTCGTATTAAAAAACTCATTAGCCCACATTCGCTTCGTCATTGTTTTGCGACACATTTACTTGAAGAAGGGCTCGACTTGCGTTCTTTACAGCAATTACTTGGACACGCCAGTCTCAACACCACTGCACGCTACACACAACTCACTAAAGTGAAACAACGTGATATGTCACGCGCTGTAAACCAGTTAACCGATAAACTCAGCATAAAATGGTGTACGCCATGAGCACATTCATTGAGCTACTTCGTCAATATCGCCAAGCCCTTGAAACTCAGTATAGCGCCCAATTATCAAACGACATGCGTAAAGCCATTTATGCCATGCTTGTGTGTAAAACAGCGCAGCAACGACAATCACTTTGGGCATGTAACCATTGCCAGCACCATGACCGTACACCGCTTTCGTGTGGCCATCGAAACTGCCCACAGTGCCAACAAAACACCACATCACAATGGCTGGCTAGGCAAAAACTAAAACGCTTACCGGTTGAGTATTTCATGGTGACGTTTACCTTGCCCTTTGAGTTAAGGGCCTTGGCAAGAAGACATCCCAAAGCGATGTTCCAACTGATGTTTTCGGTCACTTCCTCAATATTGAAAGACTTTGCCGCGCGCCAAGGATTAGGCAATATAGGCTTTACGTCTGTATTGCATACGCACAGCAGAAGACGTGAGCTCCATCCCCATTTACATATTATTGTGCCTAATGGCGGTTATGATCCAAAACGAAAACAGTGGTGTAAAGGAAAGAAAGGTTATTTGTTTAACGAATTTTCACTCGCTAACATCTGGCGAGCACGCGTGTTTGAAGCCATAAAGCAACATCCCGACCTCTCACTGGTTAACATCAAGACATTACCGAAAAAATGGGTGGTTGATTGCAAAAAAATTGGCAATGGTTTGCCTGCGTTAAAGTACCTCTCTCGGTATTTATATCGCGGGGTATTGCCCGATAAAGACATTATTCATTATGACCAACACAACGTCACCTTTCGCTATAAAGACAGTGCAACGAACAACATAACACGCCGTACGTTGCCCATACTTGAATTTTTAATGCTCATTCTGCAACATGTTTTACCCAAGGGTTTACAACGGGTGCGTGATTATGGGCTTTTATCTTCGGGCGCTAAAAAGCTACGTTTACTTATTCAATTGCTCTTATTACCTGTGCACGACTGGCTTAAATCCACAGAAGAAACAACGACAATACGGGCAAGTCGGATCTGTCCTTGCTGCCAACATGAAATGCACTGTATTGGCGTCACACGAACACCCTAGCCGAGAGGCGAATATAATAAGGATAATGGCTAGGAACTAGAGCAAAGGAGAAAAATAACAGATGAAACAGTAAAGAATAAACCGACGAAAAATCCTTTTATTTTTCGTGTTAACTTCGTGCGTCTTGTGATCAAGTAATTGAGAGCAATCCCTTCAACAAGCAAATCGCTATTTACATTATAAAGCAGACTTCGGGCTTGTCCAACACCCGAATAAGGTGTCGGCTGCGCGACACCTATTCTTATTTGTTAGGCATTTTCATTAATCTTGCGAACTTGCTCTTCAATTTGAGACAAAACTTCTTTCTTTGACATTGCTGAAGTTCCACCGTTTACATTATTTGAGATGGTAATAGTGTCTTCGCCTACTAATGCGTATGCATCGTTAGCACCCCATACAATTTTATCTTCAACTGAAGAATTGAGGATTTCCAACGCTTTCTCAAATGGGATGTCGATAGTGTAAAGATAATCCATATCAATATCTTTTGATTGAACTTGGATAGTTTCCATTTAGATATACTCCTAAAGTTGATTGATAATTTTGATGCCTAACGCCCAAATAACAGGCTAAGTAATGGTTGGCTAAAATTGTGTAGCGAAGCGAAACGTAGCCAACTGTTACGTGTCCTAGTTTATTTTCTTGTTAGGCTGCCTGAATTTAAACTCAACGGCTAATTAATTTGAAACGATATCTTCCACTAATCTAAAACCCTCTCCTAAACTGCTTGGGTTAGTTTTACCTGCATGTGCTCTATTGGCTGACCGCACTGCGTTTGCATTGGCTCCATAAGCTCCCCCACGACGAACTATCATCGGCCGTTCTTTATTACAACTATCAACCCGAGCACTTCCATTTGTCGGTGCGCCGTTGTAACCATAATGGTCGCAATCTAATGTGTATTCACCAACATTGCCAATCATGTCATAAACACCATATGCGTTAGGTTTATATTTCCCAACGGCACTCGTATATTCAGAACCGTCATCACACTCAACTCCATCTTTATTTAGCTTGTAGTCCCGCTTCAATGCTCTAGAACCACTAATATCTAATATATTACCGTACTCACATAACTTACTTGAGTCATTACCAAAGTAGTAATCTGTACTTGCTCCTGCTCGCGCCGCAAATTCCCACTCAGCTTCTGATGGTAGGCGATAAGCTTTATTAGTTTTTTCACTTAACCACTTAGCATAAGCTTTAGCATCCTCCCAGGTTACACACATCACAGGGTGGTTATCTGATGGTGCGTATTTCGGTGTTCTCCAATCACCTTTATGTACATTAAACCCCCAGCTATGCTCACTGGTAACTTCCTGCCATACCCAACAACTAGGCTTGGTTTGATAGTCTGTCTCTTCCACAAACTGTCGAAACTCTTTTACAGTAGTTTCATATTTTGACAATTTAAATGAACGTATTGATACTTTGTGTTTTGGTTGCTCATTTCCATTAACTCCGCCCATTGTAAACTCACCGCTAGGTATAACTACCATATCCGGTTCAATTATAATTTGTGATGCGTAAGAGGTATAAGAAACCCACAATCCCATCAAACATAATATTATTTTCATCGTTATCCCTACGTTGTTGTTTTGAAGTAATTTAGGTATGAGCTAAAATTGACAGGTTTGGCTGCCTAGACATAATGACTCCCACGAGGTGCTAGCCTCCAGATTCGTGGGTTAGTAAAACCAGAGCCATAATATATGTGTTAAACAATATAAACTGGAGGCTAACATGTACAAACATAACATACTTTTCATT
>NZ_LJYX01000198.1 GCF_001440345.1 Colwellia sp. TT2012 | reverse complement strand
GGTTACAAAATTTAAGGTTTGTTGGTTTTGCTAAAGAGGGCGGTCAAGCCGCATCAAGTCCGCATAACTAACAAGAACATTAAACGGAAAAAATACAGTTGGCTTTTTTCGTTCCTCAAAAATTATAGCCAACTGCATTTTTCCGCTTATGTTAAGCGTTAGTTTGCTATCAGTTTTTACAGGGGAAGTAGTTAATAAATTCTGGTGAGTTTGTTAATAAAAACGATTCATCACAGGAAGTGCCTAGGTTTACCCTTTGTCATTTATTATTCAAACTTCCATATTGTGTAATTAACTTTAAGCCTTAACTTCTCTGTAATTTGTTGATAGTGTAGCGGTTACAAAATTTAAGGTTTGTTGGTTTTGCTAAAGAGGGCGGTCAAGCCGCATCAAGTCCGCATAACTAACAAG
>NZ_LJYX01000197.1 GCF_001440345.1 Colwellia sp. TT2012 | reverse complement strand
GAGGCCGAGGTTTCGGAGTATCATCAATTAGTTCTTCATCAAAACTCTTTTAGGAACTTCGTTTCTATATATCTCTTAGTGTTGAGACGAGCGACGAATATGTCATTGCATCAAGTTCTTCGGCAAGCAGAACGTAGTCTACCTTCTCGACCTGAGCGTCCTGGGGGCGTGGTGTACAGCTTTCTCGGACCTAACGGCGCCGGAAAGACTACCACCATAAAGATGCTGATCGATGCGCTCAAGTCGACCTACGGCGAGATAATGATTTTCGGTCTTGGTGGAACTGTGGAGGCCGAGGTTTCGGAGTATCATCAATTAGTTCTTCATCAAAACTCTTTTAGGAACTTCGTTTCTATATATCTCTTAGTGTTGAGACGAGCGACGAATATGTCATTGCATCAAGTTCTTCGGCAAG
>NZ_LJYX01000196.1 GCF_001440345.1 Colwellia sp. TT2012 | reverse complement strand
CATTCGATTAATGTCTACTCGACATTGATTGTCTTATCAAGTAACTCATCTTATATGAACCTTTCGAGGTAAGTATATTGAGTACGTGAAAATGTCAGACTTTACAATTAGTTCGGATTAGTCTCCGAACAGTCCAGTATGGATTGGTTTTAGCAATAAGATTGATTCGACGGATTTTGGTGTTTAGGCAAGGCGCACGAAGCGCGAGTAAAGGAGTGTAGTTTACTACATGACTGAACGAGCAATGAAATGCAACGACGCATAAGCAGTAAAAGACAAGAATACTTGGGGTTGTATGGTTAAGTGACTAAGCGTATGTGGTGGATGCCTTGGCAGTTAGAGGCGATGAAGGACGTGTTAATCTGCGAAAAGCTCAGGTAAGGTGATAACAACCGTTATAGCCTGAGATGTCCGA
>NZ_LJYX01000195.1 GCF_001440345.1 Colwellia sp. TT2012 | reverse complement strand
TTTGTTGGTATTTATACTGATATGAACAACAGCGCGACACCGTGTTCAATATATAAATACCGATATTTATATCAGCTTTCCAGATTGTTAAAGAACTTCAAATCAACTCGCATTCGGTTAATTCGTGATTTCTCTCCCTAAGGAGAGTAAAAACCAAACTTAATGTATCGTTTAAACGATAAGTTAAGTTTGGTTTCTTTCTTTAAGAGAAGAAATATCATTTACCATTTTGAATTTTATCAAGGCACTTGGTAACGACGTGTAGTTAATCCTACACGAGTTGGCAAGTAACGCCGATAAAAACAAAATTGGTAGGTCTGGGCAGACTTGAACTGCCGACCTCACCCTTATCAGGGGTGCGCTCTAACCAGCTGAGCTACAGACCTATCGTTTCTTCTTTATTTTGTTATCATGTAATTTGTGTGAACACTCG
>NZ_LJYX01000194.1 GCF_001440345.1 Colwellia sp. TT2012 | reverse complement strand
CGAGTGTTCACACAAATTACATGATAACAAAATAAAGAAGAAACGATAGGTCTGTAGCTCAGCTGGTTAGAGCGCACCCCTGATAAGGGTGAGGTCGGCAGTTCAAGTCTGCCCAGACCTACCAATTCCGTATTCTATCTGCGTTAGTTCGCAGCTCGTGTAGAAAAGCCTACACGTCGCTACCAACTGCCTTGATATAAAACGGAATGGTATTGTTTCTTTGTATAAAGAAAGAAGCCAAATTTAAATTACGCTTTATAAGCTATTTTAAATTTGGTTTTTTAAAACCACTTTTTAAGCGAATGTGCCTTAAATTGAAGTTCTTTAACAATCTGGAAAGCTGATATAAATATCGGTATTTATATGTTGAACACGGTGTCGCGCTGTTGTTCATATCAGTATAAATACCAACAAAAGCGATACAAACTCTTCCAAGGGTTTGTATCAACATTCGATTAATGTCTACTCGACATTGATTGTCTTATCAAGTAACTCATCTTATATGAACCTTTCGAGGTAAGTATATTGAGTACGTGAAAATGTCAGACTTTACAATTA
>NZ_LJYX01000004.1 GCF_001440345.1 Colwellia sp. TT2012 | reverse complement strand
ACAAGAATATCTAGGACACTCGCTTATAAAGTAACCCAAAATAAAACAATAACACATGCTACTTATTCACTCAAAATAGCCTCAAACTTTTCAAATGAATAACAATCTCTACTAAATTTTCAGATAAACACCAGAATTAGTTTTTTAGACATGGAAAAACACCAGGCTTGATGAGTCGGTACAATAAAGGGAGGTGATGAGTGTTTAGCCATTAAGCAAAGAGTTTATTGCAGCAACTTACATTGGTTCGCCGCTTTAATCCCTTATGCTCACAGTACTCTGTCAATACCTCACTGCGCCCCACAGCCCCATGACACAGTCTTCTAAATCCTTAGCTTAGCGTCAGCCAGTTTTCAGGGCTTATATTAAGCCGACTTAGCAGTGCTGGTGGAAATATCTAGGACACTCGCTTATAAAGCAACCAAAAATAAAATAATAACACATACTACTTATTCACTCAAAATAGCCTCAAACCTTTCAAATGAATAACAATCTCTATTAAATTTTTAGATAAAGTCGAGAATTGGTTTTTTTAGACATGGAACAAGAATATCTAGGACACTCGCTTATAAAGTAACCCAAAATAAAACAATAACACATGCTACTTATTCACTCAAAATAGCCTCAAACTTTTCAAATGAATAACAATCTCTACTAAATTTTCAGATAA
>NZ_LJYX01000193.1 GCF_001440345.1 Colwellia sp. TT2012 | reverse complement strand
TAATTATGCCAAGAAAATCAAGAGTTTCATTAGCGGGCGTGGCGGAACATGTTATTCAGCGGGGTAATAATCGCCAAGCTATTTTTGCCTGTGAAAATGACATGAAAGTCTATGTTACTTGGTTAAAGCAATACAGTAAAAAGTATAAAGTCGCTATTCATGCTTGGGTCTTGATGACCAATCATGTGCATATTTTGTGTAGTCCAGCTAATCATTCTGGGATTTCACAAATGATGCAGTCTTTGGGGCGAATGTACGTTATGTATTTCAACAGGGCTTATAAACGATCGGGTACATTATGGGAAGGCAGGTATCGCTCTTGCTTAGTGCAGAGTGAGCAGTACTTGTTGGAATTATATCGTTATATTGAACTTAACCCGGTGAGAGCTGGGATGGTACAAGACCCAAGTGAATACAGTTGGTCTAGTTATCAGTGTAATGCTTTGGGAAAACAGAGTGACTTACTAACCGCTCATCCCAACTATTTAGCAATTAATCAAGATGCGAATAATAGATTAGCAGATTATAGAAAGCTCTTTGCTGGTTACGTTGAGTCTGAATTGATTGAAGATATTAGAAAAGCGACGAATAAGGGTTTAGCGCTTGGAAATGAGCAGTTTAAATTTAAAGTGGAAGCGCTAAGCGGCAGGTCTGTAATTGAAGGAAAACGTGGTAGGCCTATTGGTTGGAAGAAAGCGGTAGACGTGAGTG
>NZ_LJYX01000192.1 GCF_001440345.1 Colwellia sp. TT2012 | reverse complement strand
AACGCCGAGCATGGCTGCCTGGGATCTCAGTGATCGGCCCAATGATTCTCTGATCGAGCGCAGCCATCCTCCAGGCGGGGTGGATTTGCCACTTAGTGTTTCAAACGGCTCCAGCGCCCTTTCTACTTGGGCAAGGCGCAGTTCGTTGAGTGAGGAAGATGTCATGGGGCGGTACCCGTATTTTGCCTGTCAGATGTGCAGTTATTGAATGCCTATAGGCATACATTTTTACATTATATGTATGCCTATAGGCAGTCAATATTATTTATTTTGTATGCCTTTAGGCATTCGTTTTATGTCGTGCGCAGAGGGTTCCGATACAAAAGGCTAGTGAGACGACATCCGAGCAACAACCTCAAAAATCTGTAGGAATAATCGTGCGGCATGATGCCCGCAAGTTTTCGCGCCGCCCATGAACTTGTCGCTCTGCGCCTTCGCGCCAAAACTTGGTCAGTCCCAGAAAAGGACCGTTCGTTCCCTTTTTGGGACTGATGCCTGCTCGGGTAAAGCCCCACGTAAACCCGCCGATAACCCAAGGAGTCTTTCGGTGGAAGCAACAACCCAATGTGGCTATTCGACGTATTTGCCCGGCTGTATAACCTCAACCCGTTTACCTTCGCTTTAATCATGTGGTTTGTGGTGCTGGTGATCACCGCCAGCGTGACGATGAAATGCCCAACCAGGCGCGGCAAGCTCGTAGGGTTTGGGATCACGTCCGTAG
>NZ_LJYX01000191.1 GCF_001440345.1 Colwellia sp. TT2012 | reverse complement strand
AGTGCAACTCGCGCACGGTGACGCCTTCCATGGTCAACAGCCCGGCCTCGCTGCTCTCGCCTTCTTTCATCTGCCGCTCGACGATGGCCCGCAGGCGTTCGTTCTTGATGCCGTAGGGCGGCTTCTCGGTAAAGCGGAACAGGCGCACGCCGAACGGGATGCGGATCAGCAACGGCGTGATGAACGCCATTTTGTTGATGCTCCAGCCGTCGTACTTGAGGGTCGTGGAGTACATCAGCAACCCGGCGATCTGGCCCGGAAATTCCGAAGCCAGGTACATCGACATCAACGCACCCATGGACAAGCCACCGACGAACACCTGCGCATGGCGCTGCTGCACCCCGACAAAGGTCTTGCGCACGCCCTCGTACCAATCGCGCCAGCCGGTGGCCTGCAGGTCGTCGTTGCCCCCGCAGTGCCCGGCCAGGGTCGGCACGTACACCGTGCAATTGCCCGCCTTGACCAGGCCCTGGGCCACCCGACGCAACTCGGTCGGGGTGCCGGTCAGGCCGTGGATCAACAGGACCCCGACCGGACCGTTGCCGAGAACGAAGCCGGCGTTGCCTTCGCCGAGATCGATATCGGCCAGGTTCACCGCTTCATCGCTCGGGTCAGCAGTTGCTCCAGCAGCTTCAAGCCCAGGTCGATTTCCGGGTAGCTGATTTCCAGGGACGGCGCCAGGGTGATCACGTTCTTGTAGTAGCCGCCCACGTCAAGGATCAGG
>NZ_LJYX01000026.1 GCF_001440345.1 Colwellia sp. TT2012 | reverse complement strand
AACTTAAAGGCACTGTAATACATAATTAAGCTGTGAATTTTTACGCTACTCACAACTGATTGAATAAACTTAATAGCGTTGCCACCTTTGAAAAAGGTAAAAGAGGCAATGCTTATTAGTGATTAAACTGAACCTGATTTAGCGTAAAACTAAAAAGATTGTCTTGCTCTAATACTCAGGTTTTAACCGCATATAACGCCTAATTAACAGGCAAAAAATAGTTGGCTAAAATAAGTGAACGTAGTGAACAAAAAGCCAACTGTTTTTTGTCCTTGTTTAATTTCTTGTTATAAGTACATTATTTAACTGTAGCGATACGGTAACTAAACCAAAGTAGAACCGTTCCTGTGACTGATTGCAATAACATATGCTTCCTAGGTGATTTCAGGAAAGATGTAGATTTACCGATTAGAAACACCATTGCTGAAAACCATAAAGCAGCAAATAAAGCATGGATGGTAACTAGTGTATAAGATGATGCTACAGCATTGGATTGAAAATTAATAAATTGTGGGAATGCCGCTAGATAAAAAATAGACACTTTAGGATTTAGAAGATTTGTTAATAACCCCTCCCAAAAACAAGAGGATAATTTTTTTTGCGAATGTTCTGTTTTTTGCAAAGTAGCAATTGTTAATGACTTAGGTTGATTGAAAGCTGAAATTATTGCCTTTATGCCTAAATACCCCAAATAGATAGCGCCAATTAACTTAATGATAAAAAATAAGTTTGCTGACGAAACTATAATTGCTGAAAGACCAAAAACGGATAGAGTACCATGGAGATAAAAAGCAGCAACTACCCCTATAACATTTGCATACCCATGCTTCTTACCCGAAACAGGTACGGTTTTCAAAAGTAAAGCACCATTCGGCCCTGGAGACATTACCATTAATGAAATAATCAAAAAAAATGTAAAGATAGTATAAATATCCATATTAAAACTCCAAACCCCTGCTTGTACTTATAACGCCCAATTAACGGGCTAAGTAATAGTTGGCCATAATTGTGAACGGAGTGAACGCGGCCAACTGTTGCGTGTCCTGTTGAATTGCTTGTTATATGCAACGCTGGTTGAACCAAGCTTTGCACTAACTTAAAGGCACTGTAATAAATAATTAAGCTGTGAAATTTTACGCTACTCACAACTGATTGTATAAACTTAATAGCGTTGTCACCTTTGAAAAAGCTAAAAGAGGCAATGCTTATTAGTGATTAAACTGAACCTGATTTAGCGTAAAACTAAAAAGATTGTCTTGCTCTAACACTCTGGTTTTAACCGCATATAACGCCACAATAAGCGGCTAAGTAACAGTTGGCTAAAATGTGAAGCGAAGCGGAAACGAGCCAACTGTTGCGTGTCCGTTTGATTGCCTTGTTAGTTGTTGTTTTGTTAAAAGCACAACAGAAGCAATAAGTTACCATATTTGTGAGTTATACGGAAGAGTCAAAATACACCCAGTACCGCTACATACAAAAGGTTGAAATTTGAGCCACTCAATATCACTTATTGAAGCGAACACGCCAAACCTATAATTGACAAATGAGGTGAGTTTCGCTGGTTAACACCTAAAAGTGAATGGCGAAAACTCACTGATACACATGCCAAGCCAATTTATAAAACACCACTTTTACAATAAAATATTGCTTTGATTAGCGGTACCAACTAACGCCGCATTAAGCGGAAAATTACTGTTGGCTAAAATGTTTGAGGTACGAAAAACAGCCAACTGTAAATTTTCCGTTTAAATGCCTTGTTAGTTGATACCTTATTAAAAACACCAATTTTACAATACGTTACCATGTTTGTGGGTTATTCGGAAGAAGCAATAAACACCCAGCACCACTACACACAAAAGCTTGAACTTTGAGCCACTCACGAAATATTATTGAAGCGAACGCTACAAACCTGACTTGACAAATGAGGCTAGAATTTCGCTGGATATCACCTAAAAGTGAATGGCGAAAACTGAGGCGTAACCCACCAAACTAATTTAGAAAACACCGCTTTTACAATAAAAAATGTACTTGAACTAGTGGTGCCAACTAACGCCCGCTTAAGCGGAAAAATGCAGTTGGCTATAATTTGTAGCGTAGCGGAAAAAGCCAACTGTATTTTTTCCGTTTGAAGCGCTTGTTAGGTGAATATTACACTTTGCCTTTTTTACGGTCTATACAACCTAAGTCTTTATCGGGTGCAATAGCATCTCTGACTCGTTGTTTAAGTTCAGTAATTTCTGGAAAACGCCCCATGTCTTTACGTGACCAAATAACATTACCATTAGCTATTATTTCAAAAATACCACCTGTTCCTGGTAGCAATGATAACTCATCTACTTCTTGCTCAAAAGTTGATAAGATTTCTTGTGCCATCCATGTTGAACGTAATAACCAACGACATTTAGAGCAATATCTAATTTCGATTTTATTCATAATATTTACACCAAAGCCTGAAATTCACCTAACGAGCCTGTAGAATAACTCGTTTTTTAACTTTATTTATAATCGAAATACTCTAACTTGATTATTTTCTTTTAACAATCAAAAACGTTTACGTTTTTGGCGATTTTTATTTTTTCATCAATGGGGGTAAATACTGGCGGGAGTTTTTACTGGCTTTCGGCTGTTTTCGAGGATATATACGGGCGGGGTTAGCCTTAATGCAGGCTATTTCTTAGCTTTTCAATATTATGTACTAAGCAGTACATTTGCCATTGCGTATTCACTTTCTCTTGTCCGCGCAAGGTGAATTTATTCATGCCTTTATTCACGGTGATATTACCAAAAACAGGCTCTATTGCACCCAATCGTTTACTGTATTGTCGTCGACCCATGGGACTGTCTATTTTTACTTTCATTTTGTCACTATAACTAATGTTCTGTTGGTATTGCTGGAGAAACTGTACTTGCCTGCCTGTTGATTGCGGTGTTTTTCTCATGCATTGCTTTTGTAAGGGACACACTCGACAGTCCTTTAAATATCCCGTAAATCGACTGTATTTTTTACCGCCAACGTCAATCGCTTTACTTTGTTGCCACAGGCTTTTGCCCGCAGGGCAAATGCAGGTATTGTTTATTGAGTCAAAATGAAAATCTTCACAGCTAAATAACCTCGGCCTGCCTTTACTGCGCTTTAATCGACGTTTTTCTTGCTCGGTGTGGTAGGTTTCGCTTGCTTTGAATAATGGATTTCGACTTCTAAACTGGGTATCGGCTATGTAAGTATCAAGCCCCGTTGTTGCCATGTATTCGAGATTTACCTCACTGTGAAAACCACTGTCTGCGGTGAACTTTGCCTTATGAAGCGAGTCGGGTGTACCGAGTTTTTCGAATTGCTTTTTGAGTTGTTCAATAGCAGGTTTAAGTGTTTGTTGCTCGCCCACTGAGCCCCATGTTTGGGCTTGGAGAATAATTTGATGTTTATCATCATTAATCGCAATACCATTGTAGCCTTGAATGGTGCCCTTGGAAGTGGTCATCTTGGCACTGTCTGGGTCGGTAATATTACTTTTTACCGGTTTGCCTCTGCTGCCTATTTTGTCTTTATTATTCGCAAGAAAGTGTTTTATTTTTTTAGCACACTTATCAAGCTTATCTTTTTGTTTTAGGTCGTGATTGATTTCATTTTCATCCAAACCATCTTGTGCTTGATGTCGGGCAAGTATACGTTGGCTGGCTCGTCGTAACGTCGCTTCTTTACGAGTAAGCTCTGCTATCGTGCCACTCCACTCCTTACTGGCATTCGACTTCATCTTACAGCCATCAATAGCAAACATGTTGCGGCCTATCAAACCTTCCTTGTCACATATCATTAGAACTTGAGTAAATAGCGGCTCTATTTGGTCCTTCATTCGAGCAACAAATGAGGCAATGGAAGTGTAATGCGGATGCACATCGCCCGATAAACTCATGAAGGTAATATTGGTTGCACAGGCATTGGCAATACGGCGACTGGTGATATAACCACGGGAGTAACCGAACAATATAATTTTTAACATCACCGACGGTGAATAGGCGGCTGCGCCGCCTTTATCATTATCAAACCAATGGTCGAAACCTGATAAATCGAGGTGATTATCAATAATATGCGCCAGTGCGTATTCAAACGTACCGGGAATAATTTGGGCAGAGAAATCAATGGGAATGAACTTACTTTGACAAGATAAATCGGGCTTGTAGTTCGCCATAAGGTTTTACAATGGATGAATAATATCTATTAGATCACAGACAAGATCGCGGGACAAGGTTAATACACAAACAAACCAGAAATAGTAAAAGGAACATGGAATTGTTCCTTTTTGGAGAAATTCTACAGCCTCAACGCCCACTTAAGGGGCAAAATAGAGTTGGCTAAAATAGGTGAACGGAGTGAACAAAACAGCCAACTTTATTTTGTCCCTCTTTAAGTGCTTGTTAGTTGCCGAGTTTACTCACAATATGAGTAAACCTTTGTAGGCCAACCTTTGAACCTTTTATTATACTTTTTCATTAATAGATCAAAATGCGGATAATGAACAGCAACAATCGATTTTTCTCCGTCGCCAAACCACCTATAGGTTGTATTCATAAGTTGGCCTAGACGAGAATATATAAACCTAGTATCTATGGTTCCTTTTAAAGCATCATAAGCAATCAGATCTAATTGTTGAACGATTCTATCGTTTGCCCCTTTATCATCAGGCCCTTCACTAAACAAAGAATCAAATGGAATTTGTTGGTTGAATGACGAATTAAAGTGGCCTTGCTTTGCACCAGAAGACTCAGAGCTACTCATAAATATTCTTTTCCACTCGCTCAAGTCGCTCTCTTCAAGGTTATCAAAGAAAATATCTAATAGTTTTAGAGAGTTATCTAGTCGTTTTTGTCTTTGGCTTACGATATAAACTCTCAGAGCTAAGCAACCACCAATAATGAGAACAAAAAACTTAATCCACTCTCTAATTTCTACTGACGACATACACAAAACTTCCATTGTTTGAGGCTACTAACGCCGCAATAAGCGGAAAATTACTGTTGGCTAAAATGTTTGAGGAACGAAAAACAGCCAACTGTAAATTTTCCGTTTAATTGCCTTGTTAGATGCAACGCTGGTTGAATCAAGCTTTGCACGAACTTAAAGGCACTGTAATTAATAACTTAGCCGTGAATTTTTACGCTATTCACAACTGCTTGAACAAAATTAATAGCGTTGCCACCTTTGAAAAAGGTAAAAGAGGCAATGCTTATTAGTGCTGCACCAAACCGGTTTTAGCAAAAAACGCTGTACTATAAAGCACTTTATCTAAAGCTACGTTTTAATAGCATATAACGCCCAAATAACGGGCTAAGTAGTGCTTGCTAAAATGTGCAGCGAAGCGGAAACGAGCAAGTTCTACGTGTCCCTGTTGATTTGCTTGTTAGTTGCAACACACTTTCAATATGTACAACAATAACTTAAACGCACCGTAATGAAAATACCAAGCCGTGAATTTGAGCCATTACACTCACTATTTAGAGCGAATAGTTACGCTAATACATTTTTCAGAAATACACCGAAAGTGACTAACTTATTCGCGGTAAAGCACTAAACAGTGAATTGGCGAAACTGAATTATTTAGCACTTAGGAAATAGTTTTTGATAGCCAACTAACGCCCAAATAACGGGCTAAGTAATACTTGCTACAATGTGAAACGAAGTGGAACCGAGCAAGTGTTACGTGTCCATGTTGATTTGCTTGTTAGTTGCAACACACTTTCAATATGTACAACAATAACTTAAACGCACCGTAATGGAAATACCAAGCCGTGAATTTGAGCCATTGTACTCACTATTTAGAGCGAATGGTTTTGCTATTCCTAGTCTGGGGAGTTCCCCAAACAGTTAATAAACCTATTCGCGGTTACCACCAAAATCTGAACTGGCGAAACTTATTTGTTCTGCCCTTAGAGCTAGTTTTTAAAAGCAACTAACGCCGCATTAAGCGGCAAAAAATTGTTGGTTATAATGTTGAACGGAGTGAAAACAACCAACTGTTTTTGTCCGTTTGAATGCCTTGTTATAACTCTTTTACTAAACAATAAGTTGTATGACCTTTTGGATAATCAGGTAACTCACCAAATACTTTATAACCTAGCTTTTCATAAAAAGGCTTAGCTTGAAAGCTCAGTGTTTCAGTACGCATGTAGCCAAACCCTTTATCTTTAGCAAACTTTTCAGCTGCTTCCATTAAATTGCTACCGAGTCCTAAACCTCTAGTTTCTTTAGATAACCAAAGCAACTCAATAGTACAGTAGTTCCAGAATGCAGTTGCTCTAATACCTCCTAGGACTTTTCCACTTTCGTCTTTAGCAATGACAGCAAATTTGGTGTCTTTTTCAAAGCCAACGTCATCAGGTAGATAATCTTTATTATAAGAGCCAATACCGACACTTAATGCTTTAAGATCTTCCTGACTAGGTGAAGTTGTTACTACAAGATTCATATATACAGACATCCGAGAGAGTTATAACGCCCAATTAACGGGCTAAGTAATAGTTGGCCATACTTGTGAACGGAGTGAACGCGGCCAACTGTTGCGTGTCCTGTTGAATTGCTTGTTAGATGCAATACTGGTAAAACCAAGCGATACAATAACTTAAAGGCACTGT
>NZ_LJYX01000190.1 GCF_001440345.1 Colwellia sp. TT2012 | reverse complement strand
GCTCGGTCCTGGCTTGCCAGCCCTGGCGCGCCTTTTTGTTAAGCGCCGCGTTGAGCCCTCGCAGCAGCACGGCTTGCTGGTAGCGATCCAGAAACGGCTGGCTGGCTTGCACCACCTGCGCCGCTTCGGCATCCAGCAGGCCATTGAGTTGCGCGCCCAACCCATCCGGTGCGCGCAGCAATGCGCGTAACTGCACCCAGTCGCGTACATCGCCAAGGCCAAGCAAGTCATTACCCCACAGGTACACATGGCTCGCGCCCAACAGTTTTTCGCCGGCAGGCAGGCGTTGCAGTTTTTCTGCCAGCGGCTCGTACAGTTCCTGCTCCACCAGCCACTGGCGATACCGCTTGGCACCGGCCAGCAAGTCGGCCTCGCCCAGGTTCAGGCGCAGGGTCATGGGCGCGGCTGGGTCCAGTGCGGTGAACTCATGGCGCACCGACAACCCCAGGCGCTGACCCTCGGCCTGCCACTGCAGGCGATTGTTGTACGGGTTGGTAAGCAGCCAGTTGAGGGTAAACGTGCCCTGGGCGACGCCCCATAACGACAGGCAGAGGTCCTGAGTGCAGTTCACGTCGCCATATGCAAGCAGGAAGTCTGGCCACAGGCGAATGCCGGCGGGGGTGTAATGCCCTTCGGCGAGCGGCCAGATCAAGCCCTTGCCCATGGCGCTGGCCGGTTGCCGGAGGATTTCCAGCTCAGCGGCCTCGCGGGCGGTGACGGTGAG
>NZ_LJYX01000189.1 GCF_001440345.1 Colwellia sp. TT2012 | reverse complement strand
CCAAACCCGGCGCCCCGGCAGCCACCCTCGAAATGCTCGCCCAGGCCCGCGCCCGCTTGCAGGTGCCGATCTGCGTGATCGGCGGCATCTCCCTGGAAAATGCCGCGCCCCTGGTCGAGCACGGCGCCGACCTGCTGGCCGTGGTCCACGGCCTGTTCGGTGCCGACAGCCCCCAGGAAGTGACGCGCCGCGCCCGCGCCTTCAACGAACTCCTTAAATCCTGAATTCAGAGAGCCTGCCCATGTCTCGTTCCGAAACCCTGTTTGCCAATGCCCAGAAACACATCCCCGGCGGTGTGAACTCCCCCGTGCGTGCGTTCAAGAGCGTTGGCGGCACCCCGCTATTCTTCAAGCATGCCGAAGGCGCCTACGTCACCGACGAAGATGACAAGCGCTATGTGGACTACGTGGGTTCCTGGGGCCCGATGATCCTCGGCCACAGCCACCCCGACGTGCTGGACGCGGTGCGCAAGCAACTGGAGCATGGCCTGTCCTACGGCGCGCCAACCGCCATGGAAACCGAAATGGCGGACCTGGTGTGCTCGATCGTGCCGTCGATGGAGATGGTGCGCATGGTCAGCTCCGGCACCGAGGCGACCATGAGCGCGATCCGCCTGGCCCGTGGATTCACCGGCCGCGACAGCATCATCAAGTTCGAAGGCTGCTACCACGGCCACTCCGACAGCCTGTTCGTCAAGGCCGGTTCGGGCCTGCTGACCTCGGGCC
>NZ_LJYX01000188.1 GCF_001440345.1 Colwellia sp. TT2012 | reverse complement strand
GGGCATTACGACCTCAATAAAAAAGGCCGTCAGTGTTAGAATTCCAGCGTTGTTAGATGTTATGTTTGTAATCACTGAGATTATGGAGGGGATCACTAAAGCTATGAAAGCCCTACTGAAAGGCTTTTTATATGATTTTGTTTTTTCGTGGCACATGACGCGTATGAAATATGAGCCCATCAGGGCCAGGCAATAAAATTTGTATAGGCTAACTGCCGGCACTGAGGGGGTATCCAAAAGCAAGAGTGCCTTAGGAGTCAAGGTTGTCCAGACGGGTATTAAGAGTACCGCGGGGCGAAAAAAATACAAAATTAACGTAAGGCCCATCAGGGCTAATAAATATAACATTTAACTACGAGGCTCTTAGGGTTATGGTATGTTTTTCGAATTGCTAATAATTTTTACTTGAAACCAATTTGTAACATAAGTTGACTAGCTTCACCGGCCAGTTATATTGTCGATTGCAAACGTTAACTTCTGAAACTTTTGAAATCGTCGTGTACTAAGTTCTATTAAATCTGTCGTTTGCAATGATAGTTGTAGTTGCGGTTAGGTGAATTAGCTAACCTGCAATTCAATGGGTATTTCTGGATCTGGATGTAGAACGACATCTGCGACAGATTAAATTCACGCGACCACTACGCTCAGCGCTCAGCCAATTCAAAAAAAATATAATGTGAGGGCTTGAGACGCAAGTGAATATTTATAACGGAAAAATAACACAGGGAG
>NZ_LJYX01000187.1 GCF_001440345.1 Colwellia sp. TT2012 | reverse complement strand
AAAGAAGTGACCGGCAGCCTCGATGACATCCAGCTGCGGCATCTGGAAGAGCGCCTGCGCTACCTGCGAGAACTCGACGAACGGCGTATCAGCATCCTCGCCAGCATCCAGGAGCAGGGCAAGCTGACCCCGCAACTTGAACGCGATATCAAGCTCGCCGACACCAAGACCCGCCTCGAAGACTTGTACCTGCCGTACAAGCAGAAGCGCCGCACCAAGGGCCAGATTGCCCTGGAAGCCGGCCTCGGCGAGTTGGCCGACGGCCTGTTCAACGACCCGTCCCTCGCCCCGGAAACCGAAGCTGCGCGCTTTGTCGATGCCGAAAAAGGCGTCGCCGACGTCAAGGCTGCCCTCGAAGGCGCCAAGTACATCCTCATGGAGCGCTTCGCCGAAGACGCCAACCTGCTGGAAAAACTGCGTAACTACCTGAAACAGGAAGCCACCCTCAGCGCCCGCGTCATCGCCGGCAAAGAGGAAGACGGCGCCAAGTTCCGCGATTACTTCGAACACGATGAGCCGCTGAAAAGCATGCCATCCCACCGCGCCCTGGCCATTTTCCGCGGGCGCAACGAAGGCATTCTCAGCTCCGCGCTGAAAGTCGGCGACGACCTGCCAGGCACCATGCACCCGTGCGAAGGCATGATCGGTCAACAATTCGGCATCCAGAATCAGAATCGTCCTGCGGACAAGTGGCTCAGTGAAGTCGTGCGCTGGACCTGGAAGGTCAAGCT
>NZ_LJYX01000186.1 GCF_001440345.1 Colwellia sp. TT2012 | reverse complement strand
GTCAAACCGCTGCCGTCGGCCATTTCCACCAGATGGCCGAGCAGGCCGAAACCGGTGACGTCGGTCATCGCGGTCACGCCAGCCAGCTTGCCAAAGCGGCTGCCAGGCTTGTTGAGGGTACACATCCAGTCCCGCGCCAGGCCGATATCGGCTTCACGCAGTTTGCCCTTCTTCTCGGCCGTGGTGAGGATGCCGATGCCCAGGGGTTTGGTCAGGTACAAGCGGCAGCCGGCGGTGGCCGTGTCGTTGCGCTTCATATGGCGCTTGTCCACCAGACCGGTGACGGCCAGGCCGAAGATTGGCTCCGGGGCGTCGATGGAATGGCCGCCGGCCAGGGGAATACCCGCCGCGTCGCACACTGAGCGGCCACCGCGAATCACTTCCCGGGCAATTTCCGGGGCCAGTACATTGACCGGCCAGCCGAGAATGGCAATGGCCATCAACGGGTCGCCACCCATCGCGTAGATATCACTGATGGCGTTGGTGGCGGCAATTCGCCCAAAGTCGAAGGGATCGTCAACGATAGGCATGAAAAAGTCAGTGGTGGAGACCACGCCGCGCTCTTCATCGATGGAGTACACCGCCGCATCGTCCCGCGAGGCATTGCCTACCCAGAGCTTGGGGTCGAGGTTCTGCGCGCCGCTGCCGGCGAGGATCACTTCCAGCACCTGTGGCGACATCTTGCAGCCGCAACCGGCACCGTGGCTGTACTGGGTCAGGCGAATCGGCTC
>NZ_LJYX01000185.1 GCF_001440345.1 Colwellia sp. TT2012 | reverse complement strand
CAACAACTTGGCAACACGCTCGGAAGGCTGTGCACCAACGCTCAGCCAGTAGGCTACGCGCTCTTGGTTCACGGACAGACGAACTTCTTGACCACGAGCAACAGGGTTGAAGAAACCAACCTGTTCCTTGTGCGAACCGTCACGCGGGTTGCGGCTGTCGGTTACGGTCAAGTGGTAAAACGGGCGCTTTTTGGAGCCGCCACGGGCAAGACGGATTGTTAGCATGTGAACATCGTTCCTGTAGTCGGTGCTGCAAATCTAAATGCACAGCGGGCATTGGGGCCCGAAAGGCCGCATCTTCTAAGGAATATCCGGACTTTTGCCAATGTCTTTTTCCGGCCCCTGACCGCGCGCCATTCAGATCTGCTATAGAGCCGTCGGTGAGACCGGCGAGTCAGCTCCCTCCAGCGGCGGGTTTGCTGGAGATCCCACATCCCTGTGGGTCTGCGCAAGAGCAAGCCCTTGCGCGAATTCTTTACATTTTAGGCATGCCACGGCCGGGCATCATGCCACCCATGCCGCGCATCATTTTGGCCATGCCGCCTTTGGCCGAGAATTTCTTCAGCATCTTCTGCATCTGCTTGTGCTGCTTGATCAAGCGACCGATGTCCTGCACCTGGGTGCCGGAACCCATGGCGATCCGACGCTTGCGCGAACCGCTGATCAGCTCAGGGTCGCGGCGCTCGGCCGGGGTCATGGAGTTGATGATGGCTTCCATCTGCTTGAACTGCT
>NZ_LJYX01000184.1 GCF_001440345.1 Colwellia sp. TT2012 | reverse complement strand
CGGGATCTTTTAACACACGTTCATCTGCTTCTAACAAGGAACGTAATAACGCTTTCGCTTTGCCAATATCATCGTTATAACCAATGCCAAAAACCATATCAACACGGCGCGTACCATTAATATTAACATTCGTGACACAGCCATTAGATAGCAAACCATTAGGTATGATAATACGCTGATTATCAAAGGTTTTTAATATAGTATTGAAAATTTGAATTTCTTCTACCGTACCAACATAACCTTGCGCTTTAATGGTATCACCGTTTTTAAATGGACGAAATAATAAAATTAACACGCCACCAGCAAAGTTAGCCAAGCTACCTTGTAGCGCTAAACCGATAGCTAAACCTGCGGCACCTAACACGGCAATAAGCGAAGCGGTTTGAATACCAATCATGGAAGCAAAAATGATAATTTGAATGGCTTTTAATAAGGTATTTAAAATACTTAATAAAAAGCGATGTAAGGTGATTTCAACTTCGTTCTTCGATAAACCTAATTCAACGAGATTAAGCAACCTTTTGATAATGAAGTTACCTACTAGGTAAACAACAATCGCTAATAAAAACTGGACACCAAACTGTAAGCCCATATCTCCGAGCATTTGCACGTAATGTTCGATTTTTTCTATATTGATTTCCATGAAAATGATATCCTAAGCCATGTTAATTAACAGTTAACTACAATATTAACCTTTAATTCACAATAGTAAGCTTTCTACAAAATGATGTAAAT
>NZ_LJYX01000183.1 GCF_001440345.1 Colwellia sp. TT2012 | reverse complement strand
TAACAAGGTAACCCTAGGGGAACCTGGGGTTGGATCACCTCCTTATCTTGAAGTAAAATTGCTTAATGGAAATCAGTTTTCGGATTGTATTTCACGAGTGTTCACACAAATTACATGATAACAAAATTGAAGAAACCCTAATGGGGCTATAGCTCAGCTGGGAGAGCACCTGCCTTGCACGCAGGGGGTCAGCAGTTCGATCCTGCTTAGCTCCACCATTTATTTTCTTCACTAAAGAAAGAGACCAAACTTAACACATCATTTGTTGATGATTTAAGTTTGGTTTTTTAAACCACGAATTAACCGAATGCGAGTTGATTTGAAGTTCTTTAACAATCTGGAAAGCTGATATAAATATCGGTATTTATATATTGAACACGGTGTCGCGCTGTTGTTCATATCAGTATAAATACCAACAAAAGCGATACAAACTCTCCCAAGGGTTTGTATCAACATTCGATTAATGTCTACTCGACATTGATTGTCTTATCAAGTAACTCATCTTATATGAACCTTTCGAGGTAAGTATATTGAGTACGTGAAAATGTCAGACTTTACAATTAGTTCGGATTAGTCTCCGGACATTCTAGTATCTTTCGAGACTACTTAGGGTTGTATGGTTAAGTGACTAAGCGTATGTGGTGGATGCCTTGGCAGTTAGAGGCGATGAAGGACGTGTTAATCTGCGAAAAGCTCAGGTAAGGTGATAACAACCGTTATAGCCTGAGATGTCCGA
>NZ_LJYX01000033.1 GCF_001440345.1 Colwellia sp. TT2012 | reverse complement strand
GGGCTAAGTAATAGTTGGCCATACTTGTGAACGGAGTGAACGCGGCCAACTGTTGCGTGTCCTGTTGAATTGCTTGTTAGATGCAATACTGGTAAAACCAAGCGATACAATAACTTAAAGGCACTGTTAAATAAACATTAGCCTCTATTTTGAGCCACATAAATAACCGACTTAGAACGAATGGTTGTGCCGTAAACGATAATTAAACCGAATGACAGCGCAAAACCTATTCGTGATTAAACATAAAAACCTGATTTGGCGAAACGCAAAGGTTTTGCCCTAAAGCTAAGTTTTTAAAAACATCTAACGCCCAAATAACGGGCTAAGTAATACTTGCTAAAATGTGAAACGAAGTGGAACCGAGCAAGTGTTACGTGTCCCAGTTGATTTGCTTGTTAGTTGCAGCATACTTTCACCAAGTACAACAATAACTTAAACGCACCGTAATGAAAATACCAAGCCGTGAATTTGAGCCATTGCACTCACTATTTAGAGCGAATAGTTACGCTAATACACCTTTCAGAAATGTGATAAAAGTGATTAACTTATTCGCGGTACAGCACCAAACAATGAATTGGTGAAACTGAATTATTTAGCACTTAGACGATCTTTTTTATTAGCCAACTAACGCCCAAATAACAGGCTAAGTAATTGTTGGCTAAAATTGTGTAGCGAAGCGAAACGTAGCCAACTGTTACGTGTCCTTGTTGATTTTCTTGTTATATCTCGTAGACGCTATATAAGTTGCAGCGATTAAACAAGCAGGTAATACAAGCGATGGTAAGAAATATAAAATTGAAACTCCCGCAAACGGATTTGATATAGAACCACCGTATACGAAGGCCGAACCTACCGAAAAATAAAATAAGACTGACAAATAGCAGATAATACTATTAACTAACCAATTAGAAAGGGTCACTTTACCCAATACATATCCGGTAATTAGAGCCAGCAGACCAAAACAAAAAAATTGCTCAACTATTCCGAGTATAACCATTCCAAGTTCAACAAAAAGGTTTTCCTTAAACCACATAAAGTATTCTTTGGGTATTGCGATTGCGGCGACATACCCCATTAGGTGTACGCCAATTAAGCCAAGAATTAATCCTGATAAGATTGAGATAGGGATAGCTTTACTTTGATTCATACTGGATCCTTCCATTAGAGATATAACGCCCTAATAATGGGCAAAAAATTGTTGGCTAAAATGTTGAGGAACGAAAACAGCCAACTGTTTTTTGTCCTTATTAATTAGCTTGTTAGAGGTGTTTACACACATAGATGAAATTTTGTATTAAAACGGCGCCAAAACATAAAAAACCTAATGTATATGAAATTAACATTATTAATCTGGCTTTTACGCTAACAAATTTAACAGTATCAAAAACATAATAGTAAACCCCTTTAATATTTCCTTCAGGTATACCTGCCTTTATGAGCGCTAGTGGAGTTCGAGGTTCTTTAGTTACTTTATCTACATCCCCTTTATATTCTAGGTAATGTTTTAAGAAATAGTTTTTAGTCTTGTCCGTTATAATATGAGGCTCCATACCTTTATCATCTCTATACGAAGCAAGAAATGACCTAATTAGAGCTGTAGGATCTCTTCCTAATTTTTCCCACGCCTCAAAACTATCGTATTTATCAATACTTTTAGGGCATTTAAATAAGTAAGTTATGCTAGCAAAAGAAAAACAGACGGCGCTAAAATAAAAAAGAGACCAACTAAATGGTAGGTTTAATGTCATTCGAAAGGTTGCATTAAAAATAGTTACAACTATCTCATCTCCCGTAGCTTCAAATAACTTGGCTAGCATTGGTACTATAAATAGCCACCAATAACTTGATTTAATAACCTTACTGCGACCAAGTGATTTAAAAGATTCCCAATTAGGAATTTTATGCCACATATTATTTACACCTCTAACGCCCTGTTAACAGGCAAAATGCAGTTGGCTAAAATTAGGAACGAAGTGACAAAAAGCCAACTGTATTTTGTCCTTGTTTAACAGCTTGTTAGGCATTTTCTACCATTTCAGAAATCGATCCGATCACAGATAATTGACCTATTATAAAACAAATAGCTCCCCTAACTTGTTCAGGTAAAGATTTATCTTCTAAGCTATCTATTTTGCATAATAAAACAAGTTCTTTTGCTAAGTTAGCCGCCTTATCGGAGCTTATATTGTGTGCTAAATTATTTCTAAGTTTATTTAGTTTACCTATCGCAGGAAACGCACATTCATGGAGAGGAATATTTATTAGAGCTTTGGTTAATGCTGTTAATTGAGCAAAAGACAATCGTGCTTCATCTAAATATTTTGGAAAAGAGCAATGTTTTAATACGATAAAGTATAGAATTTCTTCTATTATCAGATGCCCCTTTAAGGTTACTAAACTGAGATCGTTTATATCAGGAATCAATTCCATGTATTTTTTGCTATTGTCCTCATGAGACTTAGCAATTTCAATATAATTATCAGAAATCTCCATACACCCTCAAAATGCCTAACGCTTACATAAGCGGAAAATTAAAGTTGGCTAAAATTTTGAGGAACGAAAAACAGCCAACTGTAATTTTTCCGTTTGATGTTCTTGTTAGTTGCTGGTTGTTAAAAGCACTAAACTTACAACAAGTTACCATATTTATTATTTAAACGGAAGGTGCAAAAATATTGCACTACTACACAAAAACCCAAGAATTTTGAGCCAAGCAATACTGCCTGAACTAGCTAATGGCTTTACCGCAAAAGTGTCTTAAAAAGCGTAAAGTCTATTGGCGAATATAACTGAACAGAATAAGCGAAAACGGAGGCGTAACTCACCAAGAAAATTTAGAAAATACCGCTCTGATACATAAATATTGGGCTGATTTAGTGGTGCCAACTAACGCCTTGCTAAGCGGAAAATAATGGTTGGCTATAATCGCGAAGCGATGGCCAACTGTTATTTTTCCGTTTAAGCAACTTGTTATATGCCGTTACAACTTCCATGAAATTTTGTTACGCAATTGCTCAACTTGCTTAACGTTTTTACCCGCTACAGCGGTATAAACAAAAGTGGTATTATCAAATGAAACACACTTTATGGTCGCGCGATTCTGATTGAAGTTTCCATAAACATAATCTCCATTTTTTACGACAGAGCTAAAACCAAGCGAGTTTAATATATCGACTCCTTTAATAGCACACAACTCAGGTGATATTTTCAACTGTTTATGGTGCGACCATAATTGAGGTGTATAAGGCTCTTGAGAGGTTTTATTTTGTGTGTTATCAGACTCGGTGTTAGTTAAAATTACCTTTGCTATGCCCGAAGTTTCTTTTTCTTTAAAAAAATGTGTATTTAAACTATGTTTTAGAATCTTTTGTACAATACCATTTAACATTACAGCAGATTTATGATCTTTTTTAGCTACATACATGTAACTCGAATATTTATTTGATGATGGTTTGTTTTTTTCAACACTTACTAGGTAACCCTTTTTGATAAGTGCATTCTGTAGAATTACAGCATCATCTTTTCTTAACGAATTATAATATACGGTAACCTTAATAATTTCATTGTTATTAGTATCAATACCTTCAATATTTTTTGTAGAGGAACACCCTTGCATTAAAGTAATTAAAACCAATAATGTTTTCAATTGAAATTTCATATTCATCCTTGAGCCTTTTTAGGCATATAACGCCCAATTAACAGGCAAAAAATGGTTGGCTAAAATAAGTGAACGTAGTGAACAAAAAGCCAACTGTTTTTTGTCCTTGTTTAATTTCTTGTTATGTTTTCTTAGACACTGAAGTTTGTTTAGAAGAATCTGATTTTAAAGTTTTATAAAACTCAGTTTCTGAGACTGCTACACCCAATGAAAATGCAGATAAAAGTAAACCAATAATCCATGCCCAAAATGTCCAAGGAACATGATGATATAGCCACTTAAGTGTTACTTTATTTGGGTATTCAATTTCTTTGGATTGAGGTTTGTCCAATTCTATATCAGCAGTTGGGATTTCGAGTTTTTTAATTGCTTGATTAACAACACCGATACACTCACCCAGAGCTTCGTGATGTGTTTCCCTTCCCATGTTATATGCTGATTTAACATGATCTGACCAAAATTCGAATTTTTTACATAATGCGTCGTCAAACTCCAATAAAGGAGAAACATCATCTGACCATGGCAAAAACTCGTCATAGTTTGCAAAAGAAGATGTGTCGCCTCTTTTTTTAGACAATGAACGAAGATTATTTAAAATATGATTATTCATTTAGTCGATACTATCCCTGAAAACATAACGCCGCATTAAGCGGACTAAAATTGTTGGTTAAAATGTGTAGCGAAGCGAAACCTAACCAACTGTTTTAGTTCCGTTTAAATGCCTTGTTAGGCTTTTGTACGCTGAACTAGATTACAGTATTGGAAGATACACATCTGTGATCATATCCGATTCTTTAATTTGAGGACCGACATTAACATAGTGAAAAAAAATAGGAAAATTAGTAAGTGCTTCACCACTTTTAGGTAACCACTCTTTATATAAGTCTCTCGCTGTAGTCATATTTTCACGTGAGCCGATATGACGAACTTTTGCACAACGAAGAGCTGGAATCGTTTTAGCAACAACTCCATAGCTATTTTCAGCAACGTCGTGAACAACAGAAACACATAAATCCACTCGATAATCTGATGGTGAAATCGTATTAGGATCATTGTAATGAATTCCATAACTACGATTAATATCCGAAGGTGGTAATTTGCTTTCTTTACGCCATTCAATAAGCTTCTTAATAGATTCGATTTCAAGAGCAGGTGAACCGTGATGTTCAACCACCGCAATTTTTGTTTTAGGAAAATTAATTATTTCAACGTCCATATATACTCCTAACTAAAGAAAAGCCTAACGCCGCATTAAGCGGCAAAAAATTGTTGGTTATAATGTTGAACGGAGTGAAAACAACCAACTGTTTTTTGTCCGTTTGAATGTCTTGTTAGTTGTTGGGATTAAAAGCTCTACGCTAACAACAAGTTACCATAGCATACTGCGTAAATTAATAATAAAGAATACCCGTACCGCTACAAAATAAAGCCTGACTTTTGAGCCACGCAAGTACCCGTTTAGAAGCGAACGCATTAAACCTTCAATTGACAAATGAGGTTGAATTTCGCTGGTTAAAGAGCAAAAGTTAATGGCGAAAACTCACCTAAAACACAGACCAAACCTATTTATAAAACACCGCTTTTGCAATAAAACTTCACTTGTTTAGCGGTACAACTAACGCCCAATTAACAGGCAAAAAATTGTTGGCTAAAATGGCGACGATGGAGCAAAAGCCAACTGTTTTTTGTCCTTGTTTAATTTCTTGTTATGTGTAAATGATATATTTAACGGCATTTCTTGTCCTTAACCGTCGTAAATTCCCGCTCTATTTTAGGTGTGACAAGTAAATCAACGGGTAATAACACCGTGTCTAATACAAAAGAAAATGGTACATCCAGTACAACAAATGGAAATGTTAACATTGCATAATTCATTGATTTAACGGTTCGACATGGGAAGTTTTTCACCGCATCTTCGGTTCCACTATACGGGTGGCCGACTGCTACATTATGAGTTGTTATGGTTGAGCAAGAAAAACTAAATAAACACATCAAGAAGACAATTGTATTTTTATACTTCATTGGAATCCTACAGAGATTAAATTTACACATAACGCCGCATTAAGCGGCAAATAATAGTTGGTTAAAATTTTGTGAGGCACGAACAACAACCAGCTGTTATTTGTCCGTTTAAATGCCTTGTTAGTACTACGTTTACTATTGGTCTGTTAGTGGCGGTATTGTTGAACTTTGATTTGCCAACATTTCTTTATTTTTATCTGTAATAGATTTATATTTATCCATCATTGAGAGAATTGCCGAGTTATTAGTGTCAATCGTACCTTCTAAAGCAGAGCTTAATGCTGCAATTTCCATTACGTCATCTCTTGCCCTTACAAGGGATTGAGCAATTCTATAATCTTCTGGTGTCGATGGTGGTTGTAATAAAGATATTTGATTTTGCCATGCAATTTGCTTTTGATTTGCAGCCGCATTTATACCTGCTAAAAGGTATTGCAACTCATGTTTTCTCTTTTTACCTTCGTTGATTACAGCAGTTTGATAAACAGCGATACCTGTACCAACTACACCAAACAACAGCCCTAATATTTCAGGTATACTCATAACCGATCCTTAGTAGTACTAACGCTTACATAAGCGGAACCTAACCAACTGTTTTTGTTCCGTTTGAAGTGCTTGTTATGTTTATGCTACTTAAGAAACCTTAAAATTTTAGATTTATTATAACCATTTATTCTATTTCCATTAATAAGTATTAATGGAATACTACTGCCATTTATCGCATCATAACGCTTGCGTCCATCTTCAGACTTTTCAATATCAAATTCTTGAAATTTAATGTTGTTTGAATTAAAAAATTTACGTGCCTTTTTACAATAACCACACCAATCTGTGGAGTATAAAACCACTTCATTTGTGTCTGAGTAACCACCAGTCAATGTCGTCCAGTTTGTATAAACACCAAAAATAAGACATATAAATAATATTTTTTTCAATTAACGATCTCACTAGTGATTAATAAACATAACGCCACATTAAGCGGCAAAAAATTGTTGGTTATAATGTTGAACGGAGTGAAAACAACCAACTGTTTTTTGTCCGTTTGAATGTCTTGTTAGTTGTTGGGATTAAAAGCTCTACGCTAACAACAAGTTACCATAGCATACTGCATAAATTAATAATAAAGATACCCGTACCGCTACAAAATAAAGTTGAATTTTGAGCCACGCAATTAGCCGTTTTGAAGCGAACGCATTAAACCTTAATATTGACAAATGAGGTTGAATTTCGCTGGTTAAAGAGCAAAATATTATGGCGAAAAACCAGCTAAAACACAGACCAAATCAATTTATAAAACACCGCTTTTGCAATAAAACTTACTTGATTAGCGGTACAACTAACGCCCACATTAACGGGCTAAGTAATAGTTGGCCATAATTGTGAACGTAGTGAGCGCGGCCAACTGTTGCGTGTCACGTTGAATTGCTTGTATGGATAATACATCCATCTTTATTATTCTTTTTAAACCAGTTTAGGTAAAGTGAGGCCCAAGCTTTAGCAGCAACTAAAGCCTTTTTATACGGTAGTTCGATTGATTGCAGGCTCCTCTATT